>NZ_FOSE01000003.1 GCF_900114185.1 Cellulomonas sp. KH9
TGCCGGTCGTCGAGTCGACGCCGCTGCGCAACCCGTTCTGGGAGTACTCCCGCAACAAGATCGCGTGCGAGGACCTGCTCGTGAGCGCGTACCGCGACACGGGCCTGCCGATGACGATCGTGCGCCCGTCGCACACCTACGACGCGACGCTCGTGCCGATGGACGGCGGCTGGACGGTGGTCGACCGGATGCGCCGCGGCCTGGAGGTCGTCGTGCCCGGGGACGGGACGTCGCGGTGGACGATCACGCACAGCGCCGACGTCGCGGTCGGGCTGGTCGGGCTGCTGGGGCGCGAGGAGGCGATCGGCGAGGCGTTCCACATCACCGGCGACGAGGCCCCCTCGTGGGACCAGATCTTCCGCGCGATGGCCCGGGCCGCCGGGGTCGACGAGCCGCGCCTGGTGCACGTCGCGTCCGAGGCGATCGCCGCCGCCGACCCCGAGCTCGGTGCCGGGATCCTCGGGGACAAGGCGCACACGATGATCTTCGACAACTCGAAGATCCGGCGGCTGGTCCCGCAGTTCTCGCCCCGCATCCCGTTCGCGGCCGGCGCCCGCGAGATCGTCGCGTGGCACGACGCGGACCCCGCGCGTCGCGTGGTCGACACGCAGTTCGACGCCCTCACGGAGCGTTTGCTGGAGGCGTACCGGCCCCGGCCGCTGTGACGGGTCAGCCGCTGGGCTGATCGTCACATGTCGTCCTTTCCCGGCGCGGGCGCACGGTCGATGGTGGGGGCGACCGGTGCACCGCGACGGGGGAGGTGCCGTGCTGACGTTCGATCTCATCCGTGCGTCCGTCCACCCGGACGGGCCGATCGAGGATCACGGTGGCGGCGACGGCCCGATCCCTCGGACCGGCCGCGGCAACCTGCGCGTCGCGTACCTCGACGCGCTCGACCTCCTCGAGGGCGGCGTCGACGCCCTCGCGGCGGACGTGGCGGCGGAGGACGCGGTCCAGGCGGCTTTCCAGCGCGACCTCGCTCTGGACCCGAACGGCGAGCGGTGGTCATCGAGCTTCGCCGAGCCGCTCGCGTTCGCCGGTGGGGCCCGCCAGGTCGTGCGTCAGCTCGAGATCTGCAGCGCCGCCGTCGCGGAGTCGGCCGCCCGGACGCCCGCCGACGTCCCGCGCTTCGTCTGCGGGCTGTAGCCCGATCCTGTCCCCGCCGCGCGGTCGTTCGCCGCCGGGGACGGTGTCGTCGTGCTCGTGAACACCGGGCTGCCGGCCGCGCTGAGGATCCTCGTGCAGACGGCCGCCGCCAGCATCCGCACGCTCATGGGGCTGCCCGACCGGTGGGTGGACGGTGACCTCCCGCTCGGCCACCAGGCCCTGATCGGGACCGTGGTCCAGGCACCTGCGTCGTTGGATGCAACCGCCCACGTTCCACCGTCCGCCCGGCGCGGCCCGGGGTGTCCGATTCCTACCGTCGAGTCATCGCACAGCGGCTTCGACGAGAGGGCACCCCGATGAGCACCGTCACGCACCAGGTACCTGCACCGGCCCGACGCGGAGGGGTGCTCGACATCGTCCGGCGCCGCCCGCTCACGGCGTTCGTCGTCCTGGCGCTCGCCGCCAGCTGGCTCGCGTGGATCCCGCTGATCCTGTCGCCCTACGGCCTGGGGATCTGGGACGTCGCCATCCCCGGCGGCGTCGGCGGCTACCAGCTCTTCCTCATGCTGCCCGGCGCCTACCTCGGGCCCATCGGCGCCGCGCTGTTCGTCACCGCCGTCACCGGCGGCCGAGCCGGCGTGCGGGCGTGGGTGAGGCGGCTGTTCAAGTTCAAGGTCAACTGGCGCTGGTACGCCGGGATCCTGCTGGGCACCCCCGCGGCCGTCCTGCTGTCGTCGTACCTCTTCTCGGGCGGCGACGTCCAGGCCCCGCCGATGGAGAACCTGATCCAGTACCTGCCCGTGCTCGTCATGCAGATGGTGACGACCGGCCTCGCCGAGGAGCCGGGCTGGCGCGACTTCGCCCTGCCCCGCGCCCAGCGCCTCGTCGGGCCGCTGCGGGCGGCCGCCGGCATCGGTGTCCTGTGGGGCGTGTGGCACCTCCCGCTGTACCTGACCATGTGGGGCGACGCGCCGACCTTCCACCTGCTGCGCGCCGTGGGGTTCATCGCCTTCTGCGTCACGTTCAACGTCGTCATGACCTGGGTGTTCAACCGGACGGGCCAGAGCCTGCCGATGGCGATGCTGCTGCACGTGGGCATCAACACGACCGTCGGCCTCTTCGTCGCGTCGATGTTCCCCGTGGTCGGGGCGAGCTACGACCTGACGAACCAGGCGCTGCTGCTGATGGCGACCGTGGGCGCGGTCATCACGATCGTCGCGACCCGCGGGCGGCTGGGCTACCGGCCCGATCCGGTCGACGAGGCCGTGACCGGCGCCCCGGGGACCACCCGTCCCCTGGTCGGGGCGCGTGCCGTCTGACGCACCTGACCGAGCATCCCGCGCACCGCGGACCGCCGGGCGACCTCCGTCGCCCGGCGGTTCGCTGCGTCCCGGGGCCCTCACCGCGAGGCTCGTACGGTGTCGACGGGGCGCTGTCCCACCGGGAGGCCCGGATCGTCGGCCCGGCCCGCTCGCGGGGGAGACGTCAACGGGCTGACCTGTGGGGACAGGGGGTGGAAGGCCGTGCGACGACGCGCTGTGCGGTGGGCAACCGCGGTCGGCACCCTACGGCCCGGCGGTGACAATGCCGCATGCGTCTCCTGCTGCTGCGGCACGGCCAGACCCCGTCGAACGTGCGAGGGCTCGTCGACACCGGCATCCCGGGCCCGCGGCTCACCGCGCTGGGCGAGCGTCAGGCCGCTGCGGTGCCGGCGGCGCTGGAGGGCCGTCGCATCGACGCGATCGCGGTCTCGACCCTGCTGCGCACGGCGCTCACCGCGGCTCCGCTCGCGGATCGCCTGAACCTCGCGCCGACGACCTACGACGGGCTGCGGGAGGTGGAGGCCGGCGACCTGGAGATGTCCGGCGGGCACGAGGCGCACCAGGCCTACCTCTCGACGGTGTTCGCCTGGGCGCGCGGCGACACGCACCGGCGCATGCCGGGCGGGCCCGACGGCGCGACGTTCCTGGCACGGTTCGACGACGCCGTCGCGCAGGTCGTCTCCGCCGGCGGGAGCACCGCGGTCGTGGTCTCGCACGGAGCCGCCATCCGGTGCTGGGTGGCCGCCCGCGTCGCAGGTCTCGCCGTCGACGACGTCGAGCGGACGCCGCTGGACAACACCGGCGCGATCGAGGTCGACGGCGACCCGACCAGCGGATGGCGGCTGATCGCGTGGTCGCCCGACCCTCTGGGCGGCCCGGCGCTGCGCGACGACGAGGGTGCCGATCCGACGGGCGAGCCGCTCGACGGCTCGGTCGGTGCGGCTCCCAGGTCTGGTCGCGAGGGTCGACCGGCGGCGCGGTGACGGCGCCCGCCCGGTCGGTACCGGGCGGGCGCCGGTGGGTCACAGGTCGAGCGGGCGCAGCACGAACGAGATCCCGTGCGCGATCTGCGCGTTGCCGGCGTTGATGTCGAGCTGGCTGCGCACCAGCAGCGGGTTCAGGTCGTTGCGGTCGGCGTCGCGCAGCACGACGATCGGGATCCGCTTGGACAGGACGTCGACCGTGAAGGTGCCGCCCTGGGCGGTGGTCAGCGCGGCCCCGTCGGACGCCAGTGCGGTGGCGGAGTCGATCGTGGCGCCGGGCACGACGTGGTAGAGCAGCACCTGCTCGATCGCGTCGATCCCCACGGCCTGTGCGAGGGCCCCGAACACCTTCTCCTCCGAGCCGTACCAGCGGTGCGTCAGGTCGTGCGCGAGGACCTGGAACGCGCGGTCGTTCGGGAGGAACGCGGTGAGCGGGACCGTGCCGTCCGCGAGCACGGCGACCGGGCTGTCGGGCTTGGCGGCGAGCACGGCGGCCACCGCGTTGTCGACGATGTCGTAGTCGTACCAGCTGCGGTCGAACCCTGCACCGTCGGCGGCGAGCACCGAGGCGAGGCTCGTGGTGCCGGCGGCGGACGCGGCGGGTGCGAGCCCGACGACCGCGCCACCGGCGAGGGCGGTGGCGGCCAGGGACGCTGCGAGACGACGGATCCTCATGGAAGGACTCCTTGCGGGCGGTCGGGCGGCACGCGGTACGCACCGCAGGCGTCGTCGTCGACGCCCTGCCCCCTCTTCCCCTCCAGGAGCGTTCTCGGATGCACCCGACGTCGTCCGGTCCTCGGCGGCGCGCTCGTGGCGGGGTGCCGATCAGGGCAGGTGTTCGCTCAGCACCCGGTCGAGCGCCGCGCGTCCCGCAGGCCCCCACGTGGGCTTCCCGCCGGGCAGGCCGCGGCGCCCGTTCTGGCCCATCAGCATGAGGAAGAGGCTGTGCGGCACCGTGACTCGCACAGCGGCAGGCCGGCCAGGTCGGGGTGCTGGTCCCGCAGCAGGTCGCGGACGCGGTCCGCGGTGATCTCGGTGAGGGTCACGCGGAGCCCGGACGACGGAGCGCGACGGCCTCGACCTCGACGAGCTGGTCGTCGTAGCCGAGGACGGTGACTCCGAGCAGCGTGCTGGGCGGCTCGTGGGCGCCGAACGCCGCGTGGACGACGTCCCAGGCGGCCACCAGGTCCGACTGCCGGGTCGAGGCGACGTAGACGGTCGTCTTGACGACGTCCGTCAGCTGCGCGCCGGCGGCACGCAGGGCGGTCTCGAGGTTGGCCATCACCTGGCGGGCCTGGCCGGCGACGTCGCCGACGGCGACCGTCCTGCCGTCGGCGTCGAGCGGGCAGGCGCCGGCGGTGAAGACGAGGTCACCGACCACCGCGGCGTAGGCGTAGGGCGCCTTCGCCGTCAGTCGCTCGGTTCGGATCAAGGTGATCTCGGGCTCGGGAGGCATGCGGCCATGATCCAGTCCCGCACCGGGAGCGGGCCACCCTCCTGTCGCGTCCGAGCCGTCCGGGCCGACGGAGGGCAGGTGTGCCGTGCCGCGCTCGTGCGCACGAGCGACGACGTCGCGGAGGCCTGTCTCCACGAGGACCTGCGCTGGGCGCGACGCTCGATCCTGACCAGGGTGGAGGACCTGTCGGGGTACGCGACGCCGGGCACGGGTGGGTCCCGAGTGCTCGAGCCACGGTGGTGCGCCGCTGGTCCTGGGCGTGCTCACCGATCCACGAACGCGTCGATCGCCCGACAGGTGAGCTCCGTCTCCACGTCGCCCCCGTGGCCTTCCGGCTCCACGACGTGCAGCTCGCTGCCCGGCCACGCCTGGTGCAGCTTCCACGCGGTGACGACCGGACTGCTGATGTCCCGACGCCCGTGGACGAGCACGCCCGGGATCCCCTCGAGCGCGTCCGCGCGTGCCAGGACGCTCGCGTCGCTGGGGAGGAAGCAGTCGTGTGCCCAGTAGTGCGTGACCAGGGTGGCGAAGTTCGCCCGCTCGCGAGGGTCGTCGTGCAGGGGCCCGGGTTCCCAGCTGGGGTCGAGCGAGATGTGGGTCGACTCCCAGGCGTCCCACGCGTCCGCTGCCGCGGACCGCACGGCGGGGTCCGGATCACGCGGCCGTCGCGCGTAGTCCTCGACGACGCGCTCACCTGTCGGCGTCGCCCCCGCGAACTGCTGCCACGCCTCGGGGAAGACCCTGCCGACGCCGTCGGTGATCCAGTCGATCTCCTCGCGGCTCCCGGTCGTCACCGCCGTGAGCACGAGCGCGGTGACGCGGTCCGGATGCGTCAGCGCGTATGCGAGCGCGAGCGTCGAGCCCCACGACGAGGTAGCGCTGGGGGTCGAACCGGCGACGGTAGCCACCGCCACGCAGTCCGCTGCCGGGCCCGCCGTGCAGGTAGAGGGCGGGACGGCCCAGGGGGTTGCCCGACGTCTCCCAGTACAGACGGGCACCCCCCGGCCGGCGGATCCACCCGGAGTCGAACGGCGCGAGGGGAGGGTGCACCCGCACACGCTAGGGGCGCGTGAGTCCGTGTGCGAGGGAGGTCGGCGTCCTCAGCGGCAGGTCGGGAGGCCACGTCGACGTCGGTTCCGTAGCTCGAGCAGCGTGCAGGCGTTGAGGAGGCAGCGCCCGGCACTGCGAGACGCGCCCCGCGCGAGACCGGGCTTGGCGTCATCTTCGGGTGGCATTCGGCAGCCGAGCCCGGTCTCGTGCAGCGCTCGTCCCACGTCGTGGGACCGTGTCCTTGTCGGCTCAGTGGTTTCGTATACGATATGCGCATGACTGCTCGCGGCGAGATCCACGGCACGCCGGTCGACGACGCCCAGATCCAAGCATGGGCCGACGAAGCCGAAGCCGGGTACGACCCCGCCGCACTGCGACGCCGCGGACGGCCCACCGCTGGTGAAGGCCCCGGTGTCGTGGTCACCGTCCGGCTCGACGGCCCCACGCTCGCCGCGCTGACGCGGCGCGCGGAGGCTGAAGGGCTGCCGAACCGGACCGAGGCCATCCGGGCCGCCGTGCGTGCCTGGGCGCACGTCGCGTGACATCCACCCCTCGGCACGCAAGCACTGCTCCCGCGACCGCCTGACGGACGATCACCTCGGGACGCCGCCGAGGCGCCCGTGTACCGCCGGCCGCTCGACGACGAGGACGACCCGCGACGCTGGTTGCTTCTCGGCTTCGACAGCGCCGGTCGGCTGCTCGAGCTCGTGATCCTGCAGTTCGACTCAGGGGACGAACTCATCATCCACGCGATGAAGGCGCGCGAGCAGTACCACTCCTCGCTGTCCTGACGACCTTCATCGGCGCTCATGGACCCTGCCCACCGGGCGCGCTGGGCAGGTCCCATGAGCGCCGCTCGAGCCCCCGGTCGTGTCCCGATCAGCGCGCGTTCGGGTCGCTGCCCTGGAGACGGACGAGACCCAGCCCGTCGCCGGGGACGCACACGTAGACGACGAACGACCGGCCGGCCCTCTGCGCCTGCGCCCAGGTCAGCACGTCGACGACGTCGCCGCCGTGCGGCTCGTACTCGTCCGACGCGCCGTCGGCGTCGTGGAGGTACACCCGGTAGCGCGGCTGGTCCAGCTCCCAGGTCTGGTCGCGAGGGTCGACCGACCTGATGTCCACGCCGCCGATCCTGGCAGGACGGACCTCAGGCGCCGCCGAGGAAGTCGTCGACCACCTCGCGAAGGCGAGCACGGCTCACGCCGATCCAGAACAGGTGCGAGGGTGCCCCGAGGTCGACGAGGCTCGCGCGCGGGATCGTGGAGGCGAGGTCCTCGGCGTGCGCCCAGGCCACCCCTGCGTCATGGCGCGAGCCGGTGACCAGCGTCCGGCACGCCACGCGCTGCTGCGCCGCGCGCCGGGTCGGTCCCTGGTCGGCGCCGGCGTGGGCGAGGTCGACGACGAACCCACGTCCGGAGCCCATCGTGGCGAAGAGGTCCCGCATCTGCGCCCGGTCCGCCTCCGTGACCTGCGGGAGCCACGTGGCCAGGGGCACCGTCGACAGCGGTGCCAGCATCATGCGCAGGCCGACCTCGGGCGCCCGGCGCAGCAGCGTCCTGGTGGCGCCCCACACGTGCCGTTCAATCCTCGGGTGGAACATGACCGGTCCGAGCAGCCGCTGCAGCGCGACGTCCGGGTACGGCAGCGTCGACGGGGCGGCCGAGTGCAGGCTCAGCGAGCGCGCCCGAGCGGGCCGCTGCACGGCGTACTGCACGGCCTGCTGCCCGCCGAACGACGTGCCCACCACCGCCGTGAACCGATCCACCCCGAGCGCAGCACGCACCTCGTCGATCTGCGGTGCGAAGTCGGCGGGGGAGAGCGGCCCCACGTCGGTGCCCCCGTACCCCGGGCGTGACACCGCGACGACGCGGTGACCGAGCTCGACGTACACCCGACAGGCAGGAGCAGCCGCTGCGGACTCGTGCCCCCCGTGGAGGTACAGGACCGTGTCACCCGGCGCATCGGCGTCGGCGCGCACCACGACCTCGACGACGCCCGCCGACGTCCGCACCACACGACGCTCGGTGTCCACACGTTCTCCTTCTCCGCCCGGCCACCGGAGGCGGCATCCCGGGTCGTCCCCTGTGCTCCCAGCATGGCGGTGGACGTCAGCGGGTCCGCGCCGGACGCGGCTGGGCCGGCTCCCCGAGGAACGCGAGGATCACCTCGGCGAGCCGTTCGGGCTGGTCCTCGGGGACGAGGGTCGAGGAGTCGGCGATCTCGACCAGCCGTCCGGCGGGGTAGAGGGCCGCGAGGCCGGGTCCGTGGGCGCGCGGCATCAGCGGGTCGTCCTGCGCCCACACCACCAGGACGGGACCCGTGAAGTCGGCGAGCCGCTCGGACCAGGCCAGGAGCGTCGCGCGGTCCGGTGCCGAGGACGCGAACGCCGCGAAGTCGCGCCGGATCGCCCGGGACCTCCTCGCGGGCGCGATCCAGTCGTCGAACACCTCGTCCGGGATGCCGCGCAGGCTCATGGCGCCGTAGGCGCGTCGGCTGCGCCGGAACCAGCGGGTGCGCATCAGCTGCACGACCAGCCAGATCCCGCCCGGCACCCGGGCGGCCGCCGCCAGGGCCTTGGCCGGTGCGGGCGGGAAGTTGTCGAACGCCTCGCACGCCACCAGCACCATCCGCCCGACGCGTTGCGCGCGGCCCTCGGAGACCAGGAACTGCCCACCACCCCAGTCGTTGAGCACGAGCGTCACGTCCGTGAGGTCCAGCCGCTCGAGGAGCTCGCCGAGCAGCAGCGCCACGCCGCGGTGCGTCAGGTCCGCGCCCGGGCGCATCGGCTGGCGGTGGCCGCCGAGCGGGAGGGTCGGCAGGATGCACCGGCACCCGGTGAGCAGCGGCACGACCTTGCGCCACTGCGTCTCGTTCATGGGCACGCCGTGCGCGAGGACGAGCACGGGTCCGTCGCCGCCCGTGTCCTCGTAGTCGATGGGCCCCGCGCTCAGCTCGATGTGATGGCGCATGGTTCACGCTGACACGTCCCGGTGCGGGCCGTCGACCGTCACCGGGCGACCGTCATGAGCGTCACGAGGCGACCGTCGTGGTCAGCGTCAGGCGAACCGCGCGGCGATGCCCGGGTAGTCGAGCACGAGCCCGTACGCGTCGTACGTGAGGACGGCCTCGAACCCGCCCTCCGAGCGGTAGGCGAAGCGGTCGTCGTCCAGCCGTCGGTAGGACTGGTCGAGCCGACGGACGGTCAGGTCGGCCGCCTGCACGTACACGGCGGGAGTGGCGACCTCCTTCCCGACGGGCAGCGTCAACCGGTGGACCGGCAACGTGTTCGTGCAGGCGGACGCCTCGAGGTCGACGTCGAGCAGCCCGTCCAGACGGGGTGCCGGTCGGCCGTCGACGGTCCATCTGCCCTGGCCGTCGGAGAGGAGCTCGGTGATGCGCAGCCCGCCCACGGTGTCGGACGAGACTCGGACCGACCGGGTCCTCCAGCCGGCGTCGAGCGTGATCTCGTACGCGACGGCGTGCGCCCGGCCGTCCTCGACGGCGGACGTGTGCCCGCGCAACCTGCCGGGTTCGAGGTAGACCACCTCGAACCCGTCGACCGCGTCGACGAACCGCCAGGCCGCGAACGGCGGGAACGCCCTGTACACCTCTCCAGGGAACCAGCCGGGCGGGCGGCCGCCCAGGCTCGCCGACCGTGACCGGCGCGGCACCGGTCGGCGTCAGCGAGGCGCCGCACCAGGTGATCGCGGTGACACCGCGGACTCAGCCCACCCTGACCAGCTGCCACTGCTGGTTCGAGCCGTTCCAGTCGCTGTACTGGACGATGTTCCCGCCGTCGCTGGTGGAGGCGCCCTGCACCTCGACCGCCTTGCCGCTGTTCCGGGCGATCAGCTGGACGTACCCGTCGATCGTCTGGATGCTGAACTGCTGGTTGGCGCCGTTGTTGTCGCTCCACTGCTGGATCGCCGCACCGTCGGCGGTGGACCTCGCGGCCACGTCGAGGACCTTGCCCGACAGTCGCGACTTCACCTTGTAGTAGCCGTTGCCCGTGCTGACGAACTGCCACTGCTGCTGGTTGCCGCCGTTGCGGGACCACTGGGTGATGCGCGCGCCGTCCGCGGTGGACAGGTTGTACACGTCGATGGCCTTGCCGCTGTTGCGGTTGACGAGCGTGTACCAGGCCGAGGTGTCCACCGGGCCGGAGCTCCCGGGGTTGCCGGGGGTCGGGCTCGGGGTCGGGTCGGCACCGCCGCCCGCCGGGTTGCCGATGCTCCCCGGCACGGCGCGCAGGGCGGCGTACCAGACGGCCGCCATCTTGTCGTAGCCGTTCGCGTTGGGGTGCACGCCGTCGGGGAGGTCGGAGAGGCTGACCGCCCGGTTCATGTCGACGAGGTGCACGCGCTTGCCAGCGTTGGCCCTGCTCGACACGATGCCGGGGATGGCGGAGTTGTAGGACTGCACCTGCGAGTTCGCGTACGAGACCGGGATGAGGGTCGCGACGAAGACGTCGGTCTGCGGGGAGGTGCTGGTGATCTTGTCGATGACCCCCGCGAGCCGGTTCGGTGCGTTCGCCAGGTCGCGGTTCTGGCTGATGTCGTTGGTGCCGATGTGCAGCAGCACGGTGCGCGGCTGGTACGTGCGCACCCAGTTGACGACGTTGGCGTCGATCTGGTCGATCCGCCAGCCCGAGTGCCCCTCGTGGTCGTGGTCCCAGAGACTGGCCGGCCCGTTGAAACCGGACCCGACGAAGTCCGTGGTGTAGCCGCCCTGCGCCAGGCGCTGCCACAGCCCGACGCGGTAGCCACCGCCGCCGGTCATGCCGATGCCTTCGGTGATCGAGTCGCCCAGGGGCATCACGCGGGTGCCCCCGTTGCTCTCGGCGGAGGCGGGCGCGGACTGTGCCACGACACCTCCGGCCAGTGCGACGCCGAGCGTGACGGCGAGCATCAGCCTTCGGGCGGTCCGGAGCATGTCGTCTGCCTCCTGGGATCGAGAGCGCGGCGTGGTCCACATCGTTGTGAACGTTCACGCGCCGAGGTCGGGGGTCAGCCTGGCACGGGGCCGGGGCGACGGCGACGGCACAAACGATTAGGTGGGGTGCCTGACGCCTGAAGCCCGTCGCGGACGCGCCGCGCGCCACCGACGCCCTGACTCGTCACCCGGGTAGCGGGCCCCCGGGGCGGCGCGTCGGACCTAGGCTCCGGCCATGACGACCGCGCGCGCGTACCTCACGGGCTTCGGTCGCTACCTTCCCGGCCCCCCGGTCGACAACGACGGCATGGCGGCGCGGCTCGGCGGTGACGACGCCGTCACCGCACGCATCCGGGGCAGCATCCTGGCGTCCAACGGCATCAGGCAGCGGCACTACGCCCTCGACGAGCACGGTGAACCCACCGAGCTCAACGAGGAGCTCGCGGTCAAGGCGCTCACCGCGGCGCTCGACGACCGCGGCATCCGACCGACGGACCTGAGGATGCTCGCGACCGCGACGACGATGGGCGACGTGCTCGTGCCCGGGTTCGCCGGCATGGTGCACGGCCGGCTCGGCGGCGGGCCGATGCAGCTGCTGTCCGCGTCGGGCGTCTGCGCCTCGAGCATGGCGGCGCTCGACGCGGTGGTCAGCAAGGTCCGGCTCGGCGACCACCCGCGCGGGGCGGTCGTGGCCTCCGAGCTGCCGAGCCGCAGCCTGCGGCAGCGTCGGTACGAGGGGTTCCGCGCCGGCATGGACGCGCACTTCCTGCGGTGGATGCTCTCCGACGGGGCGGGGGCCGTCGTCGTCGAGTTCCAGCCGCACCCCACGAGGCTCTCGTTGCGGGTCGACTGGATCCGGCAGGTGTCGCTCGCCCACGCCCACGCCGTGTGCATGCGCGCCGGCATGAGCGGTGACGAGACCCACGTCGGCGGCACCTGGCAGGACGTCGCCCTCGCGGACGCGCAGGCCGGGGGCATGTTCGTCCTGCGGCAGGACGTCGGCATGCTCGACGACCTCGCCGAGGCCGGGATCGCGCAGTTCGAGGAGCTCGTGGACATCGGGCTGGTCGACGTCCGCCACCTCGACCACGTCATCTGCCACTACAGCACCAACGTCTTCCGGGACGTCGCGTTCGACGCGCTGCGTCGGCGCATCCCCTCCCTCGACACCGACCGGTGGTTCTCCAACCTCGAGACCCGCGGCAACACCGGGTCGGCCAGCATCTTCATCGCCCTCGAGGAGGCGTGGCGCACGGGCCGGTTCGAACCCGGGGAGACCATCCTGCTCGCCGTGCCGGAGTCCGGCCGCTTCTCGTTCGCCTTCGCCCAGCTCACCGTCGTCGCCCCGCCCCGTCCGCAAGGAGCATCGTCATGACCAGTGCCACCTCGACCGTCCCGTCGACGGCCGGCGGGACGGACGCCGCGGGCGCCTCGCTCCTCGAGCGCCTCGGCGAGGTCTGGCTCGAGCTCGAGGACCACCTGGCGAAGGTGCCCGTGCTGCAGCGCCTCGACGACGGCACCGTCACGCTCGAGGACTACCTGCGGCTGCTGTTCAACCTGCGCCAGCAGGTCATCGACGGCTCGCTGTGGATCGCGCGTGCGGCGTCCAACTTCGACATCGACCACTTCGAGCTGCGGGCGGCGGCGATCAAGCACGCCGAGGAGGAGCACCGGGACCACTTCCTGCTCGAGGCCGACTACGTCGCGCTCGGCGGGTCGCGCCAGGAGCTGCGGGCCGGGCGCAAGAACGTCGGGTCGGAGGCCCTCTCGGGCTACCTCTTCACCTACGCCAGCAGGCCGAACCCCGCGGGTCTGCTCGGTGCGATGTTCGTCATCGAGGGCCTCGGCGCCCGCCGCGCGGCGCAGTGGGCGGCCCGGTTCCAGGAGGTGCTCGGCCTCGCCGACAACCAGGTCCACTTCATGACGTACCACCAGGAGGCGGACGGCGCGCACACCGGTGACATGGAGGCGATCCTGACGTCGGGCCTGATCGACGACGCGACCGCAGACGAGATCGTGCGGTGCGCCCAGGTCGTCGCACGGCTCTACGCGCTGCAGCTCGAAGAGCTGGATCGCTGACGTGGCGGAGTTCGTCCGCTCCGACCCGAGCATGTGGGAGGCGATCTTCGCCGACCCCTCGGTCCCGCTCGACCGGGCGGTGGTCCGGCAGATCATCGACGACCAGCGACGTCCGTCCCGACGCTGGCTGTACCCGCTCGCGATGGTGCTCTCGCGGGTGCTCGTCACGATCATCCGCGTGCTGAAGCGCGTCCTCCCCTTCCGGTGGATGCCGCTGGGGACGATGGACTTCCTCTGCGTCTGGTTCCTGCGGCGGTGCGTGTCACCCGACGCCGTGGACCTGCTGCTGCGCCACTTCGTCATCGAGACGAACCTGGTGAACTTCATCATCCGCAACACCCCGGTGGGCATCGAGCCCGTCACGCTGCGTCCCGAGTCGTTGTCCGAGCTGGGCGACCAGGCCGTCGTCGAGCACGACGTCAACGTGTACGACGTGCTCATCGCGCTGGACGTCGTGCCGCTCGTCGCCCGTGACCCGCTCGACTTCCGTCAGCTGGACATCCCGCCGCTCGACGCCGAGCGGCATCGCCGGCGACTGGTCCGCCTCGACATCCAGACGGCGCTGTGCTTCATGAACATCCCGTTCTCGCTGGCGCTCAGCTCGGAGGAGTACCGCCGAGCGGTGCACTCGATGCGGTTCGACGACTCCTTCCTCGAGATCCTCGCCGTCATCACCGGCGACGACACCTTCCGGCACTGGAAGCTCGCCGGCATGAGCCTGTGGATGGACTCGAACGTCGACGTGCCGCGCATGGTGTACCGCCATGCTCTCGTCTGCGAGTACGCGCACGCGCAGCTGGTGAAGCTCGCCGGCGGCCAGTACCCGCGGGACACGGCGGTGGAGTTCGACTGATCCGACCGGAGCTTCAGTGACGGGCTCGTCGGATCTCGGCGACGCACTGCGCCACGACCGTCTCGACCTCGAACCCGCCCGGGGCGCTTCCCTCCCACAGGGCGTCCGGGCCCGGCTTCGACTCGGTCGCCCGCCACGCCCGCCGTCCTGGGACGCGCGTGGCGCTACGCGACCCCTACCCACCACGGCGCAGGAGAGGTGAGATCGTTCGGGACCGCCGCGACCGTGAAACCGTCCGCCCGAGCTCGGAACCTGCACCGGGGCGGGCATCAACACCAGGGAGGCCCTGTGGCGGACGTTCGGATGATCGTCGTCGCAGCCGGCACCGGCGCTGAAGAGCGATCGCGACCCGGCGCCGATGAGGGATCTCAGCGGCGCCGGATCGGATGTGTCGAGCTCGACGGGGGTACGGAGGTCAGGTCAGGCCGTGCCCGCAGCGGCACGACGGATCGCGGCCACGCCGCCCAGCACGATCGAGACGACACCGAGGCCGCCCAGGACGAGCTGGAGGGGACTGGGCGAGTAGGGCAGGTCGAGGGTCTCTTCCGCCGCACTGAAACCGAAGTAGAAGAGCGAACCCGCGGTCAGTAGCAGGGCGGCTCCGAGGAGAGTGAGGGCCAACGGGATATGACGAGCGGACATGTCGACAGCTCCTAGTTGCAGCCTGAGGCGATGAAGCCCAGATAGCCCTTGTCAGCGCGGTTCGTCTCCAGGTTCCATGTGGACTTGAACGGGGCGCCCGCGACGTGGCAGATGTACTGGTTCCGCGCGGAAGACCCGAGCCGGTTGCGGTACGTGCTCGACGTCTGCTTGGCGCGCAGCTCGTCGAAGCCGGGGTTCCCCGCAATCGGGGCTCCGGCGACGTTGCCCGGGTAGACGGCTCTGGCCCAGGCGGTGGGCGTCACGAGGATGCGCGTGCTGGTCTCCCAACGGTAGGACGACACCATCGCCACCCCCAGGAACGGGTCAGCGACGACAGGATAGGTCGTCTCCGAAGCGAGGTGCTCGACCACCTGGGTGAAGGAGGTCCCTTCGATCTCGAAGCGCGTGGGCACGGGCGCCCCGGTCGCGTCGTAGGCCCACGGCGGTGCCACACCGCCGACGAGCGCGCCTGCCGCTGTGAGGACGACGATGGCGCCGCTGGCCTCCTGCTGAAGTCGCGACCCGACCGGAACGTCGAGCTCGTACCTGTACCTCTCGGGAGCGGTCGCGTCGTGGACGATCGTCAGGATCTGCACGGATGCGTCGTCCTTCACGATGGGGACTGTCGTAGAACCGTCGTTGTTGTCGAACGCGACGACGCCGTCCGTTACCGTCTGCGCGGCGTCGGCCGTCTCGCCCGACGGAAGGCCTACCGCCAGAGTCGGGCCCGACGCGTGGCTGAGCACGACGTCGCGGGCGGCGTCCTGGGGCACCGAGGCGCTGCCGTGCCGGCCCACGTGCGCGGCCGCAACGCCAGGGCGGGCACGTGTCGATGCGACGTCGCTCAGCGCAGCCTCGACCGCCGGAACGTCGAGGGCGTCGGTGAGTATGTCGAGGACGGGGTCGGGGGTGGCCGCGTGCGCGGCGGAGGCTGGGGCGGCGATCACGGCGAGCATCACTGCGTACGCGAAGCAGCGCATGGTTCGGGGCATCGAAGTTCCTTGTGTCGGGGGAGGGTGCCAGCCGACCGTAGCGGCCCGTTTGGCACGATACGCACCAGTTCATCCGGTTTTCCCTCGTGTGTGCGACCGCTTCCGCCGGACGGGTGATGCCGGGCTCGCGGCTCTGTCCCGCCCGCTGTCCGGGCACGTGTGCCGCACCCCTCCCTGCGCCGCTACCCGGTCAAGTCGATGGGTGGAGAGGCGCTGGCCTCAGCCGAGCTGGACCATCGCGGGTTCCACGGGGACCGCTGGTACGCCGTCGTGGACGGCGACGGCAGGTTCGCGTCGGTCAAGGACACCCGCCGGTTCCGCCGGCGGGACGCCGTGGTGCGCTACACGGCGTCGACGACGGCGGACGGCCAGGTCGAGGTTCGCTCGGACGACACGAGCTGGCTCGTGGGCGACCCGCTGCTCGACCGGCACCTCACCACCGCCATGGGGAGCGATCAGCGCATCCTGCCCGAGGCTGCCGTCTCGCACCAGGACGCCGGTGCCGTCTCCCTCGTCGGCACCGCGACGATCGCATGGTGCGCGGCCCGGTGGGGCGGCAGCGACGACCCTCGGCGGCTGCGCGTCAACATCGTCGTGGAGACGCAGACGCCGTTCGTCGAGGAGACGTGGGTCGGCCACCAGATCGCCCTCGGGTCCGCCGCGCTGACGGTCGTGGAGCGGATCCCACGGTGCCGCATGATCGATGTCGAGCAGGACGGGACCAGCCCGCGTGCCCCATGGCTCCGGTCGCTCGGCTCCGAGCGAGATCTGTACCTCGCGGTCTACGCCGACGTCAGCCGACCGGGTGTGATCACCCTCGGCGACGAGATCTCTGTGCTCTGAGCCGAGGACGGGCCGCAACATCCACCGGACAGGGTGCGTCAGGCGGCCTCAGCCCAGTGCGGGCGCCGCGGTGCTGTGACCTGCGATGGGACTCGCTCGATGCCCAGCAGGTCGGCGGCCGGACATGCTGACGCGACGCGGACGGGCTCGATGCGAACCCTCAGCAGCGGCTGTAGGAACTCATCCGAGTGGCTCCACGAGATCTGCGGTCGGGCATGCCAGGTGGGTCCGTACGCGCTGGAGGTCGCGTAGACGACCGGCTCGACGCCGTGGTCGCGCAGGGTCTCGATGAGCGCGGTCAGCTCCGGGCGGACCTGGGAGGAGTCCGGGGGGTCGGCGTGGAACGTCCCGTAGTACTCGACGTCGATGGCGAGAGGCAGCAGGTCCTCGTCGTCCGGCACCGTCGCGAGCACGTGCTCCGCCTGCGCCCTGCCGCTGCTCTCGAAGCTGAAGAAGTGGTACGCACCGACCAGCAATCCGGCCTCACGCGCCCCGCGCAGGTTCGCCGATCGACGCGGCGCGGCGCAGTGGCTGCTCGGCCAGGTCGGGCAGATGCTCGGTGAGCGGGGCGCGCACGAGGTCGGCGTCGACCGCGAGCTCGTCGTCATGCATCCGCGTCGTCACCGCGCGACGGTGGCACGGCGGCGCGTGGCGTCGCCACGGGATGAGCCGGCCGCTCTGTCCGCACGCGATCGAGATGGATGCGCCTGGGCGGCCCCGCAGCACCTAATCGTTTGGGCGATCGCGTGCCTCTCGAGGCCCGTGCGAGAGTTCGCGGTGCCGGACTGTGATCGTTCACAACTGGCTTTGGACAGGACGGATCCCGCCTCGACACAGTCACGCAGACCGGCGGATCCGGGTCTTGTCTGCCGACTGTCAGCGGGGACGGTCGCGCGCACATCGGACGACCAACGACGATGGGACGGATCATGCGGAGATCTCCAAGATCGCGCCGGACATGGGCGGTCACTCTGGCGGCGGCGACGCTGATCACGGGTGTGACGGTCGCCGAGGCGCCCGTGGCGTCCGCCGCGAGCGGCTGCCGGGTGGACTACGCCGTCGCCTCGCAGTGGAACAGCGGGTTCACGGCCGGCGTCAAGGTCACCAACCTCGGTGACGCGGTCAGCAGCTGGCTGCTCACCTGGACCTTCCCCGCAGGTCAGGCCGTGAGCCAGGCCTGGAGCGCCGACGTCACCCAGAGCGGCGCCGCCGTCTCCGCACGGAACGCCTCGTACAACGGGTCGCTCGGTACCGGGGCGTCGGCGGAGTTCGGCTTCAACGGGACGTACGGCGGCGCCAACCCGGTGCCCACCTCCTTCGCGCTCAACGGCACCACCTGCACGGGGTCGGCCAGCGGCACCCCCACGCCGACACCGACGCCGACGGTGGCACCGACCCCCACGCCGTCGGTCACCCGGACGCCGACGCCGACGCCGACCCCGCCGGCGGGCGGACCCGCGGACATCACGGTGAACACGGGCACGAAGTACCAGACGATCGACGGCTTCGGTGCCGCCGTGTCGATCTGGGGCGGCGCGTGGTCGACCGCGGACACGCAGACGCTCGTCGGGATGGGCGACAACCAGCTCGGCCTGTCGATCGTCCGCACCGGGATCTCGCCGGTGTCGAGCGAGTGGGGCACGCAGGTCAGCGCGCTGCGGACGGCGAAGGCGTACGGCTCGGAGGTCAAGATCCTCGCCTCGCCGTGGACGGGGCCGGCCGCGTGGAAGTCGAACAACAGCCGGGTCAACGGCGGCACCCTGCTGACCTCGCGCTACGGCGACTACGCCAACCACCTCAACAGCTACGTGCAGTACATGAAGGGCCAGGGCGTGACGATCGACGTCACGTCCGTCCAGAACGAGCCCGACTGGCACCCCGACTACGACTCGATGGCGTGGACGGGCGACGCCCTCCGCAACTTCGTGCGCGACCACGGCACGAAGATCAAGGACACGAAGCTGATGGTCGCCGAGTCGCTGGGCACGAACCGGGCCTACACCGACCCCACGCTCAACGACGCGACCGCCCGCAACAACATCGGGTACATCGGCGGTCACATCTACGGCCAGGAGAACGGGCCGAACCTCTCCCGGTACCCGCTCGCCGCCCAGTACGGCAAGAACCAGTGGATGACCGAGTGGAACTACCACCAGGCCGACGGCAACGGGTCGAACATCTGGGGCGACCCGTCGAACGCCGCCGTGTGGAACGAGACGCTCGACGTGATCATGCCGTCGGTCAACCGCACGATGGAGGCGAACTGGAGCGCGTACGTCTGGTGGTACGGACGGCGCTACTACTCCTTCATCGGTGACGGGGAGTCCGCGTTCGGGACGACGGGCGGAGCGGTCCTCAAGCGCGGCTGGGCGTTCTCGCAGTACTCCAAGTACGTCCGTCCGGGCGACCAGCGCATCGGCGTGACCGAGAGCTCGAAGGCGTCGCCGCTGGACATCACGGCCTACCAGGGCGACGGCGGCAAGATCACCCTGGTCATCCTCAACCGCTCGACCAGCGCGGTGAACGGCGCCGTCGTCCAGGCGCCGCAGGCGGTCGGGTCGGCGCTCCACACGATGACGTCGCAGTACTCCAGCCGGGCACCTCGGACCACGGCCGTCAACGGCAGCCAGGTGACGGTCGACGTCCCCGCGCGGAGCATCTCCACGGTCGTCCTCACGCTCTGAGCGCCTGAGCGGGTCCGGCGCGACTGCCGACGGGCGGTGCTCCACGTCGAGCGGGCGTGGAGCACCGTCGCCGTCCGGCCTACCGCAGGGCGCGCAGGTCGTCGAGGTCGCCGTCGAAGACGTTCATGTCGATGAACGACTCCTCGCCGTCGTACCCGTCGAGCCGGTCGCGGCCCCAGGGAAAGAGCGCAGTCGCCCTGTCAGCGGCGGATGCCCAGCACCTGGGTGTCGAGCTGGATGTTCATGCCGCACTTCTCGACCATCTGGTCCCAGACGTCCTCCCAGCCCTTCGCCCAGGCCGTGACGCCGCTCGTCGAGCCGAACGGCCACGCCATGTCCGGCGTGATCCAGACGAGGCCGTAGTACGCGGGGATCTTGTCGAGGTCGCCGTACCCCTGCACCTGGTACGCGTACACCAGGTAGCCCGTGAGGACGCCCATGTCGTGGGCGTCCAGGAACTGCTGGAAGGTCGTCGAGAAGATGCGGTACGGGTCGCGTGTCGGTCTCGAGGGCGGCATGACACCGTCGAGGCTGCGGAAGATCTCCGTGCGCAGCGCGAGGTAGATCCCGACGGCCACCACGAGCGCGGCGTAGGCGGCGTCGCGTCCCGCGTCGGTGCACGGCCACGTGAGTCCGAGGCGCTGGCACGCGACCATCAGCCCGTAGTCGCCGAAGGTCATGACCTCCTCGCGCATGTCCGGCGGGACGCGGGCGACGATGCCGCGCCCGGACCCGTGCGCGACGGGCACGCGGCAGTTCCCGGCGGTGAACTCGGCGAGCGCCTGCACCATGTCGTCGTACGCGGGGGACAGGTAGCAGGTGCCGAGCTCGGCGATCGTCGTCGCGTTCTGGTCGGGCACCTGCAGCGAGTGCGTCTTGCCGGCGTACCGGTTCGTCCGCTCCAGCAGCCTGACGTCCGTGAACCCCGCGCCGAGGAAGCGCTGCGCGACGAGCAGCCCGCTCACGCCGGCGCCGATGACGACGATCGGCTTGCTCTTGTCACCCTTCAGGAGCGCCGGCTTCGCGGCGAGCAGCATGTTGAGGTACGACCAGCAGTGCAGGACGGACTCGAAGCACGTCGACGCGTGGACGTACACCGTGTCGTTCTCGCCCTGGATGTCGAGCCACGCCCACGGGGCACCGTCCGCGAGGGCGGTCGCGGGGAACTGGTTGAAGTACGGCGTCAGCAGCGGGTTGACTGCCGGACGGAGCGCGCCGTTCTGGTCCTCGTCGACCTGCACGATCTCGTGGACGCCGGGCTCGAACGGCCACCACCACGGCGGGTCGTCCAGGAACCTGGTCCGCTGGGCGGCGAGGCCCGCGGGATCCGACGCGCCGCCGATCCCGACCATCTGGTACGTCGTGACGACGTTCGTCGCGGCACCGTTCGCGGCCGGCAGGCCCCACTGCTTCGCCGTCTCGTTGCGGTACCCCTGCACGAGGCCCGTCTGGGGCTCCACGAGGTCGGGGGCGAGGATGACGGTCCGGTCCTGCTCGCGACGCGGACGCACGCGCAGGCACGTCGTGTAGAACGTGAAGTTGCGCAGGGAGCCCAGCAGCCACCGCTCCTGGGGCGTGAAGCTCATGACCGGTCCGAGCGTGCGCGGGTCGCACGCGATCACGAGCAGCGCGGGGTCGACCGTGAGCTGCTTCCCGCCGGTCAGGTAGGTCACTTCCATCGTGTGCCTCCGCGCTCGTCCGTCACCTCCCAGAGTGGGGTCCGGGCGGAGGGGTGGACAGGGCCGCGGCGTGCGGCTGCCCGTTGGTGCGGAGCGTCCGCGGGCGGCGGCGCGTCAAGGAGGGCGGTGCTCACGTACGACGACGCCGGGCTCGTGCTCGACCACCCGGGCATCGCGGTCGGCTTCGTCCAGGGCGAGCGGGAGGCGGACCGGCCCGCTTCGTGACCTGGCTCCGCCTGGCCTACCGCAGGGCGCGCAGGTCGTCGAGGTCGCCGTCGAAGACGTTCATGTCGATGAAGGACTCCTCGCCGTCGTACCCGTCGAGGCGGTCCCGGTTCGAGTACTGCCAGAAGGTCCACGCCCGGTCGTCCGACAGGGTGGGCGGCACGGCCACCGACCGGATCCAGATGGGCGTGCCCGGGTAGTGGCCGGCGACGTACCGGTCGTACGCGCTGCCGGTCGCGTAGATGATCGGCTCGATGCCGTGCTCGCGCAGGGTCGCGATGAGCGCGGTCAGCTCGGGGCGGACCTGCGACGCGTCCGGGGGGTCGGCGAAAAACGTGCCGTAGTACTCGACGTCGATCGCGACGGGCAGCAGGTCCTCCTCGTCCGGCACCGTCGCGAGCACGTGCTCCGCCTGCGCCTCGCCGCTGCTCTCGAAGCTGAAGAAGTGGTACGCACCGACCAGCAGCCCGGCCTCACGCGCCCCGCGCAGGTTCGCCTCGAACTCCCGGTCGACGAACGACGAGCCCTCGGTGGCCTTCACGTACGCGAAGTCGACGTCCTGCCGGGCGATCGCCGGCCAGTCGATGGTCCCCTGCCACGCCGAGACGTCGACCCCCCGCACGTCGTAGCGCGCTGCGAACAGACGGTTCGGCCACACCAGGCCGCGTTCGACGAGCGCGGCCCCGAGCGCGAGGACGACGACCGTCCCCGTCAGGGCGATCAGCAGGACGCGGACGCGACGGCGGCTCGGCACCGCGCCAGTCTGGCGTCGTCGCGCGTCCTGCGCGCGCCACGTCCACCTGGCCGGCGGCGGACGCTGAGTGCCACCGGCTGGTCGCCGAAGCACGCAACGCACCGGTCATCGCGGCTCGTCGGGACCGAGAGGTTCGCGCGCGGCAGACGGCACTTCACCGCGGGCTCCTGCCATCTGGTGACCCACATCGGGCCACCGGTGTAGGAACTCATTGAACTTGTCCGGAACTTGACGCTCTGACCTGCGTGCGGACAACTAGGTGAGACAGCGGCCGTCTCACCTAGTTGTCCGAATCTTCAGCCCGGGCAACGTGAAGGCGCGCGGCGACCCGCTGACTGCGGAGACGTCCGACCGATCCGAGTACGCGCGCGGCACTCGCGCCGACTGCTCGGGCTGACCCCGACCCGCGCAGCCGTAGGAGGCCGGCTCCGCCTTTGCGTGCCTCGGGCCGCGCCAGCCCATGTCCGGATGATCTGCGCATGACGAGATCCGACGAGCTCGTCACAACGCCCAGTCACGCGTGCCATATGCCGAGCGGAGAGATGCTCTTCGCCAGTGCTTCACCGCCGACGGACAGCGGGCCGTTCCAGGCCAGTTCGGTGACGTCGATGCCGGCGTCCGTGGCTACCGCCTCGACGAGCGTCCGGCCGACTCCGCGCCGGCGCCACAAGGCGGCCGTGAAAATCACGTTGATGACCGGCCGTTCGCGGATCGAACTCTGGGGCTGTGGAGCAGCGTCGAACGCCTGCCATCGGACTGCGATCTCATCGAAGACCGAGACGAAGCCGACGACCCGACCGCCGTCGTTCAGCAGGTAGGCGCGCGCGTTCCTGTCGGACGGCTCGCCGTCGCCCACGGCGAATGAGGCGGAGTCATAGTGGTTCTCGCGTCGGGGAAGGACTGCGCTGGCGTAGGCAAGCCTTCGCCACGCTGGTGGAGACGTTCCGGTCACGAGCGCTACCTGACCGGCTGGCCAGAACACGTTGCGGGGTACTGGAAGCCCGATCGACCAGTTCAGGTGAGCGCGCCGGTGCTGCAGCTGCTCGAACTCCGCCGGCGCGCGAGCTGTACCGCACGGGCACTCCTGGACTGGCTCTGGTTTCGACGCGGTTGCGATGGCGACCACAGGAGTCGGCTCGCGCCATGATGCGGGCTCCCGGTCGACCTCAGGGCGAACGGGATCGTCCTCGGACCACTCGTGCTGCTCGTAAGGCGCAGGGTCGGTGTACGACTTGAACTGGTCGGGGAACTCGCGGAGAAGCTCGCGACGAGACCGTGGCATCGTCGGCCGGACCCACACCGCACCAGGCAATGCTCGTCCGTTGAGCCGCAGACCCCGGGCGTTCGCTTGGGCGCGCAGGTACTTCACGAACGCGGTCGGCGACGTCCAGAAGTCAATGCCCTGCCGCAGTTCCCGCTCCCCGGGAGCCAGCCAAGCATCGAGTGGCACGGCCATCTGGGACGTCAACGCCCCGATGCCGGTCAAGTCGCCCTCGAGCTCGGCGGCGCGCAGAGCCTTCGCGGCTTGGTCTGCAAGCTCGAACGGAACGAAGAGCGTGACAAAGCTGGAGCCCGCTCCGTAGAGGAAGTCGCCCGCGTACCCGTGGACCCACAGGTAGCCGCAAGCAGCGTTCACGCAGCGCTTCGCCGCTGCTGCGAACTCCGGTGCCAGCTCCGCGTCCTCGCGCCCCTCGGCGGCGGCGCGGTAGGCGTAGTCGTCTCGGTCGAGTGTCACTGTGGCGAACTTCCGCCCCAGCTCGACCTTCACTGTGCGACCCCCATGAGCACCGAGGGGATCGACTGCGAAGACGCGGGTCACGATTGGTCTCTATAGGTCACGGAGCAAGCGTGCCGCAGCCAGGATCCCGCGTCACGCGCCCACGACCAGCCGCATCGGGATGCCGGACAGGTCGGCCGCCACGGGGCGTGTGGGAAGTCGAGCGAGCTGTCCGGATTCCCACGCCGTGGCCTGTGGCCTGTCCGAGTTTCAGCGGCGGAGTGTCGACGTCATCTGCGCGGGTACGGCGGGTACGTCCGAGCGCATAGATCTCATGGAGCGGACGCCGGGCCGTCTGCTGGCGACCTTGGCGCGCACCGGGGGCGACGGCGCTGAAGCGCTGGCGCAGCGGCGAGGTAGTCCCTCCACTGCCGCGTTGGACGTTGGTCAGCCAGCCTTCTTGGGCTCCTTGAGGCGGAGCGGCTTGCTCGGAGCGGGCAGCTTCCGTGCGGCTGTGAGGGTGCCGGACTGTGAGCGGGGCGCGTCCGTCGCGGTCCACGCAGCACCACGACGACCGGCCCGGTAGACGTTCTGTGACCGGCTCGCGTTGGCGTTCGTGTCCTCTGAGGTCACGTCATCTCCATCGGCGGGTTGAGTAGCGGACTGAAGTAGTGCTTCCGCGAGACCCAGCGGAAGCCCTCGTGCTTCGTGATGCTAGCTACCTCGATCGGTCCCCCCACGGTAGGACTACCAGGTGAGAACCGCACGAACTGGATGGTCATGTGGACCAGGAAGTCCGCGAGGTCGATGGCGTCCTGGATCGGCATCGCGTCGGCGACGAACGGGATCGCGACCTGCTGCTTGATGATCTCGTTGAAGAGCGGAGCATCCGTGGCCGGGACCCCGAGGTTGACCAGTGCCTGGGGCAGGGCCTGGCTGACCCCTAGCAGAAGGCGGGTGATCGCCTCTGGTTGACCGTGCCAGGTTGCACCCGCCCCGCCCGCGAGCACGGGGACCACGGCCGGGGCGTCCGCGAAGTTGATCTCGTACAGCTCCGGCTCGTCGGCACCGGCTGAGTATCCACCGATCAGGATGCCGAGGTCGCCCAGCGAAGAGCCGTCTGGCTCGCCGAGCGCGGCGAACTTCTCGTCCTGAAGGAACTCACGCGCTCGTTCCGCGACGTCCGCCATCTGGTACGTCCGAAGATCGAGTCGCCAGTCGAGATGGGCGTCGTCGCCCCCCATGAACCGGACCCGAAGGTCCTTCGTGAGGGTCGCGATGGAGGACGGACCGATGCTGCCGCGACCCCAGGTCATCGCCCCGACGGGGAGGCCCTTATGAAGGTTGAAGATCTTGTTCGCGTTGTTGTAGATGTTCAGGACCTGGGTGGTGCCGTCGGCCCCATCCGCGCTCAGTGTCGTCGCGCTGTCGGCGGCAAGCACGAAGCCATCGTTCACCTTGACCGCGACGGCGATGGTCATGGTGGCATCGTGGCAGACCAGAGAGCCCGATGTGCCCGTTTCCTGAAGACACGCCGCCCTCCCGGATGAACCCGACTGACCCGGGAGTGCGCAGCCGTAGTCCCACAGCCCGCCAGATCCTCAGCTGTGGATGACGTGGAGCGTGGGCGACGCAGCGCCGCAGTCGGGCGAGGGTGCCGACGCGACACGTCGCCTCCGCCCTCTCTTGCGAGCAGACCGCCTCTCCTGTGCTCGCCCGACTTCATCAGGCTTCATCAGTGCCGTCCTGGTAGACCCTGAGATGTCTTGATGGTCAATGGCCCGGTGCCGCCGCTGTCCATCCAGAGTTCACGCCGTCGGCCACTGGCGCGGCCGCGACAGCGCTGCCTCGTGGAGACGGGATCGGACGGCACGTAGCGACGGCTTCATCTCGAGATGGCGGTAGTCGATGTACGTGTGCCCGGTGGGCAGCGCGTCGTCGCCCGCCGAGTCGTCGACTGCGCGCGTCCCGGCCTCTGCGATCTCCGAGACGGTGACGCCCCAACTGCCCGCGGTCTGTCCACCGCGGCTTAGGCGCTCCTCGTAGGCAAGCTGGGCGCTGGCCTTCGTTGACCGCGCGCCGGAGATCTTTCCGTTGTCGCCGGTCGATTCGCAGAACATCTGGACCGACGGGACCCCGCCGTCGAGGTAGCCGGGGTGGCACTGGCGCCAGTAGAACTCGTCGTCCTGGTCGAGCTCGATCTCGTGCGCCTCGAGAGGCGCGTAGGGGCGTGGCTCGTTCACGACTTCCCACCCAGCAGCTCGGCGACGACGCGCGCGGTGGCGTAAGGCTCGGACTGTCGGACTGTGTCCTCGGTGCCGTCGGGGTGGAGCACGAAGATCTCCTGGACGTGGTCGACAAGTGTGACCTCGACCCGCGGGCTTGGTCCGTGCCATTCGAGCTGTACGCCGCCCGTCGGTGTCGGATAGATCCGCGGCAGGACGACGTGGAACTCGCTGAGCGCTGCGAGGAGTGCGCGAGCGGCGTGGAGAGATGCGCGGCCGATCGGGGCGCCTTCGCCGTCCAGCCATCCCGCAGGCAGCGCCTCAAGTTCGGCCAGTCGCGCGGACCACGGGGGTGCCGCGGCGGGTGTACCACTGGTCGGAAGCGCGCTCACCACTGCTGCGTGGAGCATCGCGCCGATCTCGGCGATGACCCGCTGGGAGTCGGCGTGCCCTGAGGCGATGTAGTCGGCTATGGCGTTGTGGGAGTGCTGGTTGGCGAACACGGCATCGACGACAGCGTCGGACAGGTCCGGCGACTCGAGGAACTGCACGCGGGAGTTGACCCGTGCCTGCTCGACGAGCGCCTCGTTCTCGAGGAGCACGGCCCCGAGGGTGTCGACGAACCCTTCGACCTGGCTGCGGGAGAACTCGGCGCCGAACAGGTCGTTGAGCCGGTCGATGACAGCCTGGAACGCGACCAGCACCGGGTCGGGTGCCTTGCCCGATCCGGCCGCGACGACCCCGCGCAGGCCGGCTCCACTGCCGAGCCCGATGTCCTGCGTCTCGCCGGCCGTGTGCTTGATCTTCTTGAGCACGACGTCGGAGACGTCGATCTCGGCGGTCACCGTCGTCGGGCGGATGTACCGCTCGAGCAGCCGGAGGAAGATCGCGCGCTTCTCGAGCTGGGTGTCGGCGTAGTCGACGACCTGGCTCATGAAGTCGTAGAGCCGCACGAACGTGCCGACGTCCTTGCGGAACTGATCGAGCGCCTCGATCTCGGCGGTGTCGTCGCGCCGGACTGCGTCGGTGTAGCGCTTGGCGAACTCGTCACGCGCTGGCTTGATCGTCGCTGCGAGTGCGTTGTTGCCGGCCCGCCCGACCCACGCGGCAACGCAGGCATCGACCTGCGCCTCGGTGAACACAGCGCCCTGGTCGAGCTTGGCGGAGATGTCATGGACGACGTTCGGGTCGGTCGTCGTCTCGAGCCGGGCGTCGGTGTAGTACGGCTCGAAGGACTTGCGGATCTCCTCCGGGTCGTTGACGAAGTCCAGGACGAACGTTACGTCCTTGCGCACCCCCGACGGGGTCCGGTACGTGCGGTTGAGCCTCGACAGGGTCTGCACGGCCAGGACACCCGACAGGCGCTTGTCGACGTACATCGCGGTGAGCAGGGGCTGGTCGAACCCGGTCTGGAACTTGTTGGCGACGAGCAACACCTTGTACTCGGGGCCGGAGAACGCTGAGGCGATCTGTGAGCCGACCTTGGTCGGGTTCATCGAGGACTCGGTGAACTGCCCCGGCCCGGTCTCGGTGTCCTCGACGGAGCCGGAGAACGCGACGAGGGTGCCGAGGCCGGTGTACCCGCGCTTGGCGATGTAGGCGTCGATCTGCGTCTTGTACCGGACGGCGGCCTTGCGGGAGTCGGTGACGACCATCGCCTTGGCGTGCCCGTCGAGGAGGTGGGCGACGTTCTCGCGGAAGTGCTCGACGATGATGGCGCACTTCTGGCTGATGTTCGTGGGGTGCAGCTTCACCCACCGCATCAGGCCCTTCGTCGCCGCGGCCTTGTCGACGAGCATGTCCTCGACCGCCTGCTCGACGGGGCTGTCGTACTCCTCGTCAGGCTGCGAGCCCTGGGCCGCGACGTTGCGGGCGATCTGGAAGGCCGTGTCGTAGGTCTGGTACCCGCGCAGCACGTCGAGGATGAACTCCTCTTCGATGGCCTGCTTCATCGTGTACGTGTGGAACGGCCGCGGGATGCCGTCGGCGTCGGGCGTGCCGAACAGCTCGAGGGTCTTGGCCTTCGGGGTGGCGGTGAACGCAAAGAACGACACGTTCGGGGTCGTCGCCCGGGCAGTCATCTCGGCTGCGAGCTCGTCCTCGACGGAGACCTCTCCGCCGTCGTCGAGGTCGGCGCGCTCGGTGGCGGACAGGATCGTGCGGATCTTCCCCGCGGTGGCGCCCGACTGCGACGAGTGCGCCTCGTCTGCGATGACGGCAAAGGTGCGACCGGCGAGGCCCTTGTTCTCCGCGATGGCCTCCATCGCGAACGGGAAGGTCTGCAGCGTGACGACGACGATCAGCTTGCCGCCGGTGAGTGCCTGCGCGAGCGCCTGGGACTTCGACCCAGACTTGCGGGCCTCGACCTCGTCGACCGTCGTGATGATGCCTTCACCGCTGGACGTGCCGGTGTCGGCGGAGTCGATCTGACGCACAGCGACCTGCAGCTGGTCGTCGAGCACGGTGCGGTCGGTGACGACGATCACCGTGTCGAACACCTTGTGGTCGTGCTCGTCGAACAGCCGGGCCAGCCGGTGCGCCGTCCATGCGATCGAGTTGGTCTTCCCTGAGCCGGCCGAGTGCTGGATCAGGTACTTCTGCCCGGGCCCGTGCTCGCGGGCGTGCGCCACCATCGCGGTGACGGCCTCCCACTGGTGGTAGCGGGGGAACAGCAACGTCGTCGACTTGCTGACCGCGCCGCTGATGGGGTCGCGGGACTGCCGCGTCTCGACGTGGCAGAACTTGCCCAGGATCGTGAGCCACGCGTCGCGCTCGAGGACTTTCTCCCACAGGTACGACGTTGCTGAACCGCGCGGGTTCGGGGCGTTGCCCTTGCCGCCATGTCCGTCGCCGGCGTTGAACGGCAGGAAGTGAGTCTTGTCTCCGGCGAGGCGCGTGGTCATCCACACCTCCTCGTTCGACACCGCGAAGTGCACGAGCGCGCGGTTGCCGAAGCCGAGCAGCGGCTGCACGTGCCCGCCGGGGTCCTTGGGGAGGCGAGCCTTCTTGTACTGGTCGATCGCCTCAGCGACGGACTGTGTGAAGTCGGTCTTGAGCTCAAGCGTTGCGACGGGAAGCCCGTTGACGAACAGCACCAGGTCGAGCGAGCGGTTGTCCTTCGTCGAGAAGTGCACCTGCCGCATGACCCGCACGCGGACCTTGGCGTAGTCCGCCAGTGTCGTCGGGTTCAGCGAGGTCGCCGGCTTGAACTGGCACATCCGGAACGACGACGACACGTGCTTGAACCCGCGCCGCAGCACGTTCAGCGTGCCCCCGCCCTGTTCCGGCGGGGTGTCGAGCACCTTGCACAAGCGGTCAAGCAACGCGCTCGTCGCGGCTGGCTCCTGCGACGTGCCGACCTTCACCGACCTGGCGAACTCCTCCGGCTGAGTGTCCTGCAGCCAGCCGAGCACGTCGCCCGGGATGATCGCCCGCTCCCGGTCGTACTCCGCACCCGGCTCGTGATCCGTCGGCGAGTACAGCCAACCGTGCGCCGCCAGGTGCGCGCACAGCTCGGACTCGAATGGCTTCTCGTTGTAGTCCGCCATCACGCCACCCCCTGCGTTGCCCGGCCCGTGGTGCGCACGTCGATCTGGCCGGCGACCGTTGCCGTGATCAGTGCGGTGCGCCGTTCTTTGGCGAGGGCGATGTGGCGATCTGCTCGTTCGATCAGGAGGTCGATAGTCGCCAGCCGATCATCGAGGTACGTAACGATCTGCCGCTGCTCATCCCGCGGCGGCCTGGCCCAGGGTGCTGCAGCGAGTTCCTCTCGGTTGATCTTCGGCATCTTGACGCGCGCCGACATCACGGAGACGTAATTGTGAAAGGGAGTCGCGCGCATCCAGTGCGCAATGAACCGGTGATCGCTTCCCTTGCGGCTTGAGAGCGGATACATGTCAGCGCTGCAAAGGCAGTCCTCGACGGCGATCGCGATCTTGTTCAGCGCCGGCCGGATCTTGGAGAACAGAATCTGCCCGCTGGTGGCGAGGTACTTGCCGCTGTCGGCGCCCTGCTCGGCGGCTGACTCTCGACCAAGGATGCGACCTGTTCCGCCTTCGATGTGGTTGGGCGCCACCAGGGTCATGGCCGCCCACGGGTCGGCGCTTGGGTCAACCTGGCCTTCGTTCACCGCAATCTCCCGGCCGAAGCGGTCTTGCGACCACCCCTCGGGGATCTGCGGTAGGAACGGGTTGCGGGTCTCCACGAGCGAAGCGCCGTTGAGACCGCGTGTCACGGCCCTGGTGACGACAGCCGAGCGGCGTTCGCGGAGGGTGGTGATTAGTTGGGTCTGCTTGGCGATCAGCGTGTCGATCCGCGACGTCTGCTCGTCCAGGAAGTCCGCAATCGCCCTCTGTTCCTCGATATCCGGCGCAGGGATCGCGATGTGAGCGACCTGCCATGAAGACAGATGCTTGACGGTCGTGGCGTACGTCAGGTCGTTGATGACCTTGAGGTGACGTGGGAGTGCGTACGCAAGGAAGCGTGGATCGCAGTCTGCTCTGCTTCGTAGTGCGCACAGTCGTTGATTGAGTGCGGCGGTCCCTCGGCGCCACAGTTGTACGTTGAAGTCGCCGTCCATCCCAACAACGACGTCGTCGTTGCGGAGGAGCGCGCCGCCAGGAGCCGTCGCCACGGGGATGTAAGTCTCGAACTCGTCGGCGAGCAGGTCGCGGATTCGCACTAGAGGCATCTCTTCGGTCGACGAGAAGGTCGCCGCGTCGAACGGGAACCCGTTGAAGAGAGAAGCAAGGTCGCCGACGCGGCGCGTGCGCCAGGTCACGCCTCCACCTCTCGCAGCAACTCGAGGATCTCACCCACCAGAACGTCGAGATCGCGGTCGATCTCCTCAAGCGGTCGCGGAGGCACGTACCTGTAGAAGTGCCGTGTGAACGGGATCTCGTAGCCGACCTTGGTCTTGGTGCGGTCGACCCAGGCGTCGGGCACGTGCGGTAGCACCTCGGTCTCCATGTAGGCGTCGATCACGGCCTGCTCGGTGCCGTCGGCGTCGGCCGTCTTGGGGGTCCCGTTCCAGCCGAAGGGGATGTTCTCGGTGTCGCGCAGCTTGGGGTCGGGCTCGGGGTTGCCCTTGGCGTCGCGGATCTCGTCGGCGGTCTCGTCGCGCTCGCCGATCGTGAGCCACAGCGTGCGGCGCTGCGGTGTGGTGAGCGCGACGCCGTTCGAGCCGAGGTGCTTGCCGAGGTCCTTCATGAACGCGTCACGGTTGAGGTACACCGACTCGCCGAAGGTGGCGAGCGCGTCCGCCAGCCGGTCGCGGTCGACGGCCTTGAGCTTCGGCTCGTCGCGCACGAGCGCGACCCGCTCGGGCGTGCAGGCGAACCGCAGGCGCAGGGGCCGTTCGACGGTGATGGTCCAGTAGCCGAAGTCCTGCGTGTCGAAGATCTTCGACGTCTCGCCGGTCTCGAACGCCGCGTAGTCGGCGAGGATCGCCTTGCGATCGACGTCGCTGATCTCGACGCGCTTCGAGCCGAGCGACTTCCGCATCTTGCTAGACCGCCCCGATCCGTCGATGAGTTGCACCTTGCCAGCCCGCTCGGGCGACTTGGTGTTGTCGAGCACCCACACGTACGTCGAGATCCCAGTGTTGTAGAACATGTCGGCCGGCAGCGCGACGATCGCCTCGACCAGATCCTTCTCCAGCAGCCAGCGTCGGATCTCCGACTGTCCCGACCCTGCGCCGCCGTTGAACAGAGGGGACCCGTTCATGACGACTCCGACGCGTCCGCCGCCCTGCGAGGCCGGGCGCATCTTCGACGCGAGGTGCAGCAGGAAGAGCATCTGTCCGTCGCCCACCCCCGGCAGGCCCGGGCCGAAGCGGCCGGCGAACCCGCGCTTGTGCTCGTCCTTGACGGCCTTCTCCGACGCCTTCCAGTCCACGCCGTACGGCGGGTTTGCGAGGCAGTAGTCAAAGGTCTGGCCGGGGAACTGGTCGTCCGACAGGGTGTCCCCGAGCTTGATGTTGTCCGGGTTCTGCCCCTTGGCGAGCAGGTCGGACTTGCAGATTGCGTACGACTGGTCGTTGATCTCCTGCCCGTACAGCGTCAGTCGGGCGTCGGGGTTCTGACCGAGCAGGTGCTCCTCGGCGAGCGAGAGCATGCCGCCGGTCCCAGCTGTGGGGTCATAGACAGTGCGAACGGCGCCCTTCTCGCCGATGGCCTCGTTGTCCTCGGCGAAGATCAGGTCGACGACCAGCCGGACGGCGTCGCGCGGCGTGAAGTGGTCACCGGCCGTGGCGTTCGAGGCCTCGGCGAAACGGCGGATCAGATCCTCGAACAGGTCGCCCATGTCGGAGTTCGAGATGACGTCCGGGTGGAGGTCGACTTTCGTGAACCGCTCGACCACGAGGTAGAGCCGGTCCTTCTCGGCGAGCTTGGCGACGACCTCGTCGAACTTGAACCGATCGAAGACGTCGATCGCCGACGAGAACGAGTGCACGTACTCCACGAGGTTGGCCTGCAGGCCATCGGGGTCCTGCAGGAGGCCGGTCAGCGTGAACTTCGACGTGTTGTAGAACCGCAGGCCGGTCGCCTGGCGGACGAGCGACGCCTGACGCATCTCGGAGTCGACGCCGTCGATCAGGCTCGCGATCTGCTCGCGGTGCGGCTCGAGGATCGCGTCCAGCCGACGCAGGATCGTCATCGGCAGGATGACGGACCCGTACTCGTGCTGCTGATACGGGCCGCGGAGCTGGTCCGCGATCCCCCACACGAAACTGCTGAGCTTGCTCACCGGTAGTGCCCTCAACTCTCCACACGCTGCGCGGCGAGAGGGGCGTGGCCCCGCGGTCGCCGCTGATCCATCGCGAGGCTACCGCCGACTCGAACCGCGAAATGGACGTTCGGCGACTTGCCCCAGTAGTCCGGATCGGAGCGTCGGTTGCCTAGAAGTCCAGGTCCCACGGTTCCCGAGTGGCAGCGGGGGTGAGGAGCGTGTGCCGTACGAGTCCCGCTAGCCGTCCGCGCAACCGGACGACGCGTGGTGCCGTGTCGGTGAGGTCGACGGCATGCCGAAGGGCGTGGTCGACGCCCGGCCCCTCGCTCTCGCGCCGGCCGCTGGACTGGAGCCAGGAGACGACGGCCGAGACCTCGTCGTCATTAGGCCCTCAAGGTGGACGAGCCGATCGGTCGTCGTCTGAGCACAACCCGAGTTCCTGCCCGATGGCAATGGAGAGACTGCTGGATAGCAGATCGGGCGGTTCTGCGCGTCCCAAGGGCGCCTGGGCGAACGCGGAATGACCGCCCGTGTGGTCGAGCCAGAACCGGCACGCCATCGCCTCGGCGGCCCGAGGCCGGGCGGTGTCACCTAACCGATGTGCCGCCTGTCGGCATGCCCTCAGTAGTTCGTCGACTTCGGCCACTTCGAGACGTCGCCGTTGATAGTCCACGGTCGGCGGTGTTTCATGGATGCGGTGATACAGGTCGTCCAGGGCTGCTAGGTAGGCTGGCCAGAGCTTGGCGTCATAGATCGCCCACCAGTGAGTTCTGAACTGCGTCGCACTCATCGCCGGGAGCCCGAGCGCGATCGCGAGGCGGCCCCACGGTCGGTCGGTGCCGTACCGCGCGAGACACGTCGCTGTGAACGCGCGCCCCAGCGGGGAGTTGATCCCGAGCTCGGGCTTCGCGTCGACGCCGAGCGCACCTTCGTCGACGACCTGCGGGATCCAGGCGAGCGGTAGGGCGCTTCGCCCGTCGGAGGCCTGCAGCAGCCGGGTCGTGGGATTCACGCCGTCGGGGTATCGCGGTCGCTCCGAGCCGAGTCGGTGACTGAGCTCGGCGCCGAGGCTGAACCTGCCGCGAAGACCGGTGAGTGTGATCGCGACGATCAGCGGGTTACGCGGCTTGGAGCGCACGTGCGTGTCACTGGCCAGTGGTGCAAGTTCGTTGTTCTGACCGAAGGCTTGCCGCCGCACGGCTTCGCGGCCGGCGGCGACCAGGCTCGCCGTGCTGAGGACGGCGTCGGCGTCGAGGAGTGCGCCCATGTAGACCTCGAGTCGCGGCGCGCGCGCGGCGTTGACCTTCCGGTCGATGATGGTCAGCCACGCTTCGAGGACCGTTTGGGCGCGACCCAAGGTGCCGCAGCTCTCCACCAGCCCCTCACGGGCTGTGGCCGCTCTCGCCGCCAGGTCGAACAGGTTCGCCTGCGCTTTGACGACCTCGGCGAAGACGGTCGGCGCCTCGATCGTCGCGAAGTCGGTGAGGCACCGCCGGCGGTACCGGCCGCCACTCGACAGGGTGTCGAAGGCGGGGCAGATGGTGACGCCCGTACGACTCGTGTGCCATGCCGTGCCCCCGAACGGCGGCCGATCACACCCCGGGCACTCGACCATCAGCTCGACGCGGTGCTCGATGCACACGAGGTGCAACGGGTCCGTCCATGACTCGCGCCAGTACCCGTCACGTCGCAGACAGTCCGGGCAGAACTTCGTCCGCGACAGTGCGGGAGCGCGTGCTTCAAGCCCGAGCTCACGGCGGTACTCGGCGCGGGCATCCGCCAGCGCGCGGCCGATACCGCCGCGGAGGTCGGAGAGGTCGTCGACCGTGACAGCGAGTCGTTCCGCGACGACTGAGCGCGCTGGTGCCGGCAGCTTGTCCAAGTGCAGGAACCGTTGGGGGAGTACGTCCACGCCAGCGCTTCGGAGCAAGTCACGTGGTGACAGGGCGTACCTGTTCGCGAAGCGGACCAGCCAGGACCCCACGTGCTCGTCGTCGTGCCGCGGGACGGCGATGGGCATGCGGTCGACGACGTAACCGCCGCCCGCCGACCGGAGACGTCGCGCCCCAGCGGCGGGCGGTTCAGCGGCGCGCGGCGCCGGCCTCTGCGGCATTGTCGATCTTGACCCGGTCGATGACGTCGCGGTCGATGGTCTCCGAGCCGCTCCTGGTGGCGCGGAGACACGCGCGGTCGAGCAGATTCGTCAGCGAGGCGATGTTGCCCTGCGTGCGGCGGAAGATCTCGCGGGCGTTGTCGGTGAGCATGCCCTCGCGCGCGTCTGCCAGGACGATGTGCTTCTCGAGGGCCCGGAGCAGCGCCATCCATGCTCGGTAGCCGGCCTCGTTGTCGATCCTGAACGCCTCGACCGCGCACCGTGTCGCTCGCCGACTGGTCTGCGCGTAGGCGGCCTGCTCGCCCATCAGCCCTTCGTCGAAGAACCGCTTCTCGGTGAGGTTCACCCCGGTGTACACGAAAGTCGCGGGCATCTCGTTGACCAGCCACTTGAGGTGGTTCGAGACATCCATGCCGTTGCGGTGCTTGAAGTCGATGAAGTGCAGGTCATCGATGATGATCAACTTGGTCTGACAGGACAGCACGCAGTCGACCGCCAACGCGCCCAGCGTCGAGGTCGAGGCCTTGCGTGCGCCGGGGTGGCCGTAGAACTCCAGGATCTTCATGTTGAGGCCCTTGAGCGTCATACCCGCGGCGAGCGGGACGAAGGCCACAGGTAGGCGCTGGTGGCCCTCCTCCGTCAGCGGGCCGTGGCGGGCGTAGACGCGCCGATGGAAGTCCCGCCCGAACTGCGCCGCGATGGTGGTCTTCCCGTTCCCCGCGGGGGCATCGACGACGGCTGTGCCACGAAGCCGATCGCCGTCGCGTCGCGACGACGCCATGACCTGGTCGAGCACGTCGTACGCGTCCAGGACCTGGAAGGTGTTGATGGTCGGGAGATTGGCGTTCCAGACCATGCGGCACTCGTCGTAGAGCGCCCGCTCCTCGTCACCCAAGCGCTCGAGCTCCGTCCGGTCGAGACGCTCGAGCTGCTCCCGAGGGGCGGCGTTCACGAACGCGTTCCATCCGGACTTGCGTCCCAGCGCGAAGTCCTGCGTGTCGTTGCGCTCGAGCCACAGCGCCCATCGGTTCGTCATCAGTCGAGCACCTCGAACTCGTCGACGGGTTCGTATCGCTCGAAGACATCGAGGTCATCGGCTGGTTGCGACCGCGCAGCTCGCCGCTCGAGCAGGTTGATGACCCCGGGAAGGGCCGCGATCTGTCTCGCGTCACCATCGACGTCGTGCGAGGGCTGGGCGGCGAGTCGGCGGGCGAGGCTCTGGTGGCGGCGGGTCGTCACCTCTCCGCGCTGCCAGGCCGCGAGGAGCTCGTGAACCGCGGCGGAGGGGTTGTCGACGTGTGTGCCGTGCAGCGCTACCCGCTTGGCGTACTCGACCGCCTCGAGACTGAAGGGAGCCTTAAGGGAGGGCGCGTGCTCCCACTTCAACTCGTTCCATGAGTCGTCGCCGGGGTCGCGGAACCACACGTGTCGCACGTCGTGCACATCGACGTGGAGCGGCCACTTGCCCGCGTACGCGCCGCCGTAGGTCGACTTCAGGTTGCGGTACGGGCTCAGAGCCTCGCCGTCGTAGCGCAGCCCGTTGACCTCGACCCCGTAGTGCTGGATCGTCCGCCACTTCACGTCCAGGAATTCGAACGCGAGATCCCGGGCCGCAGGCAGCATCAGCCCGCCGATCCGGGTGAGGCCGATCTCGAACATCTGGGCCGGAGTGAAGCGCGCCCGCGGGATCTCCGCGATCGCCAGCCCGTCGTGCTCCGTGTGGTGATACACGGTCGCGACCCACTCACGGATGATCTGCTCGAGCTCGGCGACGTAGTAGAAGGCGCCTTGCTCGACGCGCTCGCCGCGCGAGTAGACGTCTGGCCCCTTGTATCCAGGCAGGTGCTGCAGGAGCGACTCGCGGAGCGTCTTAAAGAACCGTTCGATCGTCGGCTTGTCCGTCGGCTTGTGCGGGATGGCCGGCTGCACGCAGATCCCGAGGCGTGCGCATGCCCCGATGACGTGGGCGGACATGTACTGCTTGCCGTGGTCGGTCACGATCGTGTCAGGGACGATGGCTGGCAGGCCGCCCTGGCGCTCTTGATGCACGCCGTCAGGTTCCTCGGTCCCGACCAGGAGGTTGGATGGGACGCCGTGGTAGGGCCAGGTCTGTCCCGATCCGCTCTGAGGTAGCAGGCACTGGAACAGCACGTTCGCCACGTCGATCGCCTTCGTCGACACCGGGGTGAGCCGCAGTCCGAGGACACTCCGGGACATCAGGTCCATCGCGACGGTCAGCTGCACGGGAACCCAGCGTCCCGTCACGGGCTCCATGGCGAAGACGTCGAGGGAGTTGGTGTCGAGCACCACGTACTCGCCCGGTCGATCCGCTCGAAGACGCCCGAGCACGCCGTCCGGACGAGCAGCGACAGATCGACGGGCCTTCGCCGAGCCGAACGTGTAGCGGCCCTTCTCGAGCTCCTTGAGGCGCCGGTAGGCAGTAGCCCGGTGGGGCAGCGCCACGTCGCGGCCGTGCTGCGCGACCACGCGACGGCTGACCTCGTCGATCACAGCGCCCTGGGTCGGCGTCGACTTGTTCGTGTACTGCTTCAGCACGTCCAGACAGACAGCGTCCCAACGCGGGTCCACGCGCGGAGTGCGTCGCTGTGTCGCGGTGGCGTTCACGAGCCCAGCGACGCCTCGTTCACGGAATGCCGCCACTCGCCGCCGGACAGTGCGGACGTCGACACCGAGCTCGCGTGCGGCATCGTCCATCCGTGGTCCCCATGGTCCGTCACCTTCGAGCAGGTGGGTGATGACGCGCGCCGTCTCCTCGACCGAGGCGCGTGCCGACTGCGAGAGCGACGAGAGTGCGATGGACCCGAGCGGATCGCCGCCGTACTCCGACGCTCCTGGATCGAGGATCCGCAGCCCGTCGATGAGGTTCCCGAAGGGGACACGCGCGACGTTGGTATCGAGCCGCAGGACAACGTCGTGAGGGTGCACCGCTTCGACCCGCCAGAGCGCGCCCTCCCACCAGACGGTGGAGCCTGGGCGGACCTCGACAGTGCCGTTCTGCCTCATGCGTGCGTCACCCACGTCCTGGAGTCGAGCGGAGTCGAGAGGTCGCAGCCCAGTCGGTGCCACCAGAGAGCCGCGAGGATCGCCGACCTCGCGGCGCCCGGCAGGGAACGGCGCAGCTCCTGCTCGAGGTGACCGAGCGCGGCCCCGCCCGGGGGGCAGGCCTCGACGGCGGCCTCGATGAGCGAGGGGCCGATCAGAACTGACCGTCGTGCGGCACCGAGGAGGCGCACGTTGCGCAAGGTCGCCTTGGGAGCGCCCATCCAGACGAGGTACTCCCACCCCCGCTCCTGCATGACGCGAGCGGTCCAGTTCAACGACTCACGCACGGCGGGCTTCTTCAGCATCTCCTCGGGCTTCACGTCGACCACGACGACGCGCCCATCGGCCATGACGCACAGGAAGTCCGGGTACCGCGTTCTGGTCCGCCCGCCGTCGTCACCGACGACGTAAAGGGGCTGTGCCGCGATCCCGACCACGTCCGGGTCGAAGTCAGCCAGCCACAGCCACGAGAGCTCGAGCCTGCTCTCGTAGACGACGTGCGCCCGCATCGTCGACGACCAGAACAGGCCCGGGTAGTTCGTCTGCCCGGCGTACGAGGGCGGGATGCGCACTGGGGTGCCCTGCACCGCCTCGAGGGCGTCGATGCCCGCGAGCGGTGCCTCGCGCTCGAGGCCGTCCGCCGTCAGGTACATCGCTCGGGTCACAGCCGTGCCCACCTGCACAGGATGGCGCGCGGACACGCTAACGCGACGCCGGACACGCACCGGACACGCTAACGCGAATCGGACAAGCCCAATGCGAACCCACAGCCGGCGGTGACAGGACGCGAGGCCACCGGGGGAACAAACTGCGCCCCCCCAAGGTTGAGCCCATCAGACTCAACTTCCGCCGTCTCCAGTTGCCCCGGGACCCCGTCCCACCGCAGACTTGAGCCCGGCGGACTCAAGACGTCTCACAGACCACAGCACGTCGGAGCCCACACGGCTCCAGGAAGAAGGCACACACATGGCACGAGCAGTCGGCATCGACCTCGGCACCACGAACTCGGTGGTCGCCACCCTCGAGGGCGGCGAGCCCACCGTCATCGCGAACGCGGAGGGGTCGCGCACGACTCCGTCCGTGGTCGCGTTCTCCAAGACCGGCGAGGTGCTCGTCGGTGAGGTCGCCAAGCGCCAGGCCGTCACCAACGTCGACCGGACCATCTCGTCCGTCAAGCGCCACATGGGCACGGACTGGTCCGTCACCATCGACGACAAGAAGTACACGGCGCAGGAGATCAGCGCCCGCATCCTCGGCAAGCTCAAGCGCGACGCCGAGGCGTACCTGGGCGAGCCGGTCACGGACGCGGTCATCACGGTCCCGGCGTACTTCAACGACGCCGAGCGTCAGGCGACGAAGGACGCGGGCACCATCGCGGGCCTCAACGTCCTGCGCATCATCAACGAGCCCACCGCCGCGGCCCTCGCCTACGGGCTCGAGCGCGGCAAGGAGGACGAGAACATCCTCGTCTTCGACCTGGGTGGTGGCACGTTCGACGTGTCCCTGCTGGAGGTCGGCAAGGACGACGACGGCTTCTCGACGATCGAGGTCCGCGCGACCGCCGGTGACAACCGCCTCGGCGGTGACGACTGGGACGCCGCGATCGTGGCGCACCTGGTCACCGAGGTGAAGAACACCACGGGCGTCGACCTGTCGAAGGACAAGATCGCCCTGCAGCGTCTGCGTGAGGCGGCGGAGCAGGCCAAGAAGGAGCTGTCGTCCGCGACGAGCACCAACATCTCGCTGCAGTACCTGTCGATGAGCGAGAACGGCCCCATCCACCTGGACACCAAGCTGACGCGCGCGCAGTTCCAGCAGATGACGCAGTCGCTGCTCGACCGCGTGAAGGCGCCGTTCCACCAGGTCATCCGCGACGCGGGCATCTCCGTCAAGGACATCGACCACGTCGTGCTCGTCGGTGGCTCGACGCGCATGCCGGCCGTCTCCGAGGTCGTCACCGAGCTCACGGGCGGCAAGGAGCCCAACAAGGGCGTCAACCCGGACGAGGTCGTGGCCGTCGGTGCCGCGCTGCAGGCCGGCGTCATGAAGGGCGACCGCAAGGACGTCCTGCTCATCGACGTGACCCCGCTGTCCCTCGGCATCGAGACCAAGGGCGGGGTGATGACCAAGCTCATCGAGCGCAACACGGCCATCCCCACCAAGCGGTCGGAGATCTTCTCCACGGCCGAGGACAACCAGCCGTCCGTCCTCATCCAGGTGTTCCAGGGTGAGCGCGAGTTCGCCCGGGACAACAAGCCGCTGGGCACGTTCGAGCTGACCGGCATCGCGCCGGCCCCACGCGGCATGCCGCAGATCGAGGTCACCTTCGACATCGACGCGAACGGCATCGTGCACGTGTCCGCCAAGGACCGCGGCACGGGCAAGGAGCAGTCGATGACGATCACCGGCGGGTCGGCCCTCCCCAAGGAGGACATCGACCGCATGGTGAAGGACGCCGAGGAGCACGCCGCCGAGGACAAGCGCCGCCGCGAGGAGGCCGAGACCCGCAACACCGCGGAGCAGCTCGTCTACCAGACGGAGAAGCTGCTGGTCGACAACGCGGACAAGCTCTCGGACGACGTCAAGACCGAGGTCCAGACGGCCGTCACCGAGCTGAAGACCGCCCTCGAGGGCACCGACGTCGAGGCCGTCAAGGCCAAGCACTCGGCGCTGCTCACGGCGAGCCAGAAGATCGGCGAGGCGCTGTACGCCAACCAGTCGGCGGCGCCGGCCGCTGACGAGGCCCCGGCGGGCGCCGGCTCGACGTCCTCGACGACCTCCGACGAGGACGTCGTCGACGCCGAGATCGTCGACGACGAGGACGACAAGAAGTGACCGAGGAGCGCTCGGGGTCGGGCACGCCCGACCCCGAGGACACCCCGCGGTTCACCGACAAGCGCCGCGTCGACCCGGAGACGGGCGAGCTGCGCGAGCCGACGCCCGAGGAGGCCGTGCTGGCCGAGGCCGAGCAGGTCACGACGGAGGCCGAGGAGTCGGTCGTCCTGGAGGGCCTGGTCGAGGCCGAGAAGCTCGCGGCCGAGCGGCTCGAGGAGCTGCAGCGCGCACAGGCGGCGCTGTACAACCTCGAGCAGCAGTACAACGGCTACGTGAAGCGGTCCAAGGCCGAGACGGTGGCGGCGCACGACCGTGGCGTCGCGACCGTCGGCGAGGCGCTGATCCCGGTCCTCGACGACATCGACCTGGCCCGTCGCCACGGCGACCTCACCGGTCCGTTCGCGTCGATCGCCGAGAAGCTGGAGGGCACGCTCTTCCGCCTCGGCATCGAGCGCTACGGCACCGAGGGCGACCCGTTCGACCCGGCCGTGCACGAGGCGCTCATGCACTCGCACTCCGACGAGGTCACGGTGGCCACCGTGCAGCAGGTGCTGCAGCCCGGCTACCGCACCCCGGAGCGGATCCTGCGGGCCGCGCGCGTCGCGGTCGTGGACCCGGAGGCCTGAGGAGCACCATCATCAGCACCGAGCGACGTGGGGGCGGCGGCCGGGCGACCGGCCGCCGCCTCCGCGGCACCAGGAGAACCACCACGACCACGCACCACAGCACGCGAACCAGGAGGGAGGCGCCGTGACCGGCCAGGACTGGATCGAGAAGGACTTCTACGCCGTGCTCGGCGTCGCCAAGGACGCCGACGCCGCGACCATCAAGAAGGCGTACCGCAAGCTCGCCCGCCAGCTGCACCCCGACCAGAACCCGGGTGACGCGAAGGCGGAGGCGCGGTTCAAGGACATCGGCGAGGCGTACGCGGTCCTGTCGGACCCCGAGCAGCGCCAGCAGTACGACCAGCTGCGGGCCATGGCCGGCGGCGCCCGCTTCACCGCGGGCGGCCGCGGGGCCGGCGGCACCGCGGGGTTCGAGGACGTGTTCGGCGGCATGTTCGGCGGCGGGGCCAACGGCCCCGGCGGGCGGGTGCGGTACTCCACCGGCGGCGCCGGTGGTGCAGGCTTCGAGGACATCCTCGGCGGCCTGTTCGGCGGTGCCGGCGGTTTCGGTGCGGCCCGCGGCCCGCAGCGCGGCACGGACCTCACGGCCACGACCACGCTGCCGTTCCGCACGGCCGTCGAGGGATCGACCATCTCGCTGTCCGTCGAGGGCCGCACGGTCAACGCCCGCATCCCCGCCGGGGTGCGCGACGGCCAGAAGATCCGCCTGCGCGGCAAGGGGCGTCCCGGTGACGCCGGCGCGCCCGCGGGTGACCTGGTGATCACGGTGCACGTCGAGCCGCACCCGGTCTTCAGCATCGACGGCGACAACCTGCGCGTCACCGTGCCCGTCGCCTTCGACGAGGCCGCCCTCGGCGCCACGATCGACGTCCCCACGCTCGACGGCTCGACCGTGCGCGTGAAGGTCCCGGCCGGGACGCCGTCGGGCCGCACGCTGCGGGTCAAGGGCAAGGGCGTGACGACGTCGCGGCACACGGGCGACCTGCTGGTGAGCGTGCAGGTCGTCGTGCCGCAGAAGCTGTCCGGCGCGGCCAAGGAGGCCGTGCAGGCGTTCGGCATCGCGACGTCCGGGCAGGACGTACGGGCCGACCTGATGGCGCAGGCCAGACGCTGACCTGCGGAGCCGGTGAGGAGGCGTGATGGACGAGGACTCCAAGGTCTACGTGATCTCCGTCGCCGCCGAGCTCGCGGGCATGCACCCGCAGACCCTGCGGCAGTACGACCGCCTCGGCCTGGTGCGGCCGGCGCGCACGCGCGGGCGCGGGCGGCGCTACTCGCCGCGGGACATCCGTGCGCTGCGCGAGATCCAGCGGCTGTCCCAGGAGGGCGTCAACCTGGCGGGCATCAAGCGCATCCTCGAGCTCGAGGAGGAGGCCCGCGCGCTGCGCCGGCAGGTCGAGTTCCTGCGCACGCTGGTCGACCCGGGCCGCCGCGTGTTCCGGGCCGACCCGACCGGCAACGTCGTCGCCGACCGGCTGCACCCGCTGGCCGAGGCGACCCCGCCGCGGCCCACACGCTGGGTGCCGCGGCAGCTGACGTCGGGCGTGACGCGCCGCGACTGAGGGCGTCAGACCCAGCGCCAGCGCACCCGGGCCGGCCCGCCGCCGTTCAGCTCGCGGACCCGACGCGTCGCGTGCGGCAGCCACCGGTAGCGCTCGTAGCCGCCGCGGCCCGTGTCGACGACCCACGGCAGCAGCCCGACGAACCGGGCGAGCAGCAGGGCGAGCGCGACGAGCGCGACGATCCACAGCTCGAGCACCACGAGCGCCAGCGCGACGACGACCAGCAGCAGGGCGACCGCGCCCAGGACCGCGACGACGAGCGCGACGACCCCGCCGAGCAGCTCGGTGCCGCTGAACAGCGCGAAGTCGACGTCCGGACCCTTGTAGCGGCGTCGCGGCCGCCACGGGAGCACCCGCAGGTCGATCACCGCCGCGGGCTGCGTGGCCGAACCGTCCGTCGTCGTCATCCCGCCCACCTCTCGTCCGGAGTCGGGCAGGCTACCGACCGCGGGGCCCGTGACCGAGGAGGCCCGCTCGCGCGTTGGGCCGGACGGGTGACAGCGGGCCGAAGCGATTGTTCGAAACGGACAATCCGGACGACGATGGCCCGACCACCGCGGCTGCGGCGGCCGGGCACCGCGGGCCGTCGCCTCATGAAGGGTCCGCCCGTGACCGACGCCCCCGCCAGGCCCCTGCTCGGCGCGCACGACATCGCCGTCGACCGCGAGCGGGTGCGTCGTCGCCGCGTGATCCGCCTCTGCCTGGTGGTCCTGGTGCTCGAGGCGTACGTCGTGTGGTCGGCGCTCGCCGGTCGGCCGCTGGTGGTGCTGCCCGACGTCGACCCGCTGGTCGTCGCGCCGGTGCTGTTCTTCGTCGCCCTGATCGCGCTGCTGGTGGGCACCCAGGTCGGTGCCGGGCGGTCCCCGCACGTCACGTACCGCCCGGAGCAGGTCGACGTCACGCTGGACGACGTCGTCGGCATCGACCCGATCGTCGACGACGTGCGCCGCTCCATCGACCTGTTCCAGACGCACCGGCGCTTCGCCGACCAGATGGGCGGCACACCGCGACGCGGCATCCTCTTCGAGGGGCCGCCCGGGACGGGCAAGACGCTGACCGCCAAGGCGATGGCGGCCGAGGCCGGGGTGCCGTTCCTCTTCGTCTCCGCGACGAGCTTCCAGTCCATGTACTACGGCGCGACGGCCCGCAAGATCCGGACGTACTTCAAGGCGCTGCGCCAGGCCGCGCGCACCGAGGGCGGCGCGATCGGCTTCATCGAGGAGATCGACGCGATCGCCCTGCGCCGCGGTGGCCTGCTCGGTGCGGACCCCACGGCGGCGTTCGTGGCGCTGCCGTCGCGGTCGTCGCTGCTGGCGGGCCAGGGGGTGGTGCGCAACGCGATGGTCTCCGAGGGCACGGGCGGCGTCGTCAACGAGCTGCTGGTCCAGATGCAGTCCTTCGACCAGCCGGTCGGTGCGGACCGCTTCTACAACGCGCTGGTCGCCGCCGTGAACCTGCTGCTGCCGGCGCAGCGCCAGCTCAAGCAGCGCCGCCCCACGCGCGCGCCGATCCTGCTCATCGCCGCGACCAACCGCGCGGACCACCTCGACCCGGCGCTGCTGCGGCCGGGTCGTTTCGACCGGCGGCTGACGTTCAACCCGCCGGACGCGCACGGACGGCGGGCCCTCGTCGACCACTTCCTCGCCCGGCGTTCCCACCACGCCGAGCTCGACGAGCCCGCCGTCCGTGACCGCGTCGCCGCCGCGACCAACGGGTGGACCCCCGTCATGGTCGAGCACCTGCTCGACGAGGCGCTCGTCAACGCGCTACGGCGTGGCGACGACGCGATGACGTTCGTCGACGTCGAGCAGGCGCGCATCACCGAGCTCGTCGGCCTGGGGCACCCCGTGACCTACACCGCGGGGGAGCGTGCGCTCATCGCGACGCACGAGGCCGGCCACGCGGTCACGGCGTGGCTGGTGGCGCCCAACCGCACGCTCGAGGTGCTGACCATCGTCAAGCGCGGCTCCGCGCTGGGGCTGCTCGCGCACGGCGACTGCGAGGAGGTGTACACCCGCACGCAGGACGACCTGCGGGCGCTGGTGCAGATCGCGATGGGCGGCTGGGTGGCCGAGGAGCTGTTCTTCGGCCAGACGACGACCGGCCCGGCGTCCGACCTGGCGGCGGCGACCCGCACGGCCGCGCAGATGGTCGGCGCGGCGGGGATGACCGGCTCGCTCGTGTCGTTCGCGGCCACCGACCGGGACCTCGTCACCGCGGTGATCGGCGACCCGGCGGCACGGGCGCGGCTGGAGGACGTGCTGGACAGCGCCCGGGCCACGGTGCGGCGGCTGCTGGCGAGCAACCGGGACCTGGTCGAGGCGCTGCGCGACGCGCTGCTCGACCGGTACGAGCTGGTCGGCGAGGAGATCACGTCGGTGCTCGAGAAGGCGGTCGCGGCCCGGCCCGACGGTGTGCGACAGGCCCCGCCGGCGGAGCACCTGCGCATCGCCTGACGGCGCCCCCAGGCGGGCAGCGGCCCGGGGACGAAGGTCCCGGGTGCCCGCGGGGACCCGTTGGGACCATCGAAGGGCCGGTGACCCCGGCACCCCGCTGTCCTCGCACCTACAGGAGCGTGTCGCCGTGTCCGCTGTCACCTGGAACCGTCCTGTGACGGCTGCCCGCCCGCTCCCGCTGCGCACCCGCGTGCGCCACGTGGTGGACACCGTGCGCTGGGCACCGGCGCCGTACTTCGAGGGCTCGGTGCGGCAGCGCGTGCGCTACGTCGCCTACCTGCTGGGGTCCGTGCTCGCCTGGACGGTCGGCAGCCTCGCCGTGCTGGCCGTGATCGGGCGGGCTCTCGCGTCGGTCTGACGCCCTCGACACCGTGCCGGGCGTGCAAGGGCGCCCTCCCGGTGCGGCCCGTACCCGTGCGCCGTGACGCGCGCACCGCGGCAGCCGTCCGCCTGACCGGGTAGCCCCGGGTCGGGCGGACGGTCGCACAGGGTGTCGCACGCAACTGCGCGCCCGAGGTCCCGGCATAGCGGACAACGCTCCCGAAGTCCCTGTGGACGGGGGTGGGGACGACCGGCCCTGCCCTGTGCACGTCGCTGTGGGTCCTCCCGGCGTGTCGTGTGGCGGACGTGCGTCGTCGCACGTCAGCGGCCCCGCGGGATGTCCACAGGCGGTGGGCCGCGGGCCCCACAGGGTGAAGAATGACACGGCCGTAACACAACACTTAGTGGGTACTTGCGATGTCAGACCCCAGGTGTAGTGTCTAGCCAGACGGCTCGCCCCGAACCACACGGGTGTCATGCAGACCTTCGGCAGCACGACGGACCACCCTCGCAGGGAGGTCCGGAGGCTGACGGGGAGCACGCGGACCCCGACCCCCGGGTGACGCGGCCGCCACGGCGAGAACCACACGGACCACGAGCTCGGGGGAGCAGACATGACCATCACGGTGTACAGCAAGCCGGCCTGCGTGCAGTGCACGGCCACGTACCGCGCCCTCGACAAGCTCGGCCACGAGTACACGGTCGTCGACATCTCGGAGGACGCCGACGCGCGCGACTACGTCATGTCGCTCGGCCACCTCCAGGCGCCCGTCGTCGTCGCCGGCGGCGAGAACTGGTCGGGCTACCGTCCCGACCGCATCAAGGCGCTCGCGGACAAGCTGGCGACGCAGGTCGCCTGATCGCGGCGGACCTCGTGGTCCGTCGCCCCGCACGCCCCGGGCCGACGCACGGCTAGCGCCGCGTCGGCCCGGTGGGCACTCGAGAAAGGTCCGGCCGGCGCCTCGCGCGCCGGCCGGGCTGCACCCGGCACACACGGAGCGGGCCTCGGCATGCCCGGGTCCGCCGCACGGCGGCAGCACGCACAGGACGCGGAGGAGGAGGCGAGCGGTGACCGAGCTCGTGTACTTCTCGTCCGCGTCGGGCAACACGCACCGCTTCGTGCAGAAGCTCGGCACGCGGTCGCAGCGGATCCCGCTGCGACCGACCGACGGGTTCCTGCACGTCACGGAGCCGTACGTCCTCGTCGTGCCGACCTACGGGGGCGGCAACGAGGGCGGCGCGGTCCCGCGGCAGGTCGTCAAGTTCCTCAACGACGAGGGCAACCGTGCGCTGATCCGCGGTGTCATCGCGGCCGGCAACACGAACTTCGGTGAGGCGTACTGCATCGCCGGCGACATCGTGGCCGCCAAGTGCCACGTGCCGTACCTGTACGCCTTCGAGCTCATGGGAACAACCGAGGACGTCACACGCGTCCGCGAAGGATTGGGAAGATTTTGGCAGCGACAGTCGCAGATACCCGCGTAGAGCTGACGGGGCTGGACTACCACGCCCTCAACGCGATGCTCAACCTGTACGACGCGGACGGGAAGATCCAGTTCGACGCCGACCGGCAGGCCGCGCGCGAGTTCTTCCTGCAGCACGTCAACCAGAACACCGTCTTCTTCCACGACCTGGACGAGAAGCTCGACTACCTGGTCGAGAACAAGTACTACGACCCGGCCGTGCTCGCGCAGTACGACCGCGCGTTCGTGAAGTCGCTGTTCCAGCACGCGTATTCGAAGAAGTTCCGGTTCCAGACCTTCCTCGGCGCGTTCAAGTACTACACCTCGTACACGCTGAAGACGTTCGACGGCAAGCGGTACCTCGAGCGCTTCGAGGACCGCGTGTGCATGGTCGCGCTCGCCCTGGCGGAGGGTGACCAGCAGTTCGCCATGAACCTGGTCGACGAGATCGTCTCGGGCCGCTTCCAGCCGGCGACGCCGACCTTCCTCAACCTCGGCAAGGCGCAGCGCGGCGAGCCCGTCTCCTGCTTCCTGCTGCGCATCGAGGACAACATGGAGTCCATCGCGCGCGGCATCAACTCCGCCCTGCAGCTGTCGAAGCGCGGGGGCGGCGTGGCGCTGCTGCTGTCGAACATCCGTGAGCACGGCGCGCCGATCAAGCACATCGAGAACCAGAGCTCCGGCGTCATCCCCGTGATGAAGCTGCTCGAGGACTCGTTCTCGTACGCCAACCAGCTCGGGGCCCGCCAGGGCGCCGGCGCGGTGTACCTGCACGCGCACCACCCGGACATCTACCGCTTCCTCGACACCAAGCGCGAGAACGCGGACGAGAAGATCCGCATCAAGACGCTCTCGCTCGGCGTCGTCATCCCGGACATCACGTTCGAGCTGGCGAAGAAGAACGAGCCGATGTACCTCTTCTCCCCGTACGACGTCGAGCGCGTCTACGGCGTGCCGTTCGCGGACGTCAACGTCTCGGAGAAGTACTACGAGATGGTCGACGACGGGCGCATCCGCAAGACCAAGATCAACGCCCGCGAGTTCTTCCAGACCCTCGCCGAGATCCAGTTCGAGTCCGGGTACCCGTACGTCATGTTCGAGGACACGGTGAACCGGGCCAACCCGATCGAGGGCAAGATCACGCACTCGAACCTGTGCTCGGAGATCCTGCAGGTCTCGACGCCGTCGACGTACAACGAGGACCTGTCGTACGCCGAGGTCGGCCGCGACATCTCCTGCAACCTGGGCTCGATGAACATCGCGCTGTCGATGGACTCCCCGGACCTGGGCAAGACCGTCGAGACCGCGATCCGCGCCCTGACGGCCGTCTCGGACCAGACGAGCATCGAGTCGGTGCCGTCGATCAAGAAGGCGAACGCCGGCGGGCACGCCATCGGCCTGGGGCAGATGAACCTGCACGGGTACCTGGCGCGCGAGCGGATCTTCTACGGCTCCGACGAGGGCCTGGACTTCACGAACATCTACTTCTACACCGTGGCGTACCACGCGATCCGTGCGTCGAACCTGCTCGCGCAGGAGCGCAAGGCGTCGTTCTACGGCTTCGAGAAGTCGACGTACGCGACCGGTGAGTACTTCACGAAGTACATCGAGAAGGAGTGGAAGCCGCGCACCGCGCGCGTGCAGGAGCTCTTCGACACCGCCGGCGTGCGCATCCCCACGCAGGACGACTGGCGGCTGCTGGCCGCGCTCGTCGCCGAGCACGGCCTGTACAACCAGAACCTGCAGGCCGTCCCGCCGACCGGCTCGATCTCCTACATCAACCACTCGACGAGCTCGATCCACCCGATCGCGTCGAAGATCGAGATCCGCAAGGAGGGCAAGATCGGGCGCGTCTACTACCCGGCGCCCTTCATGACGAACGACAACCTGGAGTACTACCAGGACGCGTACGAGATCGGCTACGAGAAGGTCATCGACACGTACGCCGAGGCGACGCAGCACGTCGACCAGGGCCTGTCGCTCACGCTCTTCTTCAAGGACACCGCCACGACCCGCGACCTGAACCGGGCGCAGATCTACGCGTGGAAGAAGGGCATCAAGACGATCTACTACATCCGCCTGCGGCAGATGGCGCTCGAGGGCACCGAGGTCGAGGGCTGCGTCAGCTGCATGCTCTGACGCCCAACCTGCGACGACGCCTTCGACGAGACTGAGGAACGAACATGATGAGCACGGGCAAGCTGAAGCTGGTCGACCGCGTGTCGGCGATCAACTGGAACCGGCTGCAGGACGAGAAGGACGCGGAGGTCTGGGACCGCCTCGTCGGCAACTTCTGGCTGCCGGAGAAGGTGCCGGTCTCCAACGACATCCAGTCCTGGGCGACCCTCACCGAGGCCGAGAAGACGATGACGACCCGCGTCTTCACGGGCCTGACGCTGCTGGACACCATCCAGGGCACGGTCGGCGCGGTCAGCCTCATCCCCGACGCGCTGACCCCGCACGAGGAGGCCGTCTACACGAACATCGCGTTCATGGAGTCGGTGCACGCCAAGTCGTACTCCTCGATCTTCTCCACGCTGATCTCCACCAAGGAGATCGACGAGGCGTTCCGCTGGTCGGAGGAGAACCCCAACCTGCAGCGCAAGGCCGAGATCGTCCTGAACTACTACCGGGGCGACGAGCCGCTCAAGCGCAAGGTCGCCTCGACCATGCTCGAGTCGTTCCTCTTCTACTCGGGCTTCTACGCGCCCATGTACTGGGCGTCGCGCGCCAAGCTCACCAACACGGCCGACCTCATCCGCCTGATCATCCGTGACGAGGCCGTGCACGGGTACTACATCGGCTACAAGTACCAGAAGGGCCTGGAGCTGGTCAGCGAGGCCGAGCGCGCCGAGCTCAAGGACTACACGTTCAACCTGCTCTTCGAGCTGTACGACAACGAGGTGGAGTACACCCAGGACCTCTACGACGAGCTCGGCCTGACCGAGGACGTCAAGAAGTTCCTGCGCTACAACGCCAACAAGGCCCTGATGAACCTCGGCTACGAGGCGCTCTTCCCGCGTGACGAGACGGACGTCAACCCGGCGATCCTCTCGGCGCTGAGCCCCAACGCCGACGAGAACCACGACTTCTTCTCCGGGTCGGGCTCCTCGTACGTCATCGGCAAGGCCGTCAACACCGAGGACGACGACTGGGACTTCTGAGTCCTGCGGAACGACGCCGCGGCCCCCGTGACCTGCTGGTCACGGGGCTGCGGTGCTGTGAGGGAGCGGCCTGCTCCGCCACCGGGCCCGGGCGTACGCTGGTGGCACAGTGATACCAGGGAGGTCCGGATGCCGACGATGTCGGTGCGCATGAGTGACGAGGACAGCGCGCTGCTGCGCCGTCTCGCGGAGCGCGAGAACCGGTCGATGAACGACACGGCGATCCTGGCGATCCGCCGGCTGGCTGAGCAGACGGTCGTCGAGGACGCCTACGCCGACGCGGTCTCGAAGGTCGCCGAGCGCGACGCCACACTGCTCGACCTGCTCTCCCGGTGAGCGTCTGGTACCCGACGCTCGACACCGCCAAGCTGATCTGCGACCGGTTCGGCCTCCACATCCGTGACGCCGGCTCGCTCGCGTCGGCTCTCGCGCGCCCCTCACAGGTTGTCTGGGGCGTCGAGGCGTACGTGGGGATCCACGCGAAGGCGGCGGCTCTCCTCGACGCGGTCAACCGGTCGCACCCGCTCCACGACGGGAACAAGCGGCTCTCGTGGCTCCTCGTGGCGTCGTTCTACGAGGTGAACGGGTACTCCCTCGTCGTCGACCCGCACGACGGCGACGGGTTCATCCGCGCCGTCGGAGGTGACGACCACCTGACGCTCGACGCGGTCGCCGACTGGTTGTCGGCGCACGCCGTCGCGCACTGACGGCTCGACGGCGGTCGCGGTGGACGAGCGGTGTCGGGCCGGACGTGGGCGGCGTAGCGTCGCGGGAGACCGATCGCCATCGAGGAGAGCCCGATGACCTCTGCCCTTCCGGCCCTCGTCAGCCCCGAGGAGCTGCACACCGCCGTGGCGGCGGGTGTCGCCGTCGTGGTGCTCGACGCCTCGACCGCCCTGGCCACGCACGGCGAGGCGGAGCCGTACACGGCCCAGCCGCTGCGCGAGCAGTACCTCGAGGGGCACGTGCCCGGTGCCGCGTTCGTCGACGTGACGAACGAGCTGTCGGACACGTCCGGACCGCAGCTCTTCGCCGTCCCCGCCCCGGAGGCGCTGGCCGCGGCACTGGGTGCCCTCGGCATCGGCGACGAGACCCATGTCGTCGTCTACGACACCGTCGGTTCCGCGTGGGCGACGCGCGTGTGGTGGCTGCTGCGCTGGCTGGGCCACGACCACGTGTCGGTCCTCGACGGTGGCCTCGGCGCCTGGCGGGCGGCCGGGCTGCCCGTCGCGAGCGGGACCGAGGACGACGCGGCCGCCCGTGCCACCCCGGGCCGGCTGACCCCCCGCGTGCGGCCCGAGCTGCTGGCGACGCTGCCGCAGGTCGAGCAGATCTCGTCCGGTGCCGCCTCCGGGCTGCTCGTCAACGCGCTCGACCCGGCGACGTTCCGCGGCGAGCAGGAGGTCAGCCCGTACCCACGTCGTGGACGCATCCCCGGCAGCGCCAACCTGCCGCTGTTCACGTTCCTCGACCCCGAGACCGGCCGCTTCCTGCCGCCCGCCGACCTCCGTGGCCTCCTGCAGGACGGCGGCCTGCTCGACGCCCGGGGTGCCGTGACGTACTGCGGCGGCGGGATCGCGGCGACCGTCCCGGCGTTCGCGGCGTACGTCGCGGCCGGCGTCGACGTCGCGGTCTACGACGGCTCGCTCTCCGAGTGGACCGCGGACCAGGGACGACCGGTCGAGCTCGGCTGACGCGGGCCACCAGCGGTGAGTCGTGAAGCGTCGGTGCCGGGATCCGGCAGCAACGCTTCACACCGTCGTGCTGGTCGGTGCGGTCGCGCCGTCGCGCGCGGGACGACGCCTTGCCGAAGATGCAACCAAGGGGGTGCGTTGCGGGCTCGGCGAGGTGCGGGCCGTCGTGCAACAGGAGAGTTGCACCAAAGAGGCTGCGATGACCGCTCACCAGACCACCGCGTCCGTCGACGACGCCACGTCGACCGCCACCCGCACCGTCCGGGTCGGCGCACCGCCCGCCCGCGACCTCGGGTGGGACGGCGAGGACGACAGCCCGGTGCGGATCGAGGCCTACGACCCGCCGCGCCGCTTCGCCTTCGCGTGGCCCGGCTGCGGGGGCGCCCTCGACCCCGCCACCGAGCTCGGGCGCGGCGAGGCATCGGCGTCCGCACTGGCCGAGCGGCTCCCGGTGACCCGCCAGGCGATCGCCAAGCACCTCGCCGTGCTCGCGCAGGTCGGGCTGGTCGAGCCTGTGCGGGCGGGCTCAGCGAGCGACGTCGGCGTTCTCCTGGATCATCACGGGCGACGCGTGGATGCAGATCATCCGCAGGTCGCCGTCCCCGGTGTTGGTGAAGCGGTGCCACGTGTCGGGCGGGACGACGGCGGTGTCACCGGTGCGCGCGACGACCTCGTGCTCCCCGATCCGGATGGTCGCTTCCCCGTCGATGACGGACCACGTCTCGGAGTACGGGTGCCGGTGCAGCCCCGGCCCCTGACCAGGGCCGTTGGTGACGAGGAAGAAGCTGACCCCGGACCCGTGGTGCACGCCCTCGAAGCGCAGGGTCCGGCTGCCGGCCATGCGCAGCCGGTCGGCGGGGACCACGCCGGGGACCGCGGGCTCGTCCTGTACGACCACGGTGACCGCCTCCCTGCGTCGTGCCGCTCGCGCCCACCGTACGGCGGCAGCGGGCGCGGTGTCAGTGGTTCCGAGGACGATGTGAGGGGTCGACGCCGATCCGAGGGGGACCACCATGCCTGCCACGCTGTCACCTGACGCGCCCCAGGTCCTGCGGGACTACTACGAGGTCCTGGAGGGCGGTGCCGCCGCCTACGGCGAGGGCGAGGCGATGCGCCGCCTCGTGAGCGACCACCTGGACTTCACCGGTGCGCTCGCGGGCCACCGGCCGGACGCGACCGAGGGCTTCCTGCACGGCGCGGCGGGCTTCGTCGCCACGGTCGAGGGGATCGAGGTCCTCCAGGACGTGCACGACGGCGCCGGCTCGGCGGTGTGCTCTACACGGCGACGATGCCCGGCGGTCCGATGACGTTCGCCGAGTTCTTCACCTTCGACGGCGGGCGCATCGCCACCCTGCGCCTGCACTACGACGGCCCGGAGTACCTCGCGAAGGGCGGGCGATGACGCTCGGTCGCCGCGGGCAGCCGAAGCCCTGACCTCGACGGCAAAGTCACACACTCGTATTCCGACGGCAACCAATCGGAAAAGCCTGGCGCCTTCACTTGCTGCATGTCGCCCACCGACCAGCTCTCGACCCGAGTGAGCATCGCACTGCTCGGGGTGCGCAGCGAGGCCCCCGTCCGCCGCAACGGCGGCGCGGGGCCCAGCGACGACGGACACTTCGTCATCGGCGGCGCGGGCGCCGCGATCCCGCTCAACCCTGGCAGCCCGTACGTCGTGCGGCAAGGACGGCTCACGCTCGACGGCGCCGACCTGGGGATGGACGTCCAGCCCGTCACGCGTCCTCGGTTCTACGACCTGACGACGGCCGACGGCACCCCCTACGAGAAGATCGCCAAGCTCCACGGCAAGGACGTGCTCGCCACGACCGTCGTGCAGACGTGCGTGCGCTACGACGAGTCGCAGCGCTGCCGGTTCTGCGCGATCGAGTCGTCCCTGCGCTCCGGCACGACGGTCGCGGTGAAGACGCCCGCGATGCTCGCCGAGGTCGCCCGTGCCGCCCGGGACCTCGACGGGGTCTCGCACGTGGTGATGACGACGGGAACGTCGAACGGCTGGGACCGCGGTGCCAAGCACCTGGCCCGGTGCGTGCGGGCCGTCAAGGACGCCGTGCCGGAGCTCGAGATCCAGGTGCAGTGCGAGCCGCCGGCGGACCTGCAGGCCATCACCGACCTGTACGACGCGGGCGCCCGGTCCATCGGCATCCACGTGGAGTCGATGGACGACGAGGTCCGCCGCCGCTGGATGCCGGGCAAGGCGACCGTCACACTCGACGAGTACCGCGCCGCGTGGCGCGAGGCCGTGCGGGTGTTCGGCCGCAACCAGGTCTCGACGTACCTGCTCGTCGGCCTGGGGGAGGACCCGGACGAGCTCGTCGCGGCGGCCGCCGAGCTCGTCGACATGGGCGTCTACCCGTTCGTCGTGCCGTTCCGGCCGCTCGCCGGGACGCTCGCCACCGACGTCGACCACGTGCCGGCCCCGCACCGCGGACTCGTCGCGGACGTCACGCGTCGTGTCGGTGCGCTGCTGCGCGACGCCGGGATGCGCGGGGCCGACCAGGCCGCCGGCTGCGCCGCCTGCGGGGCGTGCAGCGCGCTCGCCACGGTGGGGGGCTGACGTGCTCGACGTGCCGACGCTCACCGGTCCCGCCGTCCGGCCCGTCGCCCCGGCCGCCTGGACGGTGCGCACGGCCGACGCCCGGCACGTCGCCGCCTACCGTCGGCTGCGCTCCGAGGTGTTCGTCACCGAGCAGGGCCTGTTCAGCGGCCACGACCTCGACCGCGTCGACGAGGACCCGCGCACCGAGGTGCTCGTGGCGGTCGACCGTGACGACCGGGTCCTGGGCGGCGTGCGGATCGCCCCCGCTCCGGAGGCGCTCGACGCCACGGGCCGGGACATCGGCTGGTGGACGGGCAGCCGGCTCGTCGTCGCCCGGGCGGCGCGCGGGGCCGGCGGGATCGGGGCCGCGCTCGTGCGCGCCGCGTGCACCCGGGCCGTCGAGGTCGGCGCGCTGCGCTTCGAGGCCACGGTCCAGCAGCCCAACCGGGTGCTCTTCGAGCGGCTCGGCTGGCACGCGTGGGGCACCTGCGACGTCGAGGGCGTGCCGCACGTGCGGATGCGCTGGCCGGTCACGCGCGTCGCGGACCTCATCGGCTCGACGAAGGCCGCGCTGGCCGGGCTCGTCGGCCCGCTGCTCGGTGACGCCGGCACGCTGCTGCCGGCCGCGACGCTCGGCGGCACCGGGTTCGTCGGCGACGACGGCGCCCCCGTGCCCGGCACCGACCTCGTCGCCGCGTGCGACGCGATCCTGCCCGCGCTGCTCGAGCGCGACCCGGAGTGGGCGGGCTGGTGCGCCGTGCTCGTCAACGTCAACGACCTCACCGCCATGGGGGCGGCCCCCGTCGGGCTGCTCGACGCCGTCGGCGCCCCGACGGTCTCGGCAGCGCACCGCGTCCTCAACGGGCTGCGCAGCGCCGCCCAGGCCTGGGGCGTGCCGGTGCTCGGCGGGCACACCCAGATCGGCGTCCCGTCGACGCTCTCGGTGACGGCGCTGGGCCGCACGGCGCACCCCGTGCCCGGCGGCGGCGGGCGCCCCGGCGACACGCTCACCCTCACCGCGGACCTCGGAGGCCGCTGGCGCCGCGGCTTCGAGGGCCGGCAGTGGGACTCGACGTCCGCACGCAGCGCGGCCGAGCTGCGGCACCTCGCCACCACCGTCGCGACCGCCCGGCCGCGCGCCGCCAAGGACGTCTCGATGGCCGGGGTCGTCGGCACCACCGCGATGCTCGCCGAGGCGTCGGGGGCCGGCGCGGTGCTCGACGTCGCCGCCGTGCCGACCCCGGACGCCGCGACGACCGGCGACTGGCTCACCTGCTTCCCCGGGTTCGCGATGCTCACCGCCGACGCGCCGGGCGCGTCCCGGATGGCCGACGCCGCCGGGGACCTCGCGACGTCCGCCGCCTGCGGGGACCTCACCACCGAGCCCGGCGTCCGCCTGCGCTGGCCCGACGGCGTCACCACCGACGCCGCCGGCGCGGCCGCGACCGGCCTCGGCCCGGCCGACGGGACCGGCTGACCCGACCCCGCGACCGCCCGCTCCACGACCCCCGACCGCACGACCCGACCAGCACGCCCCCACCCCCCGGAGGAGCACCATGCCGTTCGACCCGCAGATCCAGGCCGCCATCGACGCCTCGCTGGCCGAGATCCCGCACCCGTCGCTGCCCAAGGGCACGAACCTGTACGGCTCGACCAAGATCTTCCCCGACTACCAGGCCGAGAACGGCGAGTCCTACTTCACGCTCATCCACGGCATCCCGCACGAGTCGTCGGTCAGCTTCGTCGCGATCCTGCAGGCCACGCGCGCGCTGCGGAAGGGCTTCGAGTCGGCCATCTACTTCTACGGCCCGGGTGCGCTGGGCTGCGCCGCCAACCGCGGGTTCCCCACCACGGGCGACTCCGGGTTCCCCGGCGAGCTCAACATGAACGGCTCCCTCGAGACGTTCATCGCCGAGGGCGGCACGGTCTTCTGCTGCCGGTTCGGCATGGCCCTGCACGGCATGCGCGAGGAGGACCTCATCGCCGGCGTGATCCCCGCGCACCCGCTCGACGTCCAGGACGCGCTCATCCACTACGCGCGCAAGGGCGCCATCATCAACTCGACCTACAACCTGTAGGAGGACGGCCGTGACCACCACCGTCGCCGCCGTGTCGGCGAACTTCACGCGTGACCTCGAGCAGAACTACGCCGTCGTGGAGCACATGCTCGACGACGCCCGCGCCCGGGGTGCCCGGCTCGTCGTCTTCCCCGAGGCGTCGATCGGCGGGTACCTGTCCTCGCTCGGCAACCACGGCGACACCGTGCGCAACCGGTCCCTGCCGCCCGCGGTGCGGATCGACGGCCCGGAGATCCGCCGGGTGCAGGAGCTGGCCGGTGACACGGTCGTCGTCATCGGCTTCTGCGAGCTCGACGACGACGGCACCACCCGGTACAACGCCGCCGTCTGCCTCGACGGCGGCCAGGTCTACGGCTCGTACCGCAAGGTGCACCAGCCGCTGGGCGAGAACATGTCGTACGCCGCGGGCGACGTCTACCGCGCGTTCGACACCCCCGTCGGCCGCGTGGGCCTGCAGATCTGCTACGACAAGGCGTTCCCCGAGGCCGCGCGGGTGCTCGCGCTCGACGGTGCGGAGATCATCGCGTCCCTGTCGGCCTGGCCGGCGGCCCGCACCGCGACCGCCGAGAACCTGCAGGAGGACCGGTGGACGTACCGGTTCAACCTGTTCGACAGCGCGCGGGCGCTGGACAACCAGGTGTTCTGGATCGCGTCCAACCAGTCCGGCACGTTCGGGTCGCTGCGGTACGTCGCCAACAGCAAGGTCGTCGACCCGGGTGGCAACGTCCTGGCGACGACGCTGCTCGGCAGCGGCCTCGCCGTGGCGGACATCGACGTCGAGGGAACCTTCCGGGCGATGCGCGGCGGCATGTTCCACCTGCGCGACCGCCGCCCCGACGCGTACGCGCCGGTCACCGCGGACACGCACGCGCAGGGGTGGCGGGAGCTCGCCCATGCCTGAGATGACGTTCGACGTGCGGTGGCCCGACGGCACCGACACCGCGTGCTACTCCCCGAGCCTGGTGATGTGGGACCACCTCGAGGTCGGGGTGAGCTACCCGGTCACCGAGTTCGTCGAGCGCACGTCGCGGGCGCTGGGCGAGGCGAGCGAGCGGGTGCGCGCCCGGTACGGCATCGGGTGCACCGGTGCCGCGGAGCAGGAGGCGGCGATCCGTGGCCTCGCCGCCCGGTACCCGGCCGACGCGCCCGTCGAGGTGCTGCGCATGGCACCGCCGCTGCCCGGAGGTGCCGCGTGATCCGCGCGGTCGTCACCGACGGTGCGCACCACGAGGTCGTCGTCGTCGGCGGCGGGCAGGCGGGCCTCGCGCTGTCGTACCACCTGGTCGCGGCGGGGGTCGACCACGTCGTGCTCGAGCGGGACACGGTGGCGCACGAGTGGCGCGACGGGCGCTGGGACGCGTTCACCCTGGTGACGCCCAACTGGCACTGCCGGCTGCCCGGGTACGCCTACGACGGCCCGGACCCCGACGGGTTCATGGGCCGCGACGAGGTGCACGCCTGGGTCCGCCGGTATGCCGACACGTTCGACGCCCCGGTGGCCGAGGGCGTCGCCGTGACAGGCCTGGTGCCACGCGACGGCGGCGGGTTCCGGGTGACGACGACGGCGGGGACGCTCACCGCCGACGCGGTCGTCGCCGCCGTCGGCGGGTACCACACGCCCGTCGTGCCGCCGTGGGCCGCCGACCTGCCGGAGCACGTCGTGCAGATCCACTCGCACCGCTACCGGCACCCCGACGGGCTCCCGGACGGGCCCGTGCTCGTCGTCGGCACCGGGCAGTCCGGCACCCAGATCGCGGAGGACCTCCTGCTCGCCGGGCGCGAGGTCCACCTGGCCGCCGGGCGCGCACCCCGCGTGGCCCGCCGGTACCGCGGCAAGGACTGCATGACGTGGCTGGCCGAGATGGGCGTGTACGACCTGCCCGTGGCCACGCGCGGGCTCGCCAAGCGCGAGTCGACCAACCACTACGTCACCGGCCGCGGCGGCGGACGCGACATCGACCTGCGGGACTTCGCCCGCCGCGGCATGCACCTGTACGGGCGGGCCACGGGCGTGGACCTGGCCGGCGCACCGGCGGTGACCTTCGCGCCGACGCTCACGGCCGACCTCGACCACGCCGACTCCGTGGCCGAGTCCATCAAGGACGACATCGACCGGTACGTCGCCGCCCACGGCATCGACGCACCGCACGAGGACCGGTACGTGCCGGTGTGGCGCCCGGACACCGAGCCGGAGCGGCTGCCGCTCGACCGGGTGGCGTCCGTCGTGTGGTCCGTCGGGTTCCGGGCGGACTGGTCGTGGCTCGGGACGCTCGGGGAGCAGGTGCTCGACGCGCACGGCCACCCGCGGCACGTGCGGGGCCTGAGCCCCGTCGCGGACCTGGCGTTCCTCGGGCTGCCGTGGCTGCACACGTGGGGATCGGGACGGTTCCACGGGGTCGCGGCGGACGCCGAGCACCTCGCGGGTGCGCTGCTCGCGCGGCGGGCGGACGGCACGTGGGCAGGTCCGGAGCCCGAGCTCGTCGGGGCGCCGGCCGGGGTGTGAGGGAGGCATGGGGGAGTGACAGGGGTCCGGTGCGCGTGGCCGAGGTGACGACGTGACGGCGGTGACGATGGGTGCCGTCGCGGCGCACTTCGGGCGAGACGTCGACCGCACCCTGGCCAAGCTGCCGGGGATCGTGGAGCAGGCGCGCTCGCGGGGCGTCGACCTGCTGGTGCTCCCCGACGCGACGATCGGTGGGTACCTGCACGAGCTGTACCACCCGGGCGGCAGCGAGCTGCCACCCGCCGTCCACCTCGACGGGCCGGAGGTCGCCGCCGTCGTGGCACTGGCCGGTGACATGGTCGTGTGCGTCGGGATCGCGGAGCACGCCGTCCACGACGGGCGGCCCGTCCGCCACAACACGGCCGTCGCGGTGCACGGCGACGGCGTCCTCGGCGTGCACCGCAAGGTGCACCTGCCCCTCGGGGAGGACGAGGTGTACCGGGCCGGCGACGGGTTCGCGGCGTTCGACACCCCCGTCGGCCGCGTCGGCATGCTCATCGACTTCGACAAGACGTTCCCCGAGTCCGCGCGGACCCTCGCGCTCGACGGCGCCACGCTGCTGGCCTGCCTCAGCGCGTGGCCGGCGAGCGTCACCGACCGCTCGGACCGGATCCGCAACGACCGGCAGGCGCACCTGTTCGACCTGTACGACTGCGCGCGGGCCGCGGAGAACCAGGTGTACCTCGTGTCGTCCAACCAGACCGGCGTGCTCGGCGGCCTGCGGTTCCTCGGGCAGGCGAAGGTCGTCGACCCGGCGGGGGAGATCGTCGCCAAGACGTGGGCGAAGGGCGGGCTGGCCGTCGCCACCGCCGACGTCGCGTCCGACGTGGCCCGCGCCCGCCGGACCATGCACCACCTGCGCGACCGCGCCGTCGGGGCCTACGGGCTCGGCGCGTGGACCGGCGCCCGGGACACCGGGGGGCACTGACGTGCGCATCGCCCAGATCACCTACTCGACCCGCCCGCGCGGCGGGGTCGTGCACACCCTGGCACTGTCCGAGGCGCTGGCACGGCGCGGCCACGACGTGACGGTCTGGACGCTGGGACGCGGCGGCGACGGCGCCTTCTTCCGGCCCGTGGACCCCGCCGTGCGCGTGCGGGTCGTGCCGTTCGAGGCCCGCGACGACGAGTCGGTGGGCGAGCGCATCGAGCGGTCCATCCGTGTGATGGCGCGCTCGCTGCGCGACGCGGGCACCGCGGGGATCGTCCACGCGCAGGACTGCATCTCGGCCAACGCGGTCGTCGCCGCGGGTGGTGCGTGCGTGCGGACCGTCCACCACCTCGACGAGTTCACGACCCCCCGGCTCGTCGAGTGCCACGACCTCGCGGTCACCGCCCCCGTCGCGCGGCTGTGCGTCTCGCGGGCCGTCGCGCAGGAGGTGGCCGACGGCTACGGCGTCGTGCCGACCGTCATCCCCAACGGCGTCGACGCCGCACGGTTCGCCGCCGCCGCGTCCCCGGCGGGTGCCGCAGCGCGCGCGGCCTGGCGGCTGCGGCTCGGGCCGTACGTGCTCGCCCTCGGTGGCATCGAGCCGCGCAAGGGCTCGATCGACCTGCTGGAGGCGTTCGCGGTGCTGCGCGCCGAGCGCCCGGACCTCGCCCTGGTCATCGGCGGTGGCGAGACGCTGTTCGACTACCGCGACTACCGCGCGCGGTTCGAGACGCGGGCGCGGGAGCTCGGGGTCGAGCCGGTCGTGCTCGGCACGCTCGCGGACGACGACGTGCCGCCGCTGGTCGCCGCCGCGTCGGCGCTCGCGATGGTGTCGACCAAGGAGGGGTTCGGGCTCGCGGCGATGGAGGGGCTCGCGGCCGGGGTGCCCGTCGTCGCGCGGGACCTGCCGGTGACGCGCGAGGTGTTCGGCGGGTGCGTGCGGTACGGCAGGGACGTACCGGGGATCGTCGAGGCGGTACGGGCGGCACTCGGTGGTGGGGCCCGGGTCGGCAGCGGTGACGGCGCCGAGGCCGGGCGTGCCCTCGCCCTCGCGCACTCCTGGGACACCGCCGCCGCCGCGCACGAGCGGTTCTACCGGCACGTCCTGCGGGAAGGGGGCGACGGTGGCGCGGCTGTCCCTCTCACGGATCCTCACGCGGCTCGCGCAGGCTGATCCCGGGCGGGTCGTGGCCGTGGCGGGGGATGCGCGTCTGACGGCCGCCGGCCTGGAGTCCGCCGCCAACCGCTACGCACGTGACCTGCGCGCCCGCGGTGTGCGGCGGGACGACCTGGTGACCCTCCAGCTGCCCACCGGGCTCGGCGCGCTCGTCGCGTGCGCGGGGGTGTGGAAGGCCGGGGCGACCCCGCAGCCGGTCACGCTCGGGCTGACCGCCGACGAGCGTGCCGCCGTCGTCGCGACCGCGCGGCCCGCGCTCACCGTCGGGTTCAGCGTGCCGGACGTGCCCTCCCTGCCCGTCGACCACGAGCCGGAGGCGTCCGACGACGGCCCGCTGCCCGACCGGTGGGCGCGGTCGTGGAAGGCCCCGACGTCGTCCGGGAGCACCGGGCGGCCCAAGGTGGTCCTCGCCGCCGGACCCGCGCTGCTCGACCCCGACCGCCCGGTCGCACCCTTCCTGCCGCTGCGCGCGACCCAGCTGGTCAGCGGCCCCCTCATGCACTCGGCCACGTTCACCTACGCGTTCCGCGGGCTGCTCACCGGGCACCGGCTGGTGCTGCTGCCCCGGTTCGAGGAGCACGCGTGGCTCGACGCGGTCGAGCAGCACACGGTGACGTGGGCGATGGTCGTCCCCACCACCATGCACCGCCTGCTGCGGGTGCCGGCCGCGCAGCGCGACCCCGTGCGTCTCACGTCCCTGCAGACGGTGCTGCACCTGGGTGCCCCCTGCGCCCCGGACCTCAAGCGGCGCTTCCTCGACTGGGTCGGGCCGCAGCGGGTCGTCGAGGTGTACGCCGGCTCGGAGTCCAACGGGCTGACGATGATCCGCGGCGACGAGTGGCTGACCCGGCCGGGGAGCGTCGGGCGGCCCGTTGCCGGGACGCAGGTCCGGGTGCTGCGGCCGGACGGCACACCCGCCGCGCCCGGCGAGGACGGTCTGGTCTGGCTGCGGCGCGGCGAGCAGCCCGCCTACCGCTACCTCGGAGCGACCAGCCGACGCACCCCCGACGGCTGGGACACCCTCGGCGACGTCGGGCACGTCGACGCCGACGGCTACCTGTGGATCACCGACCGGGACGACGACGTCATCGTGCGCGGCGGGCACAAGGTCCACCCGGTCGAGGTGGAGCGCGTCCTCGAGCAGCACCCCGCGGTGCGTTCCGCCCTCGCCTTCGGCGTCCCCGACGAGGAGTACGGGCAGCAGGTCGTCGCCGTCGTCGACGGCGCCGGGTCCGACGTCGACGCCGCCGAGGTGCTGGCCTTCGCCGCCCGGCACCTCGACGCCGCCCGCCGGCCGGTGCGCGTCCAGGTCGTCGACGAGCCCGTGCGCGACGACGCGGGCAAGGCCCGCCGCCGGGAGTGGGCTGCGCACCACCAGGTGTGAGCCGCGGGTCGGCAGCGACGGACCGTCATCTCCTCCCTGCTCGAGCCCATGTCGGACCAGCCGGCCCGGGCACTCGAGGAGGAGTGAGGGGAGAGGCGGATCGCGCACCCGCATCGCCCCAGCACGCGTCGGCGGCCCCGGGTCGTCCCGGAGCCGCCGATGTCGCGCTGTGGTGGTGTCAGGCCGCGCGGCTCCACTGGAACGTGCCTGCGGACGTGCACGTGCGCTGCTCGAGCGCGGCGCCGTCGGCGGTCGAGCCGCCGACCACACCGACGCACTTGCCGCTGCTGCGGTTCACCAGCTGCTCGTGGCCGTCGCCGGTGGAGCGCCAGGTGAACTGCTGGTTGGTGCCGCCGTGGCAGGTGTACTGGATGAGGCGCGCGCCGTCCGCGGTCGACGCACCGCTGACGTCCAGGCACTTGCCGCTGTGGACGCTGCGCACGGTCGAGTAGCCGCCGCCCGCGTCGACCACCTGCCACCGCTGCCACGGCTGGCCGTTGCTCGTCCACTGGCCGACCACCGCGAGGTCGTCGCGGTTGGGGGCCTGGACGTCCATGACCTTGCCGCTGGCGCGGTTGACGATCCGCACGTCACCGGACGGTGGGGTGGGTGTCGGGGTGGGCGTCGGGTCGCCGCCCCCACCGCGCGTGAACTGCCAGCTGGTGACGTTGAACAGGCTGCCGCTGCCCCCGGTGAACCGCAGGACCAGGTCCCGGGTGCCGGTCGCGCCGCTGACCGGGCAGCTGACGGTCGTCCACGTCTGCCAGCCGCCGGTGCCGGGCACCGTGCACGTGCCGACCACCGGGCCGGACGCGCTGTCCAGGCGCACCTCGATCCGACCTCCGCTCGCGGCTGACGCGACCCGCGCGGTGAACGTGGCCGCGCCCGTGCCGAACGCGACGCCCTCGACCCGCAGCCAGTCCCCGTTCTCGATCCACCCGACGTTCAGACCGCCCTCGGTGGCCCGTTCCGTCTCCAGGCCGCTGGCCCACGCCATGGTCTCGGCCTGCTGCGTGACGTACGGGTCGAGCGACTCGATCTGCGGCGGCCCCGCGGCCGTCATGCTCAGCTGCGGGATGGACCCGTCCCCGCCGTAGGAGAACTGCTCGACGGCGACCGAGCGCGTGAACCCGCCACCGCCCGGCAGGGCGCCGTTGTGGTAGAAGAAGTACGACCTGCCCCGGTAGTCGACCACCCCGGGATGGTTGGTGAAGCTGCCGCCCTGCGTGGGCATGACCACGCCGCGGTACGTCCACGGACCGGTCGGGCTCGGCGCGGTGGAGTAGCCGATGAACTCGCCGCAGCACGCTGCCGCGAAGACGTTGTAGTACGTGCCGTTGCGCTCGTAGACCCACGGGCCCTCCTCGTAGAGGGTGGGTCGGTTCGCGACGTTGCCCGGGCGGGCGCCGAAGCCCGCCGTCGTCAGCGGGATCCGGCTGGGGCTGCCCGCCAACGACACCATGTCCCGGTTGAGCCTCACGTACCAGAGGTTCGGGTTGCCGTAGTAGAGGTACGCCTGCCCGTCGTCGTCGATCATCACGCTCGGGTCGATCTCGGCGTTGTCGACCAGGGGTCGGCCGATCGCGTCGCGGAACGGCCCGGTCGGGCTGTCGGACACCCCCACGCCGATGGCGTTGCCGCCGCCGCGCTTGACGACCGGCACGTAGAAGAAGAACTTCCCGTCCCGTTCGACCACCTGCCCGGCCCAGGCGTCGGACTGCGCCCACGAGAACGTCGCCAGGCTCATGGGGGAGCCGTGGTCGGTCCAGTTCGCCATGTCGGTGGTCGAGTAGACCCGCCAGTCCTTCATGGTGAACCAGGTCGAGCCGTCCTCGTCGTGGGTCGTGTAGACGTAGAGCCGGCCGTCGTGCACGAGCGGGGCCGGGTCGGCGGTGTAGATCGTCTGGACGATCGGGTTGTCGGCCTGCGCCGGGACGGCGAGGGCGACGGGTGCGAGCAGGGTCGCCGCCGCCAGCGCGGCGACCCGCCACCGGCGCCTCATCGCCGGCTCCAGACCTGGTTGGCGGCGCCGGAGCAGTACCAGAGCAGGACCCCGGTGCCGTTGGCGGTGAGGTTGCGGTCGACGTCCAGGCACAGGCCCGACGCGACGCCCCGGATGGTGCCGTTGGACTCCAGCGTCCACTGCTGGTTGGTGCCGCCGTGGCAGTCGTAGAGCTGCACGGCCGTGCCGGCGGCGGCCCCGGGCGGGGCGTCCAGGCAGCGGCCCAGCACGCGCAGCCGGGCGCCGCTGACCTCCCAGCGCTGGTTGGCGCCGCCGTGGCAGTCCCAGATCACCGGCTTCGTGCCGTTGGTCGTCGTACCGTTCGGGGCGTCGAGGCAGCGCCCGGACGCGGCGCTGACCAGCATCGACGTCGAGCTGGTCGGCGGCGGGTCGGTCGGCGGCGGGGTCGTCGTGCCGGGCGTGACGCGGTACAGCGCGACGCCGTGCGCGGGGACGGTCGCGGTGATCCGGTCGGACGTCTGGCCCGACGCGCCGGTCCACAGCTCGCGGTACGACGCGGTGCCCGCGGGCAGACCGGCCTCGCCGAGGGTCGCGGAGATGGTGCGGGCGCTGTTGCCGCGGTTGAGCAGCGCGACCGCGGCTGACCCGTCGGCCAGGGGCTTGGCCCAGACCTCGGCGTCGCCGTCGTCCCGCACCCGGTCCGCCTGGCGCACCAGCGGGTCCTGGTCGATCGCCAGCACGTCGCGGTTGGTGAGGACGCTCCGCACGTCGGCGCTCATGTTCCGGATGTCGTTCCCGGCGATCAGCGGCGCCGAGAGCATCGCCCACATGCTCATGTGCGCGCGGTTCTCGGTGGGCGTCAGGGTGTTGCGCACGCCGACCATGAGCATGTCGGGGTCGTTGTACTGCCCCGGCCTCGTCCACTCCCGCATCGGCTCGATGATGTCGAGCGCCTCGGTGATGCCGACGAAGCACCACTGGTCCGACGGCGGGCAGCCGGTCGACCAGGCGTCCTTGAGGTCCTCCGACGTGCGCCACATGTCCGCGAACGCGCCCCAGCCGGAGTACGTCGGGGCGGTGTTGTCGTGCGCGCTGTTGGGGTTGATCGAGTAGACGATCGGGCGGCCCGTGGCCTTGAGCGCGTCGCCGAACCGCTTGAACAGCGTCACCTGCTCCTGCACGGTGCCGCGCGGGTCGCACCAGTCGTGCTTGACGTAGTCGACGCCCCACGACGCGAACAGCTGCGCGTCCCGCGTCTCGTACCCGTTGGACGACGTGCCGGGGCGGTTGCCGAAGTACTGGTCGCAGGTCTTCTCGCGGGGCGCGTGGTAGAGCCCGAACTTCAGGCCCTTGGAGTGGATGTAGTCCCCGAGCGCCTTCATGCCGGACGGGAACCGCGACGTGTTCGGCCGCAGGTTGCCGTCCGGGCCGCGGGTGTCCTGCATCCAGCAGTCGTCGACGACGACGTACTGGTAGCCGGCCGCGGCCATGCCGGAGCTGACCATCGCGTCCGCCGCCTGGCGGATCATCTGCTCGTTGATGTTGCAGTAGAAGGTGTTCCAGCTGTTCCAGCCCAGCGGGGGGAGGGGAGCGGGCTCCTCCACCGTGGGGGCCGGTGCGGCGGCGGCCGGGCCGGGTGCGGCGAGCCCGAGAGCGGGACCCGCCAGCAGGGCCAGCGCGATCGCGAGCACGCGGGAGACCCGCGAGCGGGACCGGGGTGGGCGGGACCCGGTGGCGGCGGACCCGGTGGGAGGGTGGGCGTGCGGGGTGCGGGGACGTGTGCGGGACACGGAGGTCTCCTCGGCGGACGTGGCCCGCGGGCGGGCCGGACCGACCCGGCGGACGGCGGTGTCCGACGGGCGACACGGCGGTGCCCCGGGCGTCGTCGACCCGGGCGCCGGCACTGACCCGGCCACTGCCGTGAACGTTCACAACGTGGGACCGAGGCTACGCACGCGCGCGACGGGGTCCAGAGGTGAAACGCTTCGACAGTGGAGACGCCCACCGCCCGGACCCGTCGGACGAGCGCACCCGGCCCCGGCGCGAGGGGCCCCGGCGCCGCCGTCGCCCGCGTTGCCGTCGCCCGCGCCGCGGGTTGGACTGGAGGGATGCGCCCTCTCCCCCCGGACATGCGCCCCCTGCTGCGCCACCCGCGCCTCGACCTCGCCGTCAAGGCGGCGGTGGCGGCGACGGCGGCCTGGGTGCTCGCCCGGCAGGTCCCCGGCGCCGAGGACTACGCCTTCTACGCACCGTTCGGCGCCGTGGCGACGACGTACTCGGCGATCGTCCGGTCCGTCGCCGAGACCGTCCGGACCGTCGCGGCGATCCTGCTCGGCGCGGTGCTCGGCGTCCTGGCCGACGCGCTGCTCGGCCCCGGCGTCGCGGCGATCGCGCTCGTCGTCGGCCTGGGCATGCTGCTGGCCGCGCTGCCCTGGCTGGGCGACGCCCGCTCGTACGTGCCGATCGCGGGCATGTTCGTGCTGCTGGTCGGGCACGGGGAGACCCTCGGCTACGCGGCCGCGTACGCCGGGCTGTTCCTGCTGGGCGCCGCGTGCACCGTGGGCGTCGGCATGGTCCGTCCCGTGCTGCCGCTGGACCGCACCGACCGCGCCCTGGACGCCCTGCGCGCGGCCAGCGTCGAGCACCTGCGCACGCTCGCGGCGGCCATCGACCCGGCCGGTGACGACGACGTCGAGCTGCCGGCGCGCGAGAGCCTGAGCGAGCCGCTCGCCCGGGCCCGCACGGAGGTCGACGAGCTGCGCCAGGCGGCGCGCGCGAACCCGCGGGCGCGCCGGCACGCGGACGACGTCACGCGCCGCGTCGACGACTTCGGAGCCCTGCAGCGCGCCGTCCAGCTGGTCGACGACCTGCAGGCCATGGCCGAGGACGAGCCCTGGGGGCTGAGCGTCGTCCGTCTGCCGGCGGAGCTGCGCACCCCCACCGCCCAGGCGCTGCGGGAGCTCGCGGCGACGACGGAGGAGGCCGCGACCGTCGACACCGACCCGGGGCGCCGCCGGTCCGCGGACCGGGCCACCGGGACGCTCGTCGCCGCCCTGCGCCGCTACGAGGACGGCGGCGGCACGGACGCCGTCGCGCTCGTGGTCTCGACGGTCGTCACCACGCTGCGCCGGTCGTTGTCGGCCCTCACGCCACCGGACCGGTTCGACCTGTCGACCAGCCCGACCGCGGCGGTCCGGCGCGACGACGCGGAGGTGGGCAGGTGAGCGCCGGTGCCGGCTGGGACCGGGCGCGGTGGGCCGCGCTCGCGGACGGTCTGCTGCTGGCCGCGCGCCCGTACGCGTCGCCCGACCGTGCGCGGATCACGCTGCCCGGTGGCCCGGGAGGCTACGGGCACGACGTCGACGGGCTCGAGGGCTTCGCGCGGACGTTCCTGGCGGCCGGGTTCCGGCTGGCGGGCGAGCGCGGCGCCGACCCGCTCGGCCTGGCGCAGTGGTACGCCGACGGGATCGCGGCGGGGACGGACCCGCACCACCCCCACCGGTGGGTGCGCCTGGACGAGCACGGCCAGGCCAAGGTCGAGGCCGCGTCGATCGCGCTCGTCCTGGACCTGACGCGCCCGTGGCTGTGGGACCGCCTGGCCCCGCGCGTGCAGGAGCAGGTCGTCGACTACCTGGCCCCGGCGGTCGGCGACGACACGTACCCGCGCATCAACTGGGTGTGGTTCCGGCTGGTCGTGCAGACGTTCCTGCGCTCGGTGGGCGGCCCGCACTCGCTCGAGGAGATGCGGGAGGACCTGGCGACGCACGACGGGTTCGTCCGCGGTGACGGCTGGCTGGCCGACGGGGACGCGCGCGCGTTCGACCACTACGTCGGCTGGGCGCTGCACCTGTACCCGACCCTGTGGGGGCGGATGGCGGGTGCGCGGGACCTCGCGGCGGACCGGCGTGCGGCGGACACCGCCCTGCTCGACCGGTACCTGCAGGACGCGGTGCACCTGGTCGGCGGTGACGGCTCGCCGCTGGTGCAGGGCCGCAGCCTGGTCTACCGGTTCGCGGCCGCGGCGCCCTTCTGGGTCGGCGCGGTCGCGCAGGTCCCCACGGTCGCACCGGGCACGCTCCGGCGCTGCGCGTCCGCGGTCGTCGACCACTTCACGGCGCACGGCGTGCCCGACGGGCGCGGCCTGCTCACGCTCGGATGGCACGGACCGTGGCCCGCGCTGGCGCAGACCTACTCCGGCCCGGGCTCCCCGTACTGGGCGAGCAAGGGCCTGCTCGGCCTCGCCCTGCCCGCCGACCATCCCGTCTGGACCGCGGACGACGCACCCCTGCCCGGCGCCGCCGCGGACGACCTGCGCGCGGTGCGACCCGCGGGGTGGCTGGTCAGCGGGACGCACACCGACGGTGTGGTGCGCGTGGTCAACCACGGGGTCGACCACGCCCGGCCCGGCGACCGGGTGGGCGACTCGCCGCTGTACGCGCGGCTCGGGTACTCGACCGCCACCGCGCCGCTGCTCGACCCCGCGTCGTGGTCGGACCCGGTCGACCAGTCGGTCGTGCTCGCCGACGCCGCCGGCGCGCGGACGCACCGCGCGGGCTTCACGACGCTCGCGCTGCGTGCACCGCGCACGGTGGACGCCACGGGGACCGACGTCCCCGCCGGGAGCGCCGCCCTGGCCGGCGCGTCGCGGGCGGCCGCGCACTGGCTCGCACCCTCACCGGGCAGCGCGTCGGCCGGGCACGGCTACGGCGCTGCCGGGACGGCGCGCGACGCGGGGACCGTCACGGTGGTCTCGCTCGTGCGCGGTGCGTGGGAGGTGCGGCTCGTGCGGGTCGCCCGTGCGGTCCCCGAGGCGGTCGAGCTGCAGGTGGGCGGGTGGCCGCTCGCGGCCGACGACGCACCCGTCGCAACCCGGTCCGACGACGGTGTCGAGGTCACCGCCGGGACGGCGACGTCCCTGCTCGCGGTCCCCGGCCCGCCCGCCGGGACCCCGGTGACGACCTCGGTCGTCCGCCGCGAGGACGCCTCCCCGCTGGGGCGGCACGCCGCCGTGCCCGTCGTCTCCGCGCCGGCGCACCGCCTGCCGGACGACGTCGTCCCGGGGTGGTTCGTCGTCGCGGTGGGCCTGGTGGGACGGCCGGCCGGCGACGCGGCCCACCCGGCGCCGCGCGTCGCGCGCGAGGGCGTCGGCGGGGTGGCCGTCACCTGGGCGGACGGTGCGCGGACCACCCTCACGCTGCCGCACGACGACACCGACGACACCGACGACACCGACGACACCGACGACACCGACGCCGACACCGGCACGCCTGCCCCTGCCGGCCCGGTCGGCGAGCGCTGAGCCACCGCACGGCGTGAGCGGGTCGGCCCGACCTGCGCGCGCCGGCCGCCTCAGGGCCGCAGGCCCGCCAGCGCGATCGTCAGCCCGCGGTCGAGCGCCGCGTCCCGCACGTCGTCGTCGTGCGAGGTCAGCAGGCCCTCGACCATGGTGAGGACGAGGTGCACGTCGGTGACGGTGACGTCGGGTGCGACCTCGCCCAGGGCGACGGCGTCGGCGAGGGGGCCGGCGACGATGCTGCCGATGCGCTCGCCGAGCGCCTGCAGGTGGCCGGCGGCGTCGGGGGCGGAGCGCATGAGCGGGAACAGCCCGGTGAGCCGGCGCTGGCCCTCGGCGATGCGTCGCACGACGGCGTCGAACGTGCCGGGCCGCCCGGCGCGCGTGGCGGCCAGGTGCTCGGCGTCGTCGAGGTGCCGGCCGTAGAGCCCGGCCGCGAGCGCGTACCGGTCGGGGAAGTGGCGGTAGACGGTGGCGCGGCCGACGCCCGCCTCGCGGGCGACCTCGCTGAGGGGTGCGGTCAGGCCCTGGGCGGCGAAGACGCGTTCGGCGGCGGCGATCACGGCGGCGCGGTTGCGCGCGGCGTCCCGTCGCGCGGAGGTCACCCGGTGAGTTTAGGACGTTGATCCCGACGCCGCGGGCGGGCCGCCGGAATACTCGGAGCAGAAACGGACGCGGTCGTCCGTTTCAATCCCTTCCCTGATCGGAGCCCTGTGACTCGCCACCCCCGCATGCTGGAGCCCGCCCGGTGGGGCTCCCTCGAGCTGCCCAACCGCACCTTCATGCCGCCCATGGGCACCCACACGGCGAACGCCGACGGCACGATCTCCGCCGCGGGTGTCGCGTACCTCGTCGCCCGCGCCCGCGGCGGCGTCGGCCTGCTCATCACCGAGTCCATCCAGACGCAGGACGTCTACGACCTGCCCACCGGGTCGACCATCAGCCTCACCCACGACCGGCACGTCGCCCCGCTGCGCGACGCCGTCGCCGAGGTCCACCGCGCCGGCGGGCTCATCAGCGCCAACCTCACCCCGGGCCTCGGGCGCATCATGCCGGGCGGCCCCGGCGGCCTGCCTCCGTTCTCGGCGTCCGACTGCCCCACACTCATGGACCCGGGCGTCCGCTGCCGCGCGCTGAGCACCGAGCAGGTCGAGGACATCCTCGACCGGTTCCGCGCCGCGACCCGCCGCGCCCTGGCATGCGGCTTCGACGCCATCGACCTGCACGGGCACACCGGGTACCTGACCGACCAGTTCCTGTCGTCCGTGTGGAACACGCGCACCGACCGGTTCGGCGGGGACGTCCGGGGCCGGGCGACCTTCGCCACCGAGATGATCCGGATCGTGCGCGAGGAGGGCGGTGCCGACTTCCCGCTGTCCATGCGGATCTCCGTGCGCCAGGGCTTCCCCGGCGGGCGCACCCCCGAGGAGGCGCGCGAGCTCGCGGTGATCCTGCAGGACGCCGGGCTCGACGTGCTGCTCGTCGACGCCGGCTCCTACGAGGCGATCGACTACTCGTTCCCGTCGTACTACATGGGCGACGGCGTCTACCTGCCGGACGCCGAGGTCGTGAAGCCCGTGCTGCGCATCCCCGTCGCGGTCAACGGCAACCTCACGCCCGACCTGGCGGAGCAGACCCTCGCCGCCGGCACGGCGGACTTCGTCGGGTTCGGCCGCATGGTCATCGCCGACCCCGACCTGGTCCGCAAGGTCGCCGAGGGACGCGCCGCGCAGGTGCGCCCGTGCATCCGCTGCAACGAGCTGTGCATCGGCAACGTCGTCGCCGGCAAGGCGCTGGGCTGCTCGGTCAACCCCGAGGCCGCGCAGGAGGCGACGCGGGTGCTGCTGCCGACCCCGGTGGTCCGCGCGGTCACGGTCGTCGGGGGCGGACCCGGCGGGCTGGAGGCGGCGCGGGTCGCGGCCGAGCGCGGCCACAAGGTCGACCTCTACGAGCGCGGGCCGCGGCTCGGTGGCGTCCTCGAGCCTGCCGCCACCCCGGAGTTCAAGCGCGAGCTGCACCGCATGGTCGACTGGTGGGAGGGCGAGATGGCGCGCCTGGGTGTGACCGTCCACCTCGGTCACGAGGTGACCGCCGACGCCCCCGAGCTCACCGACGCCGACGCGGTCGTGGTCGCCACCGGCTCCACGCCCTGGGCGCCGCCCGTCCCCGGTGCCGACGGCCTGTCCGCGGTGCACGTGCTCGACTTCCACCGCGGCGCGCACGTCGGACCGCGCGTCGTCGTCTGCGGCGGCGGCCTGTCCGGTGCGGACGCCGCGCTCGAGCTCGCGCTCGACGGGCACGACGTGACGATCGTCGAGGCCGCCCCGCAGATCGCCGCCGACATGGTGGTGCACAACCGCGTCGCGCTGCTGCGCCGGCTGGCCGAGGTCGGGGCACGGGTGCTCACCGGCCACCGCGTCACCGCGATCGGCGACGGCACGGTCGTGTGCGAGGGTCCGGACGGCGTCGTCGAGCTGGCCGCCGACACCGCGCTGCTGGCCTTCGGTGTCCGCCCCGACCGTGCGCTGCCCGACGCGCTCGCGGACCGCCCGGCCACCCACGTCGTGGGGGACTGCGTGCAGCCGTCGAAGGTCGGCGACGCGATCCACGCGGGCTACGCCGCGGGCGCCGCGATCTGACGCACACGCCCCGGTCGGCACGGCCGGTGCGTGGCGGGTCGTCGTCGGATCCCGGCGACGACCCGCCGCGCGTGCCGGCGCACCGCCGTGCGCTCGTCCGGGTGCGCGCCGCGCGCGCCGGTGCGAACGTGGGTCGCATGAGCGAAGAGACCACGGGCTACGACCCGGACCAGGACCCCGACGCCGACCCCGCCAACCTCAACCCCCGCACCGGGGCCGCCGCGCAGGGCGGCGCCGACCAGGACGCCGACACCGACGCGGAGCCGGCCAACCTCAACCCGCGGGACGACGCATGAGCGAGGGCCTGCCGGACAGCTTCGACGAGAAGCAGCCCGACCTGCCGTCGCTCGGCGTCGACCCCGACCCGATCCCCGACGAGCACGAGGGCAACGCCCCGGACGGGGAGGGCGGGGACCCGTCCTGACGCGCGCCGCCGCGGGCACCGGGCGCGACGCCCCGGGGCCCGGCGCGCGGGCGGGTGCGCGGCGCACGCGACCGGGTGGGCGTGACCAGTGGCACGTGCCCCCCGGTGGCGGGGTCCGGGGGGTCGGGTCACGATGAGCGGGCGCCGAGCAGGGCGCCTACCTGCAGGAGGAGCTCGATGACCACCCAGCTGCCGTCCCCGGCGCCCGTCACGACCGGGGCGCAGTCCCCGATGCCGATCCCCACCCCCCGCGGCCCGCTGAGCGACACGCTGCTCCGCGTCCTCACGTGGTCCGCCGACCCCGGGTCCCTGCACGCGTCCGTCGCGGACGTCCTCGCGTCGCCGTCCGGCTCCTGGCTCGAGCACGACGACGTGCAGCTCGCGCTGACGTGCATGTACGAGCTGCACTACCGGGGTCTGACCGGCGTCGACGACGACTGGGAGTGGCAGCCCGACGTGCTGGGCGCCCGCGCTGCCCTGGAGCAGGCGGTCGAGGCGGAGCTGCGCGAGCGCGTGGCCGTCCCGGACCTGCCGGAGGGCTCGTCCGCGCAGCAGGTCGCCGCCGCCCTGTTCGCCCTGACGTCCGCCGACGGCGGGCCGAGCATGTCCCGCTGGATCGCGCGCCGCGCGGACCGCTCCCAGCTCGAGGAGCTGCTGGTCCACCGCTCCGTCTACCAGCTCAAGGAGGCGGACCCCCACACGTGGTCGGTGCCGCGCCTGGGCGGTGCGCCCAAGGTCGCGATGATGGAGATCCAGTCCGACGAGTACGGCGCTGGGGACCCCGAGCGGCAGCACGCGGCGCTGTTCGCCACCGCGATGCGCGGCCTGGGCCTCGACGACACCTACGGGCGCTACGTCGACCACGTCCCGGCCGTCACGCTCGCGCACCCCAACGCGATGTCGATGTTCGGCCTGCACCGCCGGCTGCGCGGCGCGATCGTCGGGCACCTGGCGGCGTTCGAGATGACGTCGTCGATCCCCAACCGCCTGTACGGCAACGGCATGCGCCGCCTGGGCCTGGGGCAGGACGTCACCGAGTACTTCGACGAGCACGTCGAGGCCGACGCGGTGCACGAGCAGATCGCCGGCCGGGACCTCGCGGGCCGGCTGGTCGAGCAGGACCCGGCGCTCGCGGGCGACGTGATGTGGGGCGCCGCCGCGTGCCTCGCGCTCGACGGGTGGTGGGCGCAGCACGTGCTGGACCGCTGGGAGGCCGGTGAGACGTCGTTGCGGGAGCCGCTGCGATGACCGTGCGCCACCGTGACGCGGTGTACGTGCTGCCGCTGCGCCACGAGACGCCCCTGGACGTCGAGGCGCTGTCGTACCTGGTGGGCCTGGTGCGGGAGGTGCGGGTCGTGGTCGTCGACGGCTCGCCGCCGCACGTGCGCGAGCGCAACGCCCACGCGCTGCCGCGGGACGTCGTCCACGTCGAGGCGCCGGACCCGGTGCCGGGCCGCAACGGCAAGGTCCAGGGGGTGCGACGCGGGCTGGAGGTCTCCGACGCGCCGCTCGTCGTCGTCGCGGACGACGACGTCCGCTGGGAGCCCGCCGACCTGGCGCGCGCGCTGCGGATGCTCGACGACGTGGACCTGGTCCGTCCGCAGAACGCGTTCGACCCGCTGCCGTGGCACGCGCGGTGGGACACCGGGCGGGCGCTGGTGAACCGGGCGGTCGGCGGGGACTGGCCCGGCACGCTGGTGGTGCGGCGCGACGCGCTGCCGCCGCACGGCTACGCGGACCACGTGCTGTTCGAGACCCTCGAGCTGGTGCGCACCGTCCAGGCGCGCGGTGGTCGCACCCGCGTCGCGCGCGACCTCGTGGTCCGGCGGGTCCCGCCCACGCCGGGACGGTTCGTCGACCAGCGGCTGCGCCAGGCGTACGACAGCCATGCCCAGCCCGCGCGGCTGGTGGCCGAGCTCGCGCTGCTGCCGCTGCTGGCCGCGGCCGGGCGTCGGTACGGTCCGGCGCGTGCCGCCGCGGCCGCCGCGGTCCTCATGGCGGGCGTCGCCGAGGCCGGGCGCCGGCGTGACCGCGGGACGCACCACTACCCGGCGACGTCGGCCGCCTGGGCCCCGGCGTGGCTCGCGGAGCGGGCCGTCCTGGCGTGGGTCGCGCTCGGCTACCGGTTCACCGGCGGCGTCCCCTACGGGGGCACCCGGATCCGCACGGCGGCGCAGTCCGCCCGCCGGCTGCGGCGCGAGGCCGTCGCCGAGGCCCGGGCGGCGGCGTGAGCGCCGACGAGTCCCGCCGACCGGTGCGGATCACCCCCTGCCCGGACGGCCCGCTGCTGGTCCGCGGCCCGATCGAGGTCGTCGACGCCGACGGTCGGACGGTCGTGCCGACCCGCCGCACCGTCGCGCTGTGCCGCTGCGGCGGGACCGCGACTCCGCCGTGGTGCGACGGCACGCACAAGGTGAACGGGTTCCGCACGCCCGAGTGAGGGTCGGTGCCGCTACCGGCGCCGCAGCCGGGCGTCCAGCAGCGACGGCGGGTCGTCCATCTTCTCGCCCGGCGCGAGGTCCACGCCGGGCGGGACGATCGCGTCGACGGCGTCCAGGACGTCATCGGTCACGACGGTCTCGGCCGCGGCGAGCTGGTCGTGCAGGTGCTCCAGGGTGCGCGGCCCGATCAGCGCGCTCGTGACGCCGGGGTGCGCGGTGACGAACCCGAGGGCGAGCTGGACCAGCGTGAGACCCGCCTCGTCCGCGACGGCCGCGAACCGCTCGACGGCGTCGAGGCGCGTGCGGTTGACCGGCAGCTCGAGGTCGAACCGCTCGGGCAGGAAGCTGGTGCGGTTCGTGGTGATCGGCCGGCCGGCCCGGACGGCGCCGGACAGCCACCCGGATGCGAGCGGGCTCCACACGAGGACGCCGAGCCCGTACTCCTGGGCGACGGGAAGGACGTGCGTCTCGACACCGCGCTGCAGCAGGGAGTAGCTGGGCTGCTCGGTGACGTACCGCGAGAGCGCGTGCTCGCGGGCGGCCCACTGCGCCTGGACGATGCGGTAGGCGGGGAACGTCGAGGACCCGAAGTACCGGATCTTGCCGGCGCGCTGCAGGTCGGTCAGGGCCGAGAGCGTCTCGTCGTCCGACGTCTCGGGGTCCCACCGGTGCACCTGGTAGAGGTCGACGTGGTCCACGCCGAGCCGCCGCAGGCTGTCGTCGAGCGCACGGGTGAGCCAGCGGCGCGAGGCGCCGCGGTGGTTGGGCTGGTCCGTCATCGGGAGCACGGCCTTGGTGGCCAGGACGACGTCGTCACGGCGACCGGCGATCGCGCGCCCGACCATCTCCTCGGACTGCCCGCGGCTGTAGTGGTCGGCGGTGTCGATGACGTTGACGCCCGCGTCGAGAGCCGTCCGGACGATGGCGTCGACCTCGGCCTGCGTGGTGCGGCCGACGGCGCCGAAGTTCATGGCGCCGAGCGCCAGGGTGCTGACCTGGACGCCGGTGCGTCCGAGCGGGCGGTAGCGCATGGGGCTCTCCTCGTGACGGGGGTGGCGGTGCAGTGCACTGCGGCGGGGCGCTGTCCCCGCCGCGGGCTGGTGCCGTGGCGGGCGGGGTGCGAGGCTGGCGAAGCGGAGCGCCGCTCCGCCAACATACGGAACAACGCTCCGATTGCGCAAGGGAGACGCCCGCGTGACCTCGCCCCGCCCCGGCACGACCGAGCCGCCGAGCGCCCCCCGCCGCCGGCGCGTCGACGCCCGCCGCAACGAGCAGGCCCTGCTCGACGCCGCCGCGGCGGTCTTCGTGGCCTCGGGCGTCGACGCACCGGTCCGCGCGATCGCCGCGGCCGCAGGTGTCGGCATGGGCACGATCTACCGCCACTTCCCGACCCGCGCCGACCTCGTCGTCGCCGTCTACCGCCACCAGGTCGAGGCGTGCGCGCAGGCCGCCCCCGCGCTGCTGCAGGAGCGGCCGACGCCGTACGCGGCGCTGCTCGCCTGGGCCGACCTCTTCGTCGACTTCCTCGTCACGAAGCACGGGCTGGCCGCAGCGCTGCGCGACGACCGTGCGGGGTTCGAGACCCTGCACGCGTTCTTCCTCGAGCGGCTCGTCCCCGCGTGCGACGCGCTGCTCGAGGCCGCGCGGGCGGCCGGCGAGGTGCGCGGCGACGTGCCCGCCGCGGGTCTGCTGCGCGGCATCGGCAACCTGTGCGCGTCGGGCGGTGCGGACCCGACCTACGACGCCCGCGCGATGGTGCGCCTGCTCCTGGCGGGGCTCACCGCGCCGGAGCCCCCGGCGTGACGAGCGGTGCCGGCGTGACCGGCGTCGTCGGTGCGCCTCAGTCCCGCGGGAGCACCGCCAGCACCCGCTCGACGTGGTCACGGAACTCCTGCATGAACTGCCGCAGGAACTCCGCGGTGTCCTCGTCCGTCACCTCGCCGGAGTCCGTGTAGGCGTCGGGCACGAACTGGATGTACGCCTCGGGCGACGTCATCTGGCGGGCGTTGCAGTAGCTGAGGACGCCCCGCAGGCTCTGCTGCGCCAGCGCGGTGCCGATCATGCCGGGCGACGCGCCGATGACGGCGGCGGGCATGTGGTCGAACGAGTTCTGACCGTGCGGCCGCGACGCCCAGTCGATCGCGTTCTTCAGCGCGCCCGGGATCGACCGGTTGTACTCCGGGGTGATGAACAGGACCGCGTCCGACGCGGCGAGCGCGTCCTTCAGGGCGCGCGCCTCGGGCGGGTAGTCGTCGTCGAAGTCGGGGGAGTAGAGCCGCAGGTCGCCGATGGGGATCTCGGTGAGCTCCAGGTCGGCCGGGGCGAGCCGGACCAGGGCCTTGCCGAGCGTCCGGTTGACCGACGTCGACGACAGGCTCCCGACGAGGTACGCGACCTTGTACGTGCTCATGCTCGACCTCCTCGTCGGCGGTCCCGGGGGCACCGGGCGGGGCCCGTCCACCCTCTCAGCGGCCCCGCGGTACCCGCCACCGCAGGGTGGGCGCGCGCCGCGCGCCACCCGCCCGTCGAGCCGTCGGACCCCCGGTAGTGTCGGTTCATGGCAATGGTTATCCACGTCTCTGTCCAGGGCTCCGACGACGCCGTCGGCACGCAGGACGCCCCGCTGCGCACCATCGACCGCGCGGCCCAGCTCGCCCGCCCCGGTGACACGGTCACCGTGCACGCGGGGGTCTACCGCGAGTGGGTGCGCCCCCGCCGCGGCGGCCGCGGTGAGAACCGCCGCATCACCTACCAGGCCGCACCCGGTGAGCACGTGCGCATCACCGGCTCCGAGCAGGTCACCGGCTGGGAGCCGGTCGGCGGCGGGGTGTGGCGCGTCGAGGTGCCCAACACGCTGTTCGGCGAGGTCAACCCGTTCGCGGTCGAGGTCGACGGCGACTGGATGGTCCGCCCGGGGCGCGACGAGCCGAAGAAGCACCTCGGCGCGGTGTACCTCGACGGCCGCCGGCTGCTGGAGGTCGGATGCGTCGACGCCGTGACGTCCGCCCCCCGGCGCACCGAGCAGGTCGACGACTGGACCGGCACGACCGTCCCCGTGCCCGACCCGGACTGGACGCCGCGCGTCTGGCACGCCGAGGTCGGCGCCGACGTCACGACGATCCACGCGAGCTTCGGCGACGCCGACCCGAACGCGGCGCTGGTCGAGATCAACGTGCGCCGTGCCGTGTTCTTCCCCGAGGACCACCACGTCGACTTCATCACCGTCCGCGGCTTCGAGCTGTGCCAGGCGGCGACGCAGTGGGCGCCGCCGACCGCGGACCAGCCCGGCCTGATCGGGCCCAACTGGGCCCGCGGCTGGGTCATCGAGGACAACGACATCCACGACGCGACGTGCTCGGCGGTCTCGCTGGGCAAGGAGGCGTCGACGGGCGACAACTACGCCACCGACCGGGGCGACAAGCCGGGCTACCAGTACCAGCTGGAGTCCGTGTTCTCGGCGCGGCAGATCGGCTGGGACCGCGAGCACGTCGGTTCGCACGTGGTGCGCCGCAACCACATCCACCACTGCGGGCAGAACGCGGTCGTCGGGCACCTGGGCTGCGTGTTCTCCCGCATCGAGGACAACCACATCCACGACATCGCCAACGACCGCGAGTTCTACGGGCACGAGATCGCGGGCATCAAGCTGCACGCGCCGATCGACGTCGTCATCGCGGGCAACCGCATCCACGACTGCTCGCTCGGCATCTGGCTGGACTGGCAGACGCAGGGCACGCGCATCACGAGCAACGTGCTGTGGGACAACGCCCGCGACCTGTTCATCGAGGTCAGCCACGGCCCCTACGTCGTCGACCACAACGTGCTGGCCTCCCCGGTGTCGGTGGAGAACCACAGCCAGGGCGGCCTGTACGCACGCAACCTGCTGTGCGGCACGGTCGGCCTCAAGCAGATGCTCGACCGCGCGACGCCGTACCACCGCCCGCACTCCACGCAGGTGGCCGGCTACGCGATCATCCTCACCGGCGACGACCGCTGGATCGGCAACGTGTTCGCCGGCGGCGACCTCGACGCGGCGTACGCGGCGGACTCGTGGGGCCGCATCGGCTCGCAGACCGGTACCAGCGCGTACGACGGCTACCCGACGTCCCTCGAGCAGTACCTCACCGACATGGGTGACCGCTGGGACGGCGACCACAACCGCTTCGGCAGCCGCGTGCAGCCCTACTGGTCGCGCAGCAACGTGTTCGTCGGCGGCGCCCGCCCGGCTGACGTCGAGTCCGACCCGCTCGTGCTCGACGGCCCCGCGCGCGTCGAGGTCGTGACCCAGGGCGACGAGGTGTGGCTCGAGGTCGACGTGCCCGGCGCAGACGCCGCGGTGCTCGACGTCGTCACCGGCGCCGGGCTGCCGCCCGCACGCCTGGTGGGCGCGGAGTTCGAGGACCCGGACGGCGGCGCGCTGGTGCTCGACTCCGACCTGGTCGGCGACCGGCTGGACGGTGAGCTGCCGGCCGGTCCGCTGGCCGGCGGGCTGTCCGGCGCGCGCGTCCGCCTGCTCTGAGAGAGCCCCCCGGACGACCTGACGCACCTCGCCACGACGCCCCGCCGCCCCTCACCGGGTGGCGGGGCGTCCGCGTGCCGCCGCACCGGTTACCGTGACGGCCGAGGGCTCGAGCCGTCCACCCGCTGCGGTGACGCCGGCCGGCCCGCACCGGCGGTGCACCCGACGGTCCCGCCCCACCCCACGGAAAGCCCGCATGCCTGACGACCCCCGCACGCCCCGGCCCGCCACCCGCCCCGCCGACGGTGCCCCCGCCCCCGCGACCGCCTCCGTGACCGCCGCCGGCCCGCCGGAGGCCGACGAGTCCCACTCCGTCCTCGCGGCCCTGCGGTCCCCGCGCCGGCTGCGCACCGAGGTGCTCGCCGGGCTCGTCGTGGCCCTGGCGCTCATCCCGGAGGCGATCGCGTTCTCGGTGATCGCGGGCGTCGACCCGCGCGTCGGGCTGTTCGCGTCGTTCACGATGGCCGTGACCATCGCGTTCCTCGGGGGCCGTCCGGCGATGATCTCGGCCGCGACCGGTGCGGTCGCGCTGGTCGTGGCGCCGGTCGCGCGCGAGCACGGCGTGGACCACCTCATGGCGACGATCGTGCTGGCCGGGGTCGTCCAGGTGGCGCTCGCCCTGCTGGGCGTGGCACGGCTCATGCGGTTCATCCCGCGGTCCGTCATGGTCGGGTTCGTCAACGCGCTGGCGATCCTCGTCCTGATGTCCCAGGTCCCGCACGTCGTCGGCGTGCCGTGGCTCGTGTACCCGCTGGTCGCGGTCGGCGTCGTCGTCATCGTGCTGCTGCCGCGCTGGACGACGGCCGTCCCCGCCCCGCTGGTCGCGGTCGTGCTGCTCACGGGGGCGGTGGTGCTCGCCGGCCTCGACGTGCCGACCGTCGGCGACGAGGGCGCCCTGCCCGAGTCCCTGCCGTCGCTGCTGTGGCCCGACGTGCCGCTCACCCTGGACACCCTGCGGACCATCGCGCCGTACGCGGTCGCCGTGGCGTTCGTCGGGCTGCTGGAGTCCCTGCTGACGGCGAAGCTGGTCGACGACATCACGGACACGCACTCGGACAAGACCCGCGAGGCGTGGGGCCAGGGCGGCGCCAACATCGTCACCGGCCTGTTCGGCGGCATGGGCGGCTGCGCGGTGATCGGCCAGACGATGATGAACGTGAAGATCTCCGGTGCCCGCACCCGCATCTCGACGTTCCTCGCCGGGGTGTTCCTGCTGGTCCTCGTCGTGGGGCTGGGCGACGTGGTCGCGGTGATCCCGATGGCGGCGCTGGTCGCGGTGATGGTCATGGTGTCCGTCGGGGCCTTCGACTGGCACTCGGTGCACCCGCGCACGCTGCGGCGCATGCCGCGCTCCGAGACGGCCGTGATGCTGACGACCGTGGTGGCCACCGTCACCACGCACAACCTGGCGTACGGCGTGCTGGCCGGCGTCCTGCTGGCCACCGTCCTGTTCGCGCGGCGCGTCGCGCACGTCACCACGGTGACCCGCCTCGCCGCCGACGACGCCGGCCGCGCCGTCTACGCCGTGTCCGGCGAGCTGTTCTTCGCGTCGTCCAACGACCTCGTCTACCGGTTCGACTACGCCGGCGACCCGGACGAGGTCGTCATCGACCTGAGCCGCGCGCACGTGTGGGACGCCTCCACGGTGGCCACGCTGGACGCCATCACCCACAAGTACGCGCTCAAGGGCAAGTCCGTGACGATCGTCGGCATGGACGCCGCGAGCGAGGCGCGCCACGCACGCCTCGCCGGGAACCTGGGCGCGGGGCACTGACGCGCCGCTCGGCGCCCCGGCCCAGGCGTCGAGCGCGCTGCCCGGCCTCAGGCGTCGAGCGCGCTGCCCGGCCTCAGGCGTCGAGCGCGCTGCCCGGCCTCAGGCGTCGAGCGCGCCGCGCACCACCGAGACCCCGGAGTGGGCGGGCTCGCCGTCCAGCGGCTCGTCGCTGACGTCGACCACCGGGTACTCCGCCAGGTCCAGGCCCGGCGGCAGCGCGAACGTGCCGCTCGTGCCGTCGAGCGTCCCCAGGCTGACCAGCCCCGAGACGTCGGGGCGCAGCAGCCACACCTCGAGGAACCCCTCGCCCTGCGGCGCCTCGTCCAGGTCGACGACCAGCGAGCGCGTCCCGTCGGGTGCGGTGCGCACCTGCGCCGTGCCCGTCTCCGACCAGCCCGGCAGCGGCTCGAGGACGGCCGACGCCAGGACGGTCGACGGGTCGGGGCGCTCCAGGTAGGCCGTCGCGCCGGCGCCGCCCACCACGAGCCCGACGGCCGCGGCGATCGCGATCCGCGCGGGCCGCGCACGGCGGCGCGACGCGAGCGGCGTCACCGTGGCGGACGGGCCGTCCGGCTCGCCGCGCGACGACCCGTCGACCTGGCCGCCGGGGGAGGGCGGGAACGTGTCGTCCCGGGCTGCCGGGAGGGGGTCGTCGTCCGGGTCGGACGTCGCGGCGTCGGGCGCACCGGTCACCGGCCCGCCGCGTGCTGCGGCGTGCGCGCGCTCCCCGAGGCCCAGCTCGGCCGCCACGCGGTCCCACACCTGCGGGCCGGGGGCCACCAGGTGCGGCTCGGGCCCGGACTCGCGCGCCAGGTCCGCGACGCCGTGCAGCGCCTGGACCTCGTCGGCGCACTGCGGGCAGGAGGCGACGTGGTCGAGGTCGCCCGGCGTGCCCACCCGCTCGCCGAGAGCGAGGAGGGCGAGGGTCTCGTCGTCCACGTGCAGGTCATCGGACGGCACCATCCACCTCCCATCGGGTCCGTAGGCGCGCCAGGCTACGTCGCACGTGACTCTTCACGGTCCCGAGCGGCATCCCCAGCCTGTCGGCGATCTGGTCGTGCGTCAGGTCGTCGAAGAACGCGAGCCGCAGGATCGTGCGCTGCGGATCACCCAGGTCGGCGAGGGCGTCGGCCATGACGACCCGGTCGACGACCCGCTGGTCCAGCATCGCGGCGGGCAGGCGGTCCGGGTCGGTCGCGACCTCGGGCTGCTCGCGCACCCGGCGGTCCCGGGTGCGGCGCTCGTGGGCGTCCGCGACCGCGTGCCGGGCGATGCCCAGCAGCCAGGCGGGCAGCCGCGCACGGTCCGGGTCGAACCGCGCCCGCCCCCGCCAGGCCTCCACGAACACCTGCTGCGTGACGTCCTCGGCATCCGTCCGATCGCCGAGCGAGCGCAGGGCGACCGTGTGGACGAGCGCGGACCAGCGGCGGTAGGCCTCGCCGATGGCCGCCTCGTCCCCCGCCGCGAAGGCGCGTCCCAGCACCTCCACGTCGTCGGGCACGGTGGCCGACGTGCTCACCCGCGCTCCTTCCGTCCCTGCCCCGGTACCGCGCGCACGGCGTGCGCTCCACGGCGCTCATCCACCCGCGCCGTCCACGACGGGGTCGGCGGTCACCGCGACGTTGTCGGCATAGTGCCCCACTTCGCGGTCGAACGCCCCTCCACAGGTGACGAGGACGAGACGCGGGCTCCCCTCCCGATCGAACCACTGCTCGACCGGCGCGTCCTGCTTGGGCACCTGGGCGACCTCCCGGACGGTGTACGCGTGCACCACGCCGTCCGCCGTGGTGACCTCGACGCGGGCCCCGGGGGAGACCTCGCGCAGCTCGGAGAACGGGCCGATCCCGGTGGTCCAGGAGTCCACGTGCGCCGCGACGACCGTGGCCCCGGCGGGGTCCGCGGGCGACGGGCCGAACCGGTACCAGCCGGCCCGGTCCGCGTCCTGCGGGATCTCCATGGTGCCGTCCTCCGCCACGCCGACCGCGTCGATCGGCATGTCCAGGCCCAGGTCCGGCACGACCAGCCGCACCGGGGCCGGTGCCGCGGCGGGCACCGAGCCCAGGCCCGCGTCCTGCACCGGCACGTCGGGGACGGCGGGCCCCGCAGCCGGGGGGCTCGCCGTCGGCGTGGCGGCCGGTGCGGTGGCGCTGGGGGCCGGTGCGGAGGCGGTCCCCTCCGACGTCCCGCACGCCCCCAGCAGGGCGACGACGGCCAGCGCCGCCGCGCACGTCGAGCGCACGCGGCGGCGGGCAGTCGCCGCGCCCGGCGGCCGGCCGGCAGGGGCGGGCCGGCCGCCGGGCACGAGGTGGTTCACGGTGCTCCCGTGGTCAGCGACGCACGGTCGCGCGACGGGCCACCTGACGTCCGGCCACGGCCAGACCGGTCACCCCGGCGACGACGAGCATCGTCAGCGCGACCGGCAGCACGGGGGACGACTCGTCCGCCGCGAGGCCGACCTGGCCCGCCTGGACGCCGGACGGGTTGGAGTGCAGCCCGGTCACCGTCTGCGTGGCGAGCGCGAGGTTGCCCGCCTCGAGCGAGCCCCACGCGTAGACGACCGTCAGGGCGCCCTCGGTGACGGGGACGTCGGCCGGGCCGAGCACGGCCGGCTCGGTCGTGCCGGCGGCGACCACCGTGGCCTGGACGGTGCCGGCCGGCAGGTCCAGGCTCTTCTCGTTCGGGTTGGTCAGGTTGCTGATGACGGGCTGCCCGCCGGCGAGGACGTCGACCGCGGGGGCGGCGGCCACGTGCCGGACCGTGAGCCGGCCCTGGCCCGCCGCGGTGGGCGCGGTGTCGTTGGTGAACAGCGTGGCGGTGGGGGTGCCGGAGCCGTCGAGGTGGGCCACGGCCGTGTAGTTGCCGCCGCCCTCCAGCGTCAGGTCCACGGGGCCGATGGCCGGGGACGAGGCGTCGGCCGCGTCGGCGGCGGTGATCGCCACGGTGTACGTGCCGGCGGGCAGGTCCAGCGGACCGGCGAGCGTGCCGGGCGTGAAGTCGTCGAGCGTCCGCTCGCCGTTCACCCACACGTCGACCGTCAGGTCGGGGACCCCGTGCAGCACCGACAGCTTGGCGGTGCTGCCGGTCGCGGCGGTGGCGGGCAGCGCAGCGATGGAGGTGAGGAGGCCGAGGGCCAGGGCGCCGGCAGCCGTACCGGTGAGGAGTCGTGCGCGCATCGGGGAAGTCCTTCCAACGGGCCCGCGGGGCGGCGGGCGGGGACGTGCTGACACCCCTACTTCCCCCGCGGGGCCCGCCGTGGATGCACCCGGGACGCACTTTCTTCCGACGACCTCACGCGGGGGCGTCCGCCCGGGCACTTCCGGGGTGGGCGCCTGACCTGCCCGGACGTCGTTTGCGCAACAGCGGCGTTGCGTAAAAAGTGCCGCTGACCTGCGGGTTAGCCTGGCCTGCCTTGCTGGCGGGCCGGCCCGGGCGGGTCTAGCGTCGAAGGGTGCACCGCGCACGTCCCACCCCCCGGAGGTCGTCATGAGCACCCTCGCAGAGCTTCCCGCCGTGGCCGAGTGCTCGGTCGCCGGCTGTTCGTACAACGACCACTCGTCCTGCCACGCCGCCGCCGTGACCATCGGCGGCACCGGCGACGCGCAGTGCGCCACCTTCATCCCGCTGGGCGTCAAGGGCGGCCTGGACCGTGTCGTCTCGCACGTCGGCGCCTGCCAGCGTCAGGACTGCTCGCACAACACGCACCTGGAGTGCGGCGCGCCGTCGGTGCGCATCGGGGCCGGCCACGACCTGGCCGACTGCCTCACCTACGCGCCGCGCTGACCGCCTGCGCCGCCGGGCCACGCACCACGGCCGCACCCGTCCGACGGGTGCGGCCGTCGTCGTGCGCGGGCCGTCAGGGGTTCGACGTGAGTGCGACCATGGTGCGCACCAGGGCGGCCGCGGCGGGCACCAGCTCACGCTCGCCGGGCAGCAGCAGCGGCGCGGTCGAGCGCAGGGCCGCCGCGTCGTCGAGCGCGGACAGCGGGGACACGTCGCTGGAGTGCAGGAACGCGGCGAGCAGCGCACGGGCCGCCTGCGAGTAGTCGCCGCCGGCGTCGACGGCGACCTCGGCGATGAGGACGGCGGTCACCGCGACGTCCAGCTCGGCGGTGCCGGTGCGGGAGTTGGCCCAGTCCAGGACCCGGGGTCCGATCTCCGTGAGGATGACGTTGCCGGGGTGCAGGTCGAGGTGCACCACCACCGGCCCGCCGCTCAGGGTCTGCCAGTCGTGGTCGGACGGCACCTGCCAGGACCGCGGTGCCGGGACCAGGTGCAGCCGGGCGTGCAGGTCCGCGAGCACCTGTGCGGCGTCGGCGATGGAGATCTCCCCGGCACCCAGCGCCTGCAGCAGGGTCGGACCGTGCATCCGGGTCATGACGATGTCCGAGCCGGCCGCGTCGAGCACCTCGGGGGCCGGGTAGGCGTGCTGCCGGACGTGGCGCAGCAGCTCGACCTCGGGTCCCGCGTCGCGGCCCTCGCGGTAGCGGCGCAGCACCCGGTGGTCGTCGAGCGCGTAGACGTCGGCCGAGGTGCCGGAGGTCAGCAGCGGTCCGGGGACCTCGGCCGGCGGTGCCGCGTCGTGCGGGACCACGTCGGCGGGAGGCATGACATCGACGGTAACGCCGTTCGCCCCGATCTGTCGCGGGGTGGGCGACATCGGGTGCTTCGCACGGATCGACGGTGCGGGGTGGGTCAGCGGCCCTCGGCCGGCCCGGCGGGGCGGGGGATCCCGGCCCACGGCTCGGGGCGCGCCAGGTGCGACAGGCGCTGGACGGCCTCGGCGTGCGTCTCCGGCAACGGCTCCACCCACACACGCACGGGCTGGCGCACGGAGATCCGCACGTCGAGGTCCGCGCACCGCCCGGCGACGTCCGCGCGCAGCTCGGCCACCCGCGCGTCCACGTCGTCGTCGGTGCGGGTCAGCACCACGAACACCCCGCCCCCCAGCGTCGCCATGGGGTGGCCGGTGCCGAACGTCGCGCGCAGTGCCGCCCCCACGGCCGCGGACCGGGCGGCCCGCACCATCCCGGTGACGTGCCCCGCGGCGACGTCGACCACGGCCAGCCCGTGGCGCAGGGCGGGGTCCACGTCGTCCTGCTCCGCCACCAGGTACGTCTCCGCCAGGCGCACGGCCAGGTACTGCTGGGTCGGCAGCCCGGTCTCCGGGTCGACGCACGCGCCGGCCGTCACCAGCACGGCCTGCGCGTCCGACCAGCCCTCGTTGAGCGCGCGCACCGCGTCGATCGGGGGCGTGGGCCGCCCGGTGGACCGGTAGAGGCAGACCAGGTCGTCGAGCGTCTCCCCGATGCCCACGCCGTGCTCCCCGCGGGCGCGGCCCAGCGCCCACGCGGCGCGGGACGGGTCGTCGTCGGCGAGCACGGCGACGGCCAGCGCGTCCACCGCCGGGTGGTACCAGTCGGAGGGTCGCCGCCACACGGAGGCGACGCTCTCCTCGCGCCAACGCTCCCGCAGCCCCTCGGGCAGGGCGTGCCCGTCCTTGCCGATGTCCGTCGTCACACCGGAGGAGAGGGGCGGCGGGGCGGATCGTGACGCGGATCGGGGTGGTTTCACCCGGTCGGCCCCAGGATCACCCGATCGGACGCGCCCGCCCGGTGTGCAGGGCAGCGTCGTCGCGCGGGCCCCGACGGGCGGCTCACAGGCCCACGACCTGCGACGCCGCACGATTCGTCCCGGTCGTCCGACCTGCGGCACCCTGTTCGTCCGATCGGTCGGGTATGGCACCCTGTAGCGGCGAGGCCGCACGCAGGCGGCGGCCCACCGGTAGACGTGACGAGGACCCGGCGTGGCGGCAGGCGCGAGCGACAACGACGTCGTCGAGGACGACGCCACGTTGCTGAGCGCCACCCGTACGGGTGACTCCGCCGCCTTCGGTCGTCTCTACGAGCGGCACGCCGGGGCCGCGCTCGTCGTGGCGCGGCAGTACACGGACTCCGCCCCGGACGCCGAGGACGTCGTCGCCGACGCGTTCGCCAACGTCCACCGGGCGCTGCTCGGCGGGCACGGCCCCGACGCGGCGTTCCGCGCCTACCTCTTCACCGTGGTGCGCCGCGTGGCGTCCGTGCAGCGCACCGCCGGTCGGCGTGCCGAGCCCACGGACGACGTCGCGACGCTCGAGACCGCCTCCGCACCGGTGGCCGCCGCGGAGGAGCCGACGCTGGCGGGCTTCGAGCGCAGCGTCGTCGCCCGCGCCTTCCGCTCCCTGCCCGAGCGCTGGCGCGAGGTGCTGTGGCACAGCGAGGTCGAGGGGCTGGCCCCGGCGCAGATCGCACCCATCGTCGGCCTGAGCGCCAACAGCACCGCCGCGCTGGCGTACCGGGCGCGCGAGGGTCTGCGCCAGGCCTACCTGCAGCAGCACCTGCAGGACCCGCTGGACGACGGCTGCCGGGCCGTCGCCGGCAAGCTCGGTGCGCACGTGCGCGGCGGGCTGGCGGCGCGCGACACCCGGCAGGTCGAGACGCACCTGGACGGCTGCGGGGAGTGCCGCGCGCTGGCCCTGGAGCTCGGCGACGTCAACCACGGGATGCGGGCCGTCGTGGCGCCGCTGGTGCTGGGGCTGCTCGGGCTCGGCGCGCTCGGGCACGACCTGCCGGTCGGCGGCGGCCTCGCGGCCGGCGCGGCGGCGCTGGGCCGGGCCGGGGGCGCCGGTGCGCCGGGCGGTGCCGGGGCGCCGGGTGGTGCCGGGAGCTCGGGTGGTGCCGGGACGGGCGGCTCGGGTGCCGGGGCGTCCGGTGCCGGGGCGTCGGGCGGTGCGGGCTCGGGTGCCGGTGCGGCCGGGTCGGCGGGTGCGGTCGGTGCCGGGGCGGGTGGCGTCGCGGCGACGGGTGCCGTGGGCACCGTCACCGGGGCGTCCGCAGCCGTCGGCGGTGCGACCGCGGCGAGCGGCGCCGCCGGCCTGCTGGCGGGGATGTCCGCCGGTGCCGTGGCGCTCGCGGCGGCCGCAGCGCTCGTGGTCGTGGGAGTGGTGGCCGCGGCCGTGCTCCTCGTCTCCGGCCCGGACGTGCTGGCGGACCCGACGCCGAGCGTGTCCGGTGCCGCCGAGGCCCGCCCCACGTCTCCGGCGCCGCGGCCGACGCCGGAGGGCACGTCCGCGCCGACGTCCGAGCCGTCGCCCGGCGCCGAGGAGGGCGCCCTCGGCGACGCGGCGCAGGACGACGCCGCCACGGACGACCGTGACGGCGGCGACCCGGAGGGTCGGAACACCGCGGCGCCGACACGCCCCTCCGCACCGGCGACCCCGCCGGGCGCACGCCCCGTCCTCGCCCCGCCGGTCGACGTGGCCCCGGGCACCGGTCCGGGTGTCGACCCCGACCCCGACCCTGCTCCCGATCCCGATCCCGAGCCGCCGCCGGGGCCCGCCGACGTCGTCGTCATCGGCCCGGAGGGTGGCATCGCCCTCGCGGCCGGGGTCGCGGGGCAGGCCATCGAGCTGACGGTGAGCAACGCCGGTGGGCTGCCCGCCGCGGCGCTCGTGGCGGACGTCGAGCTGCCTGCCGGGGTGACGTTCCGACCGGGGGCGCTCGCGTCGCCCGGGTTCGGGTTCGGCCCGGTCGCCGCGGCCGAGGGCGACGGGTGGTCGTGCGTGGGCCGGGACGCCGGCACCGCCGCGACGTGCACGCTGCCGGGGCTCGACCCGGGCCGTGGTGCCGTCCTCTCGCTGCGGGTGAGCGTCGACGAGGGCTGGGTCAGCACGTCCGGCGACGAGGCCGTGCGCATGCGGATCATCGGCGAGGGGCGGACCTGGGAGCCCGCGCCGATGCGCGTACGGGTCGCGGCGTCACCGGCGCGGCTGGCGTTCGACGGCCCCGCGCCCACCGAGGTCCAGCTGGTCGCCGGCCGGGCGCGCACCCTGACGGTGCCCGTGCGCAACGCGGGCGGCACGGCCGTCACGCCCGCCGCCCCGGCGCGCGCCGAGCTGACCCTGCCGCCGGGCGTGAGCGCCACGGCCGCCGCACCGTGGTCGTGCGCCGCCGGGCAGGACGGCCCCACGGTGTGCCGTCACGCCGGTCTCGCACCCTTCGAGCGGTCGCCGCTCACCCTCACGCTGGTCAGCCCGTCCGGTGCCGCGACGGGCAGCGGGACGCTGCACGTGCGGCTGTCCCCGACGGGGCACCGGTCGGCCGAGACGCACGTGGTGACCTCGTCCCTCGTGCGCCCCGCCGTGCTCGGCGTCGAGGTACCCGCCGCGCTCGACGTCGCGCCCGGCACCCCGGCCGACCTGGCCGTCACGGTCGCCAACACCGGTGACCTGCCCGCCACGGGGACGTCGCTGGAGCTCGCGGCACCCGCCGGCGTGGCCGTCACGGACGCCGCGGGCGAGGGCTGGGCCTGCGCCCCGGCCGGCGCGACCGCGACCTGCACCACCGACCTGCCGCCCGGCGCCCGCGGCACCGTCACGGCGCGGGTCACGGCCCCCGCGGGCACCGTCGGCGCGCTCGGTGCGGCCACCGTCCGCGTGAGCGCGCCCGACGCCGACGCCCCCGCGGGCCCCGCGGCGGTGGCCGTCACCGCGATCGAGCCGGTCCTGTCCGTCACCGACGCGGCGGCGGTCGTCGACGCGACGCGCGGCGGCACCGTGGCGTTCGTCGCGGGTGTCGCGGGCACCCGCCCCGACGGCCGGCCCGCGGCCGACGCCGCCGCGGTGGTGGCGACCGTGACCCTGCCGCCCGGCATCACGCACGACCCGACGGCCGCCGGGCCGCAGACCGCCGGGTGCACCGCGACCGGGTCCGTCGTCAGGTGCGACCTGGGCGGCGTGCGCGCGGGCGGGTCCGTGCCCGTGCAGCTGCAGGTGCGGGCGGCCGGCGCCGTGCGCGGCACGGTCGACGTGCGCCTGGCCGCGACGGGTGCGCAGCCCGCGGCCGCGTCCGTGCGGGTCGTGGTGGCATCGGGCAACCTCACCCCCGTGTGGTCGGGCGTCGGGGACCTCGACGTCACCGAGGTCGGCGCACCGCTGCTGCAGTGCGTCGGCGTGTACGGCGGGCCGTGCCCCGTCGTCCGGCAGGACCGCGACAACAACGGCCTCGACATGCGTCCCCTGGACCAGGTGCCGCCGCCCGGCGCGCGCGCCGCGGTGCCCGTCTCGTCGCAGACGCGGCTGGCCGTCCCGGGCGGTCGGCCCGTGGTGTGGGCAGGGCTGTACTGGTCGGCCGTGCGCGGCCCGTCCGACGCCTGGAGCGGGGACCGCAGCACGGCCCGGCTGCGCAGCCCGGACGGCACGTGGACCGACGTCACCGCCGGCTCCGTGGTCGACGTGGCCGACAGCAGCGGGCGGCAGTACTACCAGGCGGCCGTCGACGTCACGGACCTCGTGGCGCGCGGCGGGGCCGGGACGTGGGCGCTGGCGGACACCGCCGTGAGCGCCGGCCGCTCCGACCGCGACCCCACGTACTACGCGGGCTGGTCGCTCGTGGTCGTGCACGGGACGCCCGCCGCGCCCGGCACCCCCGGCGCCTCGTCCGTCACCGTCCACCAGGGCGGCGCCTGGATCGGGACGTCCGGCGCCGCCCCCGCCTTCGCGTTCGTCGGCGAGGCAGGCGCCCGCACCCGCATCGGCGTCGTCGCCTGGGAGGGTGACCGTGCCGCGTCGAACGACCGGCTGACGCTCTCGGGTGTGGGTCCGCTGCGCCCGCTGCGGTGGGACGGCACCGCGACGGTCGGCGGCGGCTCGGCCGGCAACGCGTTCGACTCCACCGCCACCGGCTGGGCCCACCCCAACTCCCTGGGTGTCGACGCCAAGGGGTTCGAGGAGGTCACGCTGCCGTCGGGCGTCGGGACGCTGACGCCGAGCACCGCGGGCGACCAGTACCTGATCGGGGTCATCACCGTGCGGACGGCCGCGCCGCCGTCGCTGCAGGCGCCGCGGCCCTGACGCTCGGTCCACGCAGGCACGCCACCGGTGGCGTGGGGGAAGGGTGCGCTGCCGGGCCGGGCGGGTCCCCCGATCCGGGCCCGGCCCGGCAGCGCGGGTCCTCAGCCGGCGTCCCCCGAGCCGGTGAGGACGTCAGGGGTGCCCGGGTCGGTGTCGGGCACCGGCTCGAGCAGCCGCAGGTGGGTGATGCGCTCACCGAGGCTGCGGACGTCGCCCGCGGTGCCGGGCACCAGCGACAGCGCGGCGAACGTGTCGGCACCGGGCAGCGCCTCCTGCGCGAGCTCGCGCAGCAGGTCGGCCGTCTCCGCGATCTCCGCGGCGCCGGGGCGCGGGGTCGTTCCCGTGTCCGCGCCGTCCTGGGGGAGGCTCACGTAGAGCACGAAGCCGGCACGAGGGCCGGTGGGCGCGGGTGCCAGGGGCGCGGCGGCACGCGGGAGCGGTGGGTGGGTGGTGCGCGGGCGGCGCAACCGAGCGGGTGTGGTCATGGGAGGTCTCCGGGTGCGGGCGGCCGGCGGCGGGGCCGGCGAGGGGCTGCAGGGCTGGACGGGCGGTCCGGGTGGGAGCGGGTCAGGCCCGACACCAACGCGGATACCACCCGGACGCAGGTACGCGGCAGCCATGACGGGCGCACACCAGGGACATCACGGGACTCACCGGACGATCGTGGCACGGCGGTCCGTGTCACCCCAAGGAGTTATCGGCGTCGTCTCAGGCCGTGGGACCGGCCGTCCGAGACGCGAGCACGTGCGGGTCAGACGATCCCGTACAGCCGGTCGCCCGCGTCGCCCAGGCCCGGGACGATGTAGGCGTGCTCGTCGAGCCGCTCGTCGACCGCGGCGACGACCACCTGGACGTCCGCGCGGTCCCCGACGAACTCCTCGACGACCTTGATGCCCTCGGGTGCCGCGATGAGGCACACGGCGGTGACGTCCCGCGCCCCGCGCTGCAGCAGGTAGTCGATCGACGCGACCAGCGTGCCGCCGGTCGCGAGCATCGGGTCGAGCAGGAAGCACTGCCGGCCCGTCAGGTCGTCCGGCAGGCGGTTGGCGTAGGTGATCGCCTCGAGCGTCTCCTCGTCGCGCTGCAGACCGAGGAACCCGACCTCGGCCGTGGGCAGCAGGCGCGTCATGCCCTCGAGCATGCCGAGGCCCGCGCGCAGGATCGGGACCACGATCGGGCTGGGGTCCGCCAGCTTCTTGCCGGTCGTCGTCGCGACGGGCGTCACGACCTCGACCTCACGCGTCCGGACGTCCCGCGTCGCCTCGTAGGCCAGGAGCGTCACCAGCTCGTCGACGAGCTGGCGGAACGTGGGGCTGGGGGTCTTCGCGTCCCGCAGGACCGCCAGCTTGTGGGCGACGAGCGGGTGGTCGGCGACGTGCAGGCGCATGGACCTCAGGGTAGTGCGAGGATGCCCCCGTCCGCCCGGGACGGGGGTCGCGGGCGTGCGGCGCACGCGGGGCCCGGTCCGCCGTGGCGGGCCCCGGACGGCCGCGGACCGGGCGGGACGACGACGGGAGGTGCTGTGGGGGAGCCGATGCAGGGCACACCCGACGCGGGCCGTCCCGGTGGCGTGGGTTCCGCGACCGACGCGAGCGCGCCGGACGTGCCGCGGGTCGTCGTCGGGGAGCGCTCCGCCTGGGCGACGGCCGCCGACGAGGCGGCGATGGACCTCGCGCTCGCGGAGGCCCGCGCGGCGCTGGCCGGCGACGACGTGCCCGTCGGTGCGGTCGTGCTCGGGCCGGACGGCACGGTCGTCGGCCGCGGGCGCAACACGCGCGAGGTGGACGGTGACCCGACGGGCCACGCGGAGATCGTCGCGATGCGGCAGGCCGCCGCGGCGCTGGGCCGGTGGCGGCTCGACGGGTGCACCCTCGTCGTGACCCTGGAGCCGTGCCTGATGTGCGCGGGTGCGGTGCTGCAGGCGCGCGTGCCCCGCCTGGTGCTGGGCGCGTGGGACGAGAAGGCCGGCGCCTGCGGGTCGCAGTGGGACGTCGTGCGGGACCGCCGATCGCCGCACCGCGTCGAGGTGGTCGCCGGGGTGCGGGCCGCGGAGTCCGCCACGCTGCTGCGGGACTTCTTCGCACCGCACCGCTGAGGGACGGGGACACCCGCGCGTCGCGGACGGTGGGGCGCCCCCAGGCGCGCCGCTCCGGCTGCTCAGCGCTGCGGCGTCGGGAGGAGCTCGGCCAGCTCGGACAGCGTCTCGCTGGTGCCCGCGTCCAGGGTGACGGTCGCGTACCGGTCGCCGCGGGTCGCCCCCCGGTTCACGACGACGACGGGCTTGCCGGCCAGCGCGGCGTGCCGGACGAACCGGCGCCCCGACTGCACGGTGAGCGACGACCCCGCGACCAGCAGCGCGTCGGCGGCCTCGACCATCGCGTACGCCCGCTCGACGCGCTCGCGCGGCACCGTCTCCCCGAAGTACACGATGTCCGGCTTGAGCACGCCCCCGCACTCGCGCGCCGCGTCCTCGGGGTCCGGCTGCCAGCACCCCTGCACGCGGAAGTCCGCGGTCTGCTCGACCACGGCGTCGGCGTCGGGCGCGATCTCCACGTCCGCCACCTGCCCCACCCGCTCGACGAACCCCGGGTTGAGCGCCTCCAGCCGGTCCGCCAGCGCGGCGCGCGGCACGACCCGGTGGCACCGCAGGCACACCACCCGGTCGTACCGGCCGTGCAGGTCGATGACGTTGTGGGAGCCCGCCGCCTCGTGCAGCAGGTCCACGTTCTGCGTGATGACCCCGTGCACGACGCCCCGCTGCTCCATCACCGCCAGTGCCCGGTGCCCCGCGTTGGGCAGCGTCCGGTGCACGTGCCGCCAGCCCACGTGGTTGCGCGCCCAGTAGTGCCGCCGGAACGCCTCGTCGCCCACGAACTGCTGGAACGTCATCGGGGTGCGCGGCGGGGAGTCGGGCCCGCGGTAGTCGGGGATGCCGGAGTCGGTCGAGACGCCCGCGCCCGTCAGCACCGTCAGCCGGTGGCCCGTGAGCAGCGCGACGACGTCTGCGAGCGACCCCGCGGTGACGGGGGCTGCCTGCGACGTGCTCACCGGGCCACGGTACGACGGCACGCTGTGAGCGGCCCGGGGGCGGATTGGGACCGACGGCGTCGACCGGGTACTGTGACCCCCCGAGGTAGCGTGTCCGAGCGGCCTAAGGAGCACGCCTCGAAAGCGTGTGTGGGTGAAAGTCCACCGTGGGTTCAAATCCCACCGCTACCGCCGCCAGCCGAAGGGCCCCACCCGCACGATGTGCGAGTGGGGCCCTTCGTCGTTCGTCTGCACCCGGTCACAGCGTTCCGCCGGGCCGTCCTTCGCCCTGTCCGTCGACAAGGCGAGGCGCCATGGACTCCATCTGCTCCATGACGAGCCGGATCGCGCCCTGCTGCTTGTCCGGCGGGTAGTCGTACTTCACGAGGAGCCGGCGGATGGACGACCGGAGCTTCGCCTTGACGTCGTCCCGGACTGTCCAGTCGGTCTTGACGTCGCGGCGCATGATCGCGACGAGCTCGCGGGCGATGTCGGCCAGGACGCCCTGGCCCTGGACCTCGACTGCGGACTCGTTGGTCGCCACCGCGTCGTAGAAGGCGAGCTCGTCCTCGTCCAGCGGGGGATCGAAGTCGGCGCCGCGGTTCTTCTCGTGCGCGACCTCCTGGGCGAGGGCGATCATCGCGGCGATGACCTCGGCCGACGTCAGCTGCTGGTTGGTGTACCGGGTCATGAGCTCGAGCAGACGCTCGGAGAACGCCCGCTGACGAACCAGGTTGTGACGCGTCGCCGCCCGGCCCTCGGACAGGATGAGCGCGCGCAGCGCCTCCACGGTGAGGTGCGGCCGCTCCGAGTTCCTGGCCTGGGCGAGGAACTCTTCGTCGAGAGCCGTGAGCTCCGGCCGGGGCACGCCGGCGGCGTCGTAGATGTCGAGCACCTCGGTGGAGACCATGGCGCCGGCGACGAGCTCGTTGAGGACCCGCTGGACCTCCTCGGGGATGGGCTCGCCGCGGGCCTGGCGCTCCTCCGCGTCGAACTTCGCCATCCAGACGCGGACCTCTTCGAAGAAGCGCGCCTCGTCACGGACGGCGGCGAGCTCGTCGGTGCCCCCAGCGATCGCCCAGGCCCGAGACAGCTGCCCGGCGATGCGGCGGTACTGCGCCGCGACGCTCTCGCCGTCGTCGTCCTGGTCGTCGGGTCGGGGGCGGCGCAGGTGCTCGACGGCGCCGAAGACGGCCTTGATGTACGCCCGGGGCCCGGGCAGGGCCAGGGCGCTACGCCAGTCGAACCCGGTCAGCAGCTCCTCGAGGCGGCTCAGCAGCTCGTGCACCAGCGCGACGGCGTCGTCGACCGACCGGCCGATGGGCTTGGTCTCCTGGTCGGTCTGCGTGTACTCGGCCAGGGCCTGCGCCAGGTTGTCCGCCAGCGGCGCGTAGGCGACCAGGAGGCCGTCCTGCTTGCCGCGGAACGTGCGGTTCACCCGGGCGAGCGTCTGCATGAGCAGCGCTCCGCGCAGCGGCCGGTCGAGGTAGAGCGTGTGCAGCGGGGGCGAGTCGAACCCGGTGAGCATCATGTCCTTGACGATGACGATCTCCAGCGGGTCGTCCGGGTCCTTGAGGCGCTGCTTGATCACGGCGTTCTCGGAGTCGCGTCGCACGTGGTCGGCGACCGGCGGCACGTCCGACGCGGTGCCGGAGTACACGACCTTGACCACGCCGCCGTCGAGCGCGTCGGAGTGCCAGTCGGGCCGCAGAGCGACGATCTCGGAGTACAGCCGCGCGCAGATCTCCCGGGTGGCGCCCACCACGAGGGCCTTGCCCGGCACCTGGGGCCGATCCGGGGTGCTCAGTGCCGCGGACATCGCCTGCCGACGTGTCTCCCAGTGGGCCACGAGGTCCTCGGCCAGGATCCTGAGCCGCTCGGGTGCGCCGTAGACGGCATTGACCACGGCGACGGACTTCTCGATCCGGTCGCGCTCGGCGTCGTCGAGCCCGGCCGTCGCCTCGTCGGCGACAGCGTCGATGAGGTCCTCGGTGACGGACTCCGCGAGCCGCACCTTGACCAGGCGCGACTCGAAGTAGACGGGGACGGTCGCGCCGTCGTCGACGGCCCGCGTCAGGTCGTAGATATCGATGTAGTCGCCGAACACCTCCCGGGTGTTGCGGTCGGCGAAGGAGATCGGCGTGCCGGTGAACGCGATGAGCGTCGCGTGGGGGAGCGCGTCGCGCAGGTGGCGGGCGTAGCCGTCGAGGTCGTCGTAGTGGCTGCGGTGGGCCTCGTCGACGACGACGACGATGTTGTGCCGGTCCGACAGCAGCGGGTGTTCGGCGCCGGACTCCCGCTCGGCGAGCGTCCGCCCGAACTTCTGCAGGGTGGTGAAGTAGATGCCGCCCGACGCTCGGCCGGACAGCTCGGCGCGCAGCTCGGCGCGCCGGCGCACCTGGACGGGCTTCTCCGGCAGCAGCAGGCTCCGGGCGAAGGTCTCGTACAGCTGGCCGTCGAGCTCGTTGCGGTCGGTGACGACCACGACGGTCGGGTTGGCCATCCGCGGGTGCCGCAGCACCTGGTTGGTGTAGAGCTCCATCTCCATCGACTTGCCGGAGCCTTGCGTGTGCCAGACGACGCCGGCCCTGCCGTGGGTCGCGACCGCCTGGACCGTGGCCCCGACGGCCTTGGTGACGGCGAAGTACTGGTGGGGCTTGGCGATCCGCTTGCTCAGGCCGTCCTCACCCTGGTCGAACGCGACGAAGCCGGTCAGCAGCTGCAGGAAGCGCAGCTGGTTGAACAGGCCCCACAGCAGCAGGTCCAGGGCCGTGTCGCCCTCCGCCATGGCTGACGTCGGGACCGGCTGGCCCTCCTCGTCGACGTGCCACGGCGCGAAGTGGTGCAGGGGCGTGAACGGTGTGCCGTACCTGGCGAGGATCCCGTCGCTGGCGACGGTGAGCACCGCGAACCGGAAGGCCAGTGGGAACTCGCGCAGATAGGTCTGCAGCTGCGCGTGCGCGGCGCCGACGTCGGCGCTCGCGCTGCCGGCGCGCTTGAGCTCGATGACCGCCACTGGCAGGCCGTTGAGGTAGAGCACGACGTCGAACCGGCGCTCGCGGTCGCCGCGGGCGATGGTCACCTGGTTCGCGACGAGCCAGTCGTTCTCGCTCGGCTCGGTGCTGACGAGGCGGATCGTGGGCGTCTGCTCCTGGCCGTCCGCGTCGATGTACGTGACGCCGCGGAAGCCCTCGGTGAGGAAGGTGTGCAGCCGGTGGTTCTCGGTGAGGGCGTCCTGGGAGGTGGGCGCGAGGATCGCGGCGAGCGCCTGCTCGAGGTACTCCCGTGGCACGGTCGGGTTGAGGTTCCGCAGCGCGGCGCGCAGACGCGACGGGATGACGAGCTCGTCCCAGCTCTCCCGCTCCCCGGAGCCCGGCGCGATAGCGGAGCCGTGCACCGGCTTCCACATGAGCTCGCCGAGCACCTCCAGCGTCAGGCTCTCCCAGTCGTCCTCGGACAGGTGGCGGGTCATGGGGTGCCTCCGTTCACGGCGATGGTGCGGACGTGGTGGTCGTGCTCGGTCGTCGTGAGGGCCGCCGTCATGAAGCGCCTCCGCCGGTCCAGCGGTACCGCCGTCGAGGGCTGCGCGGGGCACCGAGCCCCACGACGTCCCCTGCGGCGGTGAGCTCACGCAGGTCGTTCAGCACGGCGGACCGTGAGCGCCCGGTGAGCTCCATGAGCTCTGCGGACGTCATCTCCCCGCGGCTGCGCAGTGCTTCCGCGACCGTGGCGACGGGGAGTCCGCTGAACAGGTCGGGCTCGGCTGGGCGGCCGGCGGCGGGATCGAGCACGTACTGCGCGTACCGGCGGCCACCTTCCTTGATGGCGAGGCCCTGCTCGACGAGGTCCCGCAGGACCTGTCCGGCGGCGACCCGGTCGACGCCCCACTGTCGGAGCATCTCGTTGGTCAGGTACCCCTCGCGGAGCATCGCCAGTGCGATGAGGTGCGCCTGCGTGGGCAGATGCGCCTTCAGCCCCGCGATCCAGTGGCGCACGTCCGGGCTGAGGAGCTCCGAGCGTGCCATCGTGACGACGAAGCTGGTGATCGAGCTGCGGAACTGAGGCCGGGGGAGGCCGCGGCGGCGTGCGACATCGAGCATGGCCGGAATGCCGGAGGAGCGGTTCTCGGCGACGAGCTCGTTCGACGAGGGCAGGTAGGTGTCCGCGAGGAGACTGGCGAGCACGGCGTTGCGTGACGACGAGATGCCCTCTGTGCCGAGGTCGTCGATGAGGACGCCGCCGTAGAGCCCGCCGGGGCTGCGCACGACGAGCCGGTCGGGGAAGAGGTCGATCTGCACCTGGGTGCCGCGTGTGACGGGGCTGTAGTCCCGGTGCATCAGTGCGTTGACCACTGCCTCACGCACTGCCTCGAGCGGGTACTCGACCTCGTCCGTCCGGCCGCCGCGATCGGTGATGACGGCGCGCACCGCCAGGTTGCGGCGCAGTGTCGACAGCGTCGTCTCGACCATCTCGGGGATGGACCCTCGGATGGTCTGGTTGTCGAGGAACCGTGTCCCGGAGCCGGGGTCGGGCCCGTGCACCACCACGGAGACCATCAGCTGAGGAAAGTGTTGCTGGGGGAACTGTCCGAAGGTCAGCAGCCCGGCGAGCGTGAGCGGTGCGTCGGCGTCGGCCCCGGCCGTGATGCCCAGCCGGAAGAGGAGGCTCGGTTCGTCGGCCCTGGCCAGCTTCGGGTAGCCCGACCGCATGCGCTGCACGGTGCGGCGGAGGGCGTCGTCGTCCAGGTCGGCTGCCGAGGTCCCGACGACAGCCTCGCGGTCGTACGCGGGCTGCGCTCGTGAGGCCATCACCATCGCGATCTCGGCCTCAGTCATGCGCCGGTCACCGTCGCCGCCGCGAAGGTAGGAGCCGGTGATGATGCCCTGGCTGGTCACGTACACCGGCCGGCGGTCCGCCGTGACCGGGGGGACCTCGGCGACGACGACGGTGTTGCCCTCCACCTCGACGAGGTCCGTGCTGACGAGGAGTGCAGGGGTCATGTCGTCCCGGGACATCTGCACGAGCCCGTCGCGCAGGGCGATCGGATCGTCGAGCGGGACTGTCGCGAAGCCTGTCTCCTCGTCGACTCCCAGGAGGACGGTGCCGCCATCGGAGTTGGAGAAGGCGCTGAGGGTCTCGCGCAGGCTCTTCGGCAGTCCGCCGGCGGCTCGCTTGGCTTCGACGCGGGTGGGCTCCCCGCCGATGCGGCGGAGCGTGGCGAGCAGCTCGTGGACGTCGTCGACGCTCATGGCGCCCATCTCAGCACTCAACTTCACACCTGCCAAGTCTGTTGCGAAGTAGAGTGCGAAGTAAGTGAAGAAGGCAAGCCGTGCACCCGCATGCCGGGGGCTGTGCCGTCTGCCCCGAGCGGCCCATGCCCCGCCCGTTACCCATCACTCACCGTCAGGACACCGTCGAGGCCACGGTCGGGGTGGTAGGACCACGACACGGTCAGGTCACCCCAGCTCTCCGACTGCCGACCGTCCATCGATGTTGTCTGGTCCATGTGCGAGACCACCGCCGATGGCATGTCGAGCGCCGTGAACACGCACACGATGTCGGTGATGTTCGCACCGCGGAGGTCGTCGTCGCCCTTCATGTCGAAGGTCAACGACCGCCCCTCGTCCGCGACGACGATCCCGTCGGTGCCCGTGACTCCGCAGGTCTCGACTGCGTCGGGGACGACGGCGGCCCGCGCGGCGCGCGCCTCCTCCGCCGCGGCTTCCTCGGCTCGTGCCTCGGCGTCGGCCCGGAAGGCGGTGATCCCGGCTACCAGGCCAGCGCCGATGAGGACGCCTGCTGCCCCCGTCGCGACCGGCAGCAGCCACGGGCGGGTCGGTCGCGACGGGGGCGAGACGGTGAGCGGAGGAGGATCTGACGGCGGTGCGGGTGGCGCGGAGCCGTCGTGGTCCGGCGGCATCTCGGCCATGGTTCCCCCTGCATGTGATCAGTCGGTTCAGGTGAGGTCTTCGGCAAGGCGCTCAGCGTCCTTGACCCGGAGGGCGCCGGACATGAGGGCGGGGAGCAACGCATCTCGTGTTGCTGAGAGCTTGACGTTCTCGGAAAGAGCAGCGTGAGTCCGTGCCCGGAGCGCGTCGATCTCAGCCCGCCTTCCGTCGCCCAAGGCCGCCGGGTTGCCGGTCATCGTCGACAGCACCTCGTCGGGCTTCACGCGCTGGTGCGAACCGGATGTGCCAGCCACTCTGGCTTCCAGCGACGCGCTGAATGGCGGCTGGGCGAGAAGTGCCCACAGCACGGCCGTTGACGTGCCCATCGGGTGCAGGACGACAAACTCGGTCGAACCGAGGGCCGGGGTCGCCCCGCAGGTCGGCACTTCCCAGACGCGGGGGATCCGAGGATTGAGCTTCGAGACCAGGACCGCCGGGCTCGAGATCTTGAACTTGCCGCTCTTGATCGATTCGGGGGTCACAGCCTCTGGAAGCTTGCCCGCGTCGAAGCCCGGCAGGCTGTAGAGATCAACGACGTCGTTCGAGAGGGATGCGGGATCAACCATGCTGCGGGCGACAGTGGCGATGTCTCTGAGCATGGTGTCCTGCGGTACGTCCGCCGCGAGGGAGAGAGCAAGCGCGTCGAGCGCCCGCGACGTGCGAGTGTTAGCGGCGATCTTGTCGTCGAGCGCGCCCAGCACCTCGGCGATCGCCCGCTGTTCGCCAATGGGCGGCACGTTGAGCATCAGCGAACGCTGCTGAGTGAGGCTCACGTAGGGCGCCATGTCGGTGCTCGACTTCATGACGTCGAGTTGTGCCTGGATAACGCGAGACCTCAAGGCGATGTTGAGGTAGACCGGGTCGAGTTTCTGATGGTCGAGCGACCGCCAGAACGTCGTTTGGGGTGAGCAGACGAAGGGGGGTGAGCCTGGTGGGACGTAGGCAACCTTTCCCACCGTTCCCTTATGGGACAGCAGAGAGTCCTGTTCGCGACCGATCCCCTTGCGGATTCGCAGCAAGGCCTCGTCGTTGATTCCCTCTGCGCCAGTGAAGTCGACGGTGCCCGAAGTCATGTCAGCGGCGCGAATGTACGGCGTCCCCCCCGCAACGAACTCATGCGGTCGCGGCCGGTACTCACCATGGTTGCCGTCCTCGACGCGCAGGACGCCAGCGGCCTCCAACGCTGCGACGCTTCTGGTGTCAGCCACGGACCCGCTCCAGCTGCTCGCGCACGACCTTCTCCAGGCGTGCAGACTCGTCGAACGCGGCGAGCAGCTCGCCGCGCAGCCGCTCGATCTTCTGCTCGAGTGGTTCCCCGTCGTCCTCGGCCTCGGCCGCGCCGACGTACCTGCCCGGCGTCAGGGCATACCCGGCCTCCTTGATCTCGGCGAGGGTCGCGGACCGGCAGAAGCCGGGGATGTCGTCGTACGTCACGCCCGCCTCGACGGCGGACGGGGTGCCGCGCCAGGCGTGGAACGTGTCGGCGATTCGCGCGATGTCCTCATCCGAGAGGGCGCGCTCGGCGCGGTCCACCATGTACCCGAGGTCGCGGGCGTCGATGAACAGGACCTGCCCGGTCCGGTCGACGGAGCCGCGGGGGCCGGCGGTCTTGTCGGTGGCGAAGAACCACACACACACCGGGATGCCGGTCGATCGGAACAGCTGGGTCGGCAGGGTCACCAGGCAGGAGACGAGGTCGGCCTCGACGATGCGGGCGCGGATCTCGCCCTCGCCGCCGCTGGTCGTCGACATGGAGCCGTTGGCCATGACCACGCCGGCGGACCCGCCCGGCGCAAGCTTGGACAGGATGTGCTGGATCCACGCGTAGTTGGCGTTGCCGGCCGGCGGGACGCCGTACACCCAGCGAGGGTCGGACTCGGCGCGCGCCCAGTCCTTGATGTTGAACGGGGGGTTCGCGAGCACGTAGTCCATCTGGACGTCGGCGTGCTGGTCGCGGGCGAACGTGTCGCCCCAACGGGACGCGAGGTTCGCGTTGAGACCGTGGACGGCCAGGTTCATCTTGGCCATGCGCCAGGTGCGCTCGTTGGCCTCCTGCCCGTACACGCTGATCGCCTGGCTGTCGGCGTCGTGGCGCTCGAGGAACTTCTCGGTCTGCACGAACATGCCGCCGGAGCCGCAGCACGGGTCGTACACGCGCCCCCGGTACGGCTCGAGCACCTCGACCAGGACCCGGACCACGCCGGGCGGGGTGTAGAACTCGCCGCCGCGCTTGCCCTCGGCCGCGGCGAACTTGCCCAGGAAGTACTCGTAGACCTCGCCGAGCAGGTCCCGCGCCCGGGTCGCGCCGTCGCCGCGGAAGCGGGCGTCGTTGAACAGGTCGATGAGCTCGCCGAGGCGGCGCTGGTCGACGTTGTCCCGGTTGTAGATGCGCGGGAGCGTTCCGGCCAGCGACGGGTTCGAGCCCATGATGTGGTCCATCGCGCCGTCGATGAGCTCGCCGATGGTCTGCGCGGCCCGTCCAGCCTCGGCGGGCAGCCCCTTGGCGTGCTCCGCGAGGTACGCCCACCGTGACGTTGCCGGCACCCAGAACACTCCGTGGCCGGTGTACTCGTCGCGCTCGTCCAGCAGGCCCTCGATCTGGTCCTCGCGGTAGCCCTCGGCGGCCAGGTCCGCGCGGATCTGGTCGCGGCGCTCCTCGAAGGCGTCGGACACGTACTTGAGGAAGACCAGGCCGAGGATGACGTCCTTGTACTGGGAGGCGTCCATCGACCCGCGGAGCTTGTCCGCGGCCTTCCACAGGGTGTCCTTGAGCTCTTTCATCGTCATCGGAGCGGAGGGGTCAAGTCGCTTGCGGGGGGGCATGCGGGTCAGCCTTCCATCGGGGTGGTGCGGATCGGGGGCAGGAGGGACACCGCGCCGGACGACGTCGCCTCGACGAGGCCGGCGGTCAGGGCGTCCAGGGCGGCGAGGCGCGCGGTGAGGACATGGCGGGTGAAGTCGACCTCGGCGAGGGCGTCCCGCGCGGTCGCCGCGACGGCGGTCGGGAGAATCGGGACTGGCCAGGCCCGCCAGTCGCCGTGGCCGGGGGAGGTCCGCACGGCGTGGGCGACGACCTCGGGGATGAGGCCGGGTGGCGCGGACTGCGTCACCCGCAGCGCGCGGGCCGGGGTCGCGACGACGGCGAAGCCGTCACGGTCCACGAGCGCGGCAGCGCGTGGCGCAGTGCAGAACACGACGTCGCCGGGCTGGGTGAAGCGGCTCGCCGGATAGGCGGCGGCAAGGCCGAGCCGGTCGATGCTGCGGTGCCCGGGCAGCGGAGCGGTGAGCGTCCACGGGGTGTGGACCGTGACGCCGCCCGGCGCGTCGGTCACGTCGTCCTCCGCGAGGCGGTTGCCCGGCAGAAGGCGCAGGTGGCCGAGCTCGACGAGGCGGCCCAGGGTCACCAGGACGGGCCCGCCGACCTCACCGGGCACGACCTGCCACGCGGTGAGCGTGGCGTCACCGCCGGTGCCCGCGCGGGCGAGCAGGTCGTGCAGCGCTGCGGCGGTCTGCCCGGCGTCCGTTCGGTGGCGGCGGCTCTGGGGGCGGACGGTGAGCAGGTCTGCGGACGCCGCCACGACCGTCGTCGTCGGCACGAGTCGTGCGAAGCGGAACGCGTGCGATCTGGCCGCCTTGGAGGCGGTCGAGAGCAGGTCCGTGACCAGGTCGGTGGCGGCCGCGGCGTCCAGCGTCGTCGCGCTGAGGTCGGCGAGCGCGACGCGGTGGTCAGGGCTGCGGACGTCGCCGGCGCCGGGGCCGAGGAGCCACAGGCCCATCTTCTGCCGCACCCGGCTGGGCCAGAGCCCGGCGGGCAGGCGGACGATCCCCCGCACCCGGCCGGAGCGCAGGACGGTCGCCCGGTCGGCCTGCAACTGCGCGGGCAGACCCCCGCACAGCGCGGACGCCGGCCCTACGACCAGGGCGCGGCCGTCGGGGGGCAGATCCGCCTCGGTCTGGAGCAGAGCGGCGACGACGTCCGCGTCGGTCGCTTGCGGCCGGGTCGCGGACGGGACCACCACCAGCACGGCGGCGCCCCTGGGCGGCAGGACCGCGCCGTCGTCGGTCTCAGCCTCGACGATCTCCCAGCCGCCGGCCAGCAGCACGCGCCGGGCGAGCCGAGCCTCGGGGGCCGCGGGCGTCGGGAGGACCGCCGTGCCGGGCTCCCCACGATGTGCGGCGAGGGCCAGCAGCAGGTCTGCCTCGCCGTGGGGCGCGACCAGCGGCGCGGCCGTGTCGGCAGGGACGAGCTCCGCGGCGAGCTGCCCGAGCAGGGCGGTCGCGGTGGGGGCGAGCGCATGGTCGGTGACCGCGGTCAGGCCCAGCCTGCGGTGCCGCGAGAGGATCGTGGTGGCCGCCTGGGCCGGTGTGAAGGCCGCGGAAGCGAGCGCGTCGGCGTGGCCGGCCCACAGCACGGCGTCGGCGCCGAGGGCCGCGATCTCGCGGTAGAGGCAGAGGTCGTCCGGGTCGACGTCGTCGGCGAGGTCGATAAGGTCCGCGGCGGCAAGGCCGTCCAGGGTGATGCCGAGCTGGGCCTTCAGCGCCAGGAGCGCGACCAGGCCGTGGGTCACGACCGCGCGTTGCGGCGGATCGAGCACGTCGAGGGCGGCCGCCAGGGCCGCGTCCTGCCGGGCCGTCGGGTTGTTGCCGTGGCCGGTGCCCTCGAGCCACGCGACGACCTCGTCGAGGGAGAAGACCTCACGGCCGCTGCGGCGGTCCAGCGCGGCGGGGAAAGGGGTGTCGCTCGTGGCGAAGCGCGTGCGCCAAGTCGAGACCACGGGACGCCGGACACGGGCGAGCTCGGCGATGTCGCTGAGCGTGGCGAGCTGCGCGGTGCTGCTCATACCCGAGTCACCTCCTCCGGCGTCGTCGTTGGGCCTGACTGTACGCACGGGGCTAGCGGTCGCCGGGGGTGCATCGCTGATAAGCCCCCTTATCGACCAACGGCTATGCCGGAGGCGTCGGCGGGGCCAGGCTGGTCGCCAGCAGCCCACCTACGACGAAGGAGCACGACATGAGCACTCAGGACACGGACGCCCCGGCCTTCGGCGCGCCGGCCCCCGCCCCGACCCCGCGCCCCCAGCGGCGGCGCTGGGTGTGGCCCGCGGTGACCGCCGGCGCGCTCGTCCTCGGCGTCGCGATCGGCGGCGGCGGGAGCGCCAGCAGCACCGAGCTGGACGCCGTCACCGCCGAGCGCGACACCCTCGCCCAGCAGCTCGAGACCGCCGAGGCTGCCGCGAAGCAGGCCGAGGACGAGCTCTCCGCGAAGCAGGGGGACATCGACGCTCAGGCCGCCGAGCTCGACGCGCGCAGCGCGGCCCTGGACGAGCGCGAGGCGACCATCACGCAGGCGGAGGAGGTCGTCGCGGCGAGCCAGATCGCGATCGGCACCTGGACCGTGGGCATCGACATCGAGCCCGGCACGTACCGCACGGCGGAGCCGGTCCCCAGCTCCTGCTACTGGGGCATCTACCGCAGCGGCACCAACGGCGGCGACATCATCGAGAACGACATCGTCCAGGGCGGCCACCCGACGGTGACGCTCCAGGAGGGCCAGGACTTCGAGAACGGCTGCGGCGTCTTCGTGAAGCAGTGAGGACGTGCCCGGCGCCTCGCAGGGGGACGCGCCGGGACGCACCAACACAACCGCGCACCGCGTGCACTGACGCTCAAACGGCGGGCGGCCGCACATGGGGGCCGCTCGCCGTTGGGATGACCGCGGACGGCTGCGCTCTCTTGGCGAGGCTGCCGGCCGCCGCGCGGTGCGGCCGGTTGTGTCGACACTGCCGCGCTTCCCTCCGAGCCACCGTGCATTGCGCAGGCGGGACCTTCCCGCTCGCGGAGGGGGAGCACGCCGTGGACGGCTACAGCATCATCGAGTTCATCAACAGCCTCGGCTTCGCCGAGGAGACCCTCGTCGACCTGATCGGCCTGCCCGCCGTTGGGGTGCCCGGCACCAGTCGCCCGATGTAGGTGCCGACCGTCGCGGCGCTGAGGTCGCTGCGGTGAAGGCCGTCGATGCCCGGGTTCGGCCAGTCGCCCCTTGAAGCGCGCCGCCGGGGTACCTCTAGGTCACCGGTCACGCGGCCCGGGGTGCGGCAGACGTCCCTGGGGACCGTCGCGGCAGGGGCCGGTCAGGTGTGGAGATCGCGGTGATCATCGGCCGGGTGGTCGGCGAGCACGCGGTCTACCTTGGCCGCTCGAGACCAGCCATGTTCGGAATGTGCATCGCGGTGTGGGTCAAGGGCATGAGGATGAATGTCGATCCGTATCGAGTGGCGGACTCGTGCACGAGCCCAAGCACCTCGCCGTTCACCAGAGGAGACATGGCGATGACTGACGAGATTCAGCTGGTCAGCGACGGCGACGGGCTCGCGGTGATCGGCCGCGATGCGGCGGCTGTACAGCGGTTCCTCCGAAGAGCGGGGCTGTGGACGGACTCGAAGGAGCTCGACCTGCACCGGCTGCGCCCGGCCATCGCTCTCGGTGCGGAGGTCGTCAAGGAGGCCGCGGAGTTCGCAAGTCACGCAGGCCGCTGGGTCAAACTGACCGAGGAGTCGGCACGGCTCGTTCAGGAGCACGGCCTCATGGAGAGTAAGACTGAGGGCGTCAGGCACCTGATGGTCGGCACACCCGGAAACGTGCAGAAGTGGCTCCAGACCGAACACGGCCTGGGCTCGATCATGACCAATCCGCAGGTGCTCTCGGGTGTCGCTGGGATCATGACCCAGGCCGCAGCGCAGCAGAGCATTGCTGAGATCAAGGAGTACCTCGCGCGGATCGACGAGAAGGTCGACGCAGTGCTCCGCAAGGTCGATGACACCGTCCTCAAGGACATGGATGGCGCCCGGAGCCAGATCAGGCGTGCCGCGACGCGGAAGGAAGCGGAGGGCAGAGTCACCGGAGACTCGTGGTCCGAAGTCCAGACTGCGTCAGGCAAGATCGGCGACGTGCAGGCATATGCACTGCGCCAACTCCGCGCGCGTGCGGAGACTCTCGAGCAGACGACCCGGGTTGGCGGGCTGGCGCACGCCGCGCAAGAGGCCGAGCGGGAGGTCGCCGAATGGCTGGCCGTGCTGGCCGAGTGCTTCCAGCTTCAGGAAGAGTTCGACGTCCTCGTGATCGACCGGGCGATTGACGAGCCCGCCGAGGCCCTCGAGGCGTGCCGTCGTGGCTTGGCTGCGGACCGTCGTGACCGCCTGGACCTGATCGCCCAGTGCACCGGGAGCCTGCTCGCTCGCATGGATGCGGCGGTAGGGGCGGCGAACGCGAAGCTCTTCTGGAACCGGGGAAAGGCGCCCATGGTGATCGAGTCGGGCCGACACGTCGCACTCGGCGTCGACGACTTCCATCGGCTGCTAGGGATCAGCGGGGACTCACGGTCCTGGGAGCAGCGGCGTCTTGGGCGCATCGCAGAGATCGGCGCTCAGGTGATTCAAAAGACGAAAACCTATGCGCCCGCCGTCGCGACAGCGGGTGCTCTGGTCGTCACTGCTGTCGCCGCCGGCTCGAAGGCAAGAGGCGACGGCGAGTCCTGATCGTTGCCGGTGCTCCCTGACGCGACGCGAGTCCCCGTCGCCTCCACCTACTTGCTGCTCGTCGGATCCATGTAGTGATTCGCGCTGGACGGGCCTGAGTACGCGGGCAAGAGACCGCGGCGAGGGAAGAGCGCCGTGCCCGTCGGGTGCGGCCCTTTCAGAGCGCGGGGCGTCGTGGGCGGTCGTGGAACCCACGTGCGAGCCCGGCCGCTTCGCAGGGCGCCTACCGCACGTTCGAGGGACGTGGTCTGCTCCAGCGCTCGACGCACCGCTGCCGTGTTCGAGCGCTCGTTGCCGAGCGCCTTGATGGCTGCGCGGATGTCGGTGAGGTCGTCCAGGAGCCGTCTCTCGACGCGTCGCAGGTATGAGGCGTCGTAGGCGCGACGGCCTGTCTGCATCTCCTCCGCCCAAGCCAAGCGTGCACGGATCGAGTCCAGGGCGCCCCGGAGCTGCGCGGGGTGAGCGCAGACGATGTGCCTCTGCGAGGGGTCCGATCGGCGAGCGCTCACGCGTCAGCCCGCCCGTTGGTCGCGTCGAGGACGAGGGGGAACGCGTCGATCCAGGGCGTGTGCGCTCGCCCGGTGAGAGCGATCTGGACTGCTGCCGCGACCAGGTCGATGATCCCGACGGGGGTGAGCGGGCCTGGGCCGATGTGGTGCACCTCGACCTCTGCTCCGTCGATCGATTCCAGCGCGTCGCGGGCGCGGGCCCGGGTCGTCGTGTCGAACTGGTCGAAGTACCCCCGCTGCTCCAGGCAGTCGACGACGTCGTCGTCCGCGCACACGCGAGCAAGCCACACCGGACGATCAGGGTTGATCTGCATCTCGCCGGCATCGAGGTCGAACGCGTCACCGACACGTGGGGCCGCCGTGGTGACTGCTGCAAGCGCGTCGAGGAGGTCGTCGATCGCGCTCCCCAAGAGCCTCTCGCTGAGGTCGGTCAGCGGGACGTTGCCCGCGAGTCGCAGGACTCCAGCTGTCGAGATGCAGGACTCGAGAAGGTCGTTGAACACGTTCATGCCGCGCGGCATGCCGGAGAGGGAGTTGGGTCGCACGTCGAGCTCCTGTCGTCGAAGGGTCTCGAGGGGGTGCCCATCGGCTCCGCCCTCGTTACCTAGAGCCCGAGCGGGGAGACCATTCCGCGCCTGGCGCCCGGGTTCACCCGTCTGATGTCGACGTCTCCACCCGGATGGCGCAGTCTTTGCCCGCGCGCACCTGGGGACGGCGGGCGGCCGCGCAGCCCGCGTCTGTCCAGGTCAGCGCGTCACGGTGTGACCACTTCGGCTTAGTCCGTGTGACGCCCTCGCGGACAACCAGGTTGCCGCGCAGGTCAGGACAGTTGTGTCACCACCCCGCCAGGGGGTACTGACGGAACTCAGTGCCTTGAAGTGACAGAACCCCTCGCGGGGGCCCGGAAGGGCGTCCCGCGGGGGGGGGGGGGGGGGGGCAGTCGTTCCTGCGGTGCTCCTGACGCAGCCCCTACGTGATCTCGGTCCACCGGATCCGCTCCGCCACGGGCCAGGTCCGGTCGACCTTCGGCAGCAGGGCCGGCTCGACCGCCCACGTGCCGTCCGGCTCGACCCGCCACGCCCCGCGGTCGATCATCTCGTGCCAGCGCGCCACCCTGGCCGGCAGCGAGCTGTGCGCCACCCACTCGGTCCCCGACTGCGGGTCGTACCGGAACGTATCGGTCGACCCGTCGGGCCCTGTCGCCAGCACGAGCGGCAGCAGCCACGAGTCGAAGACCACCCACTCACGCCTCCAGACGGCGGCCTTCTCGCTGTCCGAGGCGTGCGGGTCAGTCAGCAGGTCGTCGTCACCGCAGATGCGGTGGTACGTCAACGAGGTCTCGAGCGCCGTGCCGAGGTCGTAGAACGCCCCTCCGGGGGTCAGGCCGGGGAACTGGACGCTGGTGCCGACGTCGGTGCCGACCCGTTCGCCGTCGTGCCACGCCCACACCGCGGCGACCTCCTCGCTCAGGGTCAACCCGTGGGCGGCAGCCACCCGCCGGATCTGCGCCGAGCCCAGCCCGGGACGCAACCGGTCGACGACGGACGCGCCCAGGTGCGCCAGGCGCTCGACCCATCCGTCCAGCGCGGCGACGATCTGAGCGCCGCTCATCAGGGCACAGGTGTCAGCGCGCTGTCGCACCACGCCAGCGTCGGCAGCTGTCGTGCTGCCTCGGGCAGCTCAGGCAGCGGGAACCACCCAGAACTCGTCACCGTGCGCCACATCGCATCCAGGGGCGCCGTAGAACATCCCGAGCTTGCGGCCCTGCTCTCGGTTCTGCTGCCAGTCCAGGGTGCGAAGACTGACCGGCGGGCTGGCCGCGCCCCCGCCCTGCTGCGTGGATGCGAACGGGAACTCGTCGCAGTCCCGGACGCAGTCGAGCCTGTCCTGGCACGACGGGTGGTCCGTCAGCCACTCGCGCGAGTGCGGCGGCGCCTCCCGGTTCAGGGAGAGCCAGTCGGGGTTGCCCAGCAGGGCGTCCAGGTCGTGCTGCGTCGGCTGCGGCACGTCCGCACGCCCCGACAAGAAGATCGGCGTCTGCCCCGTGCATCGCGCCATCGCGTCCTTGCCCGCGTTCGCCGCGAGCTTCAGGCATTGCTCGACGACGACGATCTTCTCCTCGTCGCTCAGCTGCGGGGCGTTGACACGGTCGGCCTTGCGAACGATCTCCCAGATGTTGTCCGGCAATGTCGGCGGCAGCGGCCGCGGCGGCCCGTCCGGGTCCGTCGGCGGAACGGGCGGTGCCGGCGGGCTCGACCCGTCCCGGATGAGGTCCAGGGCCAGTTGCTGCAACGCGATTCGCCCACCGGAGCGCAGCATCGTCGCTAGCAGCGCACGCCATGTCACGGTGCCTCCTGCTAGGGCCGTCTCGCACGCCAACGCGTGGTCCGGCACCGTCGAACGCGCGTAGTGCGTCCCGGGGGACAGGACTGACATCTCGCAGACCATCCTCTGCGTCACCGTGCCGGCAGCGAACGCCCGGGCCAACCTGTCCGCGTCGATCGCGTCGCCCACGTCCAGGACCACCGCGCCGGCTGCCGCCGGCAACGCGACCGGCTGCGGGAGCGAGGCTCGCACCGACCCCGGCCCGACCCCGTTGACCGGTGCCAGCAGCGAGTACGTGTACTCGGTGGCACCCGCGCGGGTGTCCTGCGCCGTCGCGCGCCACGACCGCCCACCGTCCTCCACGACGATCTCGGTGTACGTCCCACCCGTGGGGCGCCACCCCCACCCGGCCAGCGCGGCGACCGTCAGCCCGTCGAAACGGTCGTCGTTGTCGAACATCGACCACGACTGCACCGCGGAGACCAGATTGCGCAGGCTGGACTGCGTCGCCGAGTCGTACGGCGAGGCCGCCTGCGCCGGTACAGCCACCAACCCCCAGGCAGAGCGCGGCCGCCACAACAGCGGCCAGCACCGTGCGTCGGTTCACGAGGTGCCCCATCTCGGTCCATGGCCAGCCGAACGACCGGTCCCTGACACCGAACCACTGGCCCACCCGCACCCGCTTCGGCCAGTCAGGTGAACTGTCACCGTGCACGCTGACCCCAGCGCACCGCCGCACCACACGCTGGTCGTCGCCGCGCGACGGCGCACCCGCGTCTGCTACCAGGCGGCAGCCACCCCGTTGCACGTCCCGTCGGACAAGCCCACCGACCCACAGGTCCGCCACGTGTCGGCGCGTACCGGTGGCCGCCGGCCGAACCGGACCGGAAGGGTCGTTCCGAGGACGCTCGTTCGGGCCGTTCGTGGTCGGGCGACGGGCGCGAGTCAGCGACGACGCGCTCAGGTGGCCATGCCCGGACACGACGACGAGCCCATCGGCCTGGGGCCGTGGGCTGGTCGAGGGTGCTGGGTCGTCGCCGAGGTCAGGCTGTGGTGGGTGGGCTCAGCGCCGCGGGCGGCTCGTCGTCGTCGAGGGGGATCTCCTCGTACCCCGCGATGGCGCGGTCGCGCGAGAGCAGGATGTCGTCGCTCTGGAACCCGATGCGCCTGGCCCACGTGCGGACCATGCGCAGGTTGTGGTGCACGATCGCGAAGGCGGTCATGATCGCGGTGGCGGCCAGCCCCACGAGGCGGATCCAGCCCCAGGACACGAGCTGCTCCTGGTCGAGCACCTCACGTGTCCGGACAGCCGCGTCGTGGCCCAGATCGGACGTGGTGTCACCACCCCCGTCGGCAGCTGTCGAACGGGCATCTGCGGACGCCCAGCCAGGACGCTCCCGGCGTGCGCCTGGCGTACTCGCACACATCCCTACCTCGCGATCGTCGCGTACTGCGCTGTTCGAGTGGTTCAGCCCGAAACGCCAGACCCGGCAAACCGGGCCGGTCTACCGTCCAGCGACAGTGCAGCAGCGCAGCAGCGGAGAAAGGGGGCAGCGTGCGGGCAGCAGTCAGCACCGCGCTCGCGGTGCTCGTCGTCCTCACCGTCGCAGCCTGCGGACCGGCCGGCACCGCGGACACCCCGGACACGCGCCCACCGGTCGCCGGCCCGAGGGATGACGATGAGGCGACGTTCGAGGACTACTGCGCCGTCATCCACCGGGTCTACTCGACCGAGGCCGAGCAGGCCCCCGAGGGGGTGCTCGTCTCCTGGGACGCCGCAGTGACGCCAGGCGGACCCCGCACGTACATCGTCCACCGACGCCCCGCCGGCACCACGCAGTGGCAGCGGGTCGAGGAGATCGAGCGCTCCGACGATGACTTCACCTACCTCGACACCCGCCCGGCCGAGCAGCCCGGCGTCGCCTACGAGTACTGGGTGACGGTCGTCGAGGCCGAGTGCGGCGGCGAGAGCGAGCTCTGCCCGCCGTTCGAGTGCGACCCGCCGCCAGCGGCCACACCACGCCAGGACTGACACCCCCTCCACCGCCAGCCCTCACCCGCACCGACCCAGCCGGCCCCTCGGCGTTGCGCCGGTGAAGGTGGACCTACTTGCGTCCGCTTCCGCCGCGGAGCTTGTTCACCACGAGCACGATGAGAACCGCGACCACGATGGTGCCAACGCCCAGCAGGATGTCGCCGCTATTGCCAGCAGCGACCATGATCAGTGCCCCTCCTCATGTCAGCGACCCGCCCCACAGGCCGATGCCCGCGTAGGCGGCTACGTGCGGTAGGCGTCGCGGCGATGAGCGATCGTCAGCACGGTCACGGTGACCACACGCGCGTTGATCGTGTAGATGACGCGGTACTCACCACGTCGTGCCGACCACTTGCCCTCGAGCTCGTTCCGTAGGGGCTTGCCGACGCGGAACGGCGCCTCCGCCAGCGGACCAGAGAGGAACTCGATCACCGCCGCGGCCACCGCCGGAGGCAACCCGCCGGCCAGGGCGCGCCGCGCCGGAGGAGCGAGCTGGACCTCGTACCTCACGCGTTCGCAGCGCGGGCCCGCAAGACGTCTGCCAGCGGGGTGACGTCACCGCGGGCGACTGCGGCGTCAGCCTCTCGGACCTCGGCCATGACTGCGGCGTCCGACAGTACGGCGATCGTCTCCTCAAGGGACGCGAGGTCGTCGGGCGACATCAGGACCGCCGCCGGCTCGCCGTTGCGGGTGATGGTCACGCGCTCGTGCGTGTCGTGGACGGAGTCGACGAAGCGAGACAGGTGTGCCTTCACGTTCGCCAACGATGTCGTCGTCATGACCCGAATCATAGTCATGAGGGTTCCGAGTGGGAAGGGGGCAGGGAGGCGCCGGTCGAAGGCGCCCGGCCGAACCGACCCCTCCGAGCGAACCCCCTACGCGGGATCGGCCAGCAGCGCTGGAAGGGTCCCGAGCGCGTCGCGGGCACTCAGTCCGGTGCCGCGCAGCCGCGCGTACGCCGTTGCTGTCGCGGTGCCCTGGTCGCCGAGCCACGTGTCGTTGGCGGCCAGCAGGTGAGCGGTGTCGATGGTGGTGTGCGAGCGTCCCAGCGGACCGCTGGCCGACATCGCGTGAACCTCGTCCGTGCCCGAGGGCACCATGACGATCGCGAACGGCCCACGTGAACCAGCGGCGCGCGGCGCATGTCGTCTCGCGGGTCGGCGGCCAGCTCGTCGAGCTCGGCCAGGCAGCGGGGGGCGCGCTCGGGGTCCCATTCGTGAAGCAGGCGCGCGACCAGGGGACGCCCGGCCAGCACGCTGTGGGTGCGCGCACCCTCAGCTCGTCGAGGGGCGAGCACCTCGAGCAACTGACGCGCGATGGGCCCGGCGAGCCGGTCCGGTCCGCCCAGTGCTGCGTCGAGGTAGGACGTCGGTGGCTGACCGGGGTCCGGCGCCGGGACGCACCGCACGGCGCCGCCGACGTGCACCGCCAGTGCGCCGTCGAACATGGTGTGCATGAACCGGTCCCGCAGCGGATCGTCGTCCGGGGCCGGGCCGTCGTTTGCGGTGGCGACTGCGTCGCGCAAAGCCCGGTCGGCAGCGGCGCGATCGGGGCAATCCACCGACGACTACGCCCGGTACGTCGACATTTTGACGGCATGGGGAGCACCGCACGGGCTGAGCGCGTCCGAGGTCGAGGAGCGCATCTTCGGACTCATCCCGCCACGACGACGCCGGACGCCGCGCCCTCGCACACCGCAGTGACCACGCGGCTCGACGACAGGGGCGACATGGTTGAGATCCGCGAGCGGACGCTCCAGGGTCTGCGCGACGCGGGCCTGGCGGGGTTCGCGCCATTTGCTCGGCTGCCCGATGCGCACGTGCCGACACACCCTGGTGTGTATGTCGTCGTTCGGGACTCGTCGGAGCCCGCCGTGTTCCTCGAGTCGAGCGTGGCGGGATGGTTCAAGGCCAAGAACCCGTCGGTCGAGCTCAACCGCCTTTTGGCCCGGACGGCGTCCCTTCCGACGCCTGTGCGACCAGCTCTCACCTGCCGCGTGGGGTCGCGCGGTTCTCGTCCAGCAGCTCCCGCACCACGACGCCGATGCCGATGGGGTCCCGGTAGAGCGCGGTCGACACGAGCGCCCGTCCCGGGCCGATCCGCCGGCTCCAGGAGCCTCCGGCGCCGATGACGAGCACGTCGACGTGCGCCCTGAGCCGGTGGGTTCCGAGCCAGTCGGAGATCCACATCAAGTGGTCCGCGGGGCCGCAGGTGACGTGCTCCTCCTCCCAACGTCGCGCTTCCTCGTCGACCTCCGACGCCAACGCGGCGAGACCCGGGTCGAACGGCCTCAGCGGCGTCAGCGGGGCCCGGGTGAGGAGCGCAGCCCACCACTTGTCCCAGGCCGTGTCCGGGACCCCGCTCGTCGGCCGCGCGACGACCGGCGGGTCGAGTGCAGGTACGGACGCGGCGGACGCGAGGGCGAAGCGGTCGCGCACGAAGAGCGCACGGGTGAGCTCCGACCCGTCGCCGATCCTCACGTGCGGCGCCGGCCCCGTTGCCGAGTCGTACATCGCGTCCCCCTGCTGTCGGTGACCGGTGCCCCTCACTTGTACAGCACGGCGTCCCTCGGCACGCCGGGTCGACCGACGGTGGTCCACCGCTTGCGGGTCGTCGTCGGGTGGTCGAGGCGATCAGGACGGGTGACGTCCATGCGGCACTGATCGCGCGGTCCGGACCCGTCGACGCACCGGAGCGCCCGTCGCAGTGGTGCGCGACCCCTCCCCGTGGCCGAACCGGCGCGGCCAGAACGCGGGCAGCGACCAGGCGTCCTCCACGACGAGCCGGACGGCGTCGTGCTCCTGGGCCTCGTGCCGGCCGTCGGGCTGACGGACCGGGTTCCCCTGCCGTGCGCCGAGCCAGGTGCCGTGCTCGTCCTGGCCGAGCTGCTCGACCGGCCGGCTGAACCGCTCCGCGCAGGTCCCGTCGACCAGGGAGACCTTCTCCTTCGACATCCTCAGCACGGCGCCAGTCTGTCGGCCCTTCACTGGTTGGGTAGCCCGGCCCGGGTGTCTCCACCGGATCGGTGCGGCGCCCCTTCGCCTTGCGGGACGTGCGCCGGCTCTCCCCTCTGCTCCGGCGCACGACGCTCGGCAGCGTCGACGCGCAGCACCGCCGCGGCGAGCAGCCCCTGCCCCACGGTGTACGTCAGCATCACCCAGAACCCCTGACCCGCGAGGTCCCACGACGGGACGAACGCCTCGAGCGCGATGAGCGCGTCGCTGACCAGGAAGATCGCACCGCCCAGCGCCGCGAGCCGCCCCAGGCCGGTCGCCAGCACGGCCATGGCGGTGAGCATCGCGCCGTAGACGCACACGGGCACCAGCAGGCTCCCCGCGTGCGGTGCGCACAGGGCCACCAGTGCCCCGAGCGCCGCGGCGTACGGCAGCAGCAGCAGCCGACGCCGGTGCACGACGGACCTGCGAACGAAGGGTGCGAACGCCACGACATAGGCCACCTGGGCCAGCAGGAAGAAACCGACCATCACGAGGAAGGAGATGTCGTCGTCGACGAGCGACGGCATCAGGTCACCGAGCCACGAGAACCCCAGCGCGACGAGCACCCAGGTCACCAGCCGGCTGCGCGGGCTGCGCGTGGCGGCCAGGACGACGGCGGCGAGCGCCGGCATCAGGGTCCACTGGCTCACGGTCGACAGGTCCTGCGCGCCCGTCGCCTCGGCGGTGAGGTGGACGAGCAGGAGCACAACGGCGACCGCGGCCCAGATGCGTGCGGGTGTGGACAGCGTGCGTCCCACGACGACCTCCTCGCCGCCGGACCGAGCGCCCGGCGACCGTCAGTGCGGGACCCCGTCGTCCCGGAGCGCCGATGTTAGCGGCGCGGACCGCCCGCATCGGGCGGCACGGCCCGGCCTGTGGCGACCCCACCCCTCCCGCTCTAGCGTGAGCAACGAGCGTGGCCGAACCTCCGAGGGGGCACCGTGGCGGGCACCGACAGCACCGACAGCACGAGCGCGCGCACGCGCCCCAAGGGCAGCCCGATGCTGATCGTCCTGATGATCATCGTGGTCCTGCCGTCGGTCCTGCTGGCCGACGCCTGGGGCGCCGGCCCGGCCGGGATCATCGGCGGGCTGACCGGCATGTTCGCGCTGGTGGCGCTGATGGGGGGGCCGCTGCGGGCGGACCTGCGCGTCGCCGCGGTGATGGGGCCGCTGCTCGTCGTGGCCGCCGCCGTGCCACGCCTCGTGGCGGAGACGTCGCGCCCGTGGGCGATGGTGCTGGTGGTGCTGCTGACCGCGGTCGCGGCGCTGCTCCCGCTGGTCGGGCCCCGCTTCGGCACGGCCGGCCTGGGCCTGGGGATGACGACGATGTTCGGCTACGGGTACGCCCCGATGGGCGGGGCCGACGACCGGCAGGTGATCGCGGCGGCCGTTGCGGGTGTCGTCGTGGCGGTCGTGCTGCGTGTCCTCATGGGGATCTCCGACCCGTCGAAGCCGACGCGGGAGCAGGTCGCCGCGGTGCTCGTCGCCGACGACCCGAGCACGGCCACCGCCACCGCGTTCGGCACCTGGCTGACCGACGGCAGGCCGCGGTGGCTCGCGCAGGCGCTCGAGGGGGCGTCGAGCTACCGGCTGGCCCTGCGCACCGCCGAGCTGGCGGACGGCGGCGGCGCGGGTGACGTGGCCGCGCTGCGGTCCCGGGCCGAGGAGCTGGCCGCACGGCTGCGCGCCAAGCCGACGCACGAGAAGCACGCCGCCTCGTCGGCCTCGTCGCGGACGTCGTCACCGGCGTCGCCGATGGCGGCGGGCCCGTCGTTCGCGCCGGCCGTCGTCGCGGTGCCCGACGCCCCGGGGGCCGCTCTCGACACCGTCGAGGAGGCGCTCCTGACGCGTGACACCACGGAGGTCCGCCTCGAGCGCGACCGGCGCCACCAGCTGCAGGACGCGGTGCTCCACCCGTCCGCCCGGCTGCGGTCCGTGCAGGTGCGGCACGCGCTGCGCACCGCGCTCGCGGTGCTGATCATGCTGCTGATCACCTCGCGCCTGCAGCGGGGCGACCCGCTGGTCTCCACCGCGCTCCTCGCGACCTTCGGCATCATGCAGGCCACGTGGAGCGACACCGCCGTCAAGACGCGGAACAAGGTCGTCGGTGTGGTCACCGGCGCGCTCACGGTCGCGGTGGTGCTGCTCGTCGTGCCGGAGCGGTTCCTCGTCCTCGTCGCCGTCGTGTCCCTGTGCCTGGGGCTCTGGTACATCGTCACGCTCCCGGCGTTGGGCAACGCGTTCATGGTGGTCGTCAGCGTCGGCTTCAACGCCGTGAACCGTGACCTCGACCCCGTCATGCTGCTGCTGCAGTACGTCGGGCTCATCGCCTGCGCGGTGCTGCTGGGCGTGGTGCTCGGGTTCGTCGTCGTCCCGGGCCTCCGGCCGCCGCCGCTGCGGCACCGTGTCCGTGCCGCCGCGGACGCCACCGCGGCGGCGCTGCGCGCGTCGAGCGGCCCCGGGTCGCAACGACCGGACGAGATCGCCCTGCTCCGCGACGCCGTGCGCCTGCAGGACGACCTGGTGCCGGACCGCGACCGGCTCGACGACCAGCAGCTCGCCGCGCTCGACACGCTGCGCACCGGGCTGCGCGACCTGACCGTCCTGGCCCAGGCGGTGCCCCTGGCGCCTGCCGAGATCGACCACGTCGTGCAGGCGCTGGACCCGGACGGGCGGGTGGCACCGGACCTGGACGACGGTGCGGCCGCCGAGGCGTCCGGTGCCGGGTCGTCGACGTTGTGGGACCTGGCGCAGCGGGCCGGGGACTCGGAGCGCGTCCTGCTGCGGACGCTGCCGGCCGGTGCCTGAGGCGGTCCACCCGGTTCCGCACGCCCACCACCCACCGCACGCGTGACCTGCCTCAGGTGCGCGACGCCGGTCTCGGGTCGAGCGGCCGCGCCGAGGCCGTCGCGGGGACCGTGGCGCCGCCGCCGGACGCCGACCGGCGTCCACGCGTGCTGCCCAGCAGCACCCCGGCGACGACCAGTGCACCGCACGCCAGCTCCGTCGGTGACGTGCGCTCGCGCAGCAGCAGCCACGAGGCGGCGATGCCGACCACGGGGACGAGCATCGAGAACGGCGCGACCGTGCTGGACGGGTGCCGGCCCATCAGGGTGGTCCACAGCCCGGACCCGACGAGCGTCGCGACGACGACGGTGAACGCCAGCCCGCCGAGCGCGAGCAGGCCCCGCGTGCTGCCGAGCCCCTGGAACGACCCGGCGATCCGCGTGGGCCCCTCGACGACGAGCGACAGCGCCAGCAGCGGCAGCGGCGGCACCACGGACATCCAGAGCATGAGCCGGACCGGCTCGGCCGGCTGCGCCTGCCCCGCGCGCCGGCTGCCCAGGTTGCCGACCGCCCAACCGAGCCCGGCGCACAGGGTCAGCAGCACCGGCAGCAGGGCCGCGCCGCCCACCTGACCGGCCCGGTACACGGCGATCCCCGCGAGCCCGGCGACCGCCAGCAGGATGCCGGCGCCCTGCCGGGCGGTGATCCGCTCGCGCAGCAGCACCCCGGCCAGCAGCACGGTGAACGGGGCCGACGACTGCAGCACCAGCGACGCCAGGCCGGTGGGCATGCCACCGGACATCGCCAGGTACAGGAACGCGAACTGCAGCACACCGAACCCGAGGCCGTACAGGGCGATCCACCGCCAGGGCGCGGTGGGCCGGGGGACCAGCAGCAGCGTCGGCACCGCGATGAGGGCGAACCGGAGCGCGACCAGGAAGAACGGGGGGAACTGCTCCAGGGACAGGTGGATGGCCGGGAAGTTCAGGCCCCAGCACACCGCGACGAGGGCGGCGAGCAGGCGGTCGCGCATCGGCATGCCCCGAGCATGGTGCCCGCGCACCGTGCACGACCATCGCAAAGTCCTGATGCGTCCCTGTAGCGTCGCTGCATGGACGCGCGCGAGCTCGAGACGCTCCGGATCGTGGGCAGCCAGGGTGGCGTCACGGCCGCCGCCCGGGTGCTGCACCTGACCCCGTCGGCCGTGTCCCAGCAGGTCGCGCAGCTGCAGCGCGAGGTGGGCGTGCCCCTGACCGAGCGCGTCGGGCGCGGGCTGCGGCTGACCCCCGCGGGGGAGGCGATGGCCGAGGCCGCGGTCGACGTCGCCGTCGCCCTCGAACGCGCGCGGGCCGTGTGCGACCGGTTCCTCGCGCAGCCGCAGGGCGTCGTGCGGGTCTCGGCGTTCCAGAGCGCCGCCCTGCTGCTGCTCCCCGCCCTGCTCACGCGCGTGGCCGCGATCGACGGGCTCACCCTCGAGTGCTCCGACGAGGACGTCGCACAGGACGACTTCGTCGCGCTGACCGACCGGATGGACGTCGTGGTCGCGCACCGTCCCGACGACGGGCTCGGCTGGCCCGGCGCCGACGCGCTGCGCGTGGTGCCGCTGCTGCGCGAGCCGCTCGACGTCGTGGTCCCGCTCGACCACCCGCTGGCGCAGCGGGCACAGGTCGGTCCGCAGGACCTGCGGGACGTGCCCTGGATCGCCGTGCGCGAGGGGTTCCCGGTGGCGGAGGTGCTCGCGGCGGTCGGTGCACGGTCCGGCGCGGTGCCGCGGATCGTGCACCGGGTGAACGACTTCCACGTCGTCGAGGCGCTCGTCGAGGCGGGTCACGGGGTGTCGCTGCTGCCCCGGTACGCGTTCGGCGGCGGCGCGCGCGTGCGCCTGGTCCCGCTCGCCGGGGTGCGGGCGGGTCGCCGGATCGACGCGCTCGTGCGGCGGGACCGTGCCGAGCGGCTGGTGGTCCGGCGCGTGCTCGACGAGCTGCGCGCTCTCGCCGGCGACCTCGGCTCCGGCTGAGCGGCCACCCGACCCGGGACCGGCGGACGTCGCGGGGCCGGTGCGGTCGCGCACCGCAGGTATGTCGTCGCAGGTCAGCGCGTCCGATGTCTAGGGTCCCCGCCATGACCGTCTCCCTGCAGCGCCTCGACCCCGTCGGCGCCGACCGCACCGCCCTCGTCGACTTCATGACGCGGAACGCCTTCCCGTTCCACGTCCGGCCCCGCCTGACGGCCGCAGACGTCGAGCACGCGATCGCCGACGGCGCGTACCGCGACGAGGACCACGACACGTACTGGGTCGAGCACCCCGACCTCGGCCGGATCGGCGTGCTGCGGCTGGAGGACCTCACGGATGCGGCGCCGCTGTTCGACCTGCGCCTGGACGCGCCTTTCCGCGGCCGGGGCCTGGGCGTCGAGGTGCTGCGCGCAGCCACCGACCACGTGTTCGGCACCATGCCGGAGGTCCACCGCTTCGAGGGGCAGACGCGCGAGGACAACATCGCGATGCGCCGGACGTTCCTGCGGTGCGGCTGGGTCAAGGAGGCGCACTACCGCGAGGGCTGGCCCGTCGAGGGTGCCGCGCCGGTCGCCTCCGTCGCCTACGCCGTCCTGCGCCGGGACTGGCAGAGCGGGACGACGACGACGTTCGTCTGGGAGGACCTCACGGTCTGACCCGCCCCGCCCGTGGCGGGCCGTCGCGGCCGTTCGCACGACCGTCCCGCGGTCCGATGACGGCGCGACCGAACCCGCCCGCGACGTCGTCCCGGCAGCTAGCCTCCGACGATGGCGCGCCGCGGTCACCTGCACGAGGTCGAGCTGGTCGAGGAGTGGCCCGAGCCCGACGGCGCGACCTCCGGGGGTGCGACCGTCGACGGCGTGCCCACCGGTGACGAGGGCCCCTCGGCGGAGCGGGGTCGACGCGGACGACGCCTCGCGCTGCTCGTCGGTGCCGGGCTCGTCGCGGCCCTGGTCGTGGGCGGCGCCGTGGGGCAGGTGGCGGTGGACCGCCGTGAGCGGGCGACGATCGCGGCGGTGGCCGCGCAGCCGTACGGCGTCGACCTGCTGACGCGTCCCCCCGAGCCTGCGTGGCAGGTCACCACCCGGCACCGCGTGCAGCTCGGGGACCTGCGGACCGCGGACGGCCTGCTCGTCGGGGTGCCGTCCGTCGCGCGCGGCCCGGTGGCGGTGACGGCCGTGGACGCCGCCACGGGGACCGAGGTGTGGCGCGTGGAGCTCCTCGACGGCTCGACACGCCCCGGTCCGGGTGCGGACACGTCGGCGTGGGCGGACTCCGGCCGGTGCGCGCCTGCCGGCAGCCGCGACGGCCTCGTGACGTGCTGGGTGGGCGACGGCGTCGAGGTGCTCACCGACGAGGGGTCGACCGCGCTCCCGCCGTCGGTGACGCGCGTCGTCACGCTCGACGCCCGCGACGGGTCGGTCGTCACCGACGTCACCGGGGCGCTGGGTGAGCAGGTCGTGGCCCCGTCGTTCGCCGCCGTCGCGGACATCGTCGTGGTCGTGGCCCCGACCGAGGGTGGGGCCGACGTCGTCGCGGTGGGACCGGACGGTTCGGAACGGTGGCGGACGACGGTGGCGGCACCCGACGACGCGGACGAGCGCTGGTTCCACCTGAAGGCTGTCGGTGAGCTCGTCGCGGTCGGCTCGCCGAGCGGTCTGCACCTCCTCGACGTGCAGGGGCGCACGGTGCGCTCCTGGGAGCCGGGCCACGGCGCCCGGCACGTCGTCGCCGACGTCATCGGGGGCCAGGTCCACGTCGTCACGTCCGGGGACGAGGGCCGCGCCGGCACGGGTGACGAGGACGTGCGCACCACGGTGGTGGCCCGGAGGCTCACGTCGAGGTCGTCGGGTACCCCCTCCTGGTCCTCGACGACGGCAGCGTGCCCGGCCTGCTGCTCACGCGCGTCGACGACCGGGTCACGGCCTGGGACGCCGCGGGGGAGGAGCTGTGGTCCCGCGACGGCCGGGTGACGTGGAACGCGTTCCTCGTCGCCGGCCGCCTGCACCTCGTCGGCGAGGGACCCCTCGTCACGATCGACGCGCGCACCGGCGAGGGGCTGTGGGAGTCCAGGGCGGTGGCGGGCACGCCCGTCCTCGACGGGCGGCACGTGCTCGGGCTCGCCCGCTTCCCGAGCGCGGGCGGCCGGCCCGAGCTGGTCGCGCTGGACCCCGCGGACGGCACCGAGATGTGGCGGTCCCCCCTGCCCGACGGGACCGACGACGTGACGGCCTCCGGGCACATGCTCGTCGCGGTCGACCTGACGGACCGTGACGACCTGACCCTCACCGTCCTGCGGTGACACCCGCCGGGGCCCGTGGTCGTCGGCCCGCCCGCTGCACGGGCCGCTCCACCAGCCACCAGCTCGCGGCGGCCGCGAGCAGCGTCGCGGGCACGGCGACCAGGCCGGTGGCGTCGTCGAGCGTCGGACGCAGCCAGAGCGTCAGCGGGTAGTTCCACAGGTAGGCGCCGTACGACACGGTGCCGAGCGCGACCAGCGGGCGCCACGCGGGTCGCAGGGTGACGTGCCGCCGGCCGGCCTGCACCAGCACGACGGTCGCCACCGCGACCGCGGGCCCGGCGAGCAGGTAGGTCGCGGCGTGGCCGCGCAGGTCGACGACGCTCAGCACGGCGAGCAGCGCGACGGCCGCGGCCACCGCCGCGGGGCCCGTCGCGGGGCGCGGCCACCGGTCCTGCAGCACGCGGGAGGCGGCGCCGACGACGAAGCAGCCGAGCCACGAGGTGGCCAGCGGGTACGCCGCGTCGGGGTCTGCCCGGAACCACACGACGGTCACGACGCACAGCAGGGCGGCGACCAGCCCGGCGAGCGCCACCCCGGTCCGCAGGCGCCCCGCACGCACCGCGAGCACCACGACCAGCGGCCACACCAGGTAGAACTGCTCCTCGGTCGCCAGCGTCCACAGGTGGTAGATCGCCGGGCTGACGCCCACGAGGCCGACGGACGGCACGTTGGCCGTGTACGTCAGCGACACCGCGACGCTCCGCCCGAGCGTGTCGACGTCGCCCAGCGGGTCGAGCGTCAGGGTGACGACGACGAACCCGACGACGAGCACGACCAGCGCCGGGACCAGCCGTCGCAGCCGACGCCACCAGAACCCCCGCAGGTCGACCCGCCCGGTCTCCTGCGCCTCGTCCACCAGCAGACCGGTGATGAGGTGCCCGGACAGCGCGAAGAACATGACGACGCCGACGACCCCCGCACCCGGGAACACGTCGGGCCAGGCGTGCCGCAGCATCACCAGCGCGATGGCGGCACCCCGCAGGGCGTCCCACGCACCGACCCGTGCCGTCACGGCGTGCGCGCCGCGTGCCGCACCCGTGCCTGCTCGACGAGCTCGGCGACCAGCTCCGCGTACGGCAGGCCCGCCGCCGCGAACATCCGCGGCACCTGCGAGTGCGCCGTCATGCCGGGCATCGTGTTGACCTCGTTCATCAGCGGCCCGCCGGCGGTGAGGAAGAAGTCGACACGCGCGACCCCGTCGCACCCCAGCGCGTCGACCACCGCCAGCGCGGCGGCGGCCAGGCGGTCCGCGTCCACCGGGTCCAGCTCGGCCGGCACGACGAACCGCGCGCTGCCGTCGTACTTCGTCGCCGTGTCGAAGACGGCACCGGCGTGCCCGATCTCCAGCGGCGGGGACGTCACGGTGGTGCCGTCGGCCCGGCGCAGCACGGCGACGTCGATCTCACGGCCCGTCACCACCTCCTCGACCAGCACCCGGTCGTCCAGCTCCAGCGCCGCCGCGACCGCCGTCGCGAGCTCGTCGACGGTGTCGACACGGCGCACCCCGTGGCTGGACCCGCTCGCGACCGGCTTGACCACGGCCGGCAGACGCGGCTCGCGGCGGGCCTCGGCGACGCTGCGCACGACGCGCCCGTCGGCCACGGCGACGCCCACCGCGGCCGCGACCAGCTTGGTCGCCCACTTGTCCATCCCGAGGGCCCCGGCGCGCACGCCCGACCCGACGCAGGCGATGCCCACCAGGTCGGCCAGCGCGGCCAGGGTGCCGTCCTCGCCGTGCGGGCCGTGGACCGCGGGCAGCAGCACGTCGCACGTCGCGATCAGGGCGACCGCCTCCGGGAACGTCAGCGCGGCGCCGTCGGTCGACCACGTGCCGTCGCGGGCGACGGTCAGGGCGACGACGTCGTGGGTCGGGGCCAGGGCGTCGCGGACGGCCGCGGCGCTCGCGATCGACACGTCGTGCTCGGCGTTGGCGCCGCCGCCCACGACGGCGACGCGGCACACCGGCGCCGGCGACGACGGCTGCGGTCGCTGCTCCAGGGGGGACAGGGTCATGGGTGCTCCAGGTGATGAGGGGGAAGGGCGTGCGGTGGGACGTGGGCGCCGGCGGGGACGGTGCGGCGCACGAGCCGACGTCCGAGGCCGGTGAGGAGCTCGTGCGGGAGGGTGCCCGCCCAGGCGGCCCACTCGGTGAGCGTGGGCGCCGGCGCCCCGTCTGCCGTGGGGTCGTCGTCGCCGGTGCCGACCACCGTGACCACGTCGCCCAGGCGTACGGGCAGGTCGCCCACGTCGACCACGACCTGGTCCATCGACACGCGTCCGACGAGGGGACGCCTGCGGCCGTGCACCAGGACCTCCGCACGGCCGGACGCCGCGACGGGCAGGCCGTCGGCGTAGCCGAGCGGCAGGAGGGCGAGGCGGGTGGGGGCGGGGGTGCGGTAGGTGTGGTCGTACCCGACGCCGACCCCGGCGCCGACGTCGCGGACCTGCACCACCGGCGCCGTCACCCGGGCGGCCCCGCGCAGCACCGGGTACCGGCCCGTCGGGTCGATGCCGACCAGGCCGGCGCCGACGCGTGAGAGGTCGAACACCGTGTCGGGCAGGCCCAGCACGGCGGCCGTCGCGCCCAGGTGCCGCAGCCGGGGCCGCAGCCCGGCCGCGTGCGCGTGCCGGACGCCGCGCACGAACCGTGCCCTGGCGGCCGCGTTGCCGGCCGGGTCGAGGCTCGCCGCACAGGGCAGGTGCCCCATGACGCCGACGACCCGCACGGTCCCGTCGAGCTCCGCACGGCGGGCCGCGGCGCACAGCGCGGGCCACAGCTCCGGCGGGCAGCCGTCGCGGGCCGCGCCGCAGTCGAGGTACAGGTGGACGCGCACGACGCGTCCCAGCCGCCGTGCCGCCGACGCCGCGGCCCGCAGGTGCGTGACACCCGGCACGGCCACGTCGACCCCGTGCAGCACGGCGTCGGACAGGTCGTCGCCGGGGGCCGTCAGCCAGGCCAGCAGCGGCGCCGTCAGGCCCGCGAGGCGCAGCTCGGCCGCCTCGGTGAGCGTCGCGACACCGAGCGCGGACGCCCCGTGGGCGAGCGCCGTGCGCGCGACGGCCTCGGCGCCCAGCCCGAACCCGTCGGCCTTCACGACAGCCATCAGGCGCCGCGCCGACCCGGCCAGGACGCGGGCGTTGTGCGCGACCGCGTCGAGCCGCACCGTGAGCACCGGGCGGGTCCGGGCCACGGCGGCGTCCGGGCACGGGTCCGTCGGGCAGAGGGTCGCGCTCACGCCGCCACCGGCCCGTGCAGGGCGGCCGGGCTGCCCGTCAGCAGCGCCCAGTAGCGGTCGCCGAAGCTCCAGTGCCACCACTCGGTCGGGTAGTTCACGAAGCCGGCGGCGCGCATCGCGTCCGACAGCGCCGTGCGCAGGGCCCGTGCGGCCGGTGGGACCGGCGCGTCGGTGAAGCACCGCCCGCCGCTCTCCTCCGGGGTCGCGTCGAGCGGGCACCCCAGGTCGAGCTCCGTGCCCGCGTCGTCGACGAGGGTGACGTCGACGGCCGCACCGGCGACGTGCGGCGCCACGGCCACCGGCGCCACGTAGCGGCTGGTGAGCCGGTCCACCTCGGCGTCGGACGCGGCGGGGTGGTCCGCGCGCACGCGGGCGCGGTACCCGGCGACGATCGCGGCCTGCTCGGCCGGGCTGCGCCACCCCTGCGCCAGGGCCAGGTGCAGGCCGGCCGGCAGCGCGGCCTGGGCGAGCGCGAGGCGCCGGGCGACCGGTGCCCGGACACGGGCACCGAGCGGGTCGGTGGCGGGCCGCAGGCGGGGCAGCCGGGCGTCGACGAGGGGGTCGCCGCTGTCGACGACCGGGACGGCCGCCACGCGCGGGTCGTGCAGCAGGACGACGTCGTCGCAGGTCAGGGGCATGAAGGTGACGCTATGCGGGACGCCTCGCCCGGCGATTCCCCCTGCGGGATCGACGTGCGGCCCACCACGGGGGCACACGACGCTGCGCGTCCTCCGCCCGTGGTCGGTGCAGCGGCGGACCCGTCCCACCCCGGGATGACGTGCCGGTCGTACGGACGAGCGCGCGGCGGGGTCGCCGCACCCTGCCGCGGCGCGTGCCGCGGTCGGCCGACCGGATCACCCCAGTGCGGTGACGGTCACCCGGTCCGTGAGTCCGTCGTGCTCCCACTGCTGACCCAGCATGAGCCCGCCCACCGCCCACAGGCTCTCGACGTCGACCGGCACGGGTGCGCGCCACACCTCCGAGCCGTCCTCGCGGTCGAGCGCGACGAGGCGGGTGCCGCCGTCCTCGCCGAGCGTGGGCCCGGCGGTGACGACCAGCACGGTGCCGTCGGTCAGCAGCGGGGTCTCCGAGCGCAGGGCGGTCACCCGCCAGACCTCGGCACCCGTCCGGGCGTCGAGCGTCAGCAGCCCGGTGCCGTCCGTGAGGTGGACGAGCCCGTCCAGGACGACGGTCTGGCGCGGCAGGCGGACGTCGGCGGTCCACAGCGGTGCGTCGTCGCGGCCCCAGGCGTGCAGGCCGTCGGCGTCCCACGTGAGCGCCGTGAACGGTGCGGTGCCGTCGTCGACGGTCGCCCACACCCACTCCCCGGGGCGGGTGACCGCGCCGTCCGGCCCCAGGAACGTGGAGGACGCGGGCGGCTGCGGCGGACCGGGGGGAGTGCCGTACGGGCCGCCCGTCCCCAGGACGACCGTGTCGTCGGTGGAGCCCGTGACCCAGGCGTCCGCGTCACGTGGCGTGCGGTGGACCGTCGCCCCCGTCGCGTCGAGGAGGTGGACGGCGTCCGGCGCGACGAGGGCGGCGTGGTCGCCGACCGTGAGCAGCTCCAACCGCTCCGGCACCCCTCCGGGCTCGGGCTCCGGGGGCGGCGGGCCGGGCACGGCGGTGCGCCACGCGACGGTCCCGTCGCGGCGGACGGCCCGGACCTCGGCACCGTCGGACGTGCGGCCGGCCAGCAGCACCAGGTCACCGAACGCTGCGTACGACTCCGCCACCGGCGCCGCGGCGGCCTCGTCCGTGAGGTCGGTGACCACCGTGCCGTCGCGCGTGTCGAGCAGGACGACGCGGGTGACGGTCGCGGGGATCCGGCGGAACGACCCGTCCTCGTCGACCCACACGGAGTTCTCGGCGGTGCACAGCATCACGTCCGCAGCGTTGCCGTCGTCGGTGCCCGGCCAGCAGTAGGCCGAGCCGCGCCCGGCCGTGGTCGTCCCCGCCGGCAGCTCCATCGTGTCGGCGGCCGTCAGCAGGTCGACCTCCCACACCGTCCTGCCCGTGGCCAGGTCGACCGCGCGCGCGACGACGGTGCCGTCGGATCGCCCCACAGCCCCCGCCAGGTCGCCGGCGGTGGTCCGGACCTGACCCGACGGGATGTCCTCGTCGCTGGTCCACAGGACCTGCGGCGGCCCGTCGAGCGGTGCGAGGACGTTCGGGAGCGCGGCGAGGGAGGCGATCCGGTCGCGCTCGCGCGCGGTGACGACGCCCTGCCCGACGACGCCGACGAGTACGAGGGCCGCGAGCAGGCCGACCCCGAGCGTGGTGGCCCGGCGCCGGCGCGCGCGTGCGGCGTCGTCGCGCCCCGCCCCGGACGGTGGGCCGTCCGCGGGTCCCCCCGCCGGGCCGGCCGACGCGCCCTCGTCCGGGCCGTCCTCCTCGACGAGGTCGACCTCCTGCTTCGGGCCACGGCGTCCCATCGGCGCAGGGTAACCGGACATCGGCCGCGGACGGGCCGATCTCATCCCATCTCACCCACGGCACCCGACCGCGTCGCCACGTCGGGCGCCGTGCCCGTCACGCCGTGCCCGTCGTGCCGTGCCCGTCACGCCGTGCCCGTCAGGTCCGACGGGTCCGGCCGGGTGGGTCGCGGGGCGCGTCCCGTCGACGCCACGAGCCACGCGGGCGCGGCGCTGACGGCCGCGCCGACCACCCACCACGCGACGTCGTCCGCAGCGGCCCCGGCGAGAACCACGACCGTGACGGTCAGTGCGGCGAGCGGCGCCAGGGCGAACCACCACCGGCCCGGTGCCCGGTCACGGGAGACACCCGCGACGACACCGAGAGCGAACACCGGCAGCAGGGTCAGCAGGGGAGGGACCGGCCATGTCGTCAGGTGGGCGAGCACCACCGCGGCCTGGACCACCGCGAGCACCCGCACACCGAGGCGCCACCGGAGGGTCGCCCGCTCGTCGACCCGGATCTCGCTCACCACCGGTCCCCCCCTCGTCCCTGCCCGGCTCACGAATCGGCGAACCGCGTACCTGGAGGGATCCTGACATACCGGACCGTGCGGCGGTGCGGCTCAGCGGGAGCGCCGCAGGCCGGTCCCCTCCACCGGCCCGCAGCGCCGTCGTCAGGTGCCCGCACCCCCGCCGATCACTTCACCGCCCCCGCGGTCAGCCCGGCGACGAACTGCCGCTGCAGCAGCAGGAACCCGATGACGACCGGGATGGACACGACGAGCGAGGCCGCCATGATCTCGTTCCAGTAGACGTTGGTCTGCGTCGAGTACTGCCGGATGCCGACGGCGAGCGTGCGGTTCGCCTCGGTGGTCATGACGGAGGCGAACAGCACCTCGCCCCACGCCGTCATGAACGCGTAGATCGCCACCGCGATCACCCCCGGCCGCGCCGCCGGCAGGACGACCCGGAACAGCGCGCCGATGGGGGAGCAGCCGTCCACGCGTGCGGCCTCGTCCAGCTCCTGCGGAATGTTGTCGAGGTACCCCGAGAGCATCCAGATGGAGAACGGCAGCGAGAACGTCAGGTACGTGATGATCAGCCCGATGCGGGTGCCGACGAACTGGAAGCCCGTCTGCTGCTCGATGTTGACGAAGATGATGAACAGCGGCAGCAGGAACAGCACACCGGGGAACATCTGCGTCGACAGCACGGTGGTGGTGAACGCCGTCCGGCCGCGGAACCGGTACCGGGACACCGCGTAGGACGCGAAGACCGCGATCGCGAGGCTCGCCAGCGTGGCGGCGCTCGACACGATGAGGCTGTTCACGAAGTACCGGGCCAGCGGCACCGTGGTCCACATGTCGATGAACGGCTGGAACGTCAGGGTGGTGGGCCACCACGAGAACGCCCCGCGCACGTCCTGCAGCGGTTTGAGCGACGACGTGATCATGACGTAGAGCGGCAGGGCCGTGACCGCCGCGAGCACGACGACCACGACCGTGCGGAACGTCCTGAACGCCCGGGTCTCATGCACGGCGCGACCTCCGGTTCAGGGCGATCAGGTAGATGCCGGTGACGAGCAGCAGGAAGAGCAGCAGCAGCACCGACATCGCCGCACCGGCGCCGAAGTTCCACGTGAGGAACGAGGCGTTGTAGATGTGGAACGAGATGAGGTCGCCCGCGGGTGGTTGCGACGTCCCGAACAGCACGTACGGGGTGTTGAAGTCGTTGAACACCCACAGGAACATCACCAGCACCAGCACCAGGTTCACCGGGCGCAGCATCGGCAGCGTGATGGACCACCAGGACCGGAACGCGTGCGCCCCGTCCATCGCCGCGGCCTCGTACAGGTCGTCGGGGACCGACTGCAGGCCCGCGGTGAGCATGAGGAACGCGAACGGCCACAGCCGCCAGGTCGCGACGATGACGATCGACGCGAACGCGTGCCCGCCGATGAGCCAGAACGGCCGCTCGTCCAGCACCCCGAGGTCCTCGACCAGCAGCTGGTTGATGACCCCGGTGTCCCGCTGGAGCATGAAGTTCCACGTGACGATGCCCGCGTACACGGGCAGGGCGTAGGGCACGAGGAACAGGGTGCGGAACAGTGACCGGCCGCGGAACGGCCGCTGCAGCGCCACGGCGGCGGCCATGCCCAGGACCCACGCGGTGCCCACCACGAGCACGGTGTACGCGCACGTGATCGCGAAGGAGCTGAGCAGCGCGCGGCCCACCGCACCGTCGAAGTCCAGGGCGACCTGGTAGTTGCGCAGCCCCACGAACGGGGCCGACGTCCAGTCGCGGATGAAGAACCGCGTGAGCTGCGTGAAGCTGATCCAGATGCCCGTGAGCATGGGCACCAGGTGGATGACCACCTCGAGCAGCACCGCCGGTACCAGCAGCGCGTACGGCAGCCACCAGCCGCTCCTGCGGCGGCGACGGCCGGGCGCGGTGCGCGCCGCGGGCACCGGCGGGGCGGTGGACGTGGTCGTGGCCACGGCGTCCTCCTCGCGGGGTGTCGCTGCCGTCAGCCGACCGACGCCTGGACCTGGTCCTGGGCGGTCTGCATGGCCTCGCGCACGTCGTCCTCGGTGACCGTGCCGCCGGTGGCGATCGTGGCGAACATGCGGTTCATCGCCTGCCCGACGGTCGTCTCGAACTGGTCCTCCGCCGGCACCAGGGGCAGCGGGGCGGAGCGCTCGTTGTAGATCTGCGTGAACGTCTCGGCCAGCTCGGGGTCGTCGGTGAAGGCGGCCTTCGCGTCCTTCAGCACGGGCAGCGAGGAGAACGGCTTGCCGAGGGTCGTCTGCACGTCCTCGCTGGTCATGTACTCGACGAGCTGCAGGGCCTCGTCGGGGTGCTCGGTGTTGCCGAAGACCGAGATGTTGATGCCGGCGACGTGGCTGGCCACGTCGCTCTCCGCGTCCGCCGGGGCGGGGAAGGGCACCACGCCGTACGCGTCGGACGCCATGCCGTTGGCCTCGATCGTCGCGTTGGCGTTGTTCTGGTTGAGGATCATCGCGGCCTTGCCGGTGGCGAAGTCCGCCACGGCGAGCGATGCGTTGTCGTACTGCGCGTTGGCCGGGTTGACCACGTCGTCCGCCTGCATGAGGTCGAGGTAGCGCACGATGCCGTCGACCACCCCGTCCTCGGTGAACGTCGGGTTGCCGTCGGCGTCGAACAGCTCGGCGCCGTTCTGCGTGGCGTTGATGAACGCGAAGTGGTTGTTCTCGGTGTAGCTGCCGGCGGCGAGCGCCATGCCGTAGACCCCGGTGGCCGGGTCGGTGAGCGACTGGGCGGCCGAGACCATCTCCTCCCACGTCGTCGGGGGCTGCAGGCCGGCCTCCTCGAACATCGCCTTGTTGTAGTAGAGCCCGTACGCCAGCCCGTACAGCGGCACGGAGGTGGGGTCGGTGTCCGGGGCGCCGCCGGTCTCCAGCGCGGTCTCGACGAACTTGTCCGACCCGCCGATGGCGTCCATCGCGGCGTCGTCGAGCGGCAGGAACGCGCCCGTGGCCTGCAGCGACACGGCCCAGGTGTTGCCGATGTTGACGACGTCGGGCGCCTGGCCGGAGGTGACGGCCGTCTGGATCCGCGTCTGCAAATCGCTCCAGCCGATGACCTCCAGGTCCACGCCGATCCCGGTGTCCTCGGTGAACTGCTCGAGGACGGGCGTGAGGACCTCCTTGTCGTTGTCCAGGCTCGTGCCCTGGTTGCTCGCCCAGTAGGTGAGCGTGACGTCGCCGTCACCGGAGGCGGAGTCGTCGCCGCCCCCGCCGGAGCATGCCGCGAGGAGCAGGACGGGGACGGACGCTGCGGCGAGGTGGCGAAGCTTCACGGGGACTCCCTTGTCGAGTGCCGGGTACTGCCTAACCGGTTCAGTTCGCGGGGACAACGTATCCGCCGTTAGGCCGAACGGGAACCCTTCGTGACGGATTCGTGACAGGAGTCAGCGGCGCCGTCCACTCGCGGGGTGCCGGCGCGGCGATGGGCAGGACCGGTCAGGCGGGGGCGGGTCCCGTGCTCGCGCGCACCCGCAGCTCGCTCGGGCGCGGCCCGGTGTCCCCGTCGGGGGTGCCGGCGATCACCGCGAGCAGCGCCTGCGCGCAGCGGCGCCCGAAGTCCCGCGGGTGGCGGTCCAGCGCCGTGACCGGCGGCGCCCCGATCTCGCACAGCAGCGAGTCGTCCCAGCTCACCACCGACAGCCGGCCGGGCACGTCGACCCCCTCGCGGGCGGCGGCCCGGACCACGCCCAGTGCCATGACGTCGTTCGACGCGACCCACGCGGTGGTCCCCGGCCCGTGCCGCAGCCGCTCGGTCGTCAGCCGCTCCGCCGTCCCCATCGTGTAGTCGCCCTCGACCGTCTCGACGGCCATGCCGGCGCGGTCCGCCGCCGCGCGCATCAGCTGGTCACGCCGCTGCTCGTGCAGCAGGCCCGACGGGCCCGCCAGGTGCACGATCCGCCGGTGGCCCAGGTCGCGCAGGTGCTCGACGACCCGGTCCGCGTCCCCGTGCTCGTCGGGCACGACGGCGGGCAGCGCGGCACCCGGCTCCGCGGCGCCGTTGAGCACCGCCGGCAGGCCCAGGTGCCGCACCAGGGGGATGCGCGGGTCGTCGCGCCGCTGGTCGAAGATCATGACGCCGTCGACCCGCCGCTCACCCGCCCACCGCTCGTACACGGCCAGGTCACGGCCGGGCTCCGTGCCGACCATGCGCAGCAGCAGCCCGTACTCCGCCTCGATCAGCGCCGACTCGATGCCCGACAGCACGAGCATGTAGTACGGCTCGGTGCCCAGCAGGTCGGGGTCCCGCGACAGCACGAGGCCGACGACGCCGGTGCGCGCCCCCGACAGCGTCCGCGCCGACGAGCTGGGGTACCACTGCAGCTCGCGGGCCAGCGCCAGCACCCGCGCCCGCGTCTCCGCGCTCACGCCGGGCCGCCCGTTGAGCGCGTACGAGACCGACGCCTTGGACAGTCCCAGGCGCTGCGCGAGATCGCCGATGGTCACGCGCTCGGCCATGGGGCGATGCTACCGGGGGTCCGGGAGACCGGATCGGCGCGGAGCCTGCGGCCCGGCTGCGGCGGAGGGACCTCGCTCCCGGTGCCACGGACCGGTGTCCGGACCGCTCGCCGCCGGCACCCGACCCGCGGCAGACTCCTGGCATGACCCCCAGGACCGCCACCCCCGCGCGGCTCGCCCGCGCGTTCGCCGCCGGCGCGCTCGCGGTCAACGCCGTCCCGCACGGCGTCGCCGGGTTGTCGGGCCGGCGGTTCACGTCGCCGTTCGCGCGACCGCCCGGGCGGGGCGACTCCCCGGCGCCCGTCAACGTGGTGTGGAGCGCCGTCAACGCCGGCGGCGCCGTGCTCCTCGCCAGGGGCACCCTGGCGGACGGCCGGGGAGCCGCGGCGTTCGGCGGGGGAGCCGTCGCGGTGGGGCTGCTGCTGTCGTGGTACTTCGAGCGGGTGCGTGGCTGAGGTGCGCGACACCGGGTGCGGGACGACGTCCCGCACCGTGGCGAGCGTCCGCGTCGTCGTGGGGTCCGCGGTGCTCGGGGTGCTCGCCGCGTCCTACGCCGAGCAGCGGGCGGCCGGGCGCGGGGCGCTCGTCGACTTCCTCGGGTACTTCACCAACCTGACGAGCCTGGCCACCGGCGTGCTCCTGGTCGCGACGGGCGCCCTCGCGCTCACCGGCCGGCGCGTCCCGGCGTGGCTGACGGTCGCCCGCGCCGTGGCGACGGCGTGCCTGCTGGTCGTCGCGCTGGTGTCCAACGTGCTCGCACCGGGTGCGGGCGGGGCGTCGCCGTGGGTGACCGCCGTCCTGCACGTCGTGTTCCCGTGCCTCGTCGTGCTCGACTGGCTGGTCGTGGCCGACCGCCCGTCGCTGCCGTGGCACCGGCTGTGGCTCGTGCTGCCGTACCCCGTGCTCTGGCTGGGCGTCGTGCTGACCCGCCGCCGCACCGACGGCTGGGTGCCGTACGGGTTCCTGCTGCCCGAGCGGGGGCTCGGGTCGCTCGTGCTGCACGTGGTCGGGCTGCTGATCGGTCTGCTCGGGGCCGGGGCGCTGGTGTGGGCGGTCAGCGGGACCCGGGGGCTGTGGCCGAGGCGTCCGCCCGCGACGACCTGACGGGCCGACCGGCCGCGCCGTCCGACCGCTACGGTCACCGGATGGGACTGCGACAGCTCGCGTGGCGCGCGTGCTACGAGCTGCTCGGCGCGCGCGTGCGGCAGCCGGCGTGGACGTTCATGAACTACGGGTTCGCACCGCTCGACCCCACCGTGGCGCCGCTCGCGCTCGACCCGGCCGACGAGCCCGACCGCTACGGCGTCCAGCTCTACGCGCACGTCCTCGACGGCGTCGCCGTCGCCGGTGCCGACGTCCTGGAGATCGGGTCCGGGCGCGGCGGGGGAACGTCGTGGGTCGCCCGCGCGCTGGCGCCCGCGACGACGACCGGTGTCGACCTGGCCGCGTCCGCGGTGCGGCTCAGCCGGCGGCAGCGCCGCGGCCCGGGGCTGCGGTTCGTGCAGGGGGACGCGCTCGCGCTGCCGTTCGCCGACGCGTCGTTCGACGTCGTCCTCAACGTCGAGTCGTCGCACTGCTACCCCTCGACCGAGAGGTTCGTCGCCGAGGTGCACCGGGTGCTGCGCCCGGGCGGCACGTTCGCCTGGGCCGACTTCCGCCCCGCTGCCGAGGTCGCGACGACCCGGGCGCAGCTGCGCTCGAGCGGGCTCGTCCCGGTCCGTGAGGACGACGTCACCGCCGAGGTCGTGCACGCGCTCGGTCTGGACGGTGCGCGGCGCGCGGAGCTGGTGCGGACGTGGATCCCGCGCGTCGCGCAGCGGGCGTTCCGTCCGTTCGCGGCCCTCGACGGGACGGGCCCGCACGAGCGCTTCGCCACGGGCGCGACGCGGTACCTGTCGGCGCAGCTGGTGCGGGTGGGCTGAGCCCGGCGGCCGCGGCTGTGGCTGCAGGGCGGCTCCGCGTCGACAGGCCGGTCCCCGACGGCTCCGCCCGCAGGAGCGGGAGCCGGGGGTCAGGCACGCAGGAGGTCCTCGACCGGGCCGAGGTCGACGACGCCGCTGCCGGCTGCACGCTCGCCGCGGGCCGGCGCCAGCGCACCACCCGTGCCGGGCACTTCCTGGCCGAGGAGGCGCCGCGGGAGGTCGTGGCGACGCTGCGCGCGCGCTGACTCACAGCAGCGTGATCAGCCCCAGCACCCCGACCGCGGTGCCCAGCGCCAGCGACACGGCGACGAGCACCAGGTGGACCGTGAAGAAGCGGGTGACGCGGCCGTCGGCGTCGCGCGCCCGCGGGTCGGCGGACACGCGCTGCCAGAACCGGGGCCACACGACGAGGTTCCACACCCCGGCCACGAGCAGGACCACAGACCAGACGACAGGGAGCTCCACGGCCACGATCGTGGCACACGGGGTCCGACGGTCGGGACCGGCGTTCGGCTCCCGTCGCGCGGGCGGCGCCGCTCAGCGCTCGCGGGCCTGCAGCCGGACGTTCGGCAGCTCGGGTGCGGGCAGCGCCGGCCCGTCGTAGCCCTGCACCTCGCCGAACCGGCCGAGCCCGTCGGTGCCCCCGGCGATCGCGGCCTGCCACTGCGCGCGGGCCTCGACGACCTCGTCGTGCGTGCGCCCGACGAAGTTCCACCACATGAGCACCGGCTCGGTGAACGGCGTGCCACCGATGAGCACGGCGCGCACCGGGGTGTCGCCGGCCTCCAGCGCGAGCACGTCCCGGCCGGGCGGGGCGTAGGCCAACCACGACGGCGCCACGTCGTGCCCCTCGAAGCGGAGGTCCCCGGTGTCGACCAGGACACCGTGCTCGAACGACGCGTCGACCGGGAGCGTCACGCGGGCGCCGGCGGGCAGGTCGACCTGTGCGGCGACCAGCGGGGTGTGGGCGCGCGCCGGCGACGCGACGCCACCCAGTGCGCCCATGAACACCCGGACGACGGCACCGTCGAGCGTGAACGTCGGGACGTCGGCGACGTGGTCGAACGCGCGCTCACCGTGCCGTGCGGACTCCGGCAGGGCCGTCCACAGCTGCACGCCGTGCAGCACGGGGCGGTCCGGGAACAGCGCGGGCGTCGCCTCCTCGCTGTGGCAGATGCCGCGCCCGGCCGTCATGAGGTTGAGCTGCCCGGGCTCGACCACCTGCTCCGAGCCCAGCGCGTCACGGTGCAGCACGGCACCCTCGAACAGCCACGTGACGGTCTGCAGCCCGGTGTGCGGGTGCGGGGGCACGTCCATGCCGCCGGTCGCCGCGACGTCGTCGGGCCCGTAGTGGTCCGCGAAGCAGAACGGGCCGACCAGCGAGCGCGCCCGCGACGGCAGCGTGCGGCGCACCGTCATCGCCCGCGGGCCGCCCAGCGGCACGTCGCGGGGCTCGACGAGCTCCACGTCGGCGGCCGGGCCGGCGGCGCACACCTGCTCGTCGGGGTGCGGGTCCAGGTTGGTCACGCGGTCAGGCTACGGGCGGCGCGCCGCTGGGGGGCGACCGGCGCGGGTCGGTACGGTCGCGCGCATGTCCGGGTCGGAGGTGCTGCGTCGCGCCGGTGCACGCTGGGACGACGGGCCGGGCGCCGGGGAGTGGATCGCGCCCCTGCTCGGCGAGCTCGGCGCGAGCGTGGGGGACGCGGTGCCGCTCGGGTACGAGGCGTACGCGGTGGTGCCGCTGTTCCCCCAGGGTGCGGAGCACGACGACGAGCCGGTCGACGGGTACGTGGCGCTGGCACGGCTGCTCGACGCGCTCGCGCCGGCCACCGGGGACCAGCCCGTGCACTGCGGGCTGTGGGAGGGATTCGGCTTCCTGTTCGACCACGGCGCCGACCCCCGCCACGCGCCCGGCATGGGCGTCGGCATCGGGTGGGACCCGGCCGGTCCCGTACCGGACGCCGCCGAGATCGCCCGTGCGCGGGCCGAGGGGGAGGAGGCGATGGCCGCACGCCGCCTCGAGCGCCCCGCCGCCGAGCCGCTGGACCTGCCCCACCGGGCCTACCACCTGTGGACGGGACCGCTGCGCGCCGCACTCGCGCTGCGGGACCTGCCCGGTGACGCACCGTCGCTGATCTGGCCCGAGGACCGGTCCTGGTTCGTCGGCGTGCCGATCTACACGCGCGAGGTCGCGGTGGGGGCGTCGGGGGCCGTCGTCGACGCGCTCCTGGCGGACCGAGGGCTCGACGCGCGCCGTGCCGTGCCCGGCGACGTGCTCGACATCGACGACTGACCGGGACCCGACGCGGCCGCACCCGCACGCCCGACCCCGATGAGTCCGGGCCGTCGCGGCGGTCAGACCCGGGACCGCACCCGACCGGAGGTACCCCCATGGCGACCGTCGTCTCGACCCTGTTCATCTCGCTCGACGGGGTGGCGGAGATCGACCCCGAGTGGCACTTCCCGTACTTCGACGAGCAGATGGGCGCAGCCGTCGGGGAGGACTACGAGGACGTCGACGTGCTGGTCCTGGGCCGTGTCACGTACGACTCGTTCGCCGGGGCGTGGCCGGACCGGGAGGCGGCCGGGGGTGAGGACGCGGCGTTCGCCAAGGACCTCGGTGACGTGCGCAAGCTCGTCGCGACCCGCGGCGAGCAGGACCTCGGGTGGCGCAACGTCGAGCGCACCGCGGACGTGGTCGGCGCCGTCCGGGCGCTGAAGGACGACGCGGCGACGGGCAAGGTGCTGGTCGCCGGCTCGATCTCGGTGGTCCGTCAGCTGCTCGACGCGGGCCTGCTCGACGAGCTGCGGCTGTTCGTCCACCCCGTCGCGGCGCGCACGGGGGAGCGGCTGTTCGCCGCGGCCGGCACGTACCAGCCGTTCGCGCTGCTGCGCTGCGTGGCGCTGCCGCGCGGGGTGCTGCGGGTGGTCTACGCCCCGGCCGCGCTGCCGAGCGAGGCCACGTACGACGACGCGAAGGAGCACCTGCCGGAGTCGTGAGCGACCGGCCCTGCTCCCGGCCGGCAGCGGGCCGGGATCAGACCCGGAGCAGCGTCGCCCGCAGGTGGCCCGCGTACCCGCCCGGGGTGCGGCCCGCCGCGCGACCCGACGTGCGCACGTCGACCGCGTCGGACGCGACGACGCGCGCACCGGTCGCGCGCAGCCGCGCCACCAGGTCGACGTCCTCGTGCTCCGGTGCGGGCACGAACCCGCCCGCCCGCAGGTACGCCGACGCCCGCACGCCGAGGTTGGCGCCGTGGACGTGGCCGTTGGGCCGGCCGGGCACGTGGGTCGCGCGCCACGCGGCCCACTGCGCCGGAGTGAGGTCGGCGGGGTCGGGGTGCACCGTCCCCACCACGACGTCGGCCCCCGTGTCCGCCAGGCGCACGTGCTGGACCAGCCAGTCCGCGGTGACCACCGAGTCGGCGTCGGTGCAGGCCAGCCACGTGGCCGCCGGGTCGGTGGGTCCGGCGGCGAGGGCCGCGGCCACACCGGTGCGGCGGGCGCGGCCCACGTCGCCCGCGTCGAGGTGCAGGACCCGCACACCGCTGTCGGCCCCGGCGGCCACCCGCGCCCCCACGTGCCGCGCGACGACCTCCGCGCTGCCGTCCCGGCAGGCGTCGAGCACGACCACGACGTCCACGGTGCAGCCGCCCCGGGCCAGCAGCGCGTCGCGCGCCGCACCCAGCGCCGCCAGGCACCGGCCCAGCAGCACCTCCTCGTCGCGCACCGGTACGACGACGGCCACGTGCGTCACGGGTGCGGCGCTCACCGCAGCCCCGTGCGCTCGGCGACGGACCGCGGGTCGTGGCTCCACACGTCCAGCAGCAGGTCGGTCTCGCGGTGCTCGACGAGGTGCGCCAGCCCCGCGTCCTGCGCGGCCCGCGCCAGGGCGCGGTGCACGGCGTCCCCGGACAGCGGGTAGTCCGCCACGGGGTGCCGCCAGTGGCAGGCCAGCAGCGTCCCGCCGCCCGCGAGCCGGGTCAGCAGGTCGGGCAGCGCCCGGGTCAGGTCGGCCCGCGACAGGTAGTAGCCGACCTCGGAGAGCACGACCAGGTCGAACGGCCCGCCGGGCAGCGCGTCGTCGCCCGTCCCGCCCAGCGCGCCGCGCACGAGGTCGACGTGCGGGGCGTCGAGCAGGCGCTCGCGGGCGCGCTCCAGGGCGGCGTCGGTCACGTCGGTGCCCGTGAGCGCGTCGCACCTGGTCGCGAGCTCGGCCGTGAGGACGCCGATCGAGCACCCGACCTCCAGGGCGCGCGCGTACCGGGCGTCGGGCAGCGCCGCGAGCGTCAGCGCACGCTTGCGCGCCTCGTACGGGCGGTCGGTGAAGCCCCACGGGTCGGCGTGCCGGGCGTAGGTCGCGTCGAAGTACGTGGCCGGCAGGCTCGCGCGCTCGACCGTGCCGTCGCCGTGCGCAGCGGCCCGGTGCACGACGAACGGCTCGACGTCCCGGTCGAACGTCCGCAGGAACCGCGGGTGCAGCACCGGTGCGTCCGCCGGGTGCTCGGACAGCGGCTGCACCTGCGTCTCGTGGGCCGCGACCGCCCGCTGCTTGAGGAGGACCGCGTGGTCGGACAGCGGCAGCACCCGCAGGTCGTCCCACGGCACGGCGGGGTGGTCGGGCGTCGCCCAGTGCCACAGCCACAGCGGCGCCTCGACGAGCGTGCAGCCCAGCTCGTCGGCGAGCGCGGCGCAGACCTCCGCGAGGACACGGTGGTCCCGGTGGCCGTCGCCGCGCCACGTGGTGACGAGCGTGCGGACCGGCGCGCCGGCGGTCAGGAGCGTGCGCAGGTCGCCGGTCACGCGCTCGCGGACCTCCCGCAGGGTCCCGTCCACGTGGCCCAGCAGGGTCACGGCGGACGCCGGCGACAGGATCTCGACCGCCGCGCGCACCTCGTCGACCCGGCGCCGCGCCAGCGTGGTCGGGTCGAGCGTCGGGGAGCCGGGGTGCGAGCCGCTGCCGTCCGTGACGACGACGACGTCGGCCGGGCGCCCGACCGCGGCGAGCTCGGCCAGCAGCCCACCGGCGGTGAGGGTCTCGTCGTCGGGGTGCGCCGCGACCAGCACGGTGCGCCCCTCGCGCGGCAGGGGCCAGGCCGCCAGCGCGGCCAGCGGCTCGTCCCAGACGTGCGGCGCGGTGCCCGGTGCGCGGCCGTCGAACGTCACCACGGGGCGTCGTCCCGGCCCGCCAGCGTCGCGCCCAGGGAGGCGTCGTCGCGCTCGGCGTGCTGCTGGCGGACGTAGACCTGCAGGTCCGCGACGCGCTTGGCGTGCACGGCGTCCAGCGCGAGGGGTGCCGGGCCGAGCGCGTGGCCGACGCGCGTCAGGACGTCCTCGCACGTGCGGGCCACGGTGGCCCGCGTGCGCTTGGCGACCACCGGGCCGGGGACGCGGTCGACCTCGCCGTCCACGACGCGGGCCGCCTCCTCGAGCGCCCTGCGGGCGTCCTGCAGCGCGACGTCCACGGCCCCCAGGTGCATCGCGACCAGGCGGTCGTCGCTCGTCGCGGCCCGCCGCCACAGCGTGCGGGCCAGGGCCACCGCACCGCCGTACCAGCACGCCGCGACGCCGGTCCCGCCCCACCAGAACCCCGGCCGCTCCAGGTACCAGCCCGGCGCGCCGACCGGCGTCGCCGGGACGTCGTCGAACGCCACGGGCGTCGACGGGATCTCGGCGAGCCCGCGGGACGCCCAGGGCTGGTCGACCAGGGAGACGCCCGCGTCCCGCAGGTCCACCGCGAACAGGCCGCGTCCGCCGCCCGGCAGGTGCGCGGTGACCAGGGCGGCGTCGAGGCGGTCCGCCAGCGAGCACCAGGGCTTGACCCCCGTCAGGCGCCAGCGGTCCGGCCGCGGCGCGCCGGGGTCGGCCCCGCCCTCGGGCACCGCCTCCAGCCGTGCGCCCGGCCCCTCGGCCGCGAACACCCCCCACGTGCGGTCGGCGGCGGCCGGGAGCCCGGCCTGCTCGCGGATCGCGACCGCGTCGAGGTGCGGCTCGACCGCACGGGCGACGGCGAGGTCGTGCGCGGCCAGCGTCGCGAGCAGGGACCACAGGCGGGCGGTGGCGCCGGCGCCCGGCCGCAGGTCCGCGGGCCAGGTGCGCACGGTCGCCAGCGCGTCGTCGGGGTCGGTGGGGAGTGCGTCCGGCAGCCACGGCGTCACGTCGCCGATCTGCACGGGGGCGACGATGCGGGGCACGGGCGTCCTCGGGAGGGGTGGGGCGGTCCTGCAGATCATCACCGCCGGGGGCCCGGGCGGCGACCGGAACGGGTGCCCCGGTGCGGTAGCCGCCGCGCGAGCGCCCCACGACGCAGGCGGCGGCCACCGGGCACCGGTGCCGGACCGTGTCCCGCCCGGGGCTGGTGCCCGGCCGCGGGGGCGGTGAGGATGGTCCGGGACCGTGCAGGGGGTGCGCGTGCAGGACGTCGTCGTGATCGGTGCGGGCATGGCCGGGCTGCTGGCCGCCGCCGCCCTGGCGCGCGACGGGCGGACCGTCACCCTGCTGGACCGCGACCTGCTGCCCGACGTGCCGCAGCCCCGGCCCGGCGTCCCGCAGGGTCGTCAGCCCCACCTGCTGCTGCACCGCGGGCTGTCCGCCGTCGAGGACCTGCTGCCCGGCTTCCGGGACGAGCTGCAGGCTGCCGGCGCCGTCGCGGTCGACACCGGTGACCTGGCGTGGTGGGGACCGCCGGGCTGGGCCCCGCGGGCACGCCAGCTCGAGGTGCTGCTCGCGTCGCGGCCCCTGGTCGAGCACCTCGTGCGCCGCCGGGTGTCGGCGCTGCCCGGCGTGCGGGTGGTCGCCGCGGTGCGCGGGGCGGGGCTGCGCCGGGGCGAGGAGGGCGGGCCGCGGTGGTGGGTGGACACCGTCGAGGCGGGCTGGGCGGACACCCCGGACGGCGGACCGGGCGACGCCGACGGGCGGCACGCGTGGCCCGCGGACCTCGTCGTCGACGCATCCGGGCGCGCCTCGCGGCTGCCGGTGTGGCTGCGGGCGCTCGGTCTGCCCGCGGCGCGCGTCGAGGAGGTCGACGCCCACGTCGGCTACGCCACCGTCCGCGTGCGGCTGCCCGCCGACGCGCTGGGTGCCGCCGGCGTGGTGCTGCTGCAGCAGCGGGGCCGCGGGGGCGGGCTCGCGCTGCCCGCCGAGGGCGGCTGGTGGACCGTCACGGCCGTCGGGGCCGGCGCCCTGCGCCCGCCGCGCGACCTGCCCGGCCTGCGCGCCTACCTCGCCGGGCTGCCCGACGACGCCCTCGCCCGCGTCGCCGCGGCCGGTGCCGTCGACGGGGACGTGGCGTCGCACCGCCAGACCGGCAACCGCCGGCACCGGTACGACCGCGTGCGCGGCTGGCCCGACGGGCTCGTCGCGGTCGGGGACGCGCTGTGCGCGTTCGACCCGGTGTACGGGCAGGGCATCACCGTGGCGGCGCTGGAGGCGCAGGCGCTGCGGGCCGCCGACGCCCGCGGTGACCTGACGGCGCCCGGGGGAGCGGCGCGCCTGCTGCGGGAGTGCGTGCGGCTCGGCGCGGTGCCCTGGCGGATCGCGACCGGCGAGGACCGGGCGCTGGCCGGGCTGCCCGGTCCCCGGTCGCCGGTGTCGGCGCTCGCGGGGCGGTGGATCGGGGAACTCACCCGCATGGCCGCGCACGGGGACACGGTCGCCCAGGCCGGTCTGTCGCGGGTCTACCACCTGGTCGCGCCGCCGACGAGCCTGTTCCGGCCGTCCCTCCTGGTCCGCGGCCTGCGCGCCCGCCTGCGGGGGTACGGCCCGCCGGTGCCGCGGCCCGCGCTGCTGCCGGTGGACGAGGCGGACCGGTGAGGTGGTCGGCGGCGGACGGTAGCGTCGTCGCCCGTGGACACCCGGGTCGCCGCGTACGCCGTCGTCGTCGACGAGGGGCGGATGCTGCTCGTGCACTGGTCGGAGGGTGCGCTGCGGGGGTGGTCCCTGCCCGGGGGCGGTCTGGAGCCCGGGGAGCACCCCGAGGCCGCTGTCGTCCGGGAGGTCCGCGAGGAGACCGGGTACGACGTCGTGGTCGACGGGCTGACCGGCGTCGAGTCCGTCGTCTACCCCTCGGCGGAGCGGGCCCACCCGGACCTGCCCGACCTGCACGCCCTGGGCATCCTGTACCGCGCGCACGTCGTCGGCGGCGCGCTGGCGCACGAGGTCGACGGCTCCACCGACGAGGCCGTCTGGGTACCGCTGGACGACGTCGACGCCCTGGACCGCGTGCCCCTGGTCGACGCCGCCCGCCGTGCGGCCGGGCTGCTCGTGCGGGACTGACGTGCCGTCCTACCGCATCACCGCGTCCGTGGGGCTGCTGCGCCCCGGCACGTCCGCGCCCGACGTGCTGCCCGAGGCGGTCGCCGCCGCCCGCGCGCTCGCCACCGTCGAGGCGTTCGACGTCGGCGTCGTGCGGGGGCAGGCGCGCGTGACCGTCCGCTTCGAGGTCGACCACGACACCGCCGCCCGCCGGGTCGGCCGGGCCGTGCTGGAGCGCCTGGACGACCTCGCCGAGATCGCCGACGGGCAGCTCGTGCGCCGCTACGGCAACCGCTGGTACCCGCCGCGCAAGCCGGGCCACCGCGACTGACCGCGCGCCGGTCCGGCCCGTCGGTCGGGTGACACGGCGGGGTGGCGGTGGTCCGGTCGGGGACGGCCGGGCAGGCTGGGGGCGTGGCCTCCCTGGACGACGTCGTCGACGACCTGTACGGCGGGGCGCTCGACGACTTCGTCGCGCGCCGTGACGCCGCCGTCCGCGCGGCGAAGGCGGCCAAGGACAAGGCCACCGCCGCGCGGATCGCGTCGCTGCGCAAGCCGACGGTCGCCGCGTGGGCGGTGAACCTGCTGGTCCGGGACGACCCGTCGCTCGCCGACGCGCTGCGCGACCTGGGCGAGGGCATGCGCGACGCCGAGCGCTCGCTGGACGGGCCCGCCCTGCGCGAGCTGGGCAAGCAGCGACGCGCACTCGTCTCCGGCCTGGTCGCGCGGGCGCGACGGCTCGCGGCCGCGGGTGGCCAGAAGCTCTCGACGGCCGCGTCGCAGGAGGTCGAGCAGACGCTGACGGCGGCGCTCGCGGACCCGCGTGTGGCCGACGCGGTGGCGGCCGGCACGCTCACGCACGGCACCGAGCACGTCGGCTTCGGCTCCGCGGACGCGTCCCCCGAGGGTGAGCGTGCCGGGGTGGTCCCGGAGTCGGGCACCAGCCCCGCACGCTCCCGGTCCGAGGGCACCGGTGCGACGCGCGGTGCCGGGACGCGTCCCGGGGTGCGCGCGGGCGGGCGGCCCGGTGCGGCGGCGTCATCGGCGGCGCGGGCCGACCGCGGGGACGACGCCCCCGGCACGTCCGACGACGCCGCCGCCTCGTCCGACGACGCCGCCGGCTCGGGTGGAGGTCGGACGCGTCCGTCGTCCACGACGTCGGCCAAGGCCGCGGCCGAGGGGCGGGAGCGTGCACGCCGGGCGCAGGAGGCGGAGCGGCTGCGGCACCGGCACGAGCACGCGGTCGCGGCGCGCGAGGCCGCCGAGGCGGACCTGGACCGGGCGCGGACCCGGCACGAGGACGTCGCCACCGCGGAGCAGGCGGCGGTCGCGACGCTGGAGGACGCGGAGCGCGAGCAGCAGGACGCGTACGCCGCCGAGCAGCAGCTCGTCGAGGCCCTCGCGGACGTGCGCCGTCGCCTCGCCGACGCCCGCGCCGCACTGCCGCGTGCCGACGAGGCGCTCGTGGCGGCCCGCACGCGGGCGCGCGACCAGGAGAAGGCCGTGCGGGCGGCGGCGCGGGAACTCGAGCGCGCCACGAAGGCCGCTGAGCGTGCCCGCGACCAGGAGCAGCGCGCGGCCGACGCCCTCCCCTGATCCGACGCCCTGCCCTGATCCGACGCCCTGCCCTGATCCGACGCCCTGCCCTGGTCCCGTCGGCTGCCAGGAGCGCGCACGCCCCGAGAGGTCGGCGGCTGTCGCCGTTGCCTACGCCCCCGGCGCCCTGCGTCTGCGGGGCGGACGTCCTGCCACCCGGCGGCGTGTCCGGCGATGATGGCACCGTGCCCACCGAACCGGACGACGACGAGCTCGAGCTGATCCGCCGCTCGGGAGCCGTGCTGCGCGTGGGGCGGCTCAGCCTCGCGTCGGGCACGGGCTCGTACCGCGTGAAGGCGTCGATGGCGCGCGTCGCGGGCGCGCTCGGCATCGACCGGCACCACGCGCACGTCACGCTCACCGAGATCACGACGACGTCCCACCGCGGGCGGTCGTTCCGCACCGAGGTCACCGAGGTCCGCACGGTCGGCGTCAACACCGACCGCCTGGCCGAGCTCGAGCTGCTGGCCCAGCGCGTCGAGGCGCGGGCACCCGTCACCGTCGAGGACCTGACGGTCGAGATCGACCGGATCGCCGCCAAGCCGCCGCTGTACCCGGTGGTGCTGAACGCCCTGTGGGCGGCCGTGGCGTGCGCGGCGTTCGCGTTCCTCAACAACGGCGGCGCGGTCGAGGTCGCCGGGGCGTTCGTCGGCGCCGGCCTGGGGCAGGGGCTGCGGCGCGTCATGCTGCACCGCGGGTTCAACCAGTTCGGCGTGACGATGCTCGCGGCGACGCTGGCCAGCCTGTCGTACCTGGGATTCGTCCAGGCCCTGCACCTGCTGGGGGTCACCGGCGGCGTGCACGAGGCGGGGTACGTGGCCGCCGCCCTGTTCCTGGTGCCCGGGTTCCCGCTCGTCACCGGCGCCCTGGACCTGGCCAAGCTCGACTTCTCGGCGGGCGTCGCCCGGCTGACGTGGGCGCTGATGATCTTCGTGTCCGCCGCGTTCGCGGTGTGGGCGGTGTCGATCGTCGTGGGGCTGAGCCCCGACCCGCCGCGTGAGCTCGCGCTGGACCCGGCCCTGATGACCCTGCTGCGGCTGCTCGCGTCGTTCGTCGGCGTGCTCGGCTTCGCGCTGATGTTCAACAGCCCGTGGCGCATGGCGCTCGTCGCGGCGGGCGTCGCGGCACTGCCCAACCTGCTGCGCGTCGAGGCCGTCGTGCTGCTGGACTGGCCGCCGCAGGCCGCCGCCGCCGTCGCCGCGTTCCTCGTCGGTCTGCTCGCCGCGTGGATCGCGCCCCGGCTGAACATCCCGCGCATCACCGTGTACGTGCCGGCCGTGACGATCATGGTCCCCGGCGTGCCGGCGTACCGGGCCGTGTACTACCTGAGCAACGGGGACGTCGCGCAGGCACTGACCTACGGCGTCTCCGCCGCGCTGGTGGTCACCGCGCTCGCGGTCGGCCTGGCGGTCGCGCGCATGGTCACGGACCGTGAGTGGGGCTTCGAGCACTGACCCGTCCGGGTCTGCCGCGCGAGCCCGCCACGTACTCGCTTTGGTCGCAGGACGAGGGACCGGTAACGTGTGCTCGTCCTGGAGACGTCGCATAGCCAGGTCTAGTGCGCGGCCCTGCTAAGGCCGTGAAGGGGTCAACCCTTCCGTGGGTTCAAATCCCACCGTCTCCGCAGCACGAGGGCCCGGTCCACGAGGACCGGGCCCTCGTCGTACGGGGCGGCCACGGGGACCCGCGCGTCACGCGGCGCCGGTCAGGTGCCCAGCACCTGCTCCGCGAGCGCAGCCGCCTTGCGTCGGACCGTCGCCGACCGCGCCGACGCGGCGAGGTCCGCCAGACCCGGCCACGCGGCGGCGTCGGCGGGCAGCAGGCCACGGCTCACGGCCTCACGCAGGAGCGGCGCCCGGTGCAGGGCGACGTCCAGGACACGATGCACCCACCGCGGTGGGGAGCCCTCGAACGTCGCCGCGTGCCGGACGGACTCCACGAGGACGGGCCAGAGCACCGGGAGCGTCGCCGCGTCGACGTCGAGCGGACGCACCAGATGTCCCGGGTTCACGTGCTCGGAGGGCAGCAGCGCCCGCACCGCGTGCGTCACCGCCGCGGACCCGACGAGCCGTGACCCGAGGGTGGCCCGGACCTGGCCCGCGGTGTACGGGCTGTCGGTGCTGAGGCCGAGGAGCAGGACGGCCACCATCGACGTCGTCAGCGGCGGGACGTCCGGCCCCGTCGGCGGCCGGTGCGAGCCGTCGCGCCAGTTGCGGTACGGCGAGACGACGATCCGCTCCGTGCCGACGTCCCACCGCAGCCAGGAGTCGGCGTGCCGGCGACCGCTCTCCGGCAGCGGCAGGGACGCGGCCTCGCACTGGCCCTCCTGCTCGAGCTCGTGGAACGCCGTCTTGCGGACGCGGTACGTCGAGCCGTCCGGCAGCGCGACGTCCAGAGCGGGCGGCGCACCCGGGTGGTCCGGCGCCCGCACCGTGAGCACGGCGCCGTCGACGACGGCCGGACGGGTGCCGGCATCCACGGGCCAGACCTCGTCGAACGACGGGGCCGGGAGCGCGGCCGTCGTCGGCGCCGGCGGGTCGCGGCGCTCGGGCAGCTCGGCGGTCACCGCGCACGCCGCGACGACGGCCCGCGAGGTCCCACCGCGCCTCGCGAGGGCACGCGTACCGGGGAGCTCGAGCGCCGACGCGGGTGCCGTGCCCTCCACGACGGCGGCACGCACCGCCGGGAGCAGGCTCTGCACGGCCTCCGCGACCTCGGACGTCCCCGCGGGCAGACGGGACCTCGTGAGCGACGCGGCGAGGACGTCGTCGAGGAGGGGCCACACGACGGCGAGCAGCCCGTCCGCGGCGAGCTCGACGCAGGCACGGGCGAACGACGCGAGCGCCGTCGGCGTGAGGGACCAGTCGAGCAGCCGGACGTCGGCCGCCCCCGGTCGCAGCAGACCGCGTTCCCACGCCTCCAGGACCGCGGTCGTGCCGTCGGGCGCCGCCACCGGGTGGAAGCCCCGCTGCGCGCCGACCACGTTCGCCGCGAGCCCGGGCGGCAGCGGGGTCCCCCGGCGCACCGCCTGGCGCAGCCGCAGACCGGCATCGGCGGTCTCGGAGGACCGGATCCACGTGCCCGCGGCGTCGCCCCAGGTGGGGAGGGTCTCGGCGCCGAGAGGCGCGAAGGCCGGGAGGGCCGTGAGTCGTGCGGGCAGCCCGGCGAGCGAGGCCGGCACGACGATCGCCCCCGGTTCCCAGCGCCGACCGTCCGCGGACCGGCGCAGCGCGGGCTCGAGGACAGGGTCGGTGAGGTACCGCGCGGCGACCGGGCCCGCGGTGAGCCGGGCTGCCCCGTCCGAGTGCCCTTGCCACGTCGACCGGAGGCGTGCCAGCAGACCGCGGTCCGGTGCCGGCTGGTCGGGCTGCAGGACCGGGACGGCCAGCCGCTCGAGCGCGGACCGCACGTCCGCGGTCGCCAGCGACACGTCGGTGCGGGTCAGGGCGAGGTGGAGGTCGCCCTCGGAGACCGCCACGCCGGCGTCCGCGTAGGCCTGCAGCCGCACGACCAGGTCGGCCGGGTCGATGCGCAGGTCCACCCACGTGGGCATCGAGAGCATCACCGGGATCTCGCCCCACCGTCCGACGACCGCCGCCTCGCGCGCGTCGACGGGCGCGCGGACGAGCGCGGGCAGCGGCCAGGAGCGGTGGGACGTCGCGGGGTGGCCAGGCGTGTCCCGCAGTCGGGACGGCGTGCCCGCGAGCCAGTCCGGGACGCAGCGCAGGCCCGCGACCTCGGACGGTCGGACGCCCGCCAGTGCCGTGCGCGCCGCGGCGGGGTCGGTGTACGCCACCGCGGTGGCCAGCGCGAGGAGCTGCTCGACGTGGACGTCCACGACGTCGGCGGGGCGTCCGGTGAGCGCGGCGGCAGCAGCCGTGAGGGCGTCCGGGGTCACCGGGCCGACGTCGAACCGGGGGACGTCCCACAGCGGCGGCGTCGGGAGCCAGCGCGCGACCACCACGGGCCCGCCGTCCGGCTCGGGGTCCACGTCCACGTCCGCGCCCCACGCGGTCACGAGGGCCGTCGCGGCTCGCCCGAGGGGGCGGTCCGGTGCGGTCGTCATCGGCGCCACCAGCGGCGCCACGGCCTCGACCACGTGGTCGGCGGGCCGCGGGCGGGACGCCGCGGTCGCCAGGACGAGCCGTCGGGCCTTGCGGCTGCGGACCAGCAGCGCCACGGTCAGCACGTCCGCCAGCAGGTCCTCGGGGACGCCCGCCACGAGCGGGGGTGCCAGGGCCTCGACGACGGCCGGGTCGCCGTGCGCGAGGGCGGGCACGAGGACGTCGGCGCGGTCGAGGAGCTCGCCGTCGGTCGCGCCGAGCGGACCGGTGAGGAGGCGGGTCCACGCGGTGCGGTCGCCGGGGCGCTGCGCGGAGTCGAGCCCGGCGACGGCGATCTCGAGCGCCTCGTCGCGCGGGACCAGGCCCTGCTCGACGACCGCGGCGAGGACGCCGCCGAACGACGGCAGCGGCGGGACGCCGGCCTCCCGGGCGGCCCGCAGGTGCTCCGTGGCGCGTCGCAGCACCGTCGCACGTGCGAGCACGGCGGTGCCGGCCGCGGCCTGCCGGCCCTCGGGGGGGACCGCGTAGGACGTCTGCGCCACCCAGTGCTCGAGGTACCCGCGCGACGCGGGCACCGGCAGGTCGTGCAGGTCCACGAGGCTCACGGCCGCCGCCGAGAGCGGGGTGGTCACCGTCCAGGGGCGCCGGGCGACGAGGTCGGCGACGCGTCGGGCGAGCCGGGGCCCGTGCGGCGCCAGCAGGCGCGCCGCGAGCGGCCCGGGGAGCGGGAACCTCTCCAGCAGCTCGACCGCGCGGAGCGCGTCGACCCCTTGACGCAGCGCGAACGCGGTCAGCAGGTGCTCGTCGACGCCGCCGACCAGGCTCGTCCACCGGTACCCGCGGATCGAGTCGTCCCACCGGTGGTGCTCGCGCCACGGGCCGGCGGCCAGGCCGGCGCGAGCGGCGGCGCGCTGCTCGGGTGTGCCGAGCGGCAGGTTCTCGACGTCCTCCAGGGTCGCCGTCGCCCAGCCCAGGTCCCGGAAGACCTCGACGGCGGCGTCGAGCCCGGGCGTGCTCATGACGGCGCCTCCGTGCGGATCCGTACGGCCAGGACGTGCGCGCAGGGGCCGCGGCCGGTCCCGTGCTTCAGGAACCAGGGGCAGGTGCACCGGGTGCCGGTCCCGGTCACGCGGTACGGGGGACCGTCGCCCGAGCGCCGGCGCACGGTCCAGCCGTCGCCGTCGGCCACCACCGCCCCGTCGGCGACCAGGCGACGCGCGCCGACGAGCCGCGGGTTGTCCTTCGCGACGCGTGCCGGGTCGTGGGGCAGCTCGCGGTGGAACCACGCCGCATCGTGCAGGTCCCAGCCGATGCGCCCGTCGGCCGCCAGGACGGCCAGCGCGGCCCGCACCCGGGTCTCGTCGAGCGCCGTGTCGCGGGCGAGGCGGGCGACGTCGACGACCGGCTCGAACGCGAGCAGCGCGGCGACGAGGTCCGCGTCCTCGGCGACGGTCGCACCCGTGAGCGCGGACAGCAGCGAGCCCTCCCCGGAGTGCCCGCGCCACGCCTCGTCGGTGAGGCCCAGCACGAGGCGGGCCCCCGGCAGCGTGAGCTCGACGACGGCCGGGCCTGGCTCGGCGGCGCCGTGCACCGTCATGCCGGTGACGTGCACCAGCAGGCGCTTCGCCGCGTTGAGGCGGTGCAGCCCGGCGACGTGCACGCCGCCGGGGGTCGGGCGCGGTGAGACGCGCACGGCGTCGCGCGCGGCGACGAGCCACCCGGAGCGGCCCGCCCCGGTGGCCGCCGGCAGCGCCGCGACGAAGGCCCGGGCACCGGCCGCCCCCACGGTGAACGCGAGCGGGAGCCCGTGGTGCATCTCGGCCACGTTCCCCAGCGCGCGCACCCACCGGTCCGGCATCGCCACGGGCCGCTCGACGGCGGTGGCCTGCGGGGTGGACATCGTCAGACCGCCGCGCCCGACGTCGAGGTGCAGGAGCTTGTCGCGGCCCACGCGGGTGAGTGCCGCGCGCGTCGTCGTGCCGATGTCGACGTTGGTGGTGCCGTGGCCGACGGTGCCCGAGTCGAGCGCGTCGGGCAGCAGGTCGAGCCGGGCGTACACGCCGTTGCAGGCCGAGAAGCACTCGGCCCGCAGCCGGTCGCCGTGCGCGGTCAGGACGGGGTCCCGGAGGGTGGTCGGCACGTACTGGAAGTACCGCGTCGCCGTGACGTCGGCGAGCGTGACCAGGCCGCGGGCGAGCACCTGCGGGTGCGCGGCGAAGCCGTGGCAGAAGCTCGGGTCCTGCTCCACGCCGCGCGGCGTCAGGGCGGGGGCGAGCCCGAGCACCAAGCCGTCCTCGCCGAGGTGGGACGGCCGCGTGAACGTCCGGGTGGTCACGGCGCGGAGTCTAGGGGCGGGCACCGGCGGGCCGTGGGGGTGCGGAGAGGTGTCACCCGGGTGGCGCTCCCGGCTGCCGCGCGCGGGGCGCCGGGCGGAGGGGACCTCGTCACAGCCGCAGGACCCCCGCCGCCGTCGGCCGGAACCCGCACGCCCGGTAGAACCCGTCCAGGTGCGGCTCGAAGTCCACGTGCAGCCACGTGCACCCGGCCGCGCGGACCTCCGTGACGAGCCGCTCGACCAGCCGCCGCCCCGTGCCCCGGCGCCGGTGCGCGGCGTCCACCATCGTGTCGAGGACGAACGCGTGCGTGCCCCCGTCGCCGCAGGCGTGCACGAACCCGACGAGCTCGTCGCCGTCGAACGCCCCCACCCACGTGACCGCGTACCGGTCGAGGCGGGCCGCCCACGGCTGCACGTCGTCCGCGCCGCCGAACGCCGCGGCGTGCAGCCGGCTCAGGGTGACGTCGTCGACGGGGTACCGGACGCGCAGCACGGGGTCGCTCATGCGCCGAGCGTGGCGCACGGCCCGCCCGGGCGCGCACACCTTTCCCGGAGCCCCGCAGCCGTCACGTCAGGTCCGTGCGGGGCACGTGCCCACCCTGCGTGAGGTGCGTGAGGTCGACGTCCCACATGCCGTCGCGGCCGATGCGCCACGTGCCGGTGTCGAGCATGTCGTGCCAGCGGGCGATCCGCTGCGGCAGGGTCGAGTGCGCCACCACGAGCGGGTTGCTCTGCGGGTCGTGCCGGAACGAGTCGGGGCCGGGGGACGCGCCGTCCAGGACCAGCGGCAGGGCGTGCCCGTGCACGGCCACGACCCAGTGCGGCTGCCAGGGCACCGTGGGGGTCGCCCCCGCGCGGGCCTCCGCCCGCGACGCCTCCAGGTACTCCCGCGAGCGGCGCAGGCTCTCGTCGAGCGACGCGAACTCCTGCCCGGGGGCCAGGTGCGCCGGTGCCCGGCCTGGGCGCGCTCCCACACCGTCGCGCCACGTCCACAGCGCTGCCAGCTCGTCCGTCAGCAGGTAGCCGTGACGTGCGGCGACCTCGTCCGCCTCGTCCGGCGTGAGGCCGGGACGCAGACGGGTGACGACGACGGCACCGAGCCGCACGAGCCGTGCCGCCCAGCCGTCCAGGGCGGTGTGCACTTCGGCGGCGCTCACCGCGGGGCGTCCGGGCCCGGCGGTGCGGTCGGACGGGTCGATCGCGCCCCGCCGCGGTCTCGACGACCGGTCACGGTGATCCCCTCTCGTGGTGCGTGGTGCGTGGCTCGTGGTGCGTGCCTCGTGGTGCGTGGTGGGCGGGGACGTCGTCGGGCCCGCAGCGGGCGGTCACCGTGACACAGGTGCGCACTGGCGCGCGCCCGGACCGTGACAGGCCACCCGGTCGGCGCAGCGTGCAGGGGTGACGGGCGGCCCGAACGGCGGCCTACCGGGCGGTACGGCCTGCGCCGTCGGCCTGCGTTCCGGGCGTCGGCAGCCGGTGTGTCCCACGCCGCAGCGGATCGAGTTTGGGGCTGGCCCTCCGTGCCTGTATCGTTCTGGTCGGCCCGCGAGGGCCAGTGCGCCCGTAGCTCAATGGATAGAGCATCTGACTACGGATCAGAAGGTTGGGGGTTCGAGTCCCTTCGGGCGCGCAGATCGAAGGCCCGGCACCGGTGGTGCCGGGCCTTCGTCGTTCCTGCCCGTCCCGGTGGCCGGCGCGCGGTGCCCCCGGCCGTCGCAGGGGACCGACCGGGCGAAACGGGTGACACCGCCCGTTCCCGGGCGCAGACTGTTGGCCGTCGAGACCGCCCCGCCACGGAGGTCCGTGTGGCACCAGACGCAGCAGCCCGCCCCGCTCTCGTCACCGTCGACGACGACGCCGCGGTGTCGCGCGCCGTCGCGCGGGACCTGCGCCGCCGGTACGGCGCCGACTACCGGATCGTGCGGGCCGAGTCGGGTGCCGAGGCGCTGGACGTGTGCCGGGAGCTGAAGCTGCGCGGTGAGCAGGTCGCGGTGCTGCTGGCCGACCACCGCATGCCCGGCATGAGCGGCATCGAGTTCCTCGAGCAGGCGATGGACCTGTTCCCGGCCGCGCGGCGCGTGCTGCTCACGGCGTACGCGGACACGGACGCGGCGATCGACGCGGTCAACGTCGTGGACCTCGACCACTACCTGCTCAAGCCGTGGGACCCGCCGGAGGAGAAGCTGTACCCGGTGCTCGACGCGCAGCTCGACGCGTGGCGGGCCGCGGCACCGTCCACCGTGCACGGCCCCAAGGTGGTGGGGCACCGCTGGTCGGCGCGCTCGTCGCAGGTGCGCGAGTTCCTGGCGCGCAACCAGGTGCCGTACCGGTGGTTCGCGTCGGACTCGCCCGAGGGCACGCGCCTGCTGGAGGCCGCGGGCGTCGACGACGCACGGCTGCCGGTCGTCGTCACGTCGGACGGGGACGTCCTGGTCGGGCCCGACGACGCGACGATCGCGTCCCGCGTGGGGCTGGAGGTGCAGCCCGCGGAGGACTTCTACGACCTGGTGGTCGTCGGCGGCGGGCCCGCGGGGCTCAGTGCGGCGCTGTACGGCGCGTCCGAGGGGCTGCGCACGGCGCTCGTCGAGCGCACCGCGACGGGTGGGCAGGCCGGGCAGAGCTCGCGCATCGAGAACTACCTGGGCTTCCCCGACGGTGTCTCCGGCGCGCAGCTCACCGACCGCGCGCGGCGCCAGGCGCAGCGGTTCGGCGCCGAGATCGTCATGACGCGCGACGTGTGCGGGCTCGACGTCAAGGGCTCCGCGCGCGCCGTGCGGTTCGCCGACGGCAGCACGCTCGCGGCGCACTGCGTGATCCTCGCCAACGGCGTGTCCTACCGGGAGCTGTCCGGGCCGGGCCTAGGGACGCTCACGGGCCGCGGGGTGTTCTACGGGTCGGCGATGACGGAGGCGCCGGCGTGCCGCGACCAGGACGTGTACGTGGTCGGCGGGGCCAACTCCGCCGGGCAGGCGGCGATGTACCTCGCGCGCGACGCGCGCTCCGTGACCCTCGTGGTGCGCGCCGAGGACCTGCGCCGGTCGATGTCGCACTACCTCGTCGAGCAGGTCGAGGCGCACCCCCGGATCCGGGTGCGCACGGGCACCGAGGTCGTCGAGGCGATCGGCGACGAGCACCTCGAGCGGGTCGTGCTGCGCAGCGCCGCGACGGGCGACAAGGAGACGGTCGGGACCGGGTGGCTGTTCGTGTTCATCGGCGCCGCCCCGCTGACCGGCTGGCTCGACGGGACGGTCGTGCGGGACCCGCGCGGGTTCGTCCGCTCCGGCCCGGACCTCCTCACGGACGGACGTCCCCCGGCCGGGTGGCCGCTGGACCGCCCGCCCTACCACCTCGAGACCAGCGTCCCGGGGGTGTTCGCGGCCGGCGACGTGCGCGCCGAGTCCGCCAAGCGCGTCGCGTCCGCCGTGGGCGAGGGCGCGATGGCCGTCATGCTCGTCCACCGGTACCTGGAGCAGCTGTGAGCACACCCACCGACGCCTCCGACCTGCGCACCGAGCCGCCCGACGAGGCGCTGCCCTGCGACGTCGACGAGCTGCGCACGCTGTTCCTCTTCGAGCGCCTGGACGACGACCAGCTGCGCTGGCTGTGCGCGCACGGGCACGTGCTGTCCCGCGAGTCCGGTCCGCTGTACGTCGAGGGGGACCCCGCGCGCTGGCTGTACGTGCTGCTCGACGGGCACGTCGCGCTGTCCCGGCGGGTCGGTACGGACGACGTCGAGGTGTCGCGCACGTCGCAGCGCGGCGTCTACGGCGGGGCGACGGCCGCGTACCTGGGGGAGCGGGCACCCCAGCGGTACCCGCACACGATGCACGTGCTGGAGCCGTCGCGCTTCTACGTGCTGGCGGCACCGGACTTCGCGGAGCTGATGACCACGTGGTTCCCGATGGCGGTGCACCTGCTGGAGGGGCTGTCCGTGGGGCAGCAGGCCACGCAGCAGGCGGTGGGGCAGCGCGAGCGGCTGCTCGCGCTCGGCGCGCTGTCCGCCGGGCTGACGCACGAGCTGAACAACCCCGCGGCCGCGGCGAACCGGGCGACCGCGTCCCTGCGCGAGCGGGTGGCGGGCATGCGGCACAAGCTCGCGATGATCGCCGACGGCCCGTACGACGCGACGACCCTCGGCACCCTCGTGGACCTGCAGGAGCAGGCCGTGGAGTCCCTCGCCAAGTCCCGTGCGCCCGGGGCGCCGCCGCCCCCGACGGCGCTCGAGCGGACGGACGCCGAGGACGCCGTGGCCGACTGGTTCGACGCGCACGGCATCGCCGGCGGGTGGGACCTCGCGCCGACGTTCGTCACGGCACGGCTCGACCCGGGGTGGCTCGACGCGGTCGCCACGGCGGTCGGTCCGGGGATCCTCGAGGGCGCCGTGCGCTGGCTGTCCTACGCGCTGGAGACCGAGCAGCTGATGAACGACGTCGAGGACGCGACGTCCCGCATCTCCTCCCTCGTCGGCGCGGCCCGGCAGTACTCGCAGATCGGCCGTGCACCCGACCAGACGCTCGACGTCCACGAGCTGCTCGACTCGACGCTGACGATGCTCGACCGGCGCCTCGACGGGATCGTCGTGGTGCGGGACTACGACCGCACGCTGCCGCCCGTGCACGTCTACGGTGCCGAGCTCAACCAGGTGTGGACCAACCTCATCGACAACGCGGCCCAGGCCATGGACGGTGCCGGCACCCTGACGATCACCACGCGACGGGTCGACGACTGGCTCGAGGTCGAGGTCGCCGACTCCGGCCCGGGCATCCCGCCCGACGTGGTCGGCCGCGTGTTCGAGCCGTTCTTCACCACCAAGCCCGTCGGGTCCGGTACGGGCCTGGGCCTGGACATCGCGTGGCGCATCGTCGTGACCAAGCACCACGGCGACCTGTCGGTGCGCTCCTCGCCGGGGGACACCCGGTTCCTGGTGCGGCTGCCCTACGAGCCCGCCGCGACCCTGGGGGTGACCGCGTGAGGGCTGTCGACCCGAGCCTGCCGCCCAGCGGTCCCGGCTGCCTCGAGTGCGACGCCACGGGCGGCTGGTGGTTCCACCTACGACGCTGCGCCGCGTGCGGGCACGTCGGCTGCTGCGACTCCTCGCCCTCGCAGCACGCGACCGCGCACTGGCGTGCCACGGGCCACCCGCTCGTGCGGTCCTACGAGCCGGGCGAGGACTGGTGGTGGGACTACGCCGCGCAGGACTACGGCACCGGGCCCGCGCTCGCACCGCCGCTCGCCCACCCCACCGACCAGCCGGCGCCCGGGCCCGCGGGGCGGGTGCCCGCCGACTGGCCCTCCCGGCTGCACCGCTGACGACGCCGACCCGTTCGGCAACGCCCCTCGGGATCATGGAGAACCCGCACCGGCGCGCGCGCCACGACTGACGGGCGGCGGTCGGCGCACCTCCGGCACGGCTCCCGGCACGGCGTGCGGTGGCGCGGTACCCGGGCGCAGACTGGCCAGGAGCCCGAAGGAGCGCCCCATGAGCGTCAGCGCGATCGACCCGACCGTCCCTCCGAGCGGCCCCGGCTGCGTCGAGTGCGAGCAGGAGGCGGGGTGGTGGGTGGCGCTGCGGCGCTGCGCGGCGTGCGGGCACATCGGCTGCTGCGACAGCTCGCCCGGGCAGCACGCCACGGCGCACTGGCGCGCCTCCGGCCACGCCGTGATGCGCACCTACGAGCCGGGGCAGGACTGGTGGTGGGACTACTCCGCCGGGGACTACACCCTGGGCCCGGACCTGGCGCCGCCCATGGCGCACCCGGAGGACCAGCCCACGCCGGGGCCGGAGGGGCGGGTGCCGCCGGACTGGCGCGCGCGGCTGCACCCGTGACCGGTGGGCGCCGGTCCGCGACGTCCGCCTAGCCTGCTCCCGTGTCCACGTTCAGCACGGCGGGTCGGGTCGTCCTCGGGGCGGGGGTCTCGGAGCAGGTCGCCGACCTCGTGGCGGGCCTGGGGCGACGCGTCCTGGTCGTCGCGGGGCGGTCGGCCGACGTCGCCGGGCTGCCGGCCGTCGCGGTCCACCGGCACCGCGGGGAGCCGGACGTCGACGCGGTGCGCGCCGCGGTCGCGATCGCGCGCGACGTGCGTCCCGACGTGGTCGTCGGTTGGGGTGGCGGGTCGGTGCTGGACCTCGCCAAGTGCGTCGCCGTCCTGGCGCCCGGCGGCACGGACGTCCTCGACCACCTGGAGGTCGTCGGGCGCGGGCTGCCGCTGCCGGACGCGGCGCTGCCCGTGGTCGCGGTGCCCAGCACGGCCGGCACGGGCGCGGAGGTCACCGCCAACGCACCCGTCCGGGTCCCGGACCGGGGCGTCAAGGCCAGCCTGCGGGGCCGCGCGATGCTGCCGGCCGTCGCCGTGGTGGACCCGCTCCTCACGCTCGGCTGCCCGCCGGACCTCACCGCCGCGTCCGGGGCCGACGCCCTCACGCAGTGCCTCGAGGCGTACACGACGCCGCAGGCCACACCCCTGACGGACCCCCTCGCACGCGACGGCCTGGTCCGGGCGGGTCGCAGCCTGCGGCGCGTCGTGGAGCACGGTGACGACGTCGGCGCGCGCACCGACCTGAGCGTCGCGGCGCTGCAGTCGGGGATGGCGCTCGCGAACGCGAGGCTGGGCGCCGTGCACGGGCTGGCCGCCGCGCTCGGAGGGCGGCTCGGCGCGCCGCACGGTCAGGTCTGCGCGGCGGTGCTGGCGGCCACGACGGCGGCGAACGTCGCCGCCCTGCGCCGCACCGACCCGCACGGGCCGGGCCTGGCACGGTACGACGACGCGGCCGTCGCGCTCACCGGGCTCCCCGGTGCCCGCGCCGACGACGCGGTCGCCTGGCTGGCCGACCTCGTGGCGGCGCTGGCCGTGCCCGGCCTGGGCACCCTGGGGCTGGCGCGCGACGACGTGCCCGACGTCGTGGCCGACGCGCTGGCCGCGTCCAGCACGCGCGGCAACCCCGTCACGCTGACCCCCGCCGAGCTGACGGACGTCGTCGCCGCGTCCTGGTGAGCGCCGCGGCGCCCGCCGTCAGCCCCCGTGCGCCGGCTCGTCCGCGGGGCCGGGGACGGCGTCGTCGGACGCGCCCGCGCCGGACCCGCCGTCCGCCTGCGGGGCAGGGTCGGCGCCCGCCTCCGCGATGGCGCGGCGCCCCGACGGCAGCGCGACACCGGCGAGCACGACGAGGATCAGCGCCGCACCCGCCGCCACCAGCAGCGACTCCACCGAGTACCGGTCCGCCAGAGGACCGAACACGGCCATGCCCAGCGGCATCGCGACGGCCATGACGATAGCGACGAACCCGAACACGCGGCCCAGCCGCTCGGGCTCGACGCGCTCCTGCAGCACCGTCATGGTCGGCGTCGAGAAGAACGGCACGCCCAGGCCGATGAGGAACATGAACGTGAAGAACACCCACATGTTCGTCGACAGCCCCAGGCCGACGTTGAGGACGCCGAACAGGCCGGTGGTCAGCACCACCATGTGCACGCGGTTGCGCAGCCCTCCCCACCAGGCGACGGCCACGCCGCCGAGCGTCATGCCGATGCTGAACGCCAGCTCGTTGACCGTCAGCTTCCACACCTCGTCGCCGAAGGTGCGGACCACCATCAGGGGCGTGAGGAACGAGGGCGCGACGATGAGCACGAACACGACGCCCCACATCGTCAGGACCCACCGCACGAACGGTGTGGTCGCGACGTAGCGCACGCCGTCGACCAGGTCCGCGACGTACCCCCGGACGCCCGCCGTCTGGTCCGTGCGGACCAGCCGGGGCACGGGCACGAGCAGCAGCAGGCCGATCCCGATCGCCGCGGTGGCGACGTCGACGAGGAAGATCGCCTCGATCGACGCCCAGGCGTACAGGCCCGCCGCGAGCGCCGGGGCGACGAGCATCATGGCCGACTGGATGGTGGCGTTGATGCCGTTGACGCGCATGAGCTTGTCCGTCGGGACGATCTGCGGCAGCAGCGCGCCGACGGCGGGCGTCTGGATGCCGGCGCCGGCGGACCGGATCGCGGCGGCCACGTACAGCAGCCACAGGTCGTCGTACCCCGACAGCAGGAGCAGCGCGAGCGCGAGGGTCGTCACGGCGATGGTCGTGTCGGCGCCGATGATCAGCGCGCGGCGGTCGAGGCGGTCGGCCCACACACCGCCGAACACCGACACCACGGCCTGCGGCAGGAAGCCGACCGCGGCGTACACCGCCATGACCGTGCCCGAGCCGGTCTCGAGCGTGAGGTGCCACAGGATCGCGTACTGCACGAGCATCGACCCGAGCAGGGAGAACGTCTGACCGGTGAGGAACACCGACACGTCGCGATGCCAGCGGGGGCGGTCGGTGGACGTCGTCATGGCGGGCCTCCGGGGGGTCGTCGGTGGTCGCGGGCCAGACCCCGCGGGGCGGCCGGACTCATCGGCCGAGGCGGGGCGATCCCGCCATGCTCGCCCGGCGCCGCTGGGGGTGTCACGTGGTTTGCGGGGGTACGTGTGGGTGGTCGGGTGCAGCATCGGTCCCAGGCCGACGAGTCCGGGCAGGGCGGGCGGTCGGTACGTGGCGGGGCATGACGACGGGGGCACGATGACGGCGACCATCACGGCCACGGGGCTGGCCAAGCGGTACGGCAGCGTCGAGGCGCTGCGCGGTCTGGACCTCGAGGTCCCGGCCGGCACGGTGATGGGGCTGCTGGGCCCCAACGGCGCGGGCAAGACCACCGCGGTGCGGATCCTCACGACCCTGCTGCGGCCGGACGAGGGGACGGCCCGCGTCGCGGGGGCGGACGTGCTGCGTGAGCCCGAGCAGGTCCGGCAGCGCATCGGCCTGTCGGGGCAGAGCGCGGCGGTCGACGAGAACCTCACCGGTGCGGAGAACCTCGAGATGATCGGGCGGCTCTACGGCTTCCCGCGGCGCCGGGCACGGGCGCGGGCGGACGCCCTGCTGGGGGCGTTCGACCTCGCCGACGCGGGCGGGCGGCCCGCCAAGACGTACTCCGGCGGCATGCACCGCCGGCTGGACCTGGCGTGCGCCCTGGTCGCCGAGCCGCCCGTCGTGGTCCTCGACGAGCCGACGACGGGACTCGACCCGCGCAGCCGCCTGCAGATGTGGGACGTGATCGCGGACCTGGTGCGTGAGGGCACGACGATCCTGCTCACGACGCAGTACCTGGAGGAGGCCGACCGGCTCGCGGACGCCATCGTCGTCATCGACCACGGGCGCGCGATCGCCCGCGGCACCGCCGACGAGCTCAAGGCGCAGGTGGGTGGCGAGCGGGTGGAGGTGCTGCTGGCCGACGCGGCGGCGTCCGCCACGGCCCGCGCGGCCCTCGCGGACGTGGCGTCCGGGGACGAGGTGCACGCCGACGGCGACGGGCGGGCGCTCTCGGTCGCGGTCGCCGACGGCACGCACGCGCTGCGCCGCGTGCTGGACCGGTTGGACGCCGAGGGGGTCGCGGTCCTGGAGGCAGGACTCCGGCGGCCGACGCTCGACGACGCGTTCCTCACCCTGACCGGCCGGCCCGCGGAGGCCGTCCCCGAGCCGGCGGAGGTGACGGCATGACGACGCTGGCCCGCACGGTGGTCGACACGCACGTCGTCGCCAAGCGCAACCTGCTGAAGATCCTGCGGGTCCCGGAGATCCTGGTCGCCGTCCTCATCTCGCCGATCATGTTCGTCCTGCTGTTCGCCTACGTGTTCGGCGGGGCGATCGACCCGGGCGAGGGCGTCAGCTACCGGGAGTTCCTCATCCCGGGGATCTTCGCGCAGACCGTCGTCTTCGGGGCGACCTTCACGGGGGCGGGCATCGCCGACGACATGCAGAAGGGCATCCTCGACCGGTTCCGGTCCCTGCCGATGTCGCAGTCCGCCGTGCTCGCGGGACGCACGGCGTCCGACGTCGTCTACAACGTGCTCTCGCTCGTCATCATGGCGCTCACCGGGCTGCTCGTCGGGTGGCGCGTGCACGGCACGGTCCTGGAGGCGGCCGCGGCGTTCGGCCTGCTGCTCGTGTTCGCGTACGCGGTGAGCTGGATCATGGCGCTCGTCGGGGTGCTCGTGCCCAGCGTCGAGGTCATCAACAACGCGTCGTTCATCGTCATCATGCCGCTGACGTTCGTGTCGAACGCCTTCGTCCCGCTCGAGTCGTTCCCGGAGCCGCTGCGTCGCGTGGTCGAGTGGAACCCCGTGTCGACGCTGACCCAGGCGTGCCGCGAGCTGTTCGGCAACACCAGCCCGGACGCGGCCGTGCCGGACGCGTGGTCGATGCAGAACCCCGTGGCGTACACGCTGCTGTGCGTCGTGCTGATCCTCGTGGTCTTCGCACCGCTGGCGATCGCGCGGTACCGCCGCACCTCGCGCTGACGGCGGACTACGGGGCCCGGCACCCCGCTGCGCGCGCCTCCGGGGCACGGTAGCCGGGCCGGCCTACGGGGATCGGGTCGCGGGCCTGCGCGTCGCCGCAGTTCAGGGGCGTGCGCCTACCTACTCAGCACCCGCGGCTCCCGCTCTACGTGCCGCGTTCCTCGGCAGTGTTCAGGTCGTCGGAAGCACCCGCTCCGGCCCCGCAGACACGAGAGGACGCGTCAGCCATGACGACGACGACCAGCACCAGGACCACCACGAACCGCGGCGCCGTCAAGGGCGCCGTCGCCGCAGCGGCCGGCGTCGCCGTCCTGCTCGGCGGGATGGGCACCTTCGCCCTCTGGAACGCCGAGGGCGCGCTCGGTGACGGCAACCTGCAGACCGGGACGCTCGCCGCCGAGTTCGGCGACATCACGTGGAACGACGTCACCCCCGGCCACGAGAACGTGATCGCGGACCTCGACGGGTTCCAGATGGTCCCGGGCGACGTGATCGTCGGGACCTCCACGATCGAGGTCGTCGCCCAGGGCGAGAACCTCGTGGTCGTCCCGCAGGTCGTCGGCGAGACCGGCGTGCCGATCACGACGCTCTCCGACAACGTCACCGTCGGCGTCGTCCTCGACGGGGTGCCCGAGAGCGGGTTCCGCGAGGGCACCACCTCGGTCGACGCGACCATCACGATCGCGTTCGACGAGGCCGCCACGGGCGAGATGGGCCTGGGCTTCGACCTCTCGGCCACCAGCATCAACCTCCAGCAGGTCGCGCCCTCGGCCTGACGGGCGGACGCGCCCCCACGACCGCCGGCGGCGGCAGGTGGACCCCCCGCCACCTCCGCCGTCGGCTTCCCCCTCGCGCACCGACCGGCCCGAGCACCCCGACGGCCCGAGCACCCCGACGGCCCGAGCACCCCGACGACCCCAGCACCCCGACGACCCCAGGAGCTGAGCACCGTGCGACACGACACCCGCCCTGCACGTCCGCTGCGCACCGCGCTCCTCGCGGCCGCCGCCGGCATCGCCCTGGTGCTTGCGCTGCCCGCCACGTCCACGTACGCGGCGTGGCGGGCGCAGTCGCCGGTCGGTGGTACCCCCGCCACCGGCGCCCTCGCGATCGACGCCGTGGCAGCCGGCTCCTGGCAGCACGAGGGCGGTGCCGCGTTCGACCCCGCCACGGGCCGGCTCGAGGCCGGCAGGGCCGTGCTCTACCGCACCACCGTCGACGTCACCGCGATCGGTGAGAACCTGCGCGCCACGCTGGTGACCGACGTCGACGCCGCCGTGCCGGCCGACCTCGCCGGCAGGATCACGGTGACGTCCGACGACGTCGCCGTCGCGGGTGCCCCCACGCCGCAGCGGGTGCCCGTGACGGTCCGCGTCGCGGCCGGGTCGCTGCCCGCCGGTGAGCGGTCGTTCGGCCTGCGCCTGGACCTGCGCCTGACCAACGGTCACGGCTGGCAGGACGCGGCGTCGCACGACCTGGGCACCCTCACCACCCGGGGACCTGCCGCCACGGGCAGGCTCCGGCTGCTCTTCGACCTCACCAAGGGCACCGACCGCACGGTCGCGCTCCACGTCGACGACGCCCGCGCGACCATCCAGTGGAACGAGGGGCAGGGCACCACCGCGCTCGTCGACGGCCGGAACGTGCACACCTACCCGCCGGGCGCCACGTCGGTCACCGCGCTGGTCGCCGGGCACGTCGGCAGCCTCGGGTCACCGGCGCAGACGGTCGCGGACATGCAGGAGCTCGTCCAGGTGCAGAACTGGGAGGAGGCCGTCGGCACCACGGACGCGTCGTACGCCTTCCACAACGCGGTCAACCTCCAGCGGGTCGACGGCGTGCCCTCGACCCTGCGGACCACCGACCACATGTTCTCCAACGCGCGCGCGCTGCGGCAGGACTTCGCCGGGCAGGGCATGTTCAGCCGGGTCGAGTCGATGTCCCACATGTTCGCCGGCGCGACGTCGTTCACCGGGTACGTGGGCGGCTGGGACACCTCGAACGTCCGGGACATGTCCGGGATGTTCGCCGGCGCGACGTCGTTCAACTCCTACGTCGGCGGCTGGGACACCTCGAACGTCCGGGACATGACGGACATGTTCCACGGTGCCAGGGCGATGTCGCAGAGCGTCGCGGGCTGGGACGTCACGCAGGTGACGGCGTGGAGCGGGTTCAACACCGACGCGCCCGGGCTCACGACGTACCTCATCCCGCCGAGGTTCCGCGCCCCGGCAGCCGACGTCGCGGCCGACGACCTCCTCGCCGACGACGCCGCCGAGCCGGTGCTCCCGGTGGAGCCGGTCGACCCCACCGACCCCACCGACCCTGCCGACCCCGCCGACCCCGCCGACGCCCCGGACGACCTCCAGGACGCCCCCAGCCCTGACGCGGCCCTCGTGGCCGTGCCCCGCGACGAGGAGACGGACCGATGACGACCACCACCGCACCGCGCGAGGCCGCACCGCCCGTCCCCGCACCCGTCGCCCCGTCGGCAGAGGCACAGCCCCGGAGCAGGGCCCGGGTCGTCGCGCGCAGCGTGGGCGTCGGGGTCAGCTACGGCGTCCTCGCCGTGGTCCTGCTGCTCGCAGCGGTCACCATCCTCGTGCCGCGGTTCACCGGGTCGGTCCCGCTGACCGTCCTGTCGGGCTCGATGGAGCCGGCGCTGCCGGTGGGCTCGCTCGTCGTGGTCCGCCCGGTCGACCCGGCGGACGTGCGGATCGGTGACGTCGTCACCTACCTGCCGCACCCGAACGACCCCACGGCGATCACCCACCGGGTCACGGGCGTCACGCACCGCACCGACGGCGGGCGGACGTTCACGATGCAGGGCGACGCCAACGACGCACCGGACCTGCCCGTGCAGGACCACCAGGTGCGGGCGCGCGTCTGGTACGTCGTGCACCACCTCGGTCACCTCAACTCGGCCGTCAACGTGGACGACCGGCACCTCGGCGTGTACGTGGTCGCGGGCGGGTTCTTCGTCTGGGCGCTCGACCTGTGGCGCCGCGCGTCGCGTGCGCGGACCGCGCCGTCCGACGCCTCACTCCTCGACGAGGGCGGTGCCGGGCAGGGCGCGCAGCAGGGCCCGGTCGGACACCCGTAGCTTCTGCATGGCCCGGTACAGGTGGCTCTCCACCGTCCGTACCGACAGGTAGAGGCGGCTGGCGATCTGCCGGTTCGACAGGCCCTCGCGGGCCAGCACGGCGATCTGCGACTCGCGGCTCGTCAGCGGCGCGGTCCCGGCCTCCGCCGGGCGTGCCGCCGCGGCGATGGCCGGGCCGGTGGCCGCGCGCACCTCGTCCTCGGTGAACGCGCCGCGGCCCTCCTGCTCGGCCCGCTCGTGCGCGACGCCGAGGCCCACGTGCACCAGCGGCCCGGGCACGCCCATCGCCGCGACGGCACCCAGGACGTCGCCGCTCGTCCCGTGGACCATGGCGCGGTGCAGGTGGACGAACGGCCGCGCGACGGGGATCCGGGTCCGCGCGCACAGCTCCTCCAGCTGCGCGAGACGCTCGTGCGTCAGCCGCAACGGCGCGAACGCCCAGCACAGCACCGCGCTCGCGAGCCGACCCATGGCCAGCTGCTCCTCACCCGCCGCCCACAGCTGCTCCCCGTCGGGCGCCTCGTCGCCGCCGGACCGGAAGTACGCCACCTCCGTGGCCGCCCACGGACGGACGAAGTCGAGTGCGGGCAGGTACGGACGGGGCGTGGCGCGCAGCTCGTCCAGCAGCGCCGCGGCCAGTTCCGGCTCGCCGTCACGCGCCCGCAGCGTCGCGGCCAGCCCCAGGATGCGCTCGTCGTACGGGCTCTGGACCGGGCCGCACCGGCCCGTCTGCAGCACGAGGCTCAGGGTGCGCCGCGCACCCACGTGGTCGCCGGCGACGAACTGGGCCGTCGCCAGGCCGCGTGCGGCGAGCCGGACGCCGATCAGGCTCAGCTCGTCGTACGCGGCGCTCAGGCGCTCCCGCGCCCAGGCGGTCGCGTCCTCGAGGTGCCCGCCGAGCAGCAGCGCGTCTCCCCGCAGGGCGTCGAGCTGGTGACCGAGGACCCGCCGGCGCCCTGAGCCCGTCCAGTCGCCGAGCAGCTCGAGCGCGTGGTCGGGGGCGCCCGTCTCGATCGCGGCCTGGACCCGCAGGACCAGGACGAAGTCGCGCAGCGGCTCGGGGATGCGCGCCCCCGCGAGGTCGGCGACGCCCACGGCCGACGGCTCGGGCGTGGAGAGCCGCTCGAGCGCGGCGAGCACCTGCTCGTCGAGGTCGGGGAGCACGAGCCGACCCGTGGGCCCGGTGTCGTGCGTCAGCCCGTCGCGCAGCGAGCCGCCCGTGCACGCGGCCCACTGCCCGCGCAGCAGCACGTAGGAGCCCAGCTCGTCGGCGTCGTCGGCGGACGACGGCACCGTCCCGGCGAAGATCTCGTCGACGTCGATGGAGGCGAGGTTGTCGAGCAGCCGCAGGCGCAGCAGGGGCAGCGCGTTCGCCACGTCGCGCCGCTCGAGCCAGGTGCGGTGACGCTGCGAGGCCTGCGTCCGGACCGACTCCATGAGGATCGCGACCTGCTGGTGCGCGGACCCGTCGGGCAGGTCGGGGGAGGGCGCCTCGATGCCGGCGGGCAGCGTCAGCGCGGGCGGCCCCGCCATGCCGGACCCGAGGACCTCGTCCGCGCGGGCGCGCAGGTCGGCGTGGGCCGCGGGGGACAGGCGCAGGCGCAGGGCCTGCCCGAGGGCAGGCGGGCTCACCGCGACGGTGGGTTCCCGTCCGCCCTCGTGGACGACGACGCGGCCGGCCCGGTCGAGCGCGGCCAGGATGTCGGCGCCGAGCAGCCGCCGGGCGGTGCCGAGGTCCACGAGCCCGAACCAGGCCAGGACGTCCAGGCCACGTACGAGCGCTTCCGGCAGGCCCGGCAGCAGCGCCAGGGCGACGGCGTCGGCGCGGACGAGGTCGAGGGCGCCCGTCTGCGCCCAGCGGCCCCGGACGCGGGTGACGGCGCCCGCGTCGACGGCTGCGCGGACGAGCGCGAGCGCGACGCGCGGGTTGCCGCCCGAGCGTCCCGCCACGACCGACGCGAGGTGGCCCTCGACCTGCCCGGCCAGCGCGTCCGCGAGCAGCGCCGACATGGCGCTGACGCCGAGCGGTGCGACATGCGCAACGACGGCCCCGGGCGCGAGGTCGGGGACCCGCGCACCCAGGTCGGCCCCGACGGGCGCGCCCAGGACGAGCCGGGCCGTGCTCACGTGCCGGCGGGTCACCGCGGCGACCACCGCGGCCGAGGCGTCGTCCAGCAGGTGGGCGTCGTCGACGACGACGGCCGCCGGGCCCGTGCCGACAGCCTCCGCCAGCGCGGCCGTGGCCTCCGGCAGCCCCCACCGGGCGCCGCTGCGGGGCCCCAGGAGAGGGTGGGTGGCGAACGCGGCCAGTGGCAGGTCGCGGCCGGCCGCGCTGCCCGCGAGCGTCACGACGTCCGTGCCGGACGTCCGCAGGCGCTCGGCGAGCGCAGCCAGGACGGTCGTCCGCCCGGAGCCCACGTCCCCCAGCAGCACGACGTCGTCCCCCGCGCGGACGTGGCGCGCCGCGGTCTGCGTCGCGGCGTCGTGCACGAAGACGGCGCCCGGACGGCGGGCCGTGTCGGTCATGGCTCCCACAATGGCCCTCGACGCCGGTTCGTGCCCCGACAACGGGGTCCCGGCGTGCCGTGTGGCCGCGTCGTGGGTGAGAAGTGGGTGAGGCGTGGCGTACGACACGCCGCGAAACGCGCGGTCTGGGAGGTTCGTGCGCCGGGGCCGGGGCTCTTGCCCTGGTCGGAAAGGGATGGGGCAACTACCGTTGCGCAAGTGACTGAGAACCGTGCCAACGGCACCGCACCAGTGACCGCGCCGCAGCACTCCGTCGATGGCTTCGTCAAGGAGTTCCTGCGTGAGCTGAACTTCGGACAGGGGGTCACGCTCGAGCGTGCCAGCGTCAACGACCAGTACCTGGCGCTCGCGCGCACGGTGCGGGAGTACCTCATGGCCCGGTGGCTCGAGACCGTGCGTCGGCAGCGGGAGGCCCAGGCGAAGTCGGTGGCGTACCTGTCCGCCGAGTACCTGCTGGGTCGGCAGCTCGACAACGCGCTGATCGCCACCGACATGACCGACATCGTCGAGGAGGGGCTGGCCTCGCTCGGCATCGACCTCGGGACGCTGCGCGAGCAGGAGGTCGAGCCCGGCCTCGGCAACGGCGGCCTCGGACGGCTCGCCGCGTGCTTCGTCGACTCGCTCGCGACCATGAGCGTGCCCTGCATCGGGTACGGCATCCGCTACGAGTACGGGATCTTCCGCCAGACGTTCGTCGACGGCTGGCAGGTCGAGCAGCCGGACACGTGGCTGTCGCTCGGCGCCCCGTGGGAGTTCCCGCACCCCGAGGACGCGGTCACCGTGCACTTCGGTGGCACGACCGAGAAGTTCGTCGACGAGGACGGCGTCGAGCGTTCCCGCTGGATCCCCGCGTGGGACGTGCTGGGCGTGCCCTACAACTACATGGTCCCGGGGTACCAGAACGGCCGCGTGAACACGCTGCGGCTGTGGAGCGCCCAGGCCACCAAGGCGTTCGACCTCGCCATCTTCAACTCCGGCGAGTACGTCGACGCGGTGCGCGCCCAGACGTTCGCCGAGAACATCTCGAAGGTCCTGTACCCCGAGGACTCGACGCCGCAGGGCAAGGAGCTGCGCCTGCAGCAGCAGTACTTCTTCGTCGCGTGCTCGATCCGCGACTTCGTCGAGAACGTGCTGCCCGAGGACTTCGACCTCCACAACCTGCCCGACCGCATCATCTTCCAGCTCAACGACACCCACCCGGTCATCGCGGTGCCCGAGCTCATGCGGCTGCTGGTCGACGAGAAGAAGTGGGACTGGGACGAGGCGTGGGCCGTCACGCAGAAGTGCTTCGCGTACACCTGCCACACGCTGCTGCCCGAGGCCCTCGAGGTCTGGCCCGTCGCGCTGCTGGGCAAGCTGCTGCCGCGGCACCTCGAGATCATCTACCGCATCAACGACGAGTTCCTCGCGGAGGTCGCCCAGCGGTACCCCGGTGACGAGCTGCGCCTGCGCCGCATGTCGATCATCGCCGAGCACCCCGAGCGCTCCGTGCGCATGGCGTACCTCGCCACCATCGCCGGCTCCAAGGTCAACGGGGTCGCGGCGCTGCACTCCCAGCTGCTGCGCGACAAGGTGCTGCCGGACTTCTCGGAGTACTGGCCGGACAAGTTCACCAACGTCACCAACGGCGTCACCCCGCGGCGGTTCGTGCGGCTGGCGAACCCGGCGCTCTCGGAGCTCATCACCGACGCCATCGGCCCTGGCTGGATCACCGACCTGGCGCGTCTGCGCGAGATGGAGCCGCTGGCCGACGACGCCGAGTTCCGCGAGCGGTTCCGTGAGGTCAAGGCGCACAACAAGGAGCGGCTCAACGCCCTGCTGGAGCGCCGCGACGGCATCACGCTGCCCGCCGACGCCATGCTCGACGTGATGGTCAAGCGCCTGCACGAGTACAAGCGCCAGACGCTCAAGGTGCTGCACATCGTGTCGCTGTACGAGCGCATCGTCAGCGGCGAGCTCGACCCGGCCACGATGCAGAAGCGCGTGTTCGCGTTCGGTGCCAAGGCCGCGCCCGGCTACAAGATGGCCAAGCAGACGATCGGCCTGATCAACCACGTCGGGCGCACGGTCAACACCGACCCTCGGGTGCGCGGTGCGCTCACGGTCGTGTTCCCGCCCAACTACAACGTCACGCTCGCCGAGACGCTGATCCCGGCGGCGGACCTGTCCGAGCAGATCTCGCTGGCCGGCAAGGAGGCGTCGGGGACGGGCAACATGAAGTTCGCCCTCAACGGCGCGCTGACGATCGGCACGGACGACGGCGCGAACGTCGAGATCCGCGAGCTGGTCGGCGACGAGAACTTCTTCCTCTTCGGCCTGCTGGAGCCCGAGGTGGAGAAGATCGTCGCGTCGGGCTACCGCCCGTCGGCGTACTACGAGGAGAACCCGCTGCTGCGCCGCGCGATCGACCTCATCGCGTCCGGGGCGTTCGCGGGGGGCGACCGGTCGGTCTTCGAGCCGATCGTGTCGAACCTCCTGCACGAGGACCGGTTCCTCGTCCTGGCGGACTTCCAGTCCTACCTCGACGCGCAGGACCGGGTCGACGCGGCCTACCGCGACACCGAGGGGTGGACGCGCTCCGCGATCCTCAACGTCGCGCGCTCCGGGTTCTTCTCCTCCGACCGGTCCATGTGGGACTACATCGACCGCATCTGGCACTCGCAGCCGCTCGTCGCCCGCTGAGGCGGACCGAGCCGCACGCACACCGGCCCCGTCACCCGCGCCACCGCGCGGGTGACGGGGCCGCGTCGTGCGTGCGTCGCACACCCGGACGGCGCACACGGTCGACAAACTTCACCTGCCCTGAGCGCCCGGTTCCTCCCGGCGAGGGCGGTTCGGGCGACAAGTGCCGGATGACCTGCAGTGACACGCGCCATAGCCTCCGGATCAGCAGTGTGTCCGCGCTATCCGCCCACCCGGTCCCCGGAGGGCAACGAAGGAGCACCCGTGTCACCCACCCGATTCCGGCGAGCCGCAGCGGTCGTCGCACTGTCCGTCCTCGCGTTCGGCGGCACGGCCGTCGCGGCGCAGGCCGAGGTCGTCCCGTCCCCGGAGCCCACGGTGTCGGTGTCCCCGACGCCGACGGCGGAGCCCACGGCCGAGCCCACCGCGGAGCCGACCGTCGCGCCCACCCCGGAGCCGACCGTCACGCCCACCCCGGAGCCCACCGCGGCCCCCACGGCGACGCCGACTCCGACGCCGACTCCGACGCCGACCTCCTCGCCCACGCCGACGCCGGACCCCGAGGTCGTGACGGTGCCGGCCCCGACCGTCGAGGTCGCGCAGCCCGGGTGCACGGGGCTGAACCCGGCCGCCAAGGGCACGATCACCATCACCCCGGTGGACTCGGTCGACTGGATCATCCTCGACACCGACTCCCTGTACGGGATCGGCGAGGACGACCTCGTCGCGCAGCCCGACGAGCCGGGCGAGGCGGGCTCCGTCGAGGTCGCACCGGGCACCTACTACGCCTACGCGTACCCCTACGAGGGTGAGTTCGGTGACCTGGGCAGCTGGACGCGGATTCCTGACGACCTGGTCATCGCGCGGACGATCACCGTCACCGCGGCCGTCTGCCCGGTGGCCGACCAGCTGACCGACGCCACGAAGGGCGGCTTCACCGCCCCGGCGACCGTCGCCCCCGGCGCCCCGATCGTCCTGTCCGGCCTGCCGGCCGGCGCCACCGTGCGCGCGTACCTGTTCTCCGTGCCCACCGACCTCGGCTCGGCCACGGTGGCCGCGGACGGCACGGTGCGTCTGACGATCCCCGCGTCGACCACGACGGGCACCCACCGCATCGCGGTGTACAACGCGGACGGCACCCTCCTGGGCTGGCAGCAGGTCCAGGTCCTCGCCGCCGGAGGCACGCTGGCCGTCACCGGTGTCGACCCGGTCGCAGGCGCCGTCGGCGCCCTCGTGCTCGTGGCGGCGGGCGGCGCGCTCGTCCTGGCACGTCGTCGCATGGCGACCCGCTGACCGACCCGCACCACCCCGCACCATCCCGGCGCCCGGCCGGCCACCGCACGGTGGCCCGCCGGGCGCCGGCGCGTCGTGGCCGGACGCCGCCGCGCGGCGGCCCGGGGCTGCGGCGTCGACGGCCGGATCGAGCGACTGCTGCGTCAGCGGCCGCGCCGCGGCCTGCCCCTGCCCGGTGCCGGTCGCGCGGTGCGACGGGTCGGCCGTGCGTCGCCGGACCGGCGTGCGCCCTTCTCCTCGGTGGGCCGGCGCGGGGTCGGCTCGTCGCCCGTGCGCCCGCGCGAGCTGCCGGCCGTCCGCCCGCGGACGATCCCGACGAGCTCCTGCACGTGCGGGTGCTCGTCCTCGCTGCGCCACACCAGCACCACGGGCGACCCGGGGGCGTCCGGCACGGGGCGCACGGCGGTCCCGCGCCGGTCGTGCAGCCGGGCCAGCGCGTGCGGCACCACGAGCAGCCCGCTGCCGGACACCACCAGGTCCGCGGCGGTCGGGACGTCGGGGACCTCGAGCACGTCGACGCCCGGGGGCAGCCACCCCAGGACGTCGTCCGCGGGCACCAGCACCGTCTCGCCCGCGAGGTCCGCGACGTCGACCTCGTCGACCACGGTCAGCACGTGGTCCTTCGGGACGACGACCACGGTCTGCTCGGTCCACAGCGGGACGACGCCCCAGCCGGTGGAGGTCGTCGGGACCGTGGCCGACAGCCCGGGCGGCCGACCGGCGGCGTGCGCGGGCGGCAGGCGCAGCACCGCCGCGTCGACGTCACCGCGCAGCACGGCGTCCGCGGCGTCCGCCGCGGAGCCGCGCACGACCTCCAGCGGCTCGTCCGGCAGGCGGTCGCGCCAGACCCGGTCCCAGCGGTCGGCGCCGGTGCCGGGCACCAGCAGCAGCCTCATCGCACCCGCCGCACGACGACGTCCGTGACCTCGTGGCCCAGGTCCAGGCCGCGCTGCTCGAACCGGGTGACCGGGCGGTGCGCCGGGCGGGGCACGACCCCGCCGGTCAGGTCGGGGTCGGCGCCGAGCACGTCGCTCATCTGCTCGGCGTACGCGGCCCAGTCGGTGGCGACGTGCAGGGTGCCCCCGACGCGCAGCCGGTCCCGCAGCAGCGCCACGTGCGCGGGCTGCACCAGCCGGCGCTTGTGGTGCCGCGGCTTGGGCCACGGGTCCGGGAAGAACGCGTGCACCGCGTCGAGCGAGCCGGGCGCGACGTCGGCGCGCAGCAGGCGCAGCGCGTCGCCGTGGGCGACGCGCACGTTCGTCAGGCCGAGCCGCTCGACGAGCAGCAGCAGCGCCGCGACGCCCGGCAGGTGCGCCTCGACCGCCAGCCAGTCCCGGTCGGGGTCGGCGGCCGCCATCGCGGCCGTCGCGTCGCCCATGCCCGAGCCGATCTCCAGGACCACCGGGGCGCTGCGGCCGAACAGCGCGACGGTGTCGAGCAGGCCCTCGGGCGTCCGGGGCGGCGGCATGCGCGGGTCGTCGACCGAGAAACCCCACCGGGGGAACAACCGCGTCAGGGCGTCCGCGCGGTCCGCGCCGAGCGGCGCGCGGCGCGGGTGGAACGTGCGCAGCGGCTCGTGGGGGCGCGACGCACGGTGGGTGAACACGTCGGGCTGCACGGCGTCCAGCCTACGCACCGGCTCAGGCGACGAGGTCCTCCGGGGGTGCCTGGAGCAGCGCCACCACCTCGCCCGCGGGGCCGCGGACCAGCAGCATGCGGCCGTAGGGCGTGTCCTCCGGCCCGCTGACGACCTCGCCGCCGAGCTCGGCGACGCGCGGCGCGATCGCGTCGGCGTCCTCGACGGCCACGTACCAGGTCCACGCCGCGGGCACGTCGCCCGCGCGGGGGCCGTACCCGCCGACGCCCATCGCCGGGGCCCCGCCGACCGACAGCGACGTGTACGTGAAGTCGGGTGCGCTCATGTCCTGCTGCTCGTAGCCGAACAGCTCGGTGTAGAACCGGCGGGCGCCGTCCGGGTCGTGCGACATCTGCTCGGCCCACACGAACGTGCCGGGCACGTCGGTCACCTGCCAGCCGGTGCGGGTGCCGGCCTCCCACAGGCCGACGACGGCACCCGTCGGGTCGCACAGCACCGCGAGGCGCCCCAGGTCGAGCTCCGTCACCGGGTCGACCACCACGGTCGCGCCGGCCGCGACGGCGCGCTCGACGCTCTGCAGGAGGTCGTCGGTCGCGAGGTAGACGCACCACCCGGAGGGGCGCGGCACGTCGGCGACCTTGATGCCGGCGACCACGTTCCCGTCGACGGTGGCCGTGACGTAGCCGCCCGTCTCCGGCCCGCCGATGCTCAGCTGCCACCCGAGCAGACCGCCGTAGAACCGCTGCGTCGGGCCGAGCTCCGTGACGGTGAGGTCCGCCCAGCCGGGGACTCCGGCGGGCCACGGGCTGGTGCTGACGGTCATCGGTCCTCCGGCGTCGGGCGCGGACGTCCGTCCGCGGGGCGAGCACAGCCAACCACCGCGCCCCGCCGCGCGCACGACGGGCGGCCGTGCTACTCCGGACGCATGGGGGCACACGAGCGCACGCCCGACGCCGCGGGGACGGCCGCGGGCCGGGGCATGGAGGGGCCGGTGCGCCCGGTCGACGGCGGCGGCGAGTCGACGCGGACCGTGGTCCTGGCGCTGCTGGCCAACGTGCTGGTCGCGGCCACCAAGACCGTCGCCGCGAGCATCACCGGAGCCGCCTCGATGCTCGCCGAGGCGTCGCACTCGTGGGCGGACGCCGGCAACGAGGTGTTCCTCATCGTCGCCCAGCGCCGCGCCGGACGGCCCGCCGACGCGTCCCACCCGTTCGGGTACGGCCGGGAGGTCTACGTCTGGTCGATGTTCGCCGCGATCGGGCTGTTCGCGGTCGGTGCCGGGGTGTCGGTCACCCACGGCGTCCACGAGCTGACGGACCCCGAGCCCGCCTCGGACTTCCTCGTCGCGTACGTCGTGCTCGCGGTCGCGTTCGTCCTGGAGGTCACGTCGTTCCTGCAGGCGTGGCGGCAGAGCCGGGCGGAGGCGCGGGCCCGCGACCGGGGCGTGCTCGAGCAGGTCCTGGCCACGTCCGACCCCACGGTCCGTGCCGTGTTCTTCGAGGACTCCTCGGCGCTGATCGGCCTGGTCATCGCCGCGGCGGGGATCGTGGCCAACCAGGTGACGGGCTCGTCGGTGCCCGACGCGATCGGCTCGATCCTCGTCGGCCTGCTGCTGGCGGTCGTCGCGTTCGTCCTCATCTGGCGCAACGTGCGGTTCCTGGTCGGGGAGACCGTCGACCCGGCCCTGCACGCGGCCGCGCTGCGGGCGATCCTCGCGATGCCGCAGGTCGCGCGGGTGACCCAGCTGCGCATCGACGTGGTCGGCGCGCGCCGGGTGTTCCTCACGGGTGCGGTCGACCTGGCGGGCGACCACGACGAGGTGGAGTCGTCCCACCTGCTGGCGCAGGTCGAGGCCGCCCTGCGTCGGTCGCGGGGCGTGGTCGGCGTCGTCCTGTCGCTCTCCGAGCCGGGCGAGCCGTCGCTCGTCCCCCCGCCCCTCAGCGGGGCGGGAGGCGGGACGCCAGGAAGTCGGTGACCTCGCGCAGGTAGCGCTCACGCACGGGCGCCGCCGAGAGGGCCAGGTCGTGCGCCCCGCCGGCCACCTCGACGTACGTGACGTCGTCGCCGAGCAGGGGCGCGCGACGGGCGATCTGGGCGGGGTCGAGCACCGAGTCGGTCGTCAGCAGCGCGTCGTGGTGGCGGTCGTCCGGCCCCGCGGCGTCGGAGGCCAGCACCAGCACGGGCACGTCGACGGCGAGCCCGCGGGCGACCCGGGCGTGCGCGCGGCGCACGGTGCGGCCGAACCCGGTGTGGACGGGGAAGCCGTCGTGCGGCTTCCAGGCGAGGTCGTAGTCCCACTCCCCGCCGGTGTCGCGGTGCAGCGCCCGGCCGTAGTGCGGCGCGATGCCGCGCAGCGGGATCCGCGGTGCCCGGCCGCCCACGAGGTCGATCATGCGGGTCAGCAGGGTCCGCTCGAACAGCGAGCCGCGCAGGTCGAGCCACGGGGAGTTGAGCACCAGGGCGTCGACCAGCCCGAGGTCGCGGCGGGCGTCGGCCCACAGCGCGGCCGTCAGCCCGCCGGTGGAGTGACCCATGAGCACGAGCACGTCGTGGTCGCGGCGCAGCAGGCGGACGGCCGCGTCGATCTCCTCGGCGTACACCGCCAGGTCGGTCGTCTCGTTGGGCGGCCGGCCGGGGCGGATCGAGCGGCCGTGGTCCCGCAGGTCCAGGGCGTAGGCGTCGTACCCCGCGGCGGCCAGGGCGTCGCCGACGTGGGGGTGGAAGAAGTAGTCGACGAACCCGTGCAGGTACAGCACCGCGCGGCGGGTCGTGGGGACGTCCGCGTCGGGGACCCGCCGCACGAGCGTGGCGACGGGATCCACGCGGGTGCGGCGTGCGACCGCGTCGGGGCGCAGGTGCAGCGTGCGGGCCCGCCAGCCCTCGCCGAGCACGTCCGTGCCCTCCTCGTCCCAGGTCCCCGGGGTGGGGCGGGCGTCCTCGTCGTCGACCACGCGCCGATCCTCGCACGCGCGCACCGTCCCGGGGTCGCCACCCGGCCGACGTGCGGCCGACCGGGTGGCGGCGCGCCTCAGGCGACGGACGGCACGGGTGTCGGCGTGCGCATCGGACGGGCCGCGACGTGGCCCGAGCCGGCGACGTCGAGCGCGAGGGACGTGATGCGGGCGGTGCCGTCGGGGTCCACCTCGACCGTGGAGACCGAGGCGTTGGGCAGCGGGACCAGCCCGACCTCGTCGACGGTCGCGAGGTACGCGCCGAGGGCCAGGCCGTGACCGACGACGAGCACGTGACCGGCGGGGTGCGCCGCCGCGAGCCGCGCGAAGACGTCGCGGGTGCGCTCCATGAAGTCGGCGCCGGGCTCGCCGCCCGGCAGGCCGGGGTGCGTCCCGGCGAGCACGTCGGTCACGAGGTCGGGCCAGGCGACCACGTCGTCCAGCACGCGCTCGGGCTTCTGCTCGTAGACGCCGAACGCGTACTCCAGCAGCCCGCGGTCGGTGCGCAGCGGGACGTCCGGGTGGTGGCGCAGCAGCTCCACCGCGGTGGCCACGGCGCGCCCCGACGGGGAGGACCAGGCGGCGGTGAACGGGGTGCCGGCCAGGTGCCGGGCCGTGGCGCGCACCCCGGCGCGCCCGTCGCGTGTGAGGGGTGAGTCGCAGCGGCCCTGCAGGATGCGCCGCGCGTTGAAGTGGGTGCGTCCGTGGCGGACGAGGGTCAGCGTGAGGGTCATCGGTGCCCCGCTCTCGGTCGGTGTCGCGGCCGACGCTAGGGAGGCGACGTGTCCTGCGGGGAACGTGGGCGTGTCGCCCGGGTGACGGTTGTCCGGGCGATGGCGGCGCGAAGTTGAGCGGAATAGACTCAACTTCGGTCGTCGTTGACCCGGTCGACGACAGACGACACCTGCACCACCTCCCGGAGGTCCTCGTTGGACGCGAAGTTCACCACCCGCTCGCAGGAGGCGCTGGGCGACGCGATCGCCCAGGCGAGCGCCGCCGGCAATCCCCAGCTGGAGCCGGCGCACGTCCTCAACGCCCTGCTCCAGCAGGACGGCGGCGTCGCCAACGGCCTGCTCGACGCGGTCGGCGCCGACCGCCAGCAGCTCGGCCGCGCGGTGCGCGGCATCCTCGTGAACCTGCCCTCGTCGACCGGCGCGTCCGTCGCGCAGCCGTCGGCGTCCCGGCAGACCGCCGCCGCGCTCGAGGCGGCGAACGCCGAGGCCCGCAGCCTCGGTGACGACTACGTCTCGACCGAGCACCTGCTCATCGGCCTGGCCGCCGGGCAGTCCGGCGTGGCCGACGCCCTGCGCGCCGCCGGTGCGTCGCGCGACGCCCTGCTGGCCGCGCTGCCCACGGTGCGCGGCAACGCGCGCGTGACCAGCCCCAACCCCGAGGGCACGTACAAGGCGCTCGAGCAGTACGGCGTCGACCTCACGCAGCGGGCGCGCGACGGCAAGCTCGACCCCGTGATCGGCCGGGACGCCGAGATCCGCCGCGTCGTGCAGGTGCTGTCGCGGCGCACCAAGAACAACCCCGTGCTCATCGGTGAGCCCGGCGTCGGCAAGACCGCCGTCGTCGAGGGGCTCGCCCAGCGCATCGTCGCCGGTGACGTGCCCGAGTCCCTGCGGGACAAGAAGCTCGTCTCGCTCGACCTCGCGTCGATGGTCGCGGGCGCCAAGTACCGCGGGGAGTTCGAGGAGCGGCTCAAGGCCGTCCTCGAGGAGATCACCGCGTCCGACGGGCAGGTCGTCACCTTCATCGACGAGCTGCACACCGTCGTCGGCGCCGGTGCGGGCGGCGAGGGCGCCATGGACGCGGGCAACATGCTCAAGCCCATGCTCGCGCGCGGTGAGCTGCGCCTGGTCGGCGCCACCACCCTCGACGAGTACCGCGAGCGCATCGAGAAGGACCCCGCGCTCGAGCGCCGCTTCCAGCAGGTGTTCGTCGGTGAGCCGTCGGTCGAGGACACCGTCGCGATCCTGCGCGGGCTCAAGGAGCGGTACGAGGCGCACCACAAGGTCACCATCGCGGACTCCGCACTGGTCGCCGCCGCGACGCTGTCCGACCGGTACATCACGGGCCGCCAGCTGCCCGACAAGGCCATCGACCTGGTCGACGAGGCCGCGTCCCGGCTGCGCATGGAGCTCGACTCCTCCCCGGTCGAGATCGACGAGCTGCAGCGGGCCGTCACGCGCCTCGAGATGGAGGAGGTCGTGCTGTCGGAGGCCGACGACCCGGGCTCCGCCGACCGCCTCGAGCGGCTGCGCGCCGACCTGGCCGACCGCCGCGAGGAGCTCGCCTCCCTCAACGCCCGCTGGGAGAAGGAGAAGGCCGGGCACAACCTCGTCGGCGACCTGCGCGCCCGCCTGGACCAGCTGCGCGCCGACGCCGAGCGAGCCCAGCGCGAGGGCGACCTCGCGACCGCCGGTCGCCTGCTCTACGGCGAGATCCCCGCCGTGGAGAAGGAGATCGCGCAGGCCGAGGCGTCCGAGGCGGCGGAGGACACGGAGCTCGCCGCCGAGCAGACGCCGATGATCGCCGAGAAGGTCGGCCCCGACGAGGTCGCGGAGGTCGTCGCCGCGTGGACCGGCATCCCGGCCGGGCGGCTGCTGGAGGGCGAGACCCAGAAGCTGCTGCGCATGGAGGAGGTGCTCGGCGAGCGCCTGATCGGTCAGACGAAGGCCGTCGCTGCGGTCTCCGACGCGGTGCGCCGGGCCCGGGCGGGCATCTCCGACCCGGACCGGCCCACCGGCTCCTTCCTGTTCCTCGGCCCCACGGGCGTCGGCAAGACCGAGCTGGCCAAGGCGCTCGCGAACTTCCTGTTCGACGACGAGCGCGCCATGGTCCGCATCGACATGTCGGAGTACGGCGAGAAGCACTCCGTCGCGCGCCTGGTCGGTGCGCCCCCGGGGTACGTCGGCTACGAGGAGGGCGGTCAGCTCACCGAGGCGGTGCGCCGCCGCCCGTACTCCGTGGTGCTGCTCGACGAGGTCGAGAAGGCGCACCCGGAGGTCTTCGACATCCTCCTGCAGGTGCTCGACGACGGTCGCCTGACCGACGGCCAGGGCCGCACGGTCGACTTCCGCAACGTCATCCTCGTGCTGACCTCGAACCTCGGCTCGCAGTTCCTCGTCGACCCCGTGCTGGACGACGCCGCGAAGCGCGAGGCGGTCATGGGGGCCGTGCGCTCGGCGTTCAAGCCGGAGTTCCTCAACCGGCTCGACGACATCGTGCTGTTCGACGCCCTCACGCTGGAGGAGATCGGGCAGATCGTCGACCTGCAGGTCGCGTCGCTGGCCCGGCGGCTGTCCGACCGGCGCCTCACGCTCGACGTCTCCGAGGGTGCGCGCGAGTGGCTCGCGCTCGAGGGCTACGACCCGGCGTACGGGGCGCGGCCGCTGCGCCGGCTGGTGCAGAAGGAGATCGGCGACCGCCTGGCCCGCGCGCTGCTCGCGGGCGAGATCCACGACGGCGACGCGCTGCGCGTCGACCTCGCCGACGGCGGACTGACGGTCACCGCCACCCGCTGAGCACCGCCGCCCGGGTGCGGGTCGTCCCCCGGGGGGACGCGCCCGCACCCGCCGGCGGACGCGGGTCCGTCGGCGACGCGGCTCAGCGGGTCGCGGCCACCAGGGCCTCGACGTCCTGCGGCGTCATCCCCTGGACGCCCAGGTCGGCGATGACCCGCAGCGGCATCTGCGCGACCATCGCCGCGACGGTCGGGTCGAGGTCCGGCAGCCCGGCGCTCTCGAGCGCGCCGGCCAGCACCCGCGAGCCGACCGGGTGCTCCATCCACTCGGCGAGCGTGGAGTCGCCCGTCAGCTCGCCCCACATCGGCTCCCCGACCACGTCGACGGCGACGGACGCCCGCACGTCGCGCGACGACGCGCCCACCTCGACCACGAACCGCCCGCTCTCGACGACCCACCGCCGCAGCCCGGGGTGCCAGTAGGACAGCGCTCGCGCGCCGAGGGTGAACGTCACCTCGCCCGACGCACCCGGCTCGAGGTCGACCGGGGCGAAGGCCCGCAGCTCGCGGGTCGGCCGCACGACCGCCGCCTCGGGGTCGCGGACGTACACCTGCACCACCTCACGCCCCGCGCGGGACCCGGTGTTGGTCACCGTGACCGCCACGTCCAGGCGCACGTCGGCGCCCTCGCCGTGGACCTCGACCCGCAGGCCGTCGTACGCCCACGTCGTATAGCCCAGGCCGTGCCCGAAGGGGTAGGCGACGTCCATGGCGCGCGTGTCGTACCAGCGGTACCCGACCAGCACGCCCTCGCCGTAGCGCACCCGCCCGGCCTCGCCGGGGAAGTTGCCGAAGGCCGGGGTGTCCTCGAGCCGCAGCGGGATCGTCTCGGTCAGCCGGCCGCCCGGCTCGCGGACGCCGAGCAGGACGTCCGCGACGGCGGACCCGCCCGCCTGCCCGCCGAGCCACGTCTCGAGGACCGCGGCCACGTCGTCGCGCCACGGGGTGGCGCTCACCGCCGAGCCGTTGGCGAGCACGACGACGACCCGCGGGTTCGCCTCCGTCAGCGCGGCGAGGAGGCGCAGCTGGCTGTCCGGCAGGCCCAGCCGGGGACGGTCGTAGCCCTCCGACTCGTCGGGCCCGGGCAGCCCCAGGAACGCCACGACGGTCCCGGCGGTACGCGCCGCCTCGACGGCCGCCGCGAGCAGGGCGTCGTCGTCACCGTCGGGGCCGCCCGCGACGGTGAACCCGGGGGCGAACCCGATCGCCGGGTCCACGGCGCGCAGCGCACCCAGGGCGTCGTCGAGGCGGGTGGGCGTCACCTGCGAGGACCCCGCGCCCTGGTAGCGCGGCGTGCGGGCGAGCTCACCGACGACGAGGAGCCCGGCCGTGCCCGCCAGCGGCAGCAGCGGGGTGCCGTCGACCGGCTCGTTGCGCAGCAGGACCGTGCCGGCCGCCGCGGCCTCGCGGGCCAGCGCGTGGTGGGCGTCGAGGTCGAGGGTCGACGGGTCGCCGTCCGCCGGGAGCGCGCGGGCGGCCAGGTGCAGCGCCCGGCGGGCGGACCGGTCGAGCGCCGCCTCGTCGAGCAGCCCGGCGCGCACCGCCGCGGCGACCTCCTCGTCGGGGCGCGGCCCGACGGCCGGCATCTGCAGGTCCAGCCCGGCCTCCAGCGCCCGCACCCGGTCCCGCACCGCGCCCCAGTCGGACACGACGAGCCCGTCGAAGGCCCATTCGTCGCGCAGCACCCGGGTCAGCAGCCAGGGGTCCTGCGAGGCGTAGACGCCGTTGACCCGGTTGTAGGAGCACATCACGGTCCACGGGCGGGCCTGCGTGACCACGTGCTCGAACGCCGGCAGGTAGATCTCGCGCAGCGTGCGCTCGTCCACGTCGGCGGACACGCGCATGCGGTCCGTCTCCTGGTTGTTCGCGGCGAAGTGCTTGAGCGACGCCCCGACGCCCTGCGACTGGATCCCCTCGACGAGCGCGGCCGCCAGCACCCCGGCGACGTGCGGGTCCTCCGCCACGTACTCGAAGTTGCGGCCGCACAGCGGTGTCCGCTTGATGTTGACCCCGGGGCCGAGCAGCACGGCCACGTCGTGCGCGCGGGTCTCGCGGCCCAGCGCCTCGCCGACGCGTCGCAGCAGGGCGGGGTCCCACGAGGACCCCAGCGCGGCGGCGGTGGGGAAGCACGTCGCCGGGACCTTCGACTCCAGGCTCGGACCGCCGGCCCCCGTCTCCTGCTTGCGCAGGCCGTGCGGGCCGTCGCTCACCATGACCGAGGGGACGCCCAGACGCGGGACCGCCTTGGTGTGCCAGGAGTCCGCTCCCGACGTCAGCGACGCCTTCTCCTCCAGCGTGAGCTCCGCCAGGACCTGCTCGACGTCGAACGGGACCACGTGGCACCTCCGTGTGCGCGACCGGGACGCCGACCACCGTATCGGCGGGTCCCGCACCCGGTGGCTGAGGGCGACGCGCGACCCCGCGCGTCGCGTGGCAGCATGGCGAGGTCATGCACCTGACCGCAGCCGTCCTGTCCGCCGCCGGGTCCGGGACGGAGCTGACCGGCCTGGCCGGCTGGGTCGTCTCCGTGATCGACGCGCTCGGCCCCGTCGGGGTGGGGCTGCTCGTCGCGCTCGAGAACCTCTTCCCGCCCATCCCGTCCGAGGTCGTGCTGCCCGTCGCCGGGTACGTCGCGTCGCAGGGTGGCATGTCGCTGGTCTGGGCGGTCGTCGCCGCCACCACCGGGGCGGTGGTCGGCGCGTGGGCGTTGTACGGCCTGGGCGCCTGGGTCGGGCGGGTGCGCATCCGCCGCTGGCTCGAGCGCGTCCCGCTGATGGACGCGCAGGACCTCGACCAGGCCGAGGGGTGGTTCCTGCGGCACGGCGGCGCGGCCGTGCTGATCGGCCGGTGCGTGCCCGTGGTCCGCAGCCTCATCTCCGTGCCCGCGGGCGTCGAGCGGATGAACCCGGGCCGGTTCACCCTGTACACGCTGGTCGGGTCGGCCGTGTGGAACGGCGGCCTCGTGTGGGCCGGCTACGCGCTGGGGTCGCAGTGGGAGGACATCGGCCGGTACAGCGACTGGCTCAACGCGGTCGTGTACGCGGCCATCGCCGTGGTGCTGGTGCGGTTCGTGTGGACCCGCACGGGGGCGCGGGCGGAGCGTCGGCGTGCGGCCCGGAGCCCCGCGCCGGACGGGCCGCCGACGCCGGAGCACTGACGCCCGCGCGCCGACGCCCGCGCGCCGACGCCCGAGCGCTGAGCCGCTGGGCTGCGCGGGAGCGCGGAGCCGTGCGCCGGCGCCGGTGACCGGTCCGGGCGGTCAGCCCGCGTCGACCGCCGTGCCGTCGACGAACGACCCGGTGACCGGTGCCGGCGGCACCGCGAGGCAGAGTCCCGTGCGGTCGCCGCGGGACCAGCCCGCCTCCGTGGGTGCCCAGGTGACCACCCGCACACCGGCCTCGACCTCGGCGTCACTGAGCACGCACGAGCGGGCGACGCGCGTGTGCGCACCGTCCTGGCCGGGCCACACGGCCGCGGCGTCGAACGCGTACTCGCCGACCACCTGGGCCGCGTGCGCCTGCGCGCACGGCACGACCCGCACCCGGTCGACGTCCCCGTCGGCCGGGAGCTCCGCCAGGCACGACCCGGTGACGAGCTGGGCGGCGTACGCGTCCGTCGGTTCGGTGACGTCCGCCGGCAGGGGTGCGCTGCGGGCGGACGTGACGGCGCGCGTGCCGAGCACGGAGCCCACCGCGACGACCGCGACGGCCGCGAGGGCGGCCGCGGCGACCCGCACCCGCCGTCGGGCGCGGGTGCGCGCCTGTGCTGCCTCCTGCCAGCCCGGCGCGTAGTACGTCGGGGGGTTGGGGTCCTCCGGCACGTCCACGGGGGGCGACGTCCGGTCGTCGGGGGTGCTCAGGGCTGCGTCCCCGACGGTGCGACGAGGGAGCCGCCCGCGGCGTCGAGGCCCTCGTAGACGCAGTAGGCCACGAGCTCGCCGGCCACCACCTGGTCGGGGTGGGGGAGCCACACGTCGGCCCACCCCTGCTCGGCCAGGCCCGGGTCCAGGGCGTCGACGACGTCCGCGCACTGCGTGTACGCCGCGTCGGACACCGGGTCCTCGGCCGCGACGTCGGTGGCAGGGGAGCCCGTCACCGTGAGCCGGGCGACCACCTCCGCCGTGTGCTCCTGCTCGCACGGCACGACCACGGCGTCGGAGAGGTCGAACGACCCCGGCGCTGTCGCCCAGCAGGTGCCGACCGCGACGTCCTGCGGCAGGACGTAGCCGGGCAGCTGGTACGACTGCTGCTCGCCCAGCCCCTCGAGCTGCTCGCCCAGCTCGCCGAGCAGCTGGTCGAGGTCGTCGGACGACCCGCTGCCGCTCCCGGTACCGCCGCCGTCCAGGTCGTCGAGGAGGCGGTCGAGCTCGCTGGTGCTCTCCGTGATCTCGCTGACCTGCTGGGCCTGGTCGGAGCCCCACTGCACCACGGCGGCGAGCACCGCGACGGTGGCCACGAGCACCGCGGTGCCGATCGCGCCGACCACGATGCCGGCGATCGCCATGCCGCGCCCGCGCGCCCCGCTGCGGCGGATGCGCGGCAGCGCGGCGATCCCGAGACCGAGCCCCACGGGCCCGGTGAGGCCGCACAGCAGCACGAGCCCGCCCACGGACGTCACCAGGGAGGCGACGGCCATCCCGTCGGTGGGCACGGGCGCGCCGGGGTAGGGCGGTGGGTAGCCCTGCGGGCCGTACCCGGGAGCGCCCGGTGCACCGTACGCGGGGCCGCCGTACGGGACGCCGGAGGGGGGCTGCGCGGGCGGGGTCCCGTACGGCGGGGCCGGGGTGCCGGGCGCCGGCGGAGGCGGCGGACCGAGGGCCGTCGCGCCGGGCGAGGGTGCCGCGCTGGAGGGCGCGGGCGAGCCGTAGGGCGCCGCGGGGACCCCGCCGTACGGCGAGGGACCGGTTGTGGCGTCGGCCGGTGCCGCACCGCCGGTGGTCACGTCGCGGCGGACGGCCCACGGGTCCGCCGCGGCGGTGCCGTCGGCGGTGGCCGGGGCGGCCGGCGTGCCCGGTGCAGGCGGCACGGGCGCTCCGGACGGCACGGGCGCACCGGGCGGGGTGGGCGCTCCGGACGCGGCGGGCGGCGTCGGCGTCACGGTGCGCGGGACGACCGACGGCGGCGTGGGCGCGGTCCACGTCAGCGGCTGGGTGTCGTTCAGGGCCGTGGAGATCGGCTGGGTGTCGCCGGCCCCGGGTGCGGTCCCGGCGCCGTACACGGGGGACGAGGAGGTGCCCCAGGCGGTCGAGTCGGGCGACGCCGGCCCGTCCGGCGCCGGGATGTCCGGGACGGCCTCGGTCTCACCGGTGGTCGGCGGCTCGGGGACGGACGGCGCGTCCGTCCCCTCGGCGGGCTCGGGCGCGCGGTCGTCGGACGTCATGGACGGCAACCTAGTGGAGCCCGCGCCCCGGCACGCGGCCGACCGGTCGATACCACCCGGTCCCCGTGCCCGTCAGGCGCCCTCGATCTCGAGGACCACCGGCACGTGGTCGGACGGCTGCTTGCCCTTGCGCTCGTCGCGCTCGATGCGCACGCCGGTGACGCGCGCGGCGAGGGCGGGGCTGGCGTAGGTGAGGTCGATGCGCATCCCCTCGTTCCGCGGGAAGCGCAGCTGCTGGTAGTCCCAGTAGGTGTAGGTGTGCTCGGCGGGCAGGTGCACCCGCGACACCTCGGTGTACCCGGCGTGCGCGATCGCCTCGAAGGCCTCGCGCTCGGCCGGCGTGACGTGCGTGCGACCGGCGAACCACGCGGCGTCCCACACGTCCGTGTCGAGCGGCGCGATGTTCCAGTCGCCGACCATCGCCACCTGCGCGGCGGGGTCGGCGGTCAGCCAGCCCTGCGCCGCGTCGCGCAGCGCTGCGAGCCAGTCGAGCTTGTACGCGTAGTGGGGGTCGCCGACCTCGCGGCCGTTCGGCACGTACAGGCTCCAGACGCGCACTCCGCCGCACGTGGCGCCGAGCGCCCGGGCCTCCGCGACCGCAGGGTCGCCCCACGTCGGCTGGCCGGGGAACCCGCGCTCGACGTCCTGCAGACCGACGCGGGAGATCACGGCGACGCCGTTCCACTGCGAGTACCCGTGCGTCGCGACCTCGTACCCGAGCGCCTCGAACGGCTCGCGCGGGAACGCCTCGTCCTTGACCTTCGTCTCCTGCAGGGCCAGGACGTCGACGCCCGACCGCTCGAGGAAGCCGACGGCCCGGTCCAGCCGGGCACGGATCGAGTTGATGTTCCACGTGGCGACTCGCATGGCGCCCGAGGCTACCGGCGCGCACCGACACCCCCGGGCTGCGTCGCAACTTTCGGCGTGGACGGCGCAACCGGTGACGATCCGCGGCCGGTAGGGTGCGGCCGGGTGCGCCCGACGGGGGCGCGGCACGCAGGAGACGGGCGGCACGTGGTGAGCGGACCGGTATCGGACGTCGAGGACGTCGTCGGCACGGCGGGGGCGGTCGCGGCGGCGGACGCCGCAGCACCGCTCGACGGTCCGCTCGTCGAGGGCGTGTGGACCGCGGACCCCTCGGGCCACGTCTGGGACGGCGTGCTGTACGTCTACACGTCGCACGACGAGGAGACCGGCGTCCCGCGCGACGACGACGGCAGCCAGTACGACATGCGCGACTACCACGTCCTGGAGCTGCGCGACGTGTCCGGGCCCGTCGTCGACCACGGGCCGGTGCTGCACGTGGCCGACGTGCCGTGGGCCGCACGCCAGATGTGGGCCCCGGACGCGGCCCGTCGCGGCGACACGTACTACCTGTTCTTCCCCGCCAAGGACGCCGACGGCGTGTTCCGCATCGGCGTCGCGACGTCGTGCTCGCCGACGGGCCCGTTCGTCGCCGAGCCGGAGCCGCTCGCCGGCGTCGGCAGCATCGACCCCGCCGTGCTGACGGACCACGACGGCTCCGCGTACCTGTACGTCGGCGGCATCATGGGCGGCCAGCTGCAGCGCTGGGACGGGGACACGTACACCGGCCGGGACGCCTACCCGGCACCCGGTGCCCCCGCGCTGGGGCCGCGCATCGCCCGGCTCACCGACGACCTGCTCGCGCTCGCGGAGCCGACGCGCGAGGTCGTCGTCGTCGACGAGGCGGGGGAGCCGCTCACGCAGGGCGACCCGCGCCGGTTCTTCGAGGGGCCCTGGGTCTCGCGGATCGACGGGCTCTACCACCTGCTGTACTCCACCGGCGAGGCGCACACGCTGGTCCACGCGACGTCGGACTCGCCGTACGGGCCGTTCACGTACCGGGGAACCGTCCTCGAGCCGGTCGCCGGCTGGACCACGCAGGGCTCGCTCGTGGAGCTGGCCGGGCGCTGGTACCTGCTGTACCACGACGCCCACGTGTCCGGCCGCGACCACCTGCGCAACGTGCGGATCGCCCCGCTCACGGTGCACCCCGACGGGCGGCTGACGGCCGACGTGCGCTGACGCCCCGGACGCCCGGCCCGCCCGTGCCCCGGGCAGGCCGGGCGGCCCCGGCGTCGTCGTCTCGGCGTCGTCGGCTCAGCGCCGCCGACGCAGCGCACGCAGCAGTGCGAACGCCGCGGCGCCGCCGGCGATCCACGGCCCGGCGACGATCAGCGCGTCGAGCGGCTGGTGCCGCACGTCGACACGCCCACGACGTGACGCCACCGGGTGCCGGTGCAGCTCGGACAGCACCCCGGTCTCGGTGACCGGGTTGTCCGGTCGCAGCGTGGCGAACGAGCGCAGGTGCGCACCCGCGGCGTCCACGCGGTCCGCGGCGATCAGCAGCAGCCAGTGCGCGGCCCGCCCCTCGCTGAAGCGCTCGTAGGAGTAGCGGCGGATCGCGCCCGACAGCCCGTGCGGCGGCTGCGCCGTCCCGAACACGGGTGTGAGCATCTCGTGCTCGATCGACCGCTCACGGGGGTAGGTCTCCTCCTGGCGGTCCGGGAAGTCCCAGTGCGCGCCCGTGGGCGGCAGGTCGGAGCGCTCGCGCGGCACGGACGGACGGTCGGCGGGGTCGAGGTCGGCGCCCCAGCCGGGGATGCGTGCGCGCAGCTGCTCGGGGGTCTCGGGCAGCGGGGGCTTGCTGGCGGTGTACGGCATGTCCACGTCCTCTCAGTCCGTGCCGGGCACGATGACGGGCTTGATGCAGCCGTCGAGCTTGGCCGACATCACGTGGTAGCCCTCGGCGATGTGCTCGAGCGGGATGCGGTGGGTGATGACGTCGCTGGGCTTGAGGTAGCCGGCCTGGATGTGCTCGAGCAGCCGCGGCCACTGCCGCTTGGCGGGCGCCTGGTTCATGCGCAGCGTGAGGCCCTTGTTCATGGCGTCGCCGAACTTCACGGCCGAGAACATGGGCCCGTACGCGCCCATGACCGACACCGTGCCGCCCTTGCGCACGCCGTCGATCGCCCAGTTCAGCGCGACCGGTGAGCCGCCCTGCAGCTTGAGCTTGGCGGCGGTCACGTGCTGGATGAGGTTGCCGTCCGCCTCGGCGCCGACGGCCTCGATCACGCGGTCCGCGCCCAGCCCGTCGGTCGCCTTCTTCATCTCGACGACGATGTCGTCGTAGTGCGTGTAGTTGCGCGTCTCCGCGAACGCGAACTCGCGCGCCTTCTCCAGCCGGTAGTCCAGCTGGTCCACGACGATCACGCGCCCGGCGCCCATGAGCCACGCGGACCGGGCCGCGAACAGCCCCACCGGGCCGGCGCCGAGCACGACGACCGTGTCGCCCTCGACGATGTCCGCGAGCTGCGCACCGAAGTACCCGGTGGCCAGCGCGTCGGTCATCATCAGCGCGTCCTCGTCGTCGAGCCAGTCCGGGATCTTCGACGGGCCGACGTCCGCGAACGGCACGCGCACGTACTCGGCCTGGCCGCCGTCGTAGCCACCCGTGGTGTGCGAGTACCCGTAGATGCCGCCGACGGCCGTGGCGTTGGGGTTCACGTTGTGGCAGTTGGAGTACAGGCCGCGTGCGCAGAAGAAGCACGTGCCGCAGTAGATGGTGAACGGGACCATCACGCGGTCGCCCACCTGCAGGTTCTGCACGGACGGGCCGACCTGCTCGACCACGCCGACGAACTCGTGGCCGAACGTGTGGCCGATCCGTGTGTCCGGCATCATCCCGTGGTAAAGGTGCAGGTCGGAGCCGCAGATGGCGGCCCGCGCGACGCGCACGACCGCGTCGTTCGGGTGCTCGATCGCCGGGACGTCCTTCTCCTCGACGCGGACCTTGTAGGGCCCGCGGTAGACCATCGCTCGCATCGGATCCTCCGGGTCGGGTGCCCACCAGGGTGCGGACACCACGGCGATCGCGTATCCCGAGGGGCGGGGTCCGCTTCCGCGCGCGGACTCCGTGACGGCATGCCGACGACCCCGAGATGCAGGGCCGCAGGAGGAGCGTCGTCGGGAGGCCGAGGACACGCGACCGGCTCGTCCCGGGGCATGACGTGGGCCCGGGACCTCCCCGTCCCGGGCCCACGTCACCCCGGTGCCCCACGGGCACCGGCGCTCACGGCTCAGCGCACGTCGTCGTCCACCCAGTCGAACGACTTCGTCACGGCCTTCTTCCACAGCCGGTACTGCCGGTCGCGCTCGTCGTCCGCCATGGCGGGCTCCCAGCGCTTGTCCTCCGACCAGTTGTCGATGACGTCCTGCTCGCCGGACCAGTAGCCGACGGCGATGCCCGCCGCGTACGCGGCGCCCAGCGCGGTGGTCTCGGCGATCTTCGGCCGGATCACCGGCACGCCGAGGATGTCGGCCTGGAACTGCATGAGCGCGTCGTTCGCGACCATGCCGCCGTCGACCTTCAGCTCGGTGAGGTCGACGCCCGAGTCGGCGTTCATCGCGTCGAGCACCTCCCGCGTCTGGAAGGCGGTGGCCTCCAGCGCGGCCCGGGCGATGTGCGCCTTGGTGACGTAGCGCGTCAGGCCGACGAGCGCGCCGCGGGCGTCGGAGCGCCAGTACGGGGCGAACAGGCCCGAGAACGCGGGGACGAAGTACGCCCCGCCGTTGTCCTCGACGCTCGCGGCGAGCTTCTCGACCTCGGGGGCCGAGGAGATGATCCCCAGGTTGTCGCGCAGCCACTGCACCAGCGACCCCGTCACCGCGATCGAGCCCTCGAGCGCGTACACCGTGTCACGGTCGCCGATCTTGTAGCAGACCGTGGTGAGCAGGCCGTTCTTCGACGCGATCGGCTCGGTGCCGGTGTTGATGAGCATGAAGTTGCCGGTGCCGTAGGTGTTCTTGGCGTGGCCCACCTCGAAGCACGCCTGCCCGAACGTCGCGGCCTGCTGGTCGCCCAGGATCCCGGCGATCGGCACACCCGGCAGCAGACCGCCCTTGCGGCCCTCGCCGTACACCTCGGACGACGAGCGGATCTCCGGCAGCATCGACACCGGGATCCCCATCTCACCGGCGATCTCCTCGTTCCACGTGAGCGAGTCGATGTTCATGAGCATGGTGCGCGACGCGTTCGTCGGGTCCGTGACGTGGATCCCGCCCCGGGTGCCGCCCGTCATGTTCCACAGGATCCAGGAGTCGGTGTTGCCGAACGCGAGCCGGCCAGCCTCGGCCTTCTCCCGCGCGCCGGCGACGTTGTCGAGGATCCACCGGATCTTGGGGCCGGAGAAGTACGTGGCCAGCGGCAGGCCGACGCGGTCCTTGTAGCGCTCGGCGCCGCCGCCCAGGGCCGCGAGCTCGTCGCAGATCTTCTGCGTGCGGGTGTCCTGCCAGACGATCGCGTTGTAGACCGGCTCACCGGTCTCCCGGTCCCAGACGACCGCGGTCTCGCGCTGGTTGGTGATGCCGACGGCGGCCATCTCCTCGTGCGTGAGGCTGGCGCGGCCCAGCGCCTGGCCGACGACCTCGCGGGTGTTGGTCCAGATCTCCTTCGGGTCGTGCTCGACCCACCCGGCCTTCGGGAAGATCTGCTCGTGCTCCTTCTGTCCCACCGAGACGACGTCGCCCTGGTGGTCGAAGATCATCGCGCGGGTCGAGGTGGTGCCCTGGTCGATCGCCAGGACGTACTGGTCGGTCATCGGGGAGCCTTTCGTCGGGACGGTCGTTCGAAGGGGTGGGGTCAGCCGACGTAGACGCCGGCCAGGAGGCCCGCGAGCACGCCGCCGACGAGCGGGCCGGCGATCGGCACCCACGCGTAGGCCCAGTCGGACGAGCCCTTGCCCTTGATGGGCAGCAGCGCGTGGGCGATGCGTGGCCCGAGGTCACGCGCGGGGTTGATCGCGTAGCCGGTGGGGCCGCCGAGGCTCGCGCCGATGCCGACCACGATCAGCGCCACGGCCAGCGGGCCGATCTCGGCGGGCGTCTCACCGAACGCGAGCACGAAGAAGACGAGCACGAACGTCGCGAGGACCTCGGTGAGGAAGTTCCAGCCGTACGAGCGCAGCTCGGGCCCGGTCGAGAACACACCCAGCTTGACGGCCGGGTCGGCGTCCTCGTCGAAGTGCTTCTTGTACGCGAGGTACGCCAGCCCCGCGCCGACGGCCGCGCCGAGCATCTGCGCCGTCACGTACAGCACGCCGTTGAGCGCGGTCACCGGGATGCCCGGTGCGAACTCCTCGCGACCGCCGGCCCAGATGCCGATCGTCACGGCGGGATTCAGGTGGGCGCCGGACTTGTACGCCGCGTACACGCCGGCGAACACCGCCAGGCCCCATCCGAAGTTGATCATCAGCCAGCCGCCGCCGAACCCCTTGGTGCGCGGCAGGATCGCGTTGGCCACGACCCCCGCCCCCAGCAGGATCAGGATCGCGGTGCCGATGGTCTCCGACCAGAACGCATCACCGATCGTGTAGTCCACTTCAGACCTCTCTCGTCGACGTCGTTGTCACGCGGGTCACCGCCGGGGGCTCACGTCGCCGCACGGGTGCGGCGGGCCGGTGGTGCGGGGCGGCGGTGCCCCGCACCACCGGTGCCTCAGGTGCCCGCCGGGCCGGCCGCGCCGCGGCCCGACGGCGAGCCGGGCTTGGTGCCGGGGTCGGCGTCCTCGCCCAGCGGGAGCAGCGGCGCCAGGTCCGGCGCCCGCAGGCGCACCTCCTCGGCGGAGGCGTCGTCCGGCTGCGCCGCGGCGGCCTCCTCCGCCTCCGCGCGGGCGCGGTACGCCTCGATCTCCCGGGCGCGGGTCGCGTCGTCCCACCCGAGCACGGGCGCGAGCAGGTCCGCGATCTCGTCGAGCGCGCCCACCCCCCGGTCCGCCTGCTCGTAGTTCAGGCGCGTGCGGTGCATGAGGACGTCGTCCAGGTGCAGCGCACCCTCGTGGCTCGCCGCGTAGACGATCTCGGCCCCGATGTACGCCGGGGCGTGCTCGAGCGGCTGCGCCAGCTCCGGCCGCTCGTCGCACAGGTCCGTCAGCTCCTGCAGCAGCGACCCGTACCGGTGCAGCAGGTGGTCCATGCGCGGGCGGTCCCACCCGTACCGGGCGCCGATGGCGCGGGCCTGGCGCTGCACGACCTTGAGTCCCTCGGCGCCCACCAGCGGCACGTCCTGCGTGATCGACGGCAGGGTCGTGGCGCGTGAGCCGAGCGCGAAGTCGACGGCGTCCTTGGCCATGACGCGGTACGTGGTGAGCTTGCCGCCCGCGACGACCGTGAGGCCGGGCGTCGGGGACGCGACGGTGTGCTCGCGCGACACCTTCGCCGACGACGTGCCCTCCTTGGTGCCCGGCTGCAGCAGCGGGCGCAGGCCCGCCCAGGTCCCGATGACGTCCTCACGGGTCAGGGGACGCGAGAGCACCTGGTTGGCGTGCTCGATGACGTAGTCGATGTCGGCGCTGGTGGCGACGGGGTGCGTGAGCTCCTGCTCCCACGGGGTGTCCGTGGTGCCGATCACCCAGTAGCGGGACCACGGGATGATGAACAGCACCGACTTCTCGGTCTGCAGGATCAGGCCCGTGTTGCCCTCGATCCGCGTGCGCGGCACGACGATGTGGATGCCCTTGGACGCCAGCACCCGCAGGCCGCCGTCGCTGCCCGCCAGGGACTCGGTCTGCTCGGTCCACACGCCGGTGGCGTTGATGACGTGGCGCGCGCGCACGTCGATCCGGTCGCCCGTCTCCAGGTCCACGACCTCGGCGCCGGTCACGGCACCGCCGGTCGTGGTCTGCAGGTCGACGACCTGCGTACGGGACGCGGCGTGCGCGCCGTAGCTGACGGCCGTGCGGACCAGCGTCTCGACCAGCCGTGCGTCGTCGACGCTGGCGTCCCAGTACCGCACCGCGCCGATCGCGGCGTCGTGGCGCAGGTCGGGGAACAGTCGCTCCATCCCCTTGCGGGTCAGGTGGCGGTGGATCGGCATGGCGCGGTGGCTCCCGGAGACCGACGCCAGCGTGTCGTACAGCGCGACGCCCGCGCCGACGTACGCCCGCTCCCACACACGGTTCTCGAGCGGGTAGAGGAAGCTGACGGGCTTGACCAGGTGCGGCGCGAGCCGCGTGATGAGCAGGTCACGCTCGGTCAGGGCCTCACGGACCAGGTGGAAGTCGAGCATCTGCAGGTAGCGCAGGCCCCCGTGGACGAGCTTGCTCGAGCGGCTCGACGTCCCGGACGCCCAGTCCTGCCCCTCGACGATCGCCGTGGACAGGCCGCGGGTCACGGCGTCGAGGGCGATGCCGGCGCCGGTCACGCCACCGCCGACGACGAGGACGTCGAGCTCCTGGCCGACCTCCGAGCTGCGGCGCAGTGCGCCGAGCGCGTCCTGGCGGGCCTGAGCTGTCAGCGGTGCGGTCCTCATGTGGCGGTCCCCTCCCGGTGGAGCCGTGGCTCGGTGGTCGCGGCTCCCGGCGGGGGCCCCCTCGCTCGCCGGGTGCGTCCGATATGGTCATCACGTCCAGAACGGACGCGCAACTCGAATGCACCAACGTGCAGCACGGGGGGTCGCGGCCGTCGTGCCCGGCGGAGGGTGGGTGGCGCGTGTTCGTGGAGCGGGAGCAGGACGTGCTGCGCGCGGCCTCGATGTACTACCTCCAGGACCTCAAGATGGAGGTCATCGCCCGGCACCTCGGCACGTCGCGGTCCACCGTGTCGCGGCTGCTCAAGCGGGCGCGGGAGACCGGGCTCGTCGAGATCACGCTGCGGCCCTCCAGCACCCGGGCGCCCGGTCTCGGTCGCTCGATCTCCGCGGCCTTCGGCATCGACACCTACGTCGTGCCCGTGCCGGACTCCGCCGGCTCGGTGGAGCGGCTCGACCAGGTGGCCATGACCGCCGCACGTCTGATCGGCTCGTGGTTCGACTCCGACATGGTCATGGGCATCGCCTGGGGCACCACGCTCGCGGCCGTCTCGCGGTACCTCGCCCCCAAGCCCACCCGCGGGTCCGCGGTCGTGCAGCTCAACGGCGCGGCGAACATGCGCACCTCCGGCGTCGAGTACGCCTCCGACCTCATCTCGTCGTTCGGCTCCGCGTTCGCCGCCGCCGTGCACCACTTCTCGGTGCCGGCCTTCTTCGACTACCCCGACACCAAGGCCGCCATGTGGCGCGAGCGCTCGGTCCGCCGCGTGCTGGACATGCAGCGCCGCGCCGACATCGCCGTCTTCTCCACCGGTGCGGTCGCCGGCGCCGTCCCGTCGCACGTGTACTCCGCGGGCTACCTCGACGAGACCGACGTCCGCCGCCTGCACGACGAGGGCGTCGTCGGCGACGTGTGCACCGTCTTCCTGCGCGGCGACGGCTCGTGGGAGGACGTCTCGCTCAACAGCCGCGCCACCGGCCCCACCCCCGCCGAGCTGCAGCGGATCCCCCGGCGCGTGTGCGTCGTCGCGGGCGACAACAAGGTGGCGCCGCTGCTCGCCGCGCTGCACGCCCGGGTCGTCACCGACCTCGTGGTCGACGAGGTCACCGCGACAGCCCTGGTCGAGGCCGTCGCCGGGCGCGCGCCCGGACGCCACCGGTGACGGCGCGGGTGCACGTCCGTGCGTAGGTTGTGCGCGTGAGCACCACCGTCCCGGTCGAGATCGCCCCCGCCCTGCCGTCCGACGTCCGCGCGATCCACCGCCTGGTGGAGCCCTACACGCGGGAGCGCATCCTCATCGCCAAGGAGTGGGTCGGGTACTACGAGGCCGTCCAGGAGTTCCTCGTCGCGCGTCCCACCGCCGGCGGGGACCTGGTCGGGTGCGGCGCGCTGCACGTCATGTGGGAGGACCTCGCGGAGATCCGGACCCTCGCGGTGGCGCCCGAGTACCGCGGCCGCGCCGTCGGGCACCTGCTGGTCGACGCGCTGCTGGACCGCGCCCGCCGGCTCGGGCTGCGGCGCGTGTTCTGCCTGACGTTCGAGGTCGACTTCTTCGCCCGGCACGGGTTCCGCGAGATCGACGGCACCCCGGTGCCGCCCGACGTGTACGTCGAGCTGCTGCGCTCCCACGACGACGGGATCGCCGAGTTCCTCGACCTGGCGCGCGTGAAGCCCAACACCCTCGGCAACACGCGCATGCTCCTCGAGCTCTGACCCGGTCAGTGCGGCAGCCGGTAGGTGGCCGCCGCCGGGTCCGGGTCGTCGCCCGGCGCCGGGTCCCGCGTCACCAGGCCGTCCGCGACGAGCGCGTCGACGCAACGGGCCAGCTGGCCGGCGTCCGGCCACACCGCGGCCAGCACGTCGTGCGGCACCGGGGCGAGGGCCTCCCGCAGCAGCGCCATGACCCGGCCGCGCACCTGCCGGTCCGTACCCGTCCACGCCTGCGTCCGGCGTCGGTGCGCGTGCGCGTCCGCCGGCCGGCCGGCGGCCAGCCACCGGCACCGGTCCGCCACCGGGCACGCGCCGCACCGCGGGGTGCGCGCCGTGCAGACCAGCGCCCCCAGCTCCATCGACGCGGCCGACCAGCGTGCCGCCGCCGCGTCGTCGTCCGGCACCCACGCGGCCGCCCGGCGGACCTCCGCCGCCGTCTGCGCGGGCGCCGGCAGCGCCTCGCCCGCCGCGACGCGGGCCAGGACCCGGCGCACGTTGGTGTCCAGCACCACCGACCGGCGGCCGAACGCGAACGCGCGCACCGCCGCCGCGGTGTACGCCCCGACGCCCGGCAGGGCCAGCAGCGCGGCCTCGTCGTCCGGCACCACCCCGCCGTGCCGCTCGACCACCACGCGGGCGCACTCCTGCAGGCGCAGCGCGCGGCGCGGGTAGCCCAGCCGGTCCCACGCCCGCAGCACGTCCGACGTCGGTGCGGCGGCCAGGTCCGCGGGTGTCGGCCACCGTGCCAGCCAGGCGCGCCACGCCGGCTCCACCCGCACCACGGGGGTCTGCTGCAGCATCACCTCGCTGACGAGCACGCCCCACGGGGTGCGGTCGGCGGCACGCCACGGCAGGTCGCGCGCGTGCCGGTCGAACCACGCCACCACGTCCGCGCGCACCGACGGGTCGGGTGTGTCGGTCACCGGGGACGGGGTCTGCTGCGCGGCGGGCACGCCTCATGGTGCCGGTGACGGTCGGGTGTGCCAACTCGCCCCGGGCCGTCGTCGGGGCGTGCGAGGACGGGCGGCGGGGCCGGGCGCGTCGGCGCGCCGTGCAGCGCGTCGGGCGGCGCGCGGGGCGGCGGGCTCGTACCGTGGTCGCGCACAGCCAGCCCGCGCGCGGAGCCCACCTCGGAGGTCCTGCATGAACGACCGGACGCCCCCGGCGGCGCGCGCGCCCCGGCCGGTGCCGCCGCCGCGGCCGCCCGCCCGGGTGTTCTGGATCCGGCGGTTCGTGGTGCTCGGGCTGCCGGTGCTGCTGATCGTGCTGCTCGTCGTCTGGCTGACGGGCCGTGGCGGTGACGGTGAGCCCGGTGCCGCGCCCTCGCCCGAGGCGCCGCAGGTCACACCGTCGACGCCGCCCGTCGACGAGCCCGGGGTGGGTGACTGCACCCCCGAGCAGCTCGTCCTGGCGATCACCCCCGGGGCCGAGACGTTCCCCGCCGCGGTGGACCCCACCTTCGAGGTCGGGGTCACCAACTCCGGTGCCGAGCCGTGCCTCGTCGACGTCGGGGACGCCCAGCGGGAGGTCCTCATCACGTCCGGCGACGACCGTGTGTGGTCGAGCCGTGACTGCGCGGCCGAGGACGCCGCGCCCCGGACCCTGCTGCTCGCCGGGGGGCAGTCGGACGTCACGCAGCTCGTGTGGCCGCGGGAGCGGTCCGCCGCCGGCTGCGCGGGCGGTCTGCCGGACCCGGGGGCCGGCACCTACTCGGTCACCCTGACGGCGGCCGGTGCGACCTCACCGCCGGCGGTGTTCGGCCTGGGCTGAGGCCGCACCGCGGTGCGCCGGACGCAGCGCCGGCGCCGGACGCAGCGCCGGGATCGGACGCAGCGCCGGGGCTAGACGTACCGCTCGAGGATGCTCGACTCCGCGAGCCGCGACAGCCCCTCACGGACCGAGCGTGCGCGCTGCTCACCCACGCCGTCGACCGCCATGAGGTCGTCGATGGTGGCGGCCAGGAGCTTCTGCAGCCCGCCGAAGTGCCCGACCAGCCGGTCGACGACCGGGCCGGGCAGCCGGGGCACCTTGGACAGCAGCCGGTAGCCGCGGGGCCCGACCGCGGCGTCGAGCTCCTCGCCGCCGCCCGGCAGGCCCAGGACGCGGGCGATGTGCGCGATGTCGAGCAGCTGCGTCGAGTCGAGCTCGGCGAGCGCGCCCGGGACCGTCTCGACGGTACGCCGGGAGGTGTCCACGTAGTCGCGGATCACGAGCTCGCGCTCCGTGCCGACGCCGCCGACGAGCTCGTCGAGCTGCAGGGTCAGCAGGCGGCCGTCGGTGCCGAGCTCCACCACGTAGCCGGCGATCTCGTCGGAGATGCGGCGGACCATCTCGAGGCGCTGGACGACCGCGGACACGTCGCGGACGGTGACGAGGTCCTCGATCTCGAGCGCCGACAGGGTGCCGCTGACCTCGTCGAGGCGGGCCTTGTACCGCTCGAGCGTGGCGAGGGCCTGGTTGGCGCGCGACAGGATCGTCGTGGAGTCCTCGAGCACGTAGCGCTGCGCCCCGACGTACAGGGCGACGATCCGCATGGACGCGGACACCGAGATGACCGGCAGGCCGGTCTGCTTGGCGACCCGCTCCGCGGTGCGGTGCCGGGTGCCGGACTCGGACGTCTGGATCGACGGGTCCGGCAGGAGCTGTACCGCCGCCCGCACGATGCGGTCGCGGACGGGGTCGATGACGACCGCGCCGTCCATCTTGGCCAGCTCGCGCAGGCGGGTGGCGGAGAACTCGACGTCGAGCACGAACCCCCCGGAGCACAGCGACTCCACGGTGGGGTCCATGCCGAGGACGATGAGCGCCCCCGTGCGGCCGCGCAGGATCCGCTCGAGGCCGTCGCGGAGCTCCGATCCGGGGGCGACAGCGGCGAGCGTGGACCTCAGCAGGTCCTCCTGGTGCGAGTGGGGCACCTGCGAATCGTATCGGGGGCGTGACGTGTTGTCCGAGCGCTTGCTCACGCGTCGGCGGCCGGTGCGAGCCCGGCCAGGACGGCGGCCGCCAGGTCCGGGGCCTCGACGACGCGCAGACCGTCCGGCACGGCCACCTCCGCGAGCGTGCCGGCCGGGACCACGGCGCGCAGGCAGCCGAGGCGGGCGGCCTCCGCGAGCCGGCGCCCGACGCCGGGGACGGGGCGGATCTCACCGGCCAGCCCCACCTCGCCGATCGCCACGAGACCGGCGTGCACGGGCACGTTCTCCCGCCCGCTGACGGCGGCCAGCGCGAGCGCCAGGTCCGCGGCGGGCTCGACGACCCGGGCCCCGCCGACGGTCGAGACGTACACGTCCTGGTCGGCCAGCCGTGCGCCGAGGCGCCGCTGCAGCACGGCCAGGACCATGGCGAGGCGGCTGCCGTCCACGCCGCTGGTGGTGCGCCGCGGGTTGGGCACCACGCTGGGCGCCACCAGGGCCTGGACCTCGGCCGCGAGCGGTCGTCGGCCCTCGAGCGTGACGGTGAGGCAGGTGCCGGGCACGTCGCTGACCAGCCGGGACGTGAACAGCCCGGACGGGTCGGCCAGCCCGACGATCCCGTGCTCCGAGAGGTCGAAGCAGCCGACCTCGTCGGTCGGTCCGTACCGGTTCTTGGTGGCGCGCAGCAGCCGCAGCCGGGAGTGCCGCTCACCCTCGAACTGGCAGACCACGTCGACCAGGTGCTCGAGCGTGCGCGGCCCTGCCACCGAGCCGTCCTTGGTGACGTGGCCGACGAGCACCACGGGCAGCGCACGGGACTTGGCGGCGGTGATCAGCGCCGCCGTGACCTCGCGCACCTGGGAGACGCCGCCGGGCGCGCCCTCGACCTGGGCCGACGTGAAGGTCTGCACCGAGTCCAGCACGAGCAGGTCGGGGTCGACGCTCTCGACGTGGCCCAGCACGGTGCCCAGGTCCGTCTCCGCGGCGAGCAGGAGCGTCGGCGCCAGCGCGTGGATCCGCCCCGCGCGCAGCCGCACCTGCGCCGCCGACTCCTCGCCGGTGACGTACAGGACGCGCCGGCCGGTGCGCGCGGCCCGGGCCGCGACGTCCAGCAGCAGCGTCGACTTGCCGACGCCGGGCTCGCCCGCCAGCAGCACGACGGCGCCGGGCACGAGCCCGCCGCCCAGCACGCGGTCGAGCTCGTCGACGCCCGTCGGGCGGGCGGCGGCCGCGTCGACGTCGATCTCCTCGATGGGGCGGGCCGGGTTGCGCGTCGGGGCGACGGCGACGGTGCGCGGCCCGCCGGAGCCGGGGCCGGCGTCCTCGACCACCGAGCCCCACTCCTGGCACTCGCCGCACCGTCCCACCCACTTGGTGGTGGTCCACCCGCACTCGGTGCAGCGGAACCCGGGGCGCTCGGTGGCGCGCTCGGTGCCGGGGCGGGTGCGGCGGGTGGTCGTCTGGCTCACGGGACGCACGGTACGTGCCTCCACCGACACCGGCGTCGGACCGCGCGGGCGGGGCTGGACGCACCTGTCCCGGGCAGGGGGTTGTGGCAGCCCTGAACGAGCGTTTAGTATGCTGAACGTGCGATCAGTCGACGACCTCACCGCGCGTGCGCGGATCCGTGACGCGGCGATGCTGCGGTTCGGGCGCGACGGGTTCGGTGCCGGCCTGCGGCAGGTCGCCGCCGACGCCGGCGTGAGCCCCGCGCTCGTGCTGCACCACTTCGGGTCGAAGGGCGGGCTGCGCGAGGCCTGCGACCGCTACGTGCACGACGAGCTGCGGGCCGTGAAGTCCGACGCGCTGGACCGCCCGGCCGGCGAGGTCGTGGCCGAGCTCGCCGCGACGGCGCAGTACGCGCCGCTGGTCACGTACCTCGTGCGCGTGGTCCTCGACGGCGGGCCCGGGGCCGCGGCGTTCGTCGACGGGCTCGTCGCCGACACGGCCGCGTACCTCGAGCACGGTGAGCGCACCGGCACCGTGCGCCCCACGTCCGACCCGCAGGGGCGGGCCCGCTACGTCGTCGCCGGCCAGCTCGGGCTGCTGCTGCTCACGCAGCTCGAGGCGGCCGCGGGTCGTGCGCCGTCGCCGACGACCGACCCGGCGGCGGCCCTCGCCCACATCACCGCCACGACCATGCAGGCCGGCCTGGAGCTCTTCACGCACGGCCTGCTCACCGACTCCACCTACCTCGACGCGTGGCGCGCCGGGGAGCGCACCGCCCCACCCGCCCGGGAGCAGCCATGACGGACGCGATCGCGGTCCGGGGCCTGGTCAAGACGTTCGGCCGCACGCGCGCGCTCGACGGTCTCGACCTGCACGTGCGCACCGGGGAGGTGCACGGGTTCCTCGGCCCCAACGGTGCCGGCAAGTCGACGACGATCCGGGTGCTGCTGGGGCTGCTGCGGGCGGACGCGGGCGAGGCGCGGCTGCTCGGCGGCGACCCGTGGGGCGACGCGGTCGCGCTGCACCGCCGGGTCGCGCACGTGCCGGCCGACGTGACGCTGTGGCCGCAGCTGACGGGCGGCGAGACGATCGACCTGCTCGGCAGGCTGCGCGGCGGTGTGGACCCGCGGCGGCGCGACGCGCTGGTCGAGCGGTTCGAGCTCGACCCGCGGGTGCGGGCGCGCGCCTACTCGACGGGCAACCGCAAGAAGGTCGCACTGGTCGCGGCGCTCGCGGCGGACGTCGACCTGCTCCTGCTCGACGAGCCCACGTCCGGCCTGGACCCGCTGATGGGGGCCGTGTTCCAGGAGGTCGTGCGGGAGGCCGCCGCCGACGGGCGCACCGTGCTGCTGTCGAGCCACGTGCTCGCGGAGGTCGAGGCGCTCGCGGACCGCGTGACGATCATCCGGCGCGGCCGTGCCGTGAGCACCGGCACGCTGGAGGACCTGCGCGGGCTGACGCGCACGACCGTGGTCGCCGGCGTCGCGGACGTCGCCGGTGCCCGCCGGGCGCTCACGGCGCTCGAGGGCGTCCACCACCTGGCCGCCGACGACGCGCACGTGACGCTCGCCGTCGACGCCCCCGCGCTCGGTGCGGTGCTGGCGGCGCTCGCCGCGCACGGCGTGCGGTCCGTCGTGGCGCACCCGCCGACCCTGGAGGACGTGTTCCTGCGGCAGTACGGCGACGAGCTCGCCGGCCTCGGTGTGGGGGACCGGTGACGACCGCCGCGGTCCGGCCGGGTCCGGCGCCCGGGCGCGGGGTCACGACGCCTCACGGACCGCTCGCGGGCACCGGCCGGCTGCTGCGGCTGGCGCTGCGCACGGACCGCTGGACGACCGCCGTCTGGGCCGTCGCCGTCGCCGGGCTCACGCACGCGTCGGTCGTCGCCCTGGCCGAGCTGTACCGGGCGCCGGAGCAGCAGGCGGCGCGGGCGGAGCTGATCGCCGCGCCCGCCGCGACGGCGCTCGCGGGCCCGGGCCACGGGCTCGACGACTACACGCTCGGCGCGATGACGGCGAACGAGCTGGGGCTGTGGGTGATGGTCCCGGTCGCGATCATGGGCGTGCTCGCGGTGTCGCGGCACCTGCGGGCGCCGGAGGAGGACGGGCGGCTGGAGATCCTGCGCTCGCAGCCGGTCGGGCGCGCGGCGCCGGTCGTCGCCGGGCTGCTGGCGGCCGCGACGGGCGTCCTCGTCGTCGGGGCCGTGCTGCTGGCCGCGCTGCTGACGACCGACCTGGACCCCGGCGGCTCGGTGCTGCTGGTCGCCTCCGTGGTCGCCGTCGCGCTGGTGCTCGCGTCGGCGACGGCCGTGGTCGCCCAGCTCACGACCCACGCGCGCACGTCCGACGCGCTGGGCATGGCGCTGCTCGGCCTCGCGTTCCTGCTGCGCGCCGTCGGCGACGTCCGGGGGCCGCGCAGCACGAGCGTGTGGACGTGGGCGTCACCGTTCGGGTGGTCGCAGGCGACGGCGCCGTACACGCTGGACCGCTGGTGGCCGCTGCTCGCGAGCGTCGCCGCGGTCGTCGTCGACGTGCTGGTCGCGGCCGTGCTCGTACGGCGGCGGGACCTGGGCACCGGCCTGCTGCCGGAGCGGCCGGGCCCCGCGCGCGGGCGCGTGGCCGGGCTCGTCGGGCTCGCGTGGCGCTCGCGGCGCACGGCGGTGCTGTCGTGGGGGACCGGTGTCGTCGTGACCGGTGCGCTCATCGGGGTGCTCGCCGCGGCCGTCGTCGACTTCGTGGACGGCGACGCGGACCTCGCGGCGATCCTGGGCGAGCCGGACGACGCGGTCGCGGCCGTGCTCGCGCTGTACGTCGTGGTCCTCGCGGTCGCCGCCGCCGCGTACGTGGCCACCGCCGTGGGCGCCGCGCGCGCCGACGAGACGTCCGGTCGCGCCGCAGGGCTGCTGGTGCTGCCCGTCCCGCGCGTGCGCTGGCTCGGCGCGCACGTCGGGCTCGCGGCCGTCGCCGCGACGGCGATGATGCTGCTGGCCGGCCTCCTCATGGGCGCGGGGGCCGCCGTGACGCTGCACGACGCCGGCCAGGTCGGCAGGCTCGCGGGCGCCGCGGCCGTCACGGTGCCGGGGGTCCTCGTCGTCCTCGGGGTGGCGACGGCGCTGCTGGGCCTGCTGCCGCGGGCGACCGGCGCCGTGTGGGCGTACGTCGCGTACGTCGGGACCGTCGGGCTCTTCGGCGAGCTGCTGCCGGACGGCGCCGACGCGCTGTCGCCGTTCACCCACCTGCCGGCCCTGCCGGCCGCACCCATGGACTGGCCGCCGGTCCTCGCCGTGACGGCGGTCGCGGTGCTGCTCGTCGCCGCGGGCCTCGCCGGGGTGCGGCGTCGCGACGTCGACGGCTGAGCCCTCGGTAGGCTGCGCGTGGCTCGGCAGCCGCGGGCCACGCGACACGAGGAGACATCCGCGCATGAGCGACACGGGACGACCCGGGCAGCCCCAGTGGGTGCCGGGTGCCACGGGACCGACGCACCGACCGGCCGTGACGCCGCAGGGAGTGCCCGGCCCCGTCGTCGGTGACGACGGCCCCGACGACGGCGCACCGGGCGGCCGGCCCCGCTGGCTGCTGCCCGTGGTCATCGGCGCCGCGGTGCTCGTCGTCGCCGGCCTCGTCGCGGGTGCCGTCGCGCTCCTCGGCGGGGGCGAGGACGAGCCCGCGCCCGCCGAGACCGTCGTGCTGCCGGTCCCGACGCCGGCCGTCGCGCCCGCCGCCCGCCCCGCCACCACGGCGTTCGCGTCGGCGCTGCCGGCCTCGGTGCTGCAGTACGCGCTGGAGTCCTCGCAGGACGACGCCGAGTGGGTCGGCGCGGGTGCGCTGGAGGCGTACACCGAGACGTTCACCGACGGCGACGGTGGCACGCTGACGGTCCGGGCCGCCCAGCTCGAGACGGCGGAGGAGGCCACGGCGTTCCTGCAGGGCCTCACCGCCGCGCTGCCGGCCGCCGCGCCGGACGCCGGTGAGCCCGCGTCCACCGAGCCGGCGCAGGCCGACGGCGCAGCCCTGCCGCAGACGGGGGAGGTCACGGTCGGCGGCGAGCCCGTCGGGACGTTCACGGTCGTCGACGCGGGGGACGGCACGGGCGTGGCGGTCTGGCAGAACGCCACCGCGGTGTTCCGGCTCACGGCGCCCCTCGCCGACGTCCTCGACGCGTACGCCGCCTACGGGCTGTAGCCGCCCCCGGCCGACGTCACGGGCCGGCGGCCGGCACACGCACGACGAACGACGTGCGCCCGGGCGCGCTGTCGCACGTCAGCGTGCCGCCGTGGGCGGCGACCACCGCCTGGGCGATCGACAGCCCCAGGCCCGTGGACCCCGCGGCGCGGTTGCGGGACTCGTCGCCGCGCGCGAACCGCTCGAACAGCCGGTCGCGCAGCGCGGGCGGCACGCCCGGCCCGTCGTCGGTCACGGACACCACGACGTCGGCGCCGTCGCGGCGGACCGCGACCGTCACGTGCGTCCCGGCCGGGGTGTGCCGGCGCGCGTTGGACGTGAGGTTGCCCAGCACCTGGCGCAGCCGGTGGTCGTCGCCGAGGACCGTCAGGGCCCCGACCTCGTCGTCGGGCGCGCCCGCGTCCGCCGGCCCCGGCAGGTCCAGGCGCCACACGTGGTCCGGGCCGGCGACGTGCGCGTCGGCCACCGCGTCGACCGCCAGCGCGGCGAGGTCCACCGGTGCGCGCTCCAGGGGGCGGCCCGCGTCGAGGCGCGCGAGCAGCAGCAGGTCGTCGACCAGCGCGCTCATGCGCGTGGCCTCGGACTCCACGCGCGCGAGCGCGGCACGGGCGTCCGGCGGCAGCTCCTCGGGGGAGCGGCGCACCAGCTCGGTGTAGCCGCGGACCGACGCCAGCGGCGTGCGCAGCTCGTGGCTCGCGTCGGCGACGAACCGGCGGACCTGCTGCTCGGAGTGCTCCCGCTCGGCCAGGGCACGCTCGACGTGCCCGAGCATCCGGTCGAGCGCCGCGCCGACCTGCCCGACCTCCGTCGACGGGTCGGTGTCACGCTCGTCGACCCGTGCGGTGATCGCGACCTCCCCGCGGCCCAGGGGCTGCTCGGCCACGCGGGTGGCCGTCGCGGCCAGGCGCGTCAGGGGCGCCAGCTCCCGGCGCACCAGCAGCGACCCGCCGACCCCCGCCACCAGCAGGGCCCCCGCGGTCGCCAGCACCTCGACGGCCACGTACCGTCCCACGGTCGCCTCGACGCCCGCCGACGGCAGTGCCGTGACCACCAGGTCGTCGTCGTCCGTGCGCAGCGCCACGGCCCGGTACGCGCCCAGCCCGCCGAGGGTGACCGGGTGCACGCGGCCGTCGGCCGGCACGTCGAGCAGCGCGTCGACCTGCGCGTCGGACAGGTCCACGAAGGAGGCCTCGGCGTCGAGGTACTGCGCGCGCGTCACACCGTCGCCGACCACCAGGCTGACCGTGCCGACGTCCTGGCCGGGGGCGTCCAGCGAGGGCGGCGGCCCACCGCGGCGTCCCCGGCCGCCGTCGCCACCGCGCCCGGGGTCGCCACCGCGTCCGGCGTCCGCAGCGGGACCGCCGTCCGCACCGGGGCCCTCGGCCGGGTCCTCGGGGAACGGTGACGCCTGCGTCGCACGGACGGCGCGTCCCGCCGCGGCCACGGTCCGCTCGTCCACCTGCGCGAGCAGGGAGCCGCGCAGCGCGACGGTCGACACGACGCCCGTCACCACGCCCACCAGCAGGACGAGGCCCAGCACGACGGCCACGAGGCGGCGCCGCAACGACCACCGCCGCCCGCCGCGCCCCGGGGCCGGGGCCGGGGCCATCGTCAGGAGGCCGGGCGGAGCACGTACCCCACGCCGCGCAGCGTGTGCAGCATCGGCTCGCGACCCTTGTCGATCTTGCGGCGCAGGTACGACACGTACAGCTCGACGATGTTCGCCTGCCCGCCGAAGTCGTACTGCCACACCCGGTCGAGGATCTGCGCCTTGCTCAGCACGCGGCGCGGGTTGCGCATGAAGTACCGCAGCAGCTCGAACTCGGTGGCGGTCAGGCGGATCGCGTCGTCGCCGCGCCACACCTCGTGGCTGTCCTCGTCCATCCGCAGGTCGCCGACCACCAGCACGGAGTCCTCGCGCTGCTCGACCGCGCCGGCCCGGCGCAGCAGCGCGCGCAGGCGCGCCACGACCTCCTCGAGGCTGAACGGCTTGGTCACGTAGTCGTCGCCGCCGGCGGTGAGGCCGGCCACGCGGTCCTCGACCGCGTCGCGCGCGGTGAGGAACAGGACGGGGACCGTGGGGTGGGTCTGCCGGATGCGCCGCAGGACGTCGAGCCCCGACATGTCGGGGAGCATCACGTCCAGCAGGACCACGTCGGGGTCGAGCGCGCGGGCCTTGCGGACGGCCTGGTGGCCCGTGTGCGCCTGCTCGGTCTGCCAGCCCTCGTAGCGCAGCACGGTGCACAGGAGCTCGGCGAGGTTCGTCTCGTCGTCGACCACCAGCGCACGGATGGGTGACCCGTCCGCACGGGCCAGGGCGTCGGGCCGGTGCGACGGGTGCGTGGCGGATGCTGTCGTCGTCATGTGACCAGGCTGTGCGACCGCCCTGAGGTGCGGCTGGAGCGTCCCTGTGAGTTCCCTGAGCCGCGGGGCCCGTGCGGCGGGGCGGGAGGCCCCCGGGCGGTCACCCGACGTCCCCCGGGTGGCCTACCGTGTGACGGTGCACGAGGGTCCTGTCGTCCGGGTGGTCCCGGACCAGCGGCGTCGGCCGCGTGCGCGCGGCGGGGTCGTGGCCGCGTGCGGTGTCGTGGTCGTCGCGTGCGCCGTGGGCGTGTGGCTGCTGTGGCGGGCGTTCGTCGAGACGTGGGCCGGGCAGCGCGTCGAGGACGCGGCGCTCGACGGCGCCGCGTTCGGGCAGGGCCGGCTGTGGGCCGTCGCCGAGCCCGTGCTCGACGTCGTGTCCGTCGGCTTCGTCGCCGGCGGCCTGCTCGGCGCCGCCGTCGTCGCCCTGGTGCGCCGTCGGCTGTCGCTGGCGGTGCAGGTCGCGGTGCTCGTCGGCGGGGCCAACCTGACCACGCGCGTCGTCAAGCACGCGGTGCTGGACCGTCCCCTGCTGGGCGTGGGTGCGGACTACGGCAACACGCTGCCCAGCGGGCACACCACCGCGGCGGGGTCCGTGGCGGCGGCGCTGCTGCTCGTCGCGCCGCCGCGCGCCCGTCCCGTCGTCGCGGTGCTCGGCGCCGGGTACACGGCGCTGACCGGGGTCTCGACGCTCGTGGGGCAGTGGCACCGGCCGTCGGACGTGGTGGCCGGCACGCTCGTCGTGCTCGGCTGGACCGCGCTCGTCTGCGGTGCCATGGCGGCCCGGCCCGGGGTCGCCCCGACCGCGACGTCGACCCTGCCGCGGGTCGGCGCCGGGGACCCGTGGTGGCAGCGCACGCGACGCACCGCGCTGGGCCTCGCCGTCCTGGGGGCGGCGGCCGGTGCGGTGGCCGGCGTGCTCCTGGCCCGCACGTGGGCGTACCGCGCGGGGGTCGCGGGTCGCGGCCACGAGCTGCTGGCCTACGGTGGGGGCGTGGCGGGGGTGGTCGCGGCGTGCTGCCTGACGTTCGCGGCGATGCTCGTGCTGCGGCACGCCGCCGGTTCGCGGGACGAGACGACGTCGGCTCCGGGTTGACGCCAGGACGTAGAGTCCCCTCGGAAGCGGTGTCCACGCGTCGTGGCGCGCCCACGGCCGCCACGAGACCGTCGTCACACCCCTCGGCACGGAAGGCCGTTCAGATGTCTGCAGGTCGCAAGCTCGTCATCGTGGAGTCCCCCGCGAAGGCGCGCACGATCGCCGGGTACCTCGGCGACGGGTACGACGTGGAGGCGTCGGTCGGGCACATCCGGGACCTCCCGCAGCCCTCGGAGCTGCCCGCGGACATGAAGAAGGGTCCGTACGGCAAGTTCGCCGTCGACGTCGAGAACGGGTTCGCGCCGTACTACGTCGTCGACGCGGACAAGAAGAAGAAGGTCGCCGAGCTCAAGAAGCTCCTCAAGGAGTCCGACGAGCTCTACCTCGCCACCGATGAGGACCGCGAGGGCGAGGCCATCGCGTGGCACCTGCTGGCCGAGCTGAAGCCCAAGATCCCCGTCAAGCGCATGGTGTTCCACGAGATCACGCGCGAGGCGATCGCCCGCGCGCTGGAGAACACCCGCGAGCTCGACGAGCGGCTGGTGGACGCGCAGGAGACCCGCCGGATTCTCGACCGCCTGTACGGCTACGAGGTCAGCCCGGTGCTGTGGCGCAAGGTCCGCCAGGGCCTGTCCGCCGGACGCGTGCAGTCGGTGGCGACGCGCCTGGTCGTCGAGCGCGAGCGCGAGCGCATGGCGTTCGTCGCGGCGGAGTACTGGGACGTGACCGGCACGTTCGCCGTGGCCGACGACGCCGAGCCGACGTTCGCCGCACGCCTGACCGGTGTGGGCGGTGCGCGCGTCGCGTCGGGCCGTGACTTCGACGACCGCGGCGGGCTGAAGTCCCGCGACACGGTCGCGCTCGACGAGGCGCGGGCGACCGCGCTGGTCGCCGGGCTCGAGGGCGCCGCGTTCACGGTGCAGTCCCTGGAGACCAAGCCGTACACCCGCCGCCCGGCGGCGCCGTTCACGACGTCGACCCTGCAGCAGGAGGCGTCGCGCAAGCTCCGCATGAGCTCGCGGCAGGCCATGCGCACCGCGCAGTCGCTGTACGAGAACGGCTACATCACCTACATGCGGACCGACTCGCCCGCGCTGTCCACGCAGGCCGTCGACGCCGCCCGGCGGCAGGTCGCCGAGCTGTACGGCTCGGAGTACGTGCCGGACAAGCCGCGCATCTACACGTCGAAGGCCAAGGGCGCCCAGGAGGCGCACGAGGCCATCCGCCCCGCCGGTGACCACTTCCGCACCCCGGCGCAGGTGGCGCGCGAGCTGTCCGGCGACCAGTTCAAGCTCTACGAGCTGATCTGGAAGCGCACGGTCGCCTCGCAGATGGCCGACGCCCGCGGCCAGACGGCCTCCGTGCGCCTCGCGGCCACGGCCACGCCCGCCGACGGCCCGGTGGAGACGGTGTTCTCCGCGTCCGGCACGGTCATCACGTTCCGCGGCTTCCTCGCCGCCTACGAGGAGGGCCGCGACCGCGGCCGGTACGACGAGTCCGAGGCCGGCGCGGCGGGCAAGGACGACGCCCGGCTCCCGCAGATGGCCCAGGGCGACCCGCTCAGCGCGTCCGGGCTCACGGCCGACGGCCACCGCACGTCCCCGCCGCCGCGCTTCACGGAGGCCTCGCTGGTCAAGGCGCTCGAGGAGCGCGGCATCGGCCGCCCCTCGACGTACGCCGCGACGATCGGCGTCATCCAGGACCGCGGGTACGTCACCAACCGCGGGCAGGCGCTGGTGCCGACGTGGCTCGCGTTCGCCGTCACGCGGCTGCTGGAGGAGAACTTCGACCGGCTCGTGGACTACAACTTCACCGCCGGCATGGAGGAGGACCTCGACGCCATCGCCGCCGGTCAGAAGGAGCGCGTCGACTGGCTGGAGCAGTTCTACTTCGGTGACCGGTCCGACTCCGTCCAGACCGGCGGCCTGCGCGGGCTCGTCGACAACCTCGGCGAGATCGACGCGCGCGAGGTCAACTCGATCGACATCGGCGACGGCATCACGCTGCGCGTCGGCCGGTACGGGCCGTACCTCGAGGCACCCGGCGACGGGCCGGACGCCGACCCGCGTCGCGCCTCCGTGCCGGACGACCTGGCCCCCGACGAGCTGACGGTCGAGAAGGCCCGCGAGCTGCTCGAGACCATGCCCGACGGCGACAAGGTGCTCGGCACCGACCCGGCGACCGGGCACGAGATCGTCGCGCGCAACGGCCGCTACGGCCCGTACGTCACCGAGGTGCTGCCGGAGCCCGAGTTCGACCCGAACCTGTCCGCCGCCGCCCGCAAGAAGGCGCTGGCCGCAGCCCCCAAGCCGCGCACCGGCTCGCTGTTCTCCTCGATGTCGCTGGCGACCGTGACCCTCGACGACGCGCTGCGGCTGCTGTCGCTGCCGCGCGTGGTCGGCGTGGACCCCGAGTCCGGCGCCGAGATCACCGCCCAGAACGGCCGCTACGGGCCGTACCTGAAGAAGGGCACGGACTCCCGGACCCTGGCGTCGGAGGAGCAGCTCTTCGACATCACCCTCGACGAGGCGCTCGCGATCTACGCGCAGCCCAAGCGGGGGCGCGGGCAGACGGCGACCCCGCCGCTGCGCGAGCTCGGCACCGACCCGACGAGCGGCAGGCCGATCGTCGTCAAGGACGGCCGGTTCGGCGCGTACGTCACCGACGGCGAGACCAACCGGACCCTGCCGCGGGACGTCACCCCGGAGTCGATCACCCCGGAGCAGGCCGTGGAGCTGCTGGCCGAGAAGCGCGCGGCCGGCCCGGCCAAGAAGCGCACCACGACCCGCAAGGCCCCGGCGCGGAAGAAGTCCGCCGCCAAGGGCTGACAGGCTCCGGCCCGGCAGGCTCCGGCCCGGCTGTCGGTGCCCGGCACCGGCGCGGCGTGCAGGGACGGCCTGCCGGGCGTGCCCGGCTGGCACTAGGTTGGGCGCCATGGCACGCACCGAGGACCCCCGCACCGCCCCGCCGATCCGCTGGGGCATCATCGGCGCCGGCGGCATCGCCAGCCAGTTCGCCCACTCCGTGCGCGAGTTCACGCGCGCGCAGCTCGTGGCGGTCGGCTCGCGGCACCGTGACCGCGCCGAGCGGTTCGCCACCGCGCACGGCATCCCCACGACGCACGTCGGCTACCGGGACCTCGTCGAGGACCCGCAGGTCGACGCGGTGTACGTGGCGACCCCGCACTCCGAGCACCGCGAGCACGCGCTGCTGGCGATCCGGGCCGGCAAGCACGTGCTGGTCGAGAAGTCGTTCACCCGCAACGTCGCCGAGGCGCAGGAGGTCTTCGACGCCGCCCGCGCCGCCGGGGTCTTCGTCATGGAGGCGATGTGGACGCGGTTCCTGCCGCACGTCGCCGCGCTGCGCCAGGTGATCGAGGCCGGTGAGATCGGCGACATCGTCAACATCCGCGCCGACCACGGGCAGTACTTCGCGTTCGACCCGGCCAGCCGCCTGTACGACCCGGCGCTCGCCGGCGGGGCCCTGCTGGACCTCGGCGTGTACCCCGTGTCGTGGGCGCACGACTTCCTCGGGGTGCCCACGGCGGTGCACGCGTTCGGGCAGCTCACGGAGACGGGCGTCGACGGCCAGGTCTCGATGGTCCTCGACTACGGCCAGGGCCGGCAGGCGACGCTGAACACGACGCTGTGGTCCAAGACCCCGACGACGTCCTCGATCTCCGGCACCGAGGGCTACATCCGCGTGGCGGGACCGTTCTACGCGCCGACGACCTTCCGCCTGGCGCGCCGCGACGGCCGGGAGTGGACGTTCGACCAGCCCGCAGCCCGCGGCCTGCAGTACGAGGCGGCCGAGGTGGCCCGCCGGGTCGCCGCCGGGGACACCGAGAGCCCGCTGATGACCTGGCAGGGCACGCTGGACGTGCTGACGACGATGGACGAGGTGCGTCGGCAGATCGGCGTGACGTACCCGGGGGAGCAGCTCGGCTGACCCCCGGCGCAGCCGCAGCGCTCCCGGTACGGCGCAGCGCTCCCGCGTGCCCGGGAGGACCGGGGGCGGTGCGGTGCTGTGGGTACCGGCGACTAGCCTGACGGCGTGAGCACCGACCGCACCCCCCGCCCCGACCCGGCACCCGGGGACGCGGTGCCGCCCGGGGTGCTCGTGTCCTTCGAGGGCGGCGACGGGGTCGGCAAGTCCACGCAGGTCGCCCTGCTGGGGCACCACCTGACGGCGCTCGGGCGCGAGGTCGTCGTGACCCGGGAGCCCGGCGGCACGCCGCTGGGCCTGGAGCTGCGTCGCGCGGTGCTGCACGGCGAGGACCTGGACCCGCGCACGGAGGCGCTGCTGTACGCCGCCGACCGCGCGCACCACGTGGCCTCGCTGGTGCGACCCGCCCTCGCACGCGGTGCCGTGGTGCTCACCGACCGCTACCTGGACTCGTCCGTGGCCTACCAGGGGACGGGCCGCGGGCTCGGCGCGGACGACGTCGAGCAGCTCTCGCTGTGGGCCGTGCAGGGGCTGCTCCCGCACGTCACCGTGCTGCTCGACCTGGACCCGGCGGTCGGGCTGGCGCGCCTCACCGGCGACCCGGACCGGCTCGAGGCGGCCGGCGACGAGTTCCACCGGCGCACCCGTGAGGCGTTCCTCGCCCGCGCCGCGGCGGACCCCGGGCGCTGGCTGGTCCTCGACGCCTCCCAGCCGGCCGAGGTCGTCGCCGCGCAGGTGCGTGCCCGGGTCGCGCCGCTGCTCGGTGCCTCGCCCGTCGGCGCGGGACCCGTCGGTGCGTCGACCGGGGGTGCGGCGTGAGCGTCTGGGACGACCTGGTCGGCCAGGAGCCGGCCGTCGCGGTGCTGCGCCGTGCGGTGACCGACCCGTCCGCGATGACGCACGCGTGGCTGCTCACCGGCCCCCCGGGGTCCGGTCGCTCCAACGCCGCGCGCGCCTTCGCCGCCGCGCTCCAGTGCCCGGCGGGTGGGTGCGGCACCTGTCACGCCTGCACCACCGTGCTGGCGGGTGCGCACCCGGACGTCACGTTCGTCGCGACCGAGGGCGTGTTCATCCGCGTGGACACGACGCGCCCGCTCGTCGAGCTCGCGCAGCGGTCACCGTCGCAGGGCCGGTGGCGCGTGATCGTCGTGGAGGACGCCGACCGCTTCAACGACCAGAGCGCGAACGTGCTGCTCAAGGCGATCGAGGAGCCCCCGGCGCGGACCGTGTGGCTGCTGTGCGCCCCGAGCCCGGAGGACGTGCTCGTGACGATCCGCTCCCGCAGCCGCTCCGTCGCGCTGCGGGTGCCGCCGGTCGACGCGGTCGCCGACCTGCTGGTGCGGCGCGACGGCGCCGACCCCCGGGTGGCGCAGGTCGCGGCCCGCGCCGCCCAGAGCCACATCGGCATCGCACGCCGGCTCGCGCGGGACCCGCAGGCGCGGGAGCGGCGTGCGGCCGTGCTGTCCCTCGCGTCGCGCGTGCGCGGGGTGGGTGACGCGGTGCTCGCGGCGGGGGAGCTCGTCGAGACCGCGCAGGCCGACGCGAAGGCCGCCACCGAGGAGCGGGACGCCGCCGAGCGGAACGAGCTGCTGCGTGGCATGGGCGCGGACGGTGCGCAGCAGCTGCCGCCGTCGCTGCGCGCGCAGGTGCGTCAGCTCGAGGAGGAGCAGAAGCGCCGGGCGACGCGGGCGCAGCGCGATGTCCTCGACCGGGCGATGGTGGACCTGCTCTCGCTGTACCGCGACGTGCTCGTGGTGCAGCTCGGCGCCGGCGTGGACCTGGTGAACGTGGAGCAGGAGGCGGAGGTCCGTGCGCTGGCGGCCGGGAGCACGCCGGAGCAGACGCTGCGGCGCATGGACGCGGTCGGGCAGGCCCGCACGCGCCTGGCGGGAAACGTCGCCCCGCTGCTCGCCGTGGAGGCCATGGCGATCGCCCTGCGACCGCAGGGCTGACGCGCGCCGTCCGGCGACGACAGGCCCCGCGGACGGTGCCTGACGCGCCGGTCCGGCGGCTACCGTAGGGGCATGCCGACGCGACCCACCCTGCGCCGGTGCGCCCTCGTCGCCCTCCTCGCCCTCGGCCTCGCCGGTTGCGTCGCGCCGAAGCACCAGGCCTCCGCCCCCACCTCGGCCGCGTCCGCGACCTCCGGGACGTCCGACCCGGCGCTCGCGCGCTTCTACGACCAGGTGCTGGAGTGGACGACCTGCGGCAGCGAGCAGTGCGCCGACGCCACGGTGCCGCTCGACTGGACGGAGCCCGACGGGGACACCATCACGGTCGCGCTGCGCCGGGTGCCCGCGTCGTCGGGCGAGCCCGTCGGGTCGCTGCTCGTGAACCCCGGGGGGCCGGGGCGCTCGGCCATCGACACCCTCGGCTTCTTCCGGCAGGTCGTCTCGCGCGAGGTGCTCGCGGCGTACGACCTGGTCGCGTTCGACCCGCGGGGCGTGCAGCACTCGTCGCCCGTGACGTGCGTGGAGCCCGCCGAGCTCGACGCCCTGACGTCGTGGGTGCCGGACCTCTCGACGGACGAGGGGATCGCGGAGGCCGTCGAGCGCAACGGGGAGTTCGGGCAGGCGTGCCTGGAGCGCACCGGTCCGCTGCTCGGGCACGTCGACACCGTCAGCGCGGCGCGGGACATGGACGTGCTGCGTGCCGCCCTGGGCGACGAGGCCCTGACGTACCTGGGGTTCTCCTACGGCACCGAGCTGGGCGCGACCTACGCGGCGCTGTTCCCCGAGCGCGTCGGGCGCATGGTGCTGGACGGTGCGATGGACCCGACGCTCGACTCCGGTGAGGTGGCCGCCGGGCAGGCCGCCGGCTTCGAGGGTGCGCTGCGCGCGTACGTGGCCGACTGCCAGGCCGGTGCCGCGTGCCCCCTGGACGGCGACGTCGACGCCGGGCTGACGCAGATCACCCGCATGTTCGACCGGATCGCCGCGAACCCGCTGCCCACCGGCACGGACCGCGAGCTGACCCTGGCGCTCGCGTTCAGCGGCGTCGCCGCGCCGCTGTACGCGCAGGCGAGCTGGCCGCTGCTCACGCAGGCGCTGACCGCGGCGATCGAGGAGGGCGACGGGTCGGTGCTGCTGCAGCTCGCCGACAGCTACTACGGGCGCGCCCCCGACGGCACGTACTCCTCGAACCAGAACGAGGCGTTCTCCGCGATCCTGTGCCTGGACGACCGCCCGTCGGCCGACCCGGACGACATGCGCGCGGACGCGGCGGAGGTCGCGGCGGTCGCCCCCACGGTCGGGCGGTTCTTCTCCTACGGCGGCGTGGCGTGCGAGGCGTGGCCGGTGCCCGCCGTCGGCGCGCTGGAGTCGTACGCCGCGGACGGTGCCGCACCCGTCCTGGTGATCGGCACGACGAACGACCCGGCGACGCCGTACGCGTGGGCGGAGCAGCTCGCGGAGATCATGTCCTCCGGCGTGCTGCTCACCTACGAGGGCGAGGGGCACACCGCGTACGGCCGCTCGAACCAGTGCGTCAAGGGCGCCGTGGACACCTACCTGCTCACCGGTGAGGCGCCGGCCGACGGGACCCGCTGCTGACTTTGGTGTCCGGGCGTGCGCCGGGTACAGTGGGCGCGCTCGCCGATCGGTCGCGCACGTGCGCGGTCGGACGACGATGCCGCCTTAGCTCAGTCGGCAGAGCGTCTCACTCGTAATGAGAAGGTCAAGGGTTCGATTCCCTTAGGCGGCTCCGGGACGAAGGCCCCGCACGGTGCGTGCGGGGCCTTCGTCGTCCCCGGCGGGGGACGGCCCGGGTCGCACCACGGACGGAGGTCCCGGGTCCGGGGTCGCGCGTCCTTCTAGCCTGCGGGAACGGCCCGAGAGGGCAGGGCGCATCGGCAAGGAGGCCGACATGCACGTCCGTCCGTACCACTCCGCTCGCAGCAACGCCCCGCACGTCTTCCACGAGGACGACGACTGCCCCGCCGGTCGGACCCTCGCGTGGTTCGACAAGGTCGAGGGCACCGAGGGCTGCGAGCCGTGCCCGCAGTGCGTCCGCACCGCGGCGACGTGCCCGGAGCATCCGGTGGGTGCAACGCACTGACCTGCGACTTCGGTCCGTGACGGTGGGGCCGGCAGCCGATAGCGTGGGGGTCGTGGACGGTCGTCGCTCGCTCGGTCAGGTGCTCCTCGGTGTGCTCGTCGTGCTCGCGGGGGTGGTGCTGCTGCTGGAGCGGACCGGCGTCGTCGAGATCGACCTGGGCATGGTCGCCTCGACGCTGTGGCCGCTGCTGGTGGTGCTGGCCGGTCTGACGTCGCTGCTGCTCGTGCCGCGGGCGTGGTTCGGCCCGGTCGTCATCACGGCCGCCGGTGTGGTGCTGCTGCTGGACCGGCTCGACGTGCTCGACGTCGACGTGTGGGACTACCTGTGGCCGGTCGCGGTGATCCTCATCGGCCTGGGCATCACGTTCGGCGCCGCGTCGCGCGAGCAGCAGGACGACCGCATCACGGCGCTCGCCTTCTGGTGGGGCACGGAGCGGCGCAGCCGGTCCCCGCACTTCCGGTCCGCGAGCCTGACGGCGATCATGGGCGGCGTCGAGCTGGACCTGCGCGAGGCCGACATCCAGGGCACCGCACGCATCGACGTGTTCACGTTCTGGGGCGGGGTGGACATCAAGGTGCCCCGCACCTGGGACGTCCGCACGTCGGGGCTGCCGCTGCTCGGTGGCTGGGAGAACAAGACCCAGCCGCCCGTCGGCGGCGGGCCCGTGCTCGACGTCCGCATCGTGGCGATCATGGGGGGCGCCGAGGTGCGGCACGGCAAGAAGCAGGCCGAGCCGGTGGTCACCGACGCGCCCGTCGTCTGACGCCTGCGGTCAGCCGCCGACGAACGTCAGGGACTCCCCGAGCAGCACCCGCCAGACGTCGGGGTCGTCCGACGCGACCGCCACCCACTCGCGCATCGGCGGCCGGCCCGTCGGGAAGGGCAGCCGTCGCCGGACGCGACCAGTGCGGCCACCCTGTCGGCGGGGAGCTTGACCACCAGCCGGTCCTCGGGCGTGAAGGCGGCGATGCGGCCCTCGACGCGCAGCATCGCGGTGCCGACGTGCCGCCGGCCGTCCGCGGGCAGCACCACGCCGGGCACGTCGGCGAGCTCCTGCGCCACCCGGTGCAGGCGCTCCTCCGCCGCCGCGTGGGCGGGCGTGTCACGGTCGGCCACGGGCCGATCGTCGGACGGGACCCCGTGGGCCGCGCGGCGGTCGCGCGGCCGCTCCGGGGTGCCGCCGGACGGTCAGAGGACCGGTGCCGACTGCCCGACGACGAGCGGTCCGCCGACCTCGTGGCCGCCGCGCTCGTCGTGCGTGTACGAGTGCGCGACCCGGATGCCGGGGCGGCCCGCCGCGGACGCGTCGACGACGACCCGGGGGTGGGGGCGCGTCGCGTCGGCCGGGCTGGTCCACGCGACCGCGGCCGCCGTGTACCCGCCGGACCGGGCCGCGTCGCGCGCCTGCGCCAGGCCGGCGTCGGAGTGCGGGAAGTCCAGCACCTCGACGTCGTACCCCTCGCGCACCAGCACGAACGGGGCGGACCCCGCGGCGTCCGCGACGGCCCGGTCCAGCGCGAGCTCGAGGGCCCGCAGCGCCAGGTCCTGCACCCGCTCCGAGGGGCGGTGCGGCAGGTCCTCCGGCGTGAGGTGCTGGTGCGCCGTGACCGGCAGGCCGCGACCGGGCGTGACGGTCGACTGCGGCGCGACGGCGGGCTCCTCGACGAGCGAGGGCTCCTCGACGAGCGCGGGGTCCTCGACGAGCGAGGGCGCCGCGGCCACGTCGGCCGCGAACGGCTCGGACGCGTCCTCGACGAACGTCGGGGTCCAGGCGGGCGGCTCGTCGGCGGCGTCGTCGGGTCCGGTGTCCTCGACGAACGTGGGGGTCCAGGCGGCGGGCTCCGGGGAGGTGACCGGGAGGTCGGCGTCGTCGGGCCCGGTGTCCTCGACGAACGTGGGCGTCCAGGCGGCGGGCTCCGGGGAGGTGACCGGGAGGTCGGCGTCGTCGGTCCCGGTGCCCTCGACGAACGTCGGGGTCCACGCGGCAGGCTCCCGGGCGGGGTCGTCGAGCCCGGCGTCGCGCGCGGCCAGGTCGCTGCCGGTGTCCTCGACGAACGTCGGGCTCCAGGCGGCGGGCTGCGGGGCGGGCTCGTCGGGCGCGGTGTCCTCGACGAACGTGGGGGTCCACGCGGCGGGCTGCGGGGCGGGCTCGTCGGCGGGGGAGTCCGGGGCCACGGCCGGCGCCCGGGCCGGCTCGGGCGCGGTCGCGGCGGGTGCCTGCTCGGAGGCGGGCGCAGGGTGCTGCGTGGGGACCTGCTGCCGGCCGGACACCAGGTGCGCGGCCGCCCGCTGGACGTAGTCGACCGTCCACGAGGCCGACCGCACACGCCAGCGCTGGTGGGCGTCGAGCACGGGCAGGACGGGCATGTGGGGCCGGTCCGGCACCAGCACGCCGGGGGTCGCACCGTCGGGGCCGGGGCACATCATCCACACCGCGTCGGTGACCGACGCGAGCAGGAGGTCGCCGACCGCGATCCCGAGCGCGGCGGACACGCCGGCGGGTGCGGGTGCGTCCGCCGGGTGCGTCTGCAGCAGGCGCGCCCAGCGTGCGTCGAGCGCCGCGGCGTCGCGCGCGTCGGTGCCGTCCTCCTGCAGCCAGGCGCGCAGGCGGTCGAGGTGGGCGGACTCCCCGGGAGTCAGCGGGCGTGCGAGCAAGGGTGCCGTGGGGGCGGCGGACCTCGCCGCGGGCGCGGGCGAGACGGTGTCCATGCCCGCTCATCGGCGTCGCCGGCGCGCGCCTTGAGGACCCGGACGTGTGAGTCGTGGTGACCGCGCCGTCCCGACGCGCCCGGCCCTGCCCCCGCCCACCCGGCGTCCCGGGTGCGCCCCTCGCCACCGGCGTCCCGCCCGGTGGCGCTCCGCGCGGGCTCGGCTACCGTGACGACGGTCCCCGGGGAGGTCCTCATCCGTCGCGTCGCCGTCGCCGCCGTCACCGCGGCCTCCCTCGCCCTCGGGGTGGGCGTGGGCGTGCAGACCTGGACCGCGGCCGAGCGACGCGAGGCGCAGGCCGCGCGGGAGGCGGCGCTCGGGCGCGTCGACGACGCGCTCGCGGTGGTGCACGCGGACGTGGCCGCCCGGGCCGTCGAGGGGGCGACGTCCGACGCGGCGGGGTCGTCCGCCCTGCTGACCGGCGCCCGCTCCGCGCTCGCGGCGGCGCTCGCGCACGGGCAGCAGACGCTGGAGGCGTCCGCGGACCGCGTCGGTGACGACGAGGCGCCACGCACCGCGCTGGCCGCGCACCTCGCGGCGGGCCGCGCGGCGGCACCCACCGCGTCGCCGCTGGTCGCGCGACGACTGACGGCCGAGCTGACTGCCGCCGAGCAGGCCGTGCACGCGGCGGTCGCGGCGGAGCAGGCCCGCGTGGCCGAGCAGGAGGCGGCCCGGGCCGCGGCCGAGGCCGCGCGGGCGGCGCGGGCGACCACCCGGCCCGGGACCCCCGCGCCCGCGGCGGGCGGGGGTGCCGACCGCTGCGCGACGACCTACGGCGGCCCCGCGTTCTACACGTCGGTGCCCACGGAAGGGGGTGACGGGTCGAACGGCCGGCTGCCGCCCTCCGCGCTCACCGCCGTGTCCTGGACGCGCGACTCCCGCGGCACCCCCTTCTACCTGCGCGCCGACGCGGCGGCCGCGCTCGAGCGGCTCAACCGGGCGTTCCGTGCCGCGCTCGGGCACGACCTCGCGCTGGACCTCACGTACCGCGACCTCGACACCCAGGTGGCGATGCGCGAGGCGCTCGGGTCGGTCGCGGCCGTGCCCGGCACGTCCTCGCACGGCACCGGCCTGGCCCTGGACGTGCCGGAGCTGCCCTGCGAGTACGGCTGGGACTCCCCGGCGCGCGCCTGGCTGGTGGCCCACGGCCCCGCGTACGGCTGGGTCTCGCCCACGTGGGCCCGGCAGGGCGGCTCGAACCCCGAGTACTGGCACTACGAGTACCGGGGGTGACGGCGTCCCGGCCGGCCGGGACGCGTCGGACGCCCGGCCCGGCGCGTCAGCGGGGGCGGTCGCGGTCCTTGCTGGGCTGCACGCGCTTGGGCTCGCCCGGCATCTTCGGGTACTCCGGCGGGTAGGGCAGGTCGCCGTGCCCCTCGTCGCTCTCCTGACGGTCCGCGAGCTCCAGCAGGGAGTCCAGGCGGTACCGGGGCGTGCCCCCGGCCACGAGCGGGGCGAACAGGTCACCGACGGCCGCGAACCGGGCGGGCATGGTCGACACGTCGAAGTCGTCCGGGTGCGCGTCGCCGACCTCGTCCCACGTCAGCGGCGCCGACACCGTCGCGCGCGGGTTGGAGCGGATCGAGTACGCGGACGCGATCGTGCGGTCCCGGGCCATCTGGTTGTAGTCGACGAAGATCTTGCGGCCGCGCTCCTCCTTCCACCACCGCATCGTCACCTGGTCGGGCAGGCGGCGCTCCAGCTCGCGGCCGAACGCGATGGTGGCGCGGCGGGCGTCGGTGAACGTCCACTCCGGCTCGATCGGCACGAAGACGTGCAGCCCTCGCCCGCCCGACGTCTTGGGGGTCCCCTCCATCCCGTGCTCCGCGAGCAGCTCGCGCACGTGCGGGGCGACGCGCGCGGCGTCGGCGAAGTCGGTGCCCGGCTGCGGGTCGAGGTCGATGCGCACCTGGTCGGGCCGGTCGACGTCGTCGCGCACCACCGGCCACGGGTGGAAGGTCAGGGTCCCCAGGTTCGCGGCCCACGCCACGACCGCCAGCTCGGTGGGCGCCACCTCGTCGGCGGTGCGCCCCGAGGGGAAGGCGATGCGGGACGTCTCGACGTACCCCGGTGCGCCCTGCGGGACCCGCTTCTGGTAGAACGCGTCACCCGAGGAGTCCTGCCGGGTCGCCATGCGGGCGCCCTCGAAGACGCCCTTCGGCCAGCGCTCCAGGGTGGTGGGGCGGTCACGCAGCGCGCCGAGGATCCCGTCGCCCACGGCCAGGAAGTACTGCACCACGTCCAGCTTGGTCAGGCCGCGCTCCGGGAACACGACGCGGTCCGGGCTGCTGACCCGCACCGTGCGCCCCCGGACGTCCAGCTCCACCGCCGAGGTCTGTGCCATGGGTCACACCGTAGAGGTCGGCGCCCACGCGCGCCCTCCGCGGGCGTCCGGGCGGCTGCCCCCCGGGGGCGGGCCGGGGTCGTCTCAGGGTCGGGTCCGGGGCCGCCCCGGAGGCGTCCACGCGGACGGCCGTCCAGACTCGTCGTACCGACGACGAGGAGGACCGATGGACGGCATACGTGGGGCGTTCGCCCGGGCAGGGCTGGTGCGACCGCAGAACGGACGGTGGCTGGCGGGGGTGTGCGCGGGTGTCGCGGCACGCACCGGGATCGACGCGTGGATGGTGCGCCTCGCGCTGCTGCTCCTGACGATCCTGCCCGGCAGCGCGGTCGTCGTGTACGCGGTGCTGTGGTTCTGCATGCCCCCGCAGGGGTGGGTGCCGCCGACCCGGACGGCCTGACCGCATCGTGCTGGTCACCCGTCCGGGTCGTGGTCCCAGGCGGCAGGACGGCGTCTCGTCGGGCACGCTGGTGCCTGTGGGAGAAGTCCGTGACCTTCGCAGCCGCCGCGGCACCCCCCCGCCCGTGCTCGACGACGAGGTGGTCCTGACCGCCGAGCGCAGCGCCCCTCGGCACGCACGTCACTGGGTCATGCGGGCCATCGCCGGAGCGGGTGTCGGAGGTGCGTCCAACCAGGTCATCGAGCTGCTCGCGGGTGAGCTCGTGTCCAACGCGGTGATCCACGGGCCGGCCGGCGAGCCGGTCCGCGTGGCCGTGCGCGTCGACGGTGGCGTCGTGCGCGTCGCCGTCACCGACCGCGGGGGCGGCGTGCCGCGGGTCCGGCACCCCGAGCCCACCGAGCCCAACGGGCGGGGCATGGCCCTGGTCGACGCGCTGTCCACCGCGTGGGGCTCGGCCCGGCTGCCCGACGGCGGCACGACCGTGTGGTTCGAGGTCGAGACCGACGACTGACGCCCGCCGCCGGCGACGGGCGGCGGGGTGTGCGCTGGGCCACGGGTGCACGGTGCGCTGCGGGCGACGTCCGTTGTGCGCGTCTGCTGGTCTGACGATACGTTCGTCCAGGATGTGGCGTGCTCGCGCCTGCGGGGTGCCGGTGACGGTGGGTCGCGTGCCGGGCAGGACGTAGGGAGCAGACATGACGGGCAAGAACGGCAACGTGGCCACGGAGCCGGGAGCCACGACGGGCGCGGTCCCGACGGCGACCGGTTCGGTCACGGCGGTGGACGGCGACGACGCGCTCCTGCGTCTGCCGCAGATCACGGCCGAGGTCCGCGAGGACGGTACGGGCGAGATCTCCGTCGACGGCGTCCGGGAGACCATCGCGATGGCCGACCTCGCGCAGGCGGGTGCCGCCGTGACCGGGCGCATCGCGGCGCTCGCGGCCGACGCGGGCCGTGCGCTGCCCGTCGAGGTCCGCGACCCCGACGGGCTGTGGGCCCTGCTGATCCACCCCGACGGTCGCGTCGACGAGGCGGACGAGCGGGACCTCGCGCTCAGCGCGCCGGTGCCCGTCGTCGAGCCGGCCGCGTGGTCCACGCCCGACCCGGTGTCGACGCCGACGCCGCTCGTGCCCAGCGGGGCGACCCCCGTGGTCGGGGACGACGCGGCACCGGGCGCGCCCGCCACGACGTCCGGGCCCGTGCCCGCGGTGGCCGCCGGCGCGGCGACGTCGGGGACCCGCGCCGAGCGGCGCGCGTCGGACCCGGCGACCCTGCCCACGCTCGACGACCTGCTCGCCGCCCGGCACCCCGGCCACGAGGGCCCGGCCGAGCAGGGCTGGCAGCGCACGGTCCGCCGCCTCACCTTCGGTGCGGTCAAGCCGCGCCCCGGCGCCGCCGAGCGCACGCGCCGGTCCCAGGTCGAGGCGATCCGCCGCACCTTCGACGGCCCGCGCACGGTCGTCGTCGTCAACCCCAAGGGCGGCGCGCACAAGACCACCGCCACGATGCTGCTGGCCTCGACGTTCGGGCTCGCCCGCGGCGGGTACACCCTGGCCTGGGACAACAACGAGACCCGCGGCACGCTGGGCTGGCGCTCCTCGCACGGGGACCACACGCGCACCGCGGTGGACCTGCTGCACTCCCTGCCGGACCTCACGCAGCGCGGCACCCTGCGCATCGGCGACCTCGACCAGTTCGTGCGCACGCAGCAGGACGAGCAGTTCGACGTCCTGGCCTCGGACGAGAACGCGGCGTCGATCGAGAGCGTCGATGCGGCGTCGTACCGGGCGCTGCACGACGTGCTGACGCAGTTCTACCGGGTGCTGGTCGTGGACACGGGCAACAACATGCGCGCCTCGAACTGGCAGGCGGCGGTGCGCTCGGCCGATCAGCTGGTCGTGGTGTCGACGCTGCGCGAGGACACCGCGCAGTCCGCCGCGTGGGCGCTCGACGCGCTGCGGGCGACGGGCCAGGAGGAGCTCGTGCGGCAGGCCGTGACGATCCTGTCGTTCCCCGAGCCCAAGGTCGACAAGGACCTGCGGCAGCGGCTGCGCTCGCACTTCGGTGCACTGACGCGGGCTGTGGTCGAGGTCCCGCACGACAAGGCGCTGGTGTCCGGCGGACCGATCGACCACGCCTCGCTGCGCCCCGCGACGCGCGACGCGTGGCTCCGTGCGACCGCCGTGGTGGCCGACGGCCTGTGACGGGACGGGTCGCCGGCGCGCAGCGTCGGCGACCCTGCCGGCCGGTGCGGCGCGCACGACGGGCCGTCCCCGCGACGACGTCCCGACCGGGCCGTGCAAGATCGGGACACGTCGCGACACCGGGAGGGTGAGGGTGGTGCCCGCACCGTCCCGACCGACGTCCGACGCACGCCCGACCCGGGAGCCGCAGTGCCCGCGCACCCTGAGCACGACACCGACCCCCGCACCGACCCGACCGCGGTCGGCACCGCGCACGGCGACGCCGTGCCCACCGGTGCGCCGGACCCCGACACCGTCGCCGCGGACGGTGGGCGCGGTGCGGCGTGGTTCGAGGACCTGGTGCGCGCGCACGCCACCGCCGTGCACCGGTACGTCCTGCGGCGGGTCGCCCCGTCGGACGTCGAGGACCTGACGGCCGACGTCCTGACGGTCGCCTGGCGGCGCCGCGACGACGTGCCGGAGGGCGCCGAGCTGCCGTGGCTCTACCGCACCGCGGGCTACGTCGTGGCCAACCACCGGCGCAAGAGCCGGCCCGTGCCCGTCGCGGACGTCCCCGAGGAGACGGACGCCGACGACCCCGCGCTGCGGGCCGTGCGTGACGACACCGTGCGGACCGTGCTCGCGGGCCTGTCGGCGCGCGACCGCGAGGTGCTGCTGCTGCACGCCTGGGAGGGCCTGACGGGGGACGCGCTGGCCGCCGCGCTCGGCACCGGCCGGGGCGGGGCCGACGCGGCGCTGTCCCGCGCCCGTGCGCGCCTGCGGACCGCGTTCGCCGCGGCGGGCGTCGACGGCTGACCGCCGCCCCGACCCCGGCCGACATCACCGGCCCCGACGTCCCACCGCTGCAAGACCCGCCGCCCCCGGCACACAGACAGGGCAGGAACGGACACGGGCCGAGCCCGCCCCAGGAGGACCACATGGACGACACGCGCGACCCCGGCACCGGCGTCCCCGGCACCGGCGTCCCCGACGACGACGCCCCCGACGCCCCGGGCCGCGGCGGCACCGCCGACGCCCCGGGCACCGCCGACGCCCCGGGCACCGCCGACGCCCCGGGCACCGCCGACGCCCCGGGCACCGCCGACGCCGCCGTGGCCCGCGTGCGCGCCGCCGACCCGGCGGCCGGTGCGGAGCCCGACCCCGCGCGGCTGCGGGCACGCCTCGCCGTGAGCACCGGCGTGCGGCTCGGACCCGGCGGTGCCGCACCCGCGCCGGACGAGCTCGCGGCCGCCCGTGCCCGGCGACGCCCCGCCCGGTGGCTGCAGGTGGCCGCCGTCGCCGCGGGCATCGCGGTCGTCGGTGGCGGCGGGTACGCGGTCGGTGCCGCCGGGCCGGACGAGCCGGCCGCGCCCGCGATCGCCCTGCAGGGCGGTGGCGCGGGCGCGGCCGAGATGGCGGCGGACGCGCGCATGGCCGGCGGGTGGTTCGGCGGGCGCACCGTGTTCACGGGCAGCGGCCTGGAGGGTGCGGCGGGGTCCGCGCAGGCATGGGCGCTCGACGCGTCGCAGGCCGCCACGGCGCAGACGGCCGCGCAGGTGGCCGACGTGCTCGGTGTGCCCGGCGAGCCGCGGCAGGAGTGGGGGCAGTGGGTCGTCGGCTCGGCCGACGGCACGTCCGCGACGGTCCAGGTGGGCATCGACGGGTACGCGAGCGTCTGGTTCTACGACCCCGCCCACGACCCCTCGTCCTGCACGGGGGGGACGTCGGGCGGACCGGACGACAGCGCGTCCGTCGAGCCGGCGGCACCGGGGTCCGTCGAGGGAGCGGCGGCCGCCCCGGAGGGCGGTGGGCCGGACGTCTCGATCCAGCCCGATCCCGGAGCGTGCGACCCCGCCGGCACCCCGACCGGTGACGCGGCGATCGAGCGGGCCCGCGACCTCATGGCGGAGCTCGGGGTGGGACCCGACGGCTACGAGGTGACGGTGGCCGACGAGACCGGCGTGCCCGGCCTGGTGAACGTGACCGGCACGCAGGTCGTCGACGGTAACCAGACCGGGATGGGGTGGTCGGTGCAGCTGGCGGGGGACGGCGTGCAGTCGCTCTACGGCACGCTCGCGCCCCTCGTGCCGCTCGGCACGTACGACGTGATCAGCGCCGACGAGGCCGTCGAGCGGCTGAACGACCCCCGGTTCGGTGCGTCGCCCAGCGGCGTCGTGCCGCTCGCCGCGCGCGCCGAGGGCGGCGTCGCGACGCTCGACGAGACCGCGACGATGCTGCCGGAGCCGGTCGAGCCGACCGTGCCCCCGGTGCCCGCGCCCGGTGACCCCGTGGCCTGGCCCGTGCAGCAGGTGACCCTGACCGGCGCCCGACTGGGTGTCACGGTGCTCACCGCGCCGGACGGCGCCGTGCTCGTCGTCCCGGCGTGGGAGCTCACCGACGCCGACGGCGGCACGTGGAGCGTCGTCGCGGTGGTGGAGGACCAGCTCGACCTGAGCCCCGCCTGACGGGGCCGGGCCGGGCCGCGGGTCCGGCGGACCCGCCGACCGGTGGCGTCGCGCCGTGGTGGAGGGCCACGGCACGGCGCCACCGGCGTCCCCTCCCGGCGGGCCGGCGGATCGGTAGCGTTCCCCCATGACCGCCACCGCCGGACCCGCCGGGCGTCTGCTGCTCCTGGACTCCGCCTCGCTGTACTTCCGCGCCTTCTTCGGCGTCCCCGACTCCGTGCGCGCCCCCGACGGCACGCCCGTCAACGCGGTGCGCGGGCTCCTCGAGATGATCGCCCGGCTGGTGGCGGACCGTCACCCGACCCGCCTGGTCGCCTGCTGGGACGACGACTGGCGTCCGGCGTTCCGCGTCGAGGCCGTGCCGTCGTACAAGGCGCACCGCGTCGCGCGCGAGGTCCCGGGCACCACCGGGGTCGAGGAGGTCCCCGACGCGCTCACCGCGCAGGTGCCCGTCATCGTCGACGTGCTGGCGGCGCTGGGCATCCCGCGGCTGGGCGCGCCCGGCTTCGAGGCGGACGACGTCATCGGCACCCTCGTCGCACGCGAGGCGGCGCGGGACCCCGGGGAGCGCGCCGCGGTCGACGTCGTGACCGGCGATCGGGACCTCTTCCAGCTGGTGGACGACGACGTCCCGGTGCGGGTGCTGTACCCGGTGAAGGGCGTCAAGGACCTGCTGGTGGTCGACCAGCAGGTGCTGCAGGAGCGGTACGGGGTGAGCACCGGACGCGCGTACGCCGACATGGCCGTGCTGCGCGGTGACCCGAGCGACGGGCTGCCCGGCGTCCCCGGGGTCGGGGAGAAGACCGCGGCCGCGCTGCTGCGTCGCTACGGGACCCTCGAGGGCGTGCTCGCGGCGCGCGACGCCGGGGACCGGGGCCTGACGGCGACGCAGCGCACCCGGCTCACCGACGCGGCCGACTACCTCGCGGTCGCGCCCCGCGTGGTGACCGTCGCACCCGACGCACCCGTCGAGGACGTGGACGACCGCCTGCCGACGGTGCCCGCCGACCCGGACGCGCTCGTCGCGCTCGCGGAGCGGTGGGGTCTCGCGTCCAGCGTGCGCCGGCTGGTGGACGTGCTGACCGCGGCGGGTGAGCGCCGGGACGGCTGACCGCGGGGGTCAGCCTGCCGGGGGTGCGTCCAGCACCCACACGTTCGCGCCCGCGGCGCGCCACCCCTCGGACGCGTCGGGGGCGGGCGCGGTGTCGGTGCCCAGCCGCACACGCGACTCGTCGGGCCCCGTGAGCGTGGCCGTGGCCGCCGCGGACGGCGCGACGCAGACCACGCGGGCGGCGTCCCCGTCCGGCACCGCCACCAGGCACAGGCTGCCGTCCCACCGCAGCGCCGCGTAGTGCTGGCCGGCGGCCGTGCGGACGGCGAAGCGCGAGCTCGTCGGGTCGACGCCCGTCTGCTCGACGACCTCGGAGGGGAGCACGTCCGTGGGCTCCGCCTGGCGGTCGAGCAGCGCGACGGAGAGCTGCTCCGGGGCGGGCGCATCGGCCGACCGCGCCAGCAGCAGCCACGTCACGCCCGCGACGACCAGGGCGGCCGCGACCACCAGCACAGCGACCACACGCGCGCGCTGCGGTCGCTCGGGAGCGTCCTGCTCCTCGTCGACCAGCTCGAAGATGCCGGTGTCGTCGAACGTCGTCACCCCCCCAGTATCGGCATCCCGGGCGTCCGGCATGACATCGGGCGTCCGCGGCGCGTCGCGGACGTGCGCAGCAGCGGGCCCCGGCCACCTCTCCCGGGGGGTGGGGAGGTGGCCGGGGCCCGCAGATCAGGGGGTCAGGCGTCGTGCGGTGCACCGTCCGGACGGACGCCCCGCAGCACCGTCGCCAGGTGCGCCACGAACCAGCCGGGTCCGGCGGTCGGCCAGTCGCGCGCGACCGACGCGATCGGGTAGACGAGCACCTCGGGGTCCTCGCGGGCCAGCACGATCTCGGTGCCGAACCGGTCGCTGCACGTCGCCCAGCCCAGGTCGGGCACCTCGGCGCACACGAGGTCGCCGAGCGCGACGCCGAACGCGTCCGCCAGGGGCCGCGGGTCGGGCCGGTCGTCCGCCTGGGTCCACTGCTCGTGCACGCGGTCGAACAGCGCGCCGACCGCGTCGGCGTCGAACGGGTCGCGGCACAGCTCCGCGACCATGGCCCGCTGCTGCCCGAGGAACAGCCGCTCGGCCGGGTTGAGCTCGTCGATCCGGTGCCGCGTGTCCGACAGCGCCGTCGCCACGGGACCGACGGGGGCGGGCGGCGCCACCGCCGGGTCGGGGCCGGGGGTCGGCCCGGTGTCCGGGAGCGCCGCGTCGTCCGTGAGCTCCGTGTCGTCCGTGAGCTCCGCGTCGTCCGTGAGCGCCACGTCGTCGGGGGGCTCGGTGCCCGTGGGTTCGTCGTCGGCGGGGGTGTCCGCGGGTTCCTCGTCGGTGCTGGCGGGGTCCGCCGGATCGTCACCCTCGGCGTCCGGTGCCACGTCGTCCGGTGCGGCTGCTCCCTCGTCCGCACCGGGGAGCGCCGGCTCGTCGTCGGCGGCGGGTGCGGGACCGGGGGCGTCCTCCGCTGCCGGGTCCTCCGGTGCCACGTCCTCAGCGGCGTCCTCGGCAGCCTCGGCGTCGGCGACGTCCTCGGCGACGACAGCCTCCTCGGCGTCGGCGACCTCGGTGGCGTCGGCGACCCCGGTGGCCACCTCGGCGTCGGCAGCCTCCGCAGCGTCTGCAGCCTCCGCAGCGTCGGCAGCCTCCGCAGCGTCGGCAGCCTCCGCGGCGTCCGCAGCGTCCTCGACCTCCTCGGCACCCTCGGGTGACGCGGGACGCTGCCGTTCCGCGTCGTCCGGCTCGTCGGGTACCTCGGCGAGGTGCTCGACCACGCGCAGCAGCGCGACCGTGTCCGGCGTGCCGCCCTCCGCCACGGCGGCCGGCCCCTCGGGCGGGGACGCGTCGGTCGGTCCGTGGGGGGTGGGCAGCACGGATCCGCTCCCTTGCGGTGTCCGTCGGTCCAGTCCCATGCGCACGCATCGGCCGCGCGGCGCCCCGGCTTGACACGTGCGAGCGGGTGTCGCCCGGTCGGCCCCCGGGCGGCACCCGCTCGATGCGCGGTGCGGACGCGTGTCAGCCCACGCGCACCACCTGCGCGGCCGCGCCCGGCAGGTACCCGCCGCCGCCGCCGTACAGCACCGTGAGGACGCCGGTGGAGCGGACGGCGGGCAGCGTGACGCTCGCCGCGCCGTCCGTCAGCCGGTAGGTGCCGAGCGACCGCAGCCCGAGCAGCACCGTGACGCGACCGGTGGCCGCCGGTGCGCCCTCGCCGCCGCCCACGCGCACGGTCACCGTGGGGGTGCTCCCGCGGGGGACGGTCCAGTCGTCCGCCGCGAGGGTCACGGCCGCGGGTGCCGGCGTCACGCGCAGCTGCGCGCCGGCCTGCGAGGCCTCGACGTCGGTGGTCCCGGCGAACTCCGCGACGAGCCGGTGGGTGCCGGTCGCCAGGTCGCGCGGCAGCTCGACCGTCGCGGTGCCGGTCAGCTCGTCGACCGTGAGGTCGGCGGTCCCCAGGACCTTGTCGCGCTCGCGGATCGTCACCGCGCCGGACGGTGCCCAGCTCCCGCCGGTCACCGTGACCGTGGCCGTGGCCGGCTGCCCGTAGCGCACGCTCGCTGGCGAGACGCTCAGCGTCGTGGTGGACGTGGACGGCGCCAGCGTCACCTCCACGACCGGCGACGACGACGGCTCCCACCGCGGGGAGGCCGGCGTGAACTCCGCGCGGAACCGGTACGTGCCGGCCCCGAGCGACCACGTGCTCCACACGCCGCCGCCGTCCACGACCTCGGTCGTGCCGATCTGCGTGTCGCCGTCGTAGAGCGTGAACGTGCCCTCGGCGTCCCGCGGGGCGACCGTCATCTGCAGCAGGTTGCCCTGGCCGGCGGTGCGCCCCGAGTCCACCTCGAGGGTCGTCGTCGTCGCGATGGCCTCCGGCACGGTCACGTCCACCACCTGTGCACGGTCGCCCGCGCCGTTGAGGTGGTGCAGCACCAGCACGTCGGCGTCGGCCGCCCCCGGGCCGCCGTGGACGGTGATCGAGCTGCCGTCGGACGCCGGGGCGACGAACAGGTCGTCGGTGGCCGGCTCGAACCACAGCGGCGGGTCGTACGGGTCGACCGTGAACGGGCCGACCGAGTCGACGACCCCGTCGCCCGACACGGCGTACGGGCTGCGCATCTGCGCCCAGACGCCGACGTCGGTGCCGGCCTCGACCCCGAGCGCCGCGAGCGGCACCGGCACCACGACCGTGCTGTTGTCGAAGGCGCCCATCTCGAGCCCGCCGGCGACCGGGTACAGCAGCTCGGGCCCGGCCAGCAGGTCACCGGTCTCCCAGTCGTACGTCTCGACGACGGTGTAGTCGGTGTCGGTCATCTTGCTGGCGATCGCCACCACGTCGGGCTCGGCGTCGCCGTCCGTGTCGACGAGCACCCACGGCCGCAGGGCGTGGCCCAGGACCGCCCAGTCGCCGTCGGTGGCGATGCCCACCCCGAGGTACCCGTCGAGCGTCGGGTCACCGCCACCGTCCACCACCGCGGGTGCGGTGGACGCCCAGCCGACGTGCCGGATGTCGCCGGCCGCGATCGTCGAGCGCGACGTCTCGACGCCCGCGGGCAGCGCCTCGAGCCGCGGCGAGTCCGCGGCGTGCACCAGCGGCGAGGCGAGGCCCGCCCAGCCCTCGGCCTCGACGTCACGACCGCTGAGCACCAGATCCGCGGTCTGCGCCGCGGCGTCGGGGAACGCCACGGCGGCGGCCTCGAGGTCGGTGGTGGGGCGCGGCGTGCCCTGCACCGGCAGCCGCCACTGCGTGCCCCCGGACGTGAGGACCAGGCGACCCGACACCTGCGAGACGTACTCGCGGGGCAGGTCGGGGATCTGCTCGGCCTGCTGCGTGGGGTCGATCTGCCGTGCGACGGTCGCCGGGTCGGCCGTGAACGTGAGCGTCACGACGCCGGTGCCGCCGGCCGGCACCCGCAGGCTGGCGGGCGAGGCCGTGATGGTGGCGGCGCCCGCCGTGGTGCTCGAGGTGACCTGCGTGCTGTAGGTGCGGGCGGTCGACCCGAGGTTCTGCACGGTGACCGCCTTGCGGATCGTCACCGGCTCGTCCGCCAGCGGCACGACGCCGAAGCTCACCGACGTCTGCTGGGGCTGCTGCGCGTTGTACAGGAGCGTGCTGCTGGTCACCGCGGCGAGCGCGTCGACGCGGCCGGACCCGACACGGGCCGGGCCGTAGAACAGGTCGCCGCCGACCTCGGTGGCCAGGTCGTGCGTCGCGGTGTTGACGATCGCGGCCTTGATCTGCGCCGCGGACCACCCCGGGTGCGCCTCGCGGACGAGCGCGGCGATGCCGGCGACGTGCGGGGCCGCCATCGACGTCCCGTTCTTCGACGACCCGCCGTTGCCCGACCCGACGGCCGCGGACACGATCTGCTGACCGGGTGCCGCCACGTCGGGCTTGCCCCAGCCGAGCGAGCCGTGCACACCGCGCGACGAGGAAGGGCTGAGCGTGTCCGCGCCGACGTCCTGCCGGGTGCTGAGCGCGAGCGACGGACCGATGTGCGCCACGAGCGTGCCGGCCTCGATCTCGGGCAGCAGCGCGTCGGTGGCCGCCGCGGTGAGCTGGAACCCCGGGATCGCGTCGTTGCCGGAGATGCCCGCGGCGAACACGGTCATCCCGGTGGGCAGGAGCACCCCGACCGCGCCGGCGGCCGTCGCGTTGTCGAACCGCGCGACCGACCCGCACGTGCGGGTCGCGTCGTCGTCGTCCCACCACAGGTAGGCGATCTTGCCGGCGACGGTCGCGGACTGCTCGGGCGTGAAGGCGGTGCACCCGTCGAACCGCTCACCGAGGAAGGCGACCGGCGCGGTGACGTCCTCACCGGCGTAGGCGACGGAGTTCTGGCCGGCGTGGCGGCCGACGAGGGCGGGGTCGGACGCCTCGACGACCTCGAGGGCGTCGAACGCGAGGTCCTTGCCGATCGACCAGGCGACCGTCAGCCCGGCGAACCCGTTGCCGGGCGAGCCGCCGATGTCCTCGATGTCACCCTCGTTGCCGGCGGAGAGCACGACGGTGGTGCCGAGCGCCGTGAGCTCGGCGACCTGCGCCGACTCGGGGTCGTCCGCGGGGGAGCCGGACGCCCCCAGCGACAGGTTGAGCACGTCGAGGCGGTCGTCGAAGGAGCCGTCGCCGTCCGGGTCGGCCGCCCAGTCGAGCGCGAGCGCCGACAGGCTGCTCGAGCCGGCGACGTCGCCGAACACCTTGAGCGAGTACAGCCCGGCCGCGGGCGCGGTGCCCGGGCCGACGGGCCAGTCGTGCACGGACCCGAGCTCCGAGTAGTCGCCCTCGAACGTCTCGCCGTCGGGCGTCACGCCGTACCCGGCGGCGGTGCCGGCCACGTGCGTGCCGTGGCCGTTCACGTCGATCGGGTTGTCGTCGGGCACGGGCACCAGCTGGGCACCCTCGCCGCCGGCGTCGTAGTCGGTCCCGGCGAAGTCGTAGCCGCCGAGGTACTTGGTCGGGTCGTACGACCCCTGCGGCGCCGGTCCGCTGCCGTTCTCGCCGTACGCGGCCTCGTAGGCCTCGACCGTGCCCGGTCCGCCGAAGGTGGCGTGGGTGTAGTCGATCCCGGTGTCGATGACGCCGATCGTGACGTCGGTGCCGAGGACCCCGGTGTCCTGCCACGTGGCCAGGGTCCGGGTGAACTCGACCTGGGCGGCGTTGTCGGGGGTGCGCTCGGCGACCAGGCGCACGGCGCGCACGCCGGGCTCGTCGGCCAGGGCGCGGAGCTGGGCCGCGTCGCCGAGCACGAGGGCACCGGACACGAGGTTGGTGACGGTCGCGAGGCGCTGCGGCTGCGCGGTGGCGGAGCGGGCGGTGGCCCCGGCCTCGGCCGGGACGACGTCCTCGGCTGCTGCCTGCGTGGCGGATGCCGCGTCGCGGACGTCGGCCGGGGTGCCGCCGTCGGCGATGACCTCGACGCCCGAGGGCGTGTCGAGCTCGACGAACGCGGTGACGGTGCCCTCGGCCGCGGCGAGCGCGTCGCCCACGCCCTCGGTCCGCTGGACCGGGACGTCGCGGCCGACCAGCAGGCCGGCGAGGTCGTCCGGCGGGGGTGCCGCGGTCGCGGCCGGTGTGCCGAGCAGCGCGGCGGTGAGGACGACGGAGGCGGCGGTCAGGCCGGCGAGCAGGCGACGTGGCATGTGGTCTCATCCCGGGTGTCGGACGACGCGGAGCGATCGGCGCCCCGCGGGCAGCCGCGAGGCGTCACATCCGGGTATGGCTGTTGTCACAGGTGCCCGGCGCTCCGTGAACGGTACTGACCGGTAGGCGTTTCGTCACCCCTTCTCCACAACCTGGTCGTCCGCGAGGTTCGTCGGCTTCGCGCGGTCGGCCCGGCGCACGCGCGGCGCAGGGAGGGGGAGGACCGGGACCAGGGCCGGGATCGGCCCGGGGTCGACCCGGTGTCAGCGGGTGCGGAGCGCCCCGACGGGCTGCGTCGCGTCGCTCGCGGCGACGGTCGGGACCGTTGCGGGGGACGCGACGCCGGGGGAGCCGAGGGGCTGGTCCGCGCCGGCGACGCCGTCGGGCACGGTCCGTGCGGTGACGAGCGGGATGGCGCCCGTGCGGGGGGCCACCACGGGGACGGACCCGGTGCGCGGCACGTCGGCAGCGGCAGGTGCCGAGGTGAAGCGGGGTTTGCGGCCCGGGCGGCGCCGGAAGCGCCGGTCCTCGATGCCCTCGAGCGTCGACGCGCGCCAGACCGCACCGCCGTTGAGCCGGCCGTCCGGGGGCGGCAGCCACGGCACCTTGCGGGACAGCCAGACGCGGATCGTCGCGTGCTCCACGTCGAGCCGCCGTGCGAGGCGGGCGATGTCGTAGAGGTCGTCCAGGCCCCCGCCGTCCGCGGCGGACGGCGGGGTGACGGTCCTCGCCGTGTCGTGGCGGACGTCGTCTGCGGGCACGGGCGTCAGCGTAGTCGGCCGCCGTGCGGGTGGTGTGTCGACGTGGTAACAGAACGTGCACACGATCTTCGCGGTCTCTCGGCCTCAACTTTTCTGGACGCCGGTCCGAGACACATAACGTGTTGCGCGTGAGTAACAGATTGATCACCGTTCGGCGACGGGCGGGAGGCAAGCACGCCGCCCCCCGCCCCCAGCGGACGGCAGCACCCAGCACCGCGCGCGTCCCCCGTCTCGCCATCCGTACCGCCCAGGGCGGCATCGCCCTGGCCCTCGTCCTCAGCATGGGCGCGGTCGTCATGACGACCGACGCCGACCCGTCCGTCGCCGCAGTGGCCGGTGACGACTCCTCCCTCACCCGGGCAGCGGCCGACCGCGCGGCCGACGCGTACACCGCGCAGCTGCGCGCGCAGGCCGTCGATGCGGCGCAGGCCGCCGTCGACGAGGCCGCCGCCGTCCGCGCGGACGCCGCCGACGCCGCCGTCCCCGCCGAGCTGCTCGCCGAGCTCGACACCGCGACCGCCGAGCTGCAGGCCGCCATGGCCGACGTCGAGATCCCCGACATCGTCGAGCGGACCCGCAGCGCCTCGCGCGGTGCGGAGCGCGGCGAGCAGGACGCCGCCGACACGGGCGCCGCGCAGACCGTCGACGCGACCGTCGACGCGGCGGACGGCGCGACCGCCGAGGACGCCGCCGCCGCCGAGGCCGCCGCGGCCGCCGCCGAGGCCGCCGCGGCCGCCGCCGAGGCGCCGGCCCAGGACGCGCAGGCCGAGCCCGCGCCCGCCGAGCAGGCTCCCGCCGAGGGCGCCCCGGCGGAGGAGGACGCGTCCGAGCGGATCGCCGACGTGACGCTGCCCCCCACCACCGACCCCGCGACCACGCCGCTGCGTGCGGCGCTCGACCGCGTCAAGGAGGTGGCCCAGGCCGTCTCCGGCACCGCGGAGCAGAAGCGGGCCGAGGCCGCGGCGGCGCAGGCCGCCGCCGAGGCCGCCGCGCAGGCCGCCGCCGAGGAGGCGGCACGCGTCGCCGCCGAGCAGGAGGCGCAGCGCGCCGCGTGGAAGGTGTCCCTGCAGGGCTACGCGAACGGGCGCATCCCCGGCGAGGCGCTGTGCGGGGTCTCCTTCGACGCCAACGCCAAGCTGCGCTGCGACGCGGCCGAGGCCCTCGAGTCGCTCAACAACGCGTTCACCGCGCACTTCGGCCGGCCGCTGCACGTGACCGACTCCTACCGGTCCTACGGTGCGCAGGTCGCGTGCCGCGCCAACAAGGGTGGCCTGTGCGCCACGCCCGGCACGTCCAACCACGGCTGGGGTCTCGCGGTCGACCTGGCCGGCGGGGTGCAGGGCTTCGGCACCGCCGAGCACCGGTGGATGCGCGAGAACGCCGGGTCGTTCCAGTGGGTCCACCCCGGCTGGGCGCAGGCCGGCGGCAGCAAGCCGGAGCCGTGGCACTGGGAGTACGTGGGCTGAGTCATACGATCGGGGCATGACCGAGCCGACCTCCCGCGCGCGCCCGCTCGTCGGGCGCGGGGCCGAGCTCGACGACATCGACGAGCTGCTCTCCTCCGTCGCGACCGGTGGCGGTGCCACGGTGCTGCTGGAGGGTGAGGCCGGCGTCGGTCGCACCCGGTTGGTCGAGGCGCTGCAGGGCGCCGCCGGGCTCCTGGGCATCGAGGTGTGCCTCGGGCGCGCGGTCGGTCCCGCGGCCCCGCCGTACACGCTGCTCACCGACGCGCTGCTCGGGCCGTCGCGCGGCCGGGACGGGCGGGGCCCGGTCGTGGCCGAGCTCGCGGCGCTGCTGGACGTCCTGCCGCCCGGACGTGCCGACGCCCCGGCGCGCTTCGCGCGGGCGGACGAGCTGTTCGCCGCCCTGGTGCGGCGCCGCGGTGAGCTCGGCCCGTGGGTGCTGGTGCTCGAGGACGTGCACCTGGCCGACCCGTGCAGCCTGCACCTGCTGGCCGACCTGGCGGGCGAGGGGGCGCTGCCCAGCGCCCTGACGGTCATGACGATGCGCGGGGTGCCGCACCGCGCCGAGCTGGACGTGGTCGTCGCCGGCTGGACCCGCGCGGGGGCCCGCTACCTGGAGCTGCGCCCGCTGGGGCCGGCCGCGACCGTCGAGCTGGCCGAGCACCTGCTGCGCGGGAGCGTCGGGCCGGCGCTGCGCGGCGTGCTCGCGACGACCGGCGGCAACCCGCGGCTCGTGGTCGACGTGCTGCGGACCGCCGAGGCGTGCGGGGTGCTGGAACGCTCGGGCGGGGTGGTCGAGGCCGTGGGCACCGGCTGGCTCGACGAGCTCGACGAGGTGGGGCGCGCCCACGTGCAGCACCTGGGACCGCAGGTCCTCACGATGCTCGGGCAGGCGTCGGTGCTGGGCGCGTCGTTCGTCGTCGGGGACCTCGCCGCGCTGGCGGGCGAGCCCGTCACGGAGTGCTGGCGGACGCTGCGCCACGGTCTGGCCGCCGGCGTGGTCCACGCGCGCGGCGACCGCCTGGTGTTCCGCCACGACCTGGTCCGCACGTCCCTGTACGCCGCGCTCGACGAGGGGCAGCGCCGGGCGCTGCACGCCCGCGCCGCCTGGGCGCTGCGGGCCGCGGGTGCGCCGCCGCACGTGGTCGCCGCGCACCTGGAGCGCGCGCGCTGACGCGGGGCACCCCCGTAGGGTCGCTGGGGGGCGCGTCTCGCGCCCACCCACCGACGGACGAAGGAGTGGTCATGCCCACGCGCACCGCACGCACCGCCTGGAACGGCACGCTGCAGGACGGCGGCGGCCAGGTCGAGCTGAGCAGCTCGAAGGTCGGCACGTACGACGTCTCGTTCCCGAAGCGGGCGGCCGAGGACGCCGGCGGCACGACGAGCCCCGAGGAGCTCATCGCCGCGGCGCACTCGTCGTGCTACGCCATGCAGCTGTCCGCGGACATCGCCGAGGCCGGCGGGACGCCCGTCGCCCTCGAGGTGACGGCCGACGTCAGCCTCGGCCCGGACCCGGCGGGCGGCTTCCGCATCACCGGCATCGCCCTGAAGGTCCGGGGTGAGGTCGAGGGCCTCGACGAGGCCGGGTTCCAGCAGGCGGCCGAGAAGGCCAAGGCGGGATGCCCTGTCAGCAAGGCGCTGACGGGCACGGACATCACGCTCGACGCAGCCCTGGAGTCCTGACACCGGGGCGCCCGGCGGCGCAGCGGGTCGCGCGGCCGGGCGCCTCAGCCGCCGACCGCCGCCGCGCCGCGGCGCCCCGCGTCGGTCCGCCCGGCGCGCCACGACCAGGCCGCCGTGACCGCCGCCCCGAGCGCCGCCGCGGCCCATCCCCACGTCACCGACGTCACGCCGGCGACCATGACGAGGACGGCGGTGCCGAGCGCGGTGCCGAGCTGTGCGCCGGTGTTGAGGATGCCGCTGGCACTGCCCGCGAGGTGCTCCGGCACGTCGGTCCCCAGCGCCGTCGCCGCGACCGACGCCACGCCGAGCCCCAGGCCGAGGACCGCGGCACCCGCCCCGACCGCCGCCCAGGTCGCGCCGCCCGCGACGAGGACGACGTCACCGCCGGCGACCACCGCCAGCCCCAGCCCCGCCACCGTGCGCGGTGCCCGGCGGTCGAGCAGCGGCTTGGCCGCCGCGGCCCCGACGACGACGAGCGCGCTGAGCCCGAGCAGCGTGAGCCCGGTCGCGAGCGCGGACAGGCCGAGCCGGTCCTGCAGGTGGAGGGTCGCGAGCACCGCCGCGCTGCTGGTGGTGGCGGTGTTGACGAACGACAGCACCGTCCCGTCGCGCAGCGGGACCGACCGCCACGCGGCCGGCGGGACGAGCGGGTCCGTGGCCCGCCGCATCCGTGCCACGAACCCGACGGCGGCCACCGTGCCTGCCAGGAGGAGCAGGCCGGAGCGCCCCGCCCCGGCACCCTGCTCGACGGCCGCGGCCCCCGCCACGACGCACATCACCGACGCGACGAGCAGGGCCCCGCCCACCAGGTCGAGCCCGGTCGTGCGGTCGTCGGGCGCGAGCGCGGGCACGACGAGCAGCACGCCGACCAGCAGCAGCGCCCCGACCGGCGCGTTGACCCAGAACACGGCGCGCCAGTCGAGCGCCTCGACGAGCGCGCCGCCCACGACGAACCCGGCGGCGCCCGCGGCGGCGCCGGCCGCGCTCCACGCGGCCAGCGCGGTGCGCCGGGCGTCGGCCTCGGGCGTGGCGTGCAGCAGCAGCCGCAGCGCGGACGGGACCGACATCGCCGCGGCGGCGCCCTGCAGCGCACGCGCGGCGAGCACCTGCGCGAGCGACCCGGCGAGCCCGCCGACGAGGGACACCGCGGCGAACCCCACGAGCCCCGCGGCCAGCACCCGGCGGTGGCCGTAGCGGTCCCCGAGGCGCGCGCCGACCACCAGCAGACCTCCGAAGAACATCGCGTACGTCGTCGCGAGCGGGCCCGCGGCGTGCGCGTCCAGGCCGAGGCCCTCGAGGACGGCGGGGATCGCGGTCGTCGCGCTCGTGACGCCGAGGACGTCGACGAACTGGACCGCGCACAGGACCGTGACCGGGGCTTTCCGCACGGCCCGACGGTACGACGCGCCTCCCACACGGGCGCTGCCGACTGGACGGCCCGTGCAGGTCCCGGTGGCGTGGTGGGACACTGCCGGACGTGGCTGTGACGACTGACGCGTCCGGGACCGACGTCCGGGACCTCGTGCACGCGCTGCGCGACGTCGTGCGCGGGAGCGTCGACGACTCCTCCCGGCGCCGGGCCGAGTACTCGACCGACGCCTCCAACTACCGCGTGGTGCCGCAGGTCGTGGTCTTCCCGCGGGACACGGACGACGTGCTCGCGGCACTGTCCGTCGCGCGCGAGACCGGCACGCCGCTGACGTCCCGCGGCGGCGGCACGTCGGTGGCGGGCAACGCGGTCGGCACGGGCATCGTGCTGGACTTCTCGCGCCACGTGAACAGGGTGCTGGAGGTCGACCCCGAGGCGCGTACGGCGCGCGTCGAGCCGGGCGTCGTCATGTCCCACCTGCAGCGGGCCGCGGCCCCCCACGGGCTGCGGTTCGGGCCCGACCCGTCCACGCAGGCCCGGGCGACGCTCGGCGGCATGATCGGCAACAACGCGTGCGGGCCGCGGGCCGTGGCCTTCGGGCGGACCGCCGACAACGTGGTGGACCTCGACGTCGTCGACGGCACCGGGCGGCGCTTCACCGCGCGCTCGGGCGCCGGTGCGCTCGACGCGGTCCCGGGGCTCGACGCGCTGGTCCGTGCGCACCTCGACGTGGTCCGCACGGAGCTCGGCCGGTTCCGCCGGCAGGTGTCCGGGTACTCGCTGGAGCACCTGACCCCCGAGAACGGCACCGACCTGGCCAAGATGCTCGTGGGCACCGAGGGCACGCTGGTGACGGTGCTCGGGGCCACCGTGAACCTGGTGCCCGTGCCGTCGGCACCGGTGCTGGTGGTGCTGGGCTACCCGGACATGCCGACGGCCGCGGACGCCGTGCCCGCCCTGCTCGCGCACGCGCCGCTCGCGATCGAGGGCATGGACTCGCGTCTGGTCGACGTGGTGCGCCGGGTCAAGGGCGCGTCGGCGGTGCCCGACCTGCCCCCGGGCGGTGGCTGGCTGATGTGCGAGGTCGGCGGGCCGACCCTGGACGAGGCGCTGGCGGCGGCGCGCGCGCTCGCGGCCGACGCGGGCACCGACGCGGTCGGCATCTTCCCGCCCGGGCCGGACGCGGCGGCGATGTGGCGGATCCGCGAGGACGGTGCCGGGCTGGGTGGTCGCACGCCGTCGGGCGAGCAGGCGTGGCCCGGGTTCGAGGACTCGGCGGTGCCGCCGGAGCGGCTGGGCGCCTACCTGCGCGAGCTCGAGGCGCTGATGGCCGACCACCGGGTCGACGGCCTGGCGTACGGGCACTTCGGCGACGGGTGCCTGCACCTGCGCCTGGACATCCCCCTGACGCGCTCGGGCGACCCGTTGCGGGCGTTCATGGAGGACGCCGCCGAGCTGGTCGCGCGCCACGGCGGGTCCCTGTCCGGGGAGCACGGCGACGGGCGCGCCCGCTCGGAGCTGCTGCCCGTCATGTACTCCCCGCGGGCGATCGAGCTGTTCGGCGCCGTGAAGGACCTGTTCGACCCGCGTGACCTGCTCAACCCGGGCGTGCTGGTGCGCCCCCGCCCGCTCGACGCCGACCTGCGCCGGCCCGCGGCGCGGCCCCTGCCCGCCGCGTCGGGCTTCTCGTTCGCGCACGACGGCGGCGACATGACGACCGCCGTGCACCGGTGCGTCGGCGTGGGCAAGTGCCGTGCGGACAACAGCGCGACGGGTGGCTTCATGTGCCCGTCGTACCTGGCGACCAAGGACGAGAAGGACTCCACCCGCGGCCGGGCGCGCGTGCTGCAGGAGATGGCCAACGGCAGCCTGGTCGCGCGCGGGTGGTCCTCGCCCGAGGTGCACGAGGCTCTCGACCTGTGCCTGAGCTGCAAGGCGTGCTCGTCGGACTGCCCCGCGGGCGTGGACATGGCGCAGTACAAGGCGGAGGTGCTGCACCGCACGTACCGCCGTCGGCTGCGCCCGGTGAACCACTACGCGCTCGGCTGGCTGCCGCGCTGGGCGCGTCTCGTCACGGGCGTCCCGGGCCTGGCGGCCGTGGCCAACGCGGTGCTCGGCGTCCGGCCCGTCGCCAAGGCCGTGCTGGCGCTGGGCGGTATGGACACCCGGCGGCGCATGGTGCGCTTCGCCCGCGTCCCGTTCCGGGCGTGGGCGCGGCAGGCCGGGCGGCGGTCGGGCGACGTGCGCGTCGTGTCCCGTGACGACGCGGCGCGCGTGACGCTGCCCGCCGACGCGGACGCCGCCACGGGCGCGACGCCGCGCCCCCCGGTGCTGCTGTGGACCGACTCGTTCAGCGACACCCTCGCGCCGTCGGTGGCGCACGCGGCCGTGGCGGTCCTGCGGGACGCGGGCTACGAGGTCCTCGTGCCGGACCACGACGCGTGCTGCGGGCTGACCTGGATCAGCACCGGCCAGCTCGAGGGCGCACGCCACCAGCTCGAGCACCTGCTGGAGGTGCTCGGGCCGTTCGCGGTCAACGGCATCCCGATCGTGGGGCTCGAGCCGTCGTGCACGGCCGTGCTGCGCAGCGACCTGGTCGACCTGCTGCCCGACGACCCGCGTGCCGTGGCGGTGCAGCGCGAGACCCGCACGCTGGCGGAGCTGCTGACCGCGCCCGCACCGGTCGGCCCCGGCGACCGCTGGCAGGTGCCGGACCTGTCCGACGTCACCGCCGTGGTGCAGCCGCACTGCCACCACTACTCGGTGATGACGTGGACGGCCGACCGTCGGCTGCTGACCGAGGCGGGTGCGCAGTTCTCGGCGCTCGCGGGGTGCTGCGGGCTCGCCGGCAACTTCGGCATGGAGAAGGGCCACTACGACGTCTCGGTGGCGGTCGCGGAGAACGCGCTGCTGCCGGCGCTGCGGGCCGCGGCCCCGGGGGACGTGTACCTGGCCGACGGGTACTCGTGCCGCACGCAGGCCGAGCAGCTCGCGGACGTGCAGGGCGTGCACCTGGCCGAGCTGCTGGCCTCGCGGCTGGGGCGGGGGGCGTCGGAGGGCTGACGGCGGTCAGGCCCGCCGCACCAGCTCCCGCACGGCGTCCTTGACGCGGCCGTCGAGCGCCGGGTCCCCGCCGCCCAGCAGGGCGTGCAGGAAGAGCCCGTCCCCGACGAGCTGGACGAGCCGCGCGAGCTCGGGGTCCGGCACCGCGCGGCGCAATCCGGCGGCCCAGGCGTCGAGGTAGCGCGCCATGCGGGCGCGCGCCGGTGCGTGGGTGCCCAGCAGGCGCAGCGCGGCGAGCAGCGTGCGCTCCTCGGGGCCGTCGGCGCTCTGCGAGCCGTCGAGGTACCAGCGCGCCGCGCCGTCGGGGTCGGCCGGGGTGGCGGCGTCCGCGGCCGCGGCGCCGGCGTCGAGCCGGTCGAGCAGGCCGGTGAACAGCTCGTCCTTGCTGCGGAAGTGGTAGAGCAGGCCGCCCTTGGAGACCGACGCGCGCTCGGCGACGGCGTCCAGCGTCGCGCCGCCGGGGCCGTCCTCGACGAGGGCGTCCTGCAGCGCGTCGAGGATGCGGTCGCGCGTGGTGGCCATGGGCGACGAGCGTAGCGAGCGCGGTGGCCTTGTGCACCGTCCGGACGGTGACGTACTGTACCGGCTGGACGGTATAGCCGTCGGTGGCACGGGGACGCCCCGGCCGCCGGCCCGCGCCGGGGAGTGGACCCGGTGCGCGTGCACGCCCCCGGACCCGCCCGGTCAGCGCGGAGCTCGAAAGGCCCACCGTGCCCTCGCACGCCCCCGACCCCGTCGTCACGCCCGACGCCCGCACGCCCGACGCCGCCCCCGACGCCCGCACGTCCGACGCCCGCACGCCCGACGTGCCGCCGCGCGCGGGTGCGCGGCAGTGGCTGGCGCTCGCCGTCCTCATGCTCCCCGTGCTCGTCGTCGCGATCGACAACACCGTGCTGTCCTTCGCGCTGCCGCAGATCAGCCTGGCGCTGCGCCCCACGGGCGAGCAGCTGCTGTGGATCGTCGACGTGTACCCGCTCATGCTGGCGGGCCTGCTCGTCACCATGGGCACGCTCGGCGACCGCGTCGGGCGTCGGCTGCTGCTGGTCGTCGGGGCCGCGGGGTTCGGCGTCGTGTCGCTGCTCGCGGCGTTCTCCACCGACGCGGCGCACCTCGTCGCCGCGCGTGCGCTGCTCGGCGTGTTCGGCGCGACGCTCATGCCGTCGACCCTGTCGCTGCTGCGCAACGTCTTCCTCGACCCCGGCCAGCGTCGCCTCGCGATCGCGGTCTGGGCCTCGGGGTTCTCCGGCGGGACCGTGCTGGGGCCCGTCGTCGGCGGCTGGCTGCTGCAGCACTTCACGTGGGGCTCGATCTTCCTCGTCAACGTGCCCGTCGTCGTGGTGCTGCTGGTGGCCGCGCCGCTGCTGCTCCCCGAGTCGCGCAACCCCCGCGCGGGCCGGCTCGACCCGCCCAGCGTGGTGCTGTCGGTCGTCGCGATGCTGCCGCTCGTGTTCGGCATCAAGCACGTCGCCTCCCACGGCGTCGACGTGGTCGGGACGGCCGCGGCCGCGGTCGGCGTCACCATGGCCGTCGTCTTCGTGCGCCGCCAGCGCCGCCTCGCCGCGCCGCTGCTCGACGTCTCGCTGTTCGGCAGGCCCGTGTTCTCGGCGTCGGTCGGTGCCAACTTCACGGCGTCCTTCGCGATCGCCGGGCTCGTGCTGTTCCTGTCGCAGCACCTGCAGCTCGTCGTCGGGCTCGACCCCGTCCGCGCGGGGTTCGCGCTGCTGCCGGGCGCCGTCGCGTCGATCGCGGCCGGGCTGCTCGCGGTGCGGCTCGCGCGCTCGTTGCCGCTGTGGGTCCTGGTGCCGGCCGGCATGCTGCTGGCCGTCGCGGGCTACACCCTGGGCACCGCGCTGGGCTCCGACCACCGCAGCGGGGTCGTCGTCGCGACGTTCGCCCTGGTGGGCGCGGGGGTGGGGCTCGCCGAGACGCTGACCAACGACGCGATCCTCGGGTCCGTCCCGCCCGAGCGCGCCGGCGCCGCGTCGGGCATCTCCGAGACGGCGTACGAGCTCGGGGCGTCGCTCGGCGTCGCCGTGCTGGGGTCCGTGCTCGCCGCCGTGTACCGGGCCGACCTGGTGCTGCCCGCCGGCCTGACGGACGCGCAGCGGGCCGACGCCGGCCAGACGCTCGGCGGTGCGGTCGGTCTCGCGGACGGCCTGCCGCCCGCACTGGCCGAGCAGGTGCTGACCTCGGCCCGTGACGCGTTCGGTCACGGCGTGGCCGTCACGTCCGGGCTCGGCGCGCTCGTGGTCGGCGTCGTGGCGCTCGTCGTGGGGGCGGTGCTGCGCCGCCACCGGTGAGCCGGCGCGGGGGGCCCTCAGCCGTCGAGCAGGGCCTCGACCCGGGCGACCTTGCCGTCGAGCTCCCCGGTGTGCCCGGGGCGGATGTCCGCCTTGAGCACCAGGCTCACCCGGTGGCCGTGCGCGCCGACGGCCTCGGTGGCCCGCCGGACCACGTCCATCACCTCGTCCCACTCACCCTCGATCGTGGTGAACATGGCGTCGGTCCGGTGCGGCAGCCCGGAGTCGCGGACGACCCGGACGGCGTCGGCGACGGCCTGGGAGACGGACTCGCCCGCACCGAGCGGGGCGACGGAGAAGGCGACGAGCACGGGTCCCACCCTGCCCGCAGCGGGCCCGCGCGTCCACCCGCGGGTGGACCCGGGGCCCCGGCACCCGGCCCCGCCGACGGACCCCACGTCCCCCGGACGACGGGCTGACCCGGCCCGGTCGGATGTGGGACAGTGGGCGGGCGACGACGCGCGCCCGGTCGGCACCGCGCCGGCGGGCGTGACGCCGTCCCGCCCGCCCCGCCGTGCAAGGAAGGCCCGGACGCGACATGCCGATCTTCGAGCTCGACGACGGGCGCCCACGCCTCGTCCAGCCGATGCAGCCGCTCGCCGGGTCGTTCGCCCAGGAGGTCACCGCGCTCGTCACCCACCACCTCGCCGCCATCGCGGGGGAGCCCCTGTTCGTCGTGCGGGCGCGTGGCGCGTCGGACCGGTCGGACCTGCCCGAGCTGCTCGCGCTCGACGCGTCGGGCCGTCCGGTGGTCGTGGCGGTCGCGCAGGTGCTCGACGAGGACGCGATCGTCGCCGCCCTGCGGCACGGGGGTGCGGCCGCGCGCATGACGACGGCCGACCTCGCGCGCGCCTACCACGCGGACCCGTCGCGGTTCGCCGTGGACTTCGCGGCGTTCCGCGAGCACGTGCCGTTCGGCGCGGGCGCCGCGCGGTCCCGCGGGGGCGTGCGTCTGCTGCTGCTGTGCTCGGAGGTCGCCGCGGAGGCCGCGGACGCCCTCGGGTTCCTGCGCGGCGGCGAGCACCAGGTCGACGTGATGCAGGTGGGCGTCGTGCGGGGCGACGAGCGTCGCCTGCTGGAGGTCTCCCCGCTCGCGCTGCACGAGGGGGTGCGTCGCACCGTCGAGCCGACGGCCCTGCGGCTGGTGCGCTCGAGCGAGGCGTTCGCGACCGCCATGGCGTACGAGCCGGAGCTCGAGCGCGGCCCCGGGTCCCCGGCCCCGCGCGGCCGGTCCCTGCCCACCGGCGAGCTGCGCGCGGTGACCCCGCCCGAGCGCACCGAGCCGCCCGCCCCCACGCCCATCGGCCGGCGCGGGAGCGTCACGGAGCCGACCCCGCTGCCGTTCCGGACCGCGGGGCCGACGGCCCAGCCGCCGGAGCCCCCCGCGGAGACCCCGCGGCACGGCGGCCCCGGCCGCCCCGACGTCACCGAGTGGCCGCGCGACACGTCGGTGCCGCCGTCCGCGTCCATGCTCGAGGGGCCGCCCACGCTGACGCCCGTCGCCGGCCTGCGCGCCGCGGTGGTCGACGGGCCCCGCACGTCGGAGGGCCGGCACGCCGGTGACGACGCACGGACCGGTGGCGACGCACGGGCCGGTGACGACGCACGGGCCGGGTCCGACGCCACGGCGGCGCCCGGCGGGCACGCGCTGGCCGGCAGCCCGACCGACGCACCCCCTGCGCCCCGCCCGGAGCGGCCCGGCTGGCCGTACCCCGCGCTGGCGACGCTCGCCAAGAGTCGGCGTGCCGTGACGACGCTCGTGTGGGTGCGCGAGCGTCGCGGGCAGCGGTTCTCGGCGCTGCTGCGCCCCGACGGCATGATCGAGCTGCCCGACGGCACGGTGCTGCCGGACCCGGACGACGCGGCGGCCGCGGTCTCGGGCGTCGAGGGCGTCGACGGCTGGCGTGCCTGGCGCCTGGGTGACGGCGGTCCCACGCTGTCGGAGGCCACGGGCGCGCTGTGACGCCCGGGCGGATCAGGACCAGCCGTAGGCCGCCAGCCAGCGGGTCAGCTCGGCGTAGAACCGCTCGCGGGCGGGGCGCGCCGACAGCGTGAGGTCGTGCATGCCGCCGGGCACGCGCACCACCGTCACCACGGTGCCCAGCTGGACCGCCCGCCGTGAGATCGCCTCCACGTCCAGCACGACGTCCGCGGACCGCATCTCCTCGCTCCACCGTGCGCTGATGAGCGTCCGGTCCGACATGGTCACCAGCACCGGCACGTCGATGCCCAGCCCGCGCGCGACCCCGGCGTGCCCGGCCATGACCGCGCTGAGCCATCCCGCGCGGACGGGGAACGACGGGGTGGGGCGCCACCGGTCGTCGACGGTCCAGTCCCCGCCGGTGGCGACGTCGATGGTGCGCGCGTAGTAGCCGGGGTCGATGTTGGGCAGCGCCGCCTTGGGGTTGAAGCGTGCGAGCCGGCTGATCGCCGGGGCCGACAGGTGCCGTGCCAGCGACGAGCCCTGCAGCTCGAGCCACGGGGAGTTCAGCACCAGGCCGCTCACGGCCCCCGGGTGGCGGGCGGCCCACAGGCTCAGCACCAGCCCACCGGTGGAGTGGCCCATGAGCATGACGCGCGCGACGGGCCCGAGCTCTGTGCGCACCACGGCGAGCGCCGCGCCGATCTCCTCGTCGTAGGTGCGCAGGTCGTCGACGTAGCCCGGGGTCTGGTGGGGCCGCAGCGAGCGGCCGGACTTGCGCAGGTCCAGCGCGTAGAACGCGGCGCCCTGCGCGCGCCAGAAGTGCGCGAGCGGCGTCTGGAAGAAGTAGTCCGACCAGCCGTGCACGTACAGGACCGCGCGCGCGGGGCGCAGGGCGGGGTCGGGGACGAGGCGCACCAGCGTGGCGGTGACCTCGCCCTCGTCGTCGTCCGCCAGGTCCAGGCGACGGGCCTCGAAGCCCTCGCCGAGCGCGTCGGGCGACCAGGTGGTGGTGAGCGTGGCGCCGTCCCAGCGGGCGGGCGGGACCGGCCCCGTCGGGGCCTCGGGGACCGGGCAGGCAGCCGCGTCCGTCGCGGCCCCGGCGTCGGCCGGGACGTCGGTGCTGCCGGGACCGGGTGACGACGTCACGCCTCAGACCTCGAGCACGATCTTGCCGACGTGCGCACCGGACGCCAGGCGGGCCAGCGCCTCGTGCGCGCGAGCCAGGGGGTACGTCGAGTCGACCAGCGGACGCACACCGGTCCGGGCCAGGAACGCGAGCACCTGCCCGAGCTCGTCCCGGGTGCCCATGGTCGCGCCGACGATGCTGATCTCCTGGAAGAACACCCGCGTCAGGGACGCCGGCTCCGGGTCGCCCGAGGTCAGCCCCGCCACGACGACCCGCCCGCCGGGCCGCACGGAACGCACGGAGTGCTCCCACGTCGCCCGCCCCACGGTCTCCAGCACGACGTCCACCCGGCCGACCCGCGCGCCCGGCTCGACGGCCTGCGCGGCCCCCAGCGCCAGGGCGCGCTCCCGCTTGGCGGCGTCGCGGCCGGTCACCACCATCTCGAGTCCCGCCGCGGCGCCGAGCTGCACGGCGGCCACCGACACGCCACCACCGGCGCCCTGCACCAGCACGCGCTGCCCCGGCTGCGCACCGCCCGAGCGGAACAGCATGCGGTACGCCGTCAGGTACGCGGTCGGCACGCACGCCGCCTCGACGAACGACAGCTCCGCGGGCTTGTCGACGAGGTTCCAGGCGGGGACGGCGACGCGCTCGGCGAACGTGCCGGGGTACCGCTCGGACAGCAGGCTGCGCGGCTCGTCCGCGGGGACCCCCCGGCCGTCGGGGCCGCCCACCACCGCGTGCACGACGACCTCCCGGCCGTCGGCCGTGACGCCGGCGGCGTCGGTGCCCAGCACCATCGGCAGCTGCTCGGCACGCAGTCCCACGCCGCGCAGCGACCACAGGTCGTGGTGGTTGAGCGAGGCGGCCCGGACGTCCACGACGCTCCAGCCGTCCGGTGCGGGCGGCTGCGGCGCGTCACCGACGTCCAGGCCGGTCAGCGGGTCGTCGGGGGAGAAGGACACGACGCGGGCGCAGAGCATGCCCCACGCTAGCCCGCCGGGGTCGCGCGGACCCGCCAGGAGGGCGGCCACCGCGCGTCGGGAGCCGCGGGGTGCGGCGGTCCGGTGCGGTCGGACGTCAGAGCAGCGGCAGCATGCGCCCGAGGTCGGGGACGGCGTCCGACGTGTAGCGCGCCTGCAGCGCGAGGGCCAGCTCGTCGACGTCGTACGGCGTGCGGCCGGTGGCCAGGCGCACCCAGCGCCGCGCGTCGACGACCTCCAGGTCCCACCCGCCGCGGGCGCGGACGATCGCCAGCAGCTCGTCCGCGACGAGCGCCAGCGCGCCGGGCTCCACCGGGTCGGCCACGGCGTCCGCGCCGCGCGCCCGCCGCACCGAGCGGTACAGGTCGTCACCGTGCACGACGAGCTCGACCAGGCGGGACACCGTCATGGTGGACAGTCGGACCGGGCCGCGGCGGGCCTGCACCACCGGGTCCCCGTCGCCCAGCGCGTCGAGGGCGGCGAAGCCCGCACGGGCGGACGCCGTGACGTACGCGACCGGGTCCGCGGCGTGCTCGGTCGCCAGGCGGCGGGTCGTCTCGGCGACGTCCTGCGCCCGGTTCCGGTACGACCCGAGGTACTCGCCCAGGGTCAGCGGGACGGTGCCCGCGGGCTGCGGCGTGCAGACCGCCAGCGCGTCCATCGCCCGGCCCAGGTGCGCCCACAGCTCGACGATGCTCCACCCGTCGAGGACCGACGCCTCCCGCCCCAGGCGCGGGTCCGCCATGAGCTCGACCCAGTCGTGCAGGCGCTCCCACTGGGCGCGCAGGGCGGTGGCGGCGGTCGCGACGTCGACGGACATGCGCCCATGGTGCCGTGCCGGTGGCGCGGACCGCACTCCTGCGCCGGGCGCGCCGGGCGTGTCAGTGCGGGCGGGCGGTCTCCCGCAGGAAGTCCGCGACGTGCCGGCCGACCTGGTCCTCCTCGATGAGGAAGCCGTCGTGCCCGTAGTCGGAGTGCACGTACCGGACCGGCCCCGACCCGGGGATCGCGGCCGCCACCCGCTCGGACTGCGCCGGGGTGAACAGCCGGTCGCTGTCGACCGCGATCACCAGGGCCCGCGCCGTGACCTGGGCGAGCGCAGCCTCCACCCCGCCGCGGTCGCGCCCCAGGTCGTGCGTGATCATGGTGCGCGTGAGCGTGACGTAGGTGTTGGCGTCGAACCGCCGGGACAGCTTGTCGCCGTGGTGGTCGAGGTACGACTGCACCGCGAACCGGCCGCCCTCCAGCGGGTCCTCGGCGCCCTGCGGGATGCGCCCGAACCGGGTGTCCAGCTCCGCGGCGGAGCGGTACGTCTGGTGGGCGATCTGCCGGGCGAGCCCGAGCCCGGCGTGCGGGCCCTCGCCGTCGGGCACGTCGTAGTAGTCGCCGCCGCGGTAGCGCGGGTCGGCGGTGATCGCGGCGAGCTGGGTGTGGAACCCGGCGATCTGGTCGCCCGACGTCTGCGCGCACGTCGCGATCGCGGCGATCGCGTCGACGCGGTCCGGCGCCGAGGCCGCCCACTCCAGCACGCGGTGCCCGCCCATGGAGGCACCGATGACCAGCGCCCACGAGTCGACGCCCAGCAGGTCCGCCAGGCGCAGCTCCGCCGCCACCTGGTCGCGGACGCTGAGCAGCGGGAACCGCCCGCCCCAGGGGCGCCCGTCGGGGGCGTCCGACGCGGGGCCCGTCGAGCCCTGGCACCCGCCCAGCACGTTGGGTGCGACGACGAACCAGCGGTCGGTGTCGATGGGCGCGCCCGGGCCCACCATCGACTGCCACCACCCGGGCGTCGGGTGCCCCGGACCCGCGTCACCGGTGACGTGCGAGTCGCCCGTGAGCGCGTGCAGCACCAGCACGGCGTTGCCGCCGTCCTCGTCCAGCTCGCCCCACGTCTCGTACGCCAGGCGGACGGCCGGCAGGCGACCGCCCGACTCCAGCTTCAGCGGACCCAGGTCGGCGAACTGCCGGCGGCCCGGGTCGGCGCCGTCGCGCCACGCCGCGCTCGCGGGCACGGGCGGTCGCTCGGGCAGCGGCCGGCGGCTGCCGAGCGTCCCGCCGCGGCGCGCGCGGCGCCCGACGAGCGGGTCCGGCACGTCGACCGGGCCCGCCCCCGGTCCCGACACCGCGGGCGTCGCACGCCGGGCGGGCGCGGGGGTGTCGGGGCGGGGGTCGGGTCGGGTCATCGTGCGAGCGCCTCTCGTCGGTGCTGCGGTCGGGGTCTCAGGCGCCCTTGGCCGCGCGGAACCCCGCGTCCAGGTCGGCGAGGATGTCGTCGATGTGCTCGATGCCCACCGCGAGGCGCACGAGTCCCGGGGTGACGCCCGAGAGCGCCTGCTGCTCGGGGGTCAGCTGGCTGTGCGTCGTCGAGGCGGGGTGGATCACCAGGGAGCGCACGTCACCGATGTTCGCGACGTTCGAGTGCAGCTCGAGCGCCGAGACGAACGCCTGCCCGGCCGCGGCGCCGCCGTCGAGCTCGAACGCCAGCACGGCGCCCGCGCCGCGCGGCGCGTACTTGAGCTGGTTGGCGTGCCACGGGCTGGACTCCAGGCCCGCGTAGTGCACGTGCCGGACCTCGTCGCGCGCCTCGAGCCACGCCGCGACCTTCTGCGCGTTCTCGACGTGCCGCTCGACGCGCAGCGACAGCGTCTCGATGCCCTGGGCGATGAGGAACGCGTTGAACGGGCTGATCGCCGCACCGAGGTCGCGCAGCAGCTGGACCCGTGCCTTGAGGATGTAGGACAGGTTGACCCCGAACGCCCCGCCGACGCCCAGGTCCCGTGCGAACACCAGGCCGTCGTACGACGGGTCGGGCGTGTTGAAGGCGGGGAACCGCTCGGGGTGCTGGGCGTAGTCGAACGTGCCGCCGTCGACGATCACGCCGCCGATCGCCGTGCCGTGCCCGCCCAGGTACTTGGTGGCCGAGTGCACGACCACGTCGGCGCCCCACTGCAGGGGGTTGATGAGGTACGGGGTGGCGACCGTGTTGTCGACCACGAGCGGCACGCCGTGCGCGTGGGCGACGTCGGCGACCAGCTCGATGTCGAGCACGTCGGACTTGGGGTTGGGGATCGTCTCGGCGAAGAACAGCTTGGTGTTCGGGCGGATCGCGTCGCGCCACGCCTGGGCGTCGTGCGGGTCGGTGACGAAGGTGGTCTCGATGCCGAACCGCGGCAGCGTGTGCTGCAGCAGGTTGTAGGTGCCGCCGTAGAGGCTGGGGGACGCGACGACGTGGTCGCCCGCCTGCGCGACGTTGAGGATCGCGAACGTCTCCGCGGCCTGGCCGGACGCGAGCAGCAGCGCGCCGACGCCGCCCTCGAGGCTCGCGATGCGGTTCTCCACGACCTCCTGGGTCGGGTTGTTGATGCGCGTGTAGATGGGCCCGAGCTCCTTGAGCGCGAACCGGTCCGCGGCCTGCTCGGCGGAGTCGAAGACGAAGGAGGTGGTCTGGTAGATCGGCAGCGCCCGGGCGCCCGTCGCGGCGTCGGCGGTCTGGCCGGCGTGCACCTGCCGGGTCTCGAAGCTCCAGCTCTCGTTGCTCATGGTGTGCTCCTCGCCGGCGGTGCCGGGTGGTCGGGGTGGGGGACTGTCACCCGAGGAGCGCGCCGTCGACGCCCGCCCCGCGGGGGGTCAGGGGAAGCGCACGTGCTGCTCCGGTGCCGACCGGTCGGTGGGTCCCGGCACCTTCGCCGGACCGCCGGCCCGTGGGCAGGGGGAACGTGCGCGGTCAGCGACACATTCGACGGAACATGCTCAGGAGACTACGGGGTCCGTCCCGCTCCGTGGCACGGACATCTCACACTTCGAGATCTCGGGTGGGGTCGGTCGTCGCGTGCCGGTGGGTCCGGCACCGGTACGCGTGCCGGGTCCCGCGACGGCGCCCCGGCTGCGTCGGCGCACGCGCCACCCGGCCGTCACCCGAACGGCCCCGGAGGTCTGTCCGGGTTGCTCCCGAACCACAACGATGTGACTTCTGGGACTGTTGTGACAGGTGTTCTCTTGTGGGAATCCCACAGGTAGCGTGCCCAACGTGCGTGACGGCGACGTGACACCCCAGCCCCGACCGGCCCCCGTGGACGGTCCCGGTGCGGCGTGCCTGCGTGCCGCCCGCCGCCCCGTCGCCCGACGCGTGCCGCGCCGCCTCGCGGTGCTGCCCGTCGGCCTGCTGACGCTCGGGCTCGTCGTCACGCCGGCCGCCGCCGCACCGTCCACGGACGACGTGCGCGAGGCCCGTGCCGGGGTGGCGCGGGCGCAGATGTCCGTGGCACAGCTCGAGGTGCGGCTCGCCGAGCTCGCGGCCTCCGCCGAGTCCGCCGAGGTCGTCGTCCAGACCGCCGCCGAGGACTACGCCCGGACCGTGGCCGACGCCGACGCGGCCCGGGCGCGCGCGGCCGACGCCTCCGGGCGCGCCGAGCACGCTGCCGCGGAGGCCGAGGAGGCGCGCCGCCGGCTGGTGACCTTCGCCCGGCAGCTCGCCCGCACCGGCGGGTCGGCCGACGTCCTCGAGGCCGCGCTGTCCGCCGACGGGTTCCAGGACGTCGCCCGCCGCACCACCGTCCTGGACCAGGTGACGGGCAAGGCCGACGACGCGGTGCAGGAGTACCAGGCCGCGCTGCTGGTCGCCGAGACCATGCAGCGGCGCTCCACCGACGCCGCGCAGGCCGCCGGCGCCGCCGCCGACGCCGCCGCGGACGCGCTCGCCCAGGCCGAGCGTGCGCAGACGGACGCCGACGCGTCGCTCGCCGCGGGCCGTGCCGAGCGTGACGGTCTCATCACCGCCCTGGCGGCGGCCCGGCAGACCAGCGCCGAGGTGGAGCGTGCCCGGCAGGACGCGCTCGACGCCGACCGGCGTGCCCGTGCGGAGGCCGCCGCGCAGGCGCAGCGGCTGCCCGCGGCCGGGACCGCACCCGCCCCGGGCGCACCCGCCCCCGGCGGCGGCTCGAACGGTGGCGGCACGGGCGGCACACGGCCCGCGGCCCCGGCTCCCGCGCCTGCCCCGGCTCCGGCACCTGCGCCCGCCCCGGCTCCTGCCCCGGCGCCCGCCCCGGCTCCTGCCCCCGCCCCCGCACCCGCGCCGGCCCCCGCTCCGGCCCCGTCCACGCCCTACGGCCTGGGCACCGGCACGTCGCGCGGATCGGCCGCGGCCGGTGCCGCGGCCGTCGCGTGGGCGCAGTCGAAGGTCGGCCTGCCGTACGTCTACGGCGGCACGGGCCCCGACGGGTACGACTGCTCGGGCCTGACGGGTGGCGCGTGGCGCGCCGCGGGTGTCGGCATCAACCGCACGTCGCGCGACCAGTACAAGCAGGTCCTCAAGATCTCGTACGACCAGCTGCGGCCCGGCGACCTCGTGTTCTGGGGTGACAACCCGGCCGACCCGAACTCGATCTACCACGTCGCGATGTGGGTGGGGGGCGGCCAGATCGTCGAGGCGTCCAAGCCCGGCGTGCCCTTGCGCGTCACGTCGATGCGCTGGTCCAAGACGATGCCGTTCGCCGGTCGCCCCTGACGCGACGGGCGCCACCGCCCCGACGTCCGCCGCGGCACGTCCCGGGAACGCCGAAGGGCGGCCCGGCGTACCGCCCGACCGCCCTCGTGCGCGACCCCGCGGGGCCGCCGTGCTCAGTGGTTGTAGCCGGAGTCGATCGCGCGCTGCCGCGACCGCTCGATCTCGGCCTCGGCGTCGGCGCGGCCCACCCAGTGGGCGCCCTCGACGGACTTGCCGGGCTCGAGGTCCTTGTAGACCTCGAAGAAGTGCTGGATCTCCAGGCGGTGGAAGTCGGACACGTCGTCGATGTCCTGGCGCCACGCGGCGCGCTGGTCGCCCGTCGGCACGCACAGCACCTTGTCGTCACCGCCGGCCTCGTCGCGCATGCGGAACATGCCCAGCGCGCGGCAGCGGATGAGGCAGCCGGGGAACGTGGGCTCCTCCAGCAGCACCAGGGCGTCCAACGGGTCCCCGTCCTCACCGAGGGTCCCCTCGATGAAGCCGTAGTCGTCGGGGTAGCGCGTCGAGGTGAAGAGCATCCGGTCGAGGCGGATCCGCCCCGTCGCGTGGTCCACCTCGTACTTGTTGCGCTGCCCCTTGGGGATCTCGATCGTGACGTCGAACTCCACTTGTTGCTTCCCTCCACGCGTCCCCGCCCCCCGGGCGGTGGTCGATCGACCTGTGGGCGCGTCGTCTCCCCGGGCGCCGTTGTCTCGGACAGTAGTCTGACCCACCGTTGCGGCGGTACCGGGCTGCAGGGGGCACGACGTGCCGGAAGGAGTGACGATGGCCACAGCGCGACGGGTCGCAGGGGTGGGCACGGCGGTCGTCGTGCTGCTCGGCGCGGGCTACGCGACGGCCGACGCGTACGACGTCGTGCCCGGCATCGTGACCCTCGCACCGCCCGTCGCGGACCCGTCCCCGTTCCCCACGGCGCCCGGTGCGGTCGACCCCACCGCCGTGCCGCGGGCGCTGGGCGACCTCGACCCGCAGGTGCCGCTGCCCGCCGCCGACCAGCTCCAGTCGCTGGTCGACGGCCTCGTCACCGACCCGCGCCTCGGCCCCAGCGTGGGGGTCACGGTGGTGGACCAGCTCACCGGGGAGACGCTCGCGTCGCACCAGCCCGACGCCGGCCGTGTCCCCGCCTCGACGGCCAAGATCCTCACGGGCGTCGCCGCGCTCACGGCGCTCAACCCGGACGCGACGCTGCCCACCCGGGTGGTGCGCGTCGACGACGGCGCGATCGCGCTGGTCGCCGGCGGGGACATGATGCTGGCGGCCGGTGCCGGCGACCCGGCCGCGACGGCCGGGCGCGCGGGCATGGCGGACCTCGCGGCACGCACCGCGGAGGCGCTGGCGCTGCAGGGGACGACCGGTGTGCGTCTGCTGGTGGACGACACGCTGTTCGCCGGCCCGACCGTCAGCCCCGCGTGGCACCCCGCCAACGTGAACGAGGGCTTCGTCGCCCCCGTCACCGGGCTGGCGGTCGACATCGGCCGCGTCGGCGAGGGCGAGTACGCGCCGCGCACGTCCGACCCGTCCCTGGCGGCGGCGAAGGTGCTGGCGCAGCGGCTGGGCGAGCTGGGCGTCACGGTGCAGGGCGAGCCGACGCGCACGTCGTCGACGCAGGGCGCGCCGGAGCTCGCGCGCGTCGAGTCCGCGCCCCTGGTCGACGTCGTCCACTACTTCCTGGAGACGTCCGACAACACCATCACCGAGGTCGTGTCCCGGTTCGTCGCCCTCGACGCGGGCCTGCCGGCCAGCTTCGACGGCGGCACGCAGGCGGTGCTGCGCCAGGTCGGGACCCTCGGCGTCGACGTGACGGGTGCCCGGCTGGTCGACGCGTCCGGGCTGGGCGCCGGGTCCTCCCTGGCACCGGCGCTGCTGGCCGACGTCGTGCGGCTGACCACCGACCCCGCGCACCCGCTGCTGCGCGACGTCGCCGTGGGCATGCCCGTCGCGGGGCTGTCCGGCACCCTGTCCGACCGCTTCACGCGGTCCGACGCGCGCGGGCTCGTGCGGGCCAAGACGGGGTCGCTGCCGCGCGTCACCTCCCTGGCCGGCACCGTCCTGGACACCCAGCGCCGCCAGCTCGTGTTCGTCGTCATGGCGGACCAGACGCCCGAGGGCGGGCAGTGGGCCCCCCGGCAGGCGATCGACGGCTTCGTCGGCAGCCTGGCGGCCTGCGGCTGCCGCTGACGCCACCCGCCGCGCCCCCGCCCGGTGGGCGTTACCGTGGGCGCGTGCAGCCCACCGCTCCCGGACCCGTCGACTGGAACGCGGCCGCGCGCCTGGCCGGGCGGGTCGCCGCCCCCGGGCCGGTCGCCGACCGGGGCACGCTGGTCGAGCTCGTGGCGGACCTGCGGGCGGCGGCGGGCGTCGCGGCCCGGCACGTCGTCGACGCGACCGGCATGGTGCCCGCCGACGGCCGGCACCCCAGCGAGCTCTCGCGGGTCCTGGTCGTCGACCGGCCGCGCTGGGCCGCCGCCAACGCCGAGATGTTCGCGGTCATGGCCGCACCGCTGGCCGCGCGCCGCGACGGGACCCCCGTGGCCGTGCCGGACGCGGCCCGGCTGGCTGCCGCCGCGCAGGTCGGTGGCGTGCTGGCGCTGCTGTCGGGCAAGGTCATCGGGCAGTACGACCCGTTCACCGCGACGGCCGGGCAGCCCGGGCGGCTGCTGCTGGTGGCCCCCAACGTCCTGGCGACCGAGCGTCAGCTCGGCGTGGACGGCCGCGACTTCCGCCTCTGGGTGTCGCTGCACGAGCAGACGCACGCCCTGCAGTTCGCCGCCGCGCCGTGGCTCGCCGACCACCTGCGCGCCCGGTCGGCGGAGCTGCTCGCCGACCTGGCCGACCTGGCCCCCGGTGGTGCGCCGGAGCGCGCCGGCCTGCCGCGCCTCGACGACCTGCTGAGCGCGCTGGTGCGGGCCGTGACGCACGACGACGGGGGCGTGCTGCACCTGCTGACCGAGCGGCAGCGGGAGGTGTTCGACGAGGTCGGCGCCGTCATGGCGCTGCTCGAGGGGCACGCGGACGTGATGATGGACCAGGTCGGTCCGTCCGTCGTGCCGACGGTGCGGGCGATCCGGCGGGCGTTCGAGCGGCGCCGGGACGCGTCCGCCCGCGCCACGGGCGTCGACCGCCTCCTGCGGCGGCTGCTGGGCCTCGACCTCAAGCTGGCGCAGTACCGCGACGGCGCGTCGTTCGTCCGTGCGGTGCGCGCCCGCGTGGGCGAGGACGGGCTGAACGCGGTGTGGGGCGGCCCCGACCTGCTGCCGAGCGCCACGGAGATCGGCGACCCCGCCGCGTGGGTGCGCCGCGTGCACGGATGACCTGCGCCCGTCGCCCCGTGACGCGGCCCCGTCGGCCGTGAGCGGGCCGCCGCCGCCCGTCGCCGCCGTGCGCGTCGCCGTCCGCCGCGCCCTGGCCGACGTGCCGCCGGGCCGCACGGTGCTCGTCGGCTGCTCGGGTGGTGCCGACTCGCTGGCGCTCGCCGCGGGGCTCGCGTGGGAGGCCCCGCGTGCCGGGTGGCGGGCGGGCGCGGTGGTCGTCGACCACGGGCTGCAGCCCGGGTCCGCCGACGTCGCGCACGACGCGGCGGCCGCCTGCCGTGCCCTCGGCCTGGACCCGGTGCGGGTGGTCCGCGTGGACGTCGGGACCGCCGGGGGCCCGGAGGCAGCCGCCCGGACCGCCCGCCACGCCGCGCTCGACGCGGTCGCGGACGAGCTCGACGCGGCCGCGGTGCTGCTCGGCCACACCCTCGACGACCAGGCGGAGACGGTGCTGCTGGCGCTCGCCCGCGGGTCCGGCGAGCGCGCGCTGGCCGGGATGCGGCCGGTGCGCGGGCGGCTGCGCCGCCCGCTCCTGGCGTTGCGACGGGCCGACACCGAGGCGGCGTGCGCGGCGCAGGGCCTGGTCCCGTGGCACGACCCGACCAACGGCCGGTCGGTCGCCGGGGCGGGGGTCCGGGCCGGGACGGACGTCGTCGCAGGGCCGGACCGGGTCGCCGGGGGCGTCGCCGCGCCGGGGCCGGCGGGCGACCTGCCGCTGCGCAGCCGGGTGCGCACCGAGGTGCTGCCGGTGCTCGAGGCGGTCCTCGGGCCCGGCGTCGCGCAGGCGCTCGCGCGCACGGCGGAGGCGCTCGCCGACGCGGACGAGGCGCTGGACCGGGCGGCCGCCGGGCTCCGGGAGCCCGCGTCCGTGCCCGACGCGTCCGGGGGCGTCGTGCTCGACGTGGACCCCCTCGCGGCAGCCGCCGCCGCGGTGCGGCGGCGCGTCCTGCACGACGCCGCGGTGCGCGCGGGCTGCCCGCCGGGCGCGCTCGCGCGCGTGCACGTGCTGGCAGTCGAGGCGTTGGTCACGCGGTGGCGCGGTCAGGGGCCGGTCCACCTGCCCGGTGGCCGGGTGGCGCGACGCGCGTGTGGCAGGCTCTACCTGGGCCCGCCACGGGCCGCGGACGGCGGCGCCGACGCGGCCCCGCCCACGCGGTCCGCCGAGGGGCGGACCGGCCGGCAGGGCGACCAGGACCACGAGCACGACGACCAGCACGACGACCGGGAGTGAGCGGTGGACGCGGCGGACATGGGTGACGACCTCGAGCGGGTGCTGCTGAGCGAGGAGCAGCTCCACGCGCGGCTCGACGAGATGGCGGCGCAGATCGACGCCGACTACGCGGGCGAGCCGCTGCTGCTCGTCGGTGTGCTCAAGGGTGCGGTCATGGTGATGGCGGACCTCGCGCGTCGCCTGCACGGCCAGGTCGAGATGGACTGGATGGCGGTGTCGTCGTACGGCTCGGGCACCAAGTCCTCGGGCGTCGTGCGGATCCTCAAGGACCTGGACACCGACCTCATCGGCCGGCACGTCCTGATCGTCGAGGACATCATCGACTCCGGCCTGACGCTGTCGTGGCTGCTGTCGAACCTGCGCTCGCGCGGTCCGGCGTCGGTCGAGATCGCGACGATGCTGCGCAAGCCCGACGCGGCCAAGGTCGAGGTGCCCGTGCGCTACGTCGGCTTCGACATCCCGACGGAGTTCGTCGTGGGGTACGGGCTCGACTACGCCGAGCGGTACCGCAACCTGCCGTTCGTCGGGACGCTGGCGCCGCACGTCTACCAGGACTGAGCCCGACGTCGCGGGGCGCCTGTGCCCTGGGCGAACACCACAGGGGCCGTCCAGGTCCAGCGTGTACTTTCAAGGGCAGTGTCCCTGCGAGCGGAGGATGAGGGGCCACGCCCCGATCGCCCATGAATGTCAAGCGTCTCTTCCGCGGCCCCTTCATCTGGGTCGCCCTGGCCGTCGCCATCCTGCTCACCGCGTTCGGCATGCTCCAGGTGCCGGCGGCGCAGCAGATCGACACGTCCGCCGGTCTGCAGCTGCTCGAGGACGGCAAGGTCGACCAGGCCCTGGTGACCGAGGGCACGCAGCGCGTGGACCTCACCCTCACCGAGGCCTACGACCCGGACCCCGACGAGGACGGTGACCTGGGCAAGCAGGTCTACTTCTTCTACGTGACCCCGCAGGGGGAGCAGGTCGTCGACGCGATCACCGCGGCCGACCCGCCCAACGGCTTCACCTCGAAGGTCCCGCAGCCGTCGTGGTGGGGCAGCCTGCTGACCCTCGTCCTGCCGTTCATCATCATCCTGGGCCTGTTCTGGTTCCTGATGTCGAACATGCAGGGCGGCGGCTCGAAGGTCATGAGCTTCGGCAAGTCCAAGGCGAAGCTGGTGAGCAAGGAGTCGCCGAAGGTCACGTTCGCGGACGTGGCGGGCGTCGACGAGGCGGTCGAGGAGCTGCAGGAGATCAAGGAGTTCCTCGCCGAGCCGGCCAAGTTCCAGGCCGTCGGGGCGAAGATCCCCAAGGGTGTGCTGCTCTACGGCCCGCCCGGGACCGGCAAGACGCTGCTGGCCCGCGCCGTCGCGGGCGAGGCGGGCGTGCCGTTCTACTCGATCTCCGGCTCGGACTTCGTCGAGATGTTCGTCGGTGTCGGCGCCAGCCGCGTCCGCGACCTGTTCCAGCAGGCCAAGGAGAACAGCCCGGCGATCATCTTCGTCGACGAGATCGACGCCGTCGGGCGTCACCGTGGCGCCGGCCTGGGCGGCGGGCACGACGAGCGCGAGCAGACGCTCAACCAGATGCTCGTCGAGATGGACGGGTTCGACGTCAAGACGAACGTCATCCTCATCGCGGCGACCAACCGCCCCGACATCCTCGACCCCGCGCTGCTGCGCCCGGGCCGCTTCGACCGCCAGGTCGCGGTCGAGCCGCCGGACCTCAAGGGCCGCGAGCGGATCCTCGCCGTGCACTCGCAGGGCAAGCCCATGGCGCCGGGCGTCGACCTCGCGGTCGTCGCGCGCCGCACGCCCGGCTTCAGCGGTGCCGACCTGGCGAACGTCCTGAACGAGGCCGCGCTGCTCACGGCGCGCCGGGGCGCGCAGGTCATCGACGACGAGGCGCTGGACGAGGCGATCGACCGCGTCATCGCCGGTCCGCAGAAGCGCACGCGCGTCATGAACGTCAAGGAGCTGAAGATCACGGCGTACCACGAGGGCGGTCACGCCCTGGTGGCGGCCGCCATGCGGTACACCGACCCGGTCACCAAGGTGACGATCCTGCCGCGCGGGCGCGCCCTGGGCTACACGATGGTCATGCCGATGGAGGACAAGTACTCCACGACGCGCAACGAGCTGCTCGACCAGCTCGCGTACGCGATGGGCGGGCGCGTCGCCGAGGAGCTCGTGTTCCACGACCCCACGACCGGGGCGAGCAACGACATCGAGAAGGCCACGTCCACGGCCCGCAAGATGGTCACGCAGTACGGCATGAGCGCGCGGATCGGCGCGATCAAGCTGGGCCAGGAGTCGAGCGAGATGTTCCTGGGCCGCGACGTCGGCCACCAGCGGGACTACTCGGAGGACGTGGCCGCCTCCATCGACCTCGAGGTCCGCGCGCTCATCGAGCGGGCGCACGACGAGGCGCGCGACGTCCTCGTGGAGTACCGCGACGTGCTCGACGCCCTGGTGCTGGAGCTCCTCGAGAAGGAGACCCTCAACCAGGAGCAGCTGGCCGAGATCTTCGCCCCGGTCGTCAAGCGCCCGCCGCGCGACGTGTGGCTGTCCGCCGAGGAGCGTGCGGTGTCCGACCGTGGGCCCGTCATGACGCCGGGGGAGAAGGCCGCGCTCAACGGCCACGGCGTGGTGCCGCAGGACGAGGCCGCCGCGGCCCGTCCGGAGCACCCCGCGACGGCCGTCGTCGAGCTGCCCCCGGAGGGCACGCCGGACGCGGACGGACCCCGGTGACGTGAGCGACGTGACGCCACCCGTCGTGCCGTACGACGAGGAGCGCGCGGCGCGCGCCGTGCGCGAGCTGCTGCTCGCCGTGGGGGAGGACCCCGACCGCGAGGGGCTGCGCGAGACGCCGGCGCGGGTCGCCCGCGCCTACCGCGAGATCTTCGCCGGGCTGCGGCTCGAGGCGCGCGACGTGCTCACCACGACGTTCGACCTGGGCCACGAGGAGATGGTCCTGGTGCGTGACATCGAGGTGTACTCCACCTGCGAGCACCACCTGGTGCCGTTCCACGGCGTCGCGCACGTGGGGTACATCCCCGGTGCCGACGGGCGCATCACGGGCCTGTCGAAGCTCGCGCGCCTGGTGGACGTGTACGCGCGGCGCCCGCAGGTCCAGGAGCGGCTGACGACGCAGATCGCCGACGCCCTGGTCGAGGGGCTCGACCCGAAGGGCGTGCTGGTCGTGGTCGAGTGCGAGCACCTGTGCATGTCGATGCGGGGCGTGCGCAAGCCGGGGGCGCGCACCGTCACGTCGGCCGTGCGCGGGCAGATGCGTGACGTGGCGACCCGTGCCGAGGCCATGAGCCTGGTCACGGGCCGCTGACGGGACCGACGTGGAGACGCGGCCGACGACGCACCGGGGCGACGCCGACGGGCCCCGGCTCACGGCGCTGCCGCCCGCCCTGCGGGCGCCCGACCGCACCCTGGTGATGGGCGTCGTCAACGTCACCCCCGACTCCTTCTCCGACGGCGGGCGGTGGTTCGACGCGGACGCCGCGGTCGAGCGCGGGGTGGTGCTGCTGTCGCAGGGCGCCGACCTGCTCGACGTCGGGGGCGAGTCGACGCGCCCCGGCTCGGCCCGGGTCCCGGTCGACGAGGAGCTCGCCCGTGTGCTGCCGGTGGTCGAGCGGCTGGTCGCGCACGGCGCCGCGGTGAGCGTGGACACCACGCGCGCCGTCGTCGCCGAGCGGGCCGTGGAGCGCGGTGCGGTGCTGGTCAACGACGTGTCGGGCGGTATGGCGGACCCCGCCATGGCCGCCGTCGTCGCGCGGACCGGTGCCGCGTACGTCGCGATGCACTGGCGGGGTCACGCCGACGTGATGGACGCGCACGACGCCTACGACGACGTGGTGGGCGACGTCCGCCGCGAGCTCGTGCAGCGCGTGGCCGCGCTGCACGCGGCCGGGGTGCGCGACGAGCAGCTCGTGCTGGACCCGGGCCTCGGGTTCGCGAAGACGGGCGAGAGCAACTGGCCGCTGCTGGCCCACCTGCCGGCGCTGGTGGCCGACGGCTACCCGGTCCTGGTGGGCGCCAGCCGCAAACGGTTCCTCGGGCACCTCCTGGCCGGCCCCGACGGCACGCCCGCCGCACCGGAGGCCCGTGACGACGCGACCGCGGCCGTCACGGCGCTGGCCGCCGCGGCGGGGGCCTGGGCGGTCCGGGTGCACGAGGTGGCGGCGTCCGCGGCGGCGGTGCGGGTGGCCGCACGCTGGCGGGACGCGCAGGGCGACACGACGGCACGGCACGCGACGACGGGTGCCGCACGGGAAGGAGCGCGGTGAACGTGCAGGACGACGTGCAGGACGAGGGCGGGCGCCGGCTGGACCAGATCCGGCTGACGGGCATCCGCGCCACGGGGTACCACGGGGTGTTCCCGCACGAGCGGCGTGACGGGCAGACGTTCGTCGCCGACGTCGTCGTGCACGTGGACACGCGCCGCGCCGCGGCCGGCGACGACCTGGCGCACACGGTGCACTACGGCGAGCTGGCCGAGCAGGTCGTGGCCGTGCTCACCGGGGAGCCTGCCGACCTGGTCGAGACCGTGGCCGAGCGCATCGCGGCGACCGTGCTCGCCCGCCCGGGCGTGCACGCCGTCGACGTGGCCGTGCACAAGCCCGAGGCGCCGATCACCGTGCCGTTCGACGACGTCGTGGTGTCGATCCGGCGCGACCGCAGCAAGCTCCCGGCCGCCGAGCCGTACCGCCCCGCGACCGGGCAGGTGCGCCGGTCCACCGACACCGCGTCGCAGCCGCGCACGGCGTCGCAGCCGCGCACGGCGTCGCTGCCGCTGGGGGCCGTGGCGCCGGAGCCGCTGGTGGCCCCCGCCCCGCAGCCCGCCCCCGCCCCGCAGCCCGCCCCCGCCCCGCTGTCGTCGCTCGCCGCGCACGCGGCGCCGGTGACGCCCGCATCCGGCGCCCCCGCGGTGCCCGGGCCGTCGTCACCGTCTGCGGGGTCGCCCGCGGCGGGTCTGTCGGCACCCGGCGCCTCGCGCCTCGCGCACGACGGCGGACCCGACGGCGGTGCTGTCGTCGTGGGGCCGGCGCCCACCGGTGCGGTCCCGACCGGGGTGATGCCCCTGGTGGGTGGCGCCGTCGCCGCCCCGCCCGACGCCCTGCGCCACGACGCACCCGGCCACGACGTGCCCCACCACGAGGCGCCCCGCCACGACGAGCACGACCACGGTGCGCCCCGGCAGGAGTGGCCGGACCGCGGCGCCCCCCAGCCCGGGTGGCCGGCTCCCGACCGTCACGACGGCGGCCCCGGGCCTGACCTCGGGGCCACGCAGCTGATGGCGCCCGTCACGGACGTCGTCGAGGGTGAGCTCGTGCACGACGCGCTCGACGAGCCGCCGGGTCACCCCGTGCGGACGGTGCTCGCGCTGGGGGCGAACCTGGGCCCCGCGCAGGAGACCCTGCGACGGGCGGTCGCGGACCTCGCGGCGACGCCGGGCGTCGAGGTCGTCGCCGTGTCCCCGCTGGCCCGGACCGCGGCGATCGGGCCCGAGCAGCCGGACTACCTCAACGCGGTGGTGCTGGCCCGGACCACGCTGGCCGCGCGTGACCTGCTGCGCGCCGTGCACGCGGTCGAGCACGCGCACGGTCGCGAGCGCGCCGAGCGCTGGGGCCCCCGCACCCTGGACGTCGACATCATCGTGTACGGCGACACCCTGGCCGTGACCGACGACCTCGAGCTGCCGCACCCCCGCGCCCACGAGCGCGCGTTCGTCCTCGAGCCCTGGGCGCAGGTCGACCCGGACGCGGTGCTGCCCGGGCTGGGCGGCGGACCCGTGGCACAGCTCGCCGCGACCGCCCCCGACCGCGACGGCGTCCGCTGGATGGCCCTCGACTGGCTGACGGCGCCCGTGCCGGCAGCCATCCCGGAGCCGGACGGGGCCGGGTCGGAGGGGACGCACCGACCGTGACCGCGACCCGGGTGCGCACGCTCGTCCTGCTGGCGGCCGTGGTCGCGGCCGTCACGTGGTGGGCCATGCGGATGACGGTCGGCCGCGGTGCGGCCACCCCGCCCGAGGTCCCGTGGCTCGTGGTCGGCGTGGAGCTGGTGATCGCCGGCGTCGTGCTGTCGATGGGCTGGGCGGTGCGGCAGTACCAGCGCGGCAGGCGACCGCTGCTGGACCCCGTGCGCGCGGCCCGCACCGCGGTGCTGGCCAAGGCGTCGTGCTACACCGGCGCGCTGCTGACCGGCTGGTACGGGGGGCAGGCGCTGTCCCTGCTCACCGACGCGGACGTGCCCGGCAGCACGGAGCGGGCCGCGTCCGCCGGCCTCGCCGTGGTCGGGGCGGTGGTGCTCGCGGTCGTGGGGCTCGTCGTCGAGCACTGGTGCCGCATCCCCCCGCCGGACGCCGAGGAGCCCGACGTGCGCCGCCGCACGGAGCCGGACCCGTCGGCGGGCTGAGCGGACCGCGCCCGGCCGCCCGTGCGGGAGGATGGACCCCATGACGACCACCCCGGCACCGCTGGACGCGGCGGACGACGCCGACCCGTTCGACCTGCACGACGTCGAGTGGACGGCGGTGTCGACGCGCCTGACGACCGCGCGGCTCGTGGTCCTGGGCGTGTGGGCCGTCGCGCTGCTCGTCCCGACGGTGCTGCTCGCCGCCCTGGTCGGCGTGCCGTGGCTCTGGGCGGTGCCCGCCGTCGTGGTCGTCCTGCTGGTGTGGGGAGCGCTGCTGGTGCCGCGTCAGGTCCGCGCGCTGGGCTACGCCGAACGCGCCGACGACCTGCTGGTCCGCCGGGGCATCCTGCTGCGCTCGCTCGTCGTGGTGCCCTACGGGCGCATGCAGTACGTGGACGTGACGTCCGGTCCGCTCGCCCGCCGGTTCGGCATCGCGACCGTGCAGCTGCACACCGCCGCCCCCGGCACCGACGCCACGATCCCGGGACTGCCGCCGGCCGAGGCCGCGCGCCTGCGCGACCGGCTCGCGTCCCGCGGTGAGGCCCGGCTGGCGGGGCTGTGAGCACCGCGCTGCACCCCGTGCCCGAGTCCGCGGGCGAGGAGGGGTACGACTGGCGTCGCCTGCACCCCGTGACACCGGCGCTGCGCGGGTGGAAGGCGCTGGTGGCGTTCGTCGCGATCGTCGGCTACCAGATGGCCGACGTGCTGCGGGACGTGGTCGGGGCGCTCGGTCCGGGCCGCGCGTGGCTCGTGGTGCTCGGCGCCGTCGTGCTCGTCGGCCTCGTCGGCTTCGTGTACTCCGCGCTGGCGTGGCGGGTCATGCGGTACGCCGTCACCGACACCGCCGTCCACCTGCGTACGGGTCTGCTGTTCCGTCAGCAGCGCCAGGCGCGCCTGGACCGGCTGCAGGCCGTCGACGTGGTGCAGCCGCTGCTCGCGCGGCTGCTGGGTCTCGCCCAGCTCAACCTCGAGGTCGCCGGCGGCACGGGGTCCGCCGTGCAGCTGGCCTTCCTGCGGGATGCCGAGGCGGAGTCGCTGCGCGCCCAGATCCTCGCGCTGGCCGCCGGCGTCGGGCCGACGCGGGTGGCGCCCGCCCCGGTGGGCGACCCGGAGGTCGGCGTCTCGGTCGACGGGGCGGCGGGCGCGGCGCCCGGCCTCCCGGGCGCAGCCTCCGGCCTCCCGGGCGCAGCCCCCGGCCTCCCGGGCGCGCACCCGGCCCCCGTGTACGAGGCGGCGCCCGAGCGGCAGGTGTACGAGCTGCCCATGCCGCGGCTGATCGTCTCGATCCTGCGGTCGACGCCGCCGTGGGTGCTCCTCGTGGCCTTCGTCGGGGTGGGCGTCGCCAGCATCATGGCCGGGGACGCCGGTGCGCTGTTCGTCATCGTGCCCGGGGCGATCGGTCTGGGCGGCTACGTGTGGGGCCGGCTCAACTCCGGCGCCACGTTCCGCGCGGCCGTGTCCCCCGACGGCATCCGGCTGCGGCACGGGCTGACCGAGACCCGCACCCAGACCGTGCCGCCGGGACGCGTGCAGGCGGTGCGCCTCAGCCAGGGGCCGTTCTGGCGCGGCCCCGACTGGTGGCGGGTCGAGATCAACGTGGCGGGGTACGGGGCCGAGTCGGCCACCGAGTCCGTGCTGCACCCCGTCGCCACCCGGGCGGAGGCCGCGGTCGCGCTGTGGCTCGTGCTGCCGGACCTGGGCGTCGACGACCCCAGGGCGACGCTCGACGCCGCCCTGACCGGCCGCGACGACGACGGCGGGTTCACCCCCGCCCCGTACCGCGCGCGCTGGGTCGACCCGCTGAGCCGGCGCCGGCACGGGGTCCTGGTGACCCGCACCGCCCTGGTCATGCGATCTGGCCGGTGGTGGCGCTCGGTGGTCGTCGTGCCGCACGAGCGCACGCAGAGCATCGCGCTCACCCAGGGCCCGGTGCAGCGGCGCCTGCGGCTCGCCACGTTCGTCACCCACTCGACGCCCGGACCCGTCACGCCGCAGGTCGAGCACCTCGACGAGCACGTCGCCGCGGCGCTGCTGCAGGAGCAGGCGCGCCGCGCCCGCGAGGCCCGGGCCGTCGCCGGACCCGAGCTGTGGATGCGCACGGCCGCGGCGGGCCTCGGGACGGCCGGCGACGTCGCCGGTGCGCAGCCCCCGCAGTCGCCCGTGGTCGACGCGGCACCCGCCGAGGCGGCGCCCGCCGACACGGCACCGGCCCCGACGGCACCGGCCCCGACGGCACCGGCCCCGACGGCGCCCGCCCCGGCGGCGCCCGCCCCGACGGCGCCCGCCCCGGCGGCGCCCGCCCCGGCGGCGCCCGCCCCGGCGGCGCCCGCCCCGACGGCGCCCGCCCCGACGGTCGTGGCGCCGGTCCGCCCCACGTCGGCCGGGCCCGTCCCCGACGACGGAGGCCGCCCGTGACCGCCGACCCGGCGTCGCGCCCCGGCCGCCTGGGTGTGGGCGTGGTGGGCGCCGGGCGGGTGGGCGCTGTCCTGGGCAGCGCGCTGCGCGGTGCGGGCCACCCCGTCGTCGGGGTCTCGGCGGTGTCGGAGGCGTCGCGCGAGCGTGCCGCGATGCTGCTGCCGGGCGTCCCGGTGCTGGACGTGCCCGAGGTGGTGCGCCGCGCCGAGCTCGTGCTGCTCGCCGTGCCGGACGACGCGCTCGCGCCGCTGGTCCAGGGCCTGGCGGACACGGGTGCGTGGCAGGCCGGGCAGATCGCCGTGCACACGTCCGGCCGCTTCGGCACGGCGGTGCTCGCGTCCGCCCGTGCCGCCGGGGTGATCCCGCTGGCCCTGCACCCCGCGATGACCTTCACGGGGACGTCCCTCGACCTGGCCCGTCTGGCGGGCTGCGCGTTCGCGGTGACCGCACCCGGGCCCGTGCTGCCGATCGGCCAGGCGCTCGTCGTCGAGATCGGCGGCGAGCCGGTCGTCGTCGACGAGGACCGGCGCCCGCTCTACCACGCCGGCCTCGCGCACGGGGCGAACCACCTGGTGGTGCTGGTGGCCCAGGCGGCCCAGGTGCTGCGGGCGGCGGGCGTGGCGGAGCCCGGCCGCGTGCTGCGGCCCCTGCTGGAGGCGACGCTCGACGGGGCCCTGCGGGCGGAGGACACCGCGGGTGACGCCGGTCCGGGCGCGGTGAGCGCGCTCACCGGCCCGGTGCGGCGCGGGGACGCCGGCACGGTGGCCGACCACGTCGCGGTGCTCGCCGAGCTTGGTACCACCAGCGGTGCGGTGGACGTGCTGGCGGGTTACGGTGCGCTGTCGCGGGCCGCGGCGGCGCGGGCGCTCGGCGCCGGGCTGGTCGGCCCCGACGCCGCGCAGCGCGTGCTCGACGCGCTCGCGGGCATCATCCCGGCGCCTCCGGCGTTGCAGGAGGACGACCACGGAGCACCGCCCCCGGGACACCCCCGCGCGGCAGGACCGGACGACGACGGCGGCACCCCGCCGCAGGAGGACGCATGAGCACCACCCACCCCGCGCTGGTGCGCGACCGCGACGGCCTCGCCGCGGCGCTGGCCGCGCAGGACGCCGCCACGCTGCCGCGGCCCGGGTCGGACACCGGCCGGCGCCGTTACCGGCGCGCCGTGGTCATGACCATGGGGGCGCTGCACGAGGGGCACCTGGCGCTCGTCGAGCACGCCCGCTCGCTGGCGGAGGTCGTCGTGGTGACGATCTTCGTCAACCCGCTGCAGTTCGGCCCCACGGAGGACCTGGCGCGGTACCCGCGCGACCTGGAGCGGGACCTGCGGCTGCTGTCGGGCCCGGGCCTGCTGCGCCCGCAGGACGTGGTGTTCGCCCCGACGGTCGACGTCGTCTACCCGGACGGGGACCCGACGGTCCGCGTGACCGCCGGGCGCGTCGGCGACGTCCTCGAGGGCGCCTCGCGCCCCGGCCACCTCGACGGTGTGCTCACGGTCGTGCTCAAGCTGATGCACCTGACCCAGCCGGACGTGGCCGTCTTCGGCCAGAAGGACGCACAGCAGGTGGTCGCGGTGCGGCGGATGGTCGAGGACCTCGACGTGCCGGTCGTCATCGCCGTGCACCCCACGGTGCGCGAGGCCGACGGGCTGGCCCGCTCGAGCCGCAACGCGTACCTCGCGGCCGCCGAGCGCGAGCGCGCCCTGGCGCTGTCCGCGGCGCTGGCAGCCGGGCGTCGCGCCGCGGACGGCGGGCAGGCCCCCGACGCGGTCGTCGCGGCCGCTCGTGCCGTGCTCGACGAGCGGTTGTCCGACGACGACGACGTGGACTACGTGGCGCTCGTCGACGCCGCGACGTTCGCGCCGGCCGACGCCCGCACCGACGACGCGCTGCTCCTGCTGGCCGCGCGGGTGGGGGGCACCCGGCTGATCGACAACGCGCCGCTGACGCTGCGCACCGGCATGGCCGGCGCGGGCCGGGGCCCCGACGCGGCGGGCCGCTCGACGGGGGGTGCCGCGTGACCACGCTGCAGCGCACGATGATGACCGGCAAGGTGCACCGCGCCACGGTCACGGCCGCCGACCTGCACTACGTCGGCTCCATCACCATCGACGCGGACCTGCTCGCGGCGGCGGACGTCCTGCCCGGTCAGCAGGTCGACGTCGTCGACGTGACGAACGGCGCGCGCCTGACCACCTACGCGATCGCGGGCGAGCCCGGGGGCGGGCAGGTCTGCGTCAACGGCGCCGCCGCCCACCTGGTCCACCCCGGCGACGTCGTCATCGTCATCGCCTACGGCACGATGTCCGACGCCGAGGCGCGCACGTACACCCCGCACGTCGTCCTCGTCGACGCGGACAACCGCATCGTCGACACGGGCGACGACCCGGGGCAGGTGCCGGACGAGTGGACGGCGCAGACGGGTCTGGTCGCGTCGGGCCTGCCGCTGGCGCGCGGCCGGGAGGCGGTCGACGGCGCGGTGGGCTGACCGTGCCGCGCTAGTGTCCGCTGCGTGCCCGTGCTGCCCGACCTGCCGTCCGTCCGCCTCGCCACGCGCCTCGCGGCGCCGGAGCCGGGGTGGACGGTGCACGCCGACGCGGTGGTGGTCGGCTCGGGCATCGCGGGTCTGACGGCCGCGCTCGAGCTGCGCACCCGCGTGCGGCGGGTCCTGCTGGTCACCAAGGGCGTGCTGTCGTCCGGCTCGACGGTGTGGGCGCAGGGCGGGATCGCCGCGGCGCTGGACCCCGGCGACTCCCCGGCGGCGCACCTGCAGGACACCCTCGTGGCGGGCGTCGGGCTGTGCGACCCCCGCGCCGTCGAGACCCTGGTGACCGAGGGGCCGCGGCGGGTGCGCGAGCTGGTGGCCCGTGGCGCGGTGTTCGACACCACGCCCGACGGCCTGCTGAGCCTCACACGCGAGGGCGGTCACCTCACGGACCGGATCGCGCACGCGGGCGGGGACGCCACGGGTGCGGAGATCTCCCGTGCGCTGGTCGCGCAGATCGAGGCGGTCCGCGACGACCCGGGCATCGAGGTCGTGGAGCACGCGCTGGTGCTGGACGTCCTCACCGGGCCGCCGGGGCCCGACGGCTCGCCCGGGGCGGTGGCGGGGGTGACGCTGCACGTCATCGGCGAGGGGTCGCGCGACGGTGTCGGTGCGGCGCTGGCACCCGCGGTGGTGCTCGCCACGGGTGGGATCGGTCAGGTGTACCGCTCGTCCACCAACCCGGCGCAGGCGACCGGGGACGGGATCGCCGCGGCGCTGCGTGCGGGCGCGCTGCTGGGCGACCTGGAGTTCGTGCAGTTCCACCCCACGGTGCTGTGGCTGGGCACGGGCGTGAAGGGGCAGCTGACGCTCGTGAGCGAGGCCGTGCGGGGGGAGGGGGCCCTGCTGCTGGACACCGACGGCGTGCGGTTCATGCCGGACGTGCACCCGCTGGCGGAGCTGGCGCCGCGGGACGTCGTCGCGCACGCGATCGTGCGGCGGCTGGCGGCGACGGGGTCGGACCACGTGTGGCTCGACGCCCGGCACCTGGGCGCGGACTTCCTGCGGCGGCGGTTCCCGACGATCCACGAGCGGCTGGCGGAGCACGGCATCGACCCGGCGACGGACCTCGTGCCGGTCGCACCGGCGCAGCACTACCACTCGGGCGGTGTGGTGACCGACCTCGACGGGCGGTCCTCCCTGGCCGGGCTGTACGCGGTGGGGGAGGTGGCGTGCACGGGCGTGCACGGGGCCAACCGGCTGGCGTCGAACTCGCTGCTGGAGGGTCTGGTGTTCGCGCACCGCGCCGCGCGGGACGTCGCGGCGCGCGTCGAGGGCGGGTTCCTGCCGCGGGTCGAGCCGTGCGTGCGGCCGGGCGCCGACGCCCTGGTCGCGGCGGCGTCGCGGGCCCGGGTGCAGCGTGCGGCCACGGACGGCCCCGGGGTGCTGCGCTCGGCGGACGGCCTGCGCCGTGCGCTCGGCGCGCTGGCGGCGATCCCGGCGGACGCCCAGCAGCGGCGTGACGACGGCCGGCCCCTGGGCGAGCCGCAGCTCGCGGAGTGGGAGACGACGAACGTGCACCAGGTCGCCACCGTGCTGGCGCTCGCGGCGCTGGCGCGCGAGGAGTCCCGCGGCGGGCACGCGCGGAGCGACTTCCCGCTCACCAAGGAGGAGTGGCGCGTGCGCGTCGGGGTGAGATCGGGACCGGACGGATCGGTCGAGATCGGGCCCCGCCCGGTCGGATAGTCCGATGAGCACGTTCCCAGGGCCGAAACTTTCTCCAGACGTCGGACGACTTGCCTGCATCTGAACGGGTGACCAGGTCTGCCGCTTTCCCGCAGGGATCCCTAGGTTCAGGGGTCCGGCCCCGTACGCGCGGGGTGCTGTGCTGCGCAAGGGAGCGACGATGCACGTCAAGAGGCGCCGTAAGGTGCACGAAAGTATCGGTGTGACGGCCGCTGTCGTGGCCCTGGTCGCAGCACCGATGGTCGGGACGACGCTGTCGTCCGCGACGGCTGCGGGCCCGGTCACGGTCCTGTCCCTCGACTTCGAGGACGGGACGTCGAGCGGCTGGGCGCAGAACGGCAACCCGACCCTCAGCTACCCGACCGACACCGTCCTCCAGGTCGCGAACCGTGTCGAGGACTGGGACGGGCTGACGTCGCCGGCCATCGCCGTCGAGGAGGGTGTGACCTACACCTTCAGCGCCCGCGCGAAGCTCGCCGACGGGACCGTCGGCACGACGTCCGCGCGGTTCCAGACCGGCGCGCCGGCCTACGACTGGATCGGCAACACCGGCGGCATCACGGCCGCGGGCTGGACGTTGATCAGCGGCACCTGGACCGCCCCCGCGACCCGGAACGAGACCATCACGTTCAGCGCGTCCGACCTCGACGGGTCCTCGGCCGCGTACACGTACCTCGTCGACGACCTGCTCGTCACGCGACCCGGCACCGACCCGGCGACGCCCGTCACGGTCGCCGCCGCCGACTTCCAGACCGAGGGCCGCGGTGGCTGGACGCAGAGCGGCAACGCGACGCTGAGCGACGTCACCCTCGGCCGCCACCTGCGGGTGGCCGACCGCGCCAACGACTACGACGGCATCAAGTCGCCCGTCACGAACTTCGAGGCCGGTGTCGAGTACACCGTCTCGGCCCGCGCGCGGCTCGCGGCCGGCACGCCCGGCACGGCCGACCTGCGGTTCGTCACCGACCCGGGCTACACGTGGATCGGCAACACGACCGTCGACGCGACGGGGTGGAAGACCGTCACCGGCACCTTCACGCCCACCGAGGACACCTCGCGTGCGCTGTTCATCGGCACCGGTGCCCTGAGCACCGGTGGCCTGTACGCCTACGAGGTCGACGACATCCGCGTCACGCGTCCGGCCCCCGTGGGCACGCCGACGCCGACGCCGACGCCGACCGCGACCACGGTCGCCGCCGCGAGCTTCGACGACGGCACCCTGGGCGACCTGCGGCAGAGCGGCACGCCGTCGCTCGCGTACGTCACCGAGGGCGAGGGCAAGGCCCTGAGCGTGACCGGCCGCGACCAGACCTGGTTCACCGCCGAGTCCGCGACCGGCATCTTCGAGGCGGGCGTCGAGTACACCTTCAGCGCGCGCATGCGGCTGCTCGAGGAGCACGCCGGCGCGATGGGGCGCTTCACGATGTACGACGGCGCCTACACGCCCGTCGGCCCCGTGGCCCTGAGCAGCACCGCGTGGGCGACCGTCACCGGGACCTACACCCTCCCGGCCGGCGTCGACGCGAGCACCGTCAAGTTCGTCCTCGAGGCGGGCACGTGGGAGGGCTCGACCCCCGGCTTCCTCGTCGACGACGTCCTGGTCACCGGCGCCACGAGCGGCACGGGCCCGGTCGACCCGGGGACGCCCCCCGCCCCCGTCACGGTCCTGAGCTCGGACTTCGAGTCCGGTGTGACGCCGTGGGTGGCCCGCAACGCCACCGTCGCGCGCACCACGACGGACGCGCACACCGGCACGGGCGCCATGCTCGTGTCGGGCCGGACGCAGAACTGGCACGGCGCGCAGACGCCGGTCAACCCGATCTTCGCCCCCGGCGGCACCTACACCATCTCGGCGTGGGTCCGGCTGGCCCCGGGCGAGGCGGACACGACCGTGAAGATGACGGTCGCCGAGCTGCCCGAGGCGTGGAACGAGGCCGCCCCGGCGGTCCCCGTGACCGACGACGCCTGGGTCCAGCTCACCGGCACGTACACGCGTGCCGCGGGCGTCACCGGCGGTGACCTCTACTTCGAGGCCGCCGGCGTCACGACGAGCTTCCTCGTCGACGACGTCACCATCGTCGGTCCGCCGGTCGCCACCGGCCCCGGCGACGGCTGGGTCCCGGACCTCGAGGGCTTCGTCCCCGGCGGTGCGGTCAACCCGACCACCACGCCCGTCACCACCGCCCGCACGGTCGAGGGCGCGTCGAACACCGCCGCGCTGACGTTCGACGACGGCCCCAACGGTGCCGACACGGCCGCGCTGCTGGACTTCCTGGCGGCGAACGACCTGGTCGCGACGTTCTGCGTCATCGGCCAGAACGTCACGGCCCCCGGTGGTGCCGCGACGCTCCAGCGGATCGTGGCCGAGGGGCACACGCTGTGCAACCACGGCACGTCGTACGCGGACATGGGCGGCATGACCAAGGCGCAGGTCGAGACCGACCTCAAGGCGAACCTCACGATCATCCGCAACGCGCTCGGTGACCCGGACGCGCCCGTCCCGTACTTCCGGGCGCCCAACGGCAGCTGGGGCCAGACGGCCGCCGTGGCCGTCGCGCTCGGCATGCAGCCGCTCGGCGTGACCAACACGATCTCCGACTGGGAGTCCCTGGACGAGGCGACGCTGACCACGAACCTGCGGGCAGCCATGAAGAACGGCGAGATCGTCCTCGTGCACGACGGCGGCGGCAACCGTGCCGCGTCCGTCGCCGCGACGCGGACCGTCGTCACCGAGCGGCTCGCCGCCGGCTGGGCGTTCACGCTGCCCACGGGCGGTGCGGACGGCTCGTACGTCCCGTCGGGCAGCATCGACGCCGACTTCGAGGACAACACCCTGCAGGGGTGGACGGGCCGCGACGCCGGCAACGGCGCGCCGACCGTCGAGGTCGTCGCACCGGGTCGTGCCTCGCAGTACGCGGCACGGATCTCGAACCGCGACGGTCAGGGCGAGGGTCTGCAGCACAGCGTGGCGGGCATCTTCGAGTCCGGCGCGACGTACGACTTCTCGGCGTGGATCAAGTTCGAGGGCACCCCGGGTGACGTCACCCTGAGCGCCCACGTCGACGGGTCGTACCCGAACCTGGTGCAGCTGCCGGGCATGGCGAACGACTGGGTGCAGGTCTCCGGCACGTTCGCGATGCCGCCCTACACGACGGCGGCGGAGGTCTACTTCGAGACGGCGTGGGCGCAGGGCGCGGCAGGCAACACCTCCACGTTCCTCGTCGACGACATCACGTTCACCAAGCGGCCCGACCCGGTGATCCAGACCGACCTGGCGTCGCTGTACGAGTCGGTGAACGTGCCGCTCGGTGTGGCGATCGACTCGCGCGAGACGCAGCGTTCGGCGGCGACCCTGCTGAACAAGCACTTCGAGCAGGTCACGGCCGAGAACTCCATGAAGCCGGAGAACTGGTACAACGGCCGCACGTTCGCCCCCAACGCGGACACGCGGGCGGTCATGGACCACGCCGTCGCCAACGACCTGCGGGTGTACGGGCACGTGCTCGTGTGGCACGCGCAGACGCCGGCCTGGTTCTTCCAGGACGACGCGGGCGTGGCCCTGCCGGTCAACGACGCGAGCGCGGTGATCGTCCGTCAGCGGATGGAGGACCACATCGAGAACGTCGCCCGCTGGATCGCCGAGGAGTACGGCGACTTCGGCTCGCCGACCAACCCGGTCGTCGGCTGGGACGTCGTCAACGAGGTCATCTCCGACCAGGACCCGGACGACGGCATGCGTCGCAGCGACTGGTACAAGTACCTCGGCGAGGAGTTCGTCGACAGCGCGTTCGAGTACGCCGACCAGTACGTCAACGGCGTGTACCTCGCGCCCGGTGCGGACCGGATCCCGCTCTTCATCAACGACTACAACTCCGAGCTGAAGAGCAAGCAGGACCGGTACTACGCGCTGGTCCAGCGGCTCCTCGAGCGTGACGTCCCGATCGACGGCGTGGGCCACCAGTTCCACGTCTCGCTGTCGGTGCCGGTCTCGTTCCTCGAGGGCGCCCTGGAGCGGTTCTCCGGCCTGGGGCTGCTGCAGGCGGTCACGGAGTTCGACGTCACCACGGGCTCCCCGGCGACGGAGGCCCTGTTCATCGAGCAGGGCTACTACTACCGGGACGCGTTCGAGGCCTTCCACCGGTACGAGGACCAGATGTTCTCGATCACCGTGTGGGGCCTGTACGACACCCGGTCGTGGCGGAACTCCAGCGGTGGGCCGCTCGTCTTCGACGAGGGCATGCAGGCGAAGCCGGCCTACTACGGCATCGTCGGCAGCGACCTGCCGGCGCGGATCCGCACGGCCGCCTCGTTCGCCGGGGACGTGGCGCTCGACGCCGACGCCGCCGCCGACGTCGCGTGGCAGCAGCTCCCGCTGCACGACGTGGACGGGCAGGTCGGCTTCCAGACCCGCTGGGCGCCGGACCACCTGACGGTGTACGCCGCCGTGAAGGACGCCTACGACACCCTCGAGGTGCAGGTCGGTGACGAGACCTACGCGTTCTCGCGCACCGGCTCGGGTGACGTCGAGGGCGTCGTGTCCGACACCGCCGACGGGTGGGCCGCCGTGGTCCACGTGCCGGTGGCTGCCGAGCTGGGCGACGTCCTGCAGGTCGACGTCCGGGTCGTCGACGGTGACACGGTGGTCGGCTGGAACACGCCCGGTCACCTGGGCGAGCTCTCGCTGGTCGACCCGCTGTCCACGGTCGAGGTCGTGAAGACCGCGACCGAGCCGACGGTCGACGGCGAGGTGGACCCGCAGTGGCAGGACGCGGCCACGGTCTCCACGGGCAAGCAGGTCGACGGCGCACCCGGTGCGACCGCCACCGTCCGGACCCTGTGGAGGGGCAGGACGCTGTTCGTCCTGGCCGACGTCGTGGACGCCACACCGGACACCTCCGCCACGGCGGCCCACGAGAAGGACTCGTTCGAGATCTTCCTCGACGCGGGGAACTTCAAGAACCCGACCTTCCGGTACGACGACCTGCACGTGCGGGTCGACGCAGCGGGCGGGGTCACCATCGGTCAGGGTGACCAGGGGTTCCACATGGCCCGGGTCCAGGCCGAGGTCGTCACGACGGCCACCGGCTACCGTGTGGAGGCGGCCGTCGACATGCTCGACCAGTACGTCGGCCTCGGCACGTTCCACGGCCTGGACTTCCAGGTCAACGACGCGACCGACGGCGCGCGCACCTCGGTGCGCACGTGGGCGGACCCGACCGGTCTGGGCTTCCAGTCGCCGCAGCGCTGGGGCGTGGCACAGCTCGTGTCGTCGCTCACGCCGCCGGTCGACGGCGTCGAGCCGTCGCTGTCCCTCTCGCTCCCGGCCGTGAAGGCTGGCGGCGCTGTGACGGTGGACCTCGCCGGGTTCACGCCCGGTGACACGGTGACGATCGCGCTCGGCGCGGGCGTCACGGCCACGGGTGGCGCCGGTGGTGTCGGTGCCGCGGTCGCGGCACCGGCGGGCACCACGGTGCTGGGCTCGGTCGTCGTGGCCGGCAACGGCGCGGCGTCGCTCACGGTCACCATCCCGGCGACGCTCGCGGCGGGCACGTACCGCATCGTGGCGGCCGTCGGCGGCGACGTCCTCGCGGAGGGCGCGCTGACCGTCCTCGCGGCGGACGCGGCGGCAGGCCCGGGTGGTGCGGCGACGCCGCCGGCCCGTGGCGGCAGCCTCGCCACCACGGGTGCGGGCCTGGGACTGGGCCTGCTGGGTCTCCTGGTGCTGCTGACGGGCGCGTTCCTGCTCGTCGTGCGTCGCCGGGGCCACCTCGCCTCCGAGGTGGGCCGCACGCTGCGTCGCTGACGCAGCGCGTCCCGGGGGCCCTCCCACCCCCGGGACGCACCCGACGGAGCCCCACCGGCAGGTACCCCCCTGCTCGCCGGTGGGGCTTCGTCGTGCGCGCCGGCACCGCGCCCCCGACCCCGCTGAAACTTTCGGCCTCGATCCGACATCCATCTACGTGCTGGGACCGCTTCCCCCTGGTCGGATGACCAACTCGGCGCGTACGGTGGGTCCGATACCGGACTTTCCGTGCGCAAGGGAGCGTCAATGAGTCGGACCAGGCACCGTCGCGTGCTCGAAACTATCGGATTCGGTGCGGTTGCGGCGGCCCTCGTCGCCGCACCCCTCGTGGCGGTCGGCTCCGCCGCGGGTGCCGCCGAGCCCGGGGTCGTCCTCGGCGTCGACTTCGACGACGAGACGACCGGCGACTGGACCCGCAGCGGCGAGCCCGTCCTCGGGTACGTCGACGCCGGCGACGGCAAGGCCCTCGAGGTCGCCGACCGCACGACGGACTACGACGGCATCTCCTCGCCCGAGGTCGCCTACGAGGCCGGCGTGGCCTACTCCTTCACGATGCGTGCCCGGCTGCCCGAGGGCACCGAGGGCACGGCGGGCATCCGCTTCGTCGTCGCCACGGACTACACCTGGGTCGGCAGCACCACGATCAGCGACGACGCGTGGACCACGGTCTCCGGGACGTACACGCCCGCCGAGGACGTGACGCGCGCGGTCTACCTGGGCACCGGTGACCTCTCCGGTACCGAGGCAGGCACGCCCTACACCTACCTCGTCGACGACATCGAGATCACGCGCGAGGGTGCCGGCTCGGAGCCCGAGGTCGTCCTGAGCAGCGACTTCGAGGCGGAGGTCGCGCCGTGGGTCGGCCGCGGCGCCGCCACGGTCGCGCGCACGACCGACGACGCACACGCCGGTGACGCGAGCATGCTCGTGTCCGGCCGGACGGCCGGCTGGCACGGCGCGGCGACGCCGATCGCGTCGCTGTTCGCCGCGGGGGCGACGTACGACATCTCGGCGTGGGTCAAGCTCGCTCCGGGCGAGGAGGCCACGACCGTCAAGGCGACCGTCGCCGAGACCCCCGAGGCGTACACGCAGGCCGCCCCCGCGGTCGACGTGACGGACCAGGAGTGGGTCGAGCTCACCGGCACGTACACGCGCGGCGCGGCCGTCACCGGTGGCGACCTGTACCTCGAGGCGGGCGGCGAGACGACGATCTTCCTCGTCGACGACGTCGTCATCACCGGCCAGGCCGTCACCGACGACTGGGAGCCGGACCTCGAGGGCTTCGTGCCCGGGGGAGCGGTGGACCCGACGAGCACGCCCGTGGGTGCCGCGCGCGGCACCGGTGACGTGGCCGCGCTGACGTTCGACGACGGCCCCAACGGCGCCGACACGACCGAGCTCCTGGACTTCCTCGCCGAGAAGGACATCGACGCGACGTTCTGCGTCATCGGCTCGCAGGTCACGGCGCCGGGCGGTGCGGACGTCCTGCGCCGGATCGTGTCCGAGGGCCACACGCTGTGCAACCACAGCACCGGCTGGGCCGACATGGCCGGTTACACCAAGGCACAGGTCGAGGCCGACCTGAAGGCGAACCTGCAGATCATCCGTGACGCTCTCGGCGACCCCGAGGCGAAGGTCCCGTACTTCCGCGCACCCAACGGCTCGTGGGGCCAGACCATCCCGGTGGCCGTCGCGCTCGGCATGCAGCCGCTCGCGGTGTCGAACACCATCAACGACTGGGCGACGCAGGACGAGGCCGAGCTGACGGCCAACCTGCGCACCGCCATGGAGCCGGGCCGCATCGTGCTCGTGCACGACGGCGGCGGCGACCGCGCGGCGTCGATCGCGGCGACGAGGACCGTCGTGACCGAGCGCCTCGCCGACGGCTGGACGTTCACGCTGCCCCAGGGCGGCGCGGACGGCTCCGGCTCCGGCGTCGAGCTGGCGTTCGACTTCGAGGACGGCACGCTGCAGGGCTGGACGCCGCGCGCGACCGAGGACGGCGCCGCGACGGTCGCCGTGGTCGAGGGCGGCCACGACTCGGCGCAGGCCGCGCAGGTGTCCGACCGCGTCCACCAGGGCCAGGGCATCCAGTACGACGTCACCGGGCTGCTGGCCGCGGGGTCGACGTACGAGTTCGAGGCGTGGCTCCGGTTCGACGGCACGCCGGGCGACATGACGCTCAGCGCACGCACGGAGACCGGCGGCACGAGCACCTACGGCAACCTCCTGGCGATCACCGGCGTCACGCAGGAGTGGACCCGCGTCAGCGGCAAGTTCTCGCTGCCGGCGTACGAGACGGCCGCCGAGGTCTACTTCGAGACCGCGTGGGACAGCGGCAACCCGGGCAACACCTCGACGTTCCTCGTCGACGACATCGTGTTCCGCACGCCGCCGCCCGCGACCATCGAGGACATCACGCCGCTCAAGGACACCGTCCCGTTCCCCATGGGCGTCGCGATCGACAGCCGGGAGACCCAGGGCGACCCGGGCACGCTCACGCAGCGGCACTTCAACCAGATCTCGGCCGAGAACCACATGAAGCCCGAGGCCTGGTACGACGCCGAGGGCGGCTTCCGGATCCACCCGGAGGCGACGGCGCTGATGGACTCGGCCGCCGCGAACGACATGCGGGTCTACGGCCACGTGCTCGTGTGGCACAGCCAGACGCCCGCCTGGTTCTTCCAGGACGACGCCGGGCAGCCGCTGACGGCGGACGCCGCGGGCCAGGCGGTGCTGCGCGAGCGACTGCGCACGCACATCTTCGACATCGCCGGGAACCTGGCGGGCACGTACGGCGCCTTCGGGTCGGACACCAACCCGCTCGTGGCCTGGGACGTCGTCAACGAGGTCGTCTCCGACGGCGCCGAGAACCCCGACGGGCTGCGACGCTCCGAGTGGTTCCGGATCCTCGGCGAGAACTTCATCGACCTCGCGTTCCAATACGCCGACGAGGCGTTCAACGAGGAGTACGCGGCGCCCGGCACCGACCGTCCCGTGACGCTGTTCATCAACGACTACAACACCGAGCAGTCCGGCAAGCAGGACCGCTACTTCGCGCTCGTCGAGCGGCTGCTCGCCCGCGGGGTGCCGGTCGACGGCGTGGGCCACCAGTTCCACGTCAGCCTGTCGCTGCCGGTCTCGGCGCTCGAGGCGGCGATCGAGCGGTTCGAGGCGCTCGACGTCGTCCAGGCCGTCACCGAGCTCGACGTCGCCACCGGCCTGCCGGTGACCGAGGCCAAGCTCATCGACCAGGGCTACTTCTACCGCGACGCGTTCGACATCTTCCGGTCGCACGCCGACTCGCTGTTCTCGGTGACCGTGTGGGGCCTCAACGACGGCCGCAGCTGGGTCAACGACAACGGCGCACCGCTGCTCTTCAACGACGACCTGCAGGCCAAGCCCGCGTACTACGGCGCGGCCGGGCAGGACCTGCCGGACCGCATCCGCACCGCGACGGTGTTCGGCGGTCAGGTCGCGCTCGACGCGGACGCGACGTCCGCGGTCGAGTGGCAGCAGCTGCGGCTGCTGGACATCGGCGAGGCGGGCGCGTTCCAGCTCCGCTGGACCGCGGACACGCTCACGGTGCTCGCGGACGTCGACGGCGACGCCGACGCCCTCGAGGTGCAGGTGGGCGACACCACCTCCACCTACGCGCGTGACGGCTCGGGTGACGTCGACGGCGTCGACGCCGACCGGACCGGCGGCTGGCGTGCCGTCGTCCACGTGCCGCTCGACGGCGCGGCGGTGGGCAGCACGCTGTCGTTCGACGTGCGCGTGGTCGACGGTGACGAGGTCACCGGGTGGGCGACCGCCGGCGCGACCGGCACGCTGACCCTCGTCGAGGAGCTCTCGTTCCACGAGGCCCCGCAGGCCTCGACGGCACCGGTGGTCGACGGTGAGCTCGACGGGGTCTGGGCCGACGCGGAGCCCGTCACGTCGGCCAAGCAGGTGTCCGGCACGGGCACGGCCGTCGGCGAGTTCCGGACGCTGTGGGCGGACGACACGCTGTACGTCCTGGCCGAGGTCACCGACCCCGACATCGACGTGACGGGGTCCGACCCGTGGATCCAGGACTCGGTCGAGATCTACGTCGACGCCGGCAACTACAAGAACGGCACGTACCGACCTGAGGACATGCAGATCCGCGTGTCGGCGGAGAACGTGGTGTCGTTCGGCACCGGCGACGAGGCCGCACAGCAGGCGCGCGTGCGGACCGCGACGTCGCGCACCGACGAGGGCTACCTCGTCGAGCTCGCCGTCGACCTGCTCGACGCGGGTGGCCTCGACACCTTCCACGGCGTGGACTACCAGGTCAACGACGCCAGCGCCGGAGCGCGCCTCGGCATCACGAACTGGGCCGACCCGACGGGTGCCGGCTACCAGTCGAACGCCCGCTGGGGCGTCGTCCGGCTCGTCGCCGCGGAGCCCGCACCGGGTCCCGCGACGGGCGTGCCCGCCAAGCCGCTCCTGTCGCACGACAACTGGGACGGTGACGGCTCCTTCACGGTGACGTCGACGGTGTGGTGGGGGCAGAACGCCCACACCCTGACGCTGCTGGAGAACGGCGCGCCGATCGCCAGCCAGCGCGTGGTCGACGCGACGCCGAAGGCCCAGACCGCGACCTTCGAGGTCACGGGCAAGGCCAACGGCTCGTACTCCTACGAGGTCGTCGCGACCAACCAGCACGGCGCGACCACGAGCCGTGCGCTGGTCGTGCGGGTCGTCGCCGCGAGCCCCGGCATCCCGGTGGTCGTGCACGACAACTGGGACGGCAACGGCAGCTACACGGTCTCCATGCACATGTGGTGGGGCACCAACGCCGACACGTACCGCCTCTACGAGAACGGTGTGCTGGTCGACACCCAGACGCTGACGCCGAACGGCCGCAACCCGCAGCACGCCGGGACGCGGTTCACGGGCAAGGCCAAGGGCACCTACACGTACACCGTGGAGCTGTCGAACGCGGCGGGGACGACCCGCAGCCTGCTGTCGATCCCCGTGGTCGTCTGGCGCTGACCCTCCCGACCCGGCCGGGGTGAGGCGCGACCTCACCCCGGCCCTCCCCGGAGCCCCACCGGCTGTTCCCCCCCGACAGCCGGCGGGGCTCCGTCATTTCGGGACGAATCGTCGCCCGGGTCACCCGAACGGACCATTCCCGAAAGTTATCGATCTCGATTCTGCAACCATCCGGGCGAGGGTCCAGGAGCACCCTGGCCTTTGCGCAGTTCGCCGCATACGGTGGCCGAGCGAATGAGACTTACTGCACGCAAGGGAGCGTCAATTGAGTCAGACCCGGCACCGCAAGGTGCTCGAAACTATCGGCGTCGGGGTGGCGGCTCTCGCTCTCGTCGCCGCGCCCCTCGTGGCCGTCGGCTCCACGGCGACCGCGGCCGAGCCCCAGGTCGTCTACGACATCGACTTCGACGACTCCTCCACGCTGCCGTGGACGCAGAGCGGTGACGTCACCCTGGGGTACGTCCCCGTGGACGGGAACACGGTGCTCGAGGTGGCCGACCGCACCCAGGACTTCGGGGGCATCCAGTCGCCGGAGTTCACGACCGAGGCCGGCGCCACCTACACGTTCTCGCTGCGCGCCCGGCTGCCCGAGGGCACGGCGGGCACCGCGAACCTCCGCTTCGTCGTCACCCCCGAGTACACGTGGGTCAAGGACACGACGATCTCCGCGGACGGCTGGACGACCATCAGCGGCACCTACACGCCGACGGACGCCGCACCGCGCCGGATCTACCTCGGCACGTCGGCGCTGAGCTCGTCGGCCGGCGCGTACGCGTACCTCGTCGACGACCTGCTCGTCACGAAGGTCGCGCCGGACGCGCCGCCGCCCGCGGGCGGGACCGTCGACAAGACGTTCGACTTCGAGGACGGCACCCTGCAGGGCTGGGCGCCGCGCGCGAGCACGGAGGGTCCCGCGACCGTCGAGGTCGTCGACTCCGGCGCCCACGGCGGCACCCACGCGGTCCGCGTCAGCGACCGCGTGAGCCAGGGCCAGGGCCTCCTGTACGACGTCACCGACGTCCTCACGGCCGGCCAGCAGTACGAGTACGAGGCGTGGGTGCGGTTCGACGACGAGCCCGGCGACATCGTGCTCAGCGTGCGCACCGAGACCGACGGCACTAGCACGTACGGCAACATCGCCACGTCGACCGTGACGACCGACTGGACGCGGATCTCGGGCACCTTCACGATGCCGAGCTTCGGCACCGCGGCCGAGGTGTACTTCGAGACGCCGTACGCGAGCGGTGCTGCGGGCGACACGTCGACGTTCCTGCTCGACGACATCCGGATCACGAGCCCCGAGCTGGAGGTCCAGGACCTCACGCCGCTGCACGAGACCGTGCCCTTCCCGATGGGCGTCGCGATCGACGACCGCGAGACGGTCGGTTCGCCGGGCGAGCTCGCGGCGCGGCACTTCGACCAGATCACGGCCGAGAACCACATGAAGCCGTACGCCTGGTACGCCGCTGACCGCTCGTTCCGCATGGACCCGGTCGCCCGGACCCTCCTGGACACGGCCGTCGAGGAGGACCTGCGGGTCTACGGGCACGTGCTCGTCTGGCACGGCCAGAACCCGGGCCAGGTCGACGCCAACGACGACGGCATCCCGACCACCCCGGGCTGGATGTTCTACGGGGAGGACGGCGAGCTGCTCACGTCGAGCGAGGAGGACCAGGCGATCCTGAGCGCGCGCATGCGCACGCACATCTTCTCGGTCGCCGAGGCGATCTCGGACGAGTACGGCCTGTTCGGCTCCGACACCAACCCGCTGGTCGCGTGGGACGTCGTCAACGAGGTCATCGCCGACGGCGCCGAGAACCCCGACGGCATGCGTCGTTCGCAGTGGTTCAACGTGCTGGGTGAGGAGTTCGTCGACCTGGCGTTCCGGTACGCGGACGAGGCCTTCAACGAGGAGTTCGCTGCCCCGGGCACCAACCGCCCCGTCACGCTGTTCATCAACGACTACAGCACCGAGGCCGTCGCCAAGCAGGACCGCTACTTCGCGCTCGTCGAGCGCCTGCTGTCGCGCGGCGTGCCGCTGGACGGCGTCGGCCACCAGTTCCACGTCAGCCTGACCACCCCGGTCGCCGCGCTCGAGGCCGCGCTCACGCGGTTCGAGGCGCTGCCCGTCACGCAGGCCGTCACCGAGCTCGACGTCGCCACGGGCACGCCCGTGACGGAGGCCAGGCTCGTCGAGCAGGGCTACTACTACCGCGACGCGTTCGACCTGTTCCGCGCCAAGGCGGACTCGCTGTTCTCGGTCACGGTGTGGGGTCTCTACGACTTCCGCAGCTGGGTGAGGGACAACGGCGCCCCGCTGCTGTTCGACGACAACCTGCGGGCCAAGCCCGCCTACTACGGCGCGGCCGGGCTCGACCTGCCGGGTCGGATCGCGTCCGCCGAGTCCTTCGGCGGCGAGGTCGCCGTCGACGACGCAGCGGTGGACGCACCCGAGTGGGAGCAGCTGCCGCTCGAGCCGATCGGCGAGGACGGCGTCGCCGGGGGTCTGCAGACCCGCTGGACGGCGGACGCGCTGACCGTGCTGGCCGAGGTGCCGGCGACGACGGACGCCCTGCGCGTCACGATCGGCGAGGCGACGTACGACGTCCCGCGCAGCGGCGAGGGTGACCTGCCGAGCGTCTGGGCGGAGCACGGCGACGGCCTGCGGGTCGTGCTGCAGGCGCCGCTCGAGGGTGCCGAGGTCGGCGACGTGCTGGCCTTCAACCTGGGCGTCGTCCAGGGCGAGGACGTCACGTCCTGGTCCGGGGGCGCCGGCTCGCTGTCGCTCGTCGAGCCGCTGTCGTACCTCGAGGTCCCGGCCGCGTCCGCGGGCGTGCCCGAGGTCGACGGGACGGTCGACGACGCCTGGGAGGGTGTCCCGGCCGTCGTGACGGCCAAGCAGGTCAACGGCACGGGCACCGCGACGGCCTCGGTCCGCACGGTGTGGGACGAGGACACGCTGTACGTCCTCGCCGAGGTCACCGACCCGTCGGTCGACGTCAGCGCCACGCAGCCGTGGGAGCAGGACTCGGTCGAGGTCTACGTCGACGCCGGGAACGCCAAGAACGGCGCGTACCGCCCGGAGGACACGCAGATCCGCATCTCGGCGGACAACGCCGTGTCGTTCGGCACGGGTGACATCGCCGCCCAGCAGGCCCGCGTGCAGACCGCGACGTCGCGCACCGACGAGGGCTACCTCGTCGAGCTCGCCGTCGACCTGCTGGACCTCGGGGGTGCGAACACCGTCCACGGCGTCGACTTCCAGGTCAACGACGCGACCGGTGGCGGGCGCATCGGCATCACCAACTGGGCCGACCCGACGGGCCAGGGCTACCAGTCCACGGCCCGCTGGGGCGTCGCCAAGCTGGTCGCCGGTCCGGTGGCGCCGGTCGAGCCGAGCATCACGCTCAGCAGCGGCCACGTGCGTGCCGGTGAGCAGCTGCAGGTGGCCCTCGAGGGCTTCGAGCCCGGAGCCGAGGTCGCGATCGCACTCGGTGCGGGCGTGACCGCGACCGGTGCGCTCGGTGGTCCGGGTGCCGCGGTGGCCCCGGAGGGCACGACGCTCCTGGGCACCGTCACGATCGGTGGGGGCGGCACGGCCGTCACGACCGTCACCGTGCCGGCCTCGACGGCGGCGGGCACCTACCTGGTGAGCGCGTCGGTCGGCGGCACCGTCCTGGCGGACGCAGTGCTGAGCGTCCTCGCGGCGGCACCGGGGGCCGGGTCCGGCACGGGTGCCGGCACCGGCGCAGGCGCCGGTGCCGGGACGGCGGCCGGGGGCAACCTCGCCGTCACCGGTACGGGCCTCGGCCTGGCCGGTCTGGCGCTCCTCGTCATCCTCGCCGGCGTCGCGCTGGTCGTGGCACGCCGCCGCGGGATGACCCTCGAGGGGGCGCGCCAGACGCTGCTGCGGCGCTGACCCGCAGCAGCGGGCCGGGGTGACACGTCACCTCACCCCGGTCCACGAGGCCCCGCCGACTGATCCCCCCCGACAGCCGGCGGGGCCTCGTCGTGCGCTCGTCCTGTCCGGAGCGCGCCGTGGCGGACGTCCGCCCGGCCTGCGCCGTGCGCCGCTAGCGTGGCGCCCGTGACCGACGCCAGCCCGCTCATCGACGGGTCCGACGCGACCCGCGCCCCGCACGACCCGGCGACCGCGGGGGCGCCTCCGTCCGGCGCGCCGACGGACCGCGCCGGTGGCGGCCTGCCCGGCGACCCCGGTCCGGAGCCGCTGGCCGTCACGCGGCTGGTCGCCGTCGCGCTCGACGAGGACCTGGGCCTGGCCCCCGGCCGTGACGTCACCACGCAGGCCACGGTGGACGCGCAGGCGCGGGGCCGCGCCGACGTGGTCGCGCGGGACGCCGGTGCGATCGCCGGGCTCGTCGTGGTGCCCGAGGTGCTCGACCAGGTCGCCGACCGGCTGGGCCTGCCGCGGGCGACGGTCACGTGGCACGTGCACGACGGCACGGTGGTCGACGCGGGCACGGTCCTGGCGACCCTCGAGGGCCCGACGCACGTGCTGCTCGTCGCGGAGCGCACGCTGCTCAACCTCGTGTCCCGGGCCTGCGGCGTCGCGACGCACACGTACCGCTGGACGCAGGCGCTGACGGGGACCGGCGCGCAGGTGCTCGACACCCGCAAGACCACGCCCGGGCTGCGGGCGCTGGAGAAGTACGCCGTGCGCTGCGGCGGCGGCACCAACAAGCGCATGGGGCTGTACGACGTGGCGATGGTCAAGGACAACCACGTGGTCGCCGCCGGCTCGGTGGCCGGGGCCGTGCGCGCGGTGCGCGAGCGGTTCCCCGACGTCGCGGTGCAGGTCGAGGTGGACCGGCCCGAGCAGGCCGACGAGGCCCTGGACGCCGGCGCCGACTTCCTGCTGCTCGACAACATGGACACCGCGACGCTGGCGGCCACGGTCGCGGCGGTCCGGGCGCGCACGGCGGGCGCCGGCCACGTCGACCTCGAGGCCACCGGCAACCTCACGCTCGACCGGGCGCGCGAGGTCGCGCTCACGGGCGTGGACTACCTGTCGGTGGGTGCGCTGACCCACTCGTCGCCGGTCCTCGACGTCGCGCTCGACCTCGACCCCCGGTCCGTGACCGTGGCCACGCAGGGCCCGTCCGCCGCGGAGGTGCCCGCGCCCCGCCCCTAGAATCATCGGGTGACCGCACGCACCGAACCCACCCCCGCGACGCCCGTCGTCGACACCCCCGTGGACGACGTCCCCGAGCAGATGCGGGTGCGGCGGGCCAAGCGCGAGCGGCTGATCGAGCAGGGCGTCGCGCCCTACCCGGTCGCGGTGCCGCGCACGCACACCATCGCCGAGGTCCGCGAGGCGCACCCGGACCTCGAGCCGGGCACCGAGACGGACGACGTCGTCGGTGTCGCCGGGCGCGTGGTGTTCCTGCGCAACACCGGCAAGCTCGCGTTCGCGACGCTGCAGGACGGTGCGGGCACGCGCCTGCAGGCGATGCTCAGCGAGAAGGAGGTCGGCGCCGAGGCGCTGGCCGCGTTCAAGGCCGACGTCGACCTCGGCGACCACGTCTTCGTGCACGGCCGCGTCATCGCGTCGCGCCGGGGCGAGCTGAGCGTGATGGCCGACGAGTGGCGCATGGCCGCCAAGGCGATCCGGCCGCTGCCGAACCTCTACGAGGGCACCGAGATGTCCGAGGAGGCGCGGGTCCGGCAGCGGTACGTCGACCTGATCGTGCGTCCGGGTGCGCGCGAGATGGTGCGGCTGCGCTCGGCCGTGGTGCGCTCGTTGCGCGAGAACTTCTATCGTCGCGGATTCCTGGAGCTCGAGACGCCGATGCTCCAGGTGCGTCCGGAAGGCGCGGCGGCGCGCCAGTTCGAGACGCACATGAATGCTTTCGACATGGAGCTCTACCTGCGCATCGCTCCTGAGCTGTTCCTCAAGAGGGCGGCCGTCGGCGGCGTCGAGAAGGTCTTCGAGATCAATCGCAACTTCCGTAACGAAGGCGTTGACTCGACGCACTCGCCGGAGTTCGCGATGCTCGAGGCGTACGAGGCCTACGGCGACTACGACACCATGGCGGCGCTCACGCAGGACCTGGTGCAGACCGCCGCGAGGGACGCGCTCGGCACCACCGTCGTGACGCTGGCCGACGGCACCGAGTACGACCTGGGCGGGCAGTGGACCTCCCTGACGATGTACGGCTCGCTCTCCGAGGCCCTGGGCGAGGAGATCACGCACGACACGTCCGACGAGCGGCTGCTGGCCCTGCTGGACGCCGCGGACGTCGAGCTGGCGCCCGCCCAGCGCAACCACGGCAAGATGGTCGAGGAGCTCTGGGAGCACCACGTGGGCTCGTCCCTCTGGGCGCCCACCTTCGTGCGCGACTTCCCGGTGGAGACGTCCCCGCTGACGCGGGACCACCGCACCGAGCGCGGCCTGGTGGAGAAGTGGGACCTGTACGTGCGCGGCATGGAGCTGGCCACCGCCTACTCCGAGCTGGTCGACCCGGTCGTGCAGCGTGAGCGCTTCGAGGCGCAGGCCCTGCTGGCCGCCAAGGGCGACGACGACGCCATGCGGATCGACGAGGACTTCCTCGCCGCGATGGAGCACGCCATGCCCCCGTCGGGCGGCATGGGGATGGGCATCGACCGCCTGCTGATCGCCATGACGGGTCACGGCATCCGCGACACCATCGTCTTCCCGCTCGTGAAGCCGCAGGCCTGAGCCTGCGTGAAGGAGAACCTGTGAACGGCTGGGGTGCAGTTCTGGCGGCGTTGCTGCCGTCGGTGGGTGTCGGTCTGATCTTCTGGTTCGCGATGCGTGCGATCGTCAACGCGGACCGTTCCGAGCGGCAGGCAGTTGCCCGCATGGAGGCGGAGAACGAAGGTCCTGGCACGGGATCCTGAGAATGTGCTGCGCGGTTTGACGCGAACAATCCCGGGTGGGACAGTGATCCCGTCAGCAATTTCCCCATGTCCGGGAGCATTCCATGGCACAGAAGGTGCAGGTCCTGCTCGTCGACGACGTCGACGGCGGGACGGCGGACGAGACCGTGACGTTCGGCCTCGACGGCGTGACGTACGAGATCGACCTCACGTCAGAGAACGCCGCCAAGCTGCGTGACGCGTTCGCGCAGTGGGTCGGGAACGCGCGCAAGGTGAGCGGTCGCTCGGCCGGCCGCTCGACGCCCCGTTCCTCGTCCTCCTCGACGTCGCGTACCGCGCGGTCGAACGAGGCCCAGGAGATCCGTGAGTGGGCGAAGGCCAACGGCTACCAGGTCTCGGAGCGCGGTCGCATCTCCGCCGAGGTCAAGAAGGCCTACGACGACGCCCACTGAGCGTCGTCGCTCGCGTCACGTCGGGGGGCGTGACGCATGACGAAGGGGCCGGCACCGTGAGGTGCCGGCCCCTTCGTCGTCCCGGTCAGGCCGGGCGGTCGACCGTCAGGTCGCGGGCCGCCGCGTACTGATCGCGCACGACCGGCGTCGGCTCGCCCGTCATGACCTCGGCGCCGGACGACGCGGACCACGCCGGGGGAGCGTCCTGGCCGGACAGCACCCACGCGGCCTGGCGGGCGGCGCCGTCGGCCACGTATTCGCCGGGCGTCGGCACCTGCACGTCGACGCCCATGATCGACGGGATGATCCGGCGCACGGCCTCGGACTGCGCACCGCCGCCGATGAGGAACACCCGCTCGACCGGGACGCCCACGGCGCGCATCGCGTCGATGCCGTCGGCCAGCGAGCAGAGCATGCCCTCGACCGCCGCGCGCGCGACGTGCGCGGGCGTCGTGTTGGCCAGGCGCATGCCGTGCAGGGCGCCGGTGGACAGCGGCTTGTTCGGCGTGCGCTCGCCCTCGAGGTACGGGACGTGCACGAGGCCGTCGGCGCCCGCGGGGGCCGACAGCGCGAGCTGCGACAGCCCCGGGTGGTCGACGCCCAGCATCCGGCAGGCCGCGTCGAGCACGCGCGACGCGTTGAGCGTCACGGCCAGCGGCAGGTACGAGCCGGTCGCGTCGGCGAACCCGGTGACCAGGCCGGTGCCGTCGGCGATGGGTGCGGCCGAGATGGCCGAGACCACGCCCGACGTCCCGAGGGACACCGCGACGTCACCGGGCAGCAGGCCGAGCGCGAGGGCGGCCGCGGCGTTGTCGCCGGCGCCCGGGCCCAGCACGGGCTTCATCGCGAACGCGGGGGCGACCGGGCCGGCCTCGTTGGCCGCGAGCACGCGCGGCAGGCGCGGCACGCTGCCGAGCGCCATCTCGAGCAGGTCGGGGCGGTAGTCCTCGGTGATCGGCGACCAGTAGCCGGTGCCCGACGCGTCGGACCGGTCCGTGATCAGCCCGTCGAACCCGACCTCGGCCATGCCGCCCGCGAGCTTCCAGGTCAGCCAGTCGTGGGGGAGCGCCACCGCGGCCACGCGTGCGGCGTTCTCCGGCTCGTTGTCGCGCAGCCAGCGCAGCTTGGTGATCGTCAGCGACGCGACGGGCACCGAGCCGACCGCGTCGGCCCACGCCTGCGCCCCGGCGGTGGCGTCGCCGTCGCCGAGCTCGGCGATGAGGTCGCGCGCGGCCTGCGCCGAGCGGGTGTCGTTCCAGAGCAGCGCCTCGCGGATCACCTCGCCGTCGGCGTCGAGCACGACCATGCCGTGCTGCTGCCCGCCGACCGAGATCGCCTCGACGTCGTCGAGACCGCCCGCGTCCGCGATGGCCGCCTGCAGGGCGTCCCACCAGTGGTGGGGGTGCACCTCGGTGCCCTCCGGGTGCCTGGCGCGGCCCTGCCGGACCAGCTCACCGGTCTGCGCGTCGCGCACGACCACCTTGCACGACTGCGTGGACGAGTCCACACCTGCCACGAGCGTCATCGCGTGTGCTCCCTTGCCGAGGGTGCCCGGCCTGCCGGGCGCTGGGTGTCCGAGGGGTGACGTCCCGCGGCCCGATCGGACGTCGGGGCCGGGGACGGGCGACGCCCGGGGAGCACGAGGCTCCCCGGGCGTCGGGTGGTGCTCAGGTCAGCCGCGGGCGCCGAGCGCGTGCTCGAGCGCGAGCTGGTTGAGGCGCACGAAGCCGTAGCCGTGCTGGGCCACGCCCTCGACGTCGAAGTCCTCGAACGCGGACCGGTCGGCCAGGAAGTCGGCCAGGGTCTCGCCCTCGTTCAGCGTCGGCTTGGACAGCTCGAAGACACCGGCGGCCTCGAGGGCCTCCTGGACCTCGGGGTCCTGGCGGAACGCGATGGCGCGCTCCTTGAGCAGGAGGTAGGTCGCCATGTTGGCGCGAGCCGACTCCCACACGCCGTCGAAGTTCTCGGTGCGCGACGGCTTGTAGTCGAAGTGGATCGGGCCCGTGTACTTGGGACCGCCACCCGGGAAGCCGTTCTCGACGAGGTCGACCGTCGCGAACGCGGAGAACAGGTCGCCGTGGCCGAAGACCAGGTCCTGGTCGTACTTGATGCCGCGCTGGCCGTTGAGGTCGATGTGGAAGAGCTTGTCCGCCCACAGCGCCTGCGCGAGGCCGGTCGTGTAGTTCAGGCCGGCCATCTGCTCGTGGCCCGTCTCCGGGTTGAGGCCGACGATGTCGCCGTGCTCGAGCTTGGCGATGAGGCCGAGCGCGTGCCCGATCGTCGGGAGCAGGATGTCGCCGCGGGGCTCGTTGGGCTTGGGCTCCAGCGCGATGCGGAGCTTGTAGCCCTTCTCCTTGATGTACGCGGCGACGGTGTCGATGCCGTCGGCGTACGCCTGGTGCGCGGCGTACAGGTCCTTGGCCGAGTCGTACTCGGCGCCCTCGCGGCCGCCCCACATGACGAACGTGTCGGCGTCGAGCGACGCGGCGAGGTCGACGTTGCGCAGGATCTTGCGCAGCGCGTAGCGACGCACGCGGCGGTCGTTCGAGGTGAACGCGCCGTCCTTGAAGATCGGGTGCGTGAACGTGTTGGTCGTGACCATCTCGACCGTGATGCCGGTCTCGGCCAGCGCGCCGCGGAAGCGGTCGAGGATCTTCTCGCGCTCGGCGTCCGAGGAGCCGAAGGGCACCACGTCGTCGTCGTGGAAGGTCACGTGCGCGGCGCCGAGCTCGGCGAGCTTGTGCACGGACTCGACCGGGTCGAGCCACGGGCGCGTGGCGGCGCCGAACGGGTCCTGCGCGTTCCATCCGACCGTCCAGAGGCCGAACGAGAACTTGTCTTCGGGGGTGGGCTTGCGAACCATGGACGCCTCCACGTCGAGTGCGGACCGGGCGCGCGGCTGCCGAGCGACCGGGTTTTGTTCTCGGGATGAATTTATCCCCGGAGATCGGTAGGGTCAAGCCATGCCGACGGTCGACGAGGTGACGGGTGCCGCAGTGCACGACGCCGCCCCGGTGACCCCGCACGACACCCTGGGCGCGTCCCCCGACGTCGTCGTCGGCGCCCGTCCCCGGACCCGCCAGGGGCGGGCCGCGGAGCAGGTGCCCGACCCGTCGCGCGCCGCCCGGCAGGCGCAGATGCGGGTCCACAACCTGTCGGTCGCGCTGGGGCAGGTCGTCGACGCGACGTCGGCGCCGTCCCGCGCGCAGATCGCCGCCGCCACCGGGCTGTCGCGCGGCGCCGTCACCAGCCTGGTGGACGTGCTCATCGAGGCGGGGCTGGTGCGCGAGCTGGCGCCCGTCGCCGTCGCACGCGCCGGACGTCCCGCCGTGCCGCTGGCCCCGACGCCCGGCCGCGTCGCGGGCGTCGGCATGGAGGTGAACGTCGACTACCTGGGGCTGCGCGCCGTCGACCTCGCCGGGGGTGTCCTCGTCGAGACCGTCGAGCGCGTGGACCTGCGCGGCAGCGACCCGGACGAGGCGCTCGACAGGCTGGCCGCGCTCGCCGCGCCGGCACTGGCCGCGCTCGCGGCCGACGGTGTGCGGGTCGCCGGCACCGCGCTCGCCCTGCCCGGCCTCGTCGACCGCATCACCGGCCCCCTGCGCTTCGCCCCCAACCTGGGCTGGCGCGACGTCGACGTCGTCGCGCGCCTCGCCGCCCACCCGGTGCTCGCCGAGCTGCCGCCGCGGGTCGCCAACGAGGCCAACCTCGCGGCCCGCGCCGAGGCGCACGCCCGCCGCGGCACGGTCGCCCCGTCGTTCCTCTACGTGTCCGGCGAGGTGGGCGTCGGTGGTGCGCTCGTGCTCGACGGCGAGATCTTCCTGGGGCGGCACGGGTGGAGCGGGGAGATCGGGCACGTCGTCGTCGACGGCGGCCCCGGCGGGACGCGCCCCGTCTCCCTCGAGCAGCACGCCGGCCAGGACGCCATCGCCCGCGCCGCGGGCCTCGCGGCGGGCGCCCCGTTCGCCGAGGTCGTCGCCGCCCTGGCCGCCGGTGACGCCCGCGCCCGCGACGCCGTCCGGGACGCGGCGCGCTGGCTGGGGCTCGCGGTGGCGACGGTCGCCAACGTCGTCGACGTCAGCGAGATCGTCCTCGGCGGGACGTTCGGGCGCGTGTTCGACCACGTCCACGACGTCGTGAGCGAGACGCTCGCCGACCGGGTGATCTTCTCCGACTGGTCCTCGCCGTCGGTGACGCGGGCGGCCGCGGGCGACTACCCGGCGATGACGGGCGGCGCCCTCGCGGTGCTGCGCACGGTCGTCGCGGACCCGACCGTCTGGTTCGCCCCCGCGGCGACCTGACGCCACCGACCGTCCCGCACCCGGGGCGCGACCCCCGCGGGCCCGGTCTCGCGCGACGGATGGCCGTGCCCGTGGCCCGGCGTTCGTCCGCCCCGCACGCGCCGGCTGCGTAGGGTCGGCGGGTGAGCGCGACGACACCCCTGTGGATCGGCACCTTCCCGCACGCCGGCATCGGCACCGAGGCCGGGCTCGGCGAAGGCGTGTGGCGGGTGGACCTCGACCCCGCGACGGGCGCGCTGGGTGCGCCGCGGCTCGTCGTGCAGGCCCCCGCGCCGACGTTCGTCGCGACGCACCCCGGGGGGCGGTGGCTCTACGCCGTGGGGGAGAGCGACCCCGGCTCGGTGACGGCGTTCGAGGTCGACGACGACGGTGGGCTGACCGCGCGCGGCACGGTCGCGTCGGGCGGCGTCGCGCCGTGCCACCTCCTCGTCGTGGACGACGCGCTGTACGTCGCGAACTACGTCGACGGCGTGCTCGGCGTGGTGCCGCTGACGTCCGACGGCGCGTTCACCCCGGACGCCGTCGCGTCCGGCCGCCCCGCGCAGGTGCTCGGGCACACGGGCAGCGGTCCCGACGCCGACCGGCAGGAGGGCCCGCACGCGCACTTCGCCGCCCTGACGCCCGACCGCCGGCACGTCCTGGTCGCCGACCTCGGCACCGACGAGCTGCGCCGGTACGCGCGGGCCGCCGACGGGCGGCTCGCACCGGACGGCGTCGCCGCGACCCTGCCGCCGGGCACCGGCCCGCGGCACGTCACGTTCGCGGCCGACGGCAGCCGCCTGTACGTGGTGGGCGAGCTCGACGCGGCGGTGCACGTGCTGGACTGGCACGCGGGGTCGGCGACCGGGACCGAGCTGCAGCGCGTCCCGGCGGTGCCGGAGTCCGAGACGGCCGACGGCGTGCGCCGCTCACCGTCGCACGTGCTGCTCGACGGGGACCGGCTGCTGCTGGGCGTGCGCGCGCTGGGCCTGCGGGGCCCGGACGCGGTGAGCACGTTCGACGTGCGGCCCGGCGGCACCCTCGGCGCGCCGGTGACGCACCCGCTGGGCGGTGCGACGCCCCGTCACCTGGCCGTGGTGCACGGGTGGACGGTGGTGGCGCTGCAGGACGCCCACGCGCTGGTCGTGCACGACGCGCACGGTGCGCAGGTGTCGCGGGTCGAGCTGCCGTCGCCCGCGTGCGTCGTCCCCGTCGCACCCGCCGGGGCCCGCGCGTGAGCGCCGCCGGAGGTGCGCGCCTGACGTCGCAGCGGGTGTGGACGACGCTGGCCCGGCAGTCCTTCCTCGTCGTCGCGATGGTGAACCGGCGCGGCGAGGGACGCAGCGTCGGGGTCAGCCCGGCCGTCGACGGTGACACCGTGTGGTTCGCGGCGCACGGCACCGACTGGAAGGTCGACCACCTGCGCCACCAGCCCGAGGTGTCGCTGACGGTGCCCGTGCGGCGCGGCGGCGTGCTCGCGCTCGTCGCGCCGATCCCGCCCGCGACGATCACGTGCCGCGCCACCGCGGAGGTGCTCCCGGTCGACCGGGCGCCCGCGACGGTGCGTCGGCGCCTGCTGATGGGCCAGGACGTCGAGAAGGCCGTCGCGGCCGGGACCGTGATGGTCCGCCTGACGCCGCACGGGGACTTCGTGACGTACGGGGTCGGCGTTCCGCTGCGCACGATGCTCGACACCGAGCGCGCCCGCGGCAGGGTCCCCGTCGCCCGCGGCTGAGCACCGCCGCGCGGACGCGCCGCTGCGGGCGCGCCGTCGCGGGTGCGCCGTCGCGTGGCCGGGTCACAATGGGGCCGTGACCACCGACCGAGCGCCGCGCGTCGCCATGCTCTCGGTGCACACGTCACCGCTCGACCAGCCCGGCACGGGCGACGCCGGCGGCATGAACGTGTACGTCCTGGAGCTCGCGCACGCGCTCGCGGCCCGCGGTGCCCGCGTCGAGGTCTTCACGCGCGCCACGCGGTCCGACGTCCCGGAGACCGTCGTGCTCGACGGGGCCGACGCCGCCGGCCGCCCGCTGTCGGCGGACGCCGCGCGCGACGTCCTGCTCGCCGACGTCGTGCCCGCCGGCGTCACCCCGCCCGTCCTGGTGCACCACGTGCCCGCCGGTCCGTTCGAGGCGCTCGACAAGAACGACCTGCCCGGCGTCCTGTGCGGCATGGCCGCGGGCGTGCTGCGTTCCGAGGCCGCGCGCCGGCCCGGCTGGTACGACGTCGTGCACTCCCACTACTGGCTCTCCGGCCAGGTCGGCGCGATCGCCGCGCAGCGGTGGGAGGTCCCGCTCGTCCACACGGCCCACACGCTCGCCAAGGTGAAGAACCTCAGCCTCGGCCCGGGCGACACCCCGGAGCCGAGCGTCCGGGTGGTCGGCGAGGAGCAGGTGGTCGCCGACGCCGACGCCCTCATCGCGTCCACGCCCGTCGAGGCGCGCGAGCTCGTCGAGCTGTACGACGCCGACCCCGCGCGGGTGCACGTCGTCGAGCCCGGCGTGGACCTCGAGCGGTTCCGCCCCGGCGCACCGGGGGCCCGCGACGACGCCCGCCGCCGGCTCGGCCTGCCCACGGACCGCCCGGTCGTGCTGTTCGCGGGACGCGTGCAGCCGCTCAAGGCGCCCGACGTGCTGGTGCGGGCGGTGGGGGAGCTGCGCGCGAGCGGACGTCCGGTGCCGCTGCTCGTGGTGCTCGGCGGCCCGTCGGGGCGTCCCACCGCGGTGCGCGAGCTGCGTGCGCTCGCGGTCACGCTCGGCGTCGACGACGACGTCGTGGTGCGCCCGCCCGCCCCGCGCGACGAGCTCGCCGCCTGGTACCACGCCGCCGACCTCGTGGCGATGCCGTCCCGCTCGGAGTCCTTCGGCCTGGTGGCCGTCGAGGCCCAGGCCTGCGGGACCCCGGTCCTCGCGGCCGACGTCGGCGGTCTGCGCACGGTCGTCGACGACGGGGTGTCGGGGCGGCTCGTCCCCGGCCACGACCCGCGCGTGTGGGCCGACGTGATGGCCGACGCGCTGGCCGACGCGCCGCGTCGCGCGCGCTGGGCCGTCGGCGCCCGCCGCGTCGCGGAGCGCTACGCCTGGTCCACGGCGGCCGACCAGGTCCTCAAGGTCTACGCGGTCGCGGCCGAGCCGACCCGCTGACCCCCGCGTGACGTCGAGGCGTCGATCCGGCACAGCGACGGGCTGGATCGACCTCTCGCGAGGTGGGGGTGGGGCTGGATCGACGTCTCGCGAGGTGGGGGGACCGCGGGACGGACGTCCCTGCGGGTCCCCGCGGGCTGCGGCAGGATGGGAACCATGACCTACACCCTCGTGCTGCTCCGCCACGGCGAGAGCGAGTGGAACGCCAAGAACCTGTTCACCGGTTGGGTGGACGTGCCCCTGTCGGAGAAGGGCGTCGAGGAGGCCAAGCGCGGCGGCACGCTGCTGACCGACGCGGGCGTGCTCCCGGACGTCGTGCACACGTCGCTGCTGCGCCGCGCGATCACCACCGCGAACTACGCGCTCGACGTCGCCGACCGCCTGTGGATCCCCGTCAAGCGCTCGTGGCGCCTCAACGAGCGTCACTACGGCGCGCTGCAGGGCAAGAACAAGAAGGAGACGCTCGAGCAGTACGGCGAGGAGCAGTTCATGCTCTGGCGTCGCTCGTACGACGTCCCGCCGCCGGAGATCGAGCTGGGCTCCGAGTACTCGCAGGACGCGGACCCGCGCTACGCGGGCGAGCCGATCCCCCGCACGGAGGCGCTCGCGCAGGTCCTCGAGCGCGCGCTGCCGTACTGGGACGCGGAGATCGTGCCCGACCTCAAGGCCGGCAAGACCGTCCTCGTCGCCGCGCACGGCAACTCGATCCGCTCGATCGTCAAGTACCTCGACGACGTCGACGAGCAGACCATCGCCGGCATCAACATCCCCACGGGCATCCCGCTGCTCTACGAGCTGGACGAGGAGACGCTGAAGCCCGTCACCAAGGGCGGCACGTACCTCGACCCCGAGGCCGCCAAGGCCGCCATCGCGGCCGTCGCCAACCAGGGTCGCTGACCCCACCGGCACGACGAGAGGCGCCCGCCCCCTCCCCGGGACGGGCGCCTCTCGCGTGTGCGGGACCGGGTCCCGCGCTCGTGGGTGCGGTCAGGCGCCGCGCACCGCGGCCGGGTCCAGCGCGTCCGCCACGTCACCGGTGACGAGGTAGACCATGCGCCGTGCCACGGACACGCCGTGGTCCCCGAACCGCTCGTAATACCGCCCGAGCAGCGTGACGTCCACGGTCTCCTGCGCCGAGCGGCTCCACGGGCCGGACAGCATCGCCGTGAACGTGCCGGCGTGCAGCTCGTCGAGCAGGTCGTCGTCCTGCTGGATGGACTCCGCCAGCGCCATGTCCCGGGTGCCGAGCAGCGTGGTCACGCGGCGCGCGACGCGCACGGCGGCGTCCTGCATCTGCGTGAACGTCTCCGCGAGGTCCGACGGCACGGCGACGACCGGGTAGCGGGCGCGCGCCACCTGGGCGACGTGGCGGGCCAGGTCGCCCATGCGCTCCAGCGACGCGCTCATCCGCAGGGCCGAGACGACGACCCGCAGGTCCGTGGCCACGGGCTGCTGCTGCGCGAGCAGCCGCACGCACCGCTCGTCGAGGTCGCGCTCCAGCGCGTCGATCGCAAGGTCGTCCGCGATGACGGACTCGGCGAGCCGGAGGTCGGCGGTGAGCAGCGCGACACCCGCGTTGCTGATGGCCTGCTCGACCCGGCCGCTCATGGTGACCAGGTCCTGACCGAGCTGGGTGAGCTCGGCCTCGAAGATGTCCCGCATGTGCTCCCTCTTCTCGGGCGGTGTGGCGGCCCACACGCTCGCACGCGCCGGTGAACGACCGACACCCGCCAGGTGAACGGGCGGCGGCGGTTCGGCGTCCGGGCGCGACGGCGTCGTCGCCGGTGCGTCCACCCGGCCTAGTGTGGCGGTCGTGGACTGGATCGTGGAAGGTGGCCCGCTGCTCGTCGGCGTCGTCGGTGTGCTGGTGGGCGCTGTGGCCGTCGCGGCGTTCCGGTGGAGCGAGCGCGAGCAGCGCACGGTGCCGCCGCAGCCCGAGCCCGAGCTCGAGGACGGGCTGGTGCGGACCCTGGCGGTGCTGCGCTCGGCGGCGGTCGTCCTCGACGCCGATGACCGTGTGGTGCGGGCCAGCCCGCCGGCGCACGCGCTGGGCCTGGTGCGCGAGGGTCGCCTGGTGCACGCGGCCATGCGGGACATGGTGGGTGCGGTGCGTCGCGACGGCGTCATCCGCGACGAGGAGCTCGACGTGCCCCGCGGGCCCGTCGGCCCGGCGCGGCTGCTGCTGCAGGTGCGCGTCGCGCAGGTGACCCCCGAGCACGTGCTGCTGCTCGCGGAGGACCTCACCCAGGCGCGCCGGCTCGAGGCGATCCGCCGGGACTTCGTCGTCAACGTGTCGCACGAGCTCAAGACGCCCGTCGGCGCGCTGTCGCTGCTGGCCGAGACGGTGCAGGACGCCGCCGACGACCCCGAGGCGGTCCGCCGCTTCAGCGGCCGGATGCAGGCCGAGGCGGCGCGGCTGTCGGCGCTGGTGCACGAGATCATCGAGCTGTCGCGGCTGCAGGTGGCCGGTGCGCTGGAGGACGTCACCACGGTCGCGGTCGACGACGTGGTGGCCGAGGCGGTCGACCGCACGCGCACCGTCGCCGACGCCAAGCTCGTGCGCGTGGTGGCCGGCGGGGACCGCGACGTGACCGTGTACGGCGACCGCAACCTCCTGGTGACGGCCGTGCGCAACCTGCTGGACAACGCCGTCACGTACTCGCCGGGGGGTGCCCGGGTCAGCGTCGGCGTGCGCCGCGACGGCGACCTCGTGGAGATCGCGGTGGTCGACGAGGGCATCGGCATCGCCGCCGACGACCAGGACCGGGTGTTCGAGCGGTTCTACCGGGTGGACCCCGCGCGCTCGCGGGACACCGGCGGCACCGGGCTGGGCCTGTCGATCGTCAAGCACGTGGCCGCGGACCACGGGGGTGACGTGTCGGTGTGGTCGCAGCCCGGTCGGGGCTCGACGTTCACGCTGCGCCTGCCCGTGGCCGACGCCCGGGGCCTGCCCGTCGCGGGCTCCGGCGGGCCGCCGCTCACGGACCCCGCCGCCCCCGACGTGCCCGCACCCCCGGCCACCGACCCGCCCCCGTCGCCCGCCCCGCCCGACGCCCCGAGGAGCACCCCGTGACCCGCATCCTGCTCGTGGAGGACGAGGAGTCCTACCGCGACCCGCTGTCCTACCAGCTGGGGCGGGAGGGCTACGACGTCGTCACCGCGGCCACCGGCCCCGAGGCCCTGGAGCGCTTCGCCGAGCACGGCGCCGACCTCGTGCTGCTGGACCTCATGCTCCCCGGCCTGCCGGGCACCGAGGTCTGCCGGCGGCTGCGTCTGGAGTCCGACGTGCCCGTCATCATGCTCACCGCGAAGGACGACGAGATCGACAAGGTCGTCGGCCTGGAGCTCGGCGCCGACGACTACGTCACCAAGCCGTACTCGTCGCGCGAGCTGCTGGCGCGGATCCGGGCGGTGCTGCGGCGGCGCGAGCCGGTGGTCCGGGCCACCGCCGACGACGCCGTCGACGACGGTGTGCTGGAGCTCGGCGGGGTCCGGATGGACGTCGACCGGCACACGGTGCACGTCGACGGTGAGCTCGTCCCGTTCCCGCTCAAGGAGTTCGAGCTGCTGGAGATGCTCCTGCGCAACGCCGGCCGGGTGCTGACCCGCGGGCAGCTCATCGACCGGGTCTGGGGCTCCGACTACGTCGGCGACACCAAGACGCTCGACGTCCACGTCAAGCGCATCCGCGCGAAGATCGAGGCGGACCCGTCCAACCCCGTGCTCCTGACGACCGTGCGCGGGCTGGGCTACAAGCTGTCGGACGGCACCCCGGAGTGACGCACGCCGCACCGGCGCGGCCCGGCGCGGCCCCGGCGGCCCGCGGCGTCGCGTCTGGTCGACCAGCGTTCACCCGGGGTTCACCCGGGGCCGCCGGTGCGGTCACCTGCGGTCCCTACCGTCGGCGTCGGCCGCGCACCGACCGGTGCGCGCGGACCGACAGGACGGGACACAGTGAAGCTCACTCCCCACAGCCGTAGCGGTGCGTTGGTTCTCGCGGGGACGGCGCTCGCGCTGACGCTCGCCGCGTGCAGCTCCGGCTCCTCCGCGGACGGCGGCGACGCGTCCGCAGAAGGTCTCAGCGGCTCGCTGGCCGCCGCGGGTGCCTCCTCGCAGGAGAAGGCGGTCGCCGGCTGGATCGCCGGCTTCAACGACACGTACCCCGACGTGGCCGTCAGCTACGACGCCGTCGGGTCGGGCGGCGGGCGTGAGCAGTTCCTCGCCGGGGCCGTCCAGCTCGCGGGTTCCGACGCCGCCCTGAAGGACGACGAGCTCGCGGCGGCGTCCGAGCGCTGCGAGGGGGGCGAGGCCCTGGAGCTGCCGCTGTACATCAGCCCCATCGCGGTCGTCTACAACCTGCCCGACCTCGACACCGAGCACCTGCAGCTGTCGGCGGCGACGCTCGCCAAGATCTTCAACCGCGACATCACCACGTGGGACGACCCGGCGATCGCCGCCGAGAACCCCGGCGTCACGCTGCCGTCGACCGGCATCATCCCGGTCAACCGCTCGGACGAGTCCGGCACCACGGAGAACTTCACCGAGTACCTCGAGGCGGCGTCGGACGGCGCCTGGCCCCACGAGGCCTCGGGCGACTGGCCGCTGTCCGGTGGGCAGTCCGGCCAGGGCACGCAGGGCGTCATCGACACGGTCTCCGGTGCGACGGGGGCCATCGGCTACGCCGACGCCTCGCGCGCCGGCGACCTGGGCACCGTCGCGCTGAAGGTCGGCGACGCGTACGTGCCGTTCTCGGCGGAGGCCGCCGCGAAGGTCGTCGACGCGTCGCCGCGCGCGCAGGACGCGACGGACAAGCGCCTGGTCGTCGAGCTGGACCGCACGACCACCGAGGCGGGCGCCTACCCCCTGGTCCTGGTCTCGTACTCCATCGCGTGCTCCACGTACGCGGACGAGGCGGACGCCGCCAAGGTCAAGGCGTACCTGACCTACGTCGCCAGCGAGGCGGGCCAGGAGCGGGCGGCCGACCCGAGCGTCGCCGGGGCCGCCCCGATCTCGGACGAGCTGCGTACCGAGGTCCAGGCGGCGATCGACTCGATCACCGGCGCCTGACGCACCACGCACCACCGCACGACCCGCACCTCCCCGAGGACCGCACAGCCGTCCCGGACCGGGCACCACGCCCGGTCCGGGACGGGCCGCGCGGTGCTCCCACCCTCCCCGACCGACGGAGCAGCCGTGGCTGTGACCACCACCCCACCCCCGCGCGACGCCGCACCGCCGACGCGCGCCGACGCGGCCGAGGCCGTGCGCGCGGCGTCCACCGGACGGCTCGCCGGCCGCGTCTTCGCCGGCCTGTCCACCGGCGCGGGCATCCTCATCCTCGTGACGCTGGCGGCCGTCGCCGTCTTCCTGGTCGCCCGGGCGTGGCCGGCGCTCACCGCGTCCCGCGAGGAGCTCGACGCGATCTCCTGGTTCTCCGGCGGCTCCGTCCTGGAGTACGTCGGGCCGCTCGTCTTCGGCACGCTGCTGGCGTCGCTGCTGGCGCTGGCGATGGCCGTGCCCGTGTCGGTCGGCATCGCGCTGTTCATCTCGCACTACGCGCCGCGCCGGCTGGCCCAGGGCCTGGGCTACCTCATCGACCTGCTCGCCGCGATCCCGTCGGTCGTCTACGGCCTGTGGGGTGCGCTGTGGCTCATCGGGCGGCTCGACCCGGTGTTCACGTGGCTGTCGACGAACCTCGGGTTCATCCCGTTCTTCGCGGACTACCAGGCGCCGGCGAAGAACATCATGTCGGCGTCGGTCGTGCTGGCGGTCATGATCCTGCCGATCATCACCGCGGTGTCGCGCGAGGTCTTCCTGCAGACGCCCCGCCTGCACGAGGAGGCGTCGCTCGCGCTGGGCGCCACCCGGTGGGAGATGGTGCGCCAGGCGGTGCTGCCGTTCGGGCGCTCGGGCGTCATCAGCGCCTCGATGCTCGGCCTGGGCCGCGCGCTGGGCGAGACGATGGCCGTGCTCATGGTCATCTCGCCCGGGTTCCTGTTCTCGTTCTTCCTGCTCAAGCCGGGCCAGCAGCAGACCATCGCCGCGAACATCGCCTCGAAGTTCCCCGAGGCCAGCGGGCTGAGCGTCAGCGTCCTGGTCGCCACGGGCCTGGCGCTGTTCGTCATCACCTTCGTCGTCAACTTCGTCGCGCGCTGGATCATCGCGCGCCGCGCCGAGTTCTCGGGAGCCAACTGATGACCGCCGACGCGCCCACCGCCCCCGCGGGCCTGCTCACCGGGGACGCGCACCGTCGGCTGCCGCGGTGGAGCACCTGGGCGTTCGCCGGCGGGTCGCTCGCCGTGTCGCTCGTCGTGCTCCTCGCGACGGGCTCGGCGTCCACCCCGGGCGTCGTCGTCCTCGGTGCCGTGCTGTTCGTGCTCGTCTCGAGCATCACCTCGCGCGTCGTCGAGGGTCCCCGCCGTGCCGCCGACCGGCTGGCCACCACGCTGGTGACCGGGGCGTTCCTGCTCGCGCTCGTGCCGCTGGTCTCGCTGGTCCTGCTGGTGGTGACGCGCGGGTCCGACGCGTTCGGCTGGGAGTTCCTCACCACCGACATGGTCGGCGTCTTCGGGGAGATGACGTCCGGCGGCATCCGCCACGCGCTCATCGGGACGCTGCTGGTGACGGCCGCGGCGGCCGCCATCTCGGTGCCGGTCGGCCTGCTCACGGCCGTCTACCTGGTGGAGTACGGGCGCGGCCCGCTCGCGCGCGGCATCACGTTCCTCGTCGACGTCATGACCGGCATCCCGTCGATCGTCGCGGGCCTGTTCGCGTTCGCGCTGTTCACGCTGATCATGGGCCCGGCGTACCGCTCGGGGGTCATGGGTGCCGTCGCGCTCGCGCTGCTCATGACGCCCGTCGTCATCCGCTCCGTCGAGGAGATGCTGCGCCTGGTGCCGCACGAGCTGCGCGAGGCGTCGTACGCGCTGGGCGTGCCCAAGTGGCTGACGATCATCAAGGTCGTGCTGCGCACCGCCGCCGCCGGCATCGTCACGGGCATCATGCTCGCGGTCGCCCGCGTCATCGGCGAGACGGCGCCCCTGCTCCTCACGGTCGGCCTGATCACGCAGACCAACACCGACCTCTTCGACGGGCGCATGGCGACGCTGCCCGTCTTCGCGTACCGCCAGTACGAGCAGGGCGGCACCGGCATCGACCGCGCGTGGGCCGCGGCGCTCACGCTGATCCTCGTCGTCATGCTCCTCAACCTCGTGGCCCGGCTCGTCAGCCGCTGGTTCGCCCCCCGGGGCGCCCGCTGACGCGGGCCCACCGACTCCTCAGGAAGGACCCACCATGTCCAAGCGGATCGACGTCTCGGACCTCGACGTCTACTACGGCGACTTCCTCGCCGTCGCGGGCGTCACCATGACCATCGAGGCGCGGCAGGCCACGGCGCTCATCGGCCCGTCGGGGTGCGGCAAGTCGACGTTCCTACGGACCCTCAACCGCATGCACGAGGTCATCCCCGGTGCGCGCGTGCAGGGCAAGGCGCTCATGGACGGGCAGGACCTGTACGCCCCCGACGTCGACCCGGTGACCGTGCGCCGGCTCGTCGGCATGGTGTTCCAGCGCCCCAACCCGTTCCCGACGATGTCCATCGCGGACAACGTGCTGGCCGGTGTGCGCCTCAACAACCGCCGCATGTCCAAGAGCGACCAGCAGGACCTGGTGGAGAGCTCGCTGCGTGGCGCCAACCTCTGGAACGAGGTGAAGGACCGCCTGGCGCGCCCCGGCTCGAGCCTGTCCGGCGGGCAGCAGCAGCGCCTGTGCATCGCGCGGGCGATCGCCGTGCGTCCGCAGGTGCTGCTCATGGACGAGCCGTGCTCGGCCCTCGACCCGATCTCGACGCTCGCCATCGAGGACCTCATCGCCGAGCTGAAGTCCGAGTACACGATCGTCATCGTCACGCACAACATGCAGCAGGCCGCGCGGGTGTCCGACCGCACCGGCTTCTTCAACATCGAGGGCACCGGCAAGCCGGGTCGCCTGATCGAGATGGACGACACCGCGACGATGTTCTCCTCGCCGCGCGAGCAGGCGACCGAGGACTACATCTCGGGCCGCTTCGGCTGACCGGCGCGCCGGTCGGTGCGGCGGCCGCGGAGGGGGCGGCCGCGCAGCGACGCACGCCCCGGGACGCACGAGGGGCCGACCACCTCGCGGTGGTCGGCCCCTCGTGGTGCGTCGTGCTCAGCCCTGGTTCTCCTCGACGATCTCCTCGGGCTGCGGCTCCGAGGCGTCCTGCGTCGTCGCGGGGCTGGGCGTCGCGCCCGGCAGCAGCGCCGCGTACTCGGGCAGGGCGCCGTCGAGCACGGGGATCATCAGCTCGACGGTGCCGCCGGTGGTGGTCGTGATGCTCAGGGGGATCAGGCCGCCGGGGCGGGCGGCGACCGCGGCCACCGGCACGTCGACCGCGGTGTAGCGCGCGGGTGCGTCCGCGGTGCCGATCAGCACGGTGCCGCCCGCGGGCACGTCCAGGCTCGTGGGCTCCTCGTCGCCCACCTGCAGCGTGACCTCCTGCGCGTCGCCCGAGTCGTTGGCGACGGCTCCGGTGAGCACGCCGGGCCCGTCCAGCTCGGCCGCGACGACCAGCATGTTGAGCACGCGCACGTCGTCGAGCGTCGTGCCGGCGCCGTCGGACGCCTCGTACTCCCCGATGGTGGTGATCGGGTTGGTCGCGGAGCAGCCGGTCAGGACGAGCGCTGCGGCGGCCACCAGGCCGGCGGCGGCGGTCCGGGCGGTGCGGGTGCGGAGGCGGGTCACGAGGGCTCCTGCTCGGGTCTCGCGCGCGGAGGCGGCGGGTGCGGGTGGGGCGGGCCGGGCCACGTGCCGGTGCCGGGGCGCCGGTCGCACGCTGGACGAGCCGCAGGTCAGCCTACCGTCGGCGGGCACCCGGAGCCGCGGGGCGAGGTGCGCGGCGGGCTGCCGGGCGCGCGCGTGCCGGGCGGCCGACGTGACGGACGACGTGCCCGCGGGCGCGCGCGGGTGGTGCGCTGGTCGCACCGCGGCGCGGTGCGCGCCCTGCGCGCGGGGGCCGCGGTGCGGCGTCCGGCGCCCGTCGCGACCCCGGCGGGCGCCGCTGACCAGCGGCGTGACCGGTGGCCGAGCAGCACGCTGACCAGCGCGGACATGTTCCGGTGACCGGAATGCGCAGGGGTGGGACGTGATACCATACACGTCTGCGAAAGGGGACACCGACAGATGACTTTCACTGTTGGGGAGACCGTCGTCTACCCGCACCACGGTGCAGCCAAGATCGAAGAGATCAAGAGCCGGACCATCCGTGGCGAGGAGAAGATCTACCTCAAGCTGAAGGTCGCTCACGGCGACCTGACGATCGAGGTTCCGGCGGAGAACGTCGATCTCGTGGGTGTCCGCGACGTCGTCGGCCAGGAAGGGCTCGACCGGGTGTTCGAGGTGCTGCGCGCCCCGTACACCGAGGAGCCGACCAACTGGTCGCGGCGCTACAAGGCCAACCTCGAGAAGCTGCAGTCGGGCGACGTCATCAAGGTGGCGGAGGTCGTGCGCGACCTGTCGCGCCGTGACGCCGACCGCGGCCTGTCCGCCGGCGAGAAGCGCATGCTCGCCAAGGCCCGTCAGATCCTCGTCTCGGAGCTCGCCCTGGCCGAGAAGACCGAGGAGGACAAGGCCGAGGCCATCCTCGACGAGGTCCTCGCCTCCTGAACGGCCCGCACGACGGCCCGGGTGCCCCGCACCCGGGCCGTTTGCTGTGTCGCGTTGTGCCGGGGCCGCACCGGCGAGGCACGATGCCCCCATGACCATCGCCGCCGTCCTGACCGCCGCGGGCAGCGGCTCGCGCCTGGGTCACGAGCTTCCCAAGGCCGTGGTCCCCGTGGCCGGGGTGCCGCTCGTGGTGCACGCCGCCCGCGCGCTGCTGGCCGCCCGCACCGCCGACGGCTCGTCCGTGACCCAGCTGGTCGTCACGGCGCCGTCCGCCCACCTCGACGCCGTCGCCGCGCTGGTCGGCGAGGTGGTGGACGAGGCCGCCGCGGACGTCCGGCTCGACGTGGTCGGCGGCGGGCGCACGCGGCAGGAGTCGGTCGCCGCGGGGCTCGCGGAGCTCGCGGACGACGTGGACGTCGTGCTGGTGCACGACGCGGCACGGCCGTTCGCACCCCCGGCCCTCGTCGCGCGGGTCGTGGAGGCGGTGCGCTCCGGTCACGACGCCGTGGTGCCGGGGCTGCCCGTGGTCGACACGGTCAAGCGGGTCGGGGCCGGCGACGGCACCGGCCGGCCCGTGCTCGAGACCGTGCCGCGCGGCGACCTCGTCGCGGTGCAGACCCCGCAGGGCTTCGCCCGCGACGTCCTGGAGCGGGCGCACGCCGTCGGGTCCGGCCGCGGCGCGGACGAGGCGACGGCGGCGTCCGACGACGCAGGGCTGGTCGAGGCCACCGGCGTGCGGGTGTGGGTGGTGCCCGGCGACGAGCGCGCCGCCAAGGTGACGACGGCCCGCGACCTGATGGTCGCGCAGGCCCTGACGACGGGAGCCCCGGCGTGAACCTGCGCACCGGCATCGGCATCGACGTGCACGCCTACGACCCCGACCCCGCGCCCGACGCGGTGCTGCACCTCGCGGGCCTGGAGTGGCCGGGGGAGCGGCCGCTCGCCGGGCACTCCGACGCGGACGTCGCCGCCCACGCGGCGGCCGACGCGCTGCTGTCCGCCGCGGGCCTCGGCGACCTCGGGCAGCAGTTCGGCACCGCGGACCCGCGATGGGCCGGCGCGTCGGGGGCGGCGCTGCTCGCGGAGGCCGCGCGCCGCGTCCGGGCCGCCGGCTTCACCATCGGCAACGTCGCCGTGCAGGTGGTGGGCAACCGGCCCAAGCTCGGCCCGCGCCGCATCGAGGCGCAGGCCGTGCTGTCGATGGCCTGCGGGGCGACCGTCACGGTGGCGGCGACGACCACGGACGGGCTCGGGCTGACGGGGCGGGGCGAGGGCGTCGCGGCGATCGCCACGGCCCTCGTGACGAGCGACGCCGGCTAGCGGCGCGCGGCGTGGGCAGGTCGCTCACGATGTGGGAACGCCACCACCCGCTCGGGTGAACTCGTCCGGGTGACCGCGGTGGTGGTGCCCACCGGGCTGGACGTCCGTCGCCAACCGGACGAATCGCCGGTACCGTCCTTCCACGTGACGGTCCCACCGACAGACAGTGAGCGCGTTCCCGCGCTCGGCGCGCCCCCGGCGGCGGGCCCGGTCGGCCTGCCCCGACGACCCGCCACACTGCCCGTCCGGCAGCGCAACCGCGTGTCGCTCGACACGCTGGAGGCCACGTTCGCGGGCCTGCAGCAGATCGACGACACCGCCCGCCCTGCGACGCCCCGCACACCCCCGCCCGACCTGTGGCCGCCCGTGACGGGCGCGCAGTCCCGCGTCACCGGGTGAGCAGGACCAGCTTCCCGCCGGCGTGACCCTCGCGGCTGCGCCGGTGCGCGGCCTCCGCCTCCTCCAGCGGGTACGTGCCGGTGACCTGCACGTCGAGGGTCCCGTCCGCGGCCAGGGCGGCGAGCTGCGGGCGCGCCGCCTGGCGGACCGCCGTGCCCGGCTCGGCCCCGGGCCCGTACCCCAGGGCCCGTACCCCGAGCCGCACGCCCCGCTCCAGCGCCACGATCGTCGCGACGCGGGAGCGGTCGGCGACGAGCTCGACGGACGTGTCGAGCGCCTCGGTCGTGCCGACCGTGTCGATCGCGACGGTGAGCGGTCCGTCACCCGCGAGGAGGTCGCGGACCCGGTCGGCCAGGCCCGGCCCGTAGGTGACCGGCTCCGCGCCCAGCCGTCGCAGGCAGTCGTGCCACCGCGGTGACGCCGTGGCGAGCACGCGGGCGCCCCGCAGCACCGAGAGCTGCACCGCCATGCGCCCGACCCCGCCGGCCGCCCCGTGCACCAGCACCACGTCGCCGTCGTCCACCGCGGTGGCCTCCACGGCGTGCACGGCCGTCACGCCCGCGGCCAGCAGCCCGGCCGCGCGGACCGTGTCCAGCCCGTCCGGCCGGCGCACCAGCACGTCCTGCGGCGCCGTGACCACGTCCGCGTAGCCGCCCGTGACCGGTGAGGCCACGACCTCGTCGCCGGGGGAGTACCAGCGCACACCCGGGCCGACGGCCTCCACGACGCCGGCCACCTCGAGCCCCAGGCGGACCGGCGCCGTGGCGCCGGACCCCGGCGCGTACGACTTCCAGTCCCACGGGTTGACGCCTGCCGCGTGCACGCGGACGCGCACCTCGCCCGGCCCGGGTGGTGGGACGTCCTCCTCGACCACCCGCAGCACCTCGGGCCCGCCCAGCGCGCTCGCCACGACTGCCCGTCCCTGGTCCGCCACCCGCTCAGCCTTCCGGGCGACGGCGCGTCTGACCAGACCCGCCGGGTAGCCCGTTCGCCTGAACGTCCGGCCTGACGGCCCGGACGTCAGGGCAGCGGGCCCAGGACCCGGTCCACGTAGTCGTTGCGGAACGTGCCCGTGGGGTCGACCCGGGCCCGGACGCGGTTGGCGTCGGCGAGCCGGGGGTAGAGCGCGGCGAGCCGATCGTGGTCCAGGCCGTGCAGCTTGCCCCAGTGGGGCCGGCCGTCGACCTCGGCGACGATCCGCTCGACGGCGTCGAAGTACCGGCGGTGCGGCATGCGGTGGTACTGGTGCACGGCGACGTACCCGGTCGCGCGGCCGTGCGCGGTGGACAGCCACAGGTCGTCCGCGGCGGCGAAGCGCACCTCGAGGGGGAACGGCACCGGCTCGCGCGTGCTGCGCAGCCAGCGGTCGACCGCGCGGAGCACGTCGGGGACGTGCTCGCGGGGCACGGCGTACTCCATCTCGCGGAACCGGACACGGCGCCGCGCGACGAAGACGTCGGCCGACGCGCCGGTGTACGTGCGTCCGGCCAGCGCGCGTCCCGCCACGGCGTTGAGCGGCGGGACGGCCGGTGGGTAGGCCGCCGCGATCCGGTTGGTCACGGCGAAGACGCCGTTGGACAGGACCTCGTCGTCGACGAGGTGCCGCAGCGGTGGCAGCGGCCGGTCCGCCTCGTCGTCGTCCAGGCGGTTGTTGCACTTGGTGAGGGCGCGGTCGGTGTGCGGGAACCAGAAGAACTCGAAGTGGTCGTTGGCGTCGACCAGGTCGTCCATCCGGGTGAGCACGTCCGCGAGGGGCATCGGTGCCTCGCGGGCGCGCAGGCGGAAGGCGGGGACGACCTCGAGCGTCACCGCGGCGAGCACGCCCGCGGTGCCCAGACCGAGACGGGCCAGCTCGAAGAGCTCCGGGTCGTGCGCCGGGGACGCGTCGACCACGTCGCCGGCCGCGGTGACCAGGCGGCAGCCGACGACCTGGGTGGCGAGCCCGCCGAGGCGTACGCCCGTGCCGTGCGTGCCGGTGCTGATCGCCCCCGCGACGGTCTGGCGGTCGATGTCGCCCAGGTTGCGCATCGCCAGGCCACGCGCCGCGAGGGCGGCGTTGAGGTCGGCGAGGCGGGTGCCGGCCCCGACCGTGACCTGCGTGAGGCCGTCCGGGCGGGGTTCGACCCGTTCGACGCCGGCCAGCGCGTCGAGGTGGACCTGCACGCCGTCGGTCACGGCGGCCCCGGTGAACGAGTGCCCGGAGCCCACTGCGCGCAGCCGCCGGCCGGCGGCCGTCGCGGCGGTCACCTCCTGGACGAGCGCCCCCAGGTCGCGGGGGCGGGCCACGCGCAGCGGCGTCCCGGACTGTGTCCGCGCCCAGTTGCGCCACGTCGGGCCGCCGGCCCTCACGGGCCCACGTGCTCCCATCACAGCAGAATCGGCTGGGCGTCCGTCCAAGTCAAGTGCGCGAAATCCTTGACTATCGTCACGACTACCGATGAGATGAACCACGAGAGGCGTCGACGGCTGCCGGGGGGGTGTGCTCGTCCGACGTCCACGAGGAGGAGCAATGAGCCGTCTGCCGGTCGCCGAGCGTCGTGAGCAGCTCATCGAGGCAGCACTGAACGTGGCGAGCAGGGAGGGCATCGACGGTGCGACGGTCCGCGCCGTCGCCGCCGAGGCGGGTGTCTCCCTGGGTGTCGTGCACTACTGCTTCCGTGACAAGGACGAGCTGCTGCGTGCGATGGCGCACACGATCACGGAACGTAACCTCGGACGCGGGATGGCCGAGATGCCGGCCACCGCGCCCGCGCGCGACCTCATCATGGGTGTGCTCGACGGGCTGTGGGCCAACATCCGCGCCACCCGAGGGCCGCAGCTGCTGACGTACGAGCTGACGACGACGTCGCTGCGTCATCCCGAGCTCCAGCAGGTCGGCATCGACCAGTACGTCGTCAGCTGGGCCGCGGCCGAGCAGTTCCTCGAGGACATCGAGCGGGCCGCCGGTGTCACGTGGCGCGTGCCGCGGCACATCGTCGCCCGCTCCATCATCGCGACGATCGACGGGTTCTCGCTCGCGTGGCTCGTCGACGGGGACGCGGACGCCGGCTACCAGGGTCTGCGGCTCTTCGCCGAGCACCTGGTGACGCTGGCCGTGCCGCTGGACGAGGCCGCCCTGCTGGGCGACCTGACCGTGGCGGACCAGGCCCCGCAGGAGCGGACCGCGGAGGTGCGTTCGATCGCGCCGCCCGTCGCCCCGGCCGGGGTGACCGCCCTGGCATGACCGCACCGACCGCGGCGCGCGGCGCCGGCACCAGCGCCGGCGCGGCGTCGTCCACGGGTGCGGTGACACGCACGCTGGGGGAGCGGCTCGACACGGCGACCGCCGGCCTGTCCGCACCGCTCGTCGTGGTGGACCTCGATGCTCTCGAGGCCAATGCGACGGACGTGGTGCGGCGGGCCGGCGGCACGCCCGTGCGCGTCGCCAGCAAGTCCGTGCGGGTGCGTCACGTGCTCGAGCAGGTGCTGGCGCGCCCCGGGTTCGCCGGGGTCATGGCGTACGCGGCCTCGGAGGCGCGCTGGCTCGCCGGTCACGGCGTGCGCGACGTCCTGCTCGGGTACCCGACCGTCGACGCGGCCGCGGTGGACGCCGTCGCCGCGGACCCGCAGGCCGCCGACGCGGTGACCTTCATGGTCGACGACACGGTCCAGGCCGACCTGCTGGCCGCTGCCGCCCGCCGTCACGGCCGCCGGCTGCGGGTCTGCCTGGACGTGGACGCGTCGCTGCGGCTGGGACGCGGCCCGCTGACAGTGCACGTCGGCGTGCGCCGCTCACCGGTGCGCACGCCCGCCGACGCGGCGGCGCTGGCCCGCGCGGTCGAACGCCGCGGGTGCCTCGACGTCCGCGGCGTCATGCTCTACGAGGCGCAGATCGCCGGGTTGCCGGACACGTCCGCCGGCGTGCGGCTGCTCAAGGCCGTGTCGGCGCGCGAGCTGGCCCGCCGCCGGGCCGACGTCGTGGCCGCCGTGACCGAGGCGACGGGACGTCCGACCGACCTCGTCAACTCCGGGGGGACGGGCTCGCTCGAGGTCAGCGCGGCCGCACCGGGTGTCACGGAGGTGACCGCGGGGTCGGGCCTGTTCGCGCCCACGCTGTTCGACGGGTACCGCGCCTTCACGCCGCGGCCCGCCGCCTACATCGGTCTCGACGTGGTGCGCCTGCCGGCCGACGGGTGGGCCACGGTGTTCGGGGGCGGCTACGTCGCGTCCGGGCCGCCGGGGCCGGGTCGCCTGCCCCGGCCCGTGCAGCCGGCAGGGCTGCGGCTCGAGGCACGCGAGGGCGCCGGTGAGGTCCAGACGCCGCTGCGCGTCCCCGCCCGCGCGGACCTGCGCATCGGTGACCGCGTGTGGTTCCGTCACGCCAAGGCCGGCGAGGTCATGGAGCGCTTCTCCGAGGTGCACCTGGTGCGCGGTGACCGCGTCGAGGAGACCGTCCCCACCTACCGCGGCGAGGGCGTCTGCGCAGGCTGAGCGCCGCGCCCCACCGTGCCGGTCGGGCGCGGGCAGCCCGCCCCGGTAACCTGGGGCGGTGAACCTGCGGCTGTACGACAGCGGCACCCAGGCGGTGCGCGACTTCGTCCCCCTCGTCGAGGGTCGGGTCGGCATCTACCTGTGCGGTGCCACCGTGCAGGCGCCGCCGCACATCGGCCACGTCCGCTCCGCGGTGGCGTTCGACGTGCTGGTCCGCTGGCTGCGCCGCAAGGGCGTGCGCGTCACGCTGGTCCGCAACGTCACCGACATCGACGACAAGATCCTGGCCAAGGCCGCCGCCGCCGGCAGCGAGTGGTGGGCCTGGGCGCTGACCAACGAGCGGGCGTTCACGGCGGCCTACGACGCGCTGGGCGTGCTGCCGCCGGACTACGAGCCCCGGGCGACCGGGCACGTGCCGGCGATGCTCGACCTCATGGACCGGCTCGTCGCGCGCGGCCACGCCTACGCCGCCGGCTCCGGCGACGTGTACTTCGACGTGCGCTCCTGGTCCGAGTACGGCTCGTTGACCAACCAGCGCGTCGACGACATGACCGACGTCCCCGAGGACGCGGGCACCGGCAAGCGCGACCCGCACGACTTCGCGCTGTGGAAGGCCCCGAAGGAGGGGGAGCCCGCGACCGCGTCGTGGGACACCCCCTACGGGCGGGGTCGGCCCGGCTGGCACCTCGAGTGCTCGGCCATGGCGCACCGGTACCTGGGCGAGTCGTTCGACATCCACGGCGGCGGTCTCGACCTGCGCTTCCCGCACCACGAGAACGAGCAGGCGCAGTCGCGCGCCGCGGGCTACGGGTTCGCGCGGTACTGGCTGCACAACGGCTGGGTGACGCAGGGCGGCGCCAAGATGAGCAAGTCGCTCGGCAACGGGCTGCTCGTGACGACGGTGCTGGAGAAGGCCCCGGCGGCCGTCGTCCGCTACGCGCTCACCGCGGTGCAGTACCGGTCGATGCTCGAGTGGACCGACGACACCCTGGCCGAGGCCGAGGCGACGTGGGACCGGCTCGCCGGGTTCGTGCAGCGGGCCGCGGAGCGTGTGGGGCCTGCGTCGGACCACGAGGTGGCGCACGTCGACCTGCCCGCGGCCTTCGCCGCCGCGCTGGACGACGACCTCAACGTGCCCGCCGCGCTCGCGGCCGTGCACGAGACGCTGCGCGCGGGCAACAGCGCGCTCGCAGCGGGTGACGACGCCGCCGCGCGCGCCGCGATGGTGGCGCTGCGCGGCATGCTCGACGTGCTCGGCCTCGACCCCGGCTCCCCCCAGTGGAGCACGGCGGCCGGTGACGGGCGCACCGCGCGGGCTCTCGACGCGCTGGTGCGCGCCGAGCTCGACGCGCGCGCGGCGGCACGTGCCGCCCGCGACTGGACCACCGCCGACGCGATCCGCGACCGGCTGACCACTGCGGGAGTCGTCGTCGAGGACTCCCCGACGGGTGCGCGCTGGACGCTCGCCGCGCCCGCGACCCACACCACGGAGGACTGATGGCCGGCAACTCCCAGCGCCGAGGCGCGACCCGCAAGCCGGGGAGCAAGAAGGGCGCCCGCGTCGGCACCGGCGGGCACAGCCGCCGCGCGCTCGAGGGCAAGGGGCCCACGCCCAAGGCGGAGGACCGCCCGTACCACGTCGCGCACAAGCGCAAGGTCGCGGCCGAGAAGGGCACGGGCGCGTCCGGCGCGTCGGGCCGCCCGTCGGCGCGCGCCGCCCGCGGGGCGTCCGGCTCCCGCGGGGGCCGCACCTCCTCGACGCACGAGATCGTCTCCGGCCGCAACTCCGTGGTCGAGGCGCTGCGTGCCGGGATCCCGGTGGCGACCGTCTACCTGGCGTCGCGCCTGGAGGCCGACGACCGCACGCGCGAGATCATCTCGACCGCCGCGGACGCGGGCTACCCGCTGCTCGAGGTGGGCCGTGCCGAGCTCGACCGGCTGACGGACGGCAGCGTCCACCAGGGTGTCGCGATCCAGGTGCCGCCGTACGAGTACCTCGAGCCCGACGACCTGCTGGACACCGCCGAGGCGTCGGGCACGGCTCCGCTCGTCGTCGCGCTCGACGGCATCACGGACCCCCGCAACCTGGGTGCGGTGCTGCGGTCCGCGGGGGCGTTCGGCGCGCACGGCGTGCTGGTCCCCGAGCGGCGTGCCGCCGGTGTCACGGCCTCCGCCTGGAAGGTCTCGGCCGGTGCGGCCGCCCGCGTGCCCGTGGCGCGCGCGACCAACCTCACCCGTGCGCTGCAGGACTACCGCCGTGCCGGCGTGTTCGTCGTCGGTCTCGACGCGGGCGGCGACGTGCCGCTCGGTGAGCTGCCGTTCGCGGCGGACCCGCTGGTGCTGGTCGTGGGCTCCGAGGGCAAGGGGCTGTCCCGGCTCGTGCGCGAGCAGTGCGACGCGATCGTCTCGATCCCCATCGCGTCGGCCGTCGAGTCGCTCAACGCGGGCGTGGCCGCCGGCATCGCGCTGTACGAGGTCGCGCGCCAGCGCGCCGTCTGACGGCAGCGGCGCCCGCAGGGATCCCTGCGGGCACCGCCGCTCGGCGGGCGCCGCCGCACCGGGGCTCCCGGCGCGTCAGCCGATCATCTGGTCGAGGTCGACGTCGTCCTCGCCACCGTCGCCGTCGCGCAGGTCCTCCGCGCGGGTGCCGAGCACGGCCTGCTCGTCGGGGCGGGTCGGGAGGATGTCCCGCACGTAGCCGGCGGCGACCTCGGGCATGGGCACGTCGCGGTGCTGCTGCTGCGACAGGAACCAGCGGTGGTCGAGCAGCTCGTGGTAGATCTGCGCGGGCTCGAGCTTGCCGCGCAGCTCGCGCGGGACGCTGCGCACGGCGGGCTCGAAGACGTCGGTGAGCCAGTCGTGCGCCACGAACGCCTCGTCGTCGGCCTGCCGGTCGGTGGCGGCGCGGAACTCGTCGAGGTCGTTCAGCAGGCGGCGGGCCTGGTTCTCCTGGACGTCCAGCCCCGTGAGCCGCATGAGGCGACGCGAGTGGTGCCCGGCGTCGACGACCTTGGGCTGGATCCGCACGGACGTGCCGTCGAGGTCGGTGGTGATGTCGAGCTCGCCGACGTCGAACCCCAGGTCGTTGAGGCGGTCGATGCGGGCCTGCACCCGCCACCGCTCACCGAACCCGAACGACTCGGTCTCGGTCAGCGCCCGCCACAGCTCCTCGTACCGCACGACCAGCGCCTCGCCGATGGCGACGGCGTCCTCGGCCTCGTCGAGGAACTCACCGGCCTGCAGGTCCATGAGCTCACCGATGATGTTGACGCGCGCGACCTCGAGGTCGTACCCGCGCTGACCGGGGGTGAGGCGGTCGTGCAGGTCGCCGGTCTCGGCGTCGACGAGGTAGGCGGCGAACGTCTCGGCGTCGCGCCGGAACAGCGTGTTCGACAGCGAGACGTCGCCCCAGTAGAAGCCCGCGAGGTGCAGGCGGACCAGCAGGACCGCGAGGGCGTCGATGAGGCGCGTCGCGGTGTCCGGCCGCAGCGCCTGGCTGAACAGCGCGCGGTAGGGCAGCGAGAACTGCAGGTGCTGCGTGATGAGCACCGCCTCGAGCGGCTCGCCGTCGGGGGCGCGCCGACCGGTGATGACACCGACCGGCTCCACGCTGGGGACGTCGAGCTTGCGCAGCTGGCGCAGCAGCTCGTACTCCCGGTACGCGACCGTCTCGCCGATCTCCTTGATCGCGACGACCCGCCCGGACATGCGGGCGAACCGCACGACGTGCCGGGAGATGCCGCGGGGCAGGGCCGCGAGGGTCTCCGCCGGCCACTCCTCCAGCGGCACGTGCCACGGCAGGTCCAGCAGCGCCGGATCGGGGTTGGCTGCCGTGATCTGCAGACGCTGTGCCGTACCGCTCATGGCCGGATCCTCTCAGGTGCAGCCGACATCCGACGAACCCCGGACGCGCGGGAGGCGGGCCCGGACGTGCCGGACCCGCCTCGTCGCGCTGTGCAGGACGTCAGGCGATGCGCTCGCCGGAGCCCGCGTGGAACAGGTGCTGCTCGTTGGGGCGGATGCGCACGTAGATGGTGCCGCCCTTCGGCGGGACCTGGCGGGGGTCGACGCGCACGATGATCTGCGCGTCGCCGGCGCCGGAGTGCACCTGGCTGGCCTGGCCGAAGTCGTTGGTCAGCGAGCCGTAGACGAACGCGTCCGAGCCGAGCTCCTCGACGATGTTGACCTCGACCGGGAACGAGTCCGGCGTGCCCTGCGGCACGACGTCGAGCGACTCGGGGCGGAAGCCGACCGTGACGTGGCCCTTGTCGTCGTCCGTCAGGCGCGTGATGACGTCGCGGGGGAGCGCCAGACGGGACTGGCCGACCGACGCGGCGCCCTCGAGCACCGGGAAGGTGCCGATGTTCATGGCCGGCGAGCCGATGAAGCCGGCGACGAACACGTTGGCCGGGGTGTCGTACATGTCACGCGGCGTGCCGACCTGCTGCAGGATGCCGTCCTTGAGGACCGCGATGCGGTCACCCATGGTCAGGGCCTCGGTCTGGTCGTGCGTGACGTAGACCGTGGTGACGCCGAGGCGGCGCTGCAGCGACGCGATCTGCGTACGCGTCTGGACGCGGAGCTTGGCGTCGAGGTTCGACAGCGGCTCGTCCATGAGGAACACCTGGGGCTGACGCACGATGGCGCGGCCCATGGCGACGCGCTGACGCTGGCCACCGGAGAGGGCCTTCGGCTTGCGGTCCAGGTACTGGGTGAGGTCGAGGATCTTGGCAGCCTCCTCGACGCGCTGACGGATCTCCGCCTTCGGCGTGCCGGCGATCTTGAGCGCGAAGCCCATGTTGTCGGCGACCGTCATGTGCGGGTACAGCGCGTAGTTCTGGAAGACCATCGCGATGTCGCGGTCCTTGGGCTGCACGTCGGTGACGTCGCGGTCACCGATGAGGATGCGCCCGGCGTTGACGTCCTCGAGACCCGCGAGCATACGCAGGGAGGTCGACTTGCCACAGCCCGAGGGGCCGACGAGGACGAGGAACTCGCCGTCCTCGATGTGGAGGTTGAGCGCGTCCACCGCGGGGCGCTCGGTCCCCGGGTAGATCCGGGTCGCGTGGTCGAACGTGACCGTAGCCATGGTTCAGTCCCTTCACCGGCAGGTACGTGCCGGACGATCCGTCGTGAAGAGTGTCAACGCAGCACCGCGGGGACGCGGCGCTGCTGAGCCCTTGTGTCTCCGCTGACACGGAACGAGGGGGGTCCGATCGGGCCTCCCTCGGTCGCGGCCAGTATGGCACAAGGAGCTGTCCGGTCCCGACACTCCCGTCGCCCGTCCGGCTCAGGTCCCGTCGGCCTCGTCCAGCGCCCGGAGCAGCGCCTCGAGCGCCGCCACGGCGGCCGCGGGGTCGGCCACGCGGTGGCGCGCCACCGTCGGTCCGGCACCGACCTTGACCGTGACGTCCGTCGGGTCGAGCGCCTCGAACGCGTGCTCGTCGGTGACGTCGTCGCCGGCGTACAGCACGACGGGTGCCCCGAGCTCGTGGCGCAGGGACTGCAGCGCCGTGCCCTTGTCGGCCGCCAGGACGGTCAGCTCGACGACGTCCTTGCCGTGCAGCGTCCCGACCCCGAGCTCGGTGCCCAGGGCGATGGCCTCCGCCTCGGCCGGCTCCGCGTCGACCGGCTCGGCGAGCCGGGTGTGCACCACGACGGCGGTCGGCTTGGTCTCCACCCAGACGCCGTCGCGCCCGCGGGCGACCGCCGCGGCGCGCGCCCCCAGCGCGGAGAGCAGGTCGGCCTGCTCGTGGCTGAGCTCCACCACGTCGCGGTCCAGGCCGAACTGCGTGGTCCGGGCGCGCTCGACACCGTGGCTGCCCACCAGGAACGTGCCGGCGGGGACCTCGGCCAGCAGGTGCAGGTCGCCCATCGCCCGGCCGGAGACCAGCGCGAGCGCGACGTCGTCCCGGGCCGCGAGGGCGGCGAGCACCGTGACGCCCCCGGGCAGGATGCGCGACGCGGTCGGGTCGTCCTGCAGGGGTGCCAGGGTGCCGTCGAAGTCCAGCGCGACGAGCAGCGGGCGCGCGGCGGGGTCGCCCGCCACCGCCGCGAGCCGGTCGAGCAGGTCGGTCGGGACGCCGCCGCTCATGCGTCGTCCCGCACGGGGACGGCGGTCAGGGTCGCGAGGAACTGCTCGGACCACGCGGCGACGTCGTGCGTCAGCACCCGGCGCCGCAGCCGGCGCATGCGCTTGCGGGACTCGCGCGGGTCCATGTGCACGGCGTACGTGATCGCGTCCTTCATGCCGTCGATGTCGTGCGGGTTGACCAGCACCGCCCCGACCAGCTCGTCCGCGGCGCCCGTGAACTCGCTGAGCACCAGCGCCCCGCGCTCGTCGGACCGCGCGGCGACGTACTCCTTGGCGACCAGGTTCATGCCGTCGCGCAGCGCCGTGACGAGCATGACGTCCGCGGCCAGGTACAGGGCGGCCATCTCCTCCATCGGGAACGACTGGTGCAGGTACTGCACGGGGGCGTGGCCGACCTGACCGTGGTCGCCGTTGATGCGTCCCACCAGCAGCTCGACGTCGTCACGCAGCTGCTGGTACGCGCCGACGTTCTCCCGGCTCGGGCTCGCCACCTGCACCAGGGTCGTGGAGGTCGCCGACAGCCGGCCGTCCTCCAGCAGCTCGCCGTACGCCTTGATGCGGTGCCGGATGCCCTTGGTGTAGTCGAGGCGGTCGACGCCGAGCAGCAGGTGCTCGGGGTCGCCCAGCTCTCTGCGGATCTCCTTCGCGCGCCGCTGCACCGCCTCGGTGCGCGCGAGCTGGTCGAACGCGTGCGAGTCGATGGAGATCGGGAACGCGGCGGCGCGGACGTGGCGCTGGTCGGGCGTGCCCTCGTCGACCGTGATCATCTGCCCCCGCGTCGTCAGGTCCGTCAGCCGCCGCACGATCCGCACGAAGTTGGCGGCGTCGCCACCGCGCTGGAAGCCGATGAGGTCCGCACCGAGCAGCCCCTCGACGACCTGCTTGCGCCACGGCAGCTGCGCGAAGATCTCCAGCGGGGGGAACGGGATGTGGTGGAAGTACCCGATGCGCAGGTCCGGGCGCAGCGCCCGCAGGTACGCCGGCACCAGCTGCAGCTGGTAGTCGTGCACCCACACCGTCGCGCCGTGCGCCGCGTTGGCCGCGGCGGCCTGCGCGAACCGCTCGTTCACGCGCCGGTAGGCGTCCCACCACTGCCGGTGGAACTGCGGGGGTGCGATGACGTCGTGGTACAGCGGCCACAGCGTGTCGTTGGCGAAGCCCTCGTAGTACCGCTCGACGTCGGTCTCCGTGAGCATCACCGGCACGAGCTCGGTGCCGTCCACCTCGAACGGCTCGAGCTCGAGCCCCGGGGACCCGCCCCACCCGACCCAGGCCCCGCTGGTCCGGGACATGACGGGGGCGAGCGCGGTGACGAGCCCGCCGGGCGACCGGGTCCAGCTCGGCTCGCCCTCCTCGTCCAGGGTCACGTCGACGGGCAGGCGGTTCGCGACGACGACCAGCTCCTGGCCGTCGCGCGGTGCTTCGATGGGCACCAGATCAACTCCTTGCAGGGTCTCGCCGAACGACCCTAGTCGTCCCAGGGGTGACACGCTCGGGGTGGGGCCCCACCGTCTCGCCCGCCGACCGGCTAGGTTCGGCGTCATGGAGCGGATCGGTCTGACGCCGGGGTCGGAGGTCGGCGGGTACACGATCGTCGCGCCGCTGGGCTCCGGCGGCATGGGGACGGTGTACCGGGCGGTGGACGGCGGTGGCACCCGCGTCGCGCTGAAGATGCTGCACCCCCACGTGGGGTCCGACGCCGTCGTGCGGGCGCGGCTCATGCGGGAGGTGGCCGCGCTGCAGCGGCTGCGGCACCCCGCCGTGGCGGCCGTGCTCGACGCCGAGGCGGACTCGACCGAGGCCTTCCTCGTCACCGAGCTGGTGGCCGGCGACACGCTGACCGAGCACGTGCGCGAGCACGGGCCGCTGGGTCCGCGGGACCTGCTGACCCTGGCCGAGGGGCTGCGCTCGGCGCTCGCGGCCGTGCACGCGGCCGGTGTGGTCCACCGCGACCTCAAGCCCTCCAACGTGCTGGTGACCGACGGCGGCCCGGTGCTCATCGACTTCGGCCTGGCGCAGGGCGTCGACGACGACGCCGACCTCACCTCGGCGGGCTTCGTGCTGGGGACGCCCGGGTACCTGGCGCCCGAGCTGCTCGACGGCGGCGAGGCCGGTCCGGCGACGGACCTGTGGGGCTGGGCCGCGTTGCTCGCGTTCGCCGCCACGGGCCGTGACCCGTTCGGTTCGCGGCCGGTCGAGGCGGTGCTGGCACGTGCGCGGTCGGGTGAGGTGGACCTCGAGGGCGTCGGGCCGCTGACGGCGGCGGCGATCGCCGGCGCGCTGCGCCCGGAGCCGGCCGACCGGACGGCCCCGGACGACGTGGTGGCCGCGCTGCGGACCGTCGTCGCCGAGGGTGACCTGCCCGCCGGCGCGGCCGCCGCAGTCGTGCCCGCCGGCGGGCACGGGGCGTTCGGCGGTGCCGCCGTCGCCGCGGCCGTCGCCGGTGCGACGGGGGTGGCGGTCGCCGGCACGGGGACGGACGCGGACGATGCGGCCGACGATGGCGCGGACACCGAGGACGCGGACGGCACCGACGCGGCCGACGACGACGCGGCCGACGACGTCGACGCGGGCGACGTCGCCCCCGACGCCGACGACGACCTCGCCGACGAGGACCTGGACGACGACGACCTCGACGACGACGACCTCGACGACGACGACCTCGCCGACCTCGACGACGACCACGACCTGGAAGCCGACGGCGGCACCGTCGACGCCGACGACGACCTGGACGACGACGACCTGGACGACGACGACCTGGACGACGACCCCGACGACGAGGAGCGGTGGGAGGAGGACGACCTCGCCACGGAGCTCGTGGCGCAGCGGCCGTCGCCGCAGGACACGCTGCGCACGGTGGCCGTCGCCAACGCGGGCGGGGCCGCCGCGACCACCACGGTGCCGCCGGCCACGACGCCGCTGGTCGCGCCCGCCGAGGCGCCGGTGCGGGACGGCCACACCGTGGCAGTGCCGGTGCGCCGTCCCGCGTCCGTGCCGCCCCCGAGGGGGGACGACGAGCCCGACGGCCACGACCTCGAGGACGAGGGCGACGACGGCGTCCAGGACCCGGACGGCGTCGGGTGGCTCGAGGACGACCTCGACCGCTCGGAGGGCCCGGAGGGCGAGGGGTCCGGGTACGCCCGCCCGCCCGCGCGTCGTCGCTGGGGGTCGTTGCTCGCCCTCGGTCTGGTGGTCGCGCTCGCGGGCACCCGCGCGCCGCTGCTCACGCTGGCCGTCGTGCTGGTCCTGGTGGTGGTGGTCCGGACGGTCGGCACGGCCGTCGAGGCGATGCACACCCGGCGCGAGCGCCGCGGGGTGCGGCGCTCCGACGTGCCGGTCGCCCTCATGGGGACGCCCTGGTACCTGCTGCGCGCCGTGCTGGGCGTGCTGCCCGCGGTCCTCGTCGGTGGCGCCGTCGTGGTCATCGTCGCGGGCATCGGGTGGTGGCTGCTGGGGTCGGGGCGCTGGGAGATCGGCGGCTCGCCGCCCGGTGCGGAGCCGCAGGGGCACACGGCGATGCTGGTCGTCGGCGCGCTGGTCGTGCTCGCGGTCGTCCTGCTGTGGTGGGGCCCGCTGTCGCGCATGACGCGCACCGGGGCGCGGCGGACCCTGGCCGTGGTCGCGCCCGGCCCCGTCGGTGCCCTGGTCGTCGTCGTGCTGGCGCTGGTGGGTGCGCTGCTGCTGGCCGACGGTGTGCTCGACGTCCGGCCGATCAGCTGGTGGCCCGTCGACGCCCCGCGCCTGCCCGCCGGCTGAGCCCGGGACCTTTCGCGGGGGTCCGGGCCGGGTACCTGCCTCTACCCTGGGTCGCGTGCACGTGACCTCGGACCTGCGGACGGCCGCCGGCCTGCACGCGCGCGCCCGCGTGACGGGTGCGCTCGGTGCGGCGGTGGCGCTCGCGTCGGTCGTGCTCGGGGTCCACGGGCGGGTGCTGCTGCACCAGTGCGTCACGGCCGACGGCCCTCTCGCGTCGCTCGGCGTCCGGCTCGCGGTCCTGCGCTCGGCGGTGGAGTGCCCCGACGGCACGCTCGGCCTCGGTCCCGCGTCGCACGGCGCGGTCCTGCTGCTCAGCGTCGCGGCGCCCGTCGTGGCGGCGCACCTGCTGCTGACGGCCGCCGGCCTCGGCCTCGGCGTCGTGGCGCGCCGCGGTCTGCGCGCTGCCGCCCGGGTGGCAGCACGCCTGCTGCCGGGTCCCGCGACGGCGGGCCTGCCGGTGCTCGCCGGCCGGGTCGCGGCGGTGCCCCCGGCCCTGCCCGCACGGGTCCGGCACGACCGCCGCCACGACCCCGCACGTCCCCGGCGCGGGCCGCCGGCGCACTGACGCGCCCTCGCCCGCACCCCCGGCCGGGACGTCCCGGCCCCCCGAACCCAGGAGCACCCATGCCCAGCAACGCCCCCCGTCCCACCAAGTCGCAGCGCCGCGACGACGCCCGCGCCAAGGCGCTCGCGATGCGCCAGGAGCAGGAGCGCAAGGCCAGGCGAACCCGCATGATCGCGATCACGGGCCTGGTCGCCGCCGTGCTCGTCCTCGGTGCCGTCATCTTCGCCATCGTCCGCCAGGGCCAGGCGAACGCCGAGGCCTACGCGGACGTCGTGTACGCCGCCGGCACCCAGGACACCGTGGTCCCGGCACCCGAGGACGTCGACGCCCCGGAGGCCGCCGACGCCGCCGGTGGCATCCCGATCAGCGCCGCCGGCGTCGGGGAGGCGGGCGAGGACGACGTCGTCGTCGAGGTGTACTTCGACTTCATGTGCCCGTGGTGCGGGAAGTTCGACCGCGCCAACTCGGGCGAGCTCGACGCGCTGGCCGCCGGCGAGGGCGTCACGGTCGTCTACAAGAACATCGCGTTCCTCGACGGCCAGTCCCAGGGCACGTTCTTCTCGACCCGTGCCGCCAACGCCGCGGCCGTCGTCGCGGCGGAGGACCCGGAGCACTACAGCGACTTCGTGACCGCCGTCTTCGAGGAGGAGCCCCAGGAGGGCACCGCCGGCATCAAGGACAGCCGCCTCGCGGAGATCGCGGTCGAGGTCGGCGTGCCGCAGAAGGTCGCCGACACCTTCACCGAGACGGTCGACGGCACCTACCAGGTCGCGACGTCCGACGACGCGACCGAGGAGCGCGAAGGCACGTGGCGCCGGTACGCGCCGTTCGTCGCCTCGGCCACCCAGCAGGCCGCGACCGACCTCGGCGGGCTCAGCACCCCGACCGTCCTCATCGACGGCAAGAAGTGGGAGGGCGACCTGTACACGCCCGGCCCGCTCACGCAGGCCGTGCTCGAGGCCGTCGCCGCCAAGGGCTGACCGCACGCCACCGGCGCCCGTCCTGCGGGGCGGGCGCCGGTCGCGTCCCGGCCGGTACCCTGGCCGCCTCGCCTCCTTAGCTCAGCTGGCCAGAGCAGCTGTCTTGTAAACAGCAGGTCGTCGGTTCGAATCCGACAGGGGGCTCCACGGGCTCGGGGCGTCACGCCCCGAGCGCCTCGCGCAGGCGTGCGATGTCGTCGGCCTGCGTCTGCGAGGGCGTCTCGACGACGGCGTCGCAGCCGGCCTCCCGCACGACGTGCGCGATCAGCTCGGGCGGGATCGTGCCGTCGGCGAAGCCGGCGTGCCGGTCCCGGCTCGACCCCTGCGGGTCCCGCGACGAGTTGGCGTGCACGAGGTCGATGCGGCCCGTGATCGCGGTCAGGCGCTCGACGATCGTCTCGAGGTCCTCGCCCGCCGCCCAGGCGTGGCAGGTGTCGAGGCACACGCCGACGTCGTAGCCGCCGATCGCGTCCCACAGCATCGCCCAGCGGTCCAGCGTGCGGGCGCACGCGTTCTCCCCGCCCGCGGTGTTCTCCACCAGCACGCGCACCGGGAACGTGGCGCGCTCGAACGTCTTGCGCCAGTTGTCGATGCCCGTGGCGACGTCGTCGCCGTCGCCGACGTGCCCGCCGTGCACCACCAGGCCCCGCGCGCCCAGGTCCGCGGCGGCCGCGGCGTGCTGCGCGACCATGGTGCGGCTCGGGATGCGGATCCGGTTGTTGGTGGACGCGACGTTCACGAGGTACGGCGCGTGGGCGTAGATCCCCAGCCCGGAGGCGACCAGGTCGTCGGCGTCCGGCCGGCGGACCGGCTTCTTCCAGCCCTGGGGGTCGGCGAGGAACACCTGGACCGCGTCCGCGCCGACGCGCTCGGCCTCGACCAGCGGCTCCTCGCCGCGCACGTGCGCCCCGATCAGCACCACGAGAGCCTCCTTCGTGCCGCGCACCGCTCGTGCGCGGCGGTCACAGGGACGGACCGGTCTCCTCCAGCAGACGCAGCGCCGCGCTCACCCGGGGGTTCAGCGACGGCGCGGCGTCGATGCCGAGCGTCGAGTACACCGCGTACACGTGGTTCTGCACCGACTTCTCGGTGATCTTCAGCCGCTCGGCGATGCCCGCGTTCGACAGCCCCTGCGCGAGCAGGCGCAGCACCTCGTACTGCCGGTGCGTCAGCCGTGCGACCGCCGACCCGGCGCGGGGCGACACACGCTCCAGCAGCGCGGGGTCGAGCACCGTCTCCCCGACGGCCGCCGCGCGGACGGCGTGCAGCAGCGCGGACTCGCTGGTGGTGCTCGTCTTCGACAGGTAGCACCAGCCGTGCGCCACGTCCCGCGGCAGGTCCAGCAGCAGCTCCATCGCGTCGTGCGCGGAGAGCAGGAGCACACCCAGGTCGGGCTGCGAGCGGCGCAGCACGACGCCCAGGGCGATGCCGTTGCCGTCGGGCAGGTCGATGTCGAGCACCACGACGTCGGCCGTGCCGGGCGTCAGCACGCGGCGGGCCTCGGTCACGGTGCCGACGGCGGCCACCACCTCGAGGTCGCCCGAGTCCGTGAGCGTGCGCTCGAGCATGGAGCGGAAGAGCGGCTGGTCCTCGACGAGGGCGACGCGCAGGCGGCGTTGGGAGGTCGGCATCATCGTGACCAGTATGGTCACGGCGGGGCCGCCGTGACCGACGACGCGCGACGCGGTCCGCCCGCGGGACCGGAGGGGGGCAGATGGCGGTGGTCCGTGACGTGCCTGCCGGCGTGCGCGAGCAGGACGAGGCGGCCGACCGGGGGACTCTCCTGCGCGGCGCCGGCGTCATCGCCCTGGGGTACGCCGTCGGTGCGTCCGTGCAGAGCGCCTGGATCTACGCGGAGCTCGTGCCGGACTGGGCGGACGTGCAGCTGTGGCGCCGGCTGGCCGCCAACGGCGTCGCCGTGGTCGGGCTCGTCGGGGCGCTCGCCGTGCTGGGGGTGCACCGGGTCCGAGGGCTGCCGACGATCGCGGCACGCCTGGTGATCGCAGCGGCCACCATGGCGTGGCTGCGCACGGTGCTGCAGGTGCTGCTCGGCGTGCACCCGGCCGACGGCGTGCGGTCCCTGAGCGCCGAGCTGGTCACGGGTGCGGTCATCGCGGTGATCGCCGGGTCCGCCGGCGCCTGGGCGATGGTGGCGGGCCGCCGGGCCCGGGCATCGGCGCGGGCCGCCGAGCGAGAGGCGATGAGCGTGGAGCTCGCGCTGCGTGCGCTGGAGGCCGAGGAGATCCGGGTCCGCCGCCAGGTCGCCGAAGGGCTGCACGGCACGGTGCAGCAGCGGCTGCTGCTCGTCGACGCACGGTTGGCGGCCGCTCAGGACGCCGCCTCGCAGAGCGTGCCGTCCGTCGCGGACGAGATCGGGTGGGCGCGCGCCGAGCTGGCGGAGTCCCGCGAGCGCGACGTGCGGCGCGTCAGCCGCCTGCTGTACCCCGAGCGGCTGGAGATGGGTGTCGCGCCGGCGGTGCGCGCGCTGCTCAGCCGCCTGCCGGCGACCATCGCGACCCGCCTGGACGTCGGGGCCGGGCTGCGGGAGGTCGACGACCCCTCGCTCGTCGGGCTCACGATCGCGGAGCGGCTGCTCGCGGTGCGGGTGGTGGAGGAGGCGGTGACCAACGCGCTGAAGAACGGTCCGCCGTCCGCGGTGGAGGTGCGGCTCGACGTCGTGGACCACGAGCTGCTCGTGCGGGTGGAGAACGACGGCGCCCCGTTCGAGCCGCCTGCGGTGCGCGACCCGGTCTCCGGGACGTCGCGCCTGGACCAGCGGCTGCGGCTGGCGGGCGGGCGGCTGGCGGTGTCGCGGCGCGAGCCGACGGGAGCGGTCGTGGAGGCCGCCCTGCCGCTGGGCGTCCTGCCCCCGGACGGCGGCTGATCCGTCCCCCGCGTCCCGGAGCCGGCGGGACCTCACTCCACGGGGGCCAGCTCGGGTCTCTTCGGCACCCGAAGGTTCCCCGACGACGTGCGGCGCAGGCGTCGCGTCGCCCACGGGTACGCGTACTCGCGCAGCCAGCGGGCGTCGGCGCGGGCCTGCACCATGCGCGGCACGGGCGGCAGCGGGGCGAGCGGGTCGTCCCAGTCCTCCCGGTCGGGCGGCAGCCCGAGCGCGACCAGCGCCGCCTGCGAGACGCGGGCGTGCCCGTCGGTGGTGAGGTGGATCCGGTCCTCGGACCACAGGCGCCAGTCCAGCAGGCTGCGCATGCCCCAGGGGTCGACCACGTACGCGCCCTGGCGCCGCGCGATGGACCACACGTGCGCGTTGAACACGCCGGCCCGCATCCGCGTGGCGCGGACCAGGGGGCTCTCGCGGGCGTCGAAGCCCGTGCTCAGCAGCACGTCGACGCCCTGGGCGCGGACGGCCGCGACGGCGCGCTCCAGGTCGGCGGCCACCCGGTCGACGTCCACGGCCGGGCGCAGGATGTCGTTGCCGCCCCCGACGATGCTCACCAGGTCCGGCTCCATGGCGAGCGCCGCGGGCACCTGCTCGGTGAGGATCGGGCGCATGAGGCGGCCACGGACGGCCAGGTTCGCGTACTCGAGCGGCGCGAGCCCGGCGGCGGTGCGGCGCCGCGACAGGTGCGAGGCCAGCAGGTCCGCCCAGCCGCGCAGCGGTGCCTCGGGCCCCGCCGGTGCGTCCCACAGGCCCTCGGTGAACGAGTCGCCGCAGGCGACGTAGCGCGTCCACCGGGGTGCGTCCGCGGGTGGGGTCGGGGGGTGGGGCGTCGTGGGCGGGTCGGACGCGTCGGGTGCGGACGTCATCCCCCCATCATGCGACGGACCGGGCGGCGGGGAGGTCGGATCGGCCTGCGCACCGTCGCGCCCGCTCAGGGCAGCCGCCAGTCCACGGGCTCGGCCCCCTGCTCGCGCAATAACGCGTCGACCGCGGAGAAGGGACGGGACCCGAAGAACCCGCGGGACGCCGACAGCGGGCTCGGGTGCGGGCCGGCGACGACCGGGACGTCACCGAGCGCCGGCCGCAGCTGCTGCGCGTCGCGCCCCCACAGCACCGCCACCAGCGGTCCGCCCCGCTCGACCAGAGCCGCGACCGCGCGGTCGGTGACCTGCTCCCAGCCCTTGCCGCGGTGCGACGCGGGGGCGCCGGGCCGGACGGTGAGGACGCGGTTGAGGAGCATGACGCCGCGGTCCGCCCAGGGGGAGAGGTCGCCGCTGGTGGGCTGCGGCACACCGACGTCCGCCACGAGCTCGCGGAAGACGTTCTGCAGCGAGCGCGGCAGCGGGTGGACGTCCGGCTGCACCGAGAACGACAGGCCCATCGCGTGGCCGGGGGTGGGGTAGGGGTCCTGCCCGACGACCAGCACGCGCACGTCGGCCAGCGGGCGGCGGAACGCGCGCAGCACGTCGTCCCCCGCGGGCAGGTACCCGCGCCCGGCGGCGACCTCCTCGCGCAGGAACAGTCCCGCGGCGCGCAGCGCGGGCTCGACGGGGGCCAGGGCGCGCGCCCAGTCGGGCGCGACGAGGTCGTCCAGAGGTGCCTCCACGGGGTGGCACGCTACCCGCGCGGTCGAATGACACCCGTGTGGTTCGCCGCGTACGATGCCGGGCGGAGCACCGACGGCACGGCGCGACGAGGAGGAGCCATGGACGGCACGGCCACCCACGCGGTCGCGGGCGACCTGCGCGACGACGAGCGCGGCACCGACGGACTCAGCGAGCGGGACCGGCAGGTCCTGGCGTTCGAGCGGCAGTGGTGGAAGTACGCCGGCGCCAAGGAGCAGGCGGTCCGCGAGCTCTTCGACATGTCGGCCACCCGCTACTACCAGCTGCTCAACGCGCTGATCGACGACCCCGCCGCGCTCGCGCACGACCCGATGCTCGTCAAGCGGCTGCGTCGGATGCGCTCGTCCCGTCAGCGGGCGCGTACCGCCCGTCGCCTGGGCGCCGAGGCCTGAGTCGCCCCGGGTGCCCGGTACGTCCCGGAACGGCGCGGGTTCCGGCACGCCCGGCGGCGGGGCGCGCCCGGGCCGGTGTGACGAGCCGTTAGCCTTGCGGCCGTGAGCAAGGCCGACTACCCCTACCCCGAGGACGAGTTCGACGCGATCTCGCCCGACGCGCCGACCGGCGTCCACCGTGCGCCCCGGTCCGCGTGGAGCCGGTGGTGGCCCTTCCTCCTGGTGCTGCTGGTCGTGCCGGTGCTGGCGTACGGCGCCGTCGAGTACCTGTCGCGCACCGGTGACCTGCCGCAGTCCGGCGGCGGCACGGCGCAGGAGCAGCCGGAGGTCCCCGCCGAGGAGGACCCGGCGGCGGGTGAGGGTGCCGGTGACGGCACCGAGGAGCCCGGCGGCGAGGCCGAGCCTCCCGTGGAGGAGACCGCACCCGCACCCGAGCCGGTCCTGACGACGCCCGTGGCGGTGCTCAACGGTGCGCGCGTGTCCGGCCTGGCGGGCCGGGTGGCGGACGAGCTCACCGCGGCGGGCTTCACCGACGTGACACCGGACAACGCGTCCAGCGCGCTGCCGGCGGAGTCCACCGTGTACGTCGCGTCGGAGGAGCTGCGGCCGACGGCCGAGCTCGTCGCGGCCACCATCGACGTCCCGACCGTCGAGGTCGCGCCCGACCGCGCCGGCGGCGGCATCGTCGTCCTGCTCGTCACCGACCCGGACGCCTGAGCCGCCGGGGCCCGAGCCGACCCGGCCGGGCCGTCCCGGGGTCGGTCCGCCCGCCGCACGTCCCTCCTGCGCAGACCCTTTCGAGCGTCGGCCCGCGCGGCTAGGCTCCCTCGCAACCGGGTGCCAGCGGAGCGTCCCGGTCACCAGGACGTCGAGGAGCGCGGCATGGCCCAGGGCACGGTCAAGTGGTTCAACGCGGAGAAGGGGTTCGGGTTCATCACCCCGGAGGGCGGTGGCCAGGACCTCTTCGTCCACTACAGCGCGATCCAGGTCGACGGGTACCGGACCCTCGACGAGGGTCAGGCCGTCGACTTCGAGGTCGGCCAGGGCACCAAGGGCCCGCAGGCCGAGCAGGTGCGCCCCGTCTGACCCGCGGCAGGCGTAGCCGACCCGTTCGGCCGCGTCCGCCGGCGGGGCCTGACGTCGTCGCAGGCCCGGCGCGACGACGTCAGGTCGCGCGGCGACGTCAGGTGCCGCGGCGCGGCACCGGCTCGGTGCTCGCGTGCTCCAGCGCGTCGATCGCCAGCAGGACGCACGCCGCGCTCCACCCCAGCGGCGCGACGGCGGCGGGGCTGCCGTCGGCGAGCACCTTCTCCGGGATGGCGCCCGACGACGTGCGGTGGCGGTCGACGACGTCGAGCCACCGCCGGGCCCCGGCGACGTCGCCCTGCTCGGCCGCCACCCACGCGTACAGGGTGGTCTGCGGCGTCCAGGACACCCCGTCACGACGCCAGGCCCCGCCCGGCGCGAGACCGGCCGCGGGGCGCAGCATCGACGTGACCGAGCCTCGCCAGGCCGCGGCGCCCTCGTGCGGGGCGGTCGACCAGAAGGGCGTGAGGACGAACGCGCTCGCGGCGTCGGGCACGCCCCGCGTCGCGTAGCGGCCGTACCCGGTCGGCCCGAACGCGTCGACCACCGCCTGCCGCGCGCGCCCGGCCCCCGCGGCGGCGTCGGCGGCGGGGCCCGGGCGGCCGGCGGCGTCGAGGACGACCGCGGCCTGCTCCATCCCAGCGACCAGCGGTGCGGCGGTCCCCAGCGTGACCTCGTCCTCGGGGACCTCCCAGTAGTCCGGTGACGCCGGCGGCAGCCCGCCGGCCACGAGGGCGAGCGCGCGCCCGGCCGAGCGCTCCACCAGCGGGGCGAGCCGCTCGGCCGTGGCGGCGCGCCGGTCGCCCGGTACCTCGGCCAGCACGAGCCCGGCCGCCCACATGGCCCAGCCGGTGCCGTCGGTCTGCAGGCCGCGGCCGTCGGGCGGCCCCGACCCGTCGGGCAGGTAGCGCGCCTCGAACGACCCGTCCGCCTCCTGCACGCGCGCCAGGAAGTCGAGGACGTCGAGGGCGTCCTCGACGTGCCCGGTGCGGGCCAGCGCCACCGCCACGAACGACGAGTCGCGCGGCCACACGTACCGCCACTTCTCCGACCAGCCGGCCACGACCACGCCCTCGCCCACGGTCAACGAGTGCAGGTCCAGCAACGCCGCGCGGGCCAGCTCCTCGTACGGGCCGCCCGTACCGGGGACGTCACCCGTCGCCAGCCAGGTGCGTTGCGCACCGGCGGCGTCCGTGGCGGCGCGGGGGCCCAGGGCGGCGACGGTGGTCGGCGTCGCACCCAGGGCCCCGGCCAGGACGGCGGCGGCCGGGTCCGGGACGCGGGTGCCGGGCAGGAAGACGGCGAGGGCGTCGGCGGGGACCTCCGCCCGGGCGCCGCCCGGCAGCACCGAGACCGCCTGCTGGTAGAGGGCGATCCGGGCGTGGGCCGTGGTGGCGGTCACGTCGACCGCGGTGCGGCCCACCCCCGCGCCGACCCCGCCCACGGCCCCCGATCCGGTGGCGTCCAGGCGGGTCGCGTCCGTCGGCGCCGGCGGTCGCGCGGCCGAGGGCGCGCCCGTGCTCGCGGCGGCGCCGAGCAGCGCCCCGGCCAGCACGAGCACCGCGCGGGCGCGCAGGCGCCGGGCGCGGCTCACGACGACGGCGTCGGGCACACCGAAACACTAGGGCTTCGCCCAGGGCGGATGTCCAGGTCCCCCCAGCTGCTTGCACTCGGAGGGGTCGAGTGCTAACCATGGAGTTAGCACTCTCCAGGTGAGAGTGACAGAATCACAACCGGCCGTCAGGTGAGGGTCGTCGTGGGCGTGACGTGAGCGCCCGTGACGGTCCGTCCGTCGCGGGCACCGACCGGCCACCCACGAACCGGAAGAAGGATCACAGCCCCATGGCCAAGATCATCGCCTTCGACGAGGAGGCCCGGCGGAGCATGGAGCGCGGGCTCAACGTGCTCGCCGACACCGTCAAGGTCACCCTGGGCCCGAAGGGCCGCAACGTCGTGCTCGACAAGAAGTGGGGCGCGCCGACGATCACCAACGACGGCGTCTCCATCGCCAAGGAGATCGAGCTCGAGGAGCCGTTCGAGAAGATCGGCGCCGAGCTCGTCAAGGAGGTCGCGAAGAAGACGGACGACGTCGCCGGTGACGGCACGACGACCGCGACCGTCCTGGCCCAGGCCCTGGTGCGCGAGGGTCTGCGCAACGTGGCCGCCGGTGCCAACCCGATCGCCCTGAAGAAGGGCATCGAGAAGGCCGTCGAGGCCGTCACGACGCAGCTCCTGGCCCAGGCCAAGGAGATCGAGACGAAGGAGGAGATCGCCGCCACGGCCGCCATCTCCGCCGGCGACCCCGCGATCGGCGAGCTCATCGCCGAGGCCCTCGACAAGGTGGGCAAGGAGGGCGTCATCACCGTCGAGGAGTCGAACGCCCTCGGCCTGGAGCTCGAGCTCACGGAGGGCATGCGCTTCGACAAGGGCTTCCTGTCGGCGTACTTCGTGACCGACCCGGAGCGCCAGGAGGCGGTCCTCGAGGACGCGTACGTCCTGCTCGTCGAGTCCAAGGTCTCGAACGTCAAGGACCTGCTGCCGCTGCTGGAGAAGGTCATCCAGTCCGGCAAGCCGCTGCTCATCGTGGCCGAGGACGTCGAGTCCGAGGCGCTGGCGACGCTCGTCGTCAACCGCATCCGCGGCATCTTCAAGTCCATCGCCGTCAAGGCGCCGGGCTTCGGCGACCGCCGCAAGGCGATGCTGCAGGACATGGCCGTCCTCACCGGTGGCCAGGTCGTGTCCGAGACCGTCGGCCTCAAGCTGGACCAGGTCGGCCTCGAGGTCCTCGGCACCGCGCGCAAGGTCGTCGTGACCAAGGACGAGACCACGATCGTCGAGGGTGGCGGCGACGCGACCCAGATCGCCGGTCGCGTCAACCAGATCCGCGCCGAGATCGAGAACTCGGACTCGGACTACGACCGCGAGAAGCTCCAGGAGCGCCTCGCCAAGCTCGCCGGCGGCGTGGCCGTCATCAAGGCGGGCGCGGCCACCGAGGTCGAGCTCAAGGAGCGCAAGCACCGCATCGAGGACGCCGTGCGCAACGCCAAGGCGGCCGTCGAGGAGGGCATCGTCGCCGGTGGTGGCGTCGCGCTCATCCAGGCCGGCAAGGTCGCGTTCGAGAAGCTCGAGCTCGAGGGTGACGAGGCGACCGGTGCCAACATCGTGAAGTACGCGATCGAGGCCCCGCTCAAGCAGATCGCCATCAACGCCGGTCTCGAGGGTGGCGTCGTCGCCGAGCGCGTGCGCAACCTCCCCGCCGGCCAGGGCCTCAACGCCGCGACCGGCGTGTACGAGGACCTGCTCGCCGCGGGCGTCAACGACCCGGTGAAGGTCACGCGCTCCGCGCTGCAGAACGCGGCGTCGATCGCGGCCCTGTTCCTCACCACGGAGGCCGTCGTGGCCGACAAGCCGGAGAAGTCGGCCCCGGCCGGCCCCGGCGGTGGCGAGGACTTCGGCGGCGGTTTCTGACGCGGCTGAGCACCACCTGAACGGTCCGACGGCCGGTCACCCCGCTGGGGTGGCCGGCCGTCGGCGTTCCTGCCCGGTGCGCTCAGCGCTCCCCGGGTGCGTGCGGCGCGGCCGGGGGCTCCCACGGCGACGCGCCGGGGGCCGGCGGGACCGGGCCGGCGGGGGAGGGGTCGTAGGGGGACGCCGGGGGTGTCGGGGCGCCGTAGGCCGGGGCGGCCGGGGTGGTGGCGCCGTACGCCGGGGCAGGGGCGCCGTAGCCGGTGCCGTAGCCGCCGCCGTAGCCGTACGGCGCGGCGCCGGGGTAGCCGGCCGTGCCGTCGCCGGGCATCTCGCCGGTGGCCAGCGCGAGCTGGGCCTCGGCCTCGCGCAGCCGCCGCTCCACCGGCCACTCCGTGAACGCGAACATGATGATGAAGACCACGTTCGCCAGCGGCACCAGCATGAGCAGCCCGTGCCAGATCGTCCACCCCGCCTTGCGGGCGACCCGCATGTACAGGTAGATGCCGAACAGCAGGACGGCGACGTACAGGGCGCCCACGAGGACGATCCCCACCACCTCCCCGGCACCGGGGCCCGTGTCGTAGGTCGAGTAGTCGTACGTGCCGGTGTGCATGGATGCTCCTTCTCGGGCCTGTGGGCGCGGGAAGGCTACCGCCCGGCCGGGCCGGACGGCTGCCGCCGTCCGGGGCGTCGGACCGGGGGCGGTCTCAGCGCGGCGTCTGCCGGTACGACGACAGGAAGTTGCCCATGCGCTCGACCGCCTCGGCCAGCACGCGGGCCTCGGGGAGCGTCACGATGCGCAGGTGGTCCGGGGTGGGCCAGTTGAACCCCGTGCCCTGGACCAGCAGGATCTGCTCGCTGACGAGCAGGTCGTAGACCAGCTGGGCGTCGTCGACGATGCCGAAGACCTCGGGGTCGAGGCGCGGGAACAGGTACAGGGCGCCGTCGGGCTTGGTGCACGAGACGCCGGGGATGGCGTTCAGCCCCTCCCACGCGACCTGCCGCTGCTCGTGCAGCCGGCCGCCGGGCGCGATGAGCGCGTCGATCGACTGGACGCCGCCGAGCGCCGCCTGGATCGCGTGCTGCGCGGGCACGTTGGGGCACAGCCGGGTCGACGCGAGCAGCGTCATGCCCTCGAGGAACCCCTTGGCGTGCGCCTGCGGCCCGGTGACGACGACCCACCCGGCGCGGTAGCCCGCCACCCGGTACGTCTTCGACAGCCCGTTGAACGTCAGGCACAGCAGGTCCGGTGCGACGCTCGCCATCGGGATGTGCTGCGCGCCGTCGTAGAGGATCCGGTCGTAGATCTCGTCGGCGAGGACGAGCAGGCTGTGCTCGCGGGCGATGTCCGCGATCTGCTCGAGCACCTCGCGGCGGTACACCGCACCGGTCGGGTTGTTCGGGTTGATGACGACGATCGCCTTGGTGCGCGGCGTGATCTGCTCGCGGATGTGCTCGACGTCCGGCTCCCAGCCGTTCGACTCGTCGCAGCGGTAGTGCACGGGCTGGCCGTCGGACAGGCTCGTCATGGCCGTCCACAGCGGGTAGTCGGGGGACGGGATGAGCACCTCGTCGCCCTCGTCGAGCAGCGCCTGCAGCGTCATGGTGATGAGCTCGGAGACGCCGTTGCCGAGGTACACGTCGTCGACGTCGAACGTGGGGAAGCCCGGCACCGTCTCGTAGCGGGTGACGATCGCGCGCCGCGCCGGCAGGATGCCGCGGGACTCGGTGTACCCGTGCGCGTACGGGACGGCCGCGATGACGTCGGCGACGATCTGGTGGGGTGCGTCGAACCCGAACGCCGCCGGGTTGCCGGTGTTCAGCTTGAGGACGCGGCGGCCCTCGGCCTCCATGCGTGCTGCCTCGTCCAGTGCCTTGCCGCGGATCTCGTAGAGGACACCCTTGAGCTTGGCGGACTGGTCGAGGGGGCGCAGCGTCATGCCCTGCAGCGTAAACCCGGCCGCTGGGTGCGCGGAGCGGCCACCTGGGGGGAGGTGGCCTGGTCGGGCGGGCGCCCGCGGGCCGGCGGGTGGGTCCGGTCAGCCGCCGTGGTGCGCGACCTCGGGCCGGTCCGTGTCCCACGCCCGCGGGCGGCCCGGCGCCGCGTTGTGCCGACGGGCGTCGTGGGCCGTGCTGCGCGACCGCGGGGGGACGACCGACGACACGACCCCCACGGCGGCCGTCAGCGCGCCCGCGAGGTGCGCGTCGGTCGCCGGCCCGCCGACCGTGCGGACCATGGTGCCCTCACCCTCCAGCTGCAGCGCACCCGGCAGGTCGAGGCGGGCGCCCAGCAGCAGCAGGGTGTCCAGGTGACGTCCCCCGTCGGCGAGCAGCGGGTCGAGCGCCGGCGCCGGCTCCAGCACGACCGTCTCCGCCAGGAGCGGCTGCGCCGCCCGCCGCGCCCGCACGGTGGTCCGCACCCGGCCCGCCCGCTCCCCGGGGCGGCCCAGCACGAGGGTCTCGCGCAGCACCACCCGGGCGCCCGGCGCGAGGTCGACGTGGGTGAGCCGCAGGACGTCGGCACCGTCGGCGACGAGGAAGGGCAGGCTCGGCCACAGCAGGACGGCGTCGGCGCCGAGGCGCACGTCGACCATCCAGGTGGCCCGGCCGCCGGCCATGTCGTGCGCCGCCGCACCGGTGAGCTCCACGAGCTCGAGGGACCTGCCGGGTGCCACGTCCACCGCGATGCGGACGTCGCCCCCGGCGCCGAGCGGTCCGGCGGGGCCGAGGAGCGCCACGCGGACGCGGCCGTGCTCGTCGGGGAGCCGGCGTGCGCGGGCGACGTCGCCGTCGAGCTCGACGTCGCCGTCACCGGTGACGACGACGCGGGTGCGCGTCGCCCCGGCGTCGGGGTGCGTGCGTGTCGTGGCCTGCAGGACGTCCACCCCCGGGTGCCGGTGCCGCCGCCTCCGGGCGTCGGGCTCGCGCCATGGTCACCGAGGGCCCGGGGTCCCGCCATCGCAGGGGCGGCACCGGTGCGCAGGCCGCACGCCCCGGGGTACGGCGGCCCGCAGCGGTGGGGTGGTGCGCTCAGGCCGCCCCGAGCGCCGGGCGCCCGCGGGTCGCCGCGCGCCGTGCGAGCGTCACCACCTCGGCGAGGTCACCCGCGTGCGCGCGCGTGCCGACCGCCCGCACCAGGGTGCCCGGGCGGCCCAGCTGCAGGACGTCGCGCCCGGGGACGTCGTCGGCACCGGGCAGGTCGTCGCCGTCCAGCCGGGCACCCAGCACCGTGACCGTGTCGAGGCACCGGTTGCCGCCCAGCACCGCCGGGTCGGCCCACGCCGCCGGGTCCACCACCAGCGTCTCGACCAGCAGCGGCCGGTCCGCCAGGTGCGCGCGGGTCGTGGTCGTCAGGTGACCGCCGACCTCGCCCGTGCGGCCCAGCACGACGGTCTCGCGGAGCACCGCGCCCGCCCGCTCCGCCAGGTCGACCGTCACCGTCCGGTGCACGTGGGCACCCGTCGCGACGACGAACGGCAGCGCGTCCCACACCAGCAGACCCCCGGCGCCGACGCGCACGTCGACCGCCCACGTCGCCGACCCGCCCTGCATGTCGTAGGCGACGGTGCCGGTGACCTCGACGACCTCGAGCGCGAGGTCGTCGCCGACGTCGACCGTGACCCGCACGTCGTCACCGGCCAGCAGCAGCGCCTCGGTGGCGACCAGGGCGACACGGACCGTGCGGTCCTCGTCGGGCAGCCGGCGGCAGGCGAGCAGCCCCCCGGCCGTGTCGACGCGCACCCGACCGTCGGCCGCGCGCGCGACGGCCACCCGCGTGCCGCCGTCCCGGCCGGTGCCTCGCGCCCTTGCAGCCGTCATGCCCAGCGTCCCCGTGCCCGGCGTCCCCGTGCCCGCGCCGCTCAGCGGACGGCGTGCTCGTGGCCGTGGTCGTGGCCGTGGTCGTGGTCGTGGCTGTGGACCGTGACGTGGCCGTCCTCGTCCGCGTGGCTGTGCGGGGCCATCGGGCCGGGGTCCACGGGCGTGTGCCGGCCCTCGCGGACCGCCGCCGTCATGCGGCGCACCCAGTCCGTGAGCGCGTCGACCGACGCCGGGTCGTGGCGGGACAGGCCGATCACGGGCCCGCCCTCGCGGGCCGCCGACGCGTCCCGCAGCATGCGCGCGACGTCGACGTCCACGTACGGCGCGAGGTCCGTCTTGTTGACCACCAGCAGGTCGGCGCGCGCGATGCCCGGCCCGCCCTTGCGCGCCACGTCGCCGCCGCCGGCCACGTCGAGCACGAAGATCTGCGCGTCCACGAGCGCGGGGGAGAACGTCGCGGTGAGGTTGTCGCCGCCGGACTCGACGAGCACGAGGTCGAGCGGACCGTGGTCGGCCTCGAGGTCCTCGACGGCGATGAGGTTGGGCGTGACGTCGTCGCGGATCGCGGTGTGCGGGCAGGCGCCGGTCTCGACCGCGCGGATGCGGTCGATCTCCAGCACGCCCGCCGCGCGCAGGATCTGCGCGTCCTCGTCGGTGTAGATGTCGTTGGTGACGACGCCCATCTCGATCTCGTCGGCGAGCTCGCGGCACAGCAGCGCGATCAGGGACGTCTTGCCGGTGCCGACGGGCCCCGCGACGCCCAGCCGGAACGCGCGGGCCGGGGTGGTGGTGACGGGCTCAGCCATGGAACAGCCTCCGGGTGGTGCGGGCGTGGGCCTGCGCCCACGCGTCGGTCATCGGTGCCCCGGCCGACGGGATGTCGTCCGGGTCGGTCAGGTGGGCGACGCCGCGGGCCATGTCGGCGACGTCGGGGTGCAGGTCGAGCACCCAGCGGGTCGTCGTCGCGGGGTCCAGCGGGGCGAGCTTGAGCGCGGCCGACGCGATGGTCTGCACGTCGTCGTACCCGACGAGCAGCGCCACCTGCAGCGCGTCGAGGCCGGTCACGGCGCCGATCGCGCCCGCGACGAGCGGGCGCGGGGGAGCGGTGCGCGGCACGAACGCACCCGCCAGGGCGTCCGGCCACAGGGCGAGCGCGAGCCGCAGGTACCCGCGGCCGAGCCGCCGTGCGGCGTCCCGCACCGCCGGGCTCGGCGTGCGCGCGGCCCACGCGTCCTCGACCGGCCGCAGGTCGCCACGGTCGAGCCACACGTGACGCGCGACGACCGCCGCCCCCGCCTCGGTCGCGGTCACGGTCCGCAGCCGCGTGCGCGCCAGCGCGGGGACGCGGGTGACGTCCTCGGCGCCGGCCCGCCCTCTCATCCTCGCCGAGGGGTCGTTCGAGCCCGGGGCGGGATCGACCTCTCGCGGGTGGGTGGTGGTGAGGAGGCCCGCCTGCACGGCGGGCTCGAGACCGGCCGAGTGGGCGTGGGCGCCCGTCGGCAGGCGGGCGTCCGCGAGCATCGCGAGCACCAGGAGCGCCGCCGGGCCCGTGGCCGGGTCGACCTCTCGCGCCGGGGGTGGCGGTGCGTGCGGGCGCGAGGGCGCCGGCCCGGGCGGGGTGGCGGGGGGTGTGCTCACGACGGGTCCGGTCAGAACATCGAGTAGAGCTGGGCCAGCGGCAGGACGTCGGCGGGCGCGGGCTCGACGACGTCGCCGTCGACGCGGATCGTGAACGTCTCCGGGTCGACCTCGATGCGGGGCAGGACGTCGTTGTTCACCATCTGCGCCTTGCCGACGTCACGCGTCGGGCGGATCGCCTCGAGGTGGCGGCGCAGGCCCAGCCGGTCCGCGAGCCCGTCCTCGAGGGCGGCGGGCGCGACGAACGACACCGACACGTCCGCGCCCGTCGCGTCCGCGAAGGACGGACGCATGAGCACCGGCTGCGGCGTGGGGATCGACGCGTTCGGGTCGCCCAGCGCCGCCCAGGCGATCGACCCGCCCTTGACGACGACGTCGGGCCGGACGCCGAAGAACCGCGGGTCCCACAGCACGAGGTCCGCCATCTTGCCGACCTCGACGGACCCGACGACGTGGTCGATGCCGTGCGCGACGGCCGGGTTGATCGTGTACTTCGCGACGTACCGGCGGGCGCGCTCGTTGTCCGCGGGCAGCGCCGAGGACAGCGGGCCGCGGCGGTGCTTCATGACGTGCGCGACCTGCCACGTGCGGGTGATCACCTCGCCGATGCGGCCCATCGCCTGCGCGTCCGACGACGTGATCGACAGCGCGCCCATGTCGTGCAGGACGTCCTCCGCGGCGATCGTCGTGGCGCGGATGCGGGACTCGGCGAACGCGAGGTCCTCCGGCACGGCCGGGTTGAGGTGGTGGCAGACCATGAGCATGTCGAGGTGCTCGGCCACGGTGTTGACGGTGTGGGGGAGCGTCGGGTTGGTCGACCCCGGGATGACGTGGGGCAGCGACGCGACCGTGAGGATGTCGGGGGCGTGCCCGCCGCCGGCGCCCTCGGCGTGGAACGCGTGGATCGACCGGCCCGCGATCGCGCCGATCGTCGACTCGACGAACCCGGCCTCGTTGAGCGAGTCCGAGTGCAGCGCGACCTGCAGGCCCCAGTCGTCGGCGGCACGCAGCGCGGCGTCGATCGCGGCGGGTGTGGACCCCCAGTCCTCGTGGACCTTGTACCCGCCGGCGCCCGCCAGGGCCTGCTCGGCGAGGCCCTCGGCGCTGACGGTGTTGCCCTTGCCCAGCAGCAGCAGGTTGACCGGCGTGGTGTCGAGCGCGCGGTGCAGCGCCCGCAGGTGCCACGCGCCGGGCGTCACGGTGGTCGCCTTGGACCCCTCCGACGGCCCGGTCCCGCCGCCCGCGAGCGTCGTCAGGCCCGTCGCCAGGGCCTCGTGCACCTGCGACGGGGACAGGAAGTGCACGTGCACGTCGATGCCGCCCGCGGTGACGATGCGCCCCTCGCCGCTGATGACGTCGGTCGACGGGCCGATGCGCAGGTCCGGGTGCACGCCGTCGGCGACGTCCGGGTTGCCCGCGCGCCCCAGCGCCACGATGCGCCCGTCGCGGATGCCGACGTCGGCCTTGACCACACCCCACCAGTCGAGGACGAGGGCGTTGGTGATCACGGTGTCGGGCGCACCCTCGGCGCGGGTCGTCGACCCCTGCGCCATGGACTCGCGGATCGACTTGCCGCCGCCGAAGACGGCCTCCTCGCCGCCGACCGTCAGGTCGTCCTCGACCTCGATCCACAGGTCGGTGTCGCCCAGGCGCACCTGGTCGCCGGTCGTCGGGCCGTACAGCGCCGCGTAGCGGGCGCGGGGGATCGCGACCATCTAGAGCGCACCCCCGTCCGTCTTGCCGCGCTGCAGCCCCGGCACGCGCCGCGCCCCGCGGATCGCCACGGCGTCGACGGTCCGCGACGCGCCCGGCTCGAACCGCTGCGACGTCCCGGACGGGACGTCCAGCCGGTACCCGTGGGCGGCCGCACGGTCGAACGCGAGTGCGGCGTTCGCGTCCGGCAGGTGCAGGTGCGAGCCGATCTGCACGGGTCGGTCACCGGTGTTCTCGACGACGAGGGTGAGGCGCTCGTGCTCCGCTCGGTCGCCGTTGAGCACCACGGTGCCCTCGCGGGTGCGCACCGCACCGGGGCCGTCGCCGGACGTGCCTGCCATGTGTGTCCTCCGGGGTGGGTGCGCGTGGTCGAGGGCCGGTGCCGTCAGGCGATCGGGTCGTGCAGGGTGACGAGCTTGCGGCCGTCGGGGAACGTCGCCTCGACCTGCACGTCGTGCAGCATCTCCGGCACGCCCGCCATCACCTGGTCGCGGCGCAGCACGGACCTGCCGTCGGTCATGAGCTGCTCGACGCCCACGCCGTCGCGGGCGCGCTCGATCACCCAGGTGCTCAGGAGCGCGACGGTCTCGGGGTGGTTGAGCCGGACGCCGCGGGCCAACCGGTCGCGCGCGACCATGCCGGCCACGGCCAGCAGCAGCTTCTCGGTGTCGGCGGGGGTGAGCCTCATGACGGGCACCCTAGGTCCCCGCGCGACGCGGTATCCGCAGACGTATACAGCCGAAACGGAATGTTTACACCGGGTGCCTCGGGCGCACCGCGTCGAGGGACCTCGGTCCTGATCCGGGCGGGGCGGGTGTTGCGTACGTCACGTACGTCGGACATACTCCTGGCAGATGGGATCCCAAAACCCAACTTCGGAGTCAATGGTGAATCTGAGTCGTCGGTGCATCCGTCTGTCCTGCCTCGCCGCCGTCGCGGCCCTCGTCGTCACGGCCTGCGCCCCCGCGCAGGACATGGCGGTGGCACCCGCGGACGCGGCGCCGCCGGCCGAGCCGGAGGGGAAGGTGACCTTCCTGTCGGCGGAGAACCTGTCCGGCGACTGGGACCCCTTCGACCACACGATCCTCGCCCAGGACCGGCTGCAGCGGGCCGCGTACGAGACGCTGGTCCGCGTCGACGAGGACGGCGCCTTCCAGCCCGGCCTCGCGCTGAGCTGGGAGAACATCGCACCGACGACGTGGCGCCTGGAGCTGCGCGAGGGCGTCACGTTCCACGACGGGACCCCGATGACGGCCGAGGACGTCAAGGCGTCGATCGAGTACGTGTCCAGCCCCGAGGTCGCCTGGTCCCTGGCGTTCCCGCGCCCGTTCACCGCCGACGTGGTCGACGACCACACGGTCGACATCCACACCGGGGAGCCGTTCGCGCCCATGGCGGGCCTGCTGGCCACGGGTGCCGCCGGTGTCGTGGCACCGTCCGAGCTCATCGAGGCGGGTCGGCTCGACGAGAAGTTCGTCGGCACGGGGCCGTACCGCTGGGTGTCGTACGAGAGCGAGGCGAAGGGCGTCCACCTCACGGTCAACGAGGACTACTGGGGCGAGGAGCCCAAGATCAAGGACTACGTCTTCCGGTACGTGGGGGACAGCCAGACCCGGCTCGCCGCCCTGCGCTCCGGGCAGGCGGACATCATCGACCGGGTCGAGCCGCACCAGGTCGCGGACGTCGAGAGCGACCCGCGCCTGGCGATCACCCGGACCCCGACGGTCGAGTCGAAGTGGCTCGCGTTCCGCGCCGCCAAGCCGCCGATGGACAACGCCCTGCTGCGTCGGGCGATCGCCCACGCGATCGACGTGCCGCAGATCGTCGAGGTGGTCCTGCAGGGCAGCGGGACCGTCAACACGTCGTACTTCTCCCCGAGCCACGAGTTCCACAGCGACTCGCCCACCTTCCCGACGTACGACCCGGAGCGGGCACGCGAGCTGCTGGCCGAGGCGGGGTACCCCGGGGGTGAGGGGCTCCGGACGCTGGACCTCATGGTCTCCGTCGGCTTCTACCCGATGACCAAGGAGTACGGGGAGGTCATCGTGCAGAACCTCGCCGACGTCGGGATCGACGTCAGGCTCACGACCCTCGAGACGGCCCGGTACAACCAGGGCCTGTTCGACCCCGAGATGGGCGACCTGTACGACCACGGCTGGTTCCTCGGCTCGTACGACGCCAACAGCGTGATGATGTCGCTCTTCGGCAACGCGCTGGTCACCTCGGTGAACGACCCCGACGTGGACGACGCGCTCGCCGCGCAGATGGCGGCCCTCGACGGGACCGAGCGGCAGCAGCTCATCGACGAGCAGCTGATGTCCGCGCTGGACGAGTCGATGCTCGAGTTCCCCATGTTCACGAGCGAGCTCATCACGGCCTACTCCCGCAACGTCCGCGACCTCGAGGTGCCCCCCACCTCGTACCACCGCATCGAGGACGCGTTCCTCGCGAAGTGAGCCGCCGCACCTCGAAGGATCAAAGGAGATCTGTCGAATGCTGAGATCCATCGCCCGACGCGTCGGGCAGACCCTCGTGGTGCTCCTCGGGGTCGCGACGCTGGTGTTCTTCGCCCTGCGTCTGATCCCCGGGGACCCCGCGCGGGTCATCGCCCCCACCAGCTCGCCGGAGGTGCAGGCCGAGGTCAGGCGCTCCCTCGGGCTCGACCAGCCGCTCGGCGTGCAGTACCTCACCTACCTGCGGGACCTCGTCACCGGGGACTTCGGGACGTCCTACTTCTTCGACGGCAGCACGCTCGGGCTGATCGGCGACGCCCTGCCGTACACGCTGTACCTCGTCGTGACGGCGCTCGTCCTCGGTCTGCTGGTCTCGATGCCGCTCGGCGCGCTCGCGGCGCGGCACCGCCGGGCCGTCACGGACCGTGCGGTCCTCGGCTTCTCGATCGTCGCGCAGTCGACGCCGAACTTCCTCATCGCGCTCCTGGGGATCACGGTCCTGGCGTCGGCGCTGTCGCTGCCGACCGTCGGGTACGTGGGTCCGGTCTCGCTCGTCCTGCCGAGCATCGCGCTGGCCGTCTCGCTCGTCGGTCTGCTGACCCAGAGCATCCGCAACAACCTCGTCACGACGCTCGACGGGAGCCTCACCGAGGCGCTGCGGTCCCGGGGTGCGTCGGTCTGGCAGATCATCCTGCGCCACGGCGCACGCCTCTCGGCGGTGTCCGTGACCAACCTGCTGGGGGTCCAGCTCGGCTTCCTGCTCGGCGGGGCCGTGGTGATCGAGTACATCTTCAACTACCCGGGTCTGGGGCTGCTCACGCTGAACGCCGTGCTGCGCCGCGACTACCCGCTGATCCAGGCGATCACGATCACCACGGCGCTGGTCTTCGTGCTGCTCAACCTGGTCATCGACCTGTCGCACGGGTACCTCGACCCCCGGATGCGGCCGGCGCGTCGCCGGCCGGCACGTGCGCCGCGCGCGACGGCGACCGTCGCGACGGCAGGAGGGAGCGCAGCATGACCGCGGACGTGGGCACGCGATCGCCGGCGACGTCGCCGGCCGGCACGACGGCACCGCGACGGCACCCCGTCGTCCGCTGGTGGCGGCGCCAGAGCGCGCTGCTGCTCACCGGGTACGGCGTGGTGCTCGCCACGGCGGCGCTCGCCTTCCTGGTGCCGCTGCTGGCGCCCGAGGACGCGGGCCGCGTGGACCCCGGCCGGGCGTACCTGCCGCCGCTGAGCGACGGGCACCTGCTGGGGACCGACCAGATCGGGCGGGACATGCTGCTGCGGGTGGCCGGCGGCCTGCGCGCGTCGCTGCTCATCTCCGGATCCGCCGTCGCGGCGGCGATCTGCATCGGCCTGCTGGTCGGGCTGGTGGCCGGCTACTACGGGGGCGCCGTCGAGACGGTCCTCATGCGGCTCACCGACGTCCAGATGGCGCTGCCGTTCATCGTGCTCGCCGTGATGATCCTGTCGATCGCGGAGCCCAGCTACGTCTCCCTGACGCTCGTCCTGTGCCTGGCGGTGTGGCCGGCGTACGCCCGGGCGGTGCGCAGCTCCACGCGGCTGGAGAAGGACGCGAACTACGTCCAGGGCATCAAGATCCTCGGCGGCGGGAACCTGCGGGTGCTGCGCAAGTACCTGCTGCCGGCGGCCCTGGCGCCGCTGGCGGTGCTGGCGGTCCTCGACATGGCGGCGCTGATCCTGTTCGAGGCGACGCTCGGGTTCCTGGGCATCGGGTCGCCCCCCGACTCGCCGTCGCTCGGCTCGATCATGGCCGACGGCAAGCAGTTCATCACCTCCGCGTGGTGGATCTCCGTGGTCCCCGGGCTCGTCACGTTCGCCGCCATCCTCGGCATCAACCTCGTCGGGGTGGCACTTCGGGAGAGGAAGGGGCAGTCATGACGGCTCAGCCCGCAGCAGGGACCGGGGCGCTGCTCGACGCCCCCCGCAGGCGCGACCCGCTGCTGGCGGTCAGCGGCCTGACGACGTCCTTCCCCGACGGCGACGGGGGTCGCGTCCAGGCGCTCGACGACGTCTCGTTCACCGTGCAGGCCGGACGCACCGTCGGGATCGTCGGCGAGTCGGGGTCGGGCAAGAGCGTGCTGCTGCGCTCGGTCCTGGGCCTGATCGACCCGCCCGGCGTGGTCGAGCGCGGTGACGTGGTCTTCGAGGGCGTCTCGCTGACGCAGTCGTCGGAGGCGGCGCTGCGCCGCATCCGGGGGCGGGACATCTCGACGGTCTTCCAGAACCCCGCCGGTGCGCTGAACCCGGTGGTCAAGGTCGGCGACCAGTTCGTCGAGGCGGTGCGCCTGCACGAGCGGGTCTCCCGCCAGGCGGCGTACGAGCGGGCCCTGGCCCTGGTCACGGACGTCGGGTTCGAGGACGCGGCCGCGCTCATGGCGACCCGTCCGTACGAGCTGTCGTCCGGTGTGGTCCAGCGCATCCTCATCGCGATGGCACTGGTGCACGGCCCCAAGCTGATCCTGGCGGACGAGCCGACGACCAACCTGGACGTCACTGTCGAGGCGCAGATCCTGGACGCGATCGCCCGGATCCAGGTCGAGTACTCGACCACGGTGATCATCGTGAGCCACGACATGGGCGTCGTCAGCCAGGTCAGCGACGAGATCGTGGTGATGTACGCGGGCCGGATCGTGGAGCACGGCGAGACCGCGGACGTGCTCACGCGTCCCGCCCACCCGTACACCCGGGCCCTGATCGAGTCGGTCCCCACCGGGCGGATCACCGCCGGCACGCGCCTGCCGACGATCCCCGGCACGCCGCCGGACCTGTCACGGCTCGGTCCCGGCTGCGCGTTCGCGGAGCGGTGCGCGTACGCGACGGACCGCTGCGTGACGCAGACACCCCCGCTCGTCCCCGGCACGCGCACGCTGCGCGCGTGCCACAACCCCCTGGAGGCGGTGGCCCCGTGACCACGGACAGCTTCGTCTGCGAGCGGCTCACCAAGTCGTTCGCGCACGGCCCGGACGCCGCCCCGGCGGTGGACGAGGTCAGCTTCACGCTCGGCACCGGCCGCGCGTTCGGCATCGTCGGCGAGAGCGGTGCGGGCAAGAGCACGCTGCTCAAGTGCCTGGTGGGGCTGCTGCCCGCCGACGGCGGGCGCGTGACGTACGAGGGCCAGGACGTGGGCCGGATGTCCCGCCAGGAGATGCGGGCGTACCGGCGGCGGGTCCAGCTGGTGCTCCAGGACCCGTACACGTCGCTGCCCGTGAACGCGACGGTCGCGCAGGCGCTCGAGGAGCCCCTCGCCATCCACCGGCTGGGCAGCTCGCAGGACCGCCGCGCCCGCATCCTGCGCGCGCTGGAGTCGGTGTCGCTCGCGCAGCGGACCCTGGACCGGGGCATCCGCACGCTCAGCGGCGGGCAGCGGCAGCGCGTCGCGATCGCGCGGGCGCTCGTGCTCGACCCGCAGACGCTGCTCCTCGACGAGCCGGTCTCCGCCCTGGACGTGTCGGTCCGCGCCCAGGTGCTCAACGTGCTCATCGACCTGCAGGAGGAGCGGGGTCTGGGGTACGTGGTCGTCTCGCACGACCTCAACGTCATCAAGATCCTCGCCGCCGAGGTCGCGGTCATGCTCAAGGGCCGGTTCGTCGAGCAGGGCAGCGCCACGCAGGTCCTCCACAGCCCCCGGCACGAGTACTCCCAGCTCCTGGTCAGCGCCGCGCCGTCGGTGGAGCGCAGCCTCGCGAACCGCGCGCCGCAGGAGCGACCGGCCGTCGCCGGCACCGTCTGACGCACGCCCCGCGGCGTCGCACCGGCGCCCGGCACCTCCGAGAAGGGACGTCCCTATGAAGTTCTCCCCGTCGTGCGACACGATGGTCGCACTCGGCTCCGTGACCGCCTCCGGCCACCCGGTCTTCGCGAAGAACTCGGACCGGGAGCCCAACGAGGCGCAGTACCTGGTCCAGCAGCCACGTGCGACCCACGAGGAGCCGATGGTGCAGTGCACGCACGTCGCGATCCCCCAGGTCGAGCGGACGCACGCCTTCATCGGGTCGCAGCCGTGGTGGATCTGGGGTCTCGAGCACGGCATCAACGAGCACGGCCTCGCGGTGGGGAACGAGGCCGCGTGGTCGCGTGACGAGGCGTCGGTCGAGCCCGGCCTCCTGGGGATGGACTACGTCCGCATCGCCCTCGAGCGCGCGACGACGGCGACGGAGGCGCTGCACCTGGTGACGGCCCTGCTCGAGGAGCACGGGCAGTCCGGCTCGTGCTCCTTCGAGGGGCGGACCGCGTACCAGAACAGCTTCATCTTCGCGGACCCCACCACGGCGTGGGTCCTGGAGACGTCGGCCCGGCACTGGGTGGCGCGGCAGGTCACGGACGTCGCGTCCATCTCGAACGTCTACTCGATCGGCACCGAGTACGACCTGATCTCGCGCGATGCCGTGCAGCACGCGGTCGACAACGGCTGGCACGACCCGTCGCAGCCGTTCAGCTGGACCCTGGCGTACACCGACACCGGGCTCGACCGGCTGCCCTCGTGCCGTGCGCGCCTCGGGCGCTCGGGGAGCCTGCTGGCCGGCGACGGGACCCGCACGGGCGTCGTGCCCGCGACGATGATGGGCTTCCTGCGCGACCACAGCGACGACTCGGGGCGGACCGGCAACGACTGGGCGCCGAGCGCGTCGAGCGAGGGCTCGCTGTGCATGCACGCCGCGACGGCGGAGGGGTTCGAGACGGCGGCGAGCACGGTCGCCGAGCTGCACGGCGACGCCGAGCGCGGCAACGCGACGATCTGGGCGTCCTTCGCCTCGCCGTGCATGTCGGTCTTCGTCCCCCTCTGGAACGACCTCGAGGTCCCCGCCCAGCTGCGCCGCCCCGAGAGCCTGGACGGGCCGGACCTCTGGTGGCGGACCGAGACGACGCAGCGCAGGGTCGAGCGCTACTTCGACGTGCTGCACCCCGTCGTCGCCCGGCTGGTCGACGTGGAGCAGGCGGCGCTGCTGGCCGACGAGGCGGCGACGCCGGCGGCCGGCCGTGCGGACCTGACCCGCCGTGCGCTCGCCGCGGCGCAGGCGCACGTCGAGCACGTGGCGGACCTCGTCGACCGCACGGGCTTCGAGGGCCGCGTGCCCCCGACCGACCGCAGGGCCACCTACCTGGACGACGTCGGCACCGGCGCGTCCCTTCCCACGACCGTATGAGGACGGACCCCATGGGCACGGAACGGATGGACGCGGTCGACCCGCCTGCGCTCGCGGTGCTGGTCGTCGACCGGATCCGCGACGCGATCATGGACGGCCGGCTGCCCCCGGGGTCCCAGCTCGTCCAGCGGGACCTCGCCCAGCAGCTCGGCGTGAGCCGCGAGCCGGTCAAGCACGCGCTGCGGGTGCTGGAGGGTGAGGGGCTGGTCGAGGCGCGCCCGCGCCGCACGTCGGTGGTCGCCGAGGTCAGCATGAAGGCGACCTGGGAGATCTACGAGGCGCGGTCGTGCCTCGAGCCGTTCATCGCCGCGAAGGTGGCCCGGTACCCGGACGCCGACCGGGAGCGGCTCGCCACGCAGCTGACGGAGCTGTGCGACGAGGCCGACCGGACGCAGGACGGCGTCGAGCTGGCCGTGCTCGACCGCAGGTTCCACACCCTGCTCTACGAGGCGGCCGACAGCGAGCTCATGCTGCGGTTCCTGCGCGCCAACTGGCGGGACATCGAGCGGGTCATGCGCCGGACGTCGAGCACGTCGTGGGTGAGCGTGTCGTGGCGTGAGCACCGCGAGATCATCGACGCGATCCGCCGCGGCGAGGTCGAGGAGGTCTCCGCGTGCTCCCGCGAGCACGTCGTGCGGGCCTTCGAGTGGGTCGCCGAGTCGGCGCGGGCCGACGCGGCGGGGCCGGACGCTGCGGGGCCGGACGCTGCGGGGCCGGACGCTGCGGGGCCGGACGCGTCGACGGGACCGGTGACGTGATCCGGGTCCTCGTGGCCCCCGACAAGTTCAAGGGCTCGTCGTCCGCCCTCGACGTGGCCGAGGCGGTGGCCGCCGGCGTGCGCCGCGTGCTGGGGGAGGCCACGGCCGACGGCCGGCCGGGCTGCGAGGTGGTGTGCCTGCCGATGGCCGACGGCGGGGAGGGGACCGCCGGGTGCTTCGTGGCCGCCGGGTTCACCGCCCGGCCGGCGACCGTCACCGGCCCGCTGGGGGAGCCCGTCGACGGGCCCTACTACCGCCGGGGCCGCGCGGCGTTCGTCGAGCTGGCCGACGCCGCCGGCATGACGCTGTGCGGGCCGGGGCTGCGCCCGCTCGACGCCACGACGGCCGGGGTCGGCGAGCTGGTGCGGGCGGCGGTCCGCGACGGCGCCGACCACGTCTACGTCGGGCTCGGCGGCAGCGCGTCGACCGACGGCGGCGTCGGGCTCCTCGCGGCGCTCGGCGGCCGGTTCCTCGACGCCGGGGGCCGCGACCTGCGGCCGGGCGGGGGGCACCTCGAGGACCTGTGCACGGTGGACCTGGCGGACGTGTGGCGGTCGACCGACGGGGTCGCCGTCACCCTGGTGGCCGACGTCGACGCCCCGCTGCTCGGCCCGGCCGGCGCCGCGCACGTCTTCGCGGCGCAGAAGGGGGCGACCCCGCAGGACGTCGACCGGCTCGAGCGCGGGCTGGCGCGGCTGGTGGACGTCGCCGCCGCGACGTACGGGCCCGGGTACCGCGAGATCGCCGACCGGCCCGGGGCCGGCGCCGCCGGCGGCGCGGGCTACGCCCTGCTGGCGGCCCTCGGTGCGGAGTACCGCAGCGGGATCGAGGTGGTCAAGGAGCTCGTGGGCTTCGACGCCTACGCCCGCAGCGCCGACGTCCTCGTCACCGGGGAGGGGCGCGTCGACGAGCAGACGCTGCGCGGCAAGGTCGTGGCGGGGGTGGCGCAGACCGCGCGCACGCTCGACAAGCGCCTGCTGGTCGTCTCGGGGCGGTGCGACCTGCCCGCCGCCGCCCTGCAGGGGCTGGGCGTCGAGGGCGCCGTGTCGCTCCTGGAGCTCGAGCCCGACGTGCGCAGGTGCATGACCGACGCGGCCGTCCTGCTGGAGCGGGCCGGGGCGCTGCTGGCGGAGCGGCACCTGCGCGGCGCGTCCCTGCAGCGGGGGGTGGGCGTCGCCGGGTGACCCGGTGCGTGACCTGACGAAGGCGGTGGACCCGACGGTCCACCGCCTTCGTGCTGTCCGGAGCGAAACCCGATGTTTACCGAACGCAGGCGATCCGCGAAACACGGCATCCCTAGCGTCCTCGGCCATGGGCACCGGCCTGTATACGCCGCGGGACACAGCGCGGTGGCACGCGGTGGGTCGGCGCCCGGGCCCGGCATCGCCCGTCAGCTCGTCCTGATCGAAAGGCATCCCGTTGACCACTCACCCCCTCCCCTCGCGGACGACCCGGAAGCGCGCGCTCGCCGTCTCCGCGGCCGCGCTCGCGGCCGCCCTGACGCTCTCGGCCTGCGGCGGCGCCCGCACCGCGGACGCCGCCGACGGCTCGCCGTCCGCGTCCGGTGGCTCCTCCTGCGTCGACACGTCCGGCGACACCGTCAAGATCGGGTTCCTCAACTCCCTGTCCGGGACCATGGCCATCTCCGAGCAGACGGTCCGCGACTCCCTCGACCTCGCCGCGGAGGAGATCAACGCGGCCGGTGGCGTGCTCGGCAAGCAGCTCGAGATCGTCGCCGAGGACGGCGCGTCCGAGCCCACCGTCTTCGCCGAGAAGGCCGAGAAGCTCATCTCGTCCGACTGCGTCGCCGCGGTCTTCGGCGGCTGGACGTCCTCGTCGCGCAAGGCGATGCTGCCGGTCTTCGAGTCGAGGAACTCGCTGCTGTTCTACCCGGTCCAGTACGAGGGCCTCGAGGCGTCGTCGAACATCTTCTACACGGGCGCCACGACGAACCAGCAGATCATCCCCGGCATGGACTACCTGGCCGAGCAGGGCAAGAAGAAGGTCTTCCTCGTCGGCTCGGACTACGTCTTCCCGCGCACGGCGAACAAGATCATCAACGCCTACGCCGAGGCCAACGGCATCGAGATCGTCGGCGAGGAGTACGCGCCGCTCGGCCACACCGACTTCGCGACGATCGTCAACAAGCTGAAGGCGTCCGGGGCGGACGCCGTGTTCAACACGCTCAACGGTGACTCCAACGTCGCGTTCTTCAAGGAGTACAAGAACGTCGGCCTGACCGCGGACGCCGTCCCGGTCGTCTCGGTGTCGATCGCCGAGGAGGAGGTCGGCGGGATCGGCGTCGACAACATCGTCGGCCAGCTCACCGCCTGGAACTACTACCAGACGGTCGAGTCGCCCACGAACGAGACGTTCGTCGCCGCGTTCAAGGAGAAGTACGGCGAGGACCGCCCCACCTCCGACCCGATGGAGGCCGCGTACACCTCGCTGTACCTGTGGAAGGGCATGGTCGAGAAGGCCGAGTCCTTCGAGGTCGCGGACATCCAGGACGCGGCCGACGGCGTCACCTTCGACGCCCCCGAGGGCACCGTCACCGTGAACGGCGACAACCACCACATCGCCAAGACGGCGTACATCGGCAAGATCGACGCCGACGGCCTCATCTACCCGGTGTGGGAGTCCGACGGCCCGATCGAGCCGGACCCGTTCCTCGAGGGCTACGAGTGGGCCGAGGGCCTGTCCTGATCCCCGTCCCGCGCACCAGGACGCACCCCTGAGCGGTGGCCCGGTCCGAGCCGTACGGTCCGGACCGGGCCACCCGCCGGGGACGTCGACCACCCCCACGGAAGGCGGCGCCGCATGGACGCCCTGTTCTCCCAGCTCTTCGCGGGCCTGAGCCTCGGCTCGGTGCTGCTGCTCGCGGCGCTCGGCCTGGCCCTGACGTTCGGTCAGATGGGCGTCATCAACATGGCGCACGGCGAGTTCATGATGGCCGGCGCCTACACGGCGTTCGTCCTGCAGGCGTTCATCCCCGACGCGGGGGTCTCGCTGCTCGTGGCCCTGCCCGTCGGGTTCGTCGTCGGCGGCCTGCTGGGCCTGCTGCTGGAGGTCACGCTGATCTCCCGGATGTACCGCCGACCACTGGACACGCTGCTGGTCACCTTCGGTGTCGCACTGGTGCTGCAGCAGTTGGCGCGCGACGTCTTCGGCGCCCCCAACGTGGACGTGCGCGCCCCGGCGTGGCTGTCCGGCGCGGTGCCGGTCCTCGGCATGAACCTGCCGAAGACCCGCCTGTTCATCCTCGCGCTGGCGATCGCCTGCGTCGTCGCGCTCTCGCTGGTGCTGAAGACGACGTCGCTGGGCCGGCGCATCCGCGCCACCGTGCAGAACCGCGACCTGGCCGAGACGTCGGGCGTCTCGACGCGCGCCACCGACCGGCTCACCTTCTTCGTCGGCTCCGGCGTCGCCGGGGTCGCGGGCGTCGCGCTGACCCTGCTCGGGTCGATCGGCCCGACGCTGGGCACCAACTACATCGTCGACGCCTTCCTCGTGGTCGTCGTCGGCGGGATCGGGCAGCTCAAGGGGGCCGTCATCGCGGCGTTCTCGCTGGGCATCCTGCAGGCCACGTTCGAGTACTCGACGACCGCGAGCCTGGCCAAGGTGCTGCTGTTCGTCGTCATCGTCGCCTTCCTGCAGGTCCGGCCGCAGGGCCTGGTCTCGGTCCGGACGAGGAGCCTCGCGTGAGCGCCCCGGGGACGACGTCCGCCCCGGCCGCCCTGTGGCGGCGGCCCGCCGTGCGCGTGTGGATCGGCGTCGCCGTCGCCGCGGTCGTCCTGTTCGGGCTGGCCCCCGCGGTCCTCTCGGACTTCCGGCTCAACCTGCTGGCCAAGTTCCTGTGCCTGGCGATGGTCGCGGTCGGCATCGGCCTGGCGTGGGGGCGCGGCGGCATGCTCGTGCTCGGCCAGGGCGTGTTCTTCGGCATCGGCGGCTACCTCATGGCGATGCACATGAAGCTGTCGGACGCGGGCCCGGGCGGTGTCCCGGACTTCATGCTCCTGTACGGCGACGGTGTCGTGCCCGGGTGGTGGGAGCCGTTCCGCAGTCCGCTGGTCACCGTCCTGGCGATCCTCGTGCTGCCGGCCGGCACCGCGGCGCTGCTCGGCCTGGCCGTGTTCCGCCGGCGGGTGCGCGGCGCGTACTTCGCGATCCTGTCCCAGGCGCTCGCGGCCGCCTTCGCGATCCTGCTGGTCGGTCAGCAGAAGGTCACCGGCGGCACCAACGGGCTCAACGGCTTCCGGTCGTTCTTCGGCTACGACCTGGCCGACCCGGTCAACAAGCGGATGCTCTACTTCATCGCCGCGGGCGTGCTCATCGCCATGGTCGTCGTCGTGCGGCTGCTCATGGTGTCCCGCTACGGCGAGCTGCTCGTCGCGGTGCGCGACCAGGAGAACCGCGTCCGGTTCCTCGGCTACGACCCGGCGAACGTGAAGGTCGTCGCCTACGCGATCGCCGCGTGCTTCGCCGGGATCGGCGGGGCGCTGTTCGCGCCGGTCGTCGGCATCATCTCGCCGGCCGACGTGGGCGTGATCCCCTCCATCGGCTTCCTCGTCGGCGTGGCGATCGGCGGCCGGGCCACCCTGCTGGGCCCCGTGCTCGGCGCGGTCGCGGTGTCCTGGGCCGAGACGGGCCTGTCCGAGCAGTTCCCGTCGTTCTGGACCTACTTCCAGGGTGCGCTGTTCATCCTCGTCGTCGCCTTCCTGCCGCAGGGCTTCGCGTCCCTGGGCGGGCTGTGGCGTCGGCGCCGAGCTGCCGGCGCCGCCCCCGGTGAGCCGCCGACGGACCCCGGACCGACCGGCACCGCGCCCGGCCACGCGACCGCGGACGACGGCGCCGGCACGACGACGACCGACGACGCCCGCACCGCAGGGAGGACCGCATGACCCCGCACCCCGAGAGCGTCGAGCCGGTCGTGCCCGACGACGCCGGGGGCCTGGACCCCGAGGCCCTCGAGCAGGTCATCGCCGCACCCGGCGAGCGGTTCCGGCACGACTACCTGGAGATCCGCGACCTGCGCGTGGTGTTCGACGGGTTCGTGGCCGTCGACGGCGTGGACCTCACGGTCACCCGCGGCGACCTGCGGTTCCTCATCGGCCCCAACGGCGCCGGCAAGACGACGATCGTCGACGCGATCACCGGGCTCGCCCCCGCCACCGGGTCCGTGCAGTTCGGCCGTGTCGACCTGCTGGGCAAGCCGTCGCACCGGATCGTGCGCGCCGGCGTCGGGCGCACCTTCCAGACCGCGAGCGTCTTCGACGAGCTCACGGTGCTGCAGAACCTCGACATCGCCGCGGGCGCGGGGCGCGGACCCGTGACGATGCTGCGCCGCCGGCGCGGGGTCCCGCCGGAGGTCGAGGCGGCGCTGGAGACGGTCGGTCTGACGAAGGTCCGGGACCTGCCGGCGGGCATCCTCGCGCACGGGCAGAAGCAGTGGCTCGAGATCGGGATGCTCCTGGTCCAGGACGCCCGCCTGCTGCTGCTCGACGAGCCGGTGGCCGGCATGAGCCAGGCCGAGCGCGAGGAGACCGGTCTGCTGCTGCAGCGCATCGGCGAGCAGCGCACGGTCGTCGTCGTCGAGCACGACATGGAGTTCCTGCGGGCCTTCGCCGCCTCGGTCACCGTGCTGCACCAGGGCAGGGTCCTGTCCGAGGGCACGGTCGCGGAGGTGCAGGCCGACCCCCGCGTCGTCGAGGTCTACCTGGGGTCGGGCACGCACGGCCGAGGGCGGGGGACGACCGCCGCGGCGGCCGCACCCGCCGCGAGCACGGAGGTGGAGTGATGCTGGAGCTGCGCGGGCTGCACGTGGGGTACGGCCGCACGGCCGTCGTCCACGGCGTCGACATCGAGGTCCCGGACGGCGCCGTCGTGGCCGTGATGGGGCACAACGGCGCGGGCAAGACGACGCTCCTGCGGGCGGCGGTCGGGCTGCTGCCCGCCCGCTCCGGCACGGTCCTGCTCGGCGGTGAGGACGTCACGCGCACGCGGCCGCACCAGCGCGTGCGCGCCGGTCTGGCGTACGTGCCGCAGGGCCAGCAGTCGTTCGGGCAGCTCACGGCGCGGGAGAACCTGCAGCTCGTCGCCGACGTCGCCGGGTCGCAGGGGGCGCGCCGGCTCGACGAGGCGCTCGACCTGTTCCCCGCCCTGCGGGGGCTGCTCACGCGCCGCGCGGGTCTGCTGTCCGGCGGTCAGCGCCAGCAGCTCGCGATCGCCCGGGCCCTCATCACAGGCCCGCGGCTGATCGTCCTCGACGAGCCGACCGAGGGGATCCAGCCGTCGGTCGTCGCCGAGATCGAGGACGCGATCGTGCAGCTCGCATCGGGCGGGCTGTCGGTGCTCCTGGTCGAGCAGCACGTCGGGTTCGCCCTCGCCGCGTCGTCGCACTACTACGTGCTGGAGTCCGGGCGGGTCACCGCGCACGGCGCCGGCGGCGTGGCGCAGGAGGGCGACGTGCGTGCCGCGATGGCGATCTGAGCGCGACCGGCCCGGGGCGGACCGCGGGAGCACGGCCGAGCGGCGTCGCCGCCGGCCACGAGTCAGGGGGTGGGAGTGATGGGCGCGTCCACGGGTCCGTCGGCGGGCGCGGCCGCGAGCGGCTCGCTGCGGGAGCACGTCTACCAGCGGCTGCGCGACGAGATCCTCAACGGCAGGGTCTCACCGCGGGAGCGGCTCACCGAGCCCAAGCTGTCCCGGGCGTTCGAGGTGTCCCGCACCCCGGTGCGGGAGGCGCTGTCGCGCCTGCTGTCCGACGGCCTGGTCGAGCGCACCGACTTCGGCTACGCGGTGGTCGTGCCGTCGCTCGCGTCGCTGCGGGACCTGTACGAGCTGCGGATCACCCTGGAGCTGCGGGGGATCGCCCGGGCCATCGAGAACCCGCAGGTGCGCCACGACCGGGCGGTGCTGGGCGCCGAGCTCGCGCGGTGGCAGGAGCTGCGGGACGTCGTGCCCGACCCCGACCCGAGCTTCGTGGTGCTCGACGAGGGCTTCCACCGGGCGCTGTCGCAGGCGTCCGGCAACGCGCAGCTCACGGACGCGCTGGTCACGGTGAACCAGAAGATCCGTGCCGTGCGGATGCACGACTTCGTCGAGGACGAACGGGTCACCGCGACCATCGAGGAGCACCTGGAGATCCTCGACCTCGTGCTCGCGGAGCGGCTGGCCGAGGCGCTCACGGCACTGCACCGGCACGTGGGGGAGTCGCTGGAGGTCGTCATGGAGCGCGCCTCGCACGCGATGGCGCGCATGGCGCTCACGGGCTGAGGCGCGCGCGTCAGGCGAGGACCACCGGACAGTCGTCCTCCCAGATCCGCGCCACGGTGTCGCGGGCCGGGGGGAGGTCGGGGAACGCCTGCGACCACATGTCCCCGATGTCGGCGCGGCCCTCGGTGCCGATCAGGTAGAACCCGAAGTTCACCACGTCGTAGCCCTTGACGTTCTCGCAGACCGCGCGCGCACCGTCCCGCACGACGGTCACGTCGAGCGGCACCTCGTCGGGCCACCTGACGGTCACCGTCATCGTGTTGGCGAAGCCGTCGAGGTGCGCGCCGACGTGCGTCTCGTCGGCGTCCGGCAGCGCCTCGGCCACGGCGTCCTTGACGACCGTGGTGATCGCGACGCCGTCCTCGTCGACCGGCGGCCCGAGAGCCTGGTCGCGCAGGGCGCTGCAACCGCCGAGCACGACGGTCAGCGTGAGGGTCGCGGCGAGTGCGGCCACGGTGCGTCGTGCCATGGGTGCGGGGGTCCTTCGGGTCGGGTGGCGGGGTCGCCCAACGTAGACGGGAGCCGCACGCGGGTGCGCGAGGGACACCCGGCGCACGGGGTGAAACCGGTCCTCGCGTCGGTCCCGCGCCCCCGCCCGGGCGTAACCCCCCGTTCACGCCCACGCGCCTCCGGGGAAACAGCGGTTTCCTACGGTCCGGATACCGGCACGTATACAGCCGGCGCGTGGACACCTGGCCGCCGACCCGAAGGACACCGTGTTCGACACCCTGCTCGTGGCCGACCGCGGCGAGATCGCCGTGCGCGTCCTGCGCACGGCGGCCCGGCTGGGCCTGCGCACGGTGGCGGTGCACACCGACGTCGACGCCGCTGCGCCGCACGTGCGCCTCGCCGACGTCGCGGTGCCGCTCGGTCCCCCCGGCGCCTACCGGCACGCCGACGCGGTCATCGCCGCGGCGAGGGCCACCGGGGCCGGGGCGGTCCACCCCGGGTACGGGGTCCTGTCCGAGGACGCGGGCTTCGCCGCGGCGGTCGAGGCCGCCGGGCTGGTGTTCGTCGGCCCGGCACCCGAGCACCTGGCCGTGTTCGGCGACAAGCACCGCGCGCGGCGGGCGGCACGCGCGGCCGGTGTCCCGCTGCTGCCCGGCAGCGGTCTGCTGAGCGACGTCGAGGAGGCGGTGGCAGCGGCCGAGGGGCTCGGCTACCCGGTGATGGTCAAGGCCGTCGGCGGGGGCGGTGGCACCGGGGTACGTGCGTGCGCGACGCCGGCGGAGCTCCGCGCGGCGTACGCGCGCCTCCGCGGCCTGCCGGCCGGGGGCGGCGGCGTGTACGTCGAGCGCCTGGTGCGCCGCGCGCGGCACGTCGAGGTGCAGGTGTTCGGCGACGGCACCGGGCGCGTCGTGAGCCTGGGGGACCGCGACTGCTCGCTGCAGCGCCGGCACCAGAAGGTGATCGAGGAGGCCCCGGCACCGGAGCTCTCCGACGACCTGCGCGAGCGGCTGGCCACGTCGGCGCGCGCCCTGACCTCGTCGGTCGCGTACCGGTCGGCCGGGACCGTGGAGTACGTCGTCGACGTCGACCGGGGGGACGCGGCGTTCCTCGAGGTCAACGCACGGCTTCAGGTCGAGCACACCGTCACCGAGGAGGTCACGGGTGTCGACCTCGTCGCCTGGATGCTGCGCCTCGCACGCGGTGACGCGGACCTGCGCACCGAGCTGGCCGCGCTGCCGGAGGCAGGTCCGTCGGTCCGCGGGCACGCCGTCGAGGCGCGCGTCCACGCCGAGGACCCGCGGCGCGACCACCGCCCCGGCACGGGCCTGCTCACCTCGGTCACGTTCCCGGACGGCGTGCGGGTCGACGCCGGGGTCGAGGCGGGTCAGGAGGTCACGACCCACTACGACGCGCTGCTCGCCAAGGTCGTCGTGCACGCCGACGACCGGGACGCCGCCCTGGCCGCGGCGGGTGCCGCGCTCGCGGGCACGTCCGTGCACGGCGTCAGCACCAACCTGCCGCTGCTGCGCGCCGCCGTCGCCGACGACGCCGTGCGGGCGGTGCGCCACACCACGGGGACCCTCGCGGGGATCGTCGACGACGAGCCGTGGGTCGAGGTGCTGCGACCCGGCGTGCTGACGACGGTGCAGGACTGGCCCGGCCGCCTGGGGCACTGGGACGTGGGGATCTGCCCGTCGGGCCCCATGGACGACCTGTCGTTCCGGCTGGGCAACGTCGCACTCGGCAACCCCGAGGGTGCGCCGGGCCTGGAGTGCACGCTCGAGGGGCCGGCGCTGCGGTTCAGCCACGCGGCGGTCGTGTGCGTCTCGGGTGCCGCCGCTCCTGTGACCGTCGACGGTGCTCCCGTGCCGCAGTGGGAGCCCGTCGACGTCCCGGCCGGTGCCGTGCTCGCCGTCGGCGCGCCGTCGGGTGCCGGGCTGCGCACGTACGTGCTGCTCCGGGGAGGGCTCGACGTCCCGGAGTACCTCGGGTCGGCCGCGACGTTCCCGCTCGGCGGGTTCGGCGGGTACACCGGGCGGGCGCTGGAGACCGGTGACGTGCTCGTCCCCGCGCCCGTCCCGGAGGGCGCCCCGGCCCCGGCCGCCGTGCCGCGGGAGGCCCGTCCGCAGATCGGCCACGCGTGGGAGCTCGCCGTGCAGGAGGGGCCGCAGCCGGCGCCGACCTACCTCACGCGCGACGACATGGTGATGCTCCACGCCACGACGTGGCACGTGCAGGCGCACACCGACCGCACGGGCATCCGGCTGTCCGGGCCGCGTCCGCGCTGGGCGCGCCCGGACGGCGGCGAGGCGGGTCTGCACCCGTCGAACCTGCACGACAACCCGTACTCCGTCGGTGCGCTCAACGTCTCGGGGGACACCCCGATCCTGCTGGGTCCCGACGGCCCGTCGCTCGGCGGGTTCGTGTGCCCCGTCACGGTGGTCGTGGGGCACCGGTGGAAGCTGGGGCAGGTGCGCCCCGGCGACACCGTCCGTCTCGTGCCCGTCCCGACGGCGACGGCCGACGCGCTGCGGGTGTCGCCCCGGCGGGCGGGCGCGTGCGTCCCCGCGGACCTCGCGACCGGCCCCGACGGCGACGACGGCGTCCTCGCGCGGGTCACCGGGGACCCCGGCGACCCGCGGGGCCGGCCCGACGTGGTGTACCTGCGCGGCGCGGACGACAACGTGCTGGTCGAGTACGGGCCGATGGTGCTCGACCTCGGGCTGCGGATGCGGGTGCACGCCCTCGCCGAGGCGCTGCGGGGGCGCGCGCTGCCCGGGGTCGTCGACGTCACGCCCGGGGTCCGCAGCCTGCACGTGCACGTCGACCCCGCGCTGCTGCCGGTGCCCGCGCTCGTCGAGGTGCTCGTCGCGCTCGAGGCCGACCTGCCGGCGACCGTCGACCTCGAGGTCCCGTCGCGGCGGGTGCACCTGCCGATCGCGTTCGACGACCCGGCCGTCGCGGACGCGGTCACCCGGTACGCGGTCGGCGTGCGCGCGCGGGCACCGTGGCTGCCCTCGAACCTGGAGTTCGTGCGGCGCGCGAACGGCCTGGCGTCGACCGACGACGTCCTGGCGACCGTGGCTGCCGCGGAGTACCTGGTGCTGGGCCTGGGCGACGTGTACCTGGGTGCGCCGCTCGCCGTGCCCCTCGACCCGCGGCACCGGCTCATGACGACCAAGTACAACCCCGCGCGCACGTGGACCGCCGCGGACACCGTCGGGCTGGGCGGCCAGTACCTGTGCGTCTACGGCACGGACTCCCCGGGCGGGTACCAGCTGGTCGGGCGGACCCTCCCCATCTGGTCCGGGCACCGGCAGCACGGGGCCTTCGAGCCCGGCGTCCCGTGGCTGCTGCGGTTCTTCGACCGCATCGTGTGGGAGCCGGTGACCGCCGCCGAGCTCGGCGCGCGGCGCCGGGCGTCCTCCGCCGGCCGGCTGGACCTGCGCGTCGAGCAGGGCACGTTCCGGTACCGCGACCACCTCGACCTGCTCGCGACCCACGCCGACGAGATCGCGGAGCACCGTGCCCGGCAGGCGGCCGCGTTCGCCGTCGAGCGGGCCGCGTGGGCCGCGGCCGGCGAGCTCGGCCCGTTCGACCAGGGCCCGTTCGACCTCGCGCCGCCCGCGCCCGTGGCCACCGTCGGGCACCGCGTCGAGCTGGCCGCCGGGCACGTGCTCGTCGAGGCGCCGATGGTCGGGTCGGTGTGGCGCGTCGAGGCCGCGCCCGGGTCCGAGGTCCGCGCCGGCGACCCGGTGGTCGCGCTCGAGGCCATGAAGCTCGAGCTGGGTGTCCCCTCGCCGTGCGACGGGCGGGTGGTCCGCGTGCTGGTCGAACCGGGGCAGCAGGTGGGCCCGGGGGCGCCGCTCGCGGTCGTGGCGGCGACGGCATGACCGCGCCCCCGCGGCGGACCCCGCCGCCGCGCCCCACCCCTGCGCTCTCGCCCGGACACCCGTCCGGTGCCGCCCACACCGTCAGCGAGGAGCACGACCATGCACGTTCCTGACCACGTCCTCAGCGACCCCGTCTCCGCCGGCACGGCCGTCGCGGCCGGCGCGGTCGTCGTCGCGGCCGCCGTGCGTGCCCGGCGCGACGGCGCCCACGCCCCGCACCCGGTGATGATCGGCGCCACCACCGCCGCGGTGTTCGGGCTCCAGATGCTCAACTACCCCGTCGGCGCCGGGACGAGCGGCCACCTCATGGGGGGTGCGCTCGCCGCGGCGCTGCTCGGGCCGGCCTGGGGGATCCTCTCGGTGACGCTGGTCCTCGTGGTGCAGTCGGTCGTCTTCGCCGACGGCGGCCTGACGGCGCTGGGCACGAACACGCTGCTCATCGCCGTGGTCGGCACGCTCATGGGGTGGGCGGTCGCGCGCGGGGTGCTCGGGGCGGGCCGGCCACGGGCGGATCGCGACGTCCGGGTGTCGGCGCCCGGGGGCGCGGCCGTCGGCGGCGCGGTGAGCGTCGTCGCGGCGGCGCTGCTGTTCGTCGGGCTGTACGCCGCCGGCGGCACGGTGGCGGTGCCGCTCGGCGCGCTCGCGGGCCAGATGCTGGGGGTGCACCTGCTCATCGCGGTCGGGGAGGCCGTGATCGCCGGTGCCGTCGTCGCCGTCGTCGCCGCGGTGCGGCCGTCCGCCGTGGCCCTGACGGCGCCCGACGGGCTGCCCTCGCGGGCCGGGGTCCTCGCGCCTGCGGGCGTGCTCACGGGGATCGCCGCGCTCGCCGCGCTCGCGCTGTCCGCCGTCGCGTCCGCGGCCCCCGACGGCCTGGAGGCCACGGCGGAGCGCGCGGGGTTCGCCGGCGCCGCACGTGACCACGCGCTCGGCGGGATGCCGCTGGCCGACTACGGCGAGGTCGGGGGGATCGTCGTCGGGGTGGCCGGGGGCATCGGCCTGGTGCTGTGCCTGCTCGTCGCGACGGGGCTGGCCGCCGCGATGACGCGAGGACGCGCGCGGACGCTCACCGCCGGGGCCTGAGACCCGGGCGACCGTCGTCCGCCGGTGCGGGCGTCGCCCGCGTCAGCGGTCGCGGGCGCGGACCCGCAGGCCCGACGCGCGCAGCCGGCGGACGAGGTCGCGGGTGCTCACCGGCTCCGCGCCCAGCGCGACGACGTCGTCCCACCGCTCGGCGGGCACGTCGTAGTGGTCGTGGTCGAAGGCGCGCCGCGGGATGCCGGCCCGGGCGGCGAAGGCGTGCAGCTCGTCGTACGACGTGTCGCTCACCAGGTGACCCCAGACCGTGCCGTGGTTGGGCCACAGCGGGGGGTCGACCAGCACGCTCACGGGCCGAGGGTACGTGGCGCGCGGACGGGGCGCCCGCAGCGTCCCGGCGCCGCGGTCAGCGCACCACAGCACCGCCGGCGGGCCGCGCGTCCCCAGGCCGCTCGGTGCGCTCCGGGCACCCGCACGGGCGCCCCTAGCGTCGGGTCTGCCGTCGTCACCGGTGCCGCAGCCCGCGGCCCGCGGCGGTCCCCGGGAGGACGTCCATGAGCAGGTACGAGGTCGACAGCGCACAGCTCGACGGGTCGGCGGCGGGCGTGCTCGCACGGTCCGCGAGCATCCGGGCCGAGGTCGCCGCGATGCAGCGGCAGCTCACCGAGCTGCAGGCGACGTGGCGCGGCGGCGCCGCGGGTGCGTTCGGCGCCGTGGTCGGGGAGTGGAACGTCACGCAGGCGCGCGTCGAGGAGTCGCTGGCGCAGATCGCGACGGCCATGCAGGCCGCCGCCCGGACGTACGCCGAGGCCGAGGCCCATGCCTCGCGGCTCTTCGCGCACTGAGTGCCGCGTCGGGTCGCGGGCGCTGCCGCAGGGGGCGTCCGCCGGGCGGGACCCCGGGGTCGCACGGCGTGGCCGCAGGTCAGGGCCGTGCGGTCCCCGAGGTGTACGGCGTCGGGGCGGACGGTGCCGCAGGGGGCGGGGCGGCGCCCTCCGCGATCGACCCGGCGGCCGCCGCGTCGGCGGCCTCGAGCCGGGCGATCTCCTTCTCCAGCCGCTGGAGCTCGGCCGACACGTTCTGCCGGGCGGGCTCCTCCCAGGGCTGGGCGAGCGGGCTCACGAACAGCGAGGGGCGGGCCAGCAGCTTGTGGAGGATGCGGATGCGGGCGCGCACGTAGTCCTCGGTGGGCAGGTGCGCGTACTCGGCCCGCACGTCCTGCAGGTAGGCCTTGTACCGCTGCGGCTCGGTCGCGAGCATCGCGAGGTCGGCGTCGCACAGCACCGCGCAGTCGGTGTCGGTCGGGTCCGGCGCGTGGCGGACCAGTGCCGAGACCAGTGCGGCGACCTTCCGCACGTTGCCCTCCGGGACCCCGAGGGCCGTGAGCTCCTCGCGGGCGAGGACAGCGCTGGCGGCCTCGTCCTCGCCGCCCCGGTTGGCGTACGCCTTGCCGTCGGCGGAGTCGAACACGGCGCCGTGGTACCAGGCGGCCAGGCGGACGAGCTCGGGGTGGTGCGCCTCCTCGTCCAGCTCGTCGACGCGCGCGAGCACGTCGACCAGGTGCCGCAGGTTGTGGAAGTGGCGCTCCGGCCGGGTCCAGCGGTCGAGCAGCCCCTCGGCGGTACGTCGGATGTCAGGTGCGGGTGCGGTGCCGCCGGCCTCGACGACGTTCCGGGTGAACGCCGGGACGAGCCAGGCGGGTGCGTCTTGGACGCCCATGGATCAGCCTCACGACGATGGCGAAGGAAGCGCCATCGTAGCCACGTCCCCGCCCGGGGGAGTGGTCGACCACGGATCGGGCGCTCAGCGTGTACCGGACGGGACGCCGTCGTCGGGCTCCGCCGTCCCGTCGGTGGGCGCACCCGCACCCGCGTCGGCGCGGGGAGCGTCGGCCGGTCCGCCGGCGACCCCGTGGGGGCCGGCGACGGGCAGCTCGACGCGGACCGTCGTGCCGCCGCCGGGCGTCTCGCGCACGGTCACGCGGCCGTCGTGCGACGCGACGATGGCGGCGACGATCGCCAGGCCGAGCCCGGACCCGCCCGAGTCCCGCGTGCGCGAGGGGTCGACGCGGTAGAAGCGCTCGAAGACGCGCTCGACGTGCTCGGGCGGGATGCCCGGGCCGTGGTCGCGCACCTCGAGCACGGCCGTGCGGTCGTCGTCCGCCGCCCCGACGACCACCTCGACCGGGGTGCGCGGCGGCGTGTGGCGCGCCGCGTTGCCCACCAGGTTGGCCAGCACCTGCCGCAGCCGCACCTCGTCCCCGCGGACCACGCGCGGCCCGCTGACACCGCCCAGCGCCTCGAGGCGGGCCGGGCGCAGCGGGTCCAGCGCCCGCAGGTCGCTGACCGCGTCGGCCGCCAGGACGGTCAGGTCGACCGGACCCAGCCGGCCGTGCCGCCCCTCGTCGAGCCGGGCGAGCGCCAGCAGGTCCTCCACCAGCGAGCCCATGCGCCGCGCCGACTCCTCGATGCGGTGCATGGTGTCGCCGACCTGCTCCGGGGTCGTCAGGGCACCCATCCGGTACAGCTCGGCGTACCCGCGCACGGCCGCGAGGGGCGTGCGCAGCTCGTGGGACGCGTCCGCGACGAACCGGCGCATGCGGGCCTCCGACGCCGTGCGCGCGGTGAACGCCTCCTCGATCTGCGTGAGCATGCCGTTCAGCGCGATCCCCAGACGGCCGACCTCGGTGGTCTGCGGCGCGACGGGCACTCGCTGGGAGAGGTCACCCGCCGCGATCTTCGCCGCCGTGCGCTCGATCTCGCCCAACGGACGCAGGGACCGGCGCACGGCCATGCCGCCGACCAGCACCCCCGCGACGACGATGAGCACGCCCGAGGCGGCGAGCGTCCGGCTCATCTGCACCAGGGTGCTGTGGATGTCCTTCAGGGGCAGACCGACGACCACGGAGCCGGTGGTGCCGTCCGGGGCCGAGAACGGGTACGCCACGACGCGCCACCCCGACCCCGCGCGCGTCGACGACACCGTGAACGGCTCCCCGCGGGTCGCCGCGGCCTCGTCCGCGGTGAGGTCGGCCACGCGCGGCGTGCCGTACGACCGCTGTGAGGCGTGGCCGGCCAGCGCCGCCTGCTGCCCCGCGGTCTGCACCCGTACGTAGTAGTCGGTCGGGACGATCTGCCCGCCGCCGCTGGTGAGGAACGCGAGCGCGTTCTCCGCGACGACCTGCGCCTCGGCGTCGAGCTTGTCGTCCACCGGCGCCAGCAGGCTGCGCTGCAGGAGGGTCGCGGCGGTCACGGCGGCGACCACCAGGCCCGCACCCAGCAGGACCGCCGTGATCGTGACCAGCCGGCGCTGCAGCGACGCGGCCCGCCAGGCGTCCCGCAGCGCTGCCAGCGGGCGACGGCGCGTCGGTGCACCGGCCGCGGCACCCGGCGAGGGCGCCGGCTCGCCGGACCCGGCGGCCCCGGTGTCACCGGCAGCGGCGTGCACGCGCTCGTCGGACCCGGGACCGGCCGTCCCGCTCACGGCTGCTCGCGCAGCAGGTACCCCACACCCCGGCGGGTGTGGATGAGCGGCGGCAGCCGGTTGCCGTCGGCGTCCGTGAGGTGGTCGATCTTGCGGCGCAGGTAGGAGATGTACGACTCCACGATGTTGGCGTCGCCGCCCCAGTCGTACTGCCACACGTGGTCCAGGATCTGCGTCTTGGACAGCACCCGCTGCGGGTTGAGCATGAGGTAGCGCAGCAGCTTGAACTCGGTGGGGGACAGCTCCACCTCGTGCCCCGCCCGGCGCACCTCGTGCGTGTCGTCGTCGAGCTCGAGGTCGGCATACCGCAGCACGTGCGCGTCGGTGCCCTCGTCGGGATGGGTCCGGCGCAGGATCGCGCGGATGCGGGCGACGACCTCCTCGAGGCTGAACGGCTTGGTGACGTAGTCGTCACCGCCCACCGTCAGGCCCTGCACCTTGTCCGCCGTGTCGTCGCGCGCCGTGAGGAACAGCACCGGCACGTGGTGGCCCTTCTCGCGCAGGCGCCGCGTCACGGTGAAGCCGTCCATGTCGGGCAGCATCACGTCCAGCACCACCAGGTCGGGGTCCGTGTCCCGCGCCAGCCGCAGCGCGGAGGTGCCGTCCGCCGCGGCGTGCACCTCGAACCCCGCGAACCGCAGCGACGTGGCGAGCAGCTCGCGGATGTTCGGCTCGTCGTCCACGACGAGGAGCCGGGCCTCCGGCGCGCTGGGCGTGCTGGTCATCCCCCCAGTCTGGCGTCGGATCCTGGGAGCCGCCTGGGTACGCGCAGGACGCGTGCGGGCGGGTGGGGCGTCCACGACCGGGCACCGTCGCCGGGAACGGACACCCCGGGGCGCGCCGGACACCCCACGATCGTGATGGACACGTGACCTGGACGGGGGGTCCGCGCCGACCCGGCGACTACCGTTGACGGGTGACCGTTGACTTCAGCGACCGCACGCTCCACGCCTCCGCCGACGCCACCGCGCCCCGGGTGACCGTCGTCCAGAGCTCCCCCGACGTGGGCCTCGACCGGTTCGCCGAGTGGCTGCCGGGCGTCGACGTCCAGCTCGTCCGCGCCGACCGCGGCGACGCGCTGCCGGGCCCGACGGAGGTCGGCGACGGTCTGCTCGTGCTCGGCGGGCAGATGTCCGCCTACGACGACGACGCCGCCCCGTGGCTGCGCCCGCTGCGTGACCTCCTGGCCGTCGTCAGCGCCACCGACGTCCCGGCCCTGGGCATCTGCCTGGGTGCGCAGCTGCTGGCCGTCGCCCGCGGCGGACGCGTCCAGGTCGCGGCGCCCCCCGGGTGCGAGGCCGGCGTGATCGACGTGCGGTGGCGGCCCGAGGCCGCGACGGACTCGCTCGTCGCGCCGCTGGTCGTGCTCGCCGGGTCGACGCGCACCACCGCCCTGCCCAGCATGCACTCCGACGCGGTGGTCGACCTGCCGCGCGGCGCCGTGTGGCTCGCGTCGTCGGCCACCTACCCGTTCCAGGCGTTCCGCATCGGCAGCGCGTGGGGTGTGCAGTTCCACCCGGAGGCAGGCCCGGAGACCCTGCGCGGCTGGGCCGAGGGTGACGACCGGGTCGACACCGACGCGGTGGTCGCGCAGATGACCGAGCGGGCCGCCGAGGTCGAGGCGGCCGGTCGCGCCGTCGCCCGGGCGTTCGTCAACGTGGTGCACGACCGCGCGTCCGCGCGCCGCACGCCCCTCTGACCGTCACGGCACCGTCCGAGCCCACCGACGACGACGGCCCGGTCCCCGCAGGGACCGGGCCGTCACCGTCGGACGTGGTGCGGGTCAGGCGTCGTCGGTACCGGTGCCCACGGCGGGCGTGACCGTCGTCGCCTCGATCTGCCGCGGCGCGCTGCCCTGCTTGAGGGCGGCGAGCCGCGCCTCGATCTCGATCTCCGCGCCGGCGGACTCGAGCTCGGCGAACTGCGAGTCGAGCGACGACGCGGCGAGCTCGGCCTGGCCCATCGCGTACGCCTCCTCGCGGCGCACCTTCTCCTCGAAGCGCGCGATCTCGCTCGTCGGGTCCAGGACGTTGATCGAGCCGATCGCCTCCTGCACCTGACGCTGCGCCTGCGCGGACTTCTGGCGTGCGATCAGCGAGTCGCGGCGCGACTTCAGCTGGCCGAGCTTGTCCTTCATCTGCGCCAGGCCGGACTTGAGCTTCTCGACCGTCTCGCGCTGCGAGGCGATCAGGGGCTCCGCGTCGCGGACCTCCTGCTCCGCGGTGAGCTGCTTGCCGATGGCGATCTTCGCGAGGTTGTCGAACTTGTCCGCGTTGGCGGCGTCGCCCGCCGCCCGGAACTGGTCGGCGCGTGCCGACGCGGCCATCGCCTTCTGCCCCCAGTCGCGGGCCGCGGCGACGTCCTCGTTGTAGTCCTGCTCGGCGAGCCGCAGGTTGCCGATCGACTGTGCGATCGCCTTCTCGGCGTCCGCGATGGAGCCGGTGTAGTCGCGCACCAGCTGGTCGAGCATCTTCTGCGGGTCCTCGGCCTGGTCGATGAGCGCGTTGATGTTCGCGCGCGCCAGCTGCGTGATCCGTCCGAAGATCGACTGCTTCTCGGTCATCGTGTCGTGCCCTCCCTGTGCTGCCGACCCGGACCGTCCGTCCGGTGTCACGTGCCGCGTCCGCCGCTCTCGGCAGCCGCGTGAGAATGCCGGGCCGGCGTCAGAACCCGCCGCCGCGCCCGCCGCCGCCGAACCCGCCGCCGCGCCCGCCGCCACCGAAGCCGCCGCCGCCGAACCCGCCGCCGCGCCCGCCGCCACCGAACCCGCCGCCACCGAACCCACCGCCGCCACCGCCCCAGCCGCCGCCGCCGCGGCCGCCGCCGCGCAGGATCGAGTCGATGAGGATGCCGCCGAGGATCATGCCGCCCACGTCCGTGCCGCCACCGGTGCCGCCGCGGCGGTCGTGGTCGTCGTACCGGGCGTTCTCGACGTCGATCTGCGCGAGGCGCTGCGCCTCCGCGGCCAGCCGCTCACCCTGCTGGGCGGTGGCCAGCGCGGCCTCGGGGTCGGTGCTGCGCTGGTCGAGCGCGCGCAGCCGCAGCCGGTCCGCCTCCGCGAGCCGGGTCCGGGCCTGCGGGCCGACCGCGCCGCGCCGGGTGCTGACGTAGTCGGTGGTGGCGCGCACCGCGGAGTCCAGCCGGCCGAGCGTGTCGTCCAGCAGCGCACGGGCCCGCCGGCCACGCTCCTCGGCGTCGCGGCGGGGCGCGAGGGCCGCGTCGATCGCGGCCTCGGCGTCGGTGAGGCGACGCAGTGCCGCCAGCGGGTCGCCGTTCCCCCCACGTGCGGCGGTGGCGGCCTCGACGGCCGCGCGCGCCTCCTGCGCGTGCGGCACGACCTGCGGGTCGCCGGGCGCCAGCCGGTCGGCGTCGGCCAGGTCGGACGTGATCGAGCGGATGCCGGCCTCGAGCCGCGCGCCCGCCGTCGCGAGGTCCGCCTCGGCCGAGTCGACGGCGTCGAGCAGCGTCGTGGCCTGCGCGAGGGCCTCCTCGGCGGCGCGCGCGAAGCCGACGGCCGCGGCCTTGTCGCCCGCGCCCGAGCGCTCGCGGCCCTGTCCGATGGTGGTCTCGACGTCGTCCAGCAGCCGGGCCGCCTGGTCCGCGTTCCCGGCGACCGAGCCCAGCGTGTCGGGGGAGTAGCGCGCGCTCAGCGTCGCGATCGTGGCGCGCGCGGGCTCCACGCGGCCCCGCAGGCGCTGCGCCTCGCGGTCGTGCGCGGCGAGGGCGTCGTCCACGCGGGCCTCGATGGCGCGCAGCCGGTCGAACGCGTCCTTCTGCTCGTCGAGCTGCTGCTCGACCTGCCCGCAGAGCCGCAGGATCTGCGCGGACGTGGCCCGCACCTGCTCCTCGGTGTCGGGCACGTCGTCGTCGAGGGTCTGCCGCAGCCGGAACGCCTCGGTGAGCGTCTGCTTGCCCTGCACCAGGGCCTGCTCGAAGCCGCGCGTCTGCTCCTCGCCGAACTGCGCCTGGGCGAACCCCAGCTCCTCCTCCGACGAGCGCAGGGCGTCGTCGAGCGCCACCAGCGCCGACGCGGAGCGGCGGTCCAGCTCGGCCGTGGGCAGGCCGGCGAACTCGTCGGCGGCGCCCGCGACCCGCGTGGCGCCCGCGGTGTCCCGCAGCGTGCCCGCCGGCTGGGAGCGGCGCCGCAGGAACGTGAACAGCAGGACCGCCCCGATGGCGACGAACCCGAGGAGCAGCACCACGGTGAACCCGCCGCCCGACGACGACCCGTCCGACCCCGACCCCACGGGTTCGCCGTTCGCCGCTGCGACGATGCCCGACGCGGCCGCGATCGCGGCACCGTCCCAGTCGTCGTTCGCCAGCTCCGACTCGACGTCGGCGGCGACGCCGTCGAGCTGGGACGACGAGACGGACCCCAGGCTCCGGGGGGCCAGCGTGTACTCCCGGTCCTCCACGGCGACCGCCAGCACGGCGTCGGACGACCCGAGGCCGGAGGCCTCGGCGGTGCGCTGCACCCAGGTGTCGGGCGACAACCCGTCGAACGTGTCGACGTACACGACCGTCAGCCGGTACGGCGTCTCGGTGCGCACCTCGTCGACCGCGTCCTGCACGGTCGACACGTCGTCGAGCACATCCGCGGGGTCGACGACGGTCTCGCCGCGCAGGTCGAACGGCGCCTCCGCGGCCGCACCGCCCGCGCCGGCGACCAGGACCACCGCCCCGACGGCGACGGCGGCGAACGGGTGGAGGGCATGACGAGCCAGGTGCACGTCTCGATCCTTTCTCAGGCCTGCACCTGTGGCAACGCACCCCGCCGCGCGCTGGTTCCGCCAGGCGGGTGAGGCCGTCGACGTCAGGTGCGCCCGACGCCTCAGGCGACGTCGACGTACCGGTGCCAGGACTGCGTCACGTACGACGTGGTGAAGCCCTGCGACAGGTAGAGCCCGGCCGCGCCCGTGGGGGAGTCCGCGTCGACCTCGAGCCCGACGTACCCGCGCCCGCGTTCGGCCGCGTCCGCGGTCACCGCGTCCAGCAGGGAGCGCGCCACGCCGCGCCCGCGGGCGGTGCGCAGCACGCCCAGGTACTCGACGTAGCTGCCCACCGGGTGCCCCCGGGCGTCCAGCGACTCGCTCGCGATGAGCACCCCGACCGGGACGGGGGCGTCCCCGTCGACGAGCTCGGCCATCCACCAGTGGTCCCAGCGGTGGCCCGGGTCCGCCCGCAGCCGCGCGAGGAACTCGTCGAACGTCTCCTCGTGGTGGTTGAAGTGGTCGGCGAACGCCTCCTCCAGCACGTCGTGCGAGGCGACGAGGTCCCGCTCGTCGGGCGACCCGTCCGCGGCGCGCGCCAGCCGGCGGACGACGACCCCCGGGCGCGGCGCCGGCACGACGCGGTCCTCGCGGGTCACCGGGCGCCGCATCTGCCACCACGTGCGGACCCGCGCGTACCCCGCCGCGGCGAGCCACCGCTGCTGGCGGGCGTCCGTGTCGAAGGCGCCGCTGTCGAGCTGCGTGCGGGGCAGCCCGCGGGCGCCCGCCAGCGCGACGCCGGCGGCCTGCGCCCACCCGAACAGGGCGGCGGCCAGTGCGTCTCCGGTCGCGTCGTCGAGGTCGGGGTCGACGACGACGGCGACCAGCACGCGCCCGGCGGCGCGGTCGGTCACGGTCGCCCAGCCGCGCGCTGCGCCGGACGCGTCGCGCACCACCAGGTGCTCCCGCGTCGCCGCGCCGTCGCCCGCGACCTCGGCCAGCGTCGCGTCGGCTGTCGCGGTCGGTGCACCGCGTGCGGCGACCTCGTGCCGGGCACGCAGCGCGTGCAGCTCGGGGACGTCCTGCGGCCCGGGGGTGCGGGCACGCCAGCCGGCGGGCAGCGCGGACGGCGGCAGGTCGGGGATCGGCTGCAGCGGGCTCATCGGGTCACCGGGCGACGCCCAGGTCCTCGGCGTCGACGATCGTGTAGGCGTACCCCTGCTCGGCCAGGAACCGCTGCCGGTGGGCGGCGAACTCCTGGTCGACGGTGTCGCGGGCGACGACCGTGTAGAAGTGCGCGGTCTTGCCGTCGGCCTTGGGGCGCATGATGCGGCCGAGGCGCTGGGCCTCCTCCTGGCGGGAACCGAACGACCCCGAGACCTGGATGGCGACGGACGCCTCGGGCAGGTCGATGGAGAAGTTGGCGACCTTGGAGACGACGAGCGTGGTGATCTCGCCGGTGCGGAACGCGTCGAACAGCCGCTGCCGCTCGCGCACGGTCGTCTCACCGGTGATGAGGTCGGCGCCCAGGTGCTCGGCCAGCTCGTGCAGCTGGTCGAGGTACTGGCCGATCACGAGGGTCTGCTCGCCGGCGTGCCTGGCCACCAGGGAGTCCACGACGCGGTTCTTGCCGGACGCGGTCGCCGCCAGGCGGTACCGGTCCTCCGGCTCCGACGTCGCGTACGCCATGCGCTCGTGGTCGGGCAGCGTCAGCCGCACCTCGACGCACTCGGCCGGTGCGATGTACCCCTGCGACTCGATGTCCTTCCACGGCGCGTCGAACCGCTTGGGGCCGATGAGGGAGAACACCTCGTCCTCACGGCCGTCCTCGCGCACGAGCGTCGCGGTCAGCCCCAGGCGGCGGCGCGCCTGCAGGTCCGCGGTCATGCGGAAGATCGGCGCGGGCAGCAGGTGCACCTCGTCGTACACGATGAGGCCCCAGTCGCGGGCGTCGAGCAGCTCGAGGTGCGTGTACACGCCCTTCCGCTTCGTCGTCAGCACCTGGTACGTCGCGATGGTGACGGGACGGACCTCCTTGCGGGTGCCCGAGTACTCGCCGATCTCGTCCTCGGTCAGGGACGTCCGCTTCACCAGCTCGTCGCGCCACTGCCGCGCGGAGACGGTGTTGGTCACCAGGATCAGCGTGGTCGTCGACGACCGCGCCATGGCCCCGGCCCCGACGAGCGTCTTGCCGGCGCCGCAGGGCAGCACCACGACGCCCGACCCGCCGTGGAAGAACCCGTCGACGGCCTGCTTCTGGTAGGGCCGCAGCGCCCAGCCGTCCTCCAGGAGGGCGATCTCGTGGGCCTCGCCGTCGACGTACCCGGCCAGGTCCTCGGCCGGCCAGCCCAGCTTGACCAGCACCTGCTTGAGGTGGCCGCGCTCGGACGGGTGCACGACGACGTCGGTCTCGTCGAGCCGCGCGCCGAGCAGCCCGGCGGTGCGCTTGGAGCGGGTGACCTCGGCCAGCACCGCGGGATCCAGGGCGTGCAGCACCAGCCCGTGCACCGGGTCCTGGACGAGCTGCAGCCGCCCGTACCGGGACATGGTCTCGGCGACGTCGACGAGCAGCGCGTGCGGCACCGGGTAGCGGCTGTACTGCAGCAACGTGTCGACGACCTGCTCGGCGTCGTGCCCGGCGGCGCGCGCGTTCCACAGGCCCAGCGGCGTCAGCCGGTACGTGTGGACGTGCTCGGGGGCGCGCTCGAGCTCGGCGAACGGGGCGATGGCGCGGCGGCACGCGTCGGCCTGGTCGTGGTCGACCTCCAGCAGGAGGGTCTTGTCGGACTGGACGATGAGCGGGCCGTCGGGCACTGGCTTCTCCGGGGGTCGGGGGCAGGCGTGCGGGGTCAGTCGGTGGCGTGGGTGACGTCGGCGATGCGGTGGACGGCGACGGTCAGCTCGGCCTCGCGGCGCGGGTCCAGCGCGCGCAGCCGGCCGCCCTCGACCTTCAGCGGGCGCACCAGCCGCCGGTCGGCGCGCCCGTCGGGGCCGACGATCTCGACCCACACGGCCGTCCGCGCCTGCGCGGCCTCACGGAGCACCACCAACGCGTCACCGGGCTCCGGTGTTCCACGGCCGGCGCCCCGCGTGAGGGGTGCGGGCAGGGCGGACGACGCACCGCCGCGGCGGCCGGCGGCGGGCGCGGGAGCACCGCCGGCGTCGACGGGCGCCCCCGCGGGGCCCGTCGCGCGCACGGCCGTGACCGGCGCGGACACGGGCGGGTCACCGCGGCGCAGGGTCGCGACGACCGACGCGGCGCGCTGCGGCAGCGGCCGCTCGTGCACCGGTGCGGACCGGCGGGGACGGGCGCGCACGCGCCGCTCGGGGGCGACGGCGTGCACCACCGCACCGCGGGCGTCCTCGGCGACGGGCGCCAGGCCGCGAGCCCGCAGGGCCTCCAGCAGCTCGGCCGGCGACGCGTCGGCGACCAGCACCGTCGGGGCCAGCAGCCGGGGCCGCAGCGACGCCAGCCGCGGGTCGTCGGCCAGGCCCGCCAGCAGCGCGGGGTCGTCGGCCCGCACGTACGACGACGCCGCACCGGCCCGCAGCCGCCCGTGGCGGCGCGCCACGTCCCGCACCAGGTACTCCAGGGGCTGCGGCACGCGGCCGCGCGCGGCGGCACCGAGCCGCGTCAGCAGGTCGTCGGCCGTGGTGCCCGCGTCGAGCGCACGCAGCACCGAGTCGGCGGTGAACCGCACGGTGACGGCGCCGCCGCGCGACTCCACGTCGGCGGCGAGCTCCAGCAGGTCCTCCAGGTCCGGCGAGGGTCGCCCGGGCACCACGCCCGTGAGGTCGCCCTGCAGCAGGATCTCGTCGACCGGGGCGGGGAGGTCCGCCGCGAGGGCCTCGCCGGCGTCCTCGTCGGCCACGAGCGCCCGGCCGGCCGACGCGAGCGCGCCGGCACCCACGACGCCGAGCCTCCCGGCCTCGACGAGCACGGCCTCGATCGCGGACAGCGGCGGCACCGACCGCGGCGAGCGCCAGCGCAGCGCCTCGTGGACGTCGTCCGCGGTCAGGGCGGCACCGCGCGGTGCCGACGCGAGCACGTCCAGCACGGCGCGCCGCAGCCGCGGCACCCACGGTCGGGTCAGCTCGGGGTCGAGGGCGGCGCGCCGGGTGCCGCGGTCGTCCCGCTCACCGACCAGCCACGGGGTGCGTGCCGACGTCAGCCACGCCCGCGCGAGCGTCGCCCAGCGGGGTGCGACGTCCTGCGCGGCCCACACGTCGGCCTCCAGGGTCGGGACGAACGACGGGCTCTCCTCGCCGTCGTCGGCCAGCAGGCCCGCGGTCGCCGCCGTCTCGACGAGCCACGCCGCGTGCGTGTCGTCGACGTCGAGCGCCTGCGCGGTGCGGCGCAGGTCGCGGGCGCCCAGGCCGCCGGCGCGCAGCACACCGGGCGGGGACTGCTCCCACCGGGTCAGCAGCTGACGCACCAGGCGCACGGTCTGCTCGGCGGCGCGCGCGGACTCGGCGGCCACGACGCCGGCGTCGCGGACCGGGGCGTCGGCGAACGCGGGGGCGAGGGCCGGTGCCCGGTGGGTGCGCCCGGCGCGCAGCGCGAGCGCGACCCGGCGCGGCAGCAGCACGTGCCGCTCGTCGGCGCGGGTCAGCAGCCCGTGCCCGACCAGCCACGTCACGGTGTCCGCGGCCGCGGTGCCCGGCGGCGGGACGAGCCCCACGGCCGGGCCCCACGTCAGCGCGTCCAGCACGGACGTGGCACCGGGCGGGGCGTCGACCAGGTCGGCCAGGGGGTCGCCCGGTGCGTCGTCGTCACCGGTACCCGGCGGTGCGAGGCCGGCCACGGAGGCTCCCAGCGCGTCGGTCACGCCGGGCGTGACGTGCAGGGTGCCGTCGTCGTCGGGCCACAGCAGCGCGAGCGCGACGGCGTCCTGGACGGCCCGCGCCACCCGGGGCGCGTCGTCCGGGGCGGCGCCGACCGCGGCCTGCACCTGCGCCGTCGTGGGCGGGCCGACCGTCGAGGTCAGCACCACGACGGACTCGAGCACCTGCAGGACCAGTGCGTCGACCCAGGTCAGCGCCCGGTCCAGGCTCGACCGGCTGGTGGCCCGCGCGGCGAGCGACGCGAGCGTCGCGGGGTGCGGTGTGGCCAGGTCGGGCCGGCGCACGAGCAGCGCGACGAGCTCGTCGTCGCTGCGTGCGCGCAGGTACCCGGTGAACGTGGCCATCCGCACCACGATACGTGGGACGGGGCGCAGGGGGTCAGTCGGTGCCCTGCTCCTGCGGCGGCGCGGCCGGGTCGGGCGGGGGTGTGGTGGGCTCCCCGGGGGTGTCGGGGGTGTCGGGCGGGTCGGGTGCGGCGGGTGCGCCGGGGGACGGTGCGGCCGGGGCCGTGGGTGCGGCGGTCGGTGCCGGGTCCGCCGAGCCCGCGCCCGGGGCTGCCGGTGACGGCGTGTCGCCCCGCGCGGGCGTGCCCGCGGCGGGCCGGCGGGTCGCGGGGACCTGCGCCGCCGGGGGCGCGGGTGCCGGCGTGGCCTGCGGCGGCGGCGGCGCCGCGTCCTGCCGCACCTGCTCCACGCGGGTCGCGAGCTCCGTGCGGTGCGCGGCGACCTCGCGCAACAGCTGCTCGGTGGCGGCGGGGGTGGCCGGCTCCGCGTAGGCGTCCAGCCACGCCTGCGCGGCGTCGACGGCCCGGGAGAGGTCCTCGCGCGCCGGGATGTCGGTGCCGTCCGTGCCCGACCAGGTGGCCCGCGCGACGGCCAGGTCCACCTCGAGCAGGCCGAGCTCCCGCGCCAGCTCGTCGGACCGCGGACCGGGGTCGGCGGCCGGTGCGGCGGGGGCGCTGCGCTCCACGGGTGGCGGTGCGGTCACCTGCGGTGCTGCGTCGGCGCCGGACGTGAGGGTGGCGGCCGCTGCGGCACCCACCGACATCGACAGCACGGCCACCACGGCTGCCAGGCCCGCCACCCGGCCGCGGGGTGCGGCGCGCAGCGGCGCCGGGCGGGGCACCGGGACGGGGGCAGCCCGCAGGGACGCGGGTGCGGCGTCCCACATCGAGACGGGCACCGTCCTCGGGCCGGGTGCCTGCGCGGCCGGTGCGGGTGCCGACGGGGACGCCGGGGCGCGGGCGGGCACGGTCGGGACGGGCGCCGACGCGGACGTCGGCGCCGATGCCCGCGCGGCCGGTGCGGGTGCGGGCGCCGGTGTCGGTGCGGGTGTGGACAGGGGCGTCGGAGGCGGTGCGGGTGTCCGCGTCGCCGGGGCCCGCAGCGGCGTCGGCACGACGTCGACCGCGACCGGGGCGCCGGGGCGTCGGGGCAGGGGTCTCGGTGACGCGGCGGGGACCGTGCCCACGGCGCCGCCGGCCGCGGGCACGACCGCGGTCGCGGGCACGGGTGCGGGCACCCGCAGCGGTGCGGCGACGGCTGCGGGGGGCACGGCCGGGCCCGGCGCCGGTGTCGGCGCCGCGGGACGGCCGGCGTCGGCGCTCGAGGACATCCGCCCAGGCTAGTGAGCGCGGCGGGCGCGCCCGGGTGACGTGAGGGGAGGCCGGGCCGCGGAAACCCCCGTTCGGCCTACCCGGACGGGGGTACGACGGCGCAGGAGCGCCCCGCTGGGCCTGTGGCAGGGTGGCCGCATGGCGCTGGACGAGAGCACGACCCCGGACGAGCGAGCGACCGGCACCGCGCTGGCGGCCCTGCACGAGGAGGCGCGCCGCTCGCTGCCGCGGACCGCCGCGCTGCGGCACGCGCTGCACCGGGTGCCCGAGCGGGGCCTGGACCTGCCGCTCACGCAGGGGCTGGTCCTGGACGCGCTCGCGGACCTGGACCTCGAGGTGTCGACCGGGCGGGCGCTGTCCTCCGTCACAGCGGTGCTGCGCGGGGCGCGGCCGGGCCCGGCGGTGCTGCTGCGGGGCGACATGGACGCGCTGCCCGTCACCGAGGAGTCGGGGGAGCCGTTCACGTCCCAGCACCCCGGCGTGATGCACGCCTGCGGGCACGACCTGCACGTCGCCGGGCTGGTGGGCGCCGCGCGGCTGCTCGCGGCGCGCCGTGAGCAGATCGCCGGGTCGGTCGTGCTGATGTTCCAGCCCGGCGAGGAGGGTGAGCACGGGGCGCGCCTGATGCTCGAGGATGGCGTGCTGGACGCGGCGGGCACGCCCGTCGTCGCGGCGTACGGGGTGCACGTCATGGCCTCGACGCTGCCGCTGGGCGTGGTCGCGTCGCGGCCCGGGACGTTCATGGCGGCGTCGGACACGGTGCGCGTCACGGTGCACGGGCGCGGCGGGCACGGCTCCAAGCCGTACCTGGCGGCGGACCCGGTGCCGGTCGCGGCCGAGATGGTGCTGGCGCTGCAGACCATGGTCACGCGGCAGTTCGACGTGTTCGACCCGGTGGTGGTGACGGTCGGCCGGGTCGAGGCGGGCACCAAGGACAACGTGATCCCCGACGTGGCCCACCTCGAGGCGACCGTCCGTACGTTCAGTGCGGCGACGCACGCGGCGGTGCCGGAGCGTGTCGCGCGGCTGTGCGAGCACGTCGCGGCCGCGCACGGCATGCGTGCGACCGTCGACTACGAGCGGGGCTACCCGGTGACCGCCAACGACGCGGACGAGGTGGCGCGCGCCCGCCGGGTCACGCAGGACGTGCTGGGCGCGGACGCCTGGCAGGACGCACCCGTGCCGGTGCCCGGTGCCGAGGACTTCTCGTACGTGCTGCAGCAGGTGCCGGGCGCGTTCGTGTTCGTCGGCGCGACGCCCCCGGGCGAGGACTTCCGCACCGCGCCGTACAACCACTCGCCGCGCGCCCGCTTCGACGACGAGGCCCTGGTCGCGGGCTCCGCGGTGCTGGCCGCGCTCGCGCTCGACCGGCTGGCCGAGGACCAGGGGACCGGCACCGCCCGCTGACCTCGCAGCGGCGTCCGGCGCCCCGCCGGTCGGGCGTGCGCGACTCCGTCAGGTGTGCGCGATGCAGGTCGTGGCCGTGGGCCGCGCCTCGAGGCGGGCGTCGTCGATGGGCTCCCCGCCCACCACGCACGTCCCGTACGTGCCGTCCGCCAGCCGCGCCAAGGCCGCGTCGACCTCCGCGAGGCGGCGGTGCGCCCCGTCCGCGAGCGACTCCAGCTGGGCGCGCTCGAACGCGATCGTCGCGCCCTCCGGGTCGTGCTCGTCGTCCACGTTGGCGTCGCGGGCGGCGTCGACGACGTCCCGGTGGGCGTCACCCAGCCCCGACAGCCGAGCGACGGCGTCCCGCCGCAGCTCGAGCAGGAGCGCACGTGCCCGGTCGTGTTCCACGGCACCGGTCTACCACCCGGTGGCGACACGCACGTCAGGCGTCGTCCACGACCTCCGACGCCTGACCGACGCGGACGCCGGCGACGCTGCCCGGCGGCAGGCCGTCCCCGGACCCGGGTGCGCCGTCCGGGTCGCCGTAGGGCCCCGGACCGGGCGCCGCCGCTCCGCCCGTCGGCGCTCCGCCCGGCGTGGCCGTCAGCGCGGCACGCACCCGGGCGTGCGACTCCTGGGCGCCGTCCCGGTGGCCGGCGATCTCGGCCGTGACGCTCTCGACGCGGGCCTGCAGGCGGTCCGCCTCCCGGCGGACGGCGGCGACGGCACGCGCGGCGCGCTCCGCCTCGGCGCGCCGGGCGAGGGCGTGCTGCACGCCGCGGGCGCAGGCGGTGACGGTGAGCGCGATCGCGCTCACCGTCAGCAGCCACTGCGCGTCGCCGCGGGTCACCGCGGTCGTGAGCCACAGCAGCGCCGCACCGGCCGCCAGGCCGGCCGTCAGCCGGGTGCTGCGCGGTGCAACGGGCGGCGGCGGGGTGGACGCGCGGGCCAGGGCCTGCGTGGTGCCCTCGACCTCGCCCGCGCCCGCCCGGGCGCGCAGCGTCACACCGGCCGACGTCGCCTCGAGCACGTCCGGCGCGGAGACCTCGGCCGTGGCGAGCAGCCGGTCGGCCGCCCGCAGGACCCACGGTGCGCACGCGGCCCGCGCGACGTCGCCCACCGGGTCCCGACGCCCCAGGGCGTCGGTGCGCAGCAGCGGCAGCAGGTCGTCGGCGGGCGCGTCCCACGCCGGGCCGGGTGCGTCGCGGCCGGTGACGACGGCCTCCAGCTCGGCCACCCGGGCCATGAGGTGCGACTCCTCCTCGGCGCCCTCGTCGATCAGCGCGCGCAGGACGTCGACCAGCTCGGTGACGAGGGGGTCGGGTGCCGGGGCCGCGCCGTCGCCGTCCCCGGCGGCGTCCGGGCCGGCGGGCGCAGCGGCGGCCGGCGGCGGGGCCAGGAGGTCCCGCAGCCGGCCCAGCCCGTCGGTTCCGCGCCGGACCTCGGCGACCTCGGGGGCGCCCGCGACGCTCGACCCGCGGTACGGCTCGCCCTCGAGCTCCTCCGTCCACGCTGCGACCGCGTCCTCGGCCGTCGTGACGGGGACGTCGGCGACCGCGGCCGCCAGCCGGTCGAGCAGGGCGGTCCGGGCGGCCGGTCCCAGCCGCCCCTCGGCGGCGGCCAGCCACAGCACGCGCTGCGCCCGGGTCACGGGGCGGGTGGCGTCGAGGGTGCCCAGCGCGTCGGGTGCCCACCGGGCCACCAGGTCCGCGCGCCCGCACGCGGCCCCGGCCACCGTGAGGAACGTGGCGGTACGGCGCAGGTCGATCGCGGCGGCGCGCCGGGCGGCGGCCTCGTCGTCGGGCCCGAGGGCGGCCACGGCGTCCGCGAGCCAGTAGCCGGGTGCGACGGGCGCGCCGGCGACGTCCAGGACGGGTCCGGTGCCCCCGGCCTGCGTGCCGAGCGCGACCAGCCGGGCGCGGGCCGCCTGCCGCACGAGCGCGGGACCCGCGACCAGGGCGAGCTGGTCGCGCAGGGAGCTCAGCTCGACGAACGCGTCGAAGGCCTCGGACAGCCGGGTCAGGCGGGACTCGATCGACCCCCGCAACGACGCCAGGTCGCTGCGCAGGGCGGATGCCGTGCGGTGCTGCGCCTGGAGCGAGTGGTGCAGGTGCTCCAGCTCCCCGGTGAGCTCGGTGATCCGACGCGACTGGGCGTGGTCGGACTCCTGGACCCACATGCCGAAGGGGCCATCCGTCATGTCGCACTCCTCCTGTTTGGCCGCGACCCTAGCGACCGGCGGGGTGCGCGTGGTCCGGGTTCACCCGCACGAGCGCACGTCACGGGGGGTCCACGGTGGTCCGCGGAGCGTGAAGTCGGGCCCGGGCCGGTAGCCTGGTGACGGTCTGCGGGAGTGCTCGCGGATGTGTCCGGCGCTGAAGGAGCGGAAGTGCCCACCGGCAAGGTCAAGTGGTTCGACACCGAGCGTGGATTCGGCTTCATCGCAGGCGACGACGGCGGTGAGGTCTTCCTGCACGCCTCCGCGCTGCCCGTGGGGGTCACCGCCCCCAAGCCGGGCACCAAGGTCGAGTTCGGCGTGGCCGACGGCCGTCGTGGACCCCAGGCCCTGTCCGTGACCGTCCTGGACCCGGTGCCGTCCGTGGTCAAGGCGAGGCGCCCCCCGGCGGACGAGATGGCCGTGGTGGTCGAGGACCTCATCAAGGTGCTCGACAAGGTCGGCAACGACCTGCGCCGCGGCCGCTACCCCGAGGGTCAGCGTGCCGCGCAGTTCGCGACGCTGCTGCGTGGCGTGGCCGACAAGCTCGAGGCCTGAGCGTGGCAGCCGTCAAGGACGCCGTGCTGGAGCGCGCCGTCGACCTCGCGCGCCAGGTCGCGGTCGAGATCGCCGAGGAGCCCCACGACGTCGGCGAGTACCTGGGTGCCGTGCGTGAGGCGGAGCGGCTGGTGTCGCACCGGTTCGCCTGCACCGCGCGCGGGTACCGCGGCTGGGCGTGGACCGTCACGGTCGCGCGGGTGCCCCGCGGGCGGACCGCGACGGTCTGCGAGGCGGAGCTGCTGCCCGGCGACGACGCGATCCTGCCGCGCCCGTGGGTGCCGTGGTCCGAGCGGCTGCGCCCGGGCGACATCGGCCCGGGCGACGTGCTGCCCTTCCGCCCCGACGACCCGCGCCTGGAGCCCGGCTTCACGCCCACGGGCGACCCCGAGGTCGACGAGGTCGCGATCGACGAGCTCGCGCTGGCGCGCGTGCGGGTGCTGTCGCCGCAGGGCATCTCCGAGGCCGCCGAGCGCTGGTACCGCGGGTCGCGCGGCCCGGCGACGCCCGGCTCGGTCGCGTCCACCGGTGCGTGCGGGTCGTGCGGGTTCCTCGTCCCCCTGCAGGGGTCGCTGGGCACGCTGTTCGCGGTCTGCGCCAACGAGTGGTCGCCGGACGACGGCAAGGTCGTCAGCCTGGACCACGGCTGCGGCGCCCACTCGGAGACCGACGTGGACCCCGCACCCACCGAGTGGCCCGCGGCGGACCCGCTGCTCGACGAGAACGCGGTCGACGTGCTCGAGCTGCCCGCCCGCGGCGAGCGTGCCGCGGAGGCCGCGCCTGCGGCGGAGGTCGAGACGGTCGCGGAGGCCGAGCCGGTCGCCGAGGGCGAGCCGGTCGCCGAGGTCGCCGTCACCGAGGTCGTCACCGAGGTCGCCCTCGGCACCGAGGACGCCTCCGGCACCGAGGACGCCCCCGGCACCGAGGACGCCCCCGACGCCGGCACCGACGCCGACGCGCGACCCGCCGACGGGTCGTGACCGCCGACGTCTTCGGCACCGCCGCCCTGCGCGGCGCGGTGCTGGAGGCGTGGCGGGCGTCCCCGACGCGGTTGCGGGAGGACGCCAACACCGAGGAGGACCACGCCCGCGGGTACTACCGCGACCGGGTGCTGGTGGAGCTCGCGCAGAACGCCGCGGACGCGGCGACGCGCGCGGGGGTGGCGGGGCGGCTGCTGCTGCGCCTGGCGACGACCGACGAGGGCACGGCGGTCCTGGTGGCCGCGAACACCGGTGCGCCCCTGGACGCCGCGGGGCTCGCGTCGATGGCGTCGCTGCGGGCGTCGGCCAAGCGGGACGCCCTCGCGGGCACGGTCGGGCGGTTCGGCGTCGGCTTCGCGGCGGTGCGGGCCGTCGCGGACGAGGTGACGGTCTGCTCGACGTCCGGTGCGGTGCGGTTCTCGCTCGCGGACACGCGGGAGGCCGTCGAGCGGACGGCCGCGCAGGAGGCCGCGCAGGGCCGGACCGCGCTGACGGACGAGGTGCGCCGCCGGGACGGGTCCCTGCCGGCGCTGCGGCTGCCGTGGCCGACCGAGGGTCGCCCGCCGTCGGGGTACGACACCGCGGTGGTCCTCGAGCTGCGGGACGCGCCCGCCCTGGACGAGTTGCGGGCCCTGCTGGCCGACGTGGACGACCTGCTGCTGCTCGCGCTGCCGGGGCTCGTGGAGGTCCTCGTCGACGTCGAGGGTGAGCCGCCGCGCCGCCTGGCCGACGTGCACGACCGCTGGGACGTCCTGACGGCGGAGGGTGAGGTGCCGCTGGGCGTCGTCGCGGACCGTCCGGTCGAGCAGCGCACGGCGCGGACGTGGCGGGTGACGTGGGCGCTGCCCCGCGTCCCCGACGACGTGCCGGGTGCCGCGGCGCCGCGGGTGGTGCACGCGCCGACGCCCACGGACGAGCCGTGCTCGCTGCCGGCGGTGCTGGTGGCGACGCTGCCGCTGGACCCGTCGCGCCGCCACGTGGTGCCCGGGCCGCTGACGGACGAGGTGCTGGCGCGCGCGGGTGAGGCGTACGCGGACCTGGTCGGGCGGCAGGCGGCCGCCGGGCACGACGCGACGGCGCTGGTGCCCACGGGCCTGGCCGCGGGGGCGCTCGACGCGGCGCTGCGCGAGCACGCCCTGGCGGCGCTGGTCCGCACGCCGCTGCTGGTGCCCGCCTCGCCGGACGACGACCTGGTGCCGCCGCTGCGGGCGACCGTGGTGCGGGACCTGCCCGACGGCCCCGCCGTGCGTGCGCTCGGGGCCGTGGTCGCGGGGCTGGTGCGGGTGCCGCCGTCCGGGGCGTCGGCGCTGCGTGCGCTGGGCGTGGAGGAGCGGACGCTGGCCGAGGTGGTCGACGAGCTGCCCACCGGCGGTGACGTCGACTGGACCGCCCTGTACGACGCGCTCGACGCGGCGGCGCAGGACGCGACCGCGCGCGAGGGTCTGGCGGCGCTGCCGGTGCCGCTGGTCGACGGACGGGTGGTGCGCGGGCCGCGGGGCGTGGTGCTGCTGGACGACGACGCGGCGGGCCTGGCCCCGGCGACGCTCGACGCGCTGCGGGCGTGGGGCCTGCGGGTCGCGGACCCGGCGGTGGTGCGCCCGCTGCTGGCGCGGCTGGGTGCGCAGCGCCTGGACGCGGCGGGGCTGCTGGCCCACCCGGCGTTGCGGGCGGCCGTGCTGGGGCAGGCGGACGACGACGACCTGGAGCACGCGGACGACGTGACCGCCGCGGTGCTGGACGTGGTCGGCGCGGCGGGCACGGTGCCGCCGGACGCGGCGGGGTGGCTGGGGCTGCTGACCCTCGAGGCGGCGGACGGTGAGCCGGCGCCCGCGCACGGGCTTGTGCTGCCGGGCGGCGCGGCGGCGCGGCTGCTGGACGACCGGGTGCTCGCGCCCGTCGCGCCGGACGCGGTGGAGCGGTGGGGGCGGGACGTCCTCGCCGCGGTCGGCGTGCGGGACGACCTGGTGGTGACGACCGTGCCGGACGTCGTCGCGGGCGTGGTGGACGACGACGGCGACGACCCGGCGGCGCTGGCCGCGGCGTCGCTGGACGGCTGGGAGCGGTACGTCGACGACCTGGCCGACGTGCTGGGGGCCGGCACGTACTGCGGTGACGTGCCCGCCGTCGCGGACCTGGACGCCGTGGACGAGACGCGCTGGCCCGCGCTGCTGGCCCACGTGGCCGGCACCCCGGCGCTGCGGGCCGCGCTCGTGACGCCGGTGCGCGGCGAGGGCGCGGCGGCCGCCGGCCCGTCGTACACGGCGTGGTGGCTGCGCACGCGGGCGGACCTGCCGCTGCCGGAGGTGTTCGCGCTGCCCGGCGCGCGGGGCCTGCCCGCGGCGCTGGTGCCGCCGGCGCCCGAGCTGCTGCAGGGGCTGGACACGGGCGTGCTGCGGGCGCTGGGCGGGATCGGGTCGCTGGCCGAGGTGCCCGCGGACCGGTGGCCGGCGCTGCTGGAGCGGCTGGGGCCGGTGGGCTCGCGGGTGCCGCTGGACGTCGCGGGGCACGTCTGGCGGGCGTGGGCCCGCGGCGCGGGGCCGCAGGACCCGCCGGCGACGGTCGTCGCGCTGGTGGGGCCGGGGGTCGCGCAGGTGGTGGACGACGCCGCGGTGGCCGACGACCCCCGGTGGTGGCAGCGGGCCGCGCCCGACGCGCCCCTGGTGCCCGTGCCGGTGCCCGGCGGGGGTGACGCCGCGGCCACGGACACCGGCGCCGACACCGCCGACGGGGGCACGGCGGACGCGGAGGCGGCGACCCGGTCGGAGGTCGTCGGCGCCGCCCGGACCGTCGCGGACCTGCTGGACCTGCCGTTCGCGTCGGACGGTGCGGATGCCGACGTCGACGGCGGCGACCCGGAGGAGGTGCCGGACGCGCTGCTCGCGCTGCTGCCCGACGCCCCCACGGTGTGGTGGCGGCACGACGACCTGCGCGTCGGCGGGGTGGCCGTGGACTGGTGGGCGGAGGGCTCCGGTGCCGGCGCCCGGGTGCACGCCGTGCACGGGGCGGGTCTGGCGGCGGGCCTGGCGTGGGCGACCGGTCGGTGGGCGTCCCGCGGTGCCGTCGCGACGCTCCTGGTGGACCCGGACGACGGCGACGCGGCCCTCGACCTCGTGATCGGGTGAAACACCCGGCGCGGGACCAACTACCGATTCAGGTCACGAGCGGGTAACGTCCGGGTGTGCCCGTCGTCCACCGCCGCGACATCCGCCGCTGGCAGGACCGTGGGGCACGCCGACGTCGCCGGGTGCGGCTGGTCGGGAGTGCGGGGACCCTCGTCGTCGCGATGGCCGTGCTCCTGTCCGCCGCACCCGGCGCGCACGCCCCCACCCGCGAGGCCGTGACGGCGCTGCCGGACGGCGGGCTCACCTCCCGGGTGCAGGACGCCGCGTCGCGCGGCGGTGAGCGGTCGGCCGACCCCGGCCCCGCCGAGCCGTCGCCCCTGACCAGCTCCGCCGCACCGCAGACGGCGCCCGCCCCCGCGGACGGGGATGCGGAGGTGCCGCCGGCCCCCGCCGCACCGCCCGCACCGCCCGCCTCGCCCTCCCCGCAGCCGCAGCCCGCCGCGCAGCCACCCGCGGCGCCCGCCGCGCAGCCACCCGCGGCGCCCGCCGACGCCGCGAGCGCGCTCGCGGCCGAGATCGTCACGCTCACGTCCGCGGAGCGGACCGCTGCCGGGCTGCCGACCCTGGCCGTGTCGGGGTGCGCCACCGAGCAGGCCGTCGCCCGGGCCACCCTGCTGGTGACGCAGGGGCGGTTCGAGCACGACCCGCTGGGGCCGGTGCTCGAGGCGTGCTCGGCGGGCACGGTGGGGGAGAACCTGTCGCTCGGCTACCCGACGGCCCAGGGCGCCGTCGCGGGGTGGATGGCGTCGCCGGGGCACCGCGAGAACATCCTGCGTCCCGCGTACACGCAGATCGGCGTGGGGTGCGCGTCGGGTGCCAGAGGGTGGCTGTGCGCCCAGGTGTTCCTGGGCTGAGCCCGCGTCCGGAGGGCTGCGTCAGGGACCTGGGCGAGGAGCCCTGCGTGACGGGCCCTGCGTCAGCGGCCGGTGGGCGTGCCGTCCGTGGCGGGCGGCTCGGTCGGCTCGTCATCCGGGCGGACCATCGCGCCGGTGCCGTCGGGGGACAGCCGGCCGTTGCGCCGGGCCCACTGCACCCCGACGATCCCCAGCAGCACCCCGGCCGCGCACACGAGCACCCACGAGACAGGGACGACGTCCAGCAGCGAGAGCACACCGGTGACGACCAGCGCCGCCGCCCACACCACGGTGCCCGCACCCATCACCTTGGCCAGGTCGACGTCGATCGGCGGCGGTGGCGTGCGCTGCGGGTGCAGCAGCGTGTCGACGATCGGGGGCACCGTTCGATGGTAGACCGCGGTGCCCGTGCGGCCGTCGGGCGTCGCGGTGGGCACCCTGTGCGGTGCAGCCGCGTCGCCGCTCAGCGCAGCAGCGCCGCCGCGAGGGTGTCCACGGCCGGTGCCAGGGAGTTGAACGAGTCGCGGTAGACGGCGTCGGACCGGCCGATGGGGTCGACGACGTCGTCGTCGCCCGTGCCGGCCAGGTGCCGCACGCCGGCGGCCAGCGCGGGCAGCGCCCGCACGCGCTCGCCGGGGGTCGCGCCGGCCGCGTGCAGGGCGGCGGGGTCCACGTGCGCGAGCAGGCGTGCCAGCTCCAGCAGCGTGAACGTGCGGCGCACGGCGGCCGGTGCGTGCTCGACGACCGCGGACCGGTGGCCGCGGGTGAGCGCGAGCACCAGGTCGACGTCGCCCAGGACGGCCGGCGTGAGCTGACGGGCGACGAAGCCGTCGGCGCTGGCGCCCGCCGCGGTCAGCAGCGGCACCATGGGCGTGCTGACGCCCGCCCCGACCACCGCGTGGGTGCCGGCGGACTCCACGACCACGTCGGTGCCGGTCAGCCGCGCGCGCAGCAGCCGCTCGACCGCCGGTGACCGGCAGATGTTGCCGGTGCACACGGTGAGGATCCGGGCGGGCGCGGGGGGCTGCGTCATGGGGTCATCCTGCCGGACGGGACGGTCCCGACGGGTGCGCGCAGGCCGGGGTCACCCGTCCCGCCGTACGCCGTGCCGCCGCCGCGGGGGTGGCGCCCGCACGTGCGGCCGCTGCAGACGGTCACCGGTGCCGTCGGTGACCTGGCGAGCGACGCGCTGCCGACGCTCACGCACGCGGCGCGGGTGGTCGGCCCCGTGCGGCTGACCCCGGTCGACGGTCGCATCGATCTGGCGCCGCCGCAGGCCCTCGCCAGATGCTCGTTCCCCTGTCCGGTCTGTGCCGTGACCTCCTGCGCGGTGCGGACGGGGTGCGCAGAGCAGGACGACTCGGTCATCCGGGCGCCGCACCGTGGCCCGGTCGTGCCCGGCGGTTAGCATCGCCGCCGGTGCGCCCGGCGGTGCGGGCGTGCGACGACGTGAGGGTGGGGGGCGTGGCGTGGCACATCCGGGGTGGGGCGACCAGTGGGCGACCGGGCCCGTCCCCCTGGCGGGTGCACCGCGTCCGGCGGGCCGTTCCGATGCCCGTCGACGCGGTCGGCGTGGCCGGTCCCGGCGCCCGCAGCGGCAGGCGCGGCGTCGGCTGCGGGCGGCGCTGCTGTCGGTCGCGGGTGTGGTGGTGGTGCTGGCGGTCGTCGGCGGCTGGTTCGCGCGGGACGCGCTGCGGGCGCGTGACGCCCTGATGGCGGCGGCCGAGGACGTGGCCCGCATGCAGGAGCTCGTCACGGCGGGCGACGTGGCCGGTGCGCAGGCCGTGATGCCGGGTCTGCAGGAGCACGCGGCGGACGCGCACGGACGCACCGAGGGGGTGCTGTGGTCGGTGGCGGCGGCGCTGCCGTGGGCCGGCCCCAACGTGCAGGCGGTGCAGACGGTCGCGTCCGTGGTGGACGACCTGGCACAGCGCGCGCTGCCGCCCCTGGTGGAGGCGACGGCCGTGGTGGACCCGTCGGCGCTGGCGCCGTTGGACGGGCGCCTGGACGTGAGCCCGCTGGTGGCGATCGCCCCGCAGGTGACCGCCGCGGACACGGCGGTGCGCGTCGCGGGTGAGCAGCTGGCCACCGTGGCGGCGCTGGACCTGCACCCGCAGATCGCGGAGCCGGTGGCCGAGCTGCAGTCCAAGGTGGCGGCCGTGGGCGCGGATACCGCCACCGCCGCGCGGGCCGTGCAGCTGATCCCCCCGATGCTGGGCGCCGACGGGCCGCGCGACTACCTGGTGCTGGTGCAGAACAACGCCGAGCCGCGCGCGACCGGCGGCATCGCGGGTGCGGTGCTGCTGCTGCGCGCCGAGGGCGGGCGGCTGTCGGTGGTGGAGCAGCGCACGGGCGGCGAGCTCTCGGGCCTGGAGCAGCCGGTGGTCGAGCTGACGGACGTGGAGCAGGACCTGTTCGGCCCGCTGCTGGCCACGGACATGCGGGACGTGAACTTCACGCCCGACTTCCCGCGCTCCGCGCACATCGCCCAGCGCATCTGGCAGCAGCAGGTGGGCGGCCAGGTGGACGGCGTGCTCTCGGTCGACCCGGGCACGCTCGCCCTGGTGCTGGGCGCGACCGGCCCGGTGAGCCTGCCCGGCGGCGAGCTGACGGCGGACGACGTGGTCGCCCAGCTCCTCAACGAGGTGTACCTGACCATCGAGGACCCGCAGGACCAGGACGCGTTCTTCGCCGACACCGCCGCCGCGGTGTTCGCCGCCGTGGCGGGCGGCCAGGGGGACCCGGCCGGTGTGGTGAACGCGCTGGCGGAGGCGGCCCGGCAGGGCCGGCTGATGGTGTGGTCGGCGGACGACGACGAGCAGGCGCTGCTGTCCGGCACCGTGCTGGCCGGCGAGCTGCGCGGCGTGGCAGGGGACTCGCCCGTGGTCGGCGTGTTCCTCAACGACGGGACGCAGGCCAAGGTCGGGTACTACCTGGACGTCCAGGGCGGGGTCGAGTCGCTGGCGTGCAGCCCGGACGGGAGCCAGGAGCTGCGGCTGGAGATGGAATTCACCTACGCCCCGCCGGAGGACGTCGAAGAGCTTCCCGAGTATCTGCTGGGGCTGGACGAGATCGTCCGACCGGGTGAATTTCGCACCAACGCGCTGCTGTACCTGCCGAAAAACGCTCGAATGAGTGACTTGCGGATCGACGGGGAACCGGGCCATCTCCACGTCCAGGTACACGAAGGGGTGACGGTGGGGGTCGTCACCTGGGACTTCGTGCCGGGACAGAAGCGGACAATCGCCGCATCCATCACCACCAAACCCGGACAGGTGGGTGATGTCGTGCTCCGCACAACGCCCACCGCGGGAGGTTTCCAGAATGTGTCAGCGCTTTCCTCCTGTGCGGTGAGCGGTTAGTGTCGGGTCATCGTCGCTCGAGCTTGAGGGCGGCCCATGCCACTTCTTGGGGGAGTTCCACGATGAAGATCCGCCGTACGGTCGCCACGGCCGTCACTGCTGCCGCGCTCGCGCTGGCGCCGACCGCCGCGTTCGCCTACGGCGCCGAGGACTACACCAACACGGGCACGGTGTCGGACACGACGCCCGCGCTCGGCACGCCGTTCACCGTGACGGTGCAGGGGCCGGCGAACACGCCCGTCACCCTGACGATCACCACCAACCCGGCCTCGATCCCTGACTCCGCGATCACCATCGCCGGTACGCGGTCGGCGACGAAGAACACCGACGCGGCCGGTGCCGCGGCGTTCAGCGTCACGATCTCGCAGGGCGGGTCGTACACGGCGGTCGTCGTGGACGGCGTCTCGGGTGAGGTGCTCAGCACGCAGACGCTGGCTGTCGACGGTGCGACCGGCGCGGGCGGTGCCGCATCGGGTGGTGCGGGCGATCTGGCAGTCACCGGCTCGAACGCGCTGTCGATCGCGCTGGGCGCGGGTGCGCTGCTGCTCGCAGGTGCGGGCGGTGTCGTGCTCGCCAAGAAGCGCCGTGAGGGCGTCAGCGCCTGATCTAGATCGCGTACCGCACCGGTCAAAGAGACCGATGTGACACTTCGCGACACCAACGGGAAGACCCTTGCGGCCGCCGCCAGGGTCTTTCCGTGTGTCCAGGGTCGCCACGCACCCTATGGCGCGTGCGGATCACGATGACCTCGCTGGTGCCTCTAGTGAATCGGCGCGCACGGCGCGCCGAGCGAAGCGGAAGTGATTATGGAACTCAGTGACTATCTGGCGGTCGCCAGAAAGCGGTGGATCTCCATCGCTGCACTCAGCGTTGTCGGCCTGGTCCTGGGCCTGGGCATTAGCCTCATGACTACGCCGATGTACACGGCGAGCACGCAGCTCTATGTGTCGGTGCAGGGCGGCAGTTCCACCAGCGAAATGGCCCAGGGCGCAAACTTCACACGGCAACAGGTCGCGTCCTACACGAAGATTGTGACGAGCCCACTAGTCCTCGGCCCTGTGATCGACGATCTGGGCCTTGACATCAGAGCCAGCGAACTCGCTTCCCGGGTAACGTCTGATTCGCCGATCAACTCTTCACTTGTAAACATCACAGTCGCTGACTCTTCCCCGGCAGTCGCTGCGGCACTTGCGAACGCAATAGCGAGCGAATTTCGAGACGTCGTTGCAGAACTCGAGCGACCGACTGACGGAAGTCCGTCAGCGGTAAGGCTGACGGTCGTCCGCGACGCTGCGGCTCCGACGTCGCCGTCGGAGCCGAATATACAACTCAACACTCTACTGGGGCTACTCCTCGGGACGGCTCTCGGCATCGGGATTGCGATTCTCCGAGAACTTCTCGACACCGGAGTTCGGTCCGAAGCAGACCTTCCGAAAGTCACACAGGTTCCTGTCGTCGGCACGATTCTATATGATGACGATTCAACCGCTAGACCCTTGATTGTCCAGACCGACCCGCACAGCACCAGGGCCGAAGAGTTTCGCCGCCTGAGAACCAATGTGCAGTTCTTGAACGTTGCGAGCCGGCCCAGCTCCATTGTCGTCACCTCCTCGATCCCCGGCGAAGGTAAGTCGACTACGACGATCAATCTGGCTATCACGCTCGCTGAAGCGGGCAACAGGGTAGCCCTCGTGGACGCGGATCTACGCCGGCCGACGGTAGCTAAGTACCTGGGTCTGGAAGGCGCGGCTGGCCTCACAACGATTCTCATCGGCCGCGCGAGACTCGCGGACGTTGTGCAGTCTTGGGGCAACGGGAACCTCACTGTGATTCCCTCGGGGCAGATTCCTCCAAACCCGAGCGAGTTGCTCGGCTCCCAGGCGATGTCGACCCTCGTACGAGAACTTGTCGCCGCATACGACGTCGTCCTCATCGACACTCCGCCCTTGCTCCCGGTCACGGACGCCGCTGTGCTCGCCAAGGTTGCAGGTGGGGTGCTAGTAGTCGTGGGGGCCGGCAAGATCAATCGAAATCAGCTGTCTGCGGCGCTTGGCGCTCTATCAAGTGTGGGAGCCAAGACCCTTGGCGTGGTAGTCAACCGTGAACCGCGCCGTCGAACGAGCGCGTACGGCTACTATCGCTATGACTCGACCGAGACCACTCGGCAGGCAGGGAAAAATCGGGGAAAGCAAACCCCTCGTCGCGCCGCCCGCGGCCGGACGGAGGCGCGCCCTTCGGCTGGCCTGCGCCCAGGCGGTTCGGAGCTCCGGGAGGGCCCCTCGGCGGTCGCATGGCCGGCGGTGCGATCTGGTGGGACGTCCCCCGGCCAGCCGCAGGGCGGGAGCTCGCCTCATCATCAGCCCGGTCGGAACTGAGTGGCGTGTCAGACTACCCGGCTGGCACCACGGAGGAATTCGCCAATCGCGAGTTCGGGGAACGTAGATGACGGGGCTCATTGTTCATGAATGGATCGCGCGGTCCGGGGGATCCGAAAAGGTCGTTGAATCATTCATGCGAGTTTTCCCGGATGCGCCAGTTAGGTGCCTCTGGGACGAGACCGGAGCGCACGATCCCCGGATTCAGCCGAGTTGGATCTCCCGAACGTCTCTTCGCCGAAATAAGGCGCTAGCCCTCCCGTTTATGCCTATCACCTGGCGCACTCTGCCGCCTACGGACGCAGACTGGATGCTGATCAGTTCACATCTCTTCGCCCATCACGCCAAGGTTCGTGGGCGTAACGATCCCAAGAAATTTGTGTACGTCCACACCCCTGCGCGCTACATCTGGAACCCTGAACTCGACGAGCGAGGAAACGCCGCACTCGTGCGCGCCGTCGCCCCAGCGCTTAGGACGTTGGACAGACGCCGCGCCAACGAGGGTGCCGATCTCGCGGCAAATAGCCGTTTTGTGCAACGTCGAATCAGAGACGCCTGGGGCGTCGACGCGCGGGTCATTTATCCCCCGGTCGACGTGGGTCGCATCTCCTCGGTTCCGGAATGGCATGTCAATCTATCGCCTGCCGATAGAGAGTGCTATGAGCAGTTGCCAGATCAGTTCCTGCTCGGCGCATCTAGGTTTGTCTCGTACAAACGCCTAGACGATGTAATTCGCTTGGCCGCAATGACCCGGGTCCCCGTTGTGCTTGCGGGGGGCGGGCCTGAAGCCTCGCGGCTGCGTGAGTTCGCGAGGGAGTTGCGGGCGGAGGTCACGTTCATTGAACGGCCCTCTGATGCGCTGCTATACGCACTATATCAGCGCTGCTTGGCCTACGTTTTCCCGCCCGTTGAGGATTTTGGAATTATGCCCGTGGAGGCGATGGCTGCTGGCGCAGTGGTGATCGCGAACAGACAGGGCGGCGCCGCCGAATCGGTCCAAGATGGGAAGACCGGTGCCCTGGTCGATTTTCGGTCAAAAGAAGATCTCACACGAGCTGTGGATTCGCTTGGAAGGCTCGACCCGTCCGCATCGAAGGCGCGCGCGAAGCACTTCGCGCATGACAGATTCGAGAATGAAATCGCGAGATGGGTCGCGGGGGATCCGCTAGCGGACGGAGCGCGGCCATGACCAGGATTGCAGTATTGATTGTCAATTTCCGCAGTGCTGCTCATGTCGCGAATCTCCTCGCCGATCTTTCCGCCCAGCCCGCGTCTGGTCAACTGATCGTGTCGATCGTCGACAACTCGTTGGATGAAGATGAACGACTCAGGCTTGAACGGATGGCAGAGGCGCATTCGGGAACATTCCGACTTATACGAGTGACAGCTGCGGCTGACAACCTCGGGTATGCAGGGGGAAACAACCTGGCGTATCGCTCAGTCGAGGCCGAGCAGTTCGACTTTGTCAGTGTCGTCAACCCCGATGTTCGAATCTTGGCGGGGTCGGTGGTCCAACTATCGCAGGCGTGCACGTCAAGCAGCTGGGCGATCGCTGTACCTGAAACAAGCCACGCTGGATCCGTGTCGGACGGCCGGGCGGCGATAGACCGCTTCTCGGGACGCACCCGACAGATGAGCCGGGCGGAGGCGCCTGGTTCTCGGTGGATCGTGTACCCGGCTGGCCATTTTCTGATGATGAACCGCGATCTGTGGGTGCGGTCGGAGGGCCTCTCAGAGGACTACTTCTTGTATGCGGAGGAAGTGGACCTAGTTCTGCGTCTCGGGGACCGCGCCGAGATTGTGCCTAGCGATTCGTTGCTTGTAGCACATTCCGTCGGCGCAAGTACGGGTTCGTCGGAGCACGGGAAGTCGCAAGTAACCCTGTACCATGCCGCGCGAAGCAAAGTCGTGCTCTTTCAGCGCCACGCGAGCCTCCGGCCGTATGTCCCCCTTCTTGTAGTCGCGAGGCTGGCGTTCGCCGTTGTCAACGGACGACAGGGGTGGGCGGCTGCCCGGGGTGTTCTCGCGGGCCTACGTTATAGGCCGAGCGGGCCCACGAGGCTCACGTCTCCTACAGGGAAATGACCTATGGATTTCTGGGCGCTTTCGTCTATCGCGCTTCTCGCAGTATGCATCTTGTGGCGTTCGACGTTTGGGTTCGCACTCGTCGCCGCCGTCCAGCAGGTTTTCCGCGTCGCGGGCTTGACAATGCTCGCCGACTCCGGGCAGGCGCAGTACTCGACGGCCTGGATGTTCCTCGCATCGGTGGTCGCGTTCCTCACTGGCTACTTCACGAGTGAGTTCTTTCTTCGTAACCTGCCCGCCAGGCCCACGCGCGCTCTGGCCCCCCTGCGCGAGAGTGCAGTCTGGGCCATTGTTCTCGTTGCTGGTGCGCTGGGTACGTACCATCTGTTCGTCGGCGGGTTGCCCATCTTCTCCGACAACATCGAGACGGAGAGATTCGATTTCAGTTCGTCTGGCCTATTTGGCATTCCCGGGCGCATGTACTTGTTCGGTATCCCGATCGCGTGGGTCATAGCTTCGGCCAACGCGCGCGCTCTGGGGATGGCATGGCCAACCTATCGTCCTTGGCGAGTTGCGACCGCCGCCTTGGTCCTCACAACCCTCTTGAGCGGTTTCAAGGGGGACGCGATGTCCTTGGTCCTCACCATCGTTGCGCTCTACATCATCATATCGGGTACCCGAATCACACTCGGTGAGATGGTAAGGCGATTCTGGTGGACCGGCGCCCTCGCCGTGGGCTATTTCGCGGCAGTCGCGGCGCTGTACCCGACATACTCAGCTAGCGGGCAGTCTGTATGGGTCCAACTCTCGCGCCGGCTGACAACCGTCCCGGCGGAACCTGTCGCCTATGCCATCGAAGGCTATGCGCACATTAGTGCTAATGTGCCGGTCTTTTCAGATCTTGGGTACTTCATTCGAAAGTACTCGGGAAACGAGGCGCCGGGCAGCTATTCGTTCGAGCGCGCCGTATCTGCATCAATGATCGGGGTCGACCCGGCGTCATCGGCGTGGACGACACCGGTGACCGTCAGCGGCTTCGCAGAGGCGTACGTGTCGTTCGGATTTGCGATCGCGTTGATCATGATCCTCCTTGCTGGCGTCGCACTTTCTTACTTCGAGTCGGCTCAGCAACGTTCCACTACAGGTCTCGTGGCACGCGCGGTCTTCGGACTCATGATCACGGGGTGGCTGGCCAAGGGCGGGCTCGCTTACCACGCCGTGAACTATGTAGCAGTCGTTGCTTTCCTTGCCGCCATAGGAACGTGTGCGGCCGTGCTGTTACCAGGACAATCGCACCGACGTTCCATCGCGTCGTTCCCGTGAACGCGGACCGCTTATCGGCGGCTTGCTGCATGGGCTCCGCCGTTCGGACCCGGTGCGGCTCTTGCACACGAAAGGATGGTGGAGATGATGACGGCATCTGCGCAATCCCTACCCGCCGCCATTTTTCTGATGTCTGGCATGGTATCGTGATTGTGTCCGCGTGCTAGTAGACAAATACCTTCGAGGACAGCGAGAGTTATGCGACCCTCTGTAAGCGTTGTGATCCCGACGATCGGTCGGGACAGGTTGCGCGACGCGGTGGCCTCGGTCATGGCGCAGAGCTTCCCAGTGCACGAGGTCATCGTCTGTGTGGATTCGGACGCTGACGTGACTTCACTGCTTCCTGTCGATCCTCGCGTGCGCGCCCTACGTGTCGGGCCCGGCGCGGGCGGCAATGCGGCGCGGCAGTGCGGCGTGATGGCGGCGACAGGAGATTTGGTGGCGCTGCTGGACGATGACGATCTCTGGGCAGCAGAAAAGCTCACGACTCAGCTAGAGCTAATCGGTCCCGCCCGGCTCGACCGCAGTGACTGGATAGCCACATCCAGACTTGTTGCACGCTCTCGGGAGCGTGATGAGATATGGCCCGCGCGTTTGATCGAGCACGACGAGAGCGTCACCGAGTATATATGCCGAAAGCATAGAATTAAGGGAGGACAAGGGTTCATTCAGGCGTCCACTTTGCTCTTCCCTCGTAGCCTGGCCTTGCGTGTGCCGTTCGACGAGAGTCTGAGATTTCACCAGGACGTCGCGTGGCTTCTCGACGTGGATCAAAGAACCCCTAGCCTTGAGATCGTCCAGGCCGACGAGGCGTTAACGGTGTATGTGATCGGTGAGCCGTCGATCTCAGGTGGTACCGGGATCGCCGCAAAGGACTCGGCTATGTGGGCGGAGGCCAGAATAACCGGCGACGGTCGGAGCCTTGGCGACTTCATTCTGACAACGTCTACGATATATGCAGCCAGGCGCGGCTCGCCCGCGGAGGTCTTGTCGACCATCCGCAGAGGAGTATCGGTCGGAAGTCCGGGCGTAGCGGCCTTCGGCTTCGCGGCGTATCAATTCGTCAGAGCGACGCTACTGATGCTTCGAAAGTAGATCATGTCCCCGGCGGCCGGCCCCATTGGACGGTTCGCGGTTCCGATTCGTTTCGCATAGACAGATCTGGGCAAGACGAGAGGTAATTGTGGCTACAACTAGATTCGCCTCCGTCACGGGCGGTTACACGAACATTGGTGACGCTGTTATCCGGCGGGCGGCCTACGAGTGGATATCCGCGGACGAAGGTGTCGTTGTGTACGCACGTGACGCACCGGATGTCTGGGATTCCCAGTTGGGGCTGTCAGAGGGCGACGAGGTGTTTCGGGAGGGTCGGGCGCGATGGCTGAAGGCCGTTATTCGGGCAGAGCGTCCTCGCGTGGTGTTCGAGCCTGGCGAGATCTTGCTGGATCGCAGGGCAATACCTCGCGAGATTGCTTTCGCAGTTGCTGCTGTGATTGCCCGGCTGCGTGGCGGGGCTGTGGTTCTGCCGCCCCGAGCGATCGTGGGCAACAGTAGGGCGTCTCTGGCTGCGCATCGTCTGCATTGCCGGTTCGCAAGCCGCGTGTACTGGCGCGACCAAGTGAGTTTCAGAAAGATCGGTGTAGGAACTGTGGTTCCGGATATCGCCTTCGGGTGCGACATTCGGGACGGGCTGCCGTGGGATGACCGCGAAACGCTCGTCGTCAGTCTTCGAGGCGATAGGCCTTCGCCGAGCGCGGCGTGGTTCACAGCAGTGGATGCGTGGTCCAAGTCGAACGGCCTGCGTGTCGTAACGGTCGCTCAGGTGGTCGAGGACGAAGACCGAGCTATGTCGATCGCGAACCAGCTCGGCGCAGTCCACTACCGCTGGACGGATACGCCAGACGTCCACGAAGAGCGGGTGCGCGAGCTGTACGGTAGTGCCAGGATGGTTATCTCCGACAGGCTTCACGTACTGGTGCTCGCCAGCCTTGGCGGTGCAGTTCCGACGGAAATGGTGACTGGTCCGCGTCAGAAGGTACGATCCCACTTCGCCCAGATTGGGCTGGAGGGTATTTCTCTGGATCTTAGCGAGACGAGCACGGCGGAAGCGACAGAGTTTCTCAGTGCTCAGTTGCTGAGGAGGAGCGAAGTGCGGGCGCGGGTGCGTGAGGCGCACGACGAGATCCGAGATCTCAAGACTTCTGTCGAAAGACTGTTCGTGGCCTGAGAGGAACGACGCTGCGCCCTCCGTGGCGGCTAGTTGTACTTACGGGGGACGTTGGCCAATCGGGTGACCGGTGGTTTGTTCTCGTAGGCGGTGTGGGGTCGGTGATGGTTGTACTCGTGGAGCCACGCTGCCAGGGCGGTCCGGCGTTCGGCCTCTGAGGTGTAGGCGACGCGAGAGCGGTCGTCGATGACGGTGTGGACGAACGCGTGAGCCATCTTCGGGTTGGAGTGCCTGTTTTTGGGTTTGCCGGGCGTGGCCGCACGGTTGCGCTCGCCCTGGGCGCGCCCCACGAGACGCCAGCCCCACTCCCCGGTCAGTACAGCTAGTAGGGGCAAGCAAGCGCGAGGGTGGTTGCGGCCGCGGTGACAGTCACTGTTCAGGCTCGGGGGCGGCTGAACTGCGCTTGACGTGAGAGTCACCGAGCTAGGCCCGGTGAGTTGGGGCCCGCGGGCACACTTGCGCGCGGGTCGCCGGCCACGGCGCTGCTGGCAGTCCAGCCGGGGGTCATGACGCCCGGACGCCGTCACTTGCGCGCTCTATCTCATCGGCACGGGAACGAGCGACCAGCCGCGGGGGCATTGCCATTGACGCCGTTCGACGCGTTGGTAAGTTCGGCGTCGTCATGTTCCCTGCGGCTGAACAGTTCGGACTGCTGCGCTGGTTGTCCTGCCAGCGACGGCGCCGTGGCCGATGTCGTCCTGGTGCATCCAACGCGGCACGCGCTCCACGGGACTTCGAAGCCGGCGGTTACGCCGGGCACGCTGAGGTCGTCACAGGGTGGCCCGGGCGCCATGAGGCTCGAACCCGAGCGCAAATCTGGGCGCGGCGACGTCCCTCCAGAGGGACAAATATTCCACAAATGGGCGTTCAGAAGGCTCGTGACGATGCCCAGTTATGAGCAGGTCCGGTCATGCTTTCGAGCCGCGGTGAACGCCGCCGCCATGATGGGGACGTAGGCGAGGGTCCACGTTGCCGAGGTCACTACGCACGTGATGACCAGGTCCCCGGTCAACGCGGACGAGGCGCTCAGTGCGGTGAGTATTGCCACGAGTCTGCATATCTGCAGGCCCAATAGCTGACGCTCGTAACCAAGTGGAATCATTAGAGTCGTGGCCGGCAGGGCGACGATCTGAACGCTAAGCGGTATGGCAAATATCGCTGTGAGGTCGCCTGCACGCTGCCATCCCGGTCCTAATACGGGTTCCGCGAGCAGTGGGGCGCAAGTGATGAGCGCGACTGAAGCGATGGCGGCGCCGATGGACGTCTTTACTACCTGGGTCCGCAGAAGGCTCACGAGGCCGGATCGTCGGTGGCGTATGAGCGGCGCGGCGGCACCGAGTGCGATCTGGGACAAGGCCTGGCCAAGGAGGGTCGCCGGGGCCCCGGCAATTCTTTGCCCAATTGCGATTTGGGCCGACGCGCCGGGACCAAGCGTCCAGAATGATCCGATGATCACCGCTTGGGTAGACGCCGACGCCACGGTTGCAGAGAGAATGGCACTCGCCGTGCGCTGCTGATTGCGCTCTCCGCCCGCTCTCTCATCTTGAAATTGAATTCGTGGTGCCCTTGTCAAGGCCGTTGCGACGAAGCGGCCCAGGAGCATCGCCGCGGCGATACCGAGTGCGCTCGGGAGAACGGCGGCAACGGCAACCTGTATGGCGGCCGTCAGTGCGCCCGCCAGCAGGTTGCGCATGGCCAGTCGGCGCAGTTGGCCCACACGAATGAGATAAGCGTTCTCGATTGTCAGCATGGCTATCGACGCGAGAACCAGAGCTGCCGCGGCAAGGGTTTCGCCTAGCCTTGGTGCTTCGATGTATATCGCGATAATCGATAGCGCAAGGAGGATCGCGCTACAGATGAGCGAGAAGCGAATCGCGCTGGAGCGCTGCTTCCTCGAGTCAAGGATATTGCTCACAGGTATGAGCAGTTCTCGGCGGAGCGTAGCGAGAGGTTGGATTATGAGCGCAATGGAGAATCCGGCCTGATAGATGCCCATTTCGTCCGGAGGGACCAGCCGCGTCAGGAACGGGATTGCTCCGAGCATAGCTATTTGACCGACGATCTGGCCTATAATGAGTTCCTGGGAGTGTCGACTCATGCGGTGTCTACACTTGCCCCATTGCGCGCGCCCATCGACCTGCCTTTTGCTTCGGGATGACTGAGGGGTAGCAGTCTAGTTTATATCTAGCGCCACTTTCTGCGAATTTTGAGGATGGCGGCGGTGGCCTCCGCAGAGTCTCGGGCTTCGGCAGATCTCACCAGGCGCCGGTAGACGACACCACGGCCCGGGCAGTCCGGGCCAGGATCATCAAGTCGCCGAACGGTGTCCAGTTCTCTACATATGCGACGTCGAGGCGGATCGCCGTCGACGGGTCGAGGCTTGACCTACCCGATACCTGCCAGAGCCCGGTGAGTCCGGGCTTGACGAGCAGCCGGCGGTGAGCCGCGCGGTCGTAGGTCGCGACTTCCGCCGCGATCTGGGGTCGCGGACCGACGAGACTCATCTCGCCTCGCAGTACGTTTAGAAGCTGAGGGAGTTCGTCAAGGGAGTATCGCCGAAGCACGCGGCCAACTCTTGTGACGCGTGGGTCGTTCGTGGGCTTGTAGAAGGCGCGAAGACTGTCTGTTCCTTCGGCGGCGAGGACCTCGCCAAGACGCTCGTGTGCACGGTCCTGCATCGACCGGAATTTCAGCATTTTGAATGTGCGGCCGTCCTTTCCGATGCGCTCCTGCTTGTACAGGACCGGTCCGCGGCTCGTGGCCTTCACCAGAATGGCAAGGGTGAGGAGCAGTGGTGCGATGGCGATGATGATCAGCAGTGCCCCGATCCAGTCGAAGGCTGACTTGACCAGGTACTTCGAGCCGGTGAAGCGCGCCTCGTCGACATACATCAGTGGCAAACCGTTGACAGGCTGCATTAGGACACGGGGTCCAGCGACGTCGGTCAGGTTGAGTGTGACGGCCATATCGACTCCGCTTCCCTCGAGGTCCCAGGCGAGGGCGCGCACTTCCTCGTGCGACATCGAGTAGGAGCCTGCGACGGCGACTGCCGTGACCCGGTGACGCCGAGCGAGTTCGGCGGCTCGGGTGTGACTGCCCAGGACTGGTACTCCTAGGACGTGCTCGACGGCGCGTGCCTCGTCCGCGCCCACGAGGCATACGCCAGCAACCTCGTACCCGGCGCGCGGGTTGCGGTGGAACTGGTCGATGAGAGTCTCGACGTTGGTGCGCGGGCCGACTACGAGCACGGTGGAGCGGTCGTGCCCCGCGTCGCGGCGGCGGTGCAGCCGAGAACGCCAGGCGAATCGGCCGGCCAGGACGAGGGCCAGACCGAGAGGCGCGGCGATACCCAGGTACCCCCGCCCGAAGTCCATGCGCAGCAGGAAGCCGATCACCGCGACAGCGGCGAAGAGGTGCCACGTGACCTCGACTACGCGGCTGAACTCGTTGGTCCCGGTCCCCACCAACCGGCGGTCGCGGGTGCGCCCGACCGTCAACCCGGCGAACCAGGCGATGAACAGGACGACCGACACCGCGAGGTAGGTCGGGGAGAACTCCCCCGACACCACAGCTCGCCCGTCGAGGGGGAACCGCACGGCGTAGGCGATGCCGAGCGCGACCGCGAGGGCGACAGCGTCAGTGACCGCCACCCGGTCCGCGTACGCCCGCGCCCAGTGCGGTGCGGGCACCGCGGCGTGCTCCCCGATCGGGGTACCTCTACGGTCCGTGTCCACCGCCGTGTTCATGAGCCCCCCTTTGCTGCTGCAGCGAGATATTCATCGCTATCGCAGTTAGGGGGTGCACGCTAACGGAAGCGTGTTACGCGGTATCGCTCAAACTCCGACATTTGCGATCGTTTCAACCCAAGCCGTCTCACGCTCCGAAGGGATTTCACCCGTGGTGATGACTCGTGACACCCCTCGATGACGGATGAGAGGTGAGCGTCCTCACTGCGGACGCGGTACGGCGCGGTAACCCGCCTCTGCCACACTGCGGCCCATGGCGACCACTCCCTCTGCGGAGAAGCCCGTCGACGCTCCCGCAGGCGCCCCCCGCAACGGCGTCGACCGCTTCTTCAAGATCACCGAGCGAGGCTCCACCATCGGCGCCGAGGTGCGCGGTGGACTCGTGACCTTCTTCACGATGAGCTACATCATCGTGCTCAACCCGCTCATCCTGGGCTTCGTGCCGGACGGCACGGGGGAGTTCCTGGGTGGCGGCCCGGGTGACGGCAGCAACCTGCCGCTCATCGCCGCGGCGACCGCGCTGGTCGCCGGTGTCCTGTCGATCCTCATGGGCCTCGTGGCCAACTTCCCCATGGCGCTGGCCGCGGGCCTCGGCCTCAACGCGGTCGTGGCCTTCACCATCGCGGCGATCCCGGGCGTGTCCTGGGCGGACGCCATGGGCATCGTCGTCCTCGAGGGCCTGATCATCACGGTCCTGGTGCTCACCGGGTTCCGCACGGCCGTGTTCCGGGCCGTCCCGCGTGAGCTGAAGGTCGCGATCGGCGTCGGCATCGGCCTGTTCATCACGCTCATCGGCTTCGTCAACGGCGGGTTCGTCCGCCAGGGTGGCGGCACGCCGCTCGAGCTGGGCATCGGTGGCTCCCTCGCGGGTTGGCCGTCGCTCGTGTTCGTCCTCGGCCTGGTCCTGGCGATCGTCCTCATGGTCAAGCGCGTGCGCGGCGGCCTGCTGATCGCCGTCGTCGGCACCACCGTGATCGCCGTGATCGTCGAGGCCATCGCGGAGATCGGCGACCAGGCCGGCGGCGAGAACCCCGTCGGCTGGCACCAGAACGTGCCCGCCGTGCCCGACGCGATCGCGTCCGTGCCGGACCTGTCGCTGCTCGGTCAGTTCTCGCTGTTCGGTGCCGTCGGCCAGATCGGCGTCCTCGCCGTGGCGCTGCTCGTCTTCTCGATCCTGCTCGCCGACTTCTTCGACACGATGGGCACCATGGTCGCCGTCGGGTCGGAGGCCAAGCTGCTCGACGAGGGCGGCAACCCCCCGCGCAGCAAGCAGATCCTGCTCGTCGACTCCCTGGGTGCCGTCGCCGGTGGTGTCGGGTCCGTCTCGTCCAACACCGCGTACGTCGAGTCGACGTCCGGTGTCGCCGAGGGCGCCCGCACCGGCCTCGCGTCCGTCGTCACCGGCATCGCGTTCCTGCTCGCGACGTTCCTGTCGCCGCTGGTCGCGATGGTCCCGTCCGAGGCGGCCGCGCCCGTCCTCGTCGTCGTCGGCTTCCTCATGGTCACGCAGATCACCGGCGTGGACTGGAAGTCCCCCGAGATCGCGGTCCCCGCGTTCCTCACGCTCGTGCTCATGCCGTTCACCTACTCGATCACCACGGGCATCGGCGCGGGGTTCATCGCGTTCGTGCTCATCAAGGTCGCGGTCGGCAAGGCCCGGCAGGTGCACCCGCTCATGTGGTTCGCAGCGCTGGCATTCGTCGTGTACTTCACCCTCGGCCCCATCCAGGAGCTGATCGGCCTGTAACGGCCTCAGCCCTCCGACGTCACCCGGCCCGGGTCCGCACTCGCGGACCCGGGCCGCGTGCGTCCGGCGCGGGCCACGACCCACGCCAGCACCGCCACACCCACGGCCGCGCCCAGCGTGTTCATCACGACGTCCTGCACGGTCGAGAACCGGTCCGGCAGCACCCGCTGCACCGTCTCGATCGCCGCCGACGTCGCCAGGCCCAGCAGTACCACCGCCCACCACCGGCGCAGCCCCACCAGCAGCCCCACCAGCACGCCGAACGGCACGAACATCACCACGTTCGCCAGGGGCTCCACGACCTCGAACCGCAGCGGCACGCCCCGCTCGTCCAGCCAGGCCAGCACCGTGCGGACCACGCCCAGCGACCCGTCGTGGGTGCGTCCCGGTGTCAGCGTGACGGCCCCGACGGCGGCCAGGTAGACCACCAGGAGCGGGACGACGACACGGCGGGGCGCGGGGACGGTGGCGGGGAGCACGCGCCCAGCATGCCCGTCACCCGGACGGGCGTGCCTGCACCGGACCCGCGGCGGCCCGCGGTTAGGCTCGCAGCAAAGCCCCCATTCTTTTTGCTGAAGCGGAGCATTCACGTGCGCATATCGGTCATCGGCTGCGGCTACCTCGGCGCCGTCCACGCCGCGAGCATGGCGTCCCTGGGCCACGACGTGGTGGGCATCGACGTCGACGCCGACAAGGTCGCCCGCCTCGCCGCCGGGACCGCACCGTTCTACGAGCCCGGCCTGCCCGAGCTGCTCGACGAGGTCTCCGCCACCGGCCGCCTGCGGTTCACCACCGACACGGCGCAGGCCGCGGGCGCCCGCGTGCACTTCCTGTGCGTCGGCACCCCGCAGAAGCACGGCGAGTTCCGCGCGGACCTGTCCTACGTCGACGCGGCGTTCGACGCGCTGGTGCCGCACCTGGCCCCCGGTGACGTCGTCGCGGGCAAGTCCACCGTGCCCGTCGGCACCGCGGAGGCGCTGGCCGCCCGCCTCGCCGGCACCGGCGCCACGCTGGTGTGGAACCCCGAGTTCCTGCGCGAGGGCTTCGCCGTCAAGGACACGCTGCACCCCGACCGTCTGGTCTACGGCCTGCCGACGGACGACGAGGGCGTGCCCACCGCCGAGGGCGACGCCGCCCGCGCGCTGCTCGACGAGGTCTACGCGACGCCGCTGGCCGAGCGCACCCCCCTCGTGGTGACCGACTACGCGACCGCCCAGCTGGTCAAGGTCGCCGCCAACTCGTTCCTCGCCACCAAGATCTCCTTCATCAACGCCATGGCCGAGCTGTGCGAGGCCACGGGCGCCGACGTCACCCGCCTGGCCGACGCCATCGGCTACGACGAGCGCATCGGCCGCCGCTTCCTCAACGCCGGACTCGGGTTCGGCGGCGGGTGCCTGCCCAAGGACATCCGCGCCTTCATGGCGCGCGCGGGGGAGCTCGGCGTGGACCAGGCCCTGTCGTTCCTGCGGGAGGTCGACTCCATCAACATGCGCCGCCGCGTGCGCATGGTCGACCTGGCGCGCGAGGTCTGCGCCGGCTCGATCGTCGGACGCCGCGTCGCGGTGCTCGGGGCCGCGTTCAAGCCCGACAGCGACGACGTGCGCGACTCGCCCGCCCTGTCGGTGGCCGCCCAGATGCAGCTGCAGGGCGCGCACGTGACCGTCACCGACCCGCAGGCCGTGGAGAACGCGCGCGCCAAGTGGCCGGACCTCAAGTACGCCGCCACCGCGCTGGAGGCCGCGCAGGACGCCGACGTCGTCGTGCTCGCCACCGAGTGGGAGGAGTACCGGGACCTGGACCCCGCGCAGCTCGGTGCGGTCGTGGCGCAGCGCGCCATCGTCGACGGGCGCAACGTGCTGGACCCGCGGGCCTGGCGCGCGGCCGGCTTCACGTACCGGGCCCTCGGCCGCCCCTGACGTCGTCCCGCGCCGCGCCGTGCCGACCGGTGCCGGCGCGGCCGGTGCACGGGAGGGCGCTCAGCCCTCCCCGTCGCCGACGAGCACGAGCGTGCACACCAGCTCGTCGCCGTCCTGGGCGCACGCGGTGGAGGCGTCGGTCAGCGCCGGGTCCAGCACGTTGGACCGGTGGCCGGGGGAGCCCATCCACGCGGTCGCGACGTCGCGCGGGTCCGCGGCCGCGCGGCTGAGGTTCTCCGCGGCCATGGCCCGCGGCGCGCACGCCGTCAGCACGTCGTCCAGGGGTGCGTGCTCCAGCGGCTGCCCCACCAGGGCGGCGGCACGCTGCGTGGCGACGTCCGCCGCGCACGGTGCGTCCCCCCACGCGGGCAGCCCGGCCGCCGTGCGCTCCGCCTGGGCGGCAGCCAGCAGGTCGGCGGCGTAGTCGTCGGGCTCGACGCCGGCGGACGACCACGGCCGCAGCGTCACCGCGGTGCCACCCGGTGCAGCCGTGCCACCCGGCGCCGCGGTGGCACCCGTGCCGGAGTCGCGCAGCCCCGTGACGGCGGCCGCCGCGGCGAGCACGAACGCCCCCACGAGCAGCGCCACGGGCAGGGCGTTGCCGCGGCGTCGCGGGACGCCGGAGCCGCGGCGTCGCGGGGTGTCGGACGCGTCGGGCCGCGCGGACGGGTCGGGCTGCGCGGCGGGGTCGGGCTGCGCCGTCGGGTCGCTCACGTCGCGTCCTGCGCCCAGTGCATCGCCACGTCGTACCGGTCCCAGCGTGGTGCGAGCGTGTCCTGCCCGTGCGTGGCGTTGACCAGCACGGCGGTCTGCCGCAGCGTCAGACCCACCAGGCGGGCGCGCTCCAGCAGCTGCCCGCCGGGGTGCGGGGTGCGCGGGCGGGGGGCGGGCACGGGCCGACGGTGCAGCTGCAGGGCCGCGCGGGTGCCCGTCAGGGCGGGGATCCCGTTGCGGGCCGCGTGCTCGAGGATCGCGGCGTGCACCGACCGGTCCTCGGCCTCCAGCGCGGCGCCGTGCTCCAGGTACGGGTCCATCAGCACGGCGTTGACCGGCAGCTCGTCGAACGCGGCCAGCGGCTCACGCCCCGAGCCGTAGAAGGTCAGGACGATGCGGCGCCCCTGCGCGCGCAGGGTGCGCAGCGCCTCCATCACCTCGTCGACGGCCGCGAGCCACGCCGACACGCCGATCCACACCCCGGGCGGGCACTGCTCGGCCAGCAGCTGCGCGAGGCTGCCGCGCGCGGGTCCGGTGCCGGACAGCACCGCGGAGGCGTCCCACAGCACCGGTCCCTCCACGGGTGACGCCGCCACGATATGGGGGATCGCGCCGTGCGCGGCCCGGGCGACGTCGACGTACCGGGTGGAGCGCGTCAGGGACAGCAGGCCCTCGGCGCGCTCGGCGTGCGCGCCGTCGAGCCCGGCGGCGTGCAGCCGCACCTGCGTGCCGAACCGCTCGCCGGTCACCGCGTCCCACAGCGGACGCCGCGAGACCTCACCGGCGGACCAGTGGTCCTGCACCGGGACGGTCCCGGGCGGCAGCACCAGCCGCTCGATGGCCCGTGCGGTCACGTCGGCGGACGTGGCGGCCGGCCCCTGCGCGGCGGCGACCAGCGGCCGGGGGCCCACGGCGCGGCGGGTGCGCACGCGCAGCTCGTCCAGCCGCGAACGCAGCTCGCGCGACTCGTCGGGGGAGTGCAGGGCGACGTAGGCCGCGGCCGCCTCCCCGATGGCCACCACGCTGCCCGGGGCGTCGGCCCACAGCTCGAGGTCCCGGCACAGCGCACGCTCGGCGACGTCGACGCCCCGGGCGCGGCCCGGCAGGCTGCGGGTGGTGGGGGTGTCGTAGGCCAGGGTGACCACGCTGACCACCGCGTCGTCGGGTGCCGGGTGGAGGCAGCCGGTGTTCAGCGCGGTCGCGGCGGGACGGTTCGTCACCGGGTCCATCGTCGAGGCGAGGACGTGCTCGGCAACGAGCGCGTCGTTCGACACGTCCCAGTTGGAACCTTTCATGACCGCATCCCTCCCCGGGCCTGACTGTTCACCACCCCGGTGACCTGCGCAAGAGCACGTCCAGATGTATTTACCTCAGGTCATGATGTAGGGTAACCATCTGTGACCGTCGCCCCCGCCCCCGCCAGCCCCGCCGTCGCGCAGTCCGGGCCTCCCGCAGCGGGCGCCGCGGACCTCGCGCTCGCCGCCGAGCTCCGCGTCACCCTCGGCCGCGCCACCCGGCGCCTCAAGGCCGAGCGCGGTGACGCCGGCCTGTCCGACCCCCAGTTCAACGTGCTCGCGATCCTGCTGCGGGAGGGGCCCACCAGCCCCGGCCGGCTCGCCGAGCACGAGCGCATCGCCGCCCCCGCCATGACCCGCACGGTCGGCTGCCTCGCCGACCGCGGGCTCGTGAGCAAGCAGGAGCACCCCACCGACGGCCGTCAGGTCGTCGTCAGCCTCACCCCCGAGGGCGAGGCCGAGGTGGCGGAGACCCGCCGTCGCCGCGACGCCTGGCTGTCCGCCCGGCTCGCGGGCCTCGAGGCGGACGAGCGCGCCGTCCTCGTCCAGGCTGCCGAGATCCTCCGGAGGATCACCACGTCGTGAGTGCCACCTTCTCCTCGCTCTCGTTCCGCAACTACCGCCTGTGGTTCGCCGGTGCCCTCGTCGCCAACGTCGGCACCTGGATGCAGCGCGTCGCGCAGGACTGGCTCGTCCTCACCGAGCTCACGGACGAGTCGGGCGTGGCCGTCGGCATCACCACCGCCCTGCAGTTCGCCCCCACCCTGGTGCTCTCCGCCTGGGCCGGCCTGCTCGCCGACCGGTTCGACCGGCGCAAGCTGCTGGTCCTCACGCAGGTCGCCCAGGGTGTGCTCGCCGCCGGGCTCGGTGCCCTCGTGCTGTCCGGGCACGCCCAGCTGTGGCAGGTCTACGCGTTCGCCGGCCTGCTCGGTGTCGTCACCGCCATCGACGGCCCCGTGCGCCAGACGTTCGTCGCCGAGCTGGTCCCCGCCGGGCGCCTGTCCAACGCGGTGGGCCTCAACAGCGCGTCGTTCAACGCCGCCCGCCTGATCGGCCCGGGCCTGGCCGGCCTGCTCATCGCCGCCGTCGGCAGCGGCTGGGTGTTCGTCATCAACGCCGCCACGTTCGCCGCCACCATCGTGTCGCTGACGCTCATGCGGCGCAGCGAGCTCTACTCCATGCCGCACGCACCGCGCGCCAAGGGGCAGATCCGCGAGGGCATCGCCTACGTGCGCAACCGCTCCGACATCCTCGTCATCATGGTGGTGGTCGGCGTCGTGTCGACCTTCGGCCTGAACTTCCAGCTCACCAGCGCCCTGATGGCCCGCACCGAGTTCGGCCGCGGCGCGCAGGAGTACGGGATCCTCGGGTCCGTCCTGGCCATCGGCTCCCTCACCGGTGCGCTGCTCGCCGCCCGGCGGGACCGCCCCCGCGTGCGCCTGGTCATCGGCTCCGCGTTCGCGTTCGGTGTCACGACGGGCGTCATGGCGCTCATGCCCACCTACGTGTCCTACGCGATCGCCTGCATCCCCGTCGGCCTCGCGTCGCTGACGATGATGACCGCCGCCAACACCAGCATCCAGATGTCCACCGACCCGCGCATGCGCGGGCGCGTCATGTCCCTCTACATGGTCGTGTTCCTCGGCGCGACGCCCGTCGGCTCGCCCATCGTCGGGTGGATCGGCGAGACGTTCGGGGCCCGCTGGTCCATCGGCGTGGGGTCGATCTCCGCGATCCTCGTGTCCGTCGGCGCGGCCCTGTGGGCCCGCAACCGGTGGGGTGTGCAGGTGCGGTACCACGTCGCCTCCCGCCCCCACCTCGAGGTGCTGTACCCGGGCGACCGGACCGAGCGGGACCTCGAGCGCGACAGCACCCGCCCCACGCCGCCGACGTCCCCCACGACCCCCGGCCGGCGCCGCGCCACCGAGGCGCCCGCCCGCGTCGCCGCGCAGGACGCGGCGGACGCGCAGCACGCCGCCTGAGGCCTCACCCGGTCGCCGCCCCGCCCGGGTGGTTCCCCGGGTGAAAGGCACCCCGGCACGACTGTCCGGTACGCCCCCTATGTGACGATCGGCGCGTGGGCACGTCGGGGACCAGGGCAGAGCCGGACGGCGCGACGGGCGCGGACGCACCGGGGTCGGGCGAGCGTGCCGTCGACGGCGAGCGCGCCGCCGACGCCCCCGCGGACCGGCCGACCACCGTCGCGGTGGGGGAGCCCGCGGCCGTGCGGCCGGTCGCCCGGCCCCGCCGCCGGCGCACCGTCGCCCGGGTCCTCGCCCTGGTCGCCGTGGTCCTGCTGCTGCTCGGCGCGTGGCTCGCGTCCCGCGTGTGGCAGGCCGTCACGGCGCTGCAGGACGCCCGCGACCTGCTCGGCGGCGTCGCTCTCGAGACGTCCGTCGACGCCGCGCTGGACCCCGCGCTCGCCGACGACCTCGCCGACGCGCGTGCCGCGACCTCGCGCGCCGCCGCCGCGAGCACCGACCCGGTGTGGCGCGCCGCCGAGCACCTGCCGTGGGCGGGGGAGCAGCTCGCGGCCGTCCGCGTCGTCGCGGACGCGCTCGACGCCGTCGCCGGCGAGGTGCTGCCCGCCGTCGAGGACCTGCGGGACCTGCTGGGCGGCGCCGTGCGCGGCCCGGACGGGCGCGTCGACGTCGAGGCACTGGTGCCCGTGGTCGCCCGCGTCGAGCAGGCCGCCGCCACCGCGTCCGGCGCCCACGCCGACGTCGCCGCGCTGGACCCCGACCGCCTGGTCGGGCCGCTCGCCGGGCCGGTGCGGACCACGCAGGACGCCCTCGCGGGCGTCGACGCGGCCCTCGGCCCGGCCGGGCGCACCGCCGGCGTGCTGCCGGCCATGCTCGGGGTCGACGGTCCGCGCACCTACCTGGTGCTCGCGCTCAACACCGCCGAGCTGCGCGCCGCCGGCGGCATCGTGGGCACGCTCGTCGCGGTGCGGGTCGAGGACGGGCGGGTCACCCTGGCGGACCGCCGCACCACGCGCGGCCTGGCCGGCGCGGGACGGCTCGTGCTGCCGCTGACCGCCGAGGAGTCCGCCCTGTGGGGCGACGACCTGGGGCGGTGGGTGCAGAACGCCGTGTCGACCCCCGACTTCCCGCGCACCGCCGAGCTGGTGGTCGCGCACTGGGCGCGCAGCGGCGGCGGGCCCGTGGACGGCGTGCTCGCCACCGACGCCGTCGCCGTCGCGGGACTGGTCGGGGCGACCGGACCCGTGCCCGACCCCGACGGCGGTGACCTCGGGGCCGACCGCCTGGCCACGGCGCTGCTGCGCGACGCCTACGTGGCCCACCCGGAGCCGGCGGACTCCGACGACTACTTCGGTGCCGTCGTCGCCGGCATCCTCGACGCCGTCGGGGCCGGCGCCGGGGACCCGCGCGACCTCCTGGCCGCGGGTCGCGACGCGGTCGACGAGCGCCGCCTGCGCGTGTGGTCCGCGCACCCCGACGAGCAGGAGCGGCTCGTCGCGACCGTCGCCGGCGGTGCGTTCACCTCCGGCCCCTTCGCCGACCAGCCCGGGATCTTCCTCGACGACGCCACGCAGGCCAAGCTCGGCGCCTACCTCACCACCGGGGTGACGTTCCGCGACGCGCGCTGCACCGGGCCCGACCCTGCCGTGACCGCCGTGCTGCGCCTGGACTACCGGCCGCCGGTGGGCATCGAGGGGTTCCCGCGCTACGTCACCGGGACGCCAGGGCCCGACGTGCCGCTCGGCACGCTGCTCACGGCCGTGTCCGTGTGGTCCGCGCAGGACGGGCCGCCGCTGGTCGTCACGCGCGACGGCGCACCGGCCACCGGCAGCGCGGCCGCCGCCGACGGGCGGCGCGTGCAGCGGATCGCCTCGCAGCTGGCGCCCGGGCAGGTCCAGGAGCTCGCCGTCGACGTCCCGCTGCGCGACGGCGCCGTGACGCTCTGGACGACCCCGACCCTCACCCAGCCGGGCGTCGCCACCTACCGCTGCGGCTGAGCCCCGGCCTCCCGGCGGGGTCCGGCAGGTCTCCCTGGACGCGCGTCCGGGTGAAGAATGCCCGATCTGTCCGTTTCACCCGAACGAGGATGGGAATCAGCGTCGCGCGGGGTGAGGATGAGACGAAATGTCCGTTTCGACACAGGAGCCACCATGCGCGCGTTCATCCGGGTCTGTGCCGCCGCAGGCCTCGTCCTGGCCCTGACGGCGCTCGCCCCGTCCGCCACGGCCGCGACCCCCGCGCCGCCCCCGGCCACCCAGGACGACTGCACGCGCGGCACCGACGGCTACGGCGCCGAGCTGCCGTGCGAGGTCGACGTCACCGTCCTGTCGCCGGTGTGCGACGGTGGCGTGCCGCGGCTGCGGTACGCCGTGCAGCCCGTGGGCACGGACCGCACCACCGTCACCGTCACCTTCGTCAACCCGACCGGTCCCGACGTCGTCCTGGCCGACCAGCCGCTGTCCGGCAGCGTGCTGTGGCCCGGTGCCGTCGTCGGCCCCGACGGCACTGGCGTCGACTGGCCCGGCTGGCGCCTCGAGAACGGCACGTGGGTCGTCGGCGACGAGTACGACTGGGTCCGCCCGTCCGTCGAGGTCCAGTTCGCGGTCAACCCGACCGCGTCCGCCGTCGTGGCCTACCCGCCGTCGAGCCCGGTCTGCCTCACGCAGCCCGAGCGTTCCGACGTCCTGTCCGCCGGGGTCGAGCCCGCGGCCGCCGCACCCGCCGAGCGTGCCGAGGTGCTGTCCGCCACCGGCTCGTCCGCCGGGCCCATCGCGCTGATCGGCGCCGGGGCCGTGCTGGCCGGGGTCGCCGGGGTGCTCGCCGCTCGTCGCCGGCGCGCCTGACGCCGGACCGCAGGCCGTCCGACGCCTGCCTGACCGCCCGACGCACGCAGGGCCCGGTACCGCGAGGTGCCGGGCCCTGCCGCGTGCGTGCGGGCGTCCTCAGACCAGCTGCTCGACCACGTGGTCGATGCACGCGGTGAGCGCCAGGACGTCGTCGGGCTCGACCGCCGGGTACATGCCCACCCGCACCTGGTTGCGACCCAGCTTGCGGTACGGCTCGATGTCGACCACCCCGTGGCGGCGCAGCACCGCCGTCACGGTCGACGCCTCGACCTCCGGGGCCAGGTCGACCGTGCCGACCACGGGGGAGCGCAGCCCGGGGTCCGTGACGAACGGCGCGGCCCAGTCGCGGCTCTCCGCCCAGGAGTACAGGTGCCCGGCCGACGTCGCGGTGCGCTGCGCTGCCCACGCCAGGCCGCCCTGCTCCAGCACCCAGTCGATCTGCTCGGCCAGGAGCACCAGGGTCGCCACCGCCGGGGTGTTGAGGGTCTGGTCGGCGCGCGAGTTGGTGACCGCCGTCGTGAACGACAGGGACTCCGGCACCCAGCGGTCGCCGCCCTCGAGGCGCGCGGCCCGCTCGACCGCCGCCGGGGACGCCAGCGCGAGCCACAGCCCGCCGTCCGAGGCGAACGACTTCTGCGGGGCGAAGTAGTAGACGTCGGTCTGGGACACGTCGACGGTCGTGCCGCCCGCCGCCGACGTGCCGTCGACGAGCATCAGCGCACCCGCGTCGCGCGAGCCCGGCACGCGGCGCACCGGTGCGAGCACGCCCGTCGACGTCTCGTTGTGGGGCCACGCGTACGCGTCGACGCCGTCGACGGGCTCCGGCACCGCGACCTGGCCCGCCGGGGCGCTCACCACGTGCGACGGCGCCAGGAACGGCGCGCGCGTCGTGGCGGCGGCGAACTTGGCGCCGAACTCGCCGAACTGCGCGTGCGCGGCGCGCTCCTGCACCAGGCAGAGCGTCGCGACGTCCCAGAAGGTGGTCGACCCGCCGTTGCCCAGCACGACCTCGTAGCCGTCGGGCGCGTCGAACAGGGCGGCCAGGCCGGCGCGCACCCGACCCACCAGGCTGCGGACCGGCGCCTGCCGGTGCGACGTGCCCAGCAGCGTCGTGCCCACGGCGGCCAGCGCGTCGACCTGCTCGCGTCGCACCTTGGACGGGCCGGAGCCGAACCGCCCGTCCCGGGGCAGCAGGTCGGCGGGGATCGTCAGGTGGCTCAGGGCGTCGGCGTCGGGCACCCGTCGAGGATATCGACGCGCGCTGCGCACGGGTGGCCCCGTCCGTGCACGGGTCGCCGACTACCCTGGACCGCAGCACGCGGCGCGGGGTTCCCGGGCCGCCGGAGGCGATGTGGGAGGCCGAGCGGTGAGCGACCTGATCGACACGACCGAGATGTATCTCAAGACGATCTACGAGCTCACCGAGGAAGGCATCACCCCCCTGCGCGCGCGGATCGCCGAGCGCCTCGGCCACTCCGGTCCCACCGTGTCGCAGACCGTCGCCCGCATGGAGCGCGACGGCCTCGTCGTCGTCACCGGCGACCGGCACCTGGAGCTGACCCCCGACGGGCTGAGCAAGGCCGTGCGGGTCATGCGCAAGCACCGTCTGGCCGAGCGCCTGCTCACCGACGTCATCGGTCTGGACTGGCCGCACGTCCACGAGGAGGCGTGCCGCTGGGAGCACGTCATGAGCGAGCGGGTCGAGAAGCGCCTGGCCGCCCTGCTGGACCACCCGCACTTCGACCCCTACGGCAACCCCATCCCCGGCCTGGACGAGATCGGCGAGGAGCGCACGCCCGTGCGGTTCCTCGACGGTGTGGTGCCGCTGACCGCGCCCGGGGCGGCCGCCGACGGCAGCGCGGTGATCGCGCGCATCGCCGAGCCCCTGCAGGTCGACGTCGAGCTGCTGGCCCGGCTGGCCGAGGCCGGCGTCGTGCCGGGCGTCGCGGTGAGCGTCGAGCGGACCACCGGCGTGGTCACGGTCGGCGTGGCGGGGTCCGGGACCGTGCTCGACCTGCCGTACGACGTCGCGCGGCACATCTTCGTCGGGGCCTGAGCGGGCCGCTGCGGCCCGCGGGGGCGGGCGGCGTCCGGGACCGAGGTCCCGGGCCGCGACGCCGGATCGGCGGGTCTCCGTGACGCGATCCGGCGTTGTCCGAGCCTGTCTGAGCCTGTCTGAGGCTGTCCGATCGCGGGCCGGCAGCCCGGTTCGTCCGGTCCCCAGCGGCGTGTCGACGGCGTGTCGCGATGTCCGCCGGACATCCCCGGACGTGCGTCCAAGATCTTTCCGAGATCTTCGTGACCAGAGCGTGACAATCCCGCAGAGCGTCATGTACGTTCGTCCTGCTTCTCGGAACCCTCCTCCGTGGGAGCCCTCGAGCGGAACGCCGAACCCTGCCACCGCTCGCAGGTCCGTACGACTCGCCGGCAGGGGCGGGGGAACCACTTCTGGGCACCGGTCACGGTGTCCTTGGGGTGAAGCCGGGACGACGGCACGACAGCAGGGCACCACGGTGCGCAGCAGGTCGTGACGGAAGACCGGCCGGGTGATCTCCCACCCGAACCCGACAGCTCACCTCGTAGGCGCCAGGAGAGGCACGACCTTGTCCGAATGCACCAACCAGGCGCGTCACCGCGCCGCACGGCGCCCCTCGACGCCGCTGACCGAGCTGGCCAACGCCGCGTCCGAGCAGATGGGCACCGTCGGTCGACGGACCGCCGTCGTCGCCGCGTCGTCCGGCCTGATGGTCTCCATGATCGCGGTGCCGTCCTACGCGACGGACCGTTCCGACACCCCGGCGCTGGCCGCGGTCGACACCGCTGCCCTCACGGCATCGGCGCGCGCCGTGCTCAACACCTCGCCGGTGGTCGCCTCCCCGGCCGAGGCCGTCTTCACGGTCGACGCCCCGGTGATCGTCGCGGAGAAGCCCGCGCCGCCGCCGGAGCCCGAGCCCGAGCCCGTGCGCACCCGCTCGACCGCTCGCACGGCCGAGCGTGCTGCGACGACGGCCACCACGCAGGCTCCCGCCAGCAACCCGATCCCGCAGTCGGTGTCCGGCAACGCGGTCCTCGAGATCGCCGCCCGCTACGTGGGCGTCCCGTACGTCTCCGGCGGTTCGACGCCCGACGGGTTCGACTGCTCCGGCTTCACGTCGTACGTCTACGCGCAGCTCGGCATCTCGCTGCCGCGCACGTCGTCGGCGCAGCGCAACGCCGGGACCGTCGTGTCCCGTGCGGACGCCCAGCCGGGTGACCTGATCTGGAGCCCCGGGCACATCGGCATCTACGCCGGCGGCAACCAGATGATCGACGCGCCGCGCCCCGGCAAGACGGTCCAGTTCCGCAACATCTGGCAGAGCAGCCCCACGTTCATCCGGATCGGCTGAGCCGCTCCGATGCCACGAGGCCCCGACGACGTCCACGTCGTCGGGGCCTCGTCGTCTCTGCGTGACACACCGGTCGCGCGCGCTGCCGCCCGCACTGCTGCGGGAATTGGACATGCGCGTACCCTGGTCGCGCATCCACGCTGTTCCCTCTCGTCCCGGGCCGGCAGCCAGCCGGTCCGACCCTCGAGGTCAGGAGTGCACCGTGCTGACGACCGCCGCCGACCAGGCCACCCACCCCGACGTCGGACGTGCCCCGGTGCCGTCCCGCGCGCTCCTGCTCAACGCCAGCGGTGAACCGCTGTGCATCGTCAGCCTCCACCGCGCCGTCCTGCTGGTCATGAGCGGCAAGGCCACGGTGCTGGAGTCCGACGGCCGCGTGCTGCACTCCAACCGCCTGCAGATGCCGGTGCCCGTGGTGCTGGTCCTCACGCGGTACGTCCACGTGCCGGTGCGTCGCCCCGTGCCGCCGACCCGGCGCACGGTGCTGCAGCGTGACGACCACCGGTGCGCGTACTGCGGCGCCGGTGCCGACACGGTCGACCACGTGCACCCGCGCTCGCGCGGCGGGCGGCACGAGTGGACCAACGTCGTGGCGGCGTGCGTGCGCTGCAACCACCGCAAGGCGGACCGCACGCTCCACGAGCTCGGGTGGGAGCTGCCGTTCCGCCCCCGGGCGCCGCGCTGGTCCGTCACGGTGGGCGGGGCCGCCGGCCGCGCCGACCCGGCGTGGTCCCCGTACCTCGTGGCCTGACGCCCGGGGGCCCGGCCGCCGACGGGGGAGAGGGGCCGACGGCGCCCGCGGTGCACGTGCCCCACGTCGCTGCCCGGCCCGTGACCGTCAGGTGACCACAGGCCGCCCACCTGGCGGTTCGCTGCCGTCCCCGCGCGCTGCTGTGCCACGATGGCTGACAACCGAACGGCGGCGCGACGGTGCGCGGCACGCGATGCGGAGGTCGGCATGGCACGCGAGCACGAGATCCTCGTGGGGGTGGACGGGTCCAGCGCGAGCCTGCACGCCCTGGACTGGGCCGCAGCGGAGGCCCGGACCCGGGGCGCCGGGCTCCAGGTGGTCGTGGCGTACTCGCTGCCGACGTTCACGGCCGCCTCGCTCGACGGCGGGTACGCCGCGCTCGACGACGAGACGATCCGTGCCGGCGCGCAGGCCGTGCTCGACGAGGCGATCGGACGGCTGCACGACCCGGGCGTGCTGGTCCAGGGCCGCGTGCTGACGGGCGACGCCGCCGGGGTGCTGGTCGAGGAGTCGCGCGACGTGGAGCTCGCCGTCGTCGGCACGCGCGGCCGCGGCGGGTTCGCCGACCGGCTGCTCGGCACGGTGTCCTCGGCGCTGCCCGCGCACGGCTGGTGCCCCACGGTCGTCGTGCCCCTGCGCGGCGAGGACGGCCACCCGCTGCCCGAGGGTGCGACCGCACCCGTGCGGCCGGTACGCCGCATCGTGGTGGGGGTCGACGGCTCGCCCCCCGCCGAGCGCGCCCTGCGCGCGGCGCTGCGCGAGGCGGTGGTCTGGGACGCCGAGGTGTTCGCCGTCTCCGGCGTCCCGATCGCCTCCATGGCCGGTGCGCTGGCGTGGCTGCCCTCCGCGGTCGACCACGAGCAGGTGCTCAAGGACGCGGCCGAGGGCCTGGACGTCGTCGTCGACCGCGCGGTCGCCGAGATCCCCGGCGCCCGCGTGCAGCGGCGGGTGCTCGACGGTAGCGGCGCCGAGCTGCTCACCGAGTTCTCGGCGGCCACGGACCTCGTGGTCGTCGGGTCCCGCGGCCGCGGCGGGTTCGCCGGTCTGCTCCTCGGCTCGACGAGCCAGGCGGTGCTGCACCACGCCCGCTGCCCCGTCATGGTCGTCACCACCCGCGGCGACGACGTCACCCGCCCCTGAGCCGTCCGCGCCGCGCGGCGGGCTCGCGCCCTCACGCCGTGCGCGTGCACGGATGTGCATGAGGCGGGGCATTTGGTGCCACCATTTGCGACGGAAACCCTCAGGTCGGACGCTTCACCTGCCGATGGAGTCGTGTTCGAGCGACCACGCCTACGGGGGGGACCGATGAGCGGACGGCAGGAGAACGGCGCGCGCCCGGGCGACCGCGGGGCGCGGACCTCGGCGTCCGCACGCGGGCCGGTGGCGCAGGACACGCCCGCCACCGCCCGGACGGACGTCGCGGGCGCCCCCGCCGGTGGGCTGCCCACGCAGAGCGGGCACGCGGTCTCCGGGCCCGTCCCCGTGGTGCCGGCGCCGGGTGGTCCGACGTCGGCGGGGGTGCGCGACGAGACGCCCACGCCCGCGGCGCAGCCGACGAGCCCGGACCGGCTCACCGTCGTCCCGACGCAGCCCGGCGTGCCCACGCACTCCGCGAGCGTGCCCGTCGTACCGGCGTCCGTCGTCGCCGCGCCGGTCGCGCCCACCCCCGTGCTGCCCGCACCCGACGTCCCCGCACCCGACGTCCACGCCCCCGCGTCCACCGTCGCCGACCACGCCGCCCCGGAGCCGGCCGTCGCCGAGCCCGCGGCGCAGCCGCGGGCCGGGGCGCGTCCCCACGGGCGTCGGATCGTCGCGCTGCTGACCGCGGCCGGGGTCCTCGTCTCCGCGGGCGGGGTGTGGGCCGTGCAGCAGGAGCGTGCGGAGCGCGCGGACGCCCGCCGTGCCGCGCTGAGCCGTGTCGAGGCCGTCCGTGTCGCGCTCGCGCCGGAGCTCGCCGCGCCGCGTCCCGAGGGTCTCGTCGCCGGGACCGCGGTCGCCTCGGCGCTGCGCGCCGACGCGGGCGCCGCCGGCCGTGCCGCCGTCGAGCGCGCGAACGCCACCCTGGCCGTGTCCGCGCAGGCCGGTGACGGCCCGCGCGGCGCCCTGCAGGCCGCCGTCGGCGGGGCCACCGGCGCCCTCGACGCCCCCGCCGTCTCCCTCACGACGCTGCGGACCACCACCGCCGCGCTCGCCGCGCCGCAGCAGGCCGTCGTCGACGCGCAGGCCGCGTGGCAGGCGGCCGAGGACGCCCGCCTCGCCGCCGAGCGTGCCGCGGCCGAGGCCGCGGCGGCGCAGGCCGCCGCCCGCGCCGGCAGCAGGACCGCCACGGCCAAGGGCACCAGCGCCGGCAGCACCCGCCGGTCGACCGGCGCCGCGCCGAGCGGCGGGACGTCCGGTGGTGCCCCCGCGTCCGCCGGCGAGGCGCCCGCGGTGGTCGGTCTGCCGACCGCCGGCTCGGAGGCGTCGGCCGGGGCCGTCGGTGAGGCGCTCAACGCGCACCGCGCCGCCAACGGCCTGGGTGCGCTGTCGATCGTGCGCTCCGGCGCCCGTGTCGAGCACGCGATGCAGATGGCCGCCTCGGACAGCATCTGGCACTCCGGCACCCGGGCGGGCTCGCCCAAGGCGCGACCCGAGATCGTCGGGCGCGTCAGCCCCGGCAACGCCACGCGCATGATCGCGGCGTACGCGGGGTCCAGCGGGCACAACCAGCAGATGCTGGGCGGCTACTCGACCGCGTACATCGGCGCGGTCTCGTACGACGGCTGGCTCTACACCTCGATCACGTTCGGCTGACCGGCCCCGGGCGCACCGCCCGCCGTCACGGCGTGGTGAGCGCCGCCTCCAGGTGGTCGAGCGCCGCGTCGAGGTCCGCCGGGTCGATCGTCAGGGGCGGGGCGAGGCGGATCGTGCCGCCGTGCGTGTCCTTGGCCAGCACGCCACGGGCCAGCAGCCGCTCGCAGAGCTCGCGCCCGCTCGCCGGACCGCCCGGCACGGACGGGGCGATGTCGATGCCGGCCCACAGCCCGATCGTGCGGACGCCGGTGAGCAACCCGTCGTCCATGAGGGCGGCGAGCCGGTCACCCACGTGCTCACCGAGCATGCGGGCGCGCGCCTGCAGCGTGCCGGGCGTCAGCAGGTCCACGACGGCCAGCGCCACCGCGCAGGCCAGCGGGTTGCCGCCGAACGTCGACCCGTGCGTCCCGGCGGTCAGCACCTCGAGCACGTCGGACCGGCCCACGACCGCGGAGACGGGCACGATCCCGCCGCCCAGCGCCTTGCCGAGCGTCACCAGGTCGGGGCGCACGTCGAACCGCTCGCACGCGAGCGTCGCACCCGCCCGCCCCAGCCCGGACTGGATCTCGTCGGCCACCAGCAGGGCGCCGGCGTCGTCGCACACCTGACGCACCGCCGGCAGGTACTCCACCGGCGGCACCACGACGCCCTGCTCGCCCTGCACCGGCTCGAGCAGCACCGCGACCGTCGTCTCGTCGACCGCCGCGGCCAGCGCCCGCGCGTCGCCGTACGGCACGCTGACGAACCCGGGGGTGAACGGCCCGAACCCGCGCCGCGCGTCCGGGTCGGACGAGAACGACACGATCGTCGTCGTCCGGCCGTGGAAGTTGCCGTCGGCGACGACGACCGTCGCGCGGTCCGCGGGCACGCCCCGCACCTCGTAGCCCCACTTGCGGGACGCCTTGATCGCGGTCTCGACCGCCTCGGCGCCGGTGTTCATGGGCAGCACCAGGTGCGAGCGGCCGGTCAGCAGCGGCCCGACCAGCCCGACGAGCGCCTGGGCGAACGGCTCGAGCAGCTCGTGGTCGAAGGCCCGTGACGTGAGCGTCAGGCGGTCCAGCTGCGCGCGCGCCGCGGCCACCAGCGCCGGGTGCCGGTGCCCGAAGTTCAGGGCCGAGTACCCCGCCAGCAGGTCGAGGTACCGCCGCCCGCCGGTGTCCGTGACCCACGCGCCCTCGCCCGTGGCCAGCGTGACCGGCAGCGGGTGGTAGTTGGGCGCGAGCGCGGACGTCCCGGCGGGCTGCCCGGTCACCGCCGGACCTCCAGCGTGCAGCACTTGGCCCCGCCGCCGCCCTTGAGCAGCTCGGAGGTGTCGACGGGCAGGGGCGTGTAGCCGCGCTCGCGCAGCGCGTCGGCCAGGTGCGTGGCGCGCGGCGCCACGACGACGTGCAGCCCGTCGGACACCGCGTTGAGGCCCAGCGCCGCGGCGTCGTCGTCCGTCGCGAGCACGGCGTCGGGGAACAGCGTGCGCAGCACCTCGCGGGAGCCGGGGGAGAACGCCGGCGGGTAGTACGCGATCTGCGGGTCCGCCGGGTCCGACGACAGCACGGCCAGCGCGGTGTCCAGGTGGTAGTAGCGGGCGTCGACCAGCTCCAGGGAGACCACCGGGCGGCCGAACAGCTCCTGCGCCTCGGCGTGCGCGGCACGCTCGGTGCGGAACCCGGTGCCGGCCAGCAGCATGTCGCCGGCGACGAGCATGTCGCCCTCGCCCTCGTTGACCTCCCGGGCCGTGTGGGTGAGGTAGCCGCGGTCGGCGAACCACTTCTCGTACGCGGGGCCCTCGGCCTGCCGCTCGGGGTACCGGAACCGCGCCGAGTACACGACGCCGCCGACCACGGTCGCCCCGTTGGCCGCGTACACCATGTCCGGCAGCCCCGGGAGGGGCTCGATGGTGTCGACCGTGTGCCCGAGGTTCAGGTAGGTGTCACGCAGCGTGCGCCACTGCCGCACCGCCAGGTCCGTGTCGGTGGCCCGCGTGCGGTCCATCCACGGGTTGATCTCGTACGCCACCGTGTAGTGCGTGGGCTCGCACATCAGGTAGTGGCGGGGGGTGGCGCCGGGCGCGTGCGCGGTCATGGGTCTCCTCGCGGGACGGGGACCGCGGGGGGTGGGCGGCCCGTGACGAGCCTACGAGTCGCGGGCCGTGCCGGGCCGTCGCGGGCCCGGCGGCGCGCGGGACGGCCGTGGGCCGGGCCGCCGCCGCACCGCCCGCGGCTCAGTCCGCCGTCAGGTCCGCCGCGGCCCGCCGCAGCACCAGCCGCAGCATCACCCGCAGCGGGGGAGCGGTCAGCCGCGCCGTCCACGCCGCGGGCAGGGGGCCGGCGAGCGGCACGTGCTCCGACCACGTCACCCGGCAGGTCGTGGGCGACGTGGGCAGCACGACGATCGACGCGGTCCCGCGCAGCAGCGGGCCCTGCTTGGTGAAGACGGCCTCGCCCGTGGCGTCGCCCGCCGTGGCACCGGGCGGCACGTACCGCGTGACGACCATCCGGTCGACCAGCCCGGGCCCGCCGCGCCGCGCACCGGGCCCGGAGACGCCGACCACGTGCGACCCGAGGCGCGGCGGTCCGTCGGTGAGCACACGCGTCATCGGGATCCACTCGCCGTGCCGTCGGGCGTCCGTCAGCGCCCGCCAGGCGACGTCCGCCGGGACGGGCAGCGCACGGGTCACGACGGCCGTTGCGGCGCGCGGGCGGGGCGTCATCCGACGATCCTCCCGCGGGGTAGCGTCTGGCGCATGCAGACGCGAGTGCTCGGACGGACGGGTCGTGAGGTCGGGGTCGTGGGGCTGGGCTGCTGGCAGCTCGGCGGGGACTGGGGCGTCGTCGCCGACGACACCGCACTGAGCGTCCTCGAGGCCGCGGTCGACGCGGGCGTGACGTTCCTCGACACCGCCGACGTGTACGGCGACGGCCGCTCGGAGCGGGCCATCGGGCAGTTCCTCGCGTCGCGGCCGGACGTGGCCGAGCGTGTCACCGTCGCCACCAAGATGGGCCGGCGCGCCGACCCGCACGAGCCCGCCGCGTACACGTACGAGAACTTCTGCCGCTGGACCGACCGCAGCCGCCAGAACCTGCGCACCGACACGCTCGACCTGGTGCAGCTGCACTGCCCGCCCACGCCGGTGTTCCGCACCGAGGCCGTGTACGACGCGCTCGACCGGATCGTCGAGGACGGCCGCGCGGCCGCGTACGGCGTCTCGGTGGAGACGGTCGACGAGGCGCTCGCGGCCATCGAGCGTCCCCACGTCGCCAGCGTGCAGATCATCCTCAACGTGTTCCGCCGCAAGCCGCTGGAGCGGGTGCTGCCCGCGGCCGTCGAGGCGGGCGTCGGCATCATCGCCCGCGTGCCGCTGGCCTCGGGTCTGCTCTCCGGGCGGTACGACGAGAACACGCAGTTCGCGCCCGACGACCACCGTGCCTTCAACCGCCACGGCGAGGCGTTCGACGTCGGCGAGACGTTCGCGGGCGTCCCGTACGAGGTGGGTGTCGCCGCCGCGCGCGAGGTCGCCGCGCTGACGCCGTCCGGCATGACGACGGCGCAGCTCGCGCTGAAGTGGATCACGCAGCAGCCGGGTGTGTCCGTCGTCATCCCCGGTGCGCGCACCCCCGCGCAGGCGCAGGCCAACGCCGCCACCGACGCGTTCCCGGACCTGGACGACAGCACGCTGGCCGCACTCGAGCGCGTCTACGACGAGAGCGTCCGCGGGCACGTCCACGACCGCTGGTAGCCGGCAGGTCGTGACCGTCGCGCCCCGTGCGCGACGGTCACGGTCGGACGGGCGGCGCCGCAGCACCACGCCGCGCCCCGCAGCGCGGCAGCGACGACCGGCTCCGGCGTCCGCTCAGCTCGAGCGCGGCAGCCCGCGCCGCCGCCCGCGCCGGGTGGCGGTCCCGGGTGCCGGCGCGTCCTCGGGCCCGGTCGGGTCGACCGGGTGCGCCGTGCTGCTCGGGGCCGGCCACAGCTCCGGCGGGGTGCCCGGCGGCAGGCCCCAGGCGGGTGCGGGCGCGGCCGCGGTCTCGATGACCTGCGGGAACGTCATGGGTGGGGGGCCGAAGGCCGTGCGGGCGCCCTTGACGACCGTCTGACCCAGCGCGCGGCCGCCGGCCACGCCGATGGCGGCGCCGATGCCGTAGGGCGCCAGCCGCCCCAGGGCGAGGCCGCCGAACCGTGCGGCCTGCGTGCGCACCAGGCGACGGGTGAGCTGGTTGTTGACCTTCTTGACGGTGCTCATCGGCATGCGGGTCAGCAGCACCCGCCCGACGCGCAGCGTCGCGATCTCCGTGGCGTCGCTGACGACCTTCGCGCCGGACTCGCCCAGCAGCGTGGCCAGGAGCAGCGCCGTGCGACGCTCGGTGTCGGCGACCTCGATGCCGTGCACCGACGCGACGGCCAGGGAGAACGCGGCCGACGCCCCGAAGAACGTCGCGACGTCGCTGACGGTCAGCGCCGTGGCCAGGCCGGTGCCGACGATCGGCGCTGCCGCGGCGGCCCCGACGGCGCCGCCGGTGCCGGCGACCACCAGCAGGTACTCCTTCTCCAGCAGCCTGACGACCTGGTCCGGCCCGGCCCCGGGGTTGCGGCGCCGCAGGTTCTCGACGTGCGCGTGGATCGTCGTCGACGGGATCGTCACCGCCTTCTCCAGGGCGGACTGCAGCAGGTGCGGCACGGCTCAGCGCTCCCCGGTGACGGTCAGGGTGGTGGTGGCACCGTGCTCGAGCGTGCGCCCGACGGTGCAGTGCTGGTCGACCGCGCGGTGCACCACGGTCAGCAGCCGGTCGCGGGCGGCGTCGTCCAGACCGGACAGGTCGACCTCGAGCACCTCGGCCAGCGCGGGGTAGCGGTCCTCGGTGGGGTGGGCCAGGCCGCCGACGCGGATGGTCACCTGGACGTCGTCGCCGAGGCGACGGGCGAGCGCCGCGTCCGACGACAGCCCGGTGCACGCACCCAGCGCGATCTTCAGCAGCTCACCGGGCGTGAAGGAGTCCGGGTCACCCAGCGACCCGATGCGCACCTCACCGCCGCGCGAGCTGCGCCCCACGTACTGCCGCGTGCCCGTGCGCTCGAGCCACAGCGCCGTGTCGTCCGCGTTGGCCAGCGGGTCCTGCGGGTCGCTCACCGCGGGGACGTCGGACGAGTCACCCAGCGCCGAGCCGGAGCCGGCCGGTGCCGGGTCCCCGGCGAGATCGCGTGCGTCCTGGTCGGTCGTCATGGGGCCGATCCTCGCACGCAGGTGCGACGCGCGCCGGGCGGACGCGGCGTCTCGCACCGGCCCGTCGTGGGCCCCGGCGCGGGCACCGTGCGACGACGCGGAGGGCGACACGGAGGGCGACACGGAGGGCGACGCGGACGGGGGACGTGGAGGTGATGCGGGCGGCTCGCGTGAAGGTCCTGTGCCCGGGGTTCCGTCGGGAACACCCCGTCGTGTCCGATCGTTCTGATGGCCAGGATGAAGAGATACGAGGAACTCGAGACCGAGGACGGCAAGGTCGTCCGCTACCAGCGACACGAGAACGGCGGCGGCCTCGTCGCCAAGGGCGCGAAGGTCGATCCGACCGCCTACGTGGCCGACTCCGCGTGGATCGACCCCGGCGCCGTGGTCGAGGCCGGTGCGTCCGTGGGCAAGTTCGTCTGGGTCGAGCCCGGAGCCGTCGTGCAGGAGCGCGCGCGGCTCGGGTCGCACGTGCACGTCGGCCGCGAGGCGGTCGTCGGGCGCGGCTGCCGGCTCGGGCTGCGCGTCGACGTCGGGGCGCAGGCCCGGCTGGACGCCGGACTCGTCGTCGAGCCCGAGGCGCGGATCGCCGACGGTGCGCACGCCGAGCGCAGCGGCTACCCGCCGCACGTCCTGGCCGCCTGACGACGCAGGCCTGCAGCGCCGAGCGGGGTGACGGTGCGAGGGGCGCATCCGCGCCCGAGGCTCGCTGTCGCGGCGGCTACGGTCGGCCCCATGTGGTGCCGTGGACGTGCGGGTCATGGGCGTCGACGCTGAGAGCCCTGCGGCCGCCGTCCGCGTCCTCGGGGCCGGCGGTGGGGCGCCCGGGGCGGCGAGCGACGCGGGCAGCGGCGTCCCGGCACGTACCACCCCCACCCTGCGGCAGGACGGCTCGACGCGGGCGATCCTGGCCTGGATCGACCACGTGCTCGGCACAGGGCCCCGGCGGGTGGACCGCACGGTCCTGGCATCGCTCCTGACGCCTCTGGGCTGGACCGTCACGTTCCCCGAGGGGGACGTCACGACGGCGACGGTCCACTCGACGGTCGCCGACCGCACGGTGCTCATCCGTTACGACGGGTCCCCCTTCACGGCCCGCTACCGTCGCGAGCCGCCCGGGCGTCCCGACGTGGCACGCCTCGCCGTGGTGGAGATCGTGCACGAGGGCCACGGGGTCTTCGTCCGCGACGGGGAGGCGAGCCCGGTCGGCCCCGGGGACATGCTGCTGCATCCTCCGCAGGGCCGGCACCGTGTCGAGTGGACGTCGCCGCGCTGCCGGCGCACGTACGTCCTGGTGGGCACCGCGGTGTTCGGGCGACGCACCGACGCCGTCCTGCGCGCGGAGGACCTGGTGCAGCGCGCTGCGCCGCTCGCGCCCGCCGCCGAGCGGCTCGTCGACGTGCTCCTGGTGCCGGGTGTCGACCCGATCGTGTCGCTGACCGCCGCGCAGGCGCTGCAGGCCCTGGTCAGGGCGACCGTGACGGGGGCCATCGACCGCGGGCACCCCCTGGACCTGGAGCTGCGCGACCGTGCCCGGGCCGTGCTGCTGCAGCGGTTCGCGGACCCTGCTCTGGACGCCGACGCGGTCGCACGTGAGCTGCGGGTGAGCCGGCGGCACCTGTTCGCGCAGTTCGAGAAGAGCACGGACACGTTCGCGACCACGCTGCGCGACATCCGCCTCGACCACGCGGCCGAGCTGCTCGCCGGTGCCGACGACGGGATGGCGGTACGCCGGGTCGCCCGCGAGTCGGGCTTCAACGGCCCCACGCAGCTCGCGCGCGCGTTCCGCGAGCGCTTCGGGGTCACGCCCACGCAGTTCCGCGCCGCGGCGCTGCGGGGCCTCCCGCTGCCCGGGGGCCGCTGAGCAGGCCCGCGTCGGCGGGTGGGCCTCGAGTGGCCGGCGCACCCGGTGATGCGGCGATTCGGGCAGGGGTGACGTTGCGTGCACGCGGGCGTGACGTTATGGGTCCGCTCACCGCTCCGGGGCCGGTGGGCCGCGCATGGTGGTCGATCACCCTTGACCTGCCGGAGGCTCCGCCGTGCCCCTGTCGTCCCGAGGCCGCTCGCGTGCGCGTGGCCTGATGTCCGCCGTCGCCGTCTGCCTGGCCGCGGTGCTGGCGCTGCCGATGACGGCGGCGTCCGCCGCCCCCGGTGACCCGCAGTACCTGAGCCTGACCAAGACGGTCGACCGGTCCGAGCTGGCCCCGGGCGACTCGTACACGTACCGGGTCGAGGTGTCGTGCTCCGAGCAGTCCTGCCTGGACGCGGTGCTGCGGGACACGTTGGGCGAGCACGCCGGGCACGAGCTGCGCGACGTGCAGCTGCTGGCGTCGGCCCCCGGCCTGACGTTCGTGCCGACGTGGACGTCCGGCGGTGTCACCAGTGGCACCGCACCGACCGTCGTCGCCGCCGACACACGTCTGGACGTCACGTTCACGCAGCCCACGGTGAGCCCCACGGGCGTCGGCATCCAGTCGGGGCAGACGTTCACGGTGACCATGACGCTGCGCGTCCCGGCGGACCTGCCGCCGCGCACCGACGTCACGCTGGAGAACACGGCGACCGTCACCGCGTCGAACTCGTCGCCGGCGACGGGTGCGGCCTCCGTCCACGTGGTCGTGCCCGTGACCGTGGCCGTCACCCCCACCAAGTCGTGGGCCCCCGGTGAGGTCGCGTTCGTCGCGGGTGCCGCGTCGACCGTGCGGCTCGGTGCCACCAACGCGGCCAACGTCGCCGCGGCGCGGCTCGTGCTGCAGGAGCCGGCGGTCGCGCCCGAGGGTGCCGAGTCGCTCGACGCGAGCAACCCCTTCGCCCTGGTGGACCTGGCCTCGCTCACGGGCGTCGCGGTGCCGGCCCAGTGCACCGACGTCACGGTCGACGCGTACGTGCTGGTGGACGGCGTGTGGACGTGGGTGCCGGGCACGGGTGGCCTGGTGCTGCCCGGCGTCGACGCGGGCGACGTCGCGGGCGTGCGCGTGACGTGCGAGGGCGACGTCCCGGTGGGGGCGACGCTGTCGCTCGACCTGGGCGTCACGCAGCGCACCACCCACCGGACGTCCGGTGCCGACCTGTCGCGCCAGACGCACTCGCTGGTCAACACGGTGGCCGCCACGGCCGACGTCACGGGCCTGGCGCCGGTGACCCGCACCGCGACCGCCCCGTACCGCGTCACACCCGCCCGGCTGGGCACCGAGGTCGAGAAGTCGTTCGCGCCCGCCCGTGTGTCCGGTGGCGAGTCCAGCGTGCTGTCGCTGGTCGCCGCACAGGCGTCCGAGGTGCCGGTGAGCGAGCTGCGGATCGCCGACCTCGGGTTCTTCGGCACGGTCGCACGGTTCGGCGGGTTCGCCGACGCACCGACGTGGCCGACCGGTGCGGCGACCGCGACGGTCGTCCACCACCTGTCGGACGGGACGACGCAGGACGTCGCCTTCGACGAGGGCGACGTGCCCGGCGCGCCCACGCTCCCCGCCGGCGTGCACGTCACGGGCGTGGAGATCGTGTTCACCGGCGTGATCCAGCCCGACGCCGTGGCCGCCGGCGCGCGGGTGGTCGTGACCACGGCCGAGGACCCGACGGGCCCCGTGCGTCGCCTCACCAACACCGCGACCGGCACGGTCACGGCCGCCAACGGCAACACCGCGACCGACGACGCGTCCGCCGTCCTGGAGATCGTGCCGGCGTCGATCACGGTCGGGCTCACCAAGACCGTGCGGCCCGGCGCCACGCTGCGTCCGGGGGACCGCGCGGTCACCGAGCTGCGCACCTCCCTGGCGGTGTCCTCGTCGTACGTGACCGCCCGCGAGCTCGAGGTCACCGACGCGTGGGACGGCGCCGCCCGCGGCTTCTGGGACGCCTTCGACCTGGCCGGGATCGCGGCGACGCAGGTGCCGTCCGGCGTCGCCGTGGCGGTGTCGGTGCAGACGGTGCCGGGCACGTGGGTGGACCTGCCCCCCGAGCCCGCCCGGCCCGACACGTGGCTGCTCGCGATGGACGCCGACGCGCTCGCCGCCGCCCTGCCGGGCGGGACCGACCTGACGAGCGTCACCGGCGTGCGCCTCGTCCTCACCGACGTCGACGGGTTCGAGGAGAACACGACGGTCACGCCGTACCTGGTGACCACGGCGCGGGCCCAGCTGCGCAGCGGTGGCGCGCTGCCCACGGGCACCACGACCCTGCCGAACGCGGCCGTGGCCGGCGGCAGCGGCACCACGACGGGCGGCACGCCGGTCTCCGACTCCGACGCCGCCGTCGACGAGGCGGGCGTGACGCCCGTCCCGTCGGGCGCCGGCGCCGTCGAGGCCCGCAAGACCTGGACGCAGGCCGCAGTGGCCGCGCAGACCGGTCAGCAGCGCACGACGCGCCTGGCGTGGCGCACGGCCCCCGGTGCGTCGTCGGTGGCGATCACCGACCCCGCCGAGGCGACCGACCCCGACGCGCTGACCGACCCCGCGCAGACCGTGTTCGACGCGTTCGACCTGGTGCGGGTGCCGGCCGTCGCGTACTCGCCGACCCCGTTCAGCAACGGCTGGTACCTGCGGTACGACACCGTGACGGACGTGCAGCTGCTGCTGCCCGCCGCCGGGGGCACCCGCACGTGGCAGTCGGTGACGGCACCCGCGGGTGGCTGGCACGACGCCACCGGCTTCGTCGGGCACCGGCTGACCGCCGCCCAGCGTGCCGACGCGCGGGGCGTGCGCCTGGTGCTGGGTGAGAACACCGCCGCGCGGCAGGCCGCGGGCACGCTCGGCGCGACGCTCGACCCGTTCGCGCCGCTGCCCGGCACGGGCGTCGCGGCGGCGTCCGTCGACCGCACGTTCGACCTGGTGTGGCAGCTGCGCGAGGTGCGTCGCTCGGGTGGCTGGGTGACGCACGAGGCGACCTACAACCGGCCCGGCGCGGGTGTGGTGCGCAACACCGTCGACGTCACCGCGCAGCGGCCCGGCGGTCCGGTGTCCGCGACGAACCACGCCGACATCGTGGTCACCGGCTCGACGCCGCTGGTGCGGATCGAGAAGACCGTGTCGACCTCCGACGTCGCGTACGTGCCGCGTCCCGGGGTCGTCGCCGCGGCGGACTGGCCCGCGCGGACGTTCACCGTGCGCGCGTGGAACGACTCCGTGGCCCGGGCGTCGTACGTGCGCGTGAGCGACCCCGCGTGCTCGGACGTCGACGTGCAGGCGTCGTGCGCGCTCGCGGACCCCACGGCCGACCCGTTCGGGACGTCGGTGGACTGGCTCGCACCCGGTGCCGGCGCGAGCGCGTTCGACAGGTTCGACCTCGTGGGCGTGGCGGTCGCGGTGGACCGTCCGGCCGAGGTGGACCTCGCGGCATCCACCGCGTGGGTCCTGCGGTACCGCGACGGCGCGTACGTCAGCGAGCGGACCACCGTCGCGGCGCTGGCCGCGATGACGGCCGCCCAGCTCGCGGACGTCGTGGGCGTCAGTGCGACCTTCCAGGGCACGGACCCGGCCGTCACGGGCGGGACGATCACCCAGGGCAACCGCCTGAGCCTCGTGCTGAGCACGCGGCTGCGCACGCACGTGCGCTCGACGGGCGCCGAGCAGACGCTGCGCACGGGCGCCACGGTCGACGTCGAGAACCACGCGTACGCGCAGTCGTACGACCCGGTGCTCGCCGGCGACGTCCTCGCTGCGGGCACGGACGACGCGCGGGTGCGGCTCACCGGTGGCGACCTCAACGTCGGCGTCACCAAGACCGTGACGCCGTCCACGGTGACCGAGCCGACCCGCGCCCAGCCGCTGACGGTGACGCTGCGCGCGAACCAGGGCACGGCACCGGTCGGCACGCTCGCGCCCGCGCAGGTGCGGCTGCAGGACGACGCGGCCACCTCACCCGAGTTCTGGGACGCGTTCGACCTGGTCGGGCTCGGCGCGGTGACGCTGCCGGCCGGTGCCGACCGGGTCGCCGTCGACGTGCACGGCCCGTTCGGTGCGGACGGCGCCGACGCGTGGCTCCCGGGGACGCCCGCCGCGAGCAGCCCTGCCCTGCCGGTACCGGCGGAGCGGCTGAGCGACGTGCAGGGCGTGCGGGTCGTGTACTCGCGCGCCGACGGCGGCCTCTTCTCGACCGCGGTGCCCGCGGCGGGGTGGTCCGCACAGGTGCAGCTCCAGGTGCGCCTGCGGGACACCGCGCGGGCGTCCGGTGACCCGATCACGCTGGACGGCACACCGCTCGCCGTCGAGAACGTGGTGGTGGCGCAGGCCGACCGCCTGAACGGCGAGGTGTCGCAGGAGCGCGCGTCGGCGGCGGTCGTCACGGCGTTCGAGGGGACCCACGAGCTCGCGGTCACGAAGCTCGCCAACGGGGGCGACCGCACGGTCGACGTGGGCCGCGCCGTCCCGTGGGACCTCACGTTCGGCAACACCGGCACCGGCTACCTGACGGTCGCCGAGCTGCGGGACACGCTGCCGGCGTCGCTCGTGTGGACCGGTGAGACCGCGCCCGAGGTGACGGTGCCCGCGGGCGGGGGCATGTCCGACCGGGTGACCGTGACCCGCGACGGGGCCGACCTGGTGGTCGCGTGGCCGGCCGACGCGCGCACGCTCGCGCCCGGTGAGTCGGTGACCGTGCGGCTGCAGCTCGAGCTGCAGCCGGGGCTCGGCGCCGGCCAGCGGGCCGTCAACACCATGACGGTGCGCACGGACCAGACGCTCGACGCGTGCACCGCGATCGACGGCAGCCGGCCCGTGACGGGCGCCTGGGCGTCCGACGCGACCACGTGCGGGGCGACCGACCACGTGCAGCCGCGCAGCGGGCCCAACCTGTTCACCGTCAAGGGCGTCCGCGGGTCGCAGCCCGGTGCCGCGACCCCCGACGGGCAGGAGTGCTCCCCGCTGGTCGAGGCGACCGGCGGCGCGTACTACCGGACCCCGTGCGTCGCGCGCTCCCTGGTCGGCGGCGTCGACGACTGGGTGCTGCGGGTCGTCAACGGCGGCACCACCAGCGTCGAGGAGCTCACGGTCTTCGACCCGCTGGCCGCCGCCGGCGACACGATGATCATCTCGGGCCAGCCGCGCGGGTCGGTCTACCGCCCCCAGGTCGTGGCGGGATCGCTGCAGGTCACCGCGCCGACGGGCGCCACCGTGGTCACTGAGGTCACCACGACGCCGGACGTGTGCGCGGGCACGTGGGCGGGCCTGACGAGCGCCGGGGTGTGCGAGCAGTCCGGCGAGTCGTGGGCGCCCGTGGGCCCCGGGACCGACTGGTCCGCGGTCACGGGCCTGCGGGTCCGCGTGGACCTGCGCACGTCCGCCGGGGGCGCGCTGCTCAGCGGCCAGGCCATCGACGTGACGTTCTCGACGCGCAACGTGCCGGCGGACGCCGACGCACCCGACGGCGTGCCTGCCGGCGTCGCGGCCGACGACGTCGTCGCGTGGAACCAGTTCGGGGTGAGGTACCGCGACCTGGGCGCGGCCGAGTGGAAGAAGATCGCGCCCGCCAAGGTGGGCGTCGAGGTGCTGACGGGGCCGCTCGAGGTCCGCAAGGTCGTCGACGGCGCGGCGGCGGGCTACGCGCCCACGAGCTTCACGGCCGACGTCGTGTGCACGCTCGACGGCGCGGCGCTCGACCTGGGCGCCGCGGCGCTGCTCACGCTCGACGATGCGTCCGGGTACGTCGCGCGGCTCGACGGCATCCCTCTGGGGGCGCGGTGTGCCGTCACCGAGACGGGGGCGCCGGGTGACCACGGCGAGGCGACGCGCACCGGCACCGTGCACGTCGAGGTGGACGAGCGCGCCGCGGCCGACGGCAGCGTGCCCGCGGCGCAGGTCGCGACCGTCGCCAACACCTACGCGTACGGCGAGGTGTCGGTGACCAAGCGCGTCGACTCGGCCGCGACCACGGGCCTGCCGGGCCCGTACACGTTCGCGCTGACGTGCACCGCGGCCGTCACGGGGGAGCCGGTGCTGTTCTCGGGTGCCGAGGAGCTGACGTTCGAGGTGGCCGACGGCGGGACCTTCACGGTGCCCGCGGGCACCGTGCCCGTCGGCGCGACCTGCGCGTTGCGCGAGACGGGTACCGGCGGCGCCGACAGCGTCGTCATGGTCGGCGACGGGGTGGCGCCCAGCGGCCCGGGGGCGGCTGACGTGAGCGTCGGCACGGAGCCCGTGCACGTCGAGGTCGTCAACGGGTTCGACGCGGGAGTGCTCGAGGTCCGCAAGGAGGTCGACGGCGACGGCGCCGCCACGTGGGGCGCGCAGGCGACCTTCGGGTTCACGGCCGTGTGCACGTACGCCGGGCGCACCGTGCTCGACGAGCGGTTCGACCTGCGCGCCGGGCGGGTCCGCACCTTCGGCGTCTTCCCCGTCGGCACGTCGTGCCTGGTCGAGGAGGTCGCCACGGGCGGCGCCACCCGCACCGCCCTCGCGCCTGCCGACGGCGTGGTGACGGTCGACGCACCCGTGGCGGGCGACGAGGTCTCGACGGCGGTCGTCACGGTGACCAACACGTTCGACCTCACGTCCGTCGACGTCGTCAAGCGCGTCACGGGCGACACCACGGCCGAGGGCGCGCAGGGGCCGTTCACGGTCGCGCTGGCCTGCACCTGGCCGGTCGACGGCGACGACGTCCCGATCGCCGTACCCGGTGGTGCCGAGCGGGTGCTGCGTGCGCCGTCGGCGCTGACCGCGACGTGGGCGGGGCTGCCGGTGGGTGCCGACTGCGTCGTCACCGAGACGGTCACCGGCGGCGCGGCTCACGTGTCCGCGGTCGTCGCCGTCGCCGGCGGCGAGCCCGTGGCGACGGACGGCCCGCGGGTGCCCGTCGTCGGGCTGGCCGGCACGACCGGGCCGGGGCAGGCGGTCGTCGAGCTGGTCAACCGGTTCGACGCCGCCGAGGCCGCGGCCGCCCGCCCACCGCTCGCCCTGACGGGCGCCGACGTGCTGCGCGTCGGGCTCGTGGCCGCGCTGCTCGCCGCGGTCGGCGGGGTGCTCCTGGTGGTCCGCAGGCGCGCGTCCTGACGAGCACGGCGGCCGGGCCCACCAGGCCCGGCCGCCGCGTCGCCGGGGGCGGCTCACCCGAGCGGCGTACGCGCGCCGTGCGACGTGCGACGACGGTGCAGGATGTGCGCCATGCGCAGCGACATCTTCGACCGGTCGAACCTCGAGGTGGAGAACGGGCAGCGGTTCGTCCTCCAGAGCCCCAAGATGCTCAAGGTGACCCTCGGTGAGCCCGTGCTGGCCGCCAAGGGCGTCATGGTGGCCTACCAGGGCGCCGTGCAGTTCCACCACAAGGGCTCGGACTCCCTCGCCACGTTCGTCAAGCGCGCCATCAGCAGCGACGACCAGGCGCTCATGACCGTGTCCGGGCAGGGCGACGTGTTCTTCGCCCGCTACGCCGAGGACGTCTTCGTCATCCAGCTCGAGGGCGACGCCATCAGCGTCGGCGGCACGTCGCTGCTCGCGTTCGACGCGTCCCTGCAGTGGGACCTGCACCGCACCCGCGGCGCGGGGATGATGACCGGCGGGTTCTTCAACACCGTCGTGCACGGGCACGGCTCCGTCGCCCTGACGTCCGACGGCAAGCCCGTCATCCTCGACTGCTCGCAGCAGCCGACGTACGTCGACCCCAACGCCGCCGTCTGCTGGTCGGCGAACCTGGCACCCGAGGTCGTGTCCAGCATGAACATGTCCTCGATGCTGCGCGGCGGGTCCGGCGAGGCGTTCCAGTACAAGTTCCACGGTCCGGGGTTCGTGGTGGTGCAGCCGTCCGAGGGCTTCGCGGGGGTCGTGCAGACCAGCTGACGGGCGCCGGGGCTCAGCCGCCCAGGACGCGCTGCCACCAGGAGCGCCGCGGCGCCAGCAGGCCGGGCACGGCGCCGTCGGGTGCGCCTGCCGGCTGCGCGGGTGTGGGCTGTGCGGCGGACGCCGCCGGCGGCTCGGGGACGGCGGGGCGCTCCCGGAGCGTCGTCACCACCCGGTCGAGCAGGTCGTCGACCGCGTCCTGCGCGTACCCCTCACGGAACTTCGTGGGCCGGAACCGCGCCTGCAGCACCCCGTCGGCGGTGGCCGGGTCGTCGATCGCCGTCCCGCTCTCCACCGCGCGCAGCGTCGCGACGACCTTCGCGAGCAGGCCGTCGACCTCGCCCTTCTCGTACCCCTCGGTGAACGTGGTGAGTGGCAGGCGGGCCTGCTGGACGTCGTCGGCGGTGAGCATGCGCAGATCGTGCCACCGGGACCGCCAGGCATCGCCCGGACGTGCCGAGGCGGGTCGGCGACGTCACCCGCCGTGGAACGGCCGGTGCCGCGACCGGGCGGTCGGTCGCGGCACCGGCACCGTGCCGCCGGTCAGGTCAGCACAGGGTCCTTGCGGTCGTCGGCGTCCCGCTCGTCCGGGTCGGCAGCCTCGGCCGCGGGCGTCTCGTCCTCCGGCTGGTACCAGTCGGTGAGCACGGGGTCGTCGGTGTCCAGCCAGGCGCCCGCACCCTCGTCGGGCTCGGTGGCCACGACACCCACGACGAAGTCGTCGCCGTGTTCCTCGATGCCCGCACGGACACCCTGCTCCAGGGCCTCGCGGGCGTACCGGCGCCGCAGCGTCAGCGGGTCGCGCGCCAGGTCCTTGGCCCACGCGACCATCACGAAGATGACGACGACCGCGAACGGCAGCGCCGCGACGATCATGAGGCTCTGCAGGCCCGTCAGGGCGACCTGCCCGCCACCGACCAGCAGCACGGCGGCGATCGTCGCGAGCGCGACACCCCACAGCACCGTGGTCCAGCGACGCGGCTCGGGGTTGCCCCGCTCCGAGAGGCTGGCCATGACGATGGACGCCGAGTCGGCGCTGGTGACGAAGAAGATGACGATCGAGATCACCGCGGCCACCGAGGTCAGCGCACCGAACGGCAGCTCGTCGAGCAGCAGGAACAGCATGTCCTGACCGGACTCCGCCTGGCTGATGCCGGCGCCCGTCTGCTCGAGCCACATGGTGGTGCCCCCGACCACCGTGAACCACACGAGGCACACGGCGCTGGGCACGACGATCACGGCCGTGACGAACTCGCGCAGGGTGCGCCCACGGCTGATCTTGGCGATGAACAGCCCGACGAAGGGCGTCCACGACACCCACCACGCCCAGTAGTACGTGGTCCACGCGCTCATGAACTCCTGCGCGTCGGGGGCCGTCGCGGCGGACTGGGCCATCAGCGTCGGCAGCTCACCGACGAACGTCATGAGGGCGCCGGGGACCAGGTTGAGGAGCAGGACGGTCGGCCCCGTCACCAGGACGAAGAGACCGAGCGCACCGGCCAGCGCCATGTTGATGTTGGACAGCGCGCGGATGCCGCGCTTGAGGCCCGACACGGCCGAGAGGATGAACGCCACGGCGAGCACCGCGATGATGCCGACCAGCGCCGCATTGCCCAGGGTGCCGATGCCGCCCACGATCTCGACACCACGGCCGATCTGCAGCGCACCGATGCCCAGGGACACCGCGGTGCCGAACAGCGTCACGACGATCGCGAACACGTCGACGACCTTGCCGAGCAGGCCGTGCGAGCGAGCACCGAAGATCGGCTCGAGCAGCGCCGACATCAGCGGCACGCGACCCTTGCGGTACGCCGCGTACGCGACGGCGCCGCCGATCAGCGCGTAGTAGGCCCACGCGATGGGGCCCCAGTGGAACGTCGTCTGCGCGAGTGCCACGTGCATGGCGGCGTTGCTGCCCGCCTCGGTCGACGCGGCGAACGCCGGCGGCACGTCCGTGAAGAACGTCATCGGCTCCAGCGGGCCGTAGAACAGCAGACCGATGCCCATGCCGGCGGAGAACAGCATGGTGATCCACGAGACGGTCGAGAACTCGGGGCCCTCGTCGTCCTGCCCCAGCCGCACCGCCCGGTGGCGGCCGAACCCGACCCACATCATGAAGCCGAACACGAGCACGGTGAGGATGCTGAAGAACCAGCCGAAGTCCTCCGTGACGATCGCGAACCCGCCACCCGCGAAGGCGGCGAGCCCCGACGGGCTGGCGACGCCCCACACGATGACGCCGGCGACCAGTGCGGCGGCGACCGCGAACACGACCGTGTCGACGCTGAACCGGCGGTGCGTCTGCTCGACGCCGATCCCCGGGAGCAGCGCGGGGTGTGGTGTCCCGACGGTGCTGGGGGAGGTCACCTCCTGCAGGATCCGCGCTGCGCGTGCGCGCTGCGCGGCGGTGCGCGGACCGTCTTCGGTATGCGGGGGTTCCGTGTGCTGGTCGTTCACAGCTGCCTCTCGTCGGTGGCCGGGCCACCGAAGAGGGTCACGGCTCGACGCGCGCCGCGCGAGCGATCGGGCCGAAAGTTGCGGAGACCGCGAGCGGGACCGCACGGTGTTGGCACCGCGCGCCGCAGGTGGGTAGAACGCGCGCGTCTGCGCGACGGGGTCAGGCGTAGCCTCGAGCGTCCGTGAGTCCGCCTCGGTAAGGAGTCCTGCGTGAGCTGGGTCGAGCACGCCGTCCTGTGGCAGGTCTACCCGCTCGGCATGACCGGGGCCCCGATCCGGGAGCGCACCCCTGACGACGCCGGGCACCGCCTGCGGCGGCTGGAGCCCTGGCTGGACTACGCCGTCGAGCTGGGGGCGTCCGGGCTGTCGCTCGGGCCCGTCTTCGAGTCGCAGACCCACGGGTACGACAGCACCGACCAGCTCGCGGTCGACCGGCGCCTCGGGGACGACCAGGACTTCGACGCGCTGGTCGCCGCGTGCCGCGAACGCGGTCTGCGGATCGTGCTCGACGGCGTGTTCAACCACGTCGGCGCAGGTCACCCGTACTTCCAGGAGGCGCTGCGGGAAGGCCCCGGCAGCCGCTACGCGTCCTGGTTCCGCATCGATTGGCACGCACCCGGCGGCCCCCGGGCCGCGGACTTCGAGGGGCACAGCGCCCTGGTCGCGCTGGACCACACCACCCCCGAGGTCGCCGAGTACGTCGCGACCGTCATGCGGCACTGGCTCGCCCGCGGCGTCGACGGCTGGCGGCTCGACGCCGCGTACGCGGTGCCGCCGGAGTTCTGGGCGCGTGTGCTGCCCGCCGTGCGCGCGGAGCACCCCGACGCGTGGTTCGTCGGCGAGGTCATCCACGGCGACTACACGGAGATCGTCGAGGCGTCCGGCATGGACTCGGTGACGCAGTACGAGCTGTGGAAGGCGGTGTGGAGCTCTCTGCTGGACCGCAACCTCTTCGAGCTCGACTGGTGCCTGACCCGGCACGACGGGTTCCTCGAGCACTTCGTCCCCCAGACCAGCGTCGGCAACCACGACGTCACCCGCATCGCCAGCAGGGTCGGCCCCGAGCAGGCCGTCCTCGCGCTCGTCGTGCTCATGACCACCGGCGGCGTGCCCTCCGTGTACTACGGCGACGAGCAGGCGTTCACGGGCGTGAAGGAGGAGCGGCTCGGCGGCGACGACGCGGTGCGCCCCGCGCTGCCCGACGACCCGAGCGGCCTGGCCGCCGAGGGCTGGTGGATGTACCGCGTGCACCAGCAGCTCATCGGCCTGCGTCGCCGCCACCCGTGGCTCGTGCGCGCCCGCACCGAGAAGGTCGAGCTCAGCAACACGCGCTACGTGTACACGGCGCGGTCGGCGGACGGCACGGAGCACCTCACCGTCGAGCTCGACCTCGACGCGACCCGGGCCGTCGTCCGCGACCCCGCCGGGACGGTGCTCTTCCAGCACGGCTGACCCGAGGCGTTCACAGGTTCGCGCGCGACACTCGTGCGACCCACCGATGGGCGTCGAGGTCGACGGAACGGAGGAGGTCGTCACCATGCCGACGCTGCTGCAGCCCGTGAGCCGGGCGCTGGACGGGCTCGTCGAGGCGCACCTGGACGCGTTCGGGAAGACGTACGTGAAGGCACGCGGTCGGGGCCTCCCACCGCGACGCGCGTACGCCCGGGGGACCGTGGTCGCGCTGCTGCTCGCCCCGGCCCCGACGATGCGCGGCCCGCGCCGCGAGTGGGCGATCGCCTGCGAGGAGGAGATCGCCGTGGGGCGGGCACGCCAGGTGCTGAACCGGTGGTCGGCTGCGTGACCTGCGGCTCGCCGCCCCGGTTCACCGGAGCGTGCACCCAGGGCCGTCGGTGGTGTCGGGGGGTCGATGCCGAGATCACCCGGGGTCGGGGTCCGCTCCCGTCGTGCACGTCTTGATGTGAAACGCACCAGGCGACCATCGTGGGGCCACTGACGCACGACGCCCAGGAGCGCACATGAGCGACAGGACGCACTACTGCCGCGGCGAGCAGGCGCGCGTCGCCGTCAGCGAGTTCGCCGTCCAGGGCGACGGGACGTGGGTGCACGTGACCTCGGCGTCCGCGGCTCACGACGACCAGGGGTTCTCGATGCTGCCCGGCGCCGGCGGAGTGTGGGTGTACGACGCCGTGGGCGGCTTCGGCCCAGCCGACGGAGAAGTCGACCTGTGACCGGTGAGCGGCAGGACGCACCGGACGAGACGCCGACGACCCAGGACGACAGCGACCTGGTGAAGCTCGAGCTCGAAGCCGAGATCGCCTCGTCCGCCGCCTTCGCCGCCGCGGTGATGGACGCCAGCGCCGGGTCGCTCGAGCGCTCGCGCGCCGGTGCGGACACGGTGCAGAAGTCCGCCACCGCGATCTTCGCGCTCTACACCGGTGCCCTGACGCTCGCGTTCTCCGTGACCGACCAGCCACTGCCCCTGCGTGGCGCGATCCCCGGGTTGTTCCTCGGCGCGGCGATCGCGCTCGCTGCCGGGTACGTGGCGTTCCTGGGGAGATCCGCCCCCGTGGAGGCGGACTTCCGTGGCGGGTCGGCCCCGGTACGGGAGATGAAGCGGACGACGTTCTTCACGCGCTGGGTCAACGAGTCCGTGCTGCGTCGGGGGCACTGGTTGCGCACGGCCGTGTGCGCCCTGCTCATCGGTGTCGCGGCGCTGCCCCTGCCGTTCCTGACGCTGCCCGAGCAGGTCACCGCGACCTCCGCGCAGTGCCCGGCCGAGACCGACAGGGACGAGGCGAGTGGCGCGTGCCTGCCGACGTGGCCGACGATCCCCGAGGGCACAGCCGCTGACGTGACACTTCGGACCGAGCTGTTCGAAGCGCAGGTGGCCGAAGCCGCTGCCGCTCGGGAGAGCGCCCGAGCAGAAGCTCAGCGATCGCCGGACGACACCGCGTGGGTGCTGGGGTTCACGGGAGCGGGCGTCGTCCTCTGCGTCCTCGCCTTCTTCTGGGACCGGTGGGCACTGGTGCGAGGCCGGCGGGCGGGCACGACGCGCGGCGGCGCGGACCGTCACGCGGCTGCGCCACCGCTGACGGTGCCGGGCGCCCACGGTGGCGGCTGAGTCCCGCACGCGCAACGACAGGCGGACCGCTGACGAGCACCGCCTCGTCGACGAGGGAGCGGGCGAAGCCATCGCCACGAGGGCCCGCCGGTACCCCCACGGGGGCAGGAGGCTCTCGTGAGCTTCGGCTGCTTGCTCATCGGCATGGCAGTGGCCTGACGGGCCTGCGGCTCGTCGGGGACGGAGGTCGGCGCGTTGTCGTCCCTGGGCATCAGCGGCCGGTCCCGGCTCCTCGGCGCCGCCCTCCGACGGGCGCTCCCGCCCGCAGCGTGCCTCGGCTTCCTGGACCTCGCCACGTGGTGTTCCGGCTTGCCCGAGCGCCCGAACAGCCTGACCCGGAACCACCTGGCCTGTCCTGTTCTCGGGGCGCGCGCCACCGAGGCCTGAGCTGAAGTCGATGATGGAACAGATCGCCGCGACCAACGCCGGCATCAGCGCCGACATCGGTGGCACCTTCCGCGTGCGGATCAGCGAGGTCGCGATCACGGGTGAGGGTCAGGCGTCGGCCTCCACGTGCTCGAACTACGCCGAGGCGTCCTTCGTGGATGCCGACGGTCAGTACACGCCGGAAGAGGCGGGGATGGGTGAGCCCGCACGCAACGTGGACACGTTGCGCGACGTCGGCGGCGTCTGGCAGGTCGCGACGAGCGAGTACACCGGCCCGTGCTGAACCGACACGCGCGTGTCGTCGCCGTCTCGTGCCTCGTCGCGCTGACCGTGCTGGCGCCGCAGCCCGCTCACGCCGCCGGAGGGTTCGGGAACTGGGACACCAACCAGCCACCACCTGCCGCCACCGCCGGCGCCGGCAACGGTGCGGTGAACGCCGGTGCCACGACCGAGGTGACGGTCAGTAGCGGCGGTTCGACGACGGCCGGCGCACCGTTCTCCTCGACCAGGAGCGTCCCCGTCCCGCGCCGGTGCTGGTAATGGGCCGGGTACAGCGGTCAGGAGTACGACGAGGTGTGGGGCCCGGACGGCACCGCGTACACGTCCCCGTCGGCCAACGGGTACCTGGAGCCGAGCCTGTACGACGGGTTCGAGCAGTACCAGTCCGAGACGACCGGACGCTGGTACGCGGCTGAGTGCGCCTCGCACGTCTCACGCGAAGACGCTGCGGCGTACCGCGCCGCGCACCCGCCGGTGTACGTCCTGCCTGGCACGGACCCGCCACCGACCGACGAGGGCCTGGACCCGCAGTTCCTCGCCGAGGTCGCGTTCGAGCACATGGAGCTGCCCGTCGGGGTGATCCGCTGGAACCCGTCCCTGGACGGCACCGGTGCCACGGTCGTCAACATGGACACGTTCGTGTGGGTCGAGAACGCCGCGACCGAGGTCCAGGTCACCGCCTCGGTGCCCGGGGTGACCTCGACCGTCACCGCCCGGACGAACGCGATGACCTTGCAGGCGTGACCCGCTGAGCGACGCGGACGCGCCGGGCCGACGCGTCAGCCGGTCGGGTCGGGCCGATCCAGCTCGTAGGACTGCGCTACCTGGAACGTCATGGCCAGCAGGTCGTCTGCCCCGGCGCGCCATGAATCGGTCTGGGTGAGGTAGACGTAGATCATCGTGTCGCCCCAGAAGACCTGTGAGATGGGGGCCGCTGTCACGTACTGGTCGGAGGTCGCGCCGACACCCCAGGCGGCGCCGTCGGCCACGTCCGGGTCGAACCGGATGTCCGGCACCCGCACGGGGGACGGCTCGTCACCGTCGATCGCGGCACGCACCTGCTGTGCCTTGACGTCGTCCAGCGGGTGCAGCTCCACGACGACGAGCTCGCCGTCGGCGTCGTCGCTGAACGCCTCGCACCTTCCGGTGCCCGCGCCGTCACGGACGACGATCTGGTCGTCGGACCGCCCCACCGACAGGCCGGTGGCGAGCTCGACGTCGGCGACGGCGATCCCGCACACCAGCGGCGCACCGGCGGCCACGGCCGACGAGACGGGTGTGGGTGAGGCCGTGCCGGTGGGGCTCGGCCCGCCGGTGCACCCGGCCAGGGCGAGCGCTGCTGCGACGGCGATCACGACGGCCCGCTGGTGAGTGGTCACTTGATGTTCCCCCACGCCGACCCGAAGGGGTCTCGCACCGTGTTCTGGAGCAACGCCCCGTTGGACAGGTTCGCGACCCACGCCCTGTAGTCCTCCGACGAACGGTCGAAGCGGGGCGGGTCGGCGCCGTCGACCTTGGCGGTGTCCAGCGGTGCCGTGTACAGCGAGGCGTCCACGTTCGCCGCAGCGAAGGCGTCGTCCTCGAGGTAGCCGGACTGCAGCAACGCGTTCAGGACGCTCTCGACGGCGCTCTCCGGGACCTCCTTGTCGAGCACCCGGAAGAGCTTCACCTGCTCGGAGGCGTCGACCTTCCCGGCTGCGCTGATCGCCTCGCCCACAGCCTTGTCGAACAGCCACTGCACGTTCTTGTTGTCGCTGACGTCCGGGATCATCGGCAGGCTCGCGGCCAGGCCCAGCGCGTCGGCGAACGCCGCCTGGCGCGCCTCCCGCAGGTCCTTCTCGTCCTGCGCACCGGCGTAGCCCTGCTGGACCGTCCACGAGAGCGCTTCGGACGACCTCAGCAGGGTGTTCGAGATCCGGGGGATGTCCCGCCGTCCGGTGATCAGGTCGACAGGCGCGCCGGGGTGGATCGCCAGCGTCTGGTCCAGGGCGGTCCTCAGGCGCAGGTTCGACGCGACGGCCAGCCCTGCCATCACCACGTCGACGTGTGTACCGTCCTGCCCCAGCGTCTTCAGCACAGGCGTGAGCAGCTCCTCGTCGAACACCGCCCCGTACGCCTGCCCGGGCCCGTACAGCAGGTCGGACGTCCCGTCGTTCATCGCACGCCGGTCCAGGACGGCACCGTCGGACAGGTCGTCCACGTCGACAGCGACAGCTTCGAGCAGGTCCATGCCGTAGGTCGCCAGCATCCTGGCGACGGTCGGTCGCAGGCTCTCGGGCAGGTGCCATCCGGGGTCCTGGGCCTGGAGGAACGCTGCGTCGCGGGCGTCGTGACCGGTGTGCGCGCCGATGAGCGCGATCGTCTGGGTCGTCAGCCGGGCCGACGTGCGCCCGGTGCTCTCCCGGTCACGCAACGTCATCGTCGCGGCGTCCAGCACCTGGGAGAACGCGCGCCCGGGGACACGGTCGAGCTCCCAGGTGCGGTTCTCGACGAGGTGCTTCAGCCGTGAGGAGACCTGCAGCTTCTGGTCTCCCACCTGCACCATCTGCTGCTCACCGGTGACGAACACCCGCTGCGCGGCACCGGGGTCCTTCGCCAGGCCCGCCAGCAACGTGGACAGCGGGTCACGCACCTTGAGCCCGACCGCGTCGTACACCCCGGGGCCGTCGTCCGCGTTCGACAGCGGGTTGCCGCGTGACAGCCACATGTCCTCCACGTCGGGACGTGACCGCTCGTCGTCGATCACCGCACCGGTGACCTCGACGAGGAAGTCGGAGTCCCACCGGCCGGACGTGACCAGCAGTGCCAGGGCGTTCGCGTGGTCCGGCGCCGCCACCGCGTCCGGGTACACGGCTCGGTTCACCTCGGAGGTGATGTGCCGCACCCACTGCCGTGCGTAGCCCGACGGCAGCGCCAGGTCACCGGTGGCCCGCGTCGCGGTGCCCATCGTGCGCGCGAGCCCCACCACCGTGCGGGCGTACCAGGCGTCGTCCTGGTCCGAGCCGGCGTGTGCGGAGGACAGCTGCTTCACGGCCTCGGCGAGCTCGCCCACCGTCAGGCTCTTGGCCAGGGCGGAGGCGAAGTACGGGTCGTCGCGGTACGACTCCAGCAGGTCGACGAGGTCCTCGTCGAGCGGTCCGTCCACCGCGCGCAGGGCATGCGCCACCCGGTGGGCCATGGTCTGGGCGTGCGCGGGGTCGACGGTCGAGACCAGCGCCTCGTCGAGCATGACGGTCCCGGCCGGCCAGGTCGCCTCCTGCCCCTCGAGGACCTGCGCGAGCGCCAGGCGGCGCCGCACCCCGGGAAGCTCACCGCGCGCCCAGGCCACCGGCCCGTCCAGCGCCCACGTCCGTGACGGGTCGAGGTCCAGCCGGTCGAGGTCCGCGCGCAGCAGGTCCCGAGCGTGCAGCACCGTCTCGATGCCCTCCTCGAGCCCTCGCGCGACGTCGGCCATCCCGGCGACGTCGATCCGCACCTCAGCCACCGTGCCCGCCCGTCACGCGGGTCGTGCCCTGCGGTCGTCACGCGGCACCAGGGCCGGCTCTCGGCTGTGACGCAGCTCGATCGCGTCCACGCAGCCGCCCGCCGCCACCGTCGCCGAGTGCTGCGCCTCGACGCAGCCGCCGTAGAACGTCTGCGCCAGCGGGCTGTCCCAGGCCCCGGCGGACATCGCCCGGTCGACCCGCGCGAACGCCCGACCGACCAGCGCGGCCTGCCGGCGAGCACCCGGCAGCGCCCTTCCCAGCCGCTCGCGGTACCGGTTCGGCACCTGCTCGTCCTCGGGCACTTCACCTCCACGGCGATCGGGACCGGCACACTCTACGGGGACGGAACGTCCGTTGTGGGTGCCTTCGGATCAGGCGGGGACGATCCAGTCGTCTCACTCCCAGCTGGACGACTGGCTCTACCGCGGACGCATGGTCGCACTCAAAGCCCAACGTCAGGCCCTCGTCATGTTGAGCTTCGCCGTCACGCACAACGTCGTTGCTGACTGGTACCACCGCCGCAGCGAACGGACCTCGGCGCCCGTCTTGGTCGCCTGAACCCGAACACGGAACGACAGCCTCAGCCCCAGCCCTCCGGCCAGGGGCTGCTGGCGCGTGCCCTGGCCGCGCTTCGGTAGTCTGGACCCGCGTCAGACGGGCCGTGCAAGCCCGCCCGGCGTCGCAAGGGACTGACGAGGGCGCCGACGGACGTACCGATCGTGATCTGCGACGGGTTTTCGACCAGGTTTCCCGCAGGTCCCCTGCGCCTGTAGCTCAGGGGATAGAGCACCGCTCTCCTAAAGCGGGTGTCGGCAGTTCGAATCTGCCCAGGCGCACCGAGTGTCGTCGACGGTCAAGGGCCGGCGCTCGCGGCTTCCTCCTGGCGCCGCTGATCCTGGTCAGCAGGTGGCGAGCATCTCCGCGAGCGCGTCGTACTCGGCTGAGGTGACCGTGAGGGACCAGGTGGTCTTGATGGTGGCCCAGTCGGTGGCGTAGGTGCACCAGTAGCTCGTGGCGGGCGGCTTCCACTCCTCGGGTCCCCGGGAGCTCTTGGACTGGTTGAGGTTGTCCTCGACGGCGATGAGGTGGCCCGCGTAGGCCAGGTCGTTGGCGTAGGCGCGCCTCGTGGCGGCGTCCCAGGCCCACCCGCCGGACTTGTGCGCGTTGGCCAGGGGCACCATGTGGTCGATGTCGACGTCGGAGGGGACGGTCCACGTCTGCCCGGAGTACGGGTCGGCCCACCGGCCCGAGGTGACGTTGCAGCCGGGGCCGTCGTAGGTGACGGGCACGAGCGACTCGGCCGCGAGGACCTCGTGGCGCGTGTCCTGGCAGTCGCCGTCCGCGTCGATCCAGTGCTCCCACGCGCGCCGGTCGTAGGCGACGCCACCGTCGCTCTGGGGGGCGACCGTCAGGCTCTGCAGCGCTGGGTGCGTGGCGGGCGGTGGGGTGTACCCGGCGCCGGTGAAGTACCCGCTGACGTCCAGGATGACGTGGGCCGTCGTCGGGGTGTGGACGCTGAGCTGCCCGTGGTCCCCGAGGGTGCCGATGGTGGACGTGGCCGTCGTCTGGCCCGCGCCGGTGAAGTTCACGCTCGAGGCCGAGCCCGGTGTCGCGCGTCCGGTGGGCATGACCTGCAGGTAGCCGGCAGCGGCGGTGTCCGTGGCGGTGACGTTGAGGAAGACCGCGGAGACCCCGGACGCGGGCAGACCGGTCCGGCCCTGCGGGTCGACGGTCAGCTGGGTCCCCCCGGCGAGCGCTTCGCCGGGGCTCTGGCGGGTGTCGGCGAGGCGGCCGGGAGTGACCGGGACGAACAGGCCCTCGGTGGAGGTGCCGGCGGTCGGTCCGGTGAAGTAGCCGACGACGTCGGCGATGACGTCGGTGCCGCTGGAGTTGTAGAGCTGCACGCTGCCGTCGCTGCCGACCGGGACGATCACGAGGTTCGCGACGGTCTGGCCCGCGGCCGTGAGGTTGACGTTCGACGTCGAGCCGAGCGACGTGGGGCCGCTGGTGGGCACGACCTGGACGAACCCGGGCCCGGCGCTGTCGGTGGCGGTGACGGTCATCGCGACCGCCGATGCCCCGACCGCGGGGACTCCGGCCCTGCCGGCGACCGGCAGAGTGATCGTCTCACCGGGTGCCGGCCGCGGGTGCGGGTCGTGCGAGGGGGTGGCCGGCGGGGGCAGTCGGACCGGGTGGTTCGGCGCGCCGGGAAGCGACTCGCACGGGATGAGGTCGCCGTTGCCGTCGAGCTTCGCGACGTCACCGAAGCTGTCGTAGTACCGCCAGAACCACTCGTTCGCGGCGGCCCACGTCGCGAAGTTCCCGCAGTTGACGACGTCCCCGGGGTTCGTCGGCCCCGGGGGCGGCGGAATCGGCGGCATGCCCGTCCGGTCGCGGGAGTCGAGCACGCGGGTCGGGGTGAGGGCGGTGTAGCGGCCTTCCGCGCTGTTGTCGACCCCCGTGAAGTACCCCTGCACGTCAGCGATGAGATGGCCGCCGACGACGTTGAAGAGGGTCACCTTTCCGTCCTCGCCGATGGGGACGGTGACCAGGTTGGAGACGGTCTGGTCGGTCCGGTAGACGTTCAGGTTCGACGACGCCCCGAGCTCGCCGCTGCCGGTGGGGAGCACCTGGACGAAGCCCACCTGCCGCGGCTGCGTCACCGTCACGTTCAGCGTCACCGCGGTCGCGGCGCCACCGGGGACCCCGCCGACGCCCGCCACCTGCAGGTCGAGGGTCGACCTGGCCGCAGGAGCCGCCGCCCCTCCCTCACGGGTGTCGAGAATCCGGTGCGGGGGGAGTGGCACGTACTTGCTCGTACTCGTACTCGTGCTCGCGGACGCAGCAGCGGCTCTCGGCTGCGGGGAGGCGGCCGCAGGGGTGGGACCGGCCACCGTGCCGGCGAAGAGCGTCAGGGCGGCAACGAATGCGGTGCCGGCATCCCGAATGGTCAGCATGGGTCACTCCTCTTCGAGGCAGTGAGAATAACGTAGCCATGCGGGTGGAAATGCCGCCCGGCGGCCGATCACGCCGGCAGATCAGCGCGTCGTCGGCGAATGCCCGGAAAAGGGCCATCGCACGAAATGCCCGTATCGAGTCCCGTACGAGCGTCATTCACGAACCAGTATCCAGGTCCTGGAACGGGTGCCGGCAGCTCGGACCTGCGCCTCCTGCCCGACTACCTGGCAGCGACCCGGACGTGGTCGAGCGCGGACTGGTCCCGAGCCGGCGAACTGCCCTCCCGAGCGCGTCACCCGTGACCAGCCCGGTCGCGGGTGAAACGGCCCCGCGATCCGGCGAAGTCCCTTCAGCACGTCATCCCCCCGGTCGATGGCGTCGGGGGATGGCGGAGGGAGCCGACGTGACGGTGGCGCAGGAGACGGCGTTGTCCGAGCGGTTCCTCACCGCGTGGAAGCGCGTCGAGCGTCACCTCACCGACGAGCGCGCCAGCCGCCGGGGTGAGGCAGACATGAGTGCCGTGCTGCGGCGTGCGGAGCAGGCCCGCCGGGTGACCCCGAGCGTCTCGGAGTTCCTGCAGGCGTGCCGCAAGGCGCGCAACGCGTACGCGCACATCGTCTTCGACGGGTACGAGGGACCCGTCACCCTGCCCCCGCGCCCTGTCGTGGAACGGCTCGAGCGCATCGCCGCCGGCCTCGCGTCGCCCGGGCGTGCCGTCACTGTCGCACCCCGGGCCGTCACGTGCACGGTCGGTACACCCGCGTCGCGGGCCCTGGACGTCATGGCGCTGAACGACCTCTCGCAGCTGCCGTTCCGCGACCCCGACGGGACGTGGGCACTGTTCACACGGGCCCACGTGAGTCGGCTCGTGCACGGCCGGTGCACGGAGGGCGGCCTGGTCCTCCTGGACCTCTCCGCGACCGTGGGCGACGTGGTCGCCTCCGTGGGGTCGACCCCTGTCACAGTCCTGCCCTGGTCGTCGACAGCACCGGAGGCGCTCGAGGCCCTCGAGGCGGCACTGCTCCTGCCGGACGACGAGCCCGGCGGGTACCCGGCTGTCCTGTTCCACGACGAGGCGTCGGACCGCACCGCGATCGTGACGGCCGACGACCTGCCCGGCCTGTACGACCTGCTGGGACGGTGAGCATGAGCCACGCGGAAGGCACTGGGCACCCGTCGTCGGCCCTCCCGGGGGCGACGACGTCGCCGGGGCGGTCGGGCGCCGTGCTCGACCTGCACGAGCAGGTGGTGGTGGCTGTCGAGCAGTCCATCCAGGACGTCCGGTCCGCTGACGCGGGCCGTGCCCACATCCACGAGGTCGTCGGGCAGGCGGGCATCGGCCGGACGACCCTGCTGGCACGGCTGCGCGACCGGCTGGCCGCGCCGACGGGGCAGGGCATCTCGCCGTCCGCCGTCGTCGTCACGCTCTCCGCCGCCGGCGAGACGGGAAGCCCGGACGTCGCCGCGATGATGCTCCTCGGCCAGGTCCAGCACGAGGTCGCGCGATGGTCGGCGGCACGCCGGTACGAGGAGGTGGTCGCACGGGCGTGGGACGACGTCCGCTCCTCGCTGCCGGACACCGCGATCCACCTGGTGGCGCTGGCTGTGCCCGGGTTGGAGGCGGTGCTGACCCTCAAGGACCTGTACGACAGGGCCCAGGAGGTCCGGCAGCACCAGCGCAACCTGGTGGAGATGCGCCGCGCGTACGCCGAGCGTGACGCGGCCGCAGGCCCTGACACCACCGAGCAGACCGTGGAGCACCTGCGCGACCTCGCAGCGGACGCCCGCCGTGCCGGCGTGCCGGCACCCGTCCTCGTTGTCCTGCTGGACGACGCGCACCTCGCGCGGCCGGACTTCAGCGTCTGGCTCACGAACCTGACGTCCGTGGTGGTCTCGAGCGACGCCAGGAGCTCGGTCGTCGTCGTCAGCACGGCGCGCAGCCCGCAGCACGTCCCCCTGGTCCCGCACCAGCGCGGTCCCGTGCCTCCTTCGGGCGGCGCGCACGACGGCCTCCTCGACCTCCTGCGGGCGTCCGACGCGCTGGACGGCGTCATGGAGGTGCGGCGATGGGGCGATCGGGCGGACGCGCCGCACGCCGTCGCCGCCGACGCCCTCGCCGGCTGCGGCGCGGACGAGGCACGAGCCCTGCTGCGTGCGCACCTGGAACGCGCGACGGGGGATACGGCGTCGGCACGGAGCCTCGCCGACGCCTACGTCGACGCCCGTCCCCCGGGGCCCGAGGGGGTCGCGCCCGGGCTCGTCGTCGACCACGCGCGGCTGATCGCACGCAAGGTCCAGCTGGGGCCGGTCGAGCAGGAGTGGCTCGCGGCGCTCCCCGACTCGGCGCATGCGGCGGTGCTCGCCACCGCCCACGACCTGCTCGCGTCCGACACCCCGACCGGGACGTCCGCCGCGGTGGTCCTCGCGCTGCTCGCCACGGCGGGAGGGCAGACGCTGCGGACGGTGCTCACTGACGCGGCCGAGACCTGCAGCGCGCGCGGCGTCGCGGAGGCGATCGAGCGGCTCGTGCACGACGGGCTGCTCGTAGAGGTCCCCTTCCCTATCGGGGAGGACCCGGCTGTCGCGCTCGTGTCGGCGGCGGTCGGCGAGACGGCACGCGCCCACCTGCGGAACGCGGCACTCCTCGACGACGACGCGCTGCGGCGGGCGCACGCCGCCGCCCTCGGGCGGCAGCTGCACGCCGTGCTGCCGACGATCCACGACACCGTCGACGGGGCGGCCGTCCCCGCGCTGCTGGACGGGCTACGCGGCCTGGGGATCCCCCGGGGCGTCGACGCCGACGAGCTCCGGCGCGCGGGCGTCGCCGAGCTGCCCCGAGCGGTCCTGCTGGCCGCGGCCACCGGAGGTGCGCACGAGCGGCTCACCGTCCTCGGGCGCGTGCCCGGCGACGCACGTGACGGCGCGTGGTGCCTGCTCGTCGCCGGACTGGTCCGCGCGGCGCGACGTCGGGACGTGACCCCCACGGACCTGCGTCCCTTCGAGCGGGCCGTGATGCACGCCGCGGAGAGCACCACGACGGCGGGTCACGCGTCGTACGCCGTCGCGCTCGTCTGCCGGGACGTCATGGCCGACGGCGACGGACCGGACGCGGGCGGCGCGACGGCGCTCCTGCACGAGCTGGCGCTCCTGCACCGCCGCGCGGCGCACGTGCTGCTGGGCGTCCGGTCCGACCCCGGCATGCGACGCCACGGTGCGACGCTGCTCGGGGCGCACATCGACGAGTCGGGCGACGTCCTCGACGATGAACGCTGCGACCTCGCCCGCTTCTACCTGGAGCACGACGAGCCGGCCGCGGCCCGCGCCGTGCTCCTGCCCGTGCTCCGGTCGAGCGACCACGCCGCGATCCTGCTGGCGGAGTGTCTCCGCGCGGACGAGACCGACGACGCGGCGAACGAGGTCCCTGGGCTGCGTCCACGACTGCTCGAGCTCGCCGGGGCCCACGCCCGGGCAGCCGTTGCCCTGTGGCAGCTGGAACCGGCCGCGGGCGCCGAGCACCTCGAGCGGCTGCGGCCCCACCTGCTCGAGGACGTCGCGGCCACCGAGGCGTTCCTCGAGTTGCTGCCGCAGGACCCGGCACGCGAGGACCGCGAGGCCGCGATCCGTGCGTGCCACCGGCACGCACGGCACCTGCCCCCGCAGCGGCTCGCCGTCGCGCTCGCGGGCCTCGCCCGGACGGTCAAGGACCGGCAGGCCGCGCGGGTCCACCTGGAGTCGGCCATCGACGAGCCGGTCGTCGCTGCCACGCTGCTGGCGACCGACGACGGCCGGGACCCGGCGCTGCAGGCGCGGGTCTGTGCGGTGCTGGAGCGGGCCGCCGAGGGCACGGACCGTCAAAGCCGGGCCGACGCCGCCGCCGCCTTCGCGATCCTGTCCGACGACGGGGTGCGTGAGCGGCCTGGGGTCATCGACGCACTCGACGCGTTGACCCAGCGTCGGGGCACGGGCCGCGGCCAGGGCGCTGGCTCGCCCGATAGGCGACGGGTCGAGCGGTGGGCGGCCGACCTCGCCCGCTCCCGGGGCAACCCCTCGGCGGTCCGGGTCCATGTCTCGGCCGTGCTCGACCGGATGCGCGCGGCGTTCCCGGAGGGCTCCCCGCTTCCTGCCGGCGACGCGGGCCACGGCTACCGCGAGCTCCTCGTCGATGTCGTCGAGATGCTCCGGCGCGAGATCCACGAGGCGAGGACCGCCCTCGACGACGTCACGACCGTTCCCGAGCAGAGCCTGGACCTGTGCACCCTGACGGTGCCGGTGCGGGGCTGGGTCCGCCGGCTCGCCGGGGACGACAGTGCCGAGGACCGTCTGGCCCGTGAGGTCCGCGGCCTCGGGCAGGCGGTGCTCGCGGCGGCCGCGGAGGACCACCCGGCAGCAGCCGTCCACCGGTTGCGCCCGTCGCGGGGGCCGAGGCGGGACGGCCAGGGGCTGGCGCCGGACGACCTGCGCGCGCTGTATGCCGCGCACAGCCACGAGCCGGCGGTCCTGGCGGCGCTCGTCCGGCACGCCGTGCGCATCGACTGGATGACCGACGACGGGGGGAGCCTGTACTGGCGGCGCCTCTGCGAGGCGGCGGGTACGCACCCCACCGCGGCACGGCACCTGCTGGACACCCTGCGGCACATGCGCCGGGACGGAGACGTGCTCGACGACGAGCGTGTCGCGGCCGGCGTCGAGGCCGCGTCCACGGCAGCGGCCGTGGACCACGAGATCGCTGTCGCGGCATTCGAGGCCGCCACGAGCTACCGGCTCCCGACGGTCGACCACACCTTCGCGCTCCTGCTGGAGCACGCACCGTTCTCCGCGCGCGCCGCCCGGGTGTGCTTCCGGCACCTGCAGCACCACGCTGCCGGCGGTGACATGACGGCAGGCCGTCCCCCGATGCTGACCCCCGGCGCGCACGCGCTGCTGCAGGCGGCGGCGAGGACCGCACCCGACGTGGCCCGGGGCTACGTCGAGTGGCTGACGAGGGAGGGGGTGGAACCGTCCGACGACGACATGCAGGTCGTGCGACGGCTGTCGGCGCGACTCCCGGTCGCCGCAGGGGCTCTCTGGGCCCGCGCCACCGACCCCGCCGACGCCTTCACAGCCCTGTCGAGGATGGCGCGTCACGCGCGCGGCTGCGCGCGCGGTTCCGGGCGGCGCGACCACGTGGTGAGCACCGTGGCGAGGTACGGGATGCCTGCCGCCCTCGAGCTGACCGCGACCGGTGCCGACGCGGCGGACGTGACGGCGTCCTGGATAGCCTCGGCACGGAGAGACCGGCGCATCGCGCACTGGCTGCTCGGCCGGCTGGACGCGGGCGGCCGGTCGCGCGAGCTCATGACGGCCGGTGCCGGGGCCGACCTGGTGGCGGCCGTCGGCGCCGCACTGGACCACCCTGTCGAGGCGGCCCGGCACCTGCCGATGCTCCGTGCCCTCGCACGGCACGCGGGCCCGACGGTCGCACGTCCGGTCACCTGGACCCTCGCGCCGGGCGTCCGACGGGTCGTCGCGGCGGGCCTGCGGCCCCAGGTCGGCTCCGTCGAGCGCGAGCTGCTTCACCTGTGGGTGGATGGCGTCGCGGCGCGACCGGAGGAACCGGCGCAGCACGTCGAGCTCGCGCTGGGGGCCGCCGCCCTGCTGCGGCCGGATCTCTCCCGCCCCCTCGGGGACGAGGATGTGCACTGGGCGAGGGCCGTGGCTGCTCTCGCTCCACGCAGTGCCGCACCGGCGGAGGTGGAGGACCTCGTCGCCACGGCGCGGGTGCTGCTACGCAGGGGCGACACAGGTGCCGAGGTCGACGTCGAGAGGCTCGTCGCACTCCTGGCGGTCTCGTCGTCGACCGAGGCGTGGGCCACGTGGGAGCCCTTCGCGGAGCGGGTGCTGGGTGACCCCCGGACCCGGCGCGCACTGGCCGACGCGGCCCGAGGCGCGGCGGCCACGCACTCGCTGCTCGCCGCGCTCGTCGCGCTCGTGGACGGGGAGGACCCCTCCCGGCGTGCCGCCGACGTCCTGCGCCGGCTGCGCCACGAGGCCGGGTACCGGACCGCCGACTCCGCGACCGGCGCCATGCTGGCCCTCGCTACCGTGCACCTCAGCCTGACCCGCGCACAACGGGACCGTGCGACGACCTACCTGGCGGGCTGCACCCGTCCGGGCATCCGGCTCGCCGCTGCCCTGCTGGGACCGCTGAAGGACCGTACCGCCGCCCTGCGCCCCGTCGTCGAGGCCTTCGTCACGGAGGTCGCCCTCCCGGGTGCCCGGGTCACGGTCGCGGAGCTATTGCTGCTCGCGGACTCCGCCCAGGAGGCGGAGCACGCCCTTGAGCTCGCCTGGATCCTCGAGAAGTACCTCCTCGCGCACCCCGCCGTGGCCGGCGCCGACCGGCTGCGGCTGCGCCTGGTGAGGCTCGCGTCCCGGGCTCACAGTCCCCTGAGGTCGGGGTACGTGCAGCCGGTGCTCGACCGCAGCCGGGACGACGTCGACCTGGCGCTCGAGCTGGTCGCGGCCGACCGGCTGCAGGAGGTGCTCACCGACGGCGAGCGCGCTGCCGTGACCGAGACGCTCCTGGCGCACGCAGGCGACCGGCTGGACGTCGTGCAGGCCCTGGTCGGCAGGGCCGACCCCAGGAGTCCGGACCCCCGGCTCGTCGCCGCGCTGCCGGGCCTGCTCGCCGCTGCCCCGACCGACGTCGACGCGGCGCTGTGCGCCCTCGCTCTCGGTCAGCACGGCGGGGCCCCCCGGACGGCGCTGCGTGAGGCGTTCCGGTGCCTGACGGGCCCTGCCCTGCGGGACCCCGGGTTGGTGGTCCGGGTGGCCGAACGGACCGTCACGCGTCGCGCCCAGGCCGCTGCCACCGAGTGGCTGGTGCGGATGGCCGTCGGGAGCCGTGCCCTGCCGTCGGCGCAGGCGGCGGTCGCCGAGTCGCGTCGCGCACTCGCCCAGCGTCGTGGCCGGTCGACGACCCACGCGCTCGTGGCGCTCGCGACGACGCCCGTCGCGAGGCGTGAGGCCGCGCGGCACCTGCAGTGGACGGTCGCGGGGCGGCGGATGGACGAGCGCGACGCGGTCGCCGTCCTCGCCGTCGACCGGGAGGACCCGACCGCCCGGCAGCGCGCGGTCGACCTGCTGCGACGGACCACGGACGTCGGCGCCGCCGAGGAGCACGCCCGGCTGCTCGCGGTCCTGCACCCCGCCGCGCTCGTGGGTGTGGCGGCGCTGCAGCCGGTCGCCGGGCGCTCCCTCGTCGGCCTCGTCCGGGAGCTCGCGGGTCGGTGCGCCGACGACGACCTGTGCACGGCGGAGATGCTCGACGCCCTGGTGGTGATCGGCGGCGACCCGCGCCCGCGGATGAGCAGGCGTGCGCTGGTCCGCTACCTCACGCACGGACTCACCGAGGCGCGGCGGTGGCTCGCCCGCGGCTCGGAGGCCTGCCCGGTGCCGGCCGCGACGGCGGCACGCCTGCTCTCGGCCCGCAGCGGGGACCCGCGCGAGGAGCTCGCGCTCGCACGTGCCCTGGCGGGGGTGATGGCCGGGGGCAACCTGCGCCGACGGTCGGCAGCCTGGGACGGCTGGGACCTCCTGTCCGAGGAGGCGCGGGCGTCGGTACCGCTCGGCAGGCTCCGTCGGCCGACTGCGGCGCAGCCGGTGGTCGTGCGGACCTCGGGCACGGCGTTCGTCGTGCGCGACTCCACCGACCCGGTGCTCGTCTGGCCCACAGCGGCGCGGACCGGCAGGCGGGACGCAACCGGGCGCCCGCGGTCCGCAGCGACGGTCCGTCCGGCCGCACCTTCCGCACCGGCCGTGACCCGCCGGCAGGTGCGGGAAGTGCAGCGCCGCGCGTCCACCACGCCAGGTGGCACGGCGGCCGCCCGGTCGTCCTGGGGTGGGGACTCCGCTGTCCCCACGCGGTCCGCACCACCCGTCAACAGGTCGCGCGCCAGCGGAGTGTCGGGCTGGGCGCCGGTTCGGGCGTGGCGGGACCTGCCGACGGCGGCGCAGTGGGTCGTCACCTCGCTCCTGGGGATCTGCGCGGCAGGCGCGGCGCTCCTCACGCTCCAGCGGCCCGGGGCTGTCGTGCTGTCCCTCGTCGGCCTGGGGGTGGCACTGGGGCCGGGGGTCGCAGGGGCGCGCGGCTGGTGGCGGCAGGGCGTCCGCGGAGCGGCCGCCCTCCTCGTGCTGGTCGGCACGGTCGCGTCCAGCAGCCCAGACCCCGAGGTCGCGACGCTGTCGGTCCGACTCGGGACGGCGGTGGTCGTGGCGGCCTGGCTCGCAGCCGAGATCGCGGTCTGGGCCCACCGGCAGGTCGGCGCGCCGTACGGCGTACCGGCTCTCGGGCACGGCTGGCCGACGCCCTCACCGCGCCGACACGGGGTGGCGCTGCGACCCACCGGTGCCTTCACCTGGGCCGCGCGTGGCGTCCTCGCAGCGGGCTGGCTGCTGGGTGTCGGCGCGTGTGTCCTGGTGCACCTCGACGGGGTCGACGCGGTAACCGAGCCGCTGGTCTACCGGGGGTTGGTCGCCCTGGCGTCCGGACCTGACGTGGTCGCCGCGCTCAGCGGCTTCCTGACGTACGCGACGCTGCCGGGTGTCGTCGTGGCCCTCGGTCTGCCCGCGGTCCTGCTGCAGCTGCTGAGCTTCGTCCACCACCCTGCGTCGTGGCCCGGTCACCGGGATCTCGTCGTCCTCGCGGGGGTGGTCGCGGCCCTGCCCGTCGTGCCCTTCGTCGTGCTCGCCGCCGTCTGGGTGCTCAACGTGCTGGTGGCGATCCTGGTGGTGGTGCTCGGCGTCGTGGTCGTGGGAGTCCTGCTCTGCCTCGCGCTCGGCGAGCGAGACTGATGAGGCGCGCAGCGGCGCCCGGCTGGCCGCGGGGTCACCGCTCGGCCAGGGAGATGCGACTCACGTCAACGACCGGTCCCCGGGTGCCGATGTCCGTACCGTGCCCTCACCCGCGTCGCCCCGACCCTCGACCCCGGTCCCGCTGAGGACGAAGGTCGGGCTGGGCGGCCTGGTCCTCGTGGCTCTCCTGGGTGCCACCAGCGGCATCAGCGGGGTCGTCGCCTTCGCCGGCCTCTACCTCGCGGTCACGGGCGCGTGGGCGATGCGGCGTGGCCGGTCCTGGCTCGGACGCCACAGCCGCGGGGCGGCCAAGGCGGTGCTCGCCGGCGGGCTCGTCCTCACCGTGGCCGGCGGGGCGATCGCGTCGCCCCCGGCGTCGCAGGTCGAGACGGCGGAGGCACCCGCCGCCGACGTAGCGACGCCGGATCCCGTGCGGACCCCCACCTCGGGCCCCACCCCCACGCCACCGACCCTCGAGCAGCAGGCCGCCTCGCTGCCCGCCCCCGAGCTCGCTCCCGAGGTCGACGTCGTCGCGGCCCAGCAGTCCGCGGCCCCGCGGACGGCCCTCGCCGTCGTCGCCCTGCTCGAGGTCAAGGGGCGGGCGCCGAAGACCGGGTACGACCGCGACCTGTTCGGCAGCGGGTGGGTCGACACCGACCGCAACGGCTGCGACACCCGCAACGACATGCTCGCCCGCGACCTGGAGAGCGAGACCTTCAAGCCCGGCACCCGCGACTGCGTGGTGCTCACCGGGACGCTCGCGGACCCCTACAGCGGCCGGGAGATCGCGTTCGCCCGCGGCCAGGAGACGAGCAACGCCGTCCAGATCGACCACGTCGTCGCGCTGTCCGACGCGTGGCAGAAGGGCGCCCAGGGCTGGGACGAGCCCACGCGCGTCGCCTTCGCCAACGACCCGCTCAACCTCTTGGCCGTCGACGGGCCGCTCAACATGCAGAAGGGCGACGGGGACACCGCCACCTGGCTGCCGCCGCACAAGCCCTACCGCTGCGCGTACGTGGCCCGCCAGGTCGGCGTGAAGCACACCTACGGCCTGTGGGTCACCGAGGCCGAGCGCAACGCCATGGTGAGCGTCCTGTCCGCCTGCCCCGACGAGCCGCTGCCCGCCGGCGCGAAGGAGGCGCCCGTGCCAGTGGCGCCGGAACCACCGCCTGCCCCCGCCGCCGCCCCTCCCGCTCCCGCCGCCCCCGCGCCGGCCCCGGCTCCAGCGGCCCCGGCACCCGCGGCCCCGGCTCCCGCTCCTGCTGAGCTCGGCCCAGCCGCGGTCCACTACAAGAACTGCGACGCGGCCCGCGCCGCCGGGGCGGCGCCGGTGCTCGAGGGTCAGCCCGGCTACGGCACCCACCTCGACCGGGACAAGGACGGCGTCGGCTGCGAGAAGTGACCCGAAAGGGTTGGCCTGGACGTCGTGAGCGCTGGCACGCTGCCTGACCACGGACTCCGGGAATCGAAAGATGCTGGACCAGGCCAACTTCTCCCCGGTGCTCAACGAGGACCGTGCGAGTACTGGATCCCGGCCGAGCGGCTCGAGGAGCTCAACGACGACGTCGTCGGCGCCACCGAGGTCGTCCACACCTTCCGCTCACGGGTCCTCCGGCGGCCGGCCGCGGTCGCCTGCGTCACACCCACCCTTGACGTCACCCGAACGGCTCCTTACGTTGTCACCCATCTGCCGCGTCTAACGTTAAAAACGACGGGGCGGGAGGAAGTGGGCTGCCTCGGCCCACGCGCCGGTCGCCGACGACCGGTGGGGCGCCGGGTGGCGCACGGTCATGTCGACCGGATCAAGGGCCCGCGGCGACGGTGCGGCAGGGCCCGGGGGAGGAAGCGACCATGAGGACGACCACACGAGGACCCGACGGGGCGCCCGGGACGAGGGCGGGCTCCGCCCACCGCCTGGCCGCGCGCTGGCTGGGGACGGCCGCCGCGGTGACGCTGGCGGCGGTGGGTGTCGCCGCGCCGGTCCAGGCCGCCGGCACGGACGGGACGTTCGACGTCGAGATCCGCGTGGAGGGACGCGGCGGCACGGTCACGGGCGCCGGCAGCTACGAGGCCGGTGAGACCGTCGACCTGACGGCCACGCCGGGCAGGGGCCACGTGTGGGGCGGGTGGACGTCGCCCGAGCTGGGGTGGATCGGAGCCCGCGTCGGCTCGTTCACCATGCCGGAGCAGGACGTCGTCCTGGAGACGTCGTTCCGCAAGGCGATCAAGCCGCTCAAGGACGTGTACCGCGACTACTTCGACGTCGGCAACATCTGGTCGCACGCGGGGACGTACGAGCAGGGGTCGCCGGCGTCCGAGACGATCGCCCGGCACTACAGCGTGATGACGGCCGAGAACGCCATGAAGCCGGACCAGCTGCTGCCGAACGACAACATCGACCCGGTGACGGGCGAGTTCACGTTCAACTTCGCGCAGGCCGACGCGTTCGTCGACGAGACGCTCGCGCGTGGCATGAAGGTGCACGGGCACGTGCTGGTGTGGCACGGGCAATCGCCGCCGCGCCTCAACAGCGGTGAGACGGGCGGCACGCGCCAGCAGGCCCGCGCCAACATGGAGCGGTACATCCAGGAGGTGCTCACACACTTCGACGGCCGCGCCGTCTCCTGGGACGTCGTCAACGAGGCGTTCGTCGACGGGCTCGCGGAGTTCGACCCGGCGACGCAGGACTGGCGCGACTTCCTGCGCGGCGGGCCCAACGGCGGGTTCTCCCGCTGGTACACCGCGTACGCCAACGGCGCGGACACCGCCGCGGGGGAGCACCCGGCGGACTTCCTCTACGACGCGTTCCTGTTCGCCCGCACCTACGACCCGGACATGCGGCTGGAGTACAACGACTTCAACGTCTTCCAGTCCGAGGGCAAGGCGCAGGCGATCATCGCGATGGCGACCGACCTCAACGCCCGCTACGCCGCCGAGCACCCCGAGGACCCGCGTCCGCTCGTCGAGGCCATCGGCATGCAGTCGCACAACTACATCAACCAGACCCCGGCGTTCGCGTGCTCGAGCCTCACGCGCCTGCCGCGGCTCGTGGACGACGCCGCCGCCGAGTGGCAGCCCGGGGCGTGCTCGGACGAGGCGTCCGTCGAGCGGTCGATCCAGCTCATCACCGAGGCCGGGTTCGAGGTCAGCATCAGCGAGCTCGACCTGCAGGTGTGGGAGGCGTGGAACGGCCAGCCCGAGGGTGACGACCGCGCCGCGTACCGCGACCTGAGCGACCCGACCGTCGCCGACCGCATCTCGCGCGAGGGCTTCACCTACTGGGTCGGCAAGATCGAGAACCGCGCCGAGCTGGAGCGGATCCAGGCGCAGCGGTTCGCCGAGTACTTCGCGGTCTACAAGACCTACGCGACGGACATCGACCGCGTGACGTTCTGGGGCCTGAACGACCAGCTGAGCTGGCGCTCGACCCACAACCCGCTGATCCTCAACAGCGACTTCTCCGAGAAGCTGGGAGCCGTCGCCGTGGCCGACCCGGAGCGGTGGCTCGGGATCCGCGGACACCTGTCCGACACCTCGAAGCTCCAGGAGGCGGTCGACCAGGCCGAGGCGCTCGACCTGCGCGGGCACACGTACACCGGCAAGAGCGTCGGCGCCGTGCGCAAGGCGCTCGGGCAGGCCACGCACGTCCTGGCCAAGGGCGGGCCGCAGGCCAAGGTCGACGAGGCGACCGCGGCGCTGCTCGACGCGATCGCCGCGCTCGAGCCGAACGGACCGAAGGGCCCCAAGCCGCCGAAGCCGCCGCACGGCCCGCACCGCTGAGTCGACGAGGCCCCCGCGGGTCGCCGGTGGCAGCCGGCGCGCCTGCGGGGGCCTCGCCGTCTCCACCCGCCCCGCCGCGCGGCGTCAGGCCGCCCCGACGCCCGGATCGTGACCCAACCGTGCTCTGCGCGACCGGCCGCTGGTCCCGCCCCCGTGGGCGCCGTGCGCGTACCCTGGGAAGGAGGCGCGGCTCCGGTCCCCGTGAGCCGCCGCCCCGACCGGACACCGCCAGGTGCACGGCGAGCCCCTCGGTCACCGCACGGCGACGTCGGCGAGCGATCCTCGGAACGGCGATGACGCGGGGCCACCACCCCGCCCCGGTGCTCCACGCAGGCGTCCGGCGACCCGGTGCCCGAGGTGGGTGCCCGGCCCGGGCTGCCGCGCGCCGGACCGGTCACCGGCGCACGACCCGTGGCGGCGTGGGCGCCGGTGCTGTGCCGTGGTCGCGGGTGCGGATGTGCGAAGGAGGAGATGTGGCAGGAGCAGGCCGACGTCGGTCCGGAGGCTCGCGAGCGGGCACCGGAGGCTCGCGCGCCGGTACCGGTGTCCAGCGCCGCAAGGCGCCGCGCGCCGTCGAGCGCGGGCTCGTCCCGGTGCTCGCCGAGGTCGCCCGCGAGGTCGACCGCGCCGTGCAGCGCACACCCACCCGCCCGTCCGTCCGGACGAAGTTCCAGGTCGTCGCGCTGCTGGTCCGCGAGGAGCGCGCACGCCTCATGGCCGACGAGCAGACCGGGCAGTCCCGCCGCAGCCAGCAGCTCAAGCGGCTCGACGACATCGCGACGATGCTCGCCCGCACCGCGGCCCGCGACACGTCCCTGCTCGCGCTGCTCGCCGACGACGCCCGGCTGTCCGACGCGGCGCACGCGTACAAGGCGACCGTGATGCGCGCGGCCGGCATGGAGCCGCCTGCCGAGGAGCCCGCCCCCGCGGCCCCGACGACGCCCGTCGTCGTCCCCGAGAACCGCGTGGTGCCGCAGTCGGTGCGCTCGCGCCAGCTCGCCAACCCGTTCCTCGCACCGGACTTCGAGGCCGCCGCCGAGCGCCGGGCCGCGCAGCCCCGCCGGCTGGCCGGCTGGGAGCTGCTCGAGCCGCTGTTCCGCTCCTTCGAGTACGGCGCCACCGGCGCACCCGCCTGCATGCCGCTGCCCACGCCGCGGGTCGTGCCCGTGCCCGCCGGTCGCGAGCTCATGCCGCACCAGGCGCAGGTCGTCGCCGCGACCGCCACCGGCCACCGCACGTTCCTGCTCGCCGACGAGCCCGGCCTGGGCAAGACCGCCCAGGCGCTGCTGGCCGCGCAGGCCGCCGACGCCTACCCGCTGCTCGTCGTGGCCCCCAACGTCGTCAAGACCAACTGGGCGCACGAGGTCGGGCTGTGGACGCCGTTCCGTCAGGCCACGGTCGTGCACGGCGACGGTGAGCAGGTCGACGCGTTCGCGGACGTCGTCATCGTCAACTACGACATCCTCGACCGGCACGTGGGGTGGCTCGGCGACTTCGGGTTCCGCGGGATGGTCGTCGACGAGGCGCACTTCATCAAGAACAAGACGTCGCAGCGCTCGCAGCACGTGCTCGCGCTGTCCGAGCGCATCCGCGCCCGTGCGGGCCGCCCGCTGCTGATGGCGCTGACCGGCACGCCGCTCATCAACGACATCGAGGACTTCCGCGCGATCTGGCAGTTCCTCGGGTGGATCGACGACACCAAGCCGCTCGGCCGGCTCATGACGGCGCTGGAGGAGACGGGTCTGACGCCCGCCGACCCGGGCTTCTACACCGCCGCGCGCAACGCCGTCATCGACATGGGCATCGTGCGTCGTCGCAAGGTCGACGTCGCCGCCGACATCCCCGCGCGCCGCGTGGCCGACCTGCCGGTCGAGCTCGACGGGGCCACGGGGCGCTCGATCCGCGCGGCCGAGGCGGCGCTGGCGCAGCGGCTCCTCGGTCGGTACCGCGCCGCCCTGGAGGCGCGCACGGGCGACCCGTCCGTCGACGGGCTGGACCTGGACCTGGCGCGTCGTGTCGCGGCCGCCGAGCTCAAGGACTCGAGCTCGAAGGCCAAGGGCGAGAACGTCTTCACGATGGTGCGGCGCATCGGCCAGGCCAAGGCCGGACCGGCCGCGGACTACGCCGCCCAGCTGGCCCGCAACGTCGGCAAGGTCGTCTTCTTCGCCAAGCACGTCGACGTCATGGACGCCGCCGAGCAGACGTTCGCCGAGCGGGGCATCCGGTTCGCCTCGATCCGGGGCGACCAGACCCCGCGGGTGCGTGAGAAGAACGTCGCGGCGTTCGTCGGGGACCCCGACGTGCAGATCGCGGTGTGCTCGCTCATGGCCGCCGGCGTGGGGCTGAACCTGCAGGTCGCGTCGAACCTCGTGCTGGCCGAGCTGTCGTGGACGGACGCCGAGCAGACGCAGGCCATCGACCGGGTGCACCGCATCGGCCAGGGCGACCCGGTGACGGCCTGGCGGATCATCGCCGCGCAGACCATCGACGCCAAGATCGCCGAGCTCATCGACAGCAAGTCCGGTCTGGCCGCGCGGGCGCTGGACGGCGCGGGCGAGGACACGGAGTCGTCGACGGACGTGCAGCTCGACGCGCTGGTCTCGATGCTCACCGACGCCTGGGCGGCCGACCGCACCGCGTGACGACCCCGGCGCGCCGTCCCCGTGCAGCCGGTCGGCGCACGGGGACGGCGCCGCGGGTCAGACGCCGACGCGCACGCGGTACCGCTCGACCAGGGCGACGAACGCGTCCAGGTAGCCGCGCAGGAAGGCGGCCGTGCGCGGGTCGGTGACCTGGCCGTCCTCGGTGAACAGGTCGGGCGTGCTCTGGATGAACCCCTCGGGCTGGCCCAGCGTCGGGGCGTCGAGGTGGCTGAGGATCGTCTTGAGGTGCTGCTGGGCGAGCGCAGCACCCGTCCCGCCGGGGGACGTGCCGACGACGGCCGTCGGCTTGCCACCGAAGACGTTGGCGCCGTAGGGGCGCACCGCCCAGTCGAGCGCGTTCTTGAGGACGCCGGGGATGGAGCGGCTGTACTCGGGCGTGACGATGAGGACGCCGTCGACGTCGCTCACGGCCTGCTTGAACGCGCGCGCGGCCGCGGGGAGGTCGGAGTCGTGGTCGGGGGAGTAGTGGGGCAGGTCCCCGATGGGGATCTCGACGAGCGTGACGCCGTCCGGGGCGACGCGCTCGAACGCACGGGCCAGGCGGCGGTTGATCGAGGTGGAGGAGATGCTGCCGACGATGTAGCCGATGGTGGTCATGGGGTGCTCCGGGATGTCGAGGAGGAGTCGGCGTGGTGGCCGCGTCCCACATGTCTATCAAACAGATGGTGCGACAAACTAGATGTCTAGCCATCTGTATGGCGGAAGCGGCATCGCTTCGTGACCGCGTACGATCAGCGCATGGACGACCGGGAGTGCGACGAGGGCCCCGGCGCCCTCGCGGCGATGCCGGGGGCGGACCTGGGGTGGTGCCTCGGCGTGGTCCTGCGCCGGTGGACCGAGCTGGTGGAGGAGGCGTCCGCGGGCGTGCCCCACGGCACGCGCGGCTACCAGATCCTCTCCGTGGTCGGCCACAACGACCCCCCGACCCAGAGCGGCCTGGCCAAGCACCTGCGCATCGACAAGACGGTGATGCCCTACGTCATCGACGCGCTCGAGCAGGCCGGCCTGGTCGAGCGGCGCATGGACCCCACCGACCGCCGGGTCCGCCGCATCGCGCTGACCCCGCACGGCGAGGCCACGCTCGCCGACCTCGAGGCGAAGGTCGCGGCCGCCGAGGACGCGGTGTTCGACGGTGTGCCCGACGACGCGCGACGCGAGTTCACGCAGCGCGCGGCCGAGCTCGCCGCGACCGTCCACGGCGCGCAGCCCGCCCTCGACCCCTGCCTCGCGGCGCGGGACGCCCTGACGGACCCCGCGCTGGGCGCGGGCTCCCGGTAGTCCGTCCGGGCCGTGATGACGAGCGACGAGGGCGGGACGGCCCCCGCGGCGCGGCTCGCCCGGATCGAGCCCGGCACCACCACGGCCGCGGCCCTCGAGCTCTTCGACGACCTGCCCCCGCTCGGGGTCGACGAGATGCTGGGCCGCTGGGCCGGGCGCGGCGTCCCCACGGCGCACCCGTTCGACGGGCTGCTCGAGGCGCTCGGCTGGTACGGCAAGCGCATGGACGGACCCGACGACGTCCACCCCCTGGTGTTCCACGCGGCGCGCGGCGACCGTCTCGTCGCGATCACGCCCACGCTCCTGCCGCTGGGGCCCGCGCTGCGCCTGGCGCCCGTGGTACCGCCCGCTGTCGCCGCGCGGGCCTTCGCGGCCCTGCGCCCGCTGCTGACGACCTCACGCCCGCAGGCTCGCCTGCGCACCGTGACGTACCGCGGGGTGGCCTCCGCCGCGATGGTCTACGACCGGTTGCCGATCATCGACGCGTTCCGTCGCGTCGACGGTCGCACCGTGCTCGGCGTCATGGACCTGCGGGGGTCGGCGCTCCCGTACGTCTTCGTGCTGCGGCAGGAGGGCTAGCACGGGCCCGGGCGCCGCACCGGTGAGCCTGCACGGAGCGCGGCCGCGGCGGGTCAGAATGTGGTGCTGCGTCCGCAACAGTCGTCCGAACCTCTCCGGTTCGACTGGAAACGGACATCAGGTTGTGCTGGGCTACCGCGCACGCGTCCCCCGCGCGTCGTCTGTGTCACGCCCCCCGAAGCCGAGGTGCCCCGTTGACCACCGTCACACACAGCTCTCCGTCCGACGACCGACCGGCGGAAGCGAGGGGAGCCCGCTCCGCGCGTGAACGGCAGGTCAGCGACTTCACCGAGCTCGCCCGCGTGGTCCGGGAGATGGGCCTCATGCGGCGCCGGCACGCGTACTACTGGACCCGGTTCGCCGTCCTCACGCTGACGCTGGTCGGCATCGGGGTGGCGTTCGTGCTCATCGGCCCGTCGTGGTGGCAGATGGTGACCGCGGCCGTGCTCGCGGTCGTGCTGGGCCAGGTGATGTTCCTGGGCCACGACGCCGCGCACAAGCAGATCTTCGCCTCCAGCCGGTGGAACGACTGGGCCAGCCTCGTCATCGCCAACCTGTACGCGGGCATGAGCTACGGGTGGTGGAACCACAAGCACGGCCGGCACCACGCCAAGCCCAACACCGTCGGCGCCGACGGCGACATCCAGCCCGGCGTCCTCGTCTTCACCACCGAGAACCTCGAGAAGACCCGCACCGGGCTGAAGGGGTGGTTCGCGCAGCGCCAGGGGTGGTTCTTCTTCCCGCTGCTGCTGCTCGAGGGCATCAACCTGCACGCGTCGGGGGTCAAGACGATCTTCGGTCGGGGACCCGTGAAGCACCGGGCCGTCGAGATCACGCTCGTCACGGTCCGCCTGGGCGGCTACCTCGCGCTCGTCTTCTGGGTCCTGCCGGTCGGCATGGCGCTGGCCTTCCTCGGGGTGCAGCTCGGCCTCTTCGGCGTGTACATGGGGGCGTCGTTCGCGCCCAACCACAAGGGCATGCCCGTGGTCCCCGCGTCGGCCAAGATGGACTTCCTGCGCCGCCAGGTGCTGCTCAGCCGCAACATCACCGGCGGGCGCCTGGTCGACTGGTTCATGGGCGGCCTGAACCACCAGGTCGAGCACCACCTCTTCCCGAGCATGCCCAGCCCGGCGCTGCGGGCCGCGCGCCCGGTCGTGCAGGAGTTCTGCGAGTCGCGCGGCATCACCTACACGCAGACCACCCTGCTGGAGTCCTACCGGATCGTCGTGCGGTACCTCAACGAGGTGGGCCTGGCCGCGCGCGACCCGTTCCAGTGCCCGCTCGTGGCGGAGTACCGCATGGCGCGCTGACCGACCGGTCGCCCGCGCGACCGCCTGACCGGGTCTGCCCCTTGAAACGTGCGAGACGGGCGTTTCGTGCATACTGGCTCGGGTCGGCCCGCGAGGGTCGGCATCCATGCGCTGGGGGGCACCATGGGGACGATGTCGTCGGGCCGTACGCGGCGAGCCGTGGCAGTGCTGTGGTCGATGGTGGTGGTCGTCGCACTGGTCGGCGGGACCACGGCCCAGGGGAGCGCCCCGGTCGCTCCGCTCGCCGTGCCCGTCCCGACGGGCAACGAGGCCGTCATCTCGGTGCGGGTCGGTGCGGATCGGGTGGGCACGAGCGCCGTCTCCGGCGTCGCGGGCACGACCCTGCAGCTCTACGACGGGACGACCGCGCCGACGACACCGGTCGCCGACGCGTGGGCGACGTGCGTGTCCGACGCCGACGGGGACTGCTCCTTCGTCGTCCCTGACACCCAGGCTGGGCGGTTCGGGTGCTTCAGCAGCGACGCCGGGGACAACTGCGACCGCCGGTTCTGGGTGGTGCAGACCGGCGCCCCCGACGGGTTCTTCATCAACCCGACCTTGCGCACCGGCCCCGGCGACGGCACCGGCTCGGAGCTCACGCCCTACCGGTTCCGCACCGGGGCGACCCTGAGAGCCGGCAACACGTACACCTCGCAGACGACCTTCATGGTGTCGTCGGGCTCCACCAACCGCACCGCGTCGGGCGGCGTCTGGCAGCAGTCGCGCGTGAACCCCGCGCTCACCACGCAGTGCGGGCTCAACGTCGCGCTCGTGCTCGACCTGTCCGGTTCCGTCACGCAGACGCAGCTCCCGCAGCTCAAGGGTGCCGCGGACACGTTCATCGACTCGCTCGTCGGCACACCCTCGGACGTGGCGCTCTTCTCCTTCTCGACGGTCTCGCCCGCTGAGGGCGCCGACCAGAACTACCCCGGGCTCACGGGCGTGGCGACCCAGGCCGGTGCCGACCAGGTCAAGGCGCGCTACGCGTCGTGGACGGCCGGCGGCGGCACCAACTGGGACCGGGGCCTCGCGGTGGCCGCCGAGGCGAACCCGACGTACGACATCGTCGTGGTCATCACCGACGGCGACCCCACGTTCTACTCCCAGCCCGCCGAGGGGCCGGGCAACTTCAGCCGCCTGCGTGAGGTCGGCAACGGCGTCTTCTCGGCCAACGCCGTCAAGGCGGAGGGCTCCCGGGTGCTCGCGGTGGGCGTCGGGTCGGGCGTCAGCGACCCGGCGACGGCGGTCAACCTCGCGGCGATCTCGGGCCCGACCGCGTACGACGGCACGAACGTGCTCACGGCGGACTACTTCCAGGTGTCGGACTACGAGGTCGTCGGGCAGGGCCTGCGCCAGCTGGCCCTGGGGGAGTGCGCCGGGTCGCTGTCGGTCGTCAAGCAGCTCGTCGGGTCGGACGGCGACATCACGACCGCCGAGCCCGGCGGTGCCGGCTGGACCTTCGACGCCGCGACGACGTCGCCCGGTGTCACGCTGGGCACGACCAGCGCCACGACGGACCAGACCAGCGCGGTGAACTTCCCGCTCACGTACGACGGCGGCGTCACCTCGGGGACGGTCGCGGTGACCGAGCAGACGCAGGCGGGCACGACGCCCTTCCCGGTGGACGGTGCCAACGCGGTCTGCCGCGACATCGACGCCGGCACCAGCCTGCCCGTGACCAACACGGGCCCCGGCGGCTTCAGCGTGGACGTCGCCAACACGGAGGCCGTGAGCTGCACCGTGTACAACCAGGTCGCCGACCCCGCGACCGTCACGGTCGACAAGGAGTGGGTGATCAACGGCGCGGACCCCGTCCCGCAGGGCAACCAGCCCGGCGGGTTCACGTCCCAGCTCACCCTCACCGGGCCGGGCGGCGCCGCCGCGACCGAGCAGAACTGGCGCGTCACCCGGACCGGCTACGTCGCCGGTGAGTCCGTCACGATCGACGAGGAGGTCACGCTTGACCCGGTCGCGATCGACGCGGACCTGTGCACGGTCGCGACACCGCAGATCGTCGAGGTCGACGGCGCGGTCGTGACGCCGGTCGACGTGCCGGCGACCGGCTACCAGACCGCCCTGGTGGCGGGCGCCAACACGTTCACGATCCGCAACACCGTCACGTGCGAGTCTCGGCTCACCCTGGTCAAGGACGCCCAGGGGACGGCCGACCCGACGCAGTGGACGCTGTCGGCGCTGCCCGCGCCGGACGCCCCGGCGGGGCAGCTGCCGGGGCCGACCGGGACCACCGGCGCCGCGGGCGCGACCGACCAGGTCGTGACCGCCAACGTCCCGTACCAGCTCGCCGAGTCCGGCGGTCCGCCGACCTACGTCCAGGTGGACGAGCGCACGGACCTGCAGACCTACCCGGCGTCGACAGGGTCCTGGAACTGCCTGCGCGTCGACGCCGACGGCAACGAGGTCGCGGGCTACGGCGACGGCCTCAACGGTGGCGTCACCGTGCCGATCGCCGAGCGGATCGTGTGCACCGCGACCAACCAGACGGCGCAGCTGGCTCTCGCCAAGGAGGTCGTCAACGACGCCGGCGGCACCGCCACCCCGGCGGACTTCACGCTGCGCGCCGTACCGTCCACGTCGCCGCCGGTCGAAGGTCTGACGACCGTCGAGGTGACCGGTGCCGCGCCGGACGCCGCGACGTCCGTCGAGGTGCGGCCGGGGCACCCCTACGCACTGAGCGAGAGCGGGCCGGCGGGCTACACCTCGACGGAGATCCAGTGCACCGTCGACGGCGAGACCCGGGCCGTCACCGAGATCACCCTCGAGGCCGGACAGGACGTCCTGTGCGTCTTCGTCAACGACGACGACCCGGCCGAGCTGACGCTGCGCAAGGTCGTCGACGCCGGCACGACCGGCGCGACCCAGACACCGGCGGACTGGACGCTGACGGCGACGCCGCAGGGCACCACGGAGCAGGAGCCGGTGTCGGGCAACGGGGCCGACGGCGTCACGGACGTCGAGGTCGTCGCCGGCAGCTACGCGCTGACGGAGTCCGAGGTCGCCGGGTTCGAGGCGGGTGACTGGACGTGCGTCGACGCGTCCGGCGCGACGGTCACCGTCACCGCCGGGGTCGTCGCACTGACGCCCGGTGCGGACGTGACGTGCTCGATCACCAACACGGCGGTCGCTCCGACGCTCACGCTGGTCAAGCAGGTCGTCAACGACCAGGGCGGCACGGCTGTGGCGACCGACTGGACGCTGACGGCCACGGGCCCGACCGCGGGCGTGACGGGGACGACCGGGGCGGCGGCGATCACGCAGGCCCCGGTCGCGATCGGCGCGTACACGCTGTCGGAGTCCGGCGGCCCGGCGGGGTACACCGCGGGCGACTGGACGTGCCTGGACGGGCAGACCGACGTGCCGGTCACGGACGGGGTCGTGACGGTGGCGCTGGGCCAGGACGTGACGTGCACGATCGTCAACGACGACGCCGCCGCGCTGCTGACGCTGCGCAAGGTCGTGGACGCGGGCACGACCGGCGCCACCCAGACGCCGGCGGACTGGACGCTGACCGCGACCCCGCAGGGCATCACGGGTCAGGACCCGGTCAGCGGTGACGGGGCGTCCGGCGTGACGTCGGTGGAGGTCTTCGCCGGCGGGTACGCGCTCTCGGAGTCCGACGTCGCGGGGTTCGAGGCCGGTACGTGGGCGTGCACCGACGCGGCGGGTGAGGTGGCCGTGGCGGACGACGTCGTGACCCTCGCCAACGGCGCGGACGTGACCTGCACGATCACCAACACGGCGGTCACGCCGACGCTGACGCTGCAGAAGCAGGTCGTCAACGACCAGGGCGGCACGGCCGTGGCGACGGACTGGACGCTGACGGCGACCGGGCCGACGGCGGGCGTGAGTGGCGCGACCGGTGACCCGGCGGTCACGCAGGCGCCGGTCGCGGTCGGCGACTACACGCTGTCCGAGTCCGGCCCGGCGGGGTACACCGCGGGCGACTGGACGTGCCTGGACGGTCAGACCAGCGTGCCCGTGACGGACGGCGTCGTGACCGTGGCGGTCGGGCAGGACGTCACCTGCACCGTCGTCAACGCCGACCAGCCTGCGCTGCTGACGCTGCGCAAGGTCGTGGACGCGGGTGCGAGTGGTGCCACGCAGACGCCGGCGGACTGGACGCTGACCGCGACGCCGCAGGGCGTCACGGGTCAGGGCCCGGTCAGCGGTGACGGGGCGTCGGGTGTGACGTCCGTGGCGGTCTTCGCCGGCGGCTACGCGCTGTCGGAGTCCGAGGTGGCCGGGTTCGAGGCGGGCACGTGGGCGTGCACCGACGCGGCGGGTGAGGTGGCCGTGGCGGACGACGTCGTGACCCTCGCCAACGGCGCGGACGTGACCTGCACGATCACGAACACGGCGGTCGCGCCGACGCTCACGCTCGTCAAGGAGGTCACCAACGACCACGGCGGCACGGCCACGCCGGCCGACTGGACGCTGACGGCGACCGGGCCGACGGCGGGCGTGAGCGGCGCGACCGGTGACCCGGCGGTCACGCAGGTGCCGGTCGCGATCGGTGACTACACGCTGTCGGAGTCCGGCCCGGCGGGGTACACGGCGGGCGACTGGACCTGCTCGGACGGGCAGACGGACGTGCCGGTCACCGACGGGGTCGTGACGGTCGAGCTGGGCCAGGACGTCACGTGCACCGTCGTGAACGACGACGAGCCGGGCGTGCTCACCCTGACGAAGGTCGTGGTCAACGACAACGGCGGCACCGCCGAGGCGACCGACTGGACCCTGACCGCGGACGGCCCGACCGCCGGCGTCAGCGGCGCCAGCGGAAGCGACCCGGTGACCGGCGTCGAGGTCGCGGCCGGTGCGTACACGCTGTCGGAGTCCGGCGGCCCGGCGGGGTACACCGCGGGCGACTGGACGTGCCTGGACGGGCAGACCGACGTGCCGGTCACGGACGGGGTCGTGACGGTGGCGCTGGGCCAGGACGTGACGTGCACGATCGTCAACGACGACGCCGCCGCGCTGCTGACGCTGCGCAAGGTGGTGGACGCGGGTGCCAGCGGCGCCACCCAGACGCCGGCGGACTGGACGCTGACCGCGACCCCGCAGGGCATCACGGGTCAGGGCCCGGTCAGCGGTGACGGGGCGTCCGGCGTGACGTCGGTGGAGGTCTTCGCCGGCGGGTACGCGCTCTCGGAGTCCGACGTCGCCGGGTTCGAGGCCGGTACGTGGGCGTGCACCGATGCGGCGGGTGAGGTGGCCGTGGCGGACGACGTCGTGACCCTCGCCAACGGCGCGGACGTCACGTGCACGATCACCAACACGGCGGTCGCGGCGACGCTCACGCTCGTCAAGGAGGTCACCAACGACCACGGCGGCACGGCCGTGGCGACCGACTGGACGCTGACCGCGACCGGTCCCACGAGCGGGCTCACCGGGACCACCGGGGCTCCCGCCGTCACCGCGGCGACCGTCGCGATCGGCGACTACGCCCTGTCCGAGAGCGGCCCGGCCGGGTACGCGGCCGGCGACTGGACCTGCGTCGACGGCGATGGCACCGACGTGCCGGTCACCGGTGGCACCGTGACGGTGGCGCTGGACCAGGACGTCACGTGCACCGTCGTGAACGACGACCTCCCGGCGGTGCTCACGCTGACCAAGGTGGTCGTCAACGACCACGGCGGCACCGCCGAGGCGACGGACTGGACGCTGACCGCCGACGGCCCGACCGCGGGCGTCAGCGGCGTGTCGGGGACCACGGCGGTCACAGGGGCCGAGGTGAGCGCGGGCACGTACGACCTCGCGGAGGACGGTCCGCCCGACTACACGGCGTCGGCGTGGTCCTGCGAGGGCGGCAGCCTCACCGGCTCGGCGCTCACCGTGACGAACGGGGAGACGGTCGTCTGCACGATCACGAACACGTTCGACGCGCCGGTGCTCACGCTCGTCAAGGAGGTCGTCAACGACGACACCGGGACGGCCGTCGCCACGGACTGGACGCTGTCCGCCGACGGCCCGGAGCCGGTCAGCGGCACGACCGGCAGCACGGTGGTCACCGACGCGCCCGTGGCGCCCGGCGCGTACACGCTGTCCGAGTCGGGGCCCGAGGGCTACGCGTCCACGGGCTGGGTCTGCGAGAACCGTGGCGCCCCGCTGACGCTCGAGGACGACACCGTCGAGCTCGCCGCCGGTGACGCGGTCACGTGCACGGTCGTCAACGACGACGTGCCACCGCCGACCTGGACGGTCGTGAAGACCAGCGACCCCGTGTCCGGGGCCGAGGTGCAGCCGGGCCAGGTCGTCACCTACCTGCTGGTGGCGACGGTCCTGACCGGTGACAGCGTCGACGGCGTCGTCATCACGGACGACCTGTCGCAGGTCCTGCCGTCGGCGACGTTCGTCGAGGGCAGCATCGAGGCGGGCACCGGTACCGCGTCGCTCGACGGCACCTCGCTGACGTGGGACGTCGGGACGCTCGAGGGCGAGCAGACGCTCACCTACCAGGTGCGCGTGGCCGACGACGTCGACGGGGACGTGCTGCGGAACGTGGTCACGGCTCCCGGCGCCGAGCCGTGCGACCCCGAGCCCCAGGTCCTGGGCAGCCGCGGATTCGCCGTCGTGGCCGCCGTGGCCGCCGCGGACGACCCCGAGTGGTGCCGGACGACCGAGCACACCACGCCGACGGTCACCCCGACGCCGGCACCCACGCCGGTGCCGGTGCCCCCCGCGAGCGGCTCCGGGTGGTACGGCGGCCTGGCCACCACGGGCGCGGCGATCGCGCCGCTGCTCCTGGCGGCGCTCGCGCTGCTCACCGCCGGTGCGGCGGTCACACGGACCGTGCGGCGCCGGGCACGGGGCGACGGTCCTGACGCCGCGGGCGGCGCGACGGGGTGACGGACGGCGGCGGTGACGGGCGGCGTCCGGTGACGTCGCCCGTCACCGAACCGGATCAGGTCGGCCCTGACCGCTATCTGATTCTCTGATCCAGGCGTAGCCTGGGGTCATGCGCACCGTCACCGCCACCCACGCCTCGCGCGGGTTCTCCGACCTGCTCGACGCCGTCGAGCACGGTGACACCATCGCCATCACCCGTGGTGGCCGGGTCGTCGCCGAGATCCGGCCCGCCGCCGCGACGACCGGTCGTGCCCTGCGTGAGGCGTTGAGCAGGGTGCCGCGCCTGGACGACGACGTCGAGAGCGACGTCGTGGCGGCGACGGCGCTCCTGGTGCCGGACGAGAGCGACCCGTGGCGCGTCGGCTGATCCTCGACACCAGCACCCTCATCGCCTACGAGCGCGGCACCGTCGACCGCGCGTCCCTCGACGACGACGACCTCGCGATCGCGACGGTCACGGTGGCCGAGCTCCGCACGGGCATCGAGCTCGCCGACACGGCCGCCCGTGCCGCCGAGCGCGCCCGTGTCCTGGCCGCGATCACGTCCGCGGTGACGGTCCTCGACTACACCGAGCGCACGGCGGTCGAGCATGCCCGCCTCATCGCGCACGTGCGACGGGCAGGGGAGCCGCGCGGCGGCCACGACCTGATCATCGCGGCGCACGCCGCCGAGCACGGTCGTGCCGTCGCGTCGCACGACGTCCGTGCTCGCTTCCACGGCCTGCCCGGGGTCGAGGTGGTCGACGTCCCGGGTGCCTGACCCCCGGGAAGGTGCCGCTGCCGCGTCAGCGCGGATCCGGCGGGCCCGGACGGGCCGTCTCCTCAACCGTCCTGCTCGGCCGACAGGCCCGTCGGGTCGTCGGCCCGCTCGCCGGCGCGCTGGGCGTCGAGCTGCCGCAGCGCGTTGTCCGGCACCGGCTCCTGTGCCAGGCCGCGACGCATCTGCTCGACCTCCGACGCCGGCGCGCGCGGCGGCAGCAGCGGGGTGTCGCGGTCGACGACGGCCTGCACGACGCACGGCCGGTCCGCGGCCAGCGCGATGCGCCACGCGTCGGGGACGTCCGCCGGGTCGCTCACCCGGACGGCGGCCAGGCCGAGCAGCTCGGCGTAGTCGGCGTACGGGAACGACGGCACCTCCTGCGAGACGTCGAAGCGCGGGTCGCCCTCCATCTCGCGCTGCTCCCACGTGACCTCCGCCAGGTCCCCGTTGTCCAGCACGAGCACGACGAACCGCGGGTCGGACCAGTCGCGCCAGCGGGCTGCGACCGTCACCAGCTCGTTGATGCCGTTCATCAGCATGGCGCCGTCCCCGGCCAGCGCGACCACGGGCCGGTCGGGGTGCAGCAGCTTGGCGGCGATCCCGTACGGCAGGGCCGAGCCCATCGACGCCAGGGTGCTCGACAGGTGCGCCGGCACGCCCGGCGGCAGGCGCAGGTGCCGGGCGTACCAGTACGTGACCGAGCCGACGTCGACCGACACCTGGGCGTCCTCGGGCAGGTGCGCGGACAGCTCGTGCAGCAGCAGCTGGGGGTTGAGCGGCTCGGCCGGCGTCGCGACGCGCTCGGTCGCGATGCGCCGCCAGGACTCGACGGCCGCGGTCACCTCGTCCCGCCACGGGCCCGAGCGCTCCGGCAGCCGGGTCAGCAGCGCGTCGAGCGTCGCGGCCGCGTCCCCCGCGAGGGGCGCCTCGACCGGGTACTTCGCACCCAGGTTGCGCGCGGCGACGTCCACCTGGACGGTCCGCGCCTGCCCCAGCGGCGGGTAGAACTCCGTCCACGGGTCGTTGCTGCCGACGATCAGCAAGGTGTCGCAGCGGCCGAGCAGGTCGGCCGACGCGGTCGTGCCCAGGTGCCCCATGACCCCGCCGTGCACGGGCAGGCCCTCGTCGAACAGGGGCTTGCCGAGCAGCGACGTGACGAGCCCGGCGCCCAGCCGCTCGACGACCGCGAGCACCTGGTCGGTCGCGCCGCGGGCGCCGCGGCCCGCGAGGACCACGACCCGCTCGCCGGCGGTGAGCACCCGCGCGGCGCGGTCGAGGTCGTCGTCGGGCGGTACGCACACCGTGCGCGACACCGCGCGCGACGTCTGCACGACGCCGTGCGCCTGCTCCGGGCCGGTGGCCGCGGCCTGCTGCACGTCGTGCGGGACGATCACGCACGTCGGGCTGGACGTCGCGACCGCGGTGCGGAACGCCGCGTCCAGGACGGCCGGCAGCTGCTCGGGCGTCGTCACGGTCTGCAGGTACTGCGCGCACACGTCCTTGAGCAGGACCGGCAGGTCCACCTCCTGCAGGTACCCCGTGCCCAGCGCGGTGGTCGCCACCTGCCCGACGATCGCCACGACGGGTGTGCGGTCGAGCTTGGCGTCGTAGAGCCCGGTGAGCAGGTGGATCGCCCCGGGGCCCTGCGTCGCCAGGCACACGCCCACGCCGCCGGAGTACTTGGCGTGGCCGGTGGCCATGAACGCGGCCATCTCCTCGTGCCGCGCGGTGACGAGCTCGATGTCGCCGCCCGCCCGCGCGAGTGCCGCCAGCAGCGGGTCGATGCCGTCCCCGGCGTACCCGAAGACCCGTCCCACGCCCCAGTCGCCGAGCCGCTGCACGATCGCGTCCGCCACCGTCGTCATCGCGTCCCCCTCCGCCTCGTCCCCCACCGATGCTGCGGGTCCGGGCGGGATGCCGCATCCGGGCGGGTGGTCCGCCGGTGCGTCGCACCGCAGGGTCGTCCGGAACGCCCGGCGTCCCGCACCATGGGGGCATGCGAGCGAACGCCTGGGCACGACCGGTGGTGGCGACGCTGCTGGGCGCGGCCGTGCTGGCGGGGTGCGCGAGCGCACCGCCCGCGCCCGCGCCCGTGGTCGTGCGCGCACCCGTCGACGTCGTGAAGGGCGCGGTCCCGGCACCCCCGACGGTCCCGGCGGCGGACCTGTCCACGCTGCCCGTCGCCGAGCCGCGCAACCTCGTGCCCGGGCTGCCCGGCACCGACGGCCTCGAGCAGCGGCGCAACGACGACCCCGCGCTCGGCACCTGGCAGACCGCGACCGTCGTGCGGGACACCGCCGGGTACGACGCGGTCGGCGGCAGCCCCGTGGCGACGGTGCCCGCGGTGACGCTCGACGTGCCCACGGTGCTGCCCGTCGTCGAGCAGCGCGGCGGGTGGCTGCGCGTGATGCTCGCGACGCGCAGCGCCCTGCCCAGCCAGGACGTCGCGCAGGTCAACGGGCGCACCGCCTGGATCCGCGCGCAGGACACGACCCCGTCCGGCACCGACTGGCGTCTGCACCTCGACCTCGCGGCGCTGACCCTGACGATCGACGACGGCGCGACGACCCGCACCGTGCCGGTGAAGGCGGTGGGTGCACCGGCCACGCCGACGCCCGCGATCCCGCAGTTCGTCGTCGGGTCGCAGTGGGAGCAGCCCGGCACCTCCACGCCGCGCGTGCTGCTGCTGTCGAGCCAGAGCGAGACCATCGACGTCTACGACACGGCCACCGGCACGTCGGCGACAGCCATCCACACCAGCCCGTTCGACCGCACCGGGGCCATCTCCAACGGCTGCGTCCGGGTGAGCGAGGAGGTGCTCGACATGCTGTGGGACCAGGTCCCGGCGGGCACTGTCCTCACCGTGACCTGAGACGGTCCTCCACCGGGCGTCCGGCCGGGCGCGCCGCGCTCACCACCCGCGCGTCCCCGCACCGCCCTTGAACGGCCCCACCACCCGGCTCGTGCGCCACCCGCCGTAGAAGTCGCCCTCCTGGGCCTGCACGGTCTCGCCGTCGACGGTGCAGACCAGTCCCGCGGGGTACAGCGCGACGTGCTCGGCCAGCGCCTCGTAGCCGCGCGCCGGGTGCGGGTAGCCCCAGGCGCCCCGCGGCCGGACCAGGCGCCGGCCGTCGGTGTCCGTGCCGACGACGTCGGCGTAGCCGGCGCGGCCCTTGAACTCGCAGAACGACTGCGCGCCCGGCACGGGCTCCAGCGCACCGGCCGTCACGTCGGCCAGCGGCAGGTAGTACGTCGGCGGGTGCGAGGTCTCCAGCACGCGCAGCGCGCGGCGGGTGTCCGCGACGACCGTGGTCCCGAGCCTCACCACGACGTGCTCCGTGCTCGGGACGACCGCGGGCGGGCGCGGGTAGTCCCAGACCGACTCCTGCCCGGGGCCGGGTACCTCGGCGGTGCGGCCGCCGGGCGGGGGTGTGCGCGGGTGCCAGGTGCGGGCGGCGTCGGGTGCCATGCCCTCACGATCGCCGACGCGCGCTCTCCCGGCGCGCCGGGAGGTGCCCACCGTTCCGTCGGCACCTGACGCTCAGCCGTCACCGCGACCTTCCGCACCGCGCGCCGTGAGGTACGCCCGCACCGCCTCGTCGTCGGTCAGCTCCGCCGCCCGACGGAACGCCCCCGCGGCCTGCGCTCCCCGCCCGGCCCGGGCCAGCAGGTCCGCGCGGACCGCCCACCACGGCTGGAACGCCGGTGACGGCTCGGGCGGCAGCGCCGCGAGCCCGGCGTCCGGGCCGTCGACCCGCCCGACGACCGCCGCGAGCGCGACCCGCCCGCCCAGGCTCGGCGCGGCCGCGTCGAGGGCCGTGTACAGCGTGCGCAGCGCCGCCCAGTCGGTGCGGCCGGTGCGGCGGCGGTCGGCGTGCACCGCCTGGATCGCCGCCTCCAGGCGGAACCGCCCGGGCACACCCGGCCGCTGCGCCCGCCGCAGCAGCGCCTCGCCCTCGGTGAGCAGGTCCGCGTCCCACGTCGCCGGGTCCTGCTCGTCGAGCGGGACGAAGACCCCCGGCGGCTGCCGGCGGGCGAGGGACAGGGTGACCAGCGCCGCGAGCGCCCACGCCTCGGGCTCGTCGCCGAGCAGCGCGGCCAGGACCACGGCCAGGTGCCGGGCCTCGCCCGCGAGGTCGTGCGCGTCCTGCCGCCAGGTGACGGCGGCGCACGCGTAGACCGCCTCCAGCACCGGCGGCAGGCGCTCGGCCATGGCCGAGCGGTCCGGCACCACGAACGGGATGCGCGCCCGGGCGATGCGCCGCTTGGCACGCACCAGGCGCTGCTGCATGGCCGCCGGCGTCACGGCGAAGGCCGTCGCGACCTGCGCCGAGTCCAGCCCGAGCACGGTCTGCAGCATCAACGGCGTGCGGACGTCGGGGGCGATGGCGGGGTGCGCGCACACGAACAGCAGCGCGAGGCGGCGGTCCGGGATCGCGGCGGGGTCGACGTCGGCGAGCGGGTCGTCCGCCGGCAGGTCGGCGAGCGTGTCGTCGAGGAGCGGCGCGGTGCGGCGGTGCGCCGCGGAGCGCCACACGTCACGGATGCGGTTGCGGGCCACGGTCAGCAGCCAGGCGTCGGGGGTGCGGGGCACGCCGTCGTCCGGCCAGCGCGTCAGCGCCTGCTCGAAGGCGTCCGCCAGGGCGTCCTGCGCCAGGGCGACGTCCCCGGACTGCGCCGCGAGCAGCGCGACCAGCCGGCCGTACGAGTCGCGGGCGGCACGCTCGGCGGCCGCCCGCGCCCGTGCGGCGCTCACGCGTTCGGCGTCCAGACGCCGTCCACCGTGTACAGCGCACCGGGCCGCACCTCGACCGCACCCCACGAGACGCCCGGCGCGCGGCGGGCCAGCTCGATCGCCGTGTCGAGGTCGGGGACGTCGACGACGAACGTTCCGCCGAGCTGGTCCTTGGTGTCCGCGAACGGGCCGTCCTGCACCTGCAGGGCACCGTCGACGGTGCGCAGCGTGGTCGTGCTCGACGACGGCTGCAGCACCTCCGCACCGATCAGGGCCCCGGCGGCCTGCAGCGTGGCCGCGTACGCGGCGAACTCACGCTCGCCCTGCGCCCAGGCGTCCTCGCCCATCTGCTCGGCCGTCATCTCGGGGTAGTGCAGCAGGATCGTGTAGCGCATGGCGTCCTCCTCGGACGGTCTCGTCGTCATCCTCGTCGCGGGCCGTGCCGGCCGCACACCCTCATGACGATCTCGGGGGCGTCCGGCAGACACCCGGCCGTCCCGGCGCCGTCACGGCGTCGGCGCACCGAACCACCGCGCCAGGTGGTCCGCGAGAGCGGCCTGGTCCTCACCGAGCCAGGCCACGTACCCGTCGGGCCGCAGCAGGACGCCCGGCAGGTCGAGCTCGTCCGTGGAGTCGACGACGTGGTCGACGCGGTCGTCCCAGCCGTCCACCGACAGCGTCCCGCCGGGATCCAGGACGAGACCCCGCCCGGCGTGCAGCAGGGAGTACAGCCGGCCGCGGGACAGGGCGACGTCCCGCAGGCGCCGACCCAGCAGCGGCGGCCCCTCGCCCAGGTCGTAGCGGATGCCGGTCCCGCTGACCCGCTCGGCCAGCAGGCGTCCCACGTCCGGCAGGGCCATCAGCTCGGTGAGCAGGCGCCGCACCGCCTGCGGACCGGGCTCGGTGCGCAGCAGCTCGCTCTGGGCGCGCGTCAGCGTCAGCACGTCCTGGGCCACCGGACGCCGCTCGTCCCCGTAGGTGTCGAGCAGCCCGTCCGGCGCCCACCCGGCCACCTGCCCCGCGAGCTTCCAGCCCAGGTCGACCGCGTCCTGGATGCCGAGGTTGAGGCCCTGCCCGCCCAGCGGCGGGTGCACGTGGGCAGCGTCCCCGGCGATCAGCACCCGGCCCACCCGGTACCGGTCGGCCAGGCGCGTGGCGTCGCCGAACCGCGTGAGCGACCGGGGGGAGTGGACCCCGAAGTCCGTGCCCGCGTACGCCTGCAGCTGCGTGCGCAGCTCGTCGAGCGTGGGCGGCACCGTGCGGTCCTCGGCGACCGCCGCCGCGGGGACGACCGCGCGGTGCAGCCCGTCACCCGCGGGCCCGACACCGAACCCCTGGTGGCGCTCGCGGACGGCGGCGACGACGCGCGCCAGCTCGTCCGGGGGCGTGGTCACCTGGACCTCGGCGAGGATCCACTCGGCCGTCGCCGCCTCACCCGGGAACCCGATGCCGACGGCGCGGCGCACCAGGCTGCGGCCACCGTCGCACCCGACCAGCCAGCGCGCTCGTTCCCGCGTCCCGTCCGCGAGCGTGACGGTGACCTGCTCGTCGTCCTGCTCGACGCCCGTGACCTCGGCCCCGCGCCGCACCCGCGTGCCCAGCTCGACCGCCCGCTCGGTCAGCAGCCGGTCGGTCACGGGCTGCGGGATGCCGAGCACGTAGCGGTGCGCCGTGTCGAGGTCAGCCGGCGCGGGCCGGTCGATCCCCGCCAGGTGCCCCACCGCCTGCGGGTACGGCGTCCCGTGCGCCAGGAACCGGTCGAGCAGCCCGCGCTGGTCCAGGACCTCGATGCTGCGCGGGTGCAGGCCGAGCGACCGCACCGCCGGGCTCGGCTCGGCGTCCCGCTCGAGCACCAGCACGTCCACGCCGTGCAGGCGCAGCTCGGCGGCCAGCATCATGCCGGTCGGCCCGCCGCCACTGATGACCACGTCCGTCATGCGTCCCCCTGTCCGCGCCCGCGCCGTCCGCGCGGCCACCACGTGCCACCGCCGAATCCCGCCACTGGTCACTCGGGAGCACTTCAGCCACCTGCTGCAGTCCCCAACTGACCAGTGGTCACCTGCCGGAGTCCCCAACTGACCAGTGGTCACCTGCCGGAGTCCCCAACTGACCAGTGGTCACCTGCCGGAGTCCCCAACTGACCAGTGGTCACCTGGGGGTACCACGGCCCCGTGTTGCTGTCCCCAACTGACCACTGGTCACTGGCCGGAGCTCCCAACTGACCAGTGGTCACCGCCCAGCGCCCGCGTACACCGGGCCGCGGCCGACCATCCTGGGCGACGACGGGGGCCTTGCGGCAAGCCCCCGTCTGCGCCATAGTCTGACTACGGCAGGGAGACCTCGGTCCCCTGCCTCTCGTGTGCCTGGCCCCGTGCGTGCTCGACCCGCCGCGCTCGGGCTTCGTGCGCGTCCGCCGTGCGGTGCCGACGTGCGGCGGCCGGCTCCGGCCCCGGACCGACCACCGGCGTGCCGTCCCACCCCGTGGCCCCGCGGCCGCGGCAGGATGGGCTCCCCGCCACCGAAGGAGCCCGGCATGAGCACGTCCCCGCGCCCGTCCACCCGGACCGACCACGACGTGCCGGTGCCGATGCGGGACGGGACGGTGCTGCGGGCCGTGGTGGTGCGCCCGCTGGTGGACGAGCCGGTCCCGGTGGTGCTGCTGCGCAGCCCGTACCCGCTGGCGGACGCGCGCTTCGAGACGGACCTCATGGGGCTCGCGGAGCGTGGGCTGGCGCTCGTGATGGTCGCCCTGCGCGGGACCGGCGCGTCCGACGGGGTGTTCTACCCCTGGGCCGACGACCAGCGCGACGGCGTCGACACGATCGCGTGGTGCGCGGAGCAGGAGTGGTCGAACGGGCGCGTCGCGACGACGGGGCGCAGCTACGTCGCGCAGACCCAGCTGTACGCCGCGGGTGGGGCGCCGCCGGCGCTGCGCGCGATGGTCACCGGCGTCGTCCCGAGCGACCCGTGGTCGCTGACGTACACGGGTGGGGCACTGAACCTCGGGTCGACCCTCGGCTGGGCGGCCGCCATGGCGGGTGTCCCGCTGGCGCGGCGCGCTGCCGCGGGGGAGGACGTCACGCGGCTGCAGGAGGAGTGGGCCGCCCTGCTGGGCGGGTTCCCCGCCGGGTTCGCCACCACGCCGCTGACGGACGTCCCCGTGCTGGACGAGCTGTTCCCTGCGTGGCGGGACTGGGCCGAGCACGCGCACCTCGACGACTACTGGCGGGCGCACGCCCTGCCGGACCGTCCCGCGCTGCCGACGTTCGTGGTCGCCGGCTGGCACGACGTGTTCCGGGACCTCTCGCTGCGCGAGTTCGCCCGCGAGCCGCGGCACCCGGGGTCGCGTCTGGTGGTGGGCCCGTGGAGCCACGGCCCGGCGGGTCGGTCCCTCGGCGACGTCGACCACGGGCCCGCGGCGAGCGGTGCGGCCATCGGCCTCGACGCCCAGATCCTCGACTTCCTCGCCGCGCACCTGGCCTCCGACGACGTCCCGGTCCCGGACGCGCCGGTCCAGGTCTTCGTGACCGGGGCGAACGTGTGGACGCACCACGCGACGTGGCCGCCCGCGGCCCGCGACGTCGACCTGCACCTGCACCCGGGTGCGCTGGCCGCCGGGCCCGCCGCCGACGGGACGCCGCCCAGCCGCTACGTGTTCGACCCGCGCGACCCCGTGCCGACCCGCGGCGGGAACACGCTGCTGCCGCAGGGGGACGCCGCGGGCATGTGCGGGTCGGTCGACCAGCGTCCGCTCGACGCGCGCACCGACGTGCTGCGGTTCGTCGGCGACCCGCTCCCGGCGCCCGTGCGCGTGATCGGGACGGTGCGGCTCACGCTGCACGCGGCGACCAGCGCGGCGGACACCGACTGGACGGCCAAGCTGGTGGACGTCCACCCCGACGGGACCGCGCTCAACCTCGTCGACGGCATCCTGCGCGCCAGCAGGCAGGACCCCGCGCACCCGGCGCTGCTGACCCCGGACGAGCCGCACGAGCTGGTCGTCGAGCTGGGTGCGGTCGGGCACGAGTTCGCCGCGGGCCACCGGATCCGCCTGGACGTGTCGAGCTCGAGCTTCCCCCGGTTCGACCGCAACCCCGGCACGGGCGCGCCCGCCGCGAGCGTCGCCGAGGCGGACTTCGTGGTCGCGCACCAGCGGGTCCTGCACGACGCCGCGCACCTGTCCCGGCTGACGCTGCCGGTCGTCGTGGCCGGCGACCAGCCCGCCGACGACCAGCCCGCTGAGGACTAGCCCTCCGACGGCCGGCGCTGCGCGGCGGCGATCGCGTCCGCCGCGCGGATCAACCCGATGTGGCTGAACGCCTGCGGGAAGTTGCCGATCAGCCGTCGCTCGACCGGGTCGTACTCCTCGGCGAGCAGGCCGACGTCGTTCGCGAAGCCGAGGAGCCGGTCCATGAGGGCCTGCGCCTCGTCGAGCCGCCCGGAGAGCGCGTACTGCTCAACGAGCCAGAAGTTGCAGATGAGGAACGGGTGCTCGTCGCCCGCGAGCCCGTCCATGCCGTTGTCGGTGCGGTAGCGGTGCACCAGCCCGTGGTCGTCGACCAGCTCGGACTCGATGCGGGCGACCGTGCCGAGCATGCGCGGGTCGTCGTGCGCGAGGAATCCCGTGTGCGGCAGCTGCAGCAGCGACGCGTCCACGCGGGTGCCGCCGTACACCTGCGTGAAGCTGTTCAGCTCCGCGTCGAACCCGAGGTCCTCGATCTCGCTGCGCAGCTGCTCGCGCAGCTCGCGCCACCGCTCGACAGGACCGTCGAGGCCGTGCGGGTGCTCGACGGCGCGGATGCCGCGGTCGAACGCGGCCCACATCATCACGCGCCCGTGCGTGAAGTGGTGCAGCTCGCCGCGCATCTCCCAGATGCCGTTGTCCTTGCGGTCGAGGTTCCGCTCGCAGAACCGCAGCAGGCTCTTCTGCAGCCCCCAGGACCACTCGTCCTCCGCCACACCCGCGTCGCGCAGCCGCGCCAGGGCGATCATCACCTCGCCCACCACGTCGGCCTGGTACTGGTCGGCGGCGCCGTTGCCGATGCGCACCGGGCGTGACCCCTCGTACCCGGCGAGGTGGGCGAGGACCTTCTCGGTCAGCTCCCGCTCGCCGCCCACCCCGTACATGATCTGGACGTGGTCCGCGTCGCCGGCGACGGCCCGCAGCAGCCAGTTGCGCCACGGCAGGGCGGCGTGCGCGTGCCCGTGCGCGACGGCGACCTCGATCGTGAGCGCCGCGTCCCGCAGCCAGACGTACCGGTAGTCCCAGTTGCGGCTGCCGCCCGGGCTCTCGGGCAGCGACGCGGTGGGTGCCGCGACGACACCACCGGTCCGTGCGTGGGTGAGGGCCCGCAGGACCAGCATCGAGCGCAGCACCTGCGCGTTGTGGCCGGTGTCGACGCGGCGTTCCGCCGACCACTGCGTCCAGAACTCGATGGTGGAGGCGAGTGCGTTGTCGACGTCCACGGCCGGCGGCTCCTCCTCGTGCGACGGGAACACCGTGAGGTCCCAGTCGAGGGTCTGCCTGGCCTCCAGCCGGAACCGGCCCGTCAGCCGCGGGGCGGGCGCGCCGGCACCGCCCTCGGCCTGCGCGTCGAACCTGCCGAGCCGTCCTGCACGCCGGTCGTCCGCTCCCGCGTCGTCGTCGTCCGCCCAGGTCAGCAGCGAGCCGTACAGCACCAGCCCGTCCGGGCCGGCGAGCGACAGCAGCGCACGCGCGTCCCCGCGCTCGACGACGCGCACCCACGGGGTGGCCCGCGCGTAGTCGAACCGCAGGCGCAGGTCGTGCTCCACCTCGACGGTCCCCTCCAGGCACTGCACGCGCCGCACCAGGTCGGCGTGCTCGGTGGTGAGCGGCAGGAAGTCCGTGACGCGGACGCGTCCCGTCGGGGTCCGCCACGTCGTCTCCAGGACGAAGGTGTGCGGGATGTAGCGGCGCTCGACGACCTCCCCGTCGACGACCGAGAGCCGCCAGCGGCCGTCGTCCGGGCCACCCAGGAGCGCCGAGAAGACGGCCGGGGAGTCGTAGCGCGGCAGGCACAGCCAGTCGATGCTGCCGTCACGGGACACCAGCGGGCCGGTGCACAGGTCGGACAGCAGCGCGTAGTCCTCCAAGGGCGTGCTCATCGCGGCCTCCGGCCCCGCCCTCGGGCGGGACGAGCAGTCCGACTCATCGCGGCTCCTGCGCACCGGCGACGGCTCGTCCGTCGCTCCCGTCGAGCATCCCGACTCGGCGCACCGCGCGCACCTCGGGGACGTGGCGGACCTGCGACGGTGCCGCCGCGATCAGTCGTCGGTCACGTCCGCGAGCGCGTCCGAGGCGCGGATCAGGCCGATGTGGCTGAACGCCTGCGGGAAGTTGCCGACGAGCCGGCCCGCCCCCGGGTCGTACTCCTCGCTGAGGAGCCCCAGGTCGTTCGCGTACCCGACGAGCTGCTTCATCAGCACCCGGGCGTCCTCGACGCGCCCGCTGCGGGCGTACTGCTCGACCAGCCAGAAGCAGCAGATGAGGAACGGGTGCTCGTCGCCCTCCAACCCGTCCATGCCGGTGTCCGTGCGGTACCGGTGCACCAGCCCGTGCTCGTCGACCAGGTCCCGCTCGATCCGGGCGACCGTGCCCAGCATGCGCGGGTCGTCGTAGGCGAGGAACCCGGTGTGCGGCAGCTGCAGCAGCGACGCGTCCACCTCGCTGTTGTCGTACGTCTGCGTGAAGGTGTCGAGCTCCTCGTCGAAGCCCCGGGTCTCGATCTCCTCGCGCAGCCGCGCGCGCAGCTCGCGCCACCGCTCGACCGGGCCGTCGAGGCCGTGCTGCTCGACCGCGCGCACGCCCTGGTCGAACGCGGCCCACATCATCGCCCGGCCGTGGGTGAAGTGGTGCAGCTCGCCCCGCATCTCCCAGATGCCGTGGTCCTTGCGGTCCAGGTGCTCCTCCGCGAACCGCAGGAGGCTCTTCTGCAGGCCCCACGTGTACTCGTCGTCCGCGACGCCCGCGTCGCGCAGCATCCCGAGCGCGATCATCACCTCGCCCACCACGTCCGCCTGGTACTGGTCCGCGGCGCCGTTGCCGATGCGCACGGGCCGCGACCCCTCGTAGCCGTCGAGGTGGTCGAGCACCTTCTCGTCGAGCTCGCGCTCCCCGCCGACGCCGTACATGATCCGCACGTCGTGGGCGTCGCCCGCCACGGCGCGCAGCAGCCAGTCGCGCCACAGGCACGCGCCCTCGGTCAGCCCGTGCGCGACGGCCACCTCGATGGTCAGCGCCGCGTCGCGCAGCCACACGTAGCGGTAGTCCCAGTTGCGCACCCCGCCGACCTCCTCGGGCAGCGACGCCGTGGGCGCGGCGACCATCCCGCCGGTCTCGCCGTGGGTGAGGGCGCGCAGCACGAGCATGGAACGCAGCACCTGCGGGTCCCGGCTGGTGCGGACCGTCACCTTCGACGACCAGTCCGTCCAGAACCGCAGCGTCTCCGCGAGGGCCTGGTCCACGTCGATCGGCTCCGGCGGCGCGTGGTACGACGGGAACCACGCGAGGTCCCAGTCGCGCACGTCACCCGCGTCCAGACGGAACCGGCCCGTCAGGCGGGGCGCCCGGAGGCCGCCGGGCCGGTCGCCGCCGGTGAACGCCCCGGGCTGGTCGGCCGCGGCCTCCGGATCCTCGATCGCGTCCTCGTGGTCGTCGCTCCAGCCCAGCAGCGGGCCGGTCACCAGCACCCCGTCGGGGCCCGCCAGCGAGGTCAGCGCCGGCTGCCCGTGGTGGTCCACGACGCGCACCCACGGGGTGGCGCGCGCGTAGTCGAAGCGCAGGCGCAGGTCGTGCTCCACCTCCACGGTGCCCTCGAGGCACTCCACCCGGCGCACCAGGTCGTCCCGCTGGTCCGACACCGGCAGGAAGTCGGTGACGCGGGCCGTGCCTGTCGGGCCGCGCCACGTGGTCTCGAGCACGAAGGTGTGGGGCAGGTAGCGGCGCCCGACGACCTCGCCGTCGACCACCGACAGCTTCCAGCGGCCGTCGTCGGGCCCGCCGAGGACGGCGGAGAACACCGCGGGGGAGTCGAACCGCGGCAGGCACAGCCAGTCGATGCTGCCGTCGCGCGACACCAGCGGGCCGGTGCGCAGGTCGGACAGCAGGGCGTAGTCCTCGAGGGGGGTGCTCACCTCGTCCTTTGTACGTGCTGGACGGGTGACTCGCAGCCGGGGCGCCGGTCCAGCACCCCGGGTCAGCCCTCGTCCGGCTCGTCCGGCTCGTCCGGTCCGGTCGTGCCGACGTCCGCGGGGTCCGGACCCGGGCCGGTGTCCACGGTGTGCGGGTCGTCGCCCGGGTGCGGCGTGCCGGGGGAGGCGGGTCCGGGGTTCTCGCTCATGGTCGCTCCTTCGCGTCCGGTGGCGCGGCGCCGACGCCGCGCCCATCGAGCATCGCCGTCGCCGGCAGGTCGCGCACCTCGGCGGGCGCCGCCTGGTCGGCCGTCACTCGACCGGTCGGCGGGACCCCGGAGGGTGGGCGCTCTGGTTGCGGGTGCGCGGGTGCCGACGCACGCTGGGCGGACGCACGTCCGACGACGCAGGAGGCTCCCATGAGCGAGACAGACGACGGCCGCGGCGGCACGGGCGCCGACGAGCTGTCCGACGACGGCGTGGGTGGCACCGCGACCGACGAGCCGAGCACGTTCGAGCCGGAGGAGGACCCCGACGCCACGGAAGGCTGACGCCACCCCCAAGCCGCCGGAGGCGCCCGACGCGCTGGGCACCTACCGGTCGATGCGTGACTTCACGCGCACGGCCGAGCCCGCGGGCGCGCCCCCGGCGGGGGCCGCAGGACCGGAGCGTCGCTTCGTGGTGCAACGGCACCGCGCGCGCCGGCTGCACTACGACGTGCGCTTCGAGATCGACGGCGTCCTCGTGAGCTGGGCGGTGCCGAAGGGCCCGACGCTCGATCCGAAGGCGCGCCGCATGGCGGTGCACGTCGAGGACCACCCGCTGGAGTACGAGGACTTCGAGGGCGTCATCCCGCACGGGCAGTACGGCGGCGGCGACGTCATCGTGTGGGACCGCGGCACGTGGGAGCCCTACAAGAGCGACGACCCGGCCGCCGAGGTCGCGGGTGGCCAGCTGCACGCCGAGCTGTACGGCGAGCGGCTGCGCGGCAAGTTCCTGCTGGTCCGCCGCGACGGCAGTGCCCGCGACGGCAGCGCCCGCGACGGCAGTGCCCGCGACGGCAGTGCCCGCGAGGGCAAGGAGCAGTGGCTCATGCTCCACAAGAAGGACGAGCACGCCGTCGACGGCTGGGACGCCGAGGACCACCCGACGTCGGTGGTGTCGGGGCGCACGAACGACGAGGTCGCGGCGGCGCCGGACCGGCTGTGGCGCTCGGGTGTCCCGGCTGCCGAGGCGGAGGTCGAGACGCACCCGGCGGCGCCGCAGGTCGCCGGCCCGTCGGACGACGAGCTCGCCGCGCTGGACGACCTCGGTGCGTCGGGCACGTGGGAGGTCTTCGGGCGGCGCCTGCGCGTCACCAACCTCGACAAGGAGCTGTTCCCCGGCCGCGACGGCGAGCCGCCCGTGACCAAGCGCGAGCTGCTGCGCTACGCGGCGCGCATCGCGCCCGTCGCGCTGCCGTACCTGGCGGGCCGGGCGCTCAACATGCACCGCTTCCCGCAGGGTGCCGCGACGGCCGGGTTCTGGCACAAGCAGCTGCCGGACCACGCGCCCGACTGGGTGCCGCGCTGGGACCGGCCCGACGTGGACCCGGGGGAGTCGACCACGTACCTCGTCGTCGACGAGCCGGCGGCGCTGGTGTGGGCCGCGAACTTCGGGGCGCTGGAGTGGCACGCGTGGACGTCGCGCACGTCGGCGCCGGACCTGCCGACGTACGCGCTCGTGGACCTGGACCCCGGTCCGTCGACGGCCTGGGACGACCTGGTGCTGCTCGCCCGGCTGCACCGCGACGCGTTCGAGCACGTCGGCGTGCGGGCGTTCCCCAAGCTCACCGGGCGCCGCGGCATCCAGGTGTGGGTGCCCGTGACCGTGGGGCCGTCGTTCGACGAGACACGGGCCTGGGTCGAGCGGCTCTCGCGGACCGTCGGCAAGGTCGTGCCCGACCTGGTGAGCTGGCGCTGGGAGGTGCGGGAGCGCGGTGGTCAGGCGCGGCTCGACTACACGCAGAACGCGGTGAACAAGACGCTCGTGGCGCCGTACAGCCCTCGGGCTGCGGCGGGTGCGCCGGTGTCCGCGCCGATCACGTGGGACGAGCTCGACGCCGAGTGGCTGCGCCCCGACGCCTTCACCGTCCGCACCGTCCTGGACCGCGTCGCGGAGCGCGGCGACCCGTTCCGTGGCGCGCTCGCGGGTGACCAGGTGCTGCCGCCGCTGCGCTGAGGGCGCCCCGCGCTGACCTCGGTCCGCGGGCGGACGACCCGGCGGCGGCGCCGCTCAGGCGCCGGGTGTCGCGCGCGTGCCGCCGTCCCCGGTGTCCCCGTCGTCCGCGTTCGCGCTCCCCGTGCGCCGCGCCGCGGTCTCGCGCAGGGCGCGCCCGCGCTCGACGTCCTTCTCGAGGCGTGACTGACGCTTCTCGCTGGCGCGGGTGTCGCGCGGGGGCAGCTGCAGGGTGCGCTCGGCCTCCAGGCCCGCCTGCAGCTCACGGCCGCGCTCGAGCTCGGCGTCCAGCTCGGCACCGAACAGCAGGGCCAGGTTGGTCAGCCAGAGCCACAGCAGCAGCACGATCACGCCGGCGAGCGAGCCGTACGTCCGGTCGTAGTCGGCGAAGCTGCTGACGTACAGGCCCAGGCCGGCCGTCGCGAGCACCCAGACGACGATCGCGAGGAAGGCGCCGAGGCTGATCCACCGGAACCTCGGCTGCCGCACGTTCGGGGTCCCGTGGTACAGCAGCGCGACGGCCATGACCACGAGGAACAGCACGATCGGCCACTTGACGACCTGCCAGACCGTCACGACGGTCGAGCTGAGGCCCACGGCCTCGCCGATGCCCTCCGCGACCGGACCGGACAGCACCAGCAGGGCGACGACCAGCACGGCGATGACGACGAGCACTGCGGTCAGCAGCAGCAGCACCGGGCGCAGCTTCCAGATCGGGCGGCCCTCGTCGACCTCGTAGATGCGGTTCATGCCGCGGCTGAACGCGGCGACGTACCCGGAGGCCGACCACAGCGCCAGGACGAGGCCGAGGACCAGGGCGAACCCGGCCGCGGGGACGTCCGTCAGGCGCTCCAGCACCGGACGCAGCCCTTCGACCTGCTCGCCCGCACCGACGTCGGTCGCCAGGTCGACGATGCCCTGGACGGTCTCGTCGGGGTCGTCCACGAGCGACAGCAGCGACACGACGGCCAGCAGGGCCGGGGCGATCGCCAGGACGGCGTAGTAGGTCAGCGCCGCGGCCAGGTCCGTGCACTGGTCGCCGAGGAACTCCCGCACCGTGGTCCGCAGCACGTACAGCCACGACGGCTTGTGCAGGTCGGTGGGGGAGCCGGGCTTGCGGGGGTCGTCGGGGCTCGGCGCGTCGGCCTTGTGGGCGGCAGCACCGGTGGCGTCGTCGGCCGGCGCGGGGGTCGCGGAGCTCATGGGCACTCCCGGTGCGGGTCACGTCAGGGGCACCAGCCAGCATGGGGGGGACGACCGGGTGCCGCACGTCAGGGCCGTCGGCCGTCGCACCGGCAGCGCGGTGCGAGGGCGACCGGGCCCCGTCCTCGACCGCGCGCGGCGGAGGTCGCGCGCCCCAGGTGACGCGAAGTGCCCGAAATGGTTTCGAGACGCGGCGCCGTGCATGGTCCGTGCGACGTCGCAGGCAGGATGCCTTGACTGTCCAGGGCTGGCACCGTACGGTCGCAACCCGCAACCGAGGCGTTGCGAAACTGTTTCGATCTCGACGAGGAGACGGCATGGCCGCGCCGGCGCAGTCCGACACCCCCCGCCCGCTCACCGTGGACGGCGCCGCAGCCCACGGTCGCCCGTTGCACCACGTGTGGAACCAGTGCGTCGGCGCAGGCCGCGCCAACGAGGCGCTGCGCGCCGACTGGCAGGCGCACTTCCGCGAGGCCGTCGACGTGCTCGGCGCCCGCTACGTGCGCTTCCACGGGCTCTTCCACGACGACATGTTCGTGTACCGCGGCAACGACGGCGGGGGCGGCGGCTTCGGTCCGCCGACGCCGCTCGCGGAGCCGGTCCACACGTTCAGCTACGTCGACAAGGTCTTCGACTTCATCCTCGAGACCGGCGCCAGGCCCTTCGTCGAGCTCGGCTTCATGCCACGCGACCTGGCGACGCAGACCGAGACCCTGTTCTGGTGGAAGGCGCACTGCAGCCCGCCCACCGACATGGGGCGCTGGGCCGACCTGGTCGCGGCCACGGTGCGGCACTGGATCGAGCGCTACGGCATCGACGAGGTGCTGCAGTGGCGGTTCGAGGTGTGGAACGAGCCCAACCTCGTCCCGAAGTTCTGGACCGGCACCCGCACCCAGTACTTCGAGCTGTACGAGGCGAGCGTGCGCGCCATCAAGGCCATCGACGAGCGCCTGCTCGTCGGCGGGCCGTCCACCAGCGTCTTCGTCCCCGACGACCGGTACGCCGGCGAGTACGAGGACGGCAGCAAGTCGATCGCCACCGGCCTGGCGGAGGACCCCGACGCCCTCGACTGGCGTCCGGTGTGGGTCGAGGAGTTCATCGCCTGGTGCCACGAGCGCGACCTGCCCGTGGACTTCTTCACCGCGCACCTGTACCCCACGGACTACGCCGCGACGCCGGACGGCGGGTCCAAGGCGATCAGCCGGTACGTCGACGCCACCTACGACGACCTGACGCTGCTGCAGCGCATCGTCGCGGACAGTCCCTACGCGGGCGCCGAGATCCACATCACCGAGTGGTCGACGTCGCCGTCGAGCCGCGACCGCAGCCACGACACCCTGTTCGCCGCCACGTACATCACGCGCGCCTACCTGCGCTGCGCGGCGCTCGCCGACTCCATCTCGTACTGGACGTTCACCGACGTCTTCGAGGAGGGCGGGGCGGGCGTGGGCCCGTTCCACGGCGGGTTCGGGCTCGTCAACGAGCAGGGTCTGCACAAGCCGACGTTCCACGCGTTCCGGATGCTCGCGCAGCTGGGCGACGAGGTGGTGGCCGAGCTGCCGCACGGCATGGTGACGCGGGACGGTGCGACCGGTCGCGTCGCCGGCGTCCTGTTCAACTACCCGGACGAGATGGGCGGCCGGTCCGTCCTCGCGCAGAACAGCTACACCGCTGCCCGCGGCCTGGCGGAGGTGGGCACGAGCCGCCGCGTGACGCACACCGTCGCGGGGCTCCCCGCGGGGGCGACGTTCGACGTCGTCCAGCTCGACTGGGAGCACGGCAACGTCGCGGAGGCCTGGCACGCGATGGGCGAGCCGGTCAACCTCACGCTGCCGCAGACCGCGCACCTGCGGTCGGTGGCCGACGACCTGCTGCGGAGCACGCTCACCGCGTCGGACGACGGCGTCCTGGAGATCGACCTCGAGCTGCCGGCCTGGGCCGTCGTGGGCATCGTCCAGACGGGACCGCTCGTCGCGTCCTGACGCACGGTCGCGCCCGTCCTCCGCGACGGGCGCGACCGTCCCGCGCACCCTGCCGGTGGCGGTCTGCCCGCGTCCGGTGCCGCCCCGCCACGGTCAGGTGCGGGACGCCACCACGTCGAGGTCGTCGCCCCGGCCGCCGTCCACGCCGTCGCCCACGCCGTCGGTCGTGGCACCCGACGGGTCGTGCTCCTCCGTCGGCGCCGACCAGGGCAGCCAGGCGTGGACGAGGTAGGTCCCGTCGGGCCGCACCCCGGCGTCGAGCTCCCCACCGGCGAGGCGCAGCCGCTCGGCCAACCCCGTCATCCCCCAGCCGGAGCTCGGCAGCCGCGTCGCCGGCACCTGATCGGGCAGGGGGTGGGTGACCTCGAGGACGACGCGTCCGCCCGGTGCGCCCTGCACCCGCACGTGCACCGGTGCGCCCGGCGCGTGCGCGCGGGCGTTCGCCAGGGCCTCCTGCGCGACGCGGTAAAGGTGGCGGCTGGTCGCCACCGGCAGTCCCGCCAGGGCCTCCGCGTCGACCCGGTCCAGCGTGGACGTCACGGGGGACCCCGCCGCCCGGACCCCCTCGATCAGCTCGTCCACCTGCGCGAACGTCGGTTGGGGCCGGGACTGCTCGTCGGTGGCCGAGGGGTCGCGCAGCAGCCCCAGGACCTCGCGCAGCTCCCCGAGCGCCTCGTGCGCGCTCTGGCGGACCACGGCAGCGGTCTCGCGCACCTGCTCGGGGTCGATCCCCGCGCGGTACTCCAGCGCGCCGGCGTGCAGCGCCACCAGGGACAGCCGGTGGGCGAGCACGTCGTGCATCTCGTGGGCGATGCGGTTGCGCTCGGCCGCGCGGGCCCCGTCGCCGCGCGCGTCCGCCTCGCGCCGGGCGATCGCGGCCTGCTCGCGCAGCGACGCGAGCAGGGCGCGGCGACCCCCGATGAACATGCCGGTCACCACGGCGAGGGCCGTGTTCAGCACCTGCCCGGCCGCCAGGAGGCGCAGGTCGTCGGGCAGGACGCCGGCGGGCAGCACCCACGCGACGAAGACCCGCTGGCCGACGAGCGCCGCGACGAACCACAGCGCGCAGACCACCGCGGTCTCCAGGCGTCGGCGTCGCGCGGCGAGGGACGCCACGGCGAACAGCACCACGAACGACGAGAACAGCGAGAACGACCCGGCGACCACGATGATGCTCGTGACCAGGCGCGGGGCACGGTGCCGGGCCACGTACGCCACCGCGCACAGCAGCAGGCACGCCAGGTCGACGAGCATCCAGATCTCCCCGAGCGGCCCGCCGGGGTACGGCCCGGTCGTCAGGACGAGGCCGTAGACGACCAGCCCGTTGGGGACGCCCACAACGACCGCGACGAGCAGCCGCCACGCGTGCGCCCAGACCCGCCGGGCCGTGCTGGGTGAGTCCACGGTCAGACGTCGCCCGCCTCGTGCACGCAGATCGCGATGTGCGTGCGGTTGTCCGCCGGCATCTTCTCCAGGATGCGGCTGATGTGCGTCTTCACGGTCGCGACCGTGATGAACAGCTCGGAGGCGATCTCGGCGTTCGACAGGCCCCGCCCGATCGCGCGCGCGACGTCCCGCTCGCGCTCCGTGAGCGCGTCGAGGCGTGCACGGGCGGCGGTGCGCCGCTCGTCGCGCGGACGCTGCGTGACCGACGCGATGAGCCGGTCGGTGACCGACGGTGACAGGGTCGTGCGCCCCGCGCCCGCGTCGAGCACGTGCCGGACGATCTCGGCCGGCGGGGTGTCCTTCAGCAGGAACCCGGCGGCCCCCAGCCGCAGCGCGCCGAGCACCATCTCGTCCGTGTCGAACGTGGTGAGGATGACGACCCGGGAGTCCGGCTGCTCGGTGAGCAGCCGCTCGGTCGCGCCGAGCCCGTCGAGCCGCGGCATCCGGATGTCCATGAGCACGACGTCGGGCGCGGTGCGCCGCACCACGTCGATCGCCTCCAGACCGTCCCCGGCCTCGCCGACCACGTCGATCGCGGGGTCCGCCCCGAGGATGAGGCGCAGTCCCACCCGCACGAGCGTCTCGTCGTCGACGAGCACGACCCGCACCGTCTGCCGCTCCGTCGGGGTCCCCGTCTGCTCCACCGTCGCCGTCACGTCCGTCCTTCCGTCGAGCCCGTCGCGAGGTGCCGCGGGCGTGCGTCTCGTGGTGCCGCGTGGCGCGGCGCCGCGTCTCGTGGTGCCGCGTCTCGTGGTGCCGCGTCCGGTGGCGCCGCGGTCACGCGGGGTCCTCCGGGGCCGCCGCCCACGGCAGCCACGCCCGCACCGCGAACGTGCCGTCGCCGCGTGCCCCCGCGTCGAGCTCGCCCCCGGTCAGCCGCAGCCGCTCGGCCAGGCCCGTCAGGCCCCAGCCGGACGACGGCAGGCGGGTGGCGGGCGCCGTGCGCGGCACGGGGTTGGTCACCTCGAGCGCGACGCGCTCACCCGGTGCGCCGTGGACGCGGACGTGGACCGGTGCGCCCGCCGCGTGCTTGCGGGCGTTGGTCAGCGTCTCCTGCACGACGCGGTACAGGTGGCGGCTGGTGGACGCCGGCAGCCGCGCCAGGTCGTCGTCCGCGACGCGGTCCAGCTCGAAGACCACGGGCGAGCCCGCCGCGCGCGCCCCGGCGACCAGCTCGTGGACCTGCGCGAACGTCGGCTGCGGCCGCGACTGCTCGTCACCGGCCGACGGCTCGCGCAGCAGGCCCAGCACCTCGCGCAGCTCACCGAGGGCCTCGTGCGCGTTCTCCCGCACCACGGCGGCGGTCTGCCGGACCTGCTCGGGGTCCAGGCCGGAGCGGTACTCCAGGGCACCCGAGTGCAGCGCGACCAGGGAGAGGCGGTGGGCGAGCACGTCGTGCATCTCGCGGGCGATGCGGTTGCGCTCGCTCGCCCGGGCGGAGTCGTCACGGGCGTCCGCCTCACGGCGCGCGATCGCGGCCTGCTCGCGCAGGGACGTCACCAGCGCGCGCCGCCCCCCGACGAACATGCCCGTCACGACGACGAGCGCGGCGAACGCCGCGGTCATGATGACCGTCCACAGCTCGTCGGTGGCCGCGCCGGGCTGCTCGTCCGCGATCACCCAGGCGCTGAACGCGCGCTCGCCGACGAGCATCGCGCCGAGCCACAGGGCGTACACGGGCAGGATCTCCGACCAGCGCCGGCGCGTCGCGAGCGACACCACCGCCAGGAGCACGAGCCCCGAGGTGAGGACCGAGAACGAGCCGACGGTCACGAGCAGGCCGGTGATCAGCAGCGGGGACCGGTACCGGCGCAGGTACAACGGGATGCAGGCGAGCAGGCAGAGGACGTCGACCGCGATCCAGAAGGGCGCCCCCGGTCCGTACACGACCGGCTCGAACGCCTCGTCCACCGGGATGACGAAGGCCGCGGCGTAGGTGAGGAAGCCCGCGGCCGCACCGATGCCGATCCCGAGCACCAGGCGCCACGTGCGCGCCCACACCCGTCCCGACCGCCCCGCGCCGGGCGCGGGGTCGGGCGCGGCGGTCCTGGTCACGCAGCGATGCTAGGCGGACCCGGTCGTCGGCGGGATCGGTCGCGCGGACGACCCGCACCCGCGGCCCCGTCCCTCACGGCAGGTCGTCGGGGTCCAGGGTGTGCCGGTCGCCCGCGAACGGCGCCAGCGACGGCGGCGCCGGGAACGGCAGCTCGTAGGTCGCGACGACGCCCTCCCCGACGGCGTTCATGTCGTCGTCCTTCGCGACGACGCCGTGCGGCCCGACCTCGACCAGGCGCACGCGCCGGACGCTGCCGTCCTCGCGGGTCAGCTGCCACAGGTCGCCCAGCCAGTGCAGGCCGAGCTCCTCGAGCGCCGCCTCGGCCTCGAGCCAGTCGACCGGCCCCGTGACGTCACGGCCCAGGCGGTCGACGGCCACGTACCCGTCGCCCTGCGGGCGCACCCAGCCCAGCACCTCACGGTCACCGCTGCGGCGGTGCTCCACCCACGTCTCGTCCGGCATCCCGGGAGCGTAGGCGGCCCGGCCCGGGGCGGGGCAGGGCATTTCCGGCCGAGCCGTGCCTGCGGTCGGCCGCGGGACGGAGCGCGGTGCCGCGGGTGTCGGCCGCGTGGCGGAGGCGGACGCCGCCCACGACCCGGACGATGGACCCGTGAGCAGCCCCACCGTCGTCGACGTCCACGAGATCCCCGGCACCTACCCGTACCACCGGCTGCAGCGCACGAGCCCGGCCTCCCGCTGGTGGCGGCCCCTGGTCGTCGGGCTCGTCGGCCTCGGCCTGTACGTCGGCATCCTCGTGGCCGGCGGTGTCGTGATGATGGTGACCGCGGTGACGTCCGGCCCGGGCGGCCTCGAGGCGCTCGAGCGGCTGGACGTCACCGACCTGGCCGAGCCGCTGCCGTTCACGCTCGCGATGCTCTCCATCATCGCCATGCTCCCCGCGGTGCTCGTCGCCACGCGGCTGCTCGGGGCGCGTCCCGTGGGGCTCCTCCTCTCGGTGGCAGGTCGCGTCCGCTGGGGCTGGGCGGCACGGTGCCTGGCCGTGGCGGCGGCGCTGACGGTGCTCGTGCAGGGTGGTGCCGCGCTGCTGGACACGGCGCTGGGCGTGACCTGGCAGCCCCGCGTCGACGCGTCGTCCTGGCTGATGATCGGGCTGGTGCTGCTGCTGGTGCCGGCGCAGTGCGTGGCCGAGGAGGTCGTGTTCCGCGGGTACCTCGCGCAGACGATCGGCACCTGGCTGCGGCACCCCGCGTTCGCCGTGGTGCTGCCGGTGCCGCTGTTCGTCCTCGGTCACACCTACGTCGGGCTGGCCATGGTGGACACCGCCGTGTGGGCACTGACGATGGGCTGGCTGGTCTGGCGGACCGGTGGGCTGGAGGCCGCGGCCGCGGCGCACGTCGTCAACAACGTCGTCGTGTTCACCCTCGGTGCCGTCGACCTGGCGGACCTGGACGTCGTCGACATCGGCCCCCTCGCCCTGGCCCTGTCGACCGCCTCGACGCTCGCGTACGCGGGTGCGGTGGAGGTGCTGCTGCGCCGCACCGGGACCGCCCGGGTCCGTGTCGTCGCGCCCGTGGTGTCACCGGTGCCGTGACCGGAGTCCATCCGGCCCTCTTCCGTGCGGCGGGGCAGGTCCCTATCGTGAGGGCGTGCACCCAGTCAGCGAACGCATCCGCGACGCCCGTGAGCGCTCCGGCCTGTCCCAGGCCGACCTCGCTCGCGCGGCCATGATGCACCCCAGCTACGTCTCGCACCTGGAGCGCGGCGTCCGGGGGCCCGGTGACGGTGCGCTGGAGCGGCTGGCCCGTGCCCTCGGGGTCACCACCACGTACCTCGAGCAGGGCGAGCGCTCACCCGAGTACCGGGCGTCCGAGGCCGCCGTCGTGCGCGCCCGCCAGCTGCTGCGCGCCGGCCGCGCCGCGGAGGCCGTCACGGAGCTGCAGGACGTGCACCTCGACGCCCTCGACGTCGACCAGGGCGCCCGCGTGCTGCTGGCCCGTGCCGAGGCGCTCGACCTCTTCGGTGACCTGGAGGGCGCCGCGCGGGTCCTGGCGGACACCGCGCGGCTGCTCGTCGACGGGCACCGGCCCCGACGCGCCGCGTACGCGACGACGCGCCTCGTGATGACCCTCATCGAGGCGGGCGACGTGCACGGGGCCGTGCAGGCGGGCGAGGAGCGGCTGACCGTGCTCGCCGAGTCCGCGGCCGGCACCGACGAGCTCTTCCGGCTCGAGACGACCCTGGTGTGGGCGTACGTCGCCCGGGGGGACGCGACCTACGCACGGGTGCGCGGCAACGAGCTGCTCGCGCGTGCCCTGGTGCACGGGTCCGCACGCGCCGTCTGGTCGGTGCACTGGAACCTCGCGTTCGTCGACGACGCGCTCGGTGACGCGCAGGACGCGCTCGGGCACCTGCGTGCGGCGCTGGCACTGGCCGGCGGTGCGGAGGCCGAGCGGGACGTGCCGCGGCTGCGGCTCGACCTGGCGGACCTGCTCCTGGCCGTGACGCCCGCCCGGCCGCACGAGGCGCTGGCGGAGCTCGACGCGGCGGGGACGGCGCTCGAGGTCGCGGAGTCGGCCGTCGAGCTGGCGCGGGCGGCCACCACGCGCTGCCGGGCACTGCTCCTGCTGGGGCGGTACGGCGCGGCGCTCGACCAGGCCCAGCGGGCGGTCGACCTGATCGGCACCGGGCAGCGGCGTGACGCCGCGCCCGCCCTGGAGGCGCTGGGCGACGCGCTGCTGGCGTCGGGTGACCGCAACGCCGCCGTCAAGACGTACCGGCAGGTCGAGGACCGGCTGGACCTCGTGCCCGCGGGCCGCTCGTCGGCGGTCGCGTGGCGGCGTCTGGGGGACAGGCTGCGTGCGGCCGGTGACGACCGCGCCCGCGTCGCGGAGGCCTACCGGCGGGCGCTCGACGCCGCCGGTGTGGGGACGCCCCGCCCCTGACGCACGCACGCGGCGGCAGCACGCCCCGCCCGGGTGCGACACGCCCGGGTGACGCAAGACCTGGGCGTGTCTATCCCGGTGTGCCCGGAGTCATTGCACGGGCGACACCTCCTCGGGACGATGCCCGGGTGCCGGACGGTCCGGCACGCCAGCCCGAAGGAGTCCCACCATGAAGAAGCTCACCGTCGCCACCCTGACCGCCGTCGTCGCCCTCGCCGGGCTCATCGGCGCGCCGGCCGCGGCGACCGCCTCCTCCCAGGTCACGGCGCCCTGCTGCAAGATCGCGATCTGACGGGAGCGATCCCACACGACCCGCTCGCGCCGCCGGACCGGGGCCTCACGTGCCCCGGGCCGGCGGCGCGGGTGGCCCGCTGCGTCACCGACCCGGCTGCCCGCGCAGCAGGAGCACGGACTCGACCGCGTCGATGCGGATGCACGGTGCCGCACCGGACGGTCCGACGAACACCACGTTCCCCGACAGCAGGCAGGACAGCGGACCGGTGTACTCGCGGCCGGAGAGCGTCCGGACGACGACCTCGCACCCGTCGAGGTGGCTGAGGTAGGCGCGCACGCCGGCGAGCGCGGGATCCACCGGGTCCATCGGCCGAACCTATCCCGCACGACGGCTCCCGCGCGTCGCCCGTCCCGGTGGTGCGCAGGCGTCACCGACGCACCGGGTGGCCGCGGCGCGGTGCGTCAGCGGGGCCGGCTGCGGCGCAGCACCTCGCGCAGCGGCGGGACCACCGTGCCCGCCTGCGCCAGGGCGACGCGGGTGCGGCGCCGGCTGCTCACGACCCCGAGCACACCGGCCACCCACGGCACGAGGAGCACGGCGAACGCCACCCGGTACGCGTCGAGCGTGTACGTGCTCACCCCCGGTGGCGACACGAGCTCGAGGACCACCCCGACCGCCAGCACCCCGATGATCGTGGACGCGAAGCCGCCGGTGTTGACGAACCCGGTCGCCGTGCCCAGCCGGTCGGGCGGCGTGAAGGTGCGGGCGTAGTCGATGCCGACGAGGGACACCGGGCCCCCGGCCCCGAGGACCATCGCGAAGACCACGAGCACGGGGAACGGCCGGGGGGTGTCGGGGACGAGGACCGTGACCCAGGCGACCAGCGTCGCCGCCGCCGACATCAGCACCACCCAGGACCGGCGCAGCGGGTGCCGCCCGGTGAACAGGCCGACGACCGGGCCCGTCACCATCGCCGCCAGCGTCATCGCGGTGAGCAGCAGGGACGCCTCGGCCGGGGTGCGGCCCTGGGCGGTGACGAAGAACGGGACGCCCCACAGCATCGCCACGACGTTGAACGAGAACGGTGTGAGGAAGTGGGACCAGAAGCCCAGCCGGGTGCCCGCGGGCTGGGCGGCGACCCGCACGGCGGGCACGAAGCGCTCCCGGGTGTGGGGTCCCGGCGGTCGCGGGGGCGGCGCGCCGATCCCGACGGCGGCGGCCACCGTGACGGCGGCACCGGCCACGGCGAGCACGCCGAAGGTCGTCGTCCAGCCGGACGTGTGCAGGACCCATGCCACGGCGAGGGCGGACACGATCTGCCCCGACTGCCCGACCAGGCCCGTGACCTGCACCATCACCGGCACGCGGCGAGGCTCGAAGCGTTCGGCGATGAGGCGGCAGGCGCTGATGAAGATGGCCGCGTCGCCCCCGCCGATCAGGGCGCGGGCGACCAGCGCGGTGGGCACGTCGTCCGCCACCGCCAGCACGCCCTGGCCGACGGCCATGACCGCGGACCCCACCGTGATGAGGGTGCGGGCGCCGAGGCGGTCGACCAGGCGCCCGGCGGGGATCTGCAGGAGGGCGTACACGGCGAGCTGCAGCACCGAGAACAGGGCCAGCCCGGTGGCCCCGAGGTCGAACCGGGCGATGGCCTCGACGCCTGCCACGCCCAGGGCCGTGCGGTGCACAACGGCGACGAGGTAGGCCGTCGCGGCCACGGCCCACACGGCCGTGGCCCCGGTGGGCCCCCGGTGCCCCGTCATGCGTCCCCCGATCGTGGTCACCGACCGGGGGTGGAGTGATGTCGTCCCTGGTCGGGCGTGCTGCCTGCGTTGACTGCGACGTTCCGGGCGCGGCGGCGCCCGTCCCGCCCTCGATGATCCCACCCGCAGGAGGCGTTGGCCTGGACAGTTGACCAAGAGTTACCGAGGGCGCATCATTGACCTCGACGGTGCGTATCGCCTGCCCCCTGCGCGGTGCGCACCGTCTTCAACTTCTCGATCCGACGGGACGGGCCCCAGCGGCCCGTCCCGTCGGTCGTTCCCGGCCGGCGCGCGCGCCGAGCCCCGAGGGGCCGCGCCACCCGGTCGGGTGCAACCCCGCGCAACCCGGGCGGTCCCGGCGTGGCCGCCGGAGGATCGGACCACCGCGCGGTTACCGTGCCAGGGTGACCGCTCCCGCCCGCACCCCCGGCACCCCCGCCGGCACCTCGGTGCCCGCCGAGGGTGACGCCGCCACGGCCGAGGGCACCGACGCGGTCGAGGCCCCACCCGTGGCGCTCGTCGAGCCGCCGTCGCCCGCCGAGCTCCTCGAGGGTGCGGTCGCGACCTGGCGTGCCGCGCTCGTCGAGGCCGCCGGCGCCTCGACGCTCGCCGACGTCGACCAGCTCGGCGACGCCGCCCTCGACCTGTCGTCCGCCCACCCCTCCGGGATGGCCCAGCTCTTCGCCGGGCGCCCCACGCGCCTGTCCAACCTCGTGCGGGAACCCGGCGCCCTGTCCAGCGCCCGCCGCCGGGCGCGTGCCGTCAGCGCGCGCGCCGCCGGGTACACGCAGCGCTACGGGATCGCCTCGACGTCCCTGGCCATCGGGGTCGCCACCTGGACCGACCGGTCCAGCGCCGACCTCGGGTCCGACGACGTCGGTGCGCTCGCGCACGTCACCCGTCACCCGCGCCCGGAGGCCGCACGGGGCACCGGCGAGGCCCGCGACGCGGCCGTCCGCACGGTGCGCGCACCGGTGCTGCTGCGTCCCGTCGGGCTGCGTGCCCGCGGCAGCGGCGAGGGTGACTACGAGCTCGAGCTCGAACCGTCCATCGAGGTCAACCCCGTCCTGGCCCGCGCGCTGCGCGGCCACGGCGCCCTGCTCGACCCCGCCGCCGTGGCCCGGGGCACGTTCAGCAGCTCCGGGTTCGACCCGCGCGGCGCGCTGCAGCGGCTCGCCTCCCTCGGCGAGGCGGTGCTGGAGGACTTCTCGCTGGTCGAGAAGGTCGTGGTCGGCACGTTCGTCCACCCGGGTCAGGTCATCGTCGACGACCTCGACCAGCTGGCCGGGACCCTCGAACGGCACGACGTCGTGCGCGCCATGGCGGGCATCGCCGAGGCCCGCGAGGCGGTGGACGTGCCGCTGCCGGAGCCCGTCGTCGGGGACCGCGACCCCGCCCTCGAGCGGGGGGTGGGGGACCTGGACCCCGCGCAGCAGCACGTGCTGGACGTCGTCGCGACCGGCGCGCACGTGTTCGTCGACGCGCCCACGGGCTCCGACGTGACCGGCACGCTGGCCGCGATCGTCGCCGACGCCGCCGCCGAGGGGCGCACCGTCCTGTACGTGCCGGGGCACCGTCGCGCCGCCGTCGCCCTGGTGGACCGGCTGCGTCGCCTCGGGCTCGGGGAGATCGCCCTCGACGTCGAGCCGCACGCCGGGTGGCGCACCGCCGCCGCGCGCCGCCTGCTGGGTGCCATGACCCTCGAGCCGCCCGTCGTCGATACCGACGCCGTGCAGGCCGTGCGGGTCCCGCTGGTCGAGCAGCGCGAGCGCCTGCGCGGGTACGTCGACGCCCTGCACGAGCCGCGCGAACCGTGGGGCGCGTCCGCGTACGACGCCCTGCAGGAGCTGGCACGGCTCACCGCGACCCGGCCCACGCCCGCCACGACCGTCCGCCTGCACCCCGACGTCGCGCGCGCCCTGGACCCCGAGCGACGTTCGCGCCTGGCGCAGGACCTGGTGCGTGCCGGTGAGCTCGGTGCGTTCACGCTGCGCGCGCAGGACACCCCCTGGTTCGGTGCGGACCTGCGCACGGCGGCCGACGCGCAGGTCGTGCGGCGCCGCCTCGACCGGCTGCTCGACGTCACGCTCCCGCTGCTGGTCGGGCGCGTCGAGCAGGTGGCCGCGGAGACCGGCCTGACCCGTGCGACGACGCTGGAGCAGTGGGCCGAGCAGCTGCGCATGCTCGACGGCGTGCGGGCCTCGCTCGACGTCTTCCAGCCGATGGTCTTCGAGCGCACCGCCGCCGACCTCGTCGCGGCCACCGCCACCAAGGAGTGGCGCGAGGAGCACGGCGTGCCGATGGGCTTCTGGCTGCGCCGGCGTCTGCGCAAGCAGGCCAAGGACATGGTGCGCCCGGGTCGGCCGGTCGCCGACCTGCACGGGGCCCTCATCGAGGTGCAGGAGCGCCGCGAGGTGTGGCAGGCGCACTGCCCGGCCGGCGGCTGGCCGCGTCTGCCGGAGAGCCTCGAGGTCATCGAGGACGAGCACGGTGCGGTGCGGCAGGACGTCGAGGGGCTCGCGGAGGTCCTCGCCACGACCCCGCTGGGCGGCGACCTCACCAGCACGCCGTTCGACGCGCTGCGCGAGCGCCTCAACCGGCTGCGCTCCGGTGCCGCCGCACTGGAGACCCTGCCCGAGCGCACGCACCTGCTGCACGGGTTGCGGGCCGCCGGCCTCGGGGACCTGGTCGACGACCTCGCCGCCCGCCGCGTCGAGCCGACCCAGGCCCCCGCGGAGCTCGACCTGGCGTGGTGGAGCACCGTCTTCGAGCACGTGCTGGCCGCCGACCCCGCGCTGGCCGGGTACGACGGCGCGGCGCTCGGGGCCCTGTCCGCGCGCTACGCGGAGCTGGACCGCCGGCACGTCGTCAGCCGCACGGCGCCCGTGCTGGCCGCCGCGCTCGGCCGGATCGCATCGGCGGTGCGGGTGCACCGCGACCAGGCCGAGGGGCTGTTCGCCGAGCTCGTCGAGGAGCGCATGACGTCGCTGCGCGACACCGTCACGCGGTACCCCGACCTGGCGCGCCGGCTGCGGCCGGTGCTGGTCGCCGGGCCCATGCTCGTCTCGCAGGTGCTGCCCGCGTCCCGCACGATCGACCTCGTCGTCGTGGACGCCGCGGCGCACCTGCCGGTCGAGGCGGCGCTGCCCGCGATCGCGCGTGGTCGTCAGGTCGTCGTCGTGGGTGACGCCCGGTGCGCGTCCGGCAGCGCGGTGCGCGAGCTGGCCGCGGTCCTGCCGACGGTCGCGCTGCACGCCGACGCGTCCCGCCGCGACCCGTACCTCACGCGGTTCCTCGCGGAGCACGGCTACGAGGGCGTCCTGGTGCCCACGCCGCTGCCCGACGCGCGTCCGCTGGTCGGGCTGGAGGTCGTCGACGGCACCGGCATGCCGGACCCGGCGACCAGCATGGTGGACTCGACCTCGGCCGAGGTCGAGCGTGTCCTCGAGCTCGTCGTCGAGCACGTCCTGCAGCACCCCGACGAGTCGCTGGCCGTCGTCACGCTGACGCCCCGCCACGCCGACGCGGTGCGGGAGACCGTCATGGGCGAGGTCCGGGACAACCCCGCGCTCGCGGCGTTCTTCGACGCCGGCCGGGCGGACCCGTTCGTCGTCGTCGACGTCACCAACGTCGGTGGCCTGCGCCGGGACGCGGTGATCCTGTCCCTCGGGCTGGGGCGCACCCCGCACCGACGCGTGCTGCACACGTTCGGGCCGGTCAGCCGGCCGGGCGGCGAGGGTCTGCTGCTCGACGCGCTGGGGTCCACCCGTCACCGCCTGACCGTGGTGTCGTGCTTCCGCGGCGACGACCTCGACCCGGACCGGCTGCGCGGCGCGGGTCCGCAGCTCCTGGCCGACGTCCTGCGGTTCGCCGCCGAGCGCGGATCGCACAGCGCCGCGCACGGTGCGGGGGAGCGGCCCGTCGGTGGTGCCGACCCCGACCGCCTGGTGCTCGACCTCGCCGAGCGGCTGTGGCGCCACGGCCTGCTCGTCGACGTGGACCACGGCGTGCCCGGGGGGTCGCGGATCCCGCTCGTCGTAGGCCACCCCGACCTGCCCGACGAGATGCTCGTCGCGGTGCTCACGGACGACGACGCGTACGTCGGCGAGCCGAGCGTGCGGGTGCGCGACCGGCTGGTCGCCGACCGGCTGGAGCGCCTCGGGTGGTCGGTGGTCCGCGTGTGGTCGGCCGCCGCGTTCCTCGACCCCCAGGGCGAGGTCGACCGGATCCGTCGCGCCGTGCACGCCGCGCTCGTCGCACGCCGCCCGGAGTCCGTCGCCCCGGTGTCCACGCCGACGGCCCGGGTGCCGGAGCACGTCGGCGACGACGAGGGTGCCGGTCAGGACGAGGTGAGCCGCCCCGTGCGCCCGTACGTGACGCACCCGGTCACCGGTGGGGTGCCGGTGGTGCGGCCCCGTACGGGTGCGGTGCCCGTGGTGCGGGAGCCGACCGGTGCCGTGCCGGTGGTGCGGCCCCGTACGGGTGCGGTGCCCGTGGTGCGGGAGCCGACCGGTGCCGTGCCGGTGGTGCCCCCGGCGACCGGTGCGGTGCCCGTGGTGCGCACGCCGACCGGTGTGATGCCGGTCGTCGGGTCGGCGCCCGTCCCCGCCGTGCCCTCGCCCGTCGCGCCCGCGCCCGTCGCACCCGCGGCCGTCGCGCAGGACGCCGGCGCCCCGGCGGGCGGCGAGCAGCTCGCGCTGCCGGTGCGGACCGCACCGCGTCCGGACGTGCGCGCGGGGCTGCCGATCAACGCGTACAGCGACGACCAGCTCGACGACCTGGTGCGGTGGTTGAGGTCGGACGGCGTCGAGCGCACCCGCGAGCAGCTCGCGGACGCCCTGCGTGCCGAGCTCGGCATCACGCGCCGCAGCCACCGCGTGGACTCGGCCGTGCGGTCCGCGGTCACCCGCGCGTTCACCGGCTGAGGCGCCCGCAGCCTCCCGCGCGAGGTCGCCCCGGCGCGTCGGGTGCCGGCCGTCGGTGGGAGGATCGGGGCATGAGCTCCGCCCGTCGTCGTCCCCGACGCGCCGTGCGGCCGTCCGGGACCGTCGGCTCCGACGAGTCCGTGCTGCGCTCCACGCTGCCGGCCGCACCGCCCGACCCGTCGCTCACCCCCGTTCGACCCGCCGCGCCCCCGGCCGAGGCGGCGACCGACGCCCCCGGGGCAGGGGCGGCAACGGGTCCGGGCCGGGCCGCCACCGGGGTCCGGGCGACCGGTGCGGACGACCTGTGGCGCGCGACACGCTCCGCCGACGACTCCGACCGCGGGTGGGGCCGCGAGGAGCCGACGTCGAACGACGACCGGCTGCAGCGCGACAAGCCGCCCCACTGGTGACCGACCCGCCGGCAGCGGTGACCGACCCGCCGGCCGTGGTGACCGACCCGCGCGACCGCGTCAGCGGAGGACGGGACTCACGGTGCGGGCGGGACGCCCGGGGGTGCGGTGCCCGGCGGGGGCGGGGGCGGGGTCGTCGACCCGGGGTCGCCCGGTGAGGGTGAGGTGTCGTTGGCGATCGCCGGAGTGAGCCGCTGCGAGAGCAGGTCCCGGATCTCCTGCAGCAGCAGGATGTCCTCGGCCGGTGCGGCCGGCTCGTCCTCCTGGCCCTTCTTGCGGCGGGCGGCGAGGGCGTTGAGCGGCAGGACGATGAGGAAGTAGATCGCCGCCGCGGTGATGAGGAACTGGATCAGGGCGTTGAGGATGACGCCGACCTGGATCGCCGCGATCGGGTCCTCGCCGGGACCGGGCGTGCGCCAGGTGTAGGGGCCGATGTCCCAGAGGTTCTCGAGGTCCGGCTTGCCGAAGATCCACCCGATGAGCGGGCTGATGAGGGCGTCCTGCACGGCACCCACCACGGCGGTGAACGCCGCGCCGACCACGACGCCGACGGCCAGCTCGACCGCGTTGCCGCGGGCGATGAAGTCCTTGAACCCCTCGAGCACCTTCGCCACACCCTTGACCCGGGGGCTCCCGCCTACCGACTTGATGCGGTCACCCGCTCCGCGCACGCGGTCACGCCTGTTGTTCGACATCCGAGCCCCCCGCCCGACGACAGCCGACCTGACGTCCTCGCTCGATCATGGCACGACCACCGCCACGAGCCGCGCCGAGAGGGACGTCTCGGCGATGCGGACCGCCTCCTCCGGGGAGACCGCGACCAGGACGGGCGGCCCGACGTCCGCCGACCCGCCTCCCAGCAGCCCGTCGGGCAGGTCAGCGCCCGGGGGTGCGGGTCGCACCAGCGCGCGCCGCGCCACCGTCTCGCCCGGGCCGCCCTCGTGCCGGGCGGCGACCAGGTCGAGACGCAGGCCGGGCTCGAGCAGGGCGGCCACGGCGGGGTCGTCCAGCCGCACCGCCACCACGACGGTGCCCGCGGGCCCCGCGAGGGCCGCGTCCACGAGCATCGTGGCCACCAGCGGGGTGCGGGCCGGCAGGTCCACGGCCGTGGACCTGCCCTCCGCCGCGGCCATACCGCTCAGGGCACCCGCCGGCGCGGCAGCGGGTGGGAGTGCGCTGACGACGAGGTCACCGGGCGCGAGCACCGTGCCGGCCGGGACGTCGTGCGCGAGCGTGACCACCGGCGCCGTCGCCGGGGGCGGTGGCCGCAGGGCGTGGACCACCACGCCCGCGGCCGCACCGAGCAGGAGCGCCGCGCACAGGAAGCGCAGCCGCCAGAGCGCGGCACGGAACCGCAGCCGGGCAGGTGCCCGTGCGCTCGGCAGGGGCCGTGGCGTCGCGCCGGTCGTCGCGGTGGGGAGCGTGGTCATGCCGCGACGCTAGGAGCGGGGACCGCCGTCCCGGGCTGCCGGCGCCACGGCGGTGGAGGCGGCCGACGCGCCCGGGTCTGGGGTCGGCCCGGCGGTTCGCCGGGGCCGGTGCGGCGGGGAGGCGCGGCCCGCCTGTGGCGCGGGCAGGCGCGGCCCGGCGCTGCGGCGAGGCGCCCGGCCCCGCCGTCCCCGGGTCGGTGTCCGTCAGGCGGACGCGGCCGGTGCGGCTGCCGGCGTCGCGGACGAGGACCCCGACGACGGGGCCGCGGTCGACGTGCTCGACGCGTCACCGGACGCGGCGGGGGCCTTGCTCGCCGTGGACGACGCGTCCGAGGAGGACGAGGACGACGACGAGCCGGACCGCCCCGAGGAGGACGAGGACGACGACGAGCGGGCGTCGTTGCGGTAGAAGCCCGACCCCTTGAACACGACGCCGACGGCGGAGAAGACCTTGCGCAGCCGCCCCTCGCAGGCGGGGCAGACCGTCAGGGCGTCGTCGGTGAACGACTGCTGGACCTCGAACGCGTGGTCGCAGGCCGTGCAGCGGTAGGCATAGGTGGGCAACGTGGCTCCCGATGGTCGTCGGCCGGGCGTCCCCGGCGGTGCTCGGACACGGGTCCTGCGGTGGCCGGGTGGGCACGGGCGCGCCGGTGCACGGGCGCGGACGTCACGCCGCCCGGTGGGCGCGCGGGTCACGACGCGGGTGTCGGCGGATGTCGCCGCGTGCCGCAGGGGCGGCTGGCACTCTCAGGATCCGAGTGCCAACTCTAACCCCACCGTCAAGCGTCCTCGCGGGTACCCTGCCAGCGTGCCCCGCCCTCGCCCCCGACGTACCGCGCTGGTCGTCGTCGCCGTCCTCGTCGTGCTCGCGCTGCTCGTCTCGGTGCTGGTGACCGCACTCGTCCTGCGGCGCCCGCTGCCGGACGTGCAGGGCTCGCAGACGCTGCCCGGACTCGGTGCGGAGGTCGAGGTGACGCGCGACGCCCGCGGCGTCCCCACGATCGTCGCCGAGACGCCCGCCGACCTGTTCATGGCGCAGGGCTACGTGTCCGCGCAGGACCGGTTCTTCGAGATGGACTACCGGCGGCACGTCGCCGCCGGTCGCCTGTCGGAGCTCGTCGGGCAGGACGAGGACGCGCTGGCGGCGGACCGGATGGTGCGCACGCTCGGCTGGCGCCGCGTCGCCGAGCAGGAGTGGGGGCTGCTCTCGCAGGAGTCGCGGGACAACCTGCAGGCCTACGCCGACGGCGTCAACGCCTACCTGCAGGACCGCGACCCGGGCTCGATCGCGATGGAGTACACGGTGCTGGGCATGCGCGTGCCGCAGCAGGCGCCCGAGCCGTGGGAGCCGGTCGACTCGCTGGCGTGGCTCAAGGCGATGGCGTGGGACCTGCGCTCCAACTACGACCGTGAGCTGTCACGGGCGAGCACCTACCGGTTCGTGCCGGACGTGGCCCGCGTCGAGGAGCTGTTCCCCCCGTACCCGCAGGACCGCAACCTGCCGATCGTCAGCGCCGCCGACGCGGGGGTCCCGGCCGACGCGGCGACCGTCCCGGCCGGTGTCGACCTGGGCCCGGACCTGACCGGTGCGGACCTGCAGGCCGCGCTGGAGTCCGCCGACCGTGCGCTGGCCGCGGTGCCGCGCCTGGTCGGCGAGGGCGAGGGAGTCGGCTCCAACTCGTGGGTCGTGGGCGGCGCGCACACCACGTCCGGCAAGCCGATCCTGGCCAACGACCCCCACCTCGGCCTCTCGGCACCGGGCATCTGGGCGCAGGTGGGCCTGCGCTGCGCGGAGGTCTCCGACGCCTGCCCGTTCGACGTCACGGGATTCGCGCTCGCCGGGGTGCCGGGCGTCGCGATCGGCCACAACGGCGAGCTCGCCTGGGGCCTGACCAACATGGGTGCCGACGTCACCGACTTCTTCCTGGAGCGTCTCGACCGCAACGACGTCCGTGTCGACGGCACGCACGAGCCGCTCGAGGTGCGGATGGAGACCATCGAGGTCGCCGGCGGCGACGACGTCGAGCTCGCGGTCCGCAGCACCCGGCACGGCCCGATCATCTCCGACGTGCTGCCGGTCGACGACGCCACGCGCGGCCCGCTGCCCGAGGACGCGCCGGGCAACCGGTTCGCCGTGTCCCTGGCGTGGACGGCCCTGGAGCCCGGCCGGACCGTCGAGGCGTTCTTCGCGCTCATGACGGCGCGGGACGCGGACGACGTCGCGGCGGCCGCCGTCCTGTTCGACGTCCCGGCGCAGAACATCGTCTTCGCGACGACCGACGGGCACATCGGCTACCAGGCGCCCGGGCGCATCCCCGTGCGCGCCGCCGTCGAGGGGCCGTTCCCGTCCGACGGCACGTGGCCGCGTCCGGGCTGGGACTCCCGGTACGACTGGCAGGGCTGGGTCGACCCCGCGACGCTGCCGCGCGTGCTGGACCCGGCGGAGGGCTTCGTCGTGGCCGCCAACCAGGCGGTGGCACCCGCCGGTGTGGGGCCGTTCCTCGCGGACGACACCGACTACGGCTACCGCAGCCAGCGGATCCGCGAGGTGCTGGCCGCACGTATCGCGGCGGGGCAGCCCGTGGACGTGGCGAGCACGGCGGACCTGCAGACCGACCGGTTCAGCCCGTACGCCCAGGTGCTGCTGCCCGCGCTCCTGGAGATCGACCTGCCGGACGCCTTCGACCGCGCGGGCCAGGACCTGCTGCGCGAGTGGGACCTGACGATGGAGGCCGACTCGTCCGCCGCGATGTACTTCGCCGCCGTGTGGGCGGAGATCCTCGAGCTGACGTTCGCCGACGACCTGCCCGAGGGTCACGCGCCGACGGGCGACTCCCGCTGGCTCGAGGTGGTCGGCACCATGCTGCAGAACCCGACGTCCCCGTGGTGGGACGACCGGACGACCGCCGGCGTGATCGAGGGCCGCGACGACGTCCTGGCCCGGGCGATGGTCTCCGCACGTCATGCCCTGACCGCCCAGATCGGCGGCCGCACCGACGACTGGGCGTGGGGGCTGCTGCACGTGGCCGTGCCGGAGCACCCCGTGCTCGGCGGCCCCGGGTCGCCCGCGGCGGTGCGTCGGCTGGTCAACCCGGCCCCGCAGGGTGTGGGCGGCGGGGCGTCGCTCGTGGACGCCACGGGCTGGGACGCGTCGAGCGGCTCCTACGAGGTGACGTCCGCACCGTCCATGCGCATGGTGGTCGACCTGGGCGACCTCGACTCCTCGACGTGGGTGAACCTCACCGGCACGTCGGGTCACCCGGCGAGCGTGCACTACGACGACCAGCTCGAGGCGTGGGCGCAGGGGCGGCAGTTCCCGTGGCCGTTCTCGGCGGCCGCGGTGCAGGCCGACGCGGTCGACCGTCAGACGCTCACCCCGCCCGAGGACTGACGGGCGGGGCGTCGCGGCGACGGGTCGCGGCGACGCCCCGACGCTCAGGCGGGCGCGTCGGCGGCGGTGTCGGACGTCGCCGTGCCGAGCCGGCGCCAGCCGTCGGGCGTCGCGACCACGCCCACGGGCCTGTCGTGGGGCTCCCGGGGGACCCGGTCGAGGACCTCGTCCTCGTGCACCAGCGCCACGACGGGGGCGTCGGGGCGCACGTGCGCCAGGACGCGGTCGTACCAACCGCCACCCTGGCCGAGCCGGCCGCCCACGGTGTCGACCGCGAGCGCCGGCACCAGCACGACGTCGGCCTCACCGAGGGCGGCCGCGCCGAGCGCGGGCCCGCTCGGCTCCGGCGGTCGGCCCGGGGCGCGCTCGTGCAGGTCGTCCGGGCCGGCGTACTCGGCCCAGTCGCGCTGCAGGCCCGTGCCGAGCACGGGCAGCAGCAGCCGCACGCCGCGCGCCGCCAGGGCGTCGATGAGCGGCCCGGTCCCGGGTTCGGTGGGGCGCGACGCGTAGACGCTCACGCAGCGGGCTGCCGCCACCTCGGGGATCGTGAGGACCACCTGCGCGAGCCGCTCGGCGGACTCGGTGCGACGCCGGGCCGAGCGTTGTGCGCGGCGGGTGCGTACCCGGCGGCGCAGGAGGTCCTTCTCCTCGGACGCGTCACGGGGCCGCGAGCGGCGGCCGGTCGCCTCCTCCTCGGCGTGCCAGGGGGGCTGGGCGACGGCGCTCATGGGGCAAGTGTCGCAAACCCACGGGGCCGGCGGGAGCCCTGTGCGGACCGGACGCCCGCTGACGTGGGTGGTCGGGGCGCGGCGCACCCCCGGCCGAGCACTCGTGCGGGCACAATGCGCGCATGAGATCGGTCCAGGACCACCTCGCCACCGTGCTCGCCGCCGCGGGCCCGGTGCCGCCGCTCGACGTCGTCCTGCACGACGCCGCGGGGTGCATCCTCGCCGCCGACGTCCTCGCGCCCGTCGACGTGCCGGCCGTGCCGGTGGCCACCCGCGACGGCTACGCCGTCGCGGCGGACGACACGTACGCGGCGGGGACGCGCGGGCCGGAGCTGCCGGTGGCGCACGACCTGCACGCGGGCAGCCCGGCCGGCCTGCGGCACGTGCCGGGCACCGCGGTGCGGGTGGCGTCGGGCGCGCCGCTGCCCCTGGGCGCGGACGCCGTGGTGCCGGTCGAGGAGACGGACCGCGGGCAGGCGCGCGTGGCGTTCCAGCGCGTCGCCCGGCCCGGTCAGCACGTCCGGTACGCGGGGGCCGACGTGCGGTCGGGGGAGGTCGTGCTCACCGCCGGCACCCGCCTGGGGGCGCGCCAGATCGCGCTGGCCGCCGCGATGGGCCGCGGTCGCCTGCCCGTGCACCCGACACCGCGCGTCGTGCTGATGTCGGTGGGCGACGAGCTCGTCGAGCCGACGACGCAGGCCCGGCCGGGCACGGTGTTCGAGGTCGACGGGCACGCGCTCGAGACCGCCGTCCGGGACGCGGGCGCGACGCCCGTGCGCGTGGGGGCCGTCCCCGACGAGCACGCCGCGCTGCGCGAGGCCCTCGAGGACCAGCTGGTCCGTGCCGACCTCGTGGTGCTCACGGGCGGGTTGTCCGAGCTGGCCCACGACACGGTCAAGGACGTCCTGGCGCCGCTGGGCACCGTGCGCCTCGACCAGGTGGCGATGACCCCGGGCACGCGGCACGGCTTCGGCACCGTCGGCGCGCTGGGGCTCGACGACGTGGACCCGGGCGGACGGACCGTCCCCCTGTTCGCGCTGCAGGGGCACCCGGTGGCCGCGCAGGTGTCGTTCGAGGTGTTCGTGCGTCCCGCGCTGCGGGCCATGGCGGGGCACACCGAGCTGTTCCGCCCGTCCGTCGCGGCGGCGGCCACGCACGGCTGGGCGTCCCCGCCGGGGCTGCGCCAGTTCGTGCCCGCCACGGTGCTCGGCTCCCCGGACGAGGGGTACCGCGTGACTCCCGTCGGTGACCCCGCGGCCCCGTCGGTCACCGCGCTGGCGCACGCCAACGCGCTGGCGGTCGTGGGCGAGGGTGACCTCGGGGTGGAGGCGGGGACGGTCGTGCACTGCCTGGTGCTGGAGGGCTGACGGCGTGACGGCCGGGTGGCCCGCCCAGCTGGTCGACGGTGACGTGCGCCTGCGTCCGCTGCGCCGTCGTGACGCGGACGCGTGGATGACGTTGCGGGCGCGCAACGTCGGCTGGCTGGAGCCGTGGGACGCGACGAGCCCGGAGCCGGTGCGCGGACCGCGGCCGACCTTCGGGCAGTTCGTGCGTGCGCTGTCGGCCCAGGCGAGGGAGGGGTCCGCGCTGCCGTTCGCCGTGGACCGCGGCGGTGAGCTCGTCGGGCAGCTGACGGTGTCGTCGATCCAGTGGGGCTCGTTGCGCTCCGCGGCGATCGGGTACTGGGTGTCGCAGCACGTCGCGGGGCAGGGGATCACGCCGACGGCGGTGGCGCTCGCGACCGACCACTGCTTCGGCGCGGTCGGGCTGCACCGGGTCGAGGTGAACATCCGGCCGGAGAACGCGCCGTCGCTGCGCGTCGTCGAGAAGCTGGGGTTCCGCGACGAGGGGCTGCGGGAGCGGTACCTGCACATCCAGGGCCGGTGGTGCGACCACCGCACGTTCGCGCTGACGGCGGAGGACGTGCCCGACGGTCTGCTCGCCCGCTGGCACCGCCGGCAGCGCGGCATCGGCAGCCCCTAGCACCGCTCCGTGGTGGGACGTCGGCGCGACACGCCGCACCGGTGCGGCGCGTCGGGGGTCGTGACCCCTACCGTCGTGACGTGAACGATCTCGCAGGCCCCGTGGCGCTCGCGCTCGTGGGTCTGTGGGCGGCGTATCTGGTGCCGCACCACCTGCGGCACCGTCAACGGTTGCTGGAGGCCCGGGCCGACGACCGGTTCTCCGCGGGGCTGCGCGTGGTCGCGGTGGCGAGCAGCACGCGCCGCCGGCTGGGACGCGGAGCCGCGGCGGCCGGGATGTGGGGACCGAGCACGTCGGCACTGCTGACCCCGGGGACGGGGGTGCCGGCGGCGTACGTCGGCACGCTGACAGGAGGCACCACCGTGGACCGACCGCACGCCACACCCGAGCGCATCTCGGCCGAGGCCGCGCGCCGGCTCGCCCAGGCGCGCGCCGCCCGGGCCGCCGCTGCTGCGCGCCGCGGCGCCGCCGCACGTCGCCGCGGGCTGCTCGCGGGCGTCCTCGCGCTGTCCGCCCTCGTCGGCTGGGTCCTGGTCGCCGCCGTGCCCGCCGTCACGTGGGTGGCCGGGGCGGTGCCGTCGGCCCTGCTCACGTCGGTGGTCGTGCTGGGTCGCCGCGCGGTGCTCGCAGGTCAGGCGTCCGACGCGCAGTGGGCCGAGACGATCGAGCGCGAGGAGCGGCTCGCCGCGCGGCCGCGCACGGGCGCCACGCCCGCGGTCCGTCCCCGCAGCGGGGCCACGCCGGTCGTGCGGCGGGACACGGAGCCCGGTGTGCCCGTGCCGCTGGTGACCGGTCACGCGGTGCGCCCGTCCGACGCGCACACCGAGGTGTTCGAGGCGATCGTCGCCGACCGCGGGGAGTCCGCGGGTCCGGCGCGGCACGCCACCGGGCAGACCCCGGTGGTCCGACGGGCGTCGGCGGCGCCGACCGAGGTCGCCGCCGACGCGTCGACCGAGGAGGAGCGCGACGCCGAGTGGTCGCCCGTCCGGGTGCCGCGTCCGACGTACGCCATGAAGGCCCCGGCCCCGCGCCGGACCCCGGCCCCGCTCGAGGAGTCCGACGCCGAGGCGTCGACCGTGCGACGCCCGGCCGATGCGCCGGGGGCGACCGAGGAGGTCACGTCCGGCGCGGCCGTGGTGGCCGACGAGCCGGCAGCCCTGACGACGGGCAGCATCGACCTCAACGCGGTGCTCGCGCGCCGCCGCGCCGCCGGCCAGTAGCCGGTGCCCGGTGCCGGCGCACCGGGTGACGTGCGCGGGGACCTCCCGGGCGGTGCGCGGGGACGCGTACCGCGGGTTTCGTCCAGGGGCCGCGGTGATGCTACTGTGGTCCCCGCTTCAAGGGGCTGTGGCGCAGTTGGTAGCGCGTCTCGTTCGCAATGAGAAGGTCAGGGGTTCGAATCCCCTCAGCTCCACCCCGACGGCGTCGCAGGACGTCGAAGAAGGCCGGACCCGGTGGGTCCGGCCTTCTTCGTGTCCGGGGCTACCAGGTGTCCGGGGCTACCAGGCGGCCCGGGCGGCCAGCCCCAGCAGGTACGCCTCCCAGAAGCGTCCGGCGGCGGGGCCGCCGTTGCAGGTGCCGTCGGACCGGCCCGGGGTCTTCAGCCACAGGTCGGCGACGTGCGGGCCGGTGCCCGTGGCGCGCGGCGGGTTGCCGAGGGCCCGGCCCTCAGGGTTGCACCACACCGTGCCGTTCGGCCCGGCCAGCGGGCCGTTGCCGTTGCGGGACGTGTCCACGACGAAGGTCGCGCCGCCGACCAGCGCGGACAGCCGGTCGCCGTACGCCACCTCCTGCGCGTCGGTCTGGAAGTTCGACGTGTTGACGGCGAACCCGGCTGCCCGGTCGACCCCGGCGTCACGCAGCCGCTGGGCGATGTCCGCCAGGTGGCGGGCGCTCCAGCCGAAGCTGTTGCTCGACGCGCCGTCGAGGTAGACCTCGGCGCCCGCGGCCGCGAACGCGTCCACCGAGTGGCGCAGCATCGCCAGGCGGGCCTCGCGGTCGCCGCAGCGGTCGAGGTGCAGCAGCGCGTCGGGCTCGACCACGACGACGGCGCGCGCACCCGCCAGGCCCGCGGCCACGGCGTCGACCCATGCGCGGTACTCCGCGGGCGTGGTGAAGCCCCCGGCCGAGTGGTTGCCGCAGTCGCGGTCGGGGATCGCGTAGGTCACGACGACCGGCGTCGCACCCGCCGCGACGGCGGCCTGGGCGTACGCACGGACGCGCGCCGTGCCGTCGACGGGCCCCAGCCAGCGTGCCGTGCCCTGCGCCGCCGCCTTCTCGAGGAGTCGGGCGTCGCCCGTGCGTCCTGCCGCGCGGGCCGTGCGGGCCGCCGTCGCGGCGTCGGACGCGGGGTCGACGTAGGCGGGACGGTCCTGCAGGACGGTGCGGTGGGCCTGCGCGGGTCCGACGGTGGCCGGTCCCGTGGCGGGTGCGGCGGCCGCGGGCAGGGGCAGCAGGACGCACGCGGTCGCCAGGACGGCGCCGGCGGCCGCGACGGCACGCGGCAGCCGGCGGGTGGTGGCAGGGGCGGTGGGCGCAGGGGAAGACATGGGGGGCTCCTCGTCGGGGTCCCTCCTCTATCGGCTCGCGCAGGGCGGGTCCTCGCGGTCCGGTGCGGGTGAGCGATCCCCGGGCGTTCCGTGCGAAGCGCGGCGTTCCCGGCGGCGGGGGACGGTGACGGTGCTCACACCGCGGTGCGGCGGGGTGCGCAGCAGCCGCCCGCGAGCGTACCCGGGGCGGCCCTGTCGTCGTCCGGTGAACGGCCGTGGACGGCGAGGAGGCGGCACGTCGACGACGGCACCGGTGTGAGCGGCGTCACCGCGGTCCGCGACCGGTTCGCCGCTAACGTCGGCGCATGACCGGTCTCGATCTCGCCCAGCAGAAGATGCGTGACGCCGGCGTCCCCGCCGCTGCCGTCGACGTGTTCACCCGGTTCCACGGACTCCTGGAGTCGGGGAGCACGGGGATCGTCCGCGAGTCGGACGTCGACCCCCTCACCGACGTCCCGCACCTCGACGACCTCGAGGTCGACGACGCGGCGGCCGCGGACGCCCTCGCGCGCACCGCCGTCATCAAGCTCAACGGCGGGCTCGGCACCTCGATGGGCATGGACCGTGCCAAGTCGCTGCTGCCCGTGCGCGGCAGCCGCACGTTCCTCGACGTGATCGCCGACCAGGTGCTCGCGGCGCGGGAGGCGACGGGGGCGCGGCTCCCGCTGGTGCTCATGAACTCGTTCCGCACCCGGGACGACAGCCTCGCGGCGCTCGCCGCGCACCCGCGGCTCGCCGTCGACGGGGTGCCGCTGGACTTCCTGCAGAACCGCGAGCCCAAGCTCCTGGTCGACGGCCTGACGCCCGTGACGTGGGACGCCGACCCCACGCTCGAGTGGTGCCCGCCCGGGCACGGCGACCTGTACCCGGCGCTGTACGCGTCCGGTGTGCTGGACGCCCTGCTCGCCGCCGGCTTCCGGTACGCGTCCGTCTCCAACTCCGACAACCTCGGGGCGACGCCCGACGCGCGGGTCGCCGGCTGGTTCGCCGCGTCGGGTGCCCCGTTCGCGGCCGAGGTCGCGCGGCGCACGCCCGCGGACCGCAAGGGCGGTCACCTCGTGGTGCGCCGCTCCGACGGGCGGATCGTGCTGCGGGAGTCCGCGCAGACCACGCCGGACGACGCCGAGGCCGCGGCCGACATCGCGAGGCACGCCTACTTCAACACGAACAACCTGTGGCTGGACCTCGAGGCGCTGTCCGCGGAGCTGGAGCGCACCGGCGGTGTCCTGGACCTGCCGCTGATCCGCAACGAGAAGCACGTCGACCCGACGGACAAGACGTCCCCGAAGGTCGTGCAGATCGAGTCCGCCATGGGTGCCGCGATCGAGGTCTTCGACGGCGCGGCCGTCCTGGAGGTCGGGCGTGAGCGCTTCCTGCCCGTCAAGACGACGAACGACCTGCTCGTCCTGCGCTCCGACGTCTACGAGGAGGACGACGCCCACCGGCTCGTCGCCGTCGTCGACGCGCCGTTCGTCGACCTGGACCCGGCGTACTACGCGCTCGTGGGCGAGTTCGACGCCCGCGTGCCGCACGTGCCGTCGCTGCGGGGCGCCACGGCGCTGCGGGTCCGGGGGGACTGGCGCCTGGGCCGGGACGTCGCGGTCGTGGGTGACGCGGAGCTGAGCGGGGAGGGCGGCACCGTCCCCGACGGCGCCACGCTGGTCGCGGACGCCGCCGCGGACGCGGTCCACGCCTGACCGGCACGCTCACCCCGCGCGGGCACCCTGCACGCCCGAGGGCCGGCACCCGGCGTCCTGCGCCGTGGTGCCGGCCCTCGCGTCGGTGCTGGTCGGCCGCTGGTCAGCGGCGCTTGCCGGCCCAGTTCGTGTAGACGACGACGAAGAGAGCCGCGACGACGACCTGCAGCAGGATCTCGATCCAGTCGATCCCGTCGGTGACCTCGACGCCGATGATCTGCGCGAGCCACGTGCCGATGAGCGCGGCCACGATCCCGATGATGATCGTCACCAGGATCGAGATGTTCTGCTTGCCGCGCACGACGAGGCGGCCGAGAGCGCCGATGATGGCGCCGACGACGATGGCGCTGATGATTCCGCCGAAACCCATGTCCACTCCTCGGTGTCAGGACCGTTGACCGGTCTGCGAGGAACTTAGGGCAACCCGGACGAACCCGCCTCCCGACTCGGTGGTTCCCCCCGCCGGGTCCGTCCGGTGCGGCCCCATCCGGCGCGAATCGGGCACCGGACGGCGCGGTCCCGGGTAGGTTCGACCGGGGGTCCCGTCCACCGACCTCGAGGAGAGCCGTGTCCGACCCGATCACGGTGGTGCCCGCACCGCTCGTCGTCCGGCCCTCGGCCGGCGAGCCGTACGTCATCACGGGCTCGACGACAGTCGTCGTCGACGCCGACGAACAGCTGGTGCCCGTCGCCGTGCTGACCGCGGACCTGCTGGGCCGCGTCAGCGGCCGGGCCGTGGAGATCCGCTACGCCGGGCCGGACGCGCCCGGGGTCGTGCGCATGCGGCTGGTGACGGACCTGCCGCCGGGGCCGGAGACCTACCGCGTCGTCGTGGGCGACGGGCGGGTGCGGCTGGAGGCACGGACGACCGACGGCCTCGTGCACGCGGTGGTGACGTTGCGCCAGCTGCTGCGCGAGCGTCCCGACGGGGGCGTCGAGGTCGCCGCCGTCCACATCGAGGACGCGCCGCGGTACCCGTGGCGAGGCCTGTCGCTGGACGTGGCCCGGCACTTCGTCAGCGTGGCGGACCTCAAGGTCGTCATGGGGCTGATGGGCCACTACAAGCTCAACGTGCTGCACCTGCACCTGACCGACGACCAGGCGTGGCGCCTCGACGTGCCGTCGCGGCCCGAGCTGGTCCGACGCTCCAGCGCGCACTCGGTCGACGGCGACCCGGGCGGCCACTACGCGGCGGCGGACTGGGACGAGATCCTGGCGTTCGCCCGGGCGCGTGCCATCCGCGTGGTCCCGGAGATCGACGTGCCCGGTCACGTCAACGCGGCGCTGCACGCGTACGGCGAGCTCAACCCGGACGGGCAGCCCGCGGCGGAGTACCTCGGCACCGACGTCGGCTTCTCCCGGCTGCACGACGACCTGCCGGCCACGCACGAGTTCCTCATCGACGTCTTCGGTGACCTGGCGGAGATGACCCCGGGCAGCCACGTGCACATCGGCGGCGACGAGGTCCTGACGATGGATCGGGACGAGTACGCGCGCCTGGTGCGCGCGGCGGCCGCGGCGGTGACCGCGCACGGCAAGCGCGTGGTCGGGTGGCAGGAGGTGGCGAGCGTGCCCGACCTGCCGGCCGGGACGGTCGTGCAGTACTGGGACACCCGGGGCGACGCCGAGCCGTTCGTCGCGGCCGCGCGCGCCGGCGCGCGGATCCTGCTGTCGCCGGCGCCGCGGGTCTACCTGGACATGCGGTACGGGCCCGGGTTCCCGCTCGGTCAGGAGTGGGCCGGCTTCGTCGAGCTGCGGGACGCCTACGAGTGGGAGCCCGCGGAGCTGGTGGAGGGGCTGCCGCCCGAGGCGGTGGTCGGCGTCGAGGCCGCGCTCTGGACCGAGACGCTGCGGACCCTGGACGACTTGACGACGATGCTGCTGCCGCGGCTCGCCGCCGTCGCCGAGGTCGCGTGGAGCGCGCCCGAGCACCGCGACTACGACGACCTGGTGCGGCGGCTGCGGGCGCACGGCCGGCACTGGGACCGGACCGGCCTGGCGTGGCACCGCACCCCGCAGGGCACCTGGGACGACTGACGTCCGTCAGATCCAGGTGGGGAGCCACATCCGCATGTGCCACTGCTCCCACGGGATGACCCAGGCCGACCAGACCGGGTAGAAGAACAGCCCGACGCCCACGACCACGGCCACGAACACCCCGACGGCGGCGACGGTCCAGCGCCGTGCGCGGACCTCCCGCGCGGTGCCGTCGGCCTCGACCGGTGGTCCGACCAGCAGCCCCAGCACGTAGACGAGCGTGAGGACGACCCACGGCACGAACGCGACGCTGTAGAACGTGAAGATCGTGCGGTGCATGTAGGCGAACCACGGCAGCCAGCCGGCGACCAGCCCGGACAGCACCGCACCGGCGCGCCAGTCGCGGTAGCGGACCAGCCAGAACAGCGCCACCAGGACCGCGGCCGCCCCCGCCCACCAGATGACGGGGTTGCCGACGGAGACGATCGCCTGGGAGCAGGAGGTGGCACCGCACGCCCGCTCCGCGGCCTCACCGGTCAGGCCGGACACCTCGGTGGGGTACCAGAACGACGTCGGCCGCCACTGCACGATCCAGCCCAGCGGTCCGGCGGCGTAGCCGTGCGGGGTCTCCAGGGTGGTGTGGTACCGCCACATGTCCTGGTGGTACGCGAGCAGCGAGCGCAGCGCCGGGGGCAGCCACTGCACGCCCTGGCCCGGGTTCGCCTCCGCCCAGTGGCGGTTCCACCCGTTGTCGGTGGCGAACCAGCCTGCCCACGACGCGACGTACGTCGCTGCCGCCGTGGGGACCATGACGAGGAAGGCGACGACCGCGTCCTTGACCAGGGTCGCGCGCACCCAGGGCCGCACGCCGGCGCTGCGGCGCGCGGTGGCGTCCCACAGCACGGTGAGCAGGCCGAACACGGCGAGGAAGTACAGGCCCGACCACTTGGTGCCGATCGCCAGGCCCAGCAGCACCCCCGCCGCGAGGCGCCACCAGCGCCAGCCGAGACCGGGGCCCCAGCGCAGCGGACCGCCGGCGTCGAGGACCGCGGCCGTGCGCACCGCCAGACGCCGCCGGGCCTGCTCCCGGTCCAGCAGCAGGCAGCCGAACGCGGCGAGCGCGAAGAACATGAGGAACGGGTCCAGCAGGCTGATGCGTGACTGGACGATCGCCTGGCCGTCGAGCGCGAGGAAGAGGCCCGCGACCGTGCCCAGCGCGGTCGACGCGAACAGGCGCCGCGCGATGCGGGCGATCATCAGCACCGCGAGCGTCCCGCAGACCGCCGCCGCCAGCCGCCACGCCACGGAGCTCTCGACGCCGCCGCCCAGCTGGATGCCCAGGGCGATCATCCACTTCCCGACGGGCGGGTGGACGACGTACGCCGGGTCCGCGTTGAGCACGCTCGTGTCGCCGGCCTCGAACTGCGGGTTGGACTCCCCGACCCACGTGGCCTCGTAGCCGTGGACGAGCAGCGAGTACGCGTCCTTGACGTAGTAGGTCTCGTCGAAGACGAGCCGGTGGGGACGGCCCAGGTCCCACAGCCGCAGGAAGCCCGCGAGGGCGGTGACGCCCAGCGCCCACAGCCAGCCGTGCAGGCGCGCGCGGGGCGTCGCGTCCAGGGCGAGCGTGTCGGCCCCGAGCAGGCGACGCAGCAGCCGCGGCCCGTTCGGCTCGACGTCGGCGTCGACGTCGACGGCCGCCCGGGGGGCCGTGCCGGTGGCGTCGGTGCCGCGGGGATCGGTGCCGGTCGCGGGCTCGGGCGTGGTCGTCGTCCCCGGCTCGTTCCCGGTCGTCCGCGCGGGCGAGCCGTCCGGCGTGGCGGGGTCCGTCCCGGTCTCCGACGCGGTGGGGAGCGTGTCCGCGGCGGCGGCGTGCGGGCTCGGTCCCCGGCCCTGGGGCGCGCGTGCGGTGTCGTCGTCGTCGGTCGGCACCGGGCCATCGTAGAGGTACCCGGACCGGGGCGTTCCGGGCGTCCCCGGGTCGTGGTGGCAGGCTGGTCCGGTGACCCCGACGCCCGCCGCCGCACCCCCGCCCCACCCCGCCGCCGCGGACGTCCCGACCGCGCCCGCGGACGAGCCGGCCGCGCCCGCGGACGAGCCGGCCGCCACCGGGCCGACCGTCGCGCCCGCCCGCTCGCTGCGACCCGGGCAGGGCGCGCTGGTGCTGGCGGCCACGCCCATCGGCGACGCGGAGGACGCGTCGGTGCGGCTGCGGCGTCTGCTGGCGGAGGCGGACGTCGTCGCGGCGGAGGACACGCGCCGCACCCGTGCGCTGGCGGCACGCCTCGGGGTGACCATCGGCGGGCGGGTCGTCAGCCACCACGAGCACAACGAGTCGGGGCGGTCCGACGAGCTGCTCGACGTCGTCGCGGCGGGCGGAACCGTCCTGGTCGTGACCGACGCCGGCATGCCGACCGTGTCGGACCCGGGCTTCCGGGCGGTGCAGGCGGCGGTCGCTGCCGGGCTGCCGGTCACGGTGGCGCCCGGCCCCAGCGCCGTGCTCGCGGCCCTCGCGCTGTCCGGCCTGCCGACCGACCGGTTCTGCTTCGAGGGGTTCCTGCCGCGCCGCGCCGGGGACCGGGCGCGCGCCCTGGCCGCCCTCGCCGGCGAGCGCCGCACGATCGTCCTCTTCGAGGCGCCGCACCGGGTCGCCGAGGCGCTCGACGCCCTGGTCGAGGCGTTCGGGCCCGAGCGGCCGGGGGCCGTGTGCCGGGAGCTGACCAAGACGTACGAGGAGGTGCGCCGCGGTCCGTTGGCCGAGCTGGCGGCGTGGGCGCACGCCGGTGAGGTGCGTGGCGAGGTCGTGCTGGTCGTCGGCGGCGCGCCGCAGGGCGGTCCCCGTGGGGTCGAGGAGCTGGTGCCGGAGGTGCTGGCGCGCGTGGACGGCGGTGAGCGGCTCAAGACCGTCGTCGCGGAGGTCGCCGAGGCGACGGGCGTGCCCAAGCGGGACCTCTACGCCGCTGCCCTCGCCTCCCGTACCCCCTGACGACGGGGCCCGACGTCGGGCCCGGCGCGGTGGCCCGTCGGCCTCAGAGCAGGTCGGAGTCCACGAGCTCGGCTCCCGCGGCCGCCATCGCCGCGCGCGCGGCGGCGCCCTGCTCGGGGGTCACCGGGACGGTGAGGTCCGTCAGCACGCGGGTCCGCAGGCCGAGGGTCAGCGCGTCGACCGCCGTGGCGCGCACGCAGTGCGACTCGGCGATGCCGACCACGTCGACGTCGCTCACGCCCGCCTCCCGCAGCACGTCGGCCAGCGGTCGGCCGTCGGCGTCGACGCCCTCGAAGCCGGAGTACGCCGCCGCGTACTCGCCCTTGCGCACGCCGACGTCCGGGCGCAGGTCCGCCAGCGCGGGGTGGAGCTCTGCCTCGGCGGTGCCGGCGACGGCGTGCGGGGGCCAGGTGTCGACGTAGTCGGGCGTCGCGGAGAAGTGCGCGCCCGGGTCGACGTGCCAGTCCTGCGTCGTCACGACCAGGTCGTACCGGTCCCGGTGCGCGGCCGCGTACTCCGCGATCGCCCGGGCGACGGCGTCGCCGCCGGTCACCGCCAGCGCCCCGCCCTCGCAGAAGGTCGGCTGCACGTCCACGACGAGCAGTGCGCGCCGCGGGGTCCCCGTCATGTCAGTCATGAGCGACATCCTCGCCCCTGACGGGCCCGCGGCGCTGCACGACGCGGCGCGGCCCGGCACAGTGGGGCGATGGACGCGGGCGGTGCGGTGCGGCGACACGGTGCGGTGCGACGAGCCGGTGCGGTGCGACGAGCCGGTGCGGTGCGACGAGCCGGTGCGGTGCGACGCCGCGGTCCCGCGCGGACGGCCGCGGGGCGCGCCGTCGCCGCGGCGCTGCCGGTCGTGCTCGCCCTCGCGCTCGCGGCCTGCACCGGGGAGCCGCCCTCGTCCGCACCCGCCACCCCGTCCGCGCCCGCCACCCCGCCCGTCGTCGCGTCGCCCGCGTCGCCGCCCGCGTCGCCGCGGGCGCCCGGGGCGGTCCGTGACGTCCCGACCGTCGCCGTCACGTCGGTGCAGGACGTCGCCACCGGCCTGGACGTGCCGTGGGGCCTGGCGTTCCTGCCCGACGGCCGTGCCCTGGTCACGCTGCGGGACGCCGCGCGCCTCGTCCTCGTCGGGGCGGACGGGGCGGTCGTGGACGTGACGGGTCCGGGCGCCGACGCGATCGCGGACGCGACCGTGGCGCAGGGGGAGGGCGGCCTGCTGGGCGTCGCGGTCGTCCCGGGGTCGGCGGGCGGACCCGTCGACGTGGTCGTCCACCTGACGTCCGCGCAGGACAACCGGGTCCTGCGCGCGACGCTCGACGGCACGGTGCTCGGGCCGGCGCGCGTGGTGGTCGAGCGGATCCCGCGCGGGCGCAACCACAACGGGGGACGGCTGGCCTTCGGGCCGGACGGGTACCTGTACGTCACCACGGGGGACACGTACGAGACCGGGCTCGCCCCGGACCGGGACAGCCTGGGCGGCAAGGTGCTGCGGGTGACCGCGGACGGCGCACCCGCCCCGGGCAACCCGGACCCGACGTCGCCGGTGTGGACGCGCGGGCACCGCAACGTCCAGGGCATCGCGTGGGCGCCGGACGGGCGCGTGTTCGCCTCCGAGTTCGGTCAGGACACGTGGGACGAGCTCAACGTGCTGCGCGCGGGCGCGGACCACGGGTGGCCGACCGTGGAGGGCCGCGGCGGGGCGGCGCAGGGGTTCGCCGACCCGGTGGCGGTGTGGCCGACGTCGGACGCGTCACCGTCGGGGATCGCCGTGACCGACGAGGGGGTGTACGTCGCCGGCCTGCGGGGCCGCACGCTCTGGCGGGTGCCGCTGCGCCCCGTCGACCCCGCGGTCCTCGCCGACCCGGCGGCGGACGCGGCGGGGGTCGGGGACCCGCAACCGCTGCTGGCCGACGCGTACGGCCGGCTGCGGGCCGTCGAGGTCGCGCCCGACGGCTCGCTGTGGGTGCTGACCGGCAACACGGACGGCCGGGGCGACCCGGTCGCGGGCGACGACCGGGTCCTGCGCGTCACGGTCGGCTGACCCGTCCGCGCGCGAGACCGCGCAGAACATGAGAGACGGCGGAGAGTCCGGCGTGTCCCGGCGTGTGCTGTTCGGGCGGAACGTCCCGATCGGTACTGTGTGCGCCGTCCGGTGGCCGCACCCGCGGCACCGGTGACCGACCCGGCGACGACGGCGGCGGTGACCCCAGCACGACGTGACGACGAGCGACACGGAGGAGCCCACCATGCCGGCGAGGGCCAAGAGCATCCTCATCTGGATCGTCGTGATCTTCCTGCTCTACGCCGTGGTGACGAACCCCGAGCAGGCGGCGGACGTGGTGCGCTCGATCTGGGACTTCGTGTACGGCGCGTTCTCCGGGTTCGCCCGGTTCTTCGACGACCTGTCGTCCTGACGGCGCGCGGGGTGACGACGTGACGGGGGTGGCGACGTGACGGCCGACCACGCGACGCGCATCGTCATGTCGCACCGCCTGCTGCGGCGCTACGTGCTGCCGGGGGAGCGGGTGGTGCTCGCGACGCGTCGGCACTGGGCCAAGCTGCTCGAGCCGGCGGCGACGACGCTCGCGGTGTTCGCGGTGTGCGGCTGGCTGACCGCGGTGCTGCAGCCCCGGGTGGGGGACGGTGCCCTGGTGGTGTGGTGGCTGTGGCTGGCAGCCCTGGCCCGGTTCGCCTGGTACCTGCTGGTGTGGCGCGTCGAGTGGTTCGTCGCCACCGACAAGCGGATGCTGCTGCTGACCGGCCTGGTCACCCACCAGATCGGCATGATGCCGTTGATGAAGGTCACGGACATGCGCTACTCGCGGTCCGTGCTGGGCCAGATGCTGGGCTACGGGCAGTTCCTGCTCGAGTCCGCGGGGCAGGACCAGGCACTGCGGCAGATCGGGTGGGTGGCGCGCCCGGACGCGACGTACCGCGACCTGTGCGCGCTGATCTTCACCCCCGTGACGGCGCCGGCGTCCGACGGTGAGGACGACGGAGGACCGGCCCCGCGCGCCCGTCGGCGCCCCGAGGGCAGGCCGCCGGCCGTGCCGCCGGCCCGCCGCGTACCCCGACCCGAGGGAGGGGTCGCCCTGGCGGACGCCCCGGCGCAGGCACCGTCCGGTACCCGGTCCGGTACCCCGTCCGGGGTGCGGCCCGCCGCGCCGGACGTCCCCGGTGCCCCCGAGGAGGGGGCCCCGCCGCGCTGGGTGGAGCCCGTCGTCGTGTGGCCGTCGCGGGAGGACCCGTTCGAGCCCGACGACACCCGGCCGCTGCGCCTGCGCACCCCCGACGAGACGGACGACCCGGACGTCACGTCGCCGGAGGACGCGGAGCCGGCGCGTCGCCTGCCGCCGACGCTCGCGGAGGCCGCCGCGGACGGCACGGCGCTCGAGGCGGAGGCGATCGCCGGCGAGGAGGCGCTGCGGCTGGACGAGGAGGAGGCCGAGCAGCGGTCCTGGGACGTGTCCGAGCCCACCGGGACGTTCGTCGACCTGGGCCGTCGCGGCTGGTCCGAGGACACCCCGGCGCAGCCCTCGCCGGACCCGTCGACGCCGCCGGCGGGTCCCGCACCCGATATCGAGGGCAACCCCGGGGGCGGTCGCACCTAGGATCGTGGCCATGTCCCGCATCCTGTCCGCCGTCGCGTGGCCCTACGCGAACGGCCCCCGCCACATCGGTCACGTCGCCGGCTTCGGCATCCCGTCGGACGTCTTCAGCCGGTACATGCGCATGGCGGGGCACGACGTGCTGATGGTCTCGGGCACCGACGAGCACGGCACGCCGATCCTCGTGCAGGCCGACAAGGAGGGCGTCAGCGCGCAGGAGCTCGCGGACCGGTACAACCGCGTCATCGTCGAGGACCTCACGCAGCTGGGCCTGTCGTACGACCTGTTCACCCGGACCACGACCCGCAACCACTACGCGGTGGTGCAGGAGATGTTCCGCACCGTCCACAAGAACGGGTACATGGTCGAGCGCACGACGATGGGCGCGGTGAGCCCGTCCACGGGGCGCACCCTGCCGGACCGGTACATCGAGGGCACCTGCCCCATCTGCGGGTACGACGGCGCGCGCGGCGACCAGTGCGACAACTGCGGCAACCAGCTCGACGCGATCGAGCTCATCAACCCCACGAGCAAGATCAACGGGGAGACGCCGAGGTTCGTCGAGTCGAACCACTTCTTCCTCGACCTGCCGGCGTTCGTCGACGCGCTGGGCGACTGGCTGCGCACGCGCACCGCGTGGCGCCCCAACGTCCTGAAGTTCTCGCTCAACCTGCTCGACGACGTACGGCCGCGCGCCATGACGCGCGACATCGACTGGGGCATCCCCGTGCCGCTGGAGGGCTGGGAGGACAACCCGACCAAGCGCCTGTACGTGTGGTTCGACGCCGTCATCGGGTACCTGTCGGCGTCGATCGAGTGGGCGCGCCGCAGCGGCGACCCGGACGCGTGGCGGCAGTGGTGGAACGACCCCGAGGCCCTGTCGTACTACTTCATGGGCAAGGACAACATCACGTTCCACTCCCAGATCTGGCCGGCGGAGCTGCTGGGCTACGACGGCAAGGGCGCGCGCGGCGGCGCCCCCGGTGCGTACGGCTCGCTGAACCTGCCGACCGAGGTCGTCTCGAGCGAGTTCCTCAACGTCGAGGGCAAGCAGTTCTCGACGTCGCGGGGCCGCGTGATCCTGGTGCGCGACATGCTCGCGCGGTACCAGCCGGACGCCCTGCGCTACTACATCTCGGTCGCGGGGCCGGAGACGCAGGACGTCGACTTCACGTGGGCGGAGTTCAAGCGCCGCACCAACGACGAGCTCGTCGCGGGCTGGGGCAACCTGGTCAACCGCACCGCGAGCATGGTCCACAAGAACTTCGGCGAGATCCCCGCGCCCGGGCAGCGGCACCCCGTCGACGAGGCGCTCGTCGCCGAGGTCACGACGGCCTTCGGCCGTGTCGGTGAGCTCGTCGGCGCGCACCGGCAGCGGCAGGCGCTGCAGGAGGTCATGCGCGTGGTCGGCGAGGCCAACCGGTACGTCTCGGAGACCGAGCCGTGGAAGCTCAAGACGGACCCGGACCGTCTGGCCACCGTGCTGCACACCACGACCCAGGCGGTCAGCGACCTCAACACCCTGCTCGCGCCGTTCCTGCCGCACAGCGCGCAGGCGGTGCACGAGGCGCTGGGCGGCACGGGGACGTTCTCGCCGCAGCCGCGCATCGAGGAGGTCACGGACCTCGACGACGACTCGCGCCACTACCCGGTCATCACGGGCGACTACACGGCGGTGCGCGGGACGTGGCAGCCGAAGGCGATCGTGCCGGGCACCAAGGTCGACAAGCCGACGCCGGTCTTCACCAAGCTCGACGACGCGATCGTCGAGGAGGAGCTCGAGCGCCTGCGGCAGGGCTGAGGCGTGGCGCGCAGGAAGCGGGAGACGGGCTGGCCCCCGTCGCCGGAGCCGCTGCCGTCGCCCGTCGTCGACGACCACACGCACCTCGAGTCGGTCGTCGGGTGGCGGGCCGAGGGCTGGGACCCGGCGGACGCCGCGGCGCACCCGGACCTGGCCGCGCACCTCGCGCGCGCGGCGCAGGTCGGCGTGACGCGCATGGTGCAGGTCGGGTGCGACCTGGAGGCCGTCGCGTGGACGGACGCCGTGGTGCGCGAGCATCCGGCGCTGCTCGGGGCCGTCGCGATCCACCCCAACGAGGCGGTCCTGCACGCCGGCGTCCGCGAGGTCGCGCCGGACGGGCTGGACCCCGACCCGCAGCCGCACCACGACGTCCCGCTCGACGACGCCCTGGCGGCGGTCGCGGCGGTCGCCCGGGACAACCCCCGGGTGCGTGCCATCGGCGAGACCGGCCTCGACTTCTTCCGTGCGGGGGAGCGGGGCCGTGCGGTGCAGCGCGAGGCGTTCCGGGCGCACGTCGCCCTGGCCAAGGAGCTGGGCCTGGCGCTGCAGATCCACGACCGGGACGCCCACGACGAGGTGGTGGACGTGCTGCGCCGCGACGGCGCCCCGGAGCGCACGGTGTTCCACTGCTTCTCCGGCGGGCCCGACCTGGCGCGGGTGTGCGCGCAGGAGGGCTGGTTCTGCTCGTTCGCGGGCCCGGTGTCGTTCCCGGCCAACGAGGACCTGCGCGCGGCGCTGCGGGAGCTGCCCGCCTCCCTGGTGCTGGTCGAGACGGACGCGCCCTACCTCACCGTTCACCCCTTCCGGGGACGTCCCAACGCGCCGTACCTGCTGGCGGGCACGGTCCGGACGGTCGCGGAGGTGACCGGACGCACCGTCGAGGACGTGTGTGCGCGGGTCAGCGCAGTGGCGACGGCCGTCTACGGGGAGTGGTGACCCGCGCGGGCTGCGCGCCACCGCTGGTCGCGGGGGTCACGGATCGGTTACGGTCTGTGCGGCGCCCCGGGTGCGACCCGTCAAGGCCGCACGACGAGGTGCCGAAGAACTTCAGGGCAGCGCCCCTCCCGCCGACCCGAAGGACACCGTGACCGGTCACCCGCAGGTGCCGGGCCGCCGCGCCGCTCGTGCGCGCGACCGGGCCGCACGCACCGCCGCGCAGGCCGTCGTGCTCGCGCTCGTCGCGGGCGGCACCAGCGCGTTCGCGGCGATGCACAAGGACGTCACGGTCGACGTGGACGGCACCGAGGTGAACGTGCGCACGTTCGGGCGCACCGTCGCCGACGTGCTGGCGGCGGGCGACATCGAGGTGACCGAGGGTGACCTCGTGGCGCCGGGCCTCGACCAGCCGGTCGGACGCACCGGGCAGGTCGTGGTGCGGCACGGCCGCGAGATCGACGTCGAGGTCGACGGGCGTCCCCAGAGCGTGTGGACCACCGCCCTGACGGTCGGCGAGGCGGTCGAGGAGCTCGGGCTGCGCGAGGGTGTTCGTCTGTCGGCGTCCCGCTCCGCCGCGGTCGGCCGGGACGTGCTGCGGGTCTCCACGCAGAAGACCGTGCACCTGGTGGTCGACGGGCAGGTCATCGACGGGGTGACCAGCGGGTCCACGGTGCGCGACGCGCTGCGCGAGATCGGGCTCGTGCTCGAGGAGGCCGACCAGGTGTCGGTGCCGCTCGACGCGGCCGCCGTCGACGGGCTCGTCGTGCTGGTGACGCGTGCGGTCACCTCCGGGGAGACCGTGACCGAGGCGGTGCCGTTCGAGGTGCAGGAGATCGAGGACCCGACGCTCGTCAAGGGCAACAAGGTCGTCAAGAACGCCGGCCGGGCGGGGCAGCGCACGACGACGTACTCGCTCGACGTGGTCGGCGGCGTGGTCGTGGGGCGCTCGGTGCTCGCGTCGGTCGAGACGGTCGCGCCGGTGCACCAGGTGGTCCGGGTGGGCACCGCGGAGCTGCCCGACCCGGCGACCGTGGCGGTCGAGCCCGGCACGGCCCAGGCGATGGGCAAGGAGATGGCCGCCGCGCGCGGCTGGGGCGACGACCAGTTCGCCTGCCTGCTGTCGCTGTGGAACAAGGAGAGCGGCTGGCGCTGGAACGCCGAGAACCGGTCGTCCGGCGCCTACGGCATCCCGCAGTCGCTGCCCGGGTCGAAGATGGCGTCCGCCGGTGCGGACTGGCGGACCAACCCGGCGACGCAGATCTCGTGGGGTCTGGGGTACATCGCCGGGCGGTACGGCACCCCCTGCGGCGCGTGGGCGCACTCGCAGGCCAAGGGCTGGTACTGACCCTCTGCCGCACGGCCGGTGCCGCCGCGCGGCACCCCTGCGCCTCGGCGGGGTGACCCCCGCCACTGCCGCTGGGGGTTGGACTCAGGGTCACAATTCCGTTACGGTCGCGTGTCGCTATTGCTCGGACGGGTGATCCCCGTCCGGGTGCGACGACGGTGGCCCTCCGGGGTCGCCGTGACCGCCGGATCGGGGACCCTCCGTCGTGCGGCCGCTCCCGACGCCCGTCGTCGTCGAGCGCCGCGCGTCTCCCCGTGCCCGGGATCGACGACGCCTGGAGCCTCGTGCAGTTCTTCGCCCGCCCCACCGGACCCACCCCGCCCGCGGCCCACGCCGCGACCCCCGACGCCCCGCAGGACGCCGCACCCCACACCCACCGCGGCCGCCGTCGCTGGCCCCTGGTGGCCGCCGGCACCGCCGCGCTCGTCGTCGCCGCGGGCGGCACCGCGTACGCGCAGGCGCACAAGACCGTCGCCCTCGACGTCGACGGCGAGATCACCCGCGTCTCGACCTTCGCCGGCTCGGTCGACGGGCTGCTGGACGCGCAGGGCATCGAGCTCGGCGAGCGCGACACCGTGTCCCACAGCGGTGCCCTCACCGACGGCGCGGAGATCGTCGTGCGGACCGCGTCCGCGATCCTCGTCGCGCTGAACGGCACCCAGGAGGTCGTCTGGACCACCGCGCTCACCGCCGACGAGGCGCTCGACGCGCTCGCGGTGCGGGCCGACTCGGTGGCGCTGCTCGCGTCCCGGTCCGCCCAGCGCACCGACCTGCCGATGGAGCTCGCGCTCGGGGACCGCGCCGAGGTCCTGGTGGACGGGGCCGTGCACCCCGTGCCCGACGGCGACGCCACGGTCAGCGAGGCGCTGGCGGACCTCGGCGTGACGGTGCAGCCGCTCGACCGCGTCACCGTGCAGCAGGGTCAGCAGGACGTCGTCCAGGTCGTCGTGCAGCGCGTCGTCGAGCAGGACGTCACCACCCAGTCCGAGGTGCCGTTCACCTCGCGCACCGAGGAGGACCCGACCCGCTTCACCGGCGAGAAGGTCGTCGCCCAGGCCGGCGCGCCGGGCGTCCGCTCGATCGTCGAGCGCGTCACCACGGTCGACGGCGTGGAGTCGCGACGCGTCGCGCTGAGCGACGTCACGCAGGAGCCCGTCGAGGAGGTCGTCCGCGTCGGCACCAAGGCGCGCCCGGTCGCGCCGGCCGCCCCGCGTCCGTCCGCGCCCGCACCGTCGTCGTCGGGCTCGTCCGCGGCGGCCGGCCCCATCACGGCCGGCGGCAGCGCCGACTCGCTCAACTGGGCGGCGCTCGCCCGCTGCGAGTCGGGCGGTCGGGTCGACGCGGTGTCGTCGACCGGCAAGTACCACGGGCTGTACCAGTTCTCGGTCGCCACCTGGCAGGCCGTCGGCGGCTCCGGGCTGCCCTCGCAGGCCTCGGCCGAGGAGCAGACCGCCCGCGCCAAGATGCTCTACAACCGTGCCGGCGCCGGGCAGTGGCCGCACTGCGGCAAGAACCTGTTCAGCTGACGAACGGCTCGTCCCGACGACGGACCGTCACCCCGCGGGTGGCGGTCCGTCGCCGTTCTCGCCGCGCCGTCCTCGCTGCGCCGCCGCGCCGTCCTCGCTGCGCCGCCGCGCCGTCCTCGCTGCGCCGCCGCGCCGTCCTCGCCGCGCCGCCGCGCCACGTAGGCTCGGGGGCCATGTCGGCGATCACCCTGCTCGGGCCTGCGGAGATCCGGGCGCTCGCGCAGCGTGCCGGTGTGCGGCCCACCAAGACCCTCGGGCAGAACTTCGTCCTCGACGCGGGCACGGTCCGCAAGATCGTGCGCCAGGCCGACGTGGCCGCGGGCGAGCGCGTCGTCGAGATCGGCCCGGGCCTGGGCTCCCTCACGCTGGGGCTGCTCGAGGCCGGTGCCGACGTCGTGGCCGTCGAGATCGACCCCGTGCTCGCGGCGTTGCTGCCGCAGACGGTGGCCGCCCACGTCCCCGGCCTCGCCGTCGACCCGGCAGCGGCCGACGAGACGCCCGACGCCCGCACGGTCGTGCTCCGGGACCCCGACGGGCGGGCGCGCCTGACCGTCGTCACGCAGGACGCGCTGACCGTGACCGCGCTGCCCGGGCCGCCGCCCACCGCGCTGGTCGCCAACCTGCCCTACAACGTGTCGGTGCCCGTGCTGCTGACCTTCCTCGAGCGGTTCGACTCGCTGCAGCGGGGCCTGGTCATGGTGCAGGCCGAGGTCGCCGACCGGCTCGCCGCCCCGCCGGGCAGCCGCACGTACGGCGTGCCGTCGGCCAAGGTCGCGTGGTACGCGTCCGCACGACGCACCGCGACCGTGGGGCGTGCGGTCTTCTGGCCGGCGCCGCACGTGGACTCGGCGCTGGTGCGCCTCGACCGGCGCGAGCCGCCGGCCGCCACGGTCCGGCGGCAGGACGTCTTCGCGGTCGTCGACGCGGCCTTCGCGCAGCGGCGCAAGATGCTGCGCTCCGCGCTCGCCGGGCTCGCGGGCTCCTCGGCCGCGGCCGAGACCGCCGTGCGGGCCGCGGGTCTGGACCCGCAGGCGCGCGGTGAGCAGGTCGACGTCGTGGGCTTCGCGCGGATCGCCGAGGCGCTGGCATCGGCGCAGCCCGTGCAGCCCGGACCTGGCACAGTGGCACCGTGATGCCGACCCCCCTGGACGACCTGCCCGAGCGCGCCGTGCGTGTGCGCGCCCCCGGCAAGGTCAACCTGTCGCTGCGCGTGGGCCCCCGCGCCGCCGACGGCTACCACCCGGTGTCGACGGTGTTCCAGGCGGTCTCCCTGTACGAGGAGGTCGTCGCGACGCCCGCCGACGAGTACGGGCTGAGCGTGAGCGGGGCGCAGGCGGAGGCCGTGCCCACCGACGCGTCCAACCTGGCCCTGCGCGCGGCCCGCGCGGTGGCCGAGCGCGCCGGCATCGACGAGGCCGTCCACCTGCACCTGGCCAAGGGGGTGCCCGTGGCCGGTGGCATGGCGGGCGGCTCCGCCGACGCGGCGGCCGCGCTCGTGGCGTGCGACGCGCTGTGGAACGCCGGCCTGTCCCGTGACGACCTGCTCGAGCTCGCGGCCGGGCTGGGGTCCGACGTGCCGTTCTCGCTGCTGGGGCACACCGCGGTGGGCCAGGGGCGTGGTCACCTGCTGACGCCCGCGCTCAGCCGCGGCGAGTTCCACTGGGCGTTCGCGGTGCAGGACCGTGGCCTGTCGACCGCGGCCGTCTACGACGCCTTCGACGACCTGCACGGCGAGACCGCCGTCCCCCCGGACGACGAGCAGGACGTCCCGCTCATGCAGGCGCTGCGCGCGGGCGACGCCGCCGCGCTCGGTGCTGCGCTGCACAACGACCTGGAGAGTGCCGCGATCGAGCTCGACCCGGGCCTCACCGAGCCGCTGGCCGTCGCGACCGACGCCGGCGCCCTGGGTGTCGTGGTCTCGGGTTCCGGGCCGACGGTGGCGGCGCTGGCCCGCAGCCGGCAGCACGCGCTGGCCGTGGCGGCCGCCTTCACCGCGTCGGGCGTGGCCGACCGTGTGCTCACGGCGACCGGCCCCGTCGCCGGCGCCCGGGTGGTGCAGGGGGAGTGACCGAGGTGCACGACCTGCGCGCGACCGTCGAGTCGGCGCGCGCGCCGATCGACCCGTCCACGGGGCTGCAGGCGCGGCAGGCCGCCGACCCCGACGAGCGGGGCTGGGTGCGCCCGGCGCCGGACGCCGACGCGCTGCGCTGGGACGTGATGCTCGCCGGCGGCCTGTACCTCGGGGCGCTGCTCGCCATGGTGCTCGTGCAGGTCTCCGGCATGTATACCGAGCCCGCGCCCGGCTGGGTGTCGGCGCTGCTGCTCGCGGCCACCACGCTGCCGCTCGCCGTGCGCCGTCGGTGGCCCGCGGCCGTCCTGCTGGTGGTCGCCACCGCCTTCATCACCGCGCAGTCGCTGTCGGTGCCCGAGACGCTGATCTCGAACATCGCGCTGTTCTGCGCGATGTACACCGTGGGCGCGTGGGAGGCGGACCGGCGGCGCGCCGCACTGGTCCGTGCCGTCGTGGTGGCCGCGATGATCCTGTGGCTGCTCGTGGCCCTGTTCATGGCGGCCACCGACCCGGAGACGGCGCAGGACCTGCCGGACCAGGTCGGGGCTTTCTCGCCGTTCGTGGCGTTCACCCTGCTGCAGCTGCTGACCAACGTCCTGTACTTCGCCGGGTCCTGGTTCTTCGGCGAGCACGCCTGGCGCTCGGCGCGCGAGCGGGCCCGCACCGCGTGGCGCACGCACCTGCTGGTGCTCGAGCGTCGCCGTGCCGAGCAGCAGGCGGTCACGCTGGAGAGGTTGCGGCTGGCGCGCGAGCTGCACGACGCCGTCGCCCACCACGTGTCCCTCATGGGCGTGCAGGCCGCCGCCGCCCGCATGCTGCTCGGCGGGGACCCCGACCGGGCGGCCGTGGCCCTCGGGCACGTCGAGGAGTCCGCGCGGGACGCGGTGCGCGAGCTGCACGGCATCCTCGGCATGCTGCGCGACGGTGGTGACGCGTCGGCGGCGGTGACGCGCGCGCCCGCGACCCCGGGGCCCGACGAGCCCACCGGCTCGTTGGACGTCGACGCCCTGCCGGACCTGGTGGAGCGCGTGCGCGCCGCCGGCACGCACGTCGGCTACCAGGTGGTCGGGGAGCCGCGACGCCTCACGCCGCTGGCCTCCCTCAACCTGTACCGCATCGCGCAGGAGGCCCTGACCAACGTGCGCAAGCACACCGGTCCGGACGTCCGGGCGGAGGTCCGCCTGCGGTGGCTGGCCGAGGAGGTCGAGCTGGAGGTGTCCGACGACGGCGGGGGCGGTCGTGCCGCGTCCGCGCCGTCGACGGGGCTGGGGCTGATCGGGATGCGGGAGCGCGCGGTCGCCGACGGCGGCACGTTCGAGGCGGTCCGGCGCCGGTCCGGCGGGTTCGTGGTGCGGGTGCGTCTGCCGCTGGCGGCGGTCGCCGTGGCGCGGGCCGGGGACGATGGCTGAGGACCGCGACGCGCGTCGCGGCACGGACGACGGAGGACAGCGATGACGGCGCCCGTGCGTGTGGTGCTCGTGGACGACCAGGCCCTGCTGCGTGCGGGGATCGGCACGATCCTGTCGGCGCACCCGGGCATCGACGTCGTCGGCGAGGCGGGCACCGGCGTGCAGGCGCTCGACGTCGTGCGGGCCACCCGCCCGGACGTCGTGTGCATGGACGTGCAGATGCCGGACATGGACGGGTTGGAGGCCACGCGGCGCATCGTCGCGGACGAGGCGCTGACGGCGGCGGTGGTGATCCTCACGACCTTCAACCGTGACGACTACCTGGTCGAGGCGCTGCGTGCCGGCGCCGTGGGCTACCTGCTCAAGACGTCCCGGCCGGAGCAGCTCACGGAGGCCGTGCTCAGCGCGGCCGCGGGCGAGGGCCTGCTGTCGCCCGAGGTCACGCGCGCGGTCATCGCCCGCGCGGTGAGCGAGCGTGCTCCGGCACGGTCCGCCGTGCAGCCCGTCGTGCCCCTCACGGAGCGGGAGCAGGAGGTCCTCGCGCTCGTCGCGCGCGGGCTCAACAACGACGAGATCGCCGCCGAGCTCGTGGTCAGCCGGGCCACCGTGAAGACCCACGTGTCCAACGTGCTGGCCAAGCTGGGCCTGCGCGACCGCGTCCAGGCGGTCGTGTACGCGCACGAGCACGGCCTGACGGGCTGAGCGCGTCTCCGTCCCGGGACGGAGACGCGGGATCGGCCCAGCGCCTGATCCGCCGGGGTGGCGCCCTGCCTACCGTGGTGGCAGACGTCCGGGAGGCCCGGACGCGGCAACGGCAGGGAGGGACGATGCTCGAGCTGCGCGGGATCAGCCGGTCGTTCGGTGACCGGCTCGTGCTCGACGACGTGAGCTTCACGGTCGGGCAGGGGCGGCTCACCGGGTTCGTCGGCGGCAACGGTGCGGGCAAGACCACGACGATGCGCATCATCCTCGGGGTGCTGGCGCCGCACGCGGGGACCGTGACGGTCGACGGCGCGCCGGTGGACGGTGCGCAGCGCGCCCGGTTCGGCTACATGCCCGAGGAGCGCGGCCTGTACCCCAAGATGCAGCTCGTCGAGCACCTCACGTACCTGGCGCGGCTGCACGGGTTCGACAGGCCGGGTGCCACCCAGCGCGCCGAGGCCCTCGTCGAGCGGCTGGGCCTGTCGGCGCGGGCCAAGGACCCGGTGGAGAGCCTGTCGCTGGGCAACCAGCAGCGGGCGCAGGTCGCCGCGGCGCTCGTGCACGACCCGGACGTGCTGGTGCTGGACGAGCCGTTCTCCGGGCTGGACCCCATGGCCGTGGAGGTCGTGCAGGGTGTCCTCGCCGAGCGGGCCGCGCAGGGTGTGCCCGTGCTGTTCTCCTCGCACCAGCTCGACGTCGTCGAGCGGCTGTGCGACGACCTCGTCATCATCGGCGGGGGCCGGGTGCGCGCGGCCGGCACGCGGGAGGACCTGCGGCGGCAGTTCGGCACCGCCCGCCACGAGATCGTCGCCGAGGGCGACATGGGCTGGCTGCGCGACGTCCCGCAGGTGCGCGTCGACGAGCTCGCCGGCGGCTCGGCCGTCTTCGAGGCCCCGGAGGACGTCGCCCAGCAGGTGCTGACGTCCGCCCTGGCGCGCGGACCGGTGCGCGCGTTCACCCCCCTGCGGCCGACGCTCGCGGAGATCTTCCGCGACGTCGTGACCGACGAGCCCGAGCTGGAAGAGGTGGCCCGATGAGCGCCCGTCCGTCCGCCCCGACCCCGCCGTCCCTGGGGCGTGCCACGCTGCTGGTCGCCGAGCGGGAGATCACGTCGCAGGTCCGGACCAAGTCGTTCCTCGTCTCCACGGCCGTCCTGCTGGTGGGGGTGCTCGCGGCGATCATCCTGAGCTCGGTGTTCTCGGGGCGGACGGGCGACGACGTGCCGGTGGCCGTCGTCTCGTCGGTCGCGGGGCAGGTGCCGACGACGGAGGGTCTGGAGGTGCGCGACGTCGCGGACCGCGCTGCCGCCCTCGAGGCGGTGCGTGCCGGCGACGTGGACGCCGCGGTGGTCCCGGGCGACGGCCCGCTGGGCGTCGAGGTCGTGGCGATGAGCTCGGCGCCGCAGGTGCTCCTGGGTGCCCTGACGGTCGAGCCGGACGTCGAGCTGCTCGACCCGGCCGCCGCCGAGGGCGGCGTCCGGTACATCGTGACCTTCGCGTTCGGCCTGGTCTTCATGATGTCGGCGATCGGCTTCGGCTCGACGATCGCGCAGAACACCGTGACGGAGAAGCAGACGCGCACGGTCGAGCTCCTGCTGTCGGCGGTGCCGGCCCGCGCGCTGCTGGCCGGGAAGATCCTCGGCAACTCGGTGCTCGCGCTGGGGCAGACGGCGGCGATCGCGGCGGTCTCGGTCCTCGCGCTGGTCGTGACCGGCCAGGACGGCCTGCTCACCATGCTCGGCACGCCGCTGGTCTGGTTCGTGGTGTTCTTCGCGATCGGGTTCGTGCTGCTGGCGGCGGTGTACGCGGCGAGCGCGTCGCTGGTCTCGCGCGTCGAGGACACGGGTGTGGTGCTGCAGCCCGCCATGTGGCTGACCATGCTGCCGTACTTCCTCGTGGTGTTCTTCAACGACAACCCCACGGTGATGACCGTGATGTCGTACGTGCCGTTCAGCGCGCCGGTCGGGATGCCGGTGCGGTTGTTCCTCGGCGAGGCGGCGTGGTGGGAGCCGCTGCTGTCGCTGGCGGTGCTGGCGGCGTCGTGCCTGGTCGTGATCGCGATCGCGGCGCGGATCTACGAGCGGTCGGTGCTGCGGATGGGCGGGCGCGTCCGGGTCCGCGAGGTGCTGGCCGGGTCGGGCGCCGACTGAGCCTCTTCGACAGGCCGGCGGCGTACCTGGCACGCTGAGGTCCTCATGCCCCACCTTCTCGGCGCCGACCGCGTCCACCTCACCCTCGGTACCCGCACCCTCCTCGACGGCGTCAGCCTCGGGGTCGACGACGGCCAGCGCATCGGCGTCGTCGGCCCCAACGGCGCCGGCAAGTCCACCCTGCTGCGCGTGCTCTCGGGCCGTCAGGAGCCCGACACCGGCCGCGTGACCCGCGCCGGCGGCACCCGGGTCGCCCTGCTCGACCAGCGCGACGACCTGGGCCCCGGCACCGTGCTCGACGCCGTCCACGGCTCCGCCGACGCGCACGAGTGGGCGTCCGACGCCCGCGTCCGCGCCGTCCACAGCGGCCTGCTCGCGGACGTCGACCTCGACGCCCCGCTGGCGAAGCTGTCCGGCGGCCAGCGGCGGCGCGTCGCGCTCGCGGCGCTGCTCGTGCGCGACGACGAGGTGCTGGTGCTCGACGAGCCCACCAACCACCTCGACGTCGAGGGCGTCGCGTGGCTGGCGGGGTACCTCGTGGACCGGTACGCGCGCGGCGGTGGGGCCCTGGTCGTGGTGACCCACGACCGGTGGTTCCTCGACGCGGTCTGCACCCGGACGTGGGAGGTGCACGACGGCGTCGTCGACCAGTACGACGGCGGGTACGCCGCCTACGTGCTGGCGCGTGCCGAGCGGGCGCAGCAGGCCGCGACGGTCGAGTCGAAGCGGCAGAACCTGCTGCGCAAGGAGCTGGCCTGGTTGCGGCGCGGCGCACCGGCGCGCACGTCCAAGCCGAAGTTCCGCATCGACGCCGCGACCGCGCTCATCGCCGACGAGCCGCCGCCGCGCGACTCCCTCGCGCTGGCCCGCACCGCGACCGCCCGGCTCGGCAAGGACGTGCTCGACCTCGAGGACGTCACGTACACGCTGCCTGACGGGCGCGTGCTGCTCGACGACGTCACGTGGCGCCTCGGCCCGGGGGACCGGTACGGGGTCGTCGGCGTCAACGGTGCCGGCAAGACGACCATGCTGCGGCTGCTCACGGGGCAGGTCGTCCCCACCGCGGGACGCGTGCGCCGGGGCAAGACCGTGCGCGTCGCCGAGCTGCGCCAGGACGTCGAGGACCTCGACGAGGTCGCGGACCTGACCGTCGTCGAGGCCGTCGAGCGCGAGAAGCGGACCGTCGTCGTCGGTGGCAAGGAGCTGACCGCCGCCCAGCTGGTGGAGAAGCTCGGGTTCACGCGTGAGCGAGCCCGCACCCTCGTGCGGGAGCTGTCGGGCGGGGAGCGCCGCCGCCTGCAGCTGCTGCGGCTGCTGGTGGCCGAGCCCAACGTGCTGCTGCTCGACGAGCCCACCAACGACCTCGACACCGACACCCTGGCGGCGGTCGAGGACCTGCTCGACGGCTGGCCCGGCACGCTGGTCGTCGTCTCGCACGACCGCTACCTGCTCGAGCGGGTCTGCGACCGGCAGGTCGCGCTGCTCGGCGACGGGCACCTGCGGGACCTGCCCGGCGGCGTCGAGGAGTACCTCGAGCTGCGCGGGGCGGCGCTCGCCGCCGGCGCCGCGGACGCCCGGGCGACCGGCGGCGTCGGGGGAGCGATGGCGCGCGCGGCGGCCGGGGCGGCCCCGGGCTCGTCCGACGCCCCTGGTGCCCCGGGACCGTCCGCCGACGGTCCGCCCGCCCCGTCCGCGGCGGAGGTGCGGGCCGCCCGCAAGGAGGTGCAGCGGATCGAGCGCCGGCTGGAGCGCATCGCCGCGCTGGAGGCGGACCTGCACGGCCGCATGGCCGAGCAGGCGACCGACCACACGGCCGTGCTGGCGCTCGACGCGGAGCTGCGGGCGCTGGCCGCGGAGCGCGACCAGCTCGAGGCCGCGTGGCTCGAGGCGGCCGAGACCGCGGGCTGAGCCGTGGCGCGGTGCGGCGTTCCTCCGCAGGATGGAGTCGACCGTGCCGGAGCGAGGACGGGTGGTGCCATGTCGACGAGCGGTGACGTGACGAGCGGGACGACGGCGGGACGGTCGTACATGCGACCGGTCGAGATGCCGGAGCCCTCACCCGACGCCGAGCTGGACCGGCTGTTCCACGCGCTGTCCGACGCGACCCGCCGGGCCATGGTCGAGCGGCTCGCGCAGGGCGCCGCGTCGGTGTCCGCGCTGGCCGCGCCGTTCCCCATGTCGATGCCGGCCGTGGTCCAGCACCTCGCGGTCCTGGAGCGGGCGGGCGTGGTGGCGTCCCAGAAGGTCGGCCGCGTGCGCACCTACCGGCTGACCCCGGACGGCACGCTCACGGCGCGCACCTGGCTCGACCGGCACCGGCTGCACGCCGAGCGTGCCCTCGACCGCCTGTCCCAGCACGGGCACCGCGACTGACCACGCGGCGGCCCCGACCGCGCGGGGTCGGGCTCGGGACGCGTCGGGCTCAGGACGCGTCGAACAGCGTGAGGACGTCGCGCAGCAGCGCGGCCAGGCGCTCGCGGTCCGCCTCCGGGAGCTCCCCGATGAGGCCCCGCTCGACGTCGAGCAGGTCCGCGAACGCCTCGTCGACGCGCTGCAGGCCGGCCGGGGTGAGGGTGACCAGGACCCCGCGCCGGTCGTCGGGGGACGGCTGGCGCTCGACCAGACCCTGCTCCGCGAGCCGGTCGATGCGGTTGGTCATCGTCCCGCTGGTCACGAGGGTCTGCGTGAGCAGCGCGCCGGGGGACAGCCGGTACGGCTCGCCGGCGCGGCGCAGCGCCGCGAGCACGTCGAACTCCCACGTCTCCAGGCCGTGCCGCGCGAACGCGCCGCGCCGGGCGAGGTCGAGGTGCCGCGCCAGACGGCTGACCCGGGACAGCACGGTCAGGGGCCGGACGTCCAGGTCGGGTCGCTCGCGCTGCCACGCGAGGACGATGCGGTCGACCTCGTCGCGGGGCGGCCCTGCGGTGTCGCTCTCGGCCATGGTCCGAGATTAGTCGACGTCAAGACACCGGGGTGTGCGGACGGCGCGCTAGGAGGTGGGCGGCTTCACGAGCTGCGGGTGGCGCTCGAGCGCCTCCAGGCCGTTCCACGCCAGGTTGACCAGGTGCGCGGCGACCTCCGCCTTGCGGGGGCTGCGGGCGTCGAGCCACCACTGGCCCGTGAGGGCGACCATCCCCACCAGCATCTGCGCGTAGATGGGCGCGGTGCGCGCGTCGAGCCCGCGCTTGCGGAACTCGTTGGCCAGCAGGTGCTCCACCTGCGTGGCGACGTCGCCGATGAGCGAGGAGAACGTGCCCGTGGCCTGGGCGACGGGCGAGTCGCGGACGAGGATGCGGAACCCCGCCTCGGACGCCTCGATGTACGACAGCAGGGCCAGGGTCGTCCGCTCGAGCAGGGCGCGGGGGTGGCCACCGCCCTCGAGCGCCCCGGTGAGGGCGCCGGTCAGGGCCTGGATCTCGCGGTCGACGACGACCGCGTACACGCCCTCCTTGCCCCCGAAGTGCTCGTAGACGACGGGCTTGGACACCCCGGCGCGGGCCGCGATCTCCTCGACCGACGTGTTGTCGAAGCCCTTCTCGGCGAACAGGGTGCGCGACACGTCCAGCAGCTGCGCGCGTCGTTGGACGCCGGTCATGCGCGCGCGGGACCGCTTGGGGTCGGAGGCCATGGGCTCCATTGTGCCGTGCGGGCACGTCGGGACGGCCGAAGGCGTCGGCCGTCTGCGCGGCGCCGCGCCCGCGGGCTGGCAGACTGGGGCGTCGGTCCGCCCTGGTGTAACGGCAGCATGCAGGCCTTTGGAGCCTTGCGGTCCAGGTTCGAATCCTGGGGGCGGAGCCCGCTCCCCGCCGGCCGCGGCCGCCGGCCGTGACGGCCGCGGGCCGGCCCGGCCTTCCCGCGATCCCCCCGTGAGGGTGATCGCCAGGCCATTAGTCCAATGGTTATATTTACCGCCACAGTTTCGCGACGGTGCTCGGACGACGGGGTCCGCACCGGGCGACCGCAGAGAGGCGGACAGTCATGGGCACCACGAGGTCGCGCGTCAGGCGCACCGGGACGGCGGCGATCGCCGCACTGAGCACGCTCGCGATGGTGGCGGCGTGCGGCAGCGGCGGGGGTGACGCGGCGGCGGACGGCCCCGTGACGCTCACGATGACGGTCTGGGGCGGCGACGTCGACAAGAAGTCGTACCAGGAGCGCATCGACCTGTTCGAGGCGTCGCAGGACGAGATCTCCATCAAGCTGCAGCTGATCCCGGGCGACAAGTACGAGCAGAAGGTCCAGACCATGATCGCCGGTGGCGACGGGCCGGACATCATGCAGGTCGCCGAGGGCGTGAACGTCTACTCCTCGAAGAAGCAGATCATCCCGCTCGACGACCTGGCGGCGGACGCGGGTCTCGACCTCGAGGAGCGGTTCGGCCCCGTCGGGACGCTGTACTCCTACGACGGCAGCGTCTACGCGGTGCCCGACCGGTCCGGCGCGATGATCGTCTACTACAACAAGGACATGTTCGACGCCGCGGGCGTCGAGTACCCCAGCGCCGACTGGACGTGGGAGGACGCGCAGACGGCGATGGAGCAGCTCACGGTCCCCGGCGAGCAGTGGGGCTACGCCGGGGCGGGCTGGTGGGCGCAGTGGTGGTCGTTCGCGTACCAGAACGGCGGCCGGATCATCGACGAGGACGGTCTGCCCGCGGCCAACTCGCCCGAGGTGGTCGAGGCGCTGCAGTGGGCCAACGACCTCACGCACGTGCACCACGTCGCGCCCACCGCCGCGGAGTACGCGGACATGGGCCCCGACATGGGCGGCGACCCGGCGTTCGCGGCCCAGAAGGTCGCGATGAACACGACCGGCTTCTGGGCGATCAACTCCCTGCTCGAGGCCGACTTCGAGTGGGACATCGCGCCCCTGTGGCAGGGCGGCGAGCAGGCCGTGTCCGCGTTCGGGTCCGGCCTGGCGATCTCCCGCGACAGCAAGCACGCGGAGCAGGCGTTCGAGGCCATCGACTTCCTCACGGACGCCGAGGCGCAGGCGGTCATCATCAAGAACGCCCAGGACGTGCCCGCGAACCTCGAGGTGCAGGCCTCGGAGGAGTTCCTGAAGCCCGCGTGGGCCACGCGTGAGGTCAACATGGGTGCGTTCGGGGAGTCGTCCGCGTTCGTCTTCACCTCCCCGCTCATCCCCGAGTGGAACCAGATGCAGGCCGCCTTCGACGACAGCCTCTCGACCTTCTGGAACGAGGGCGGGGACGCGAAGACGCAGCTGGACGCGGTCCAGCAGAAGCTCGAGGCCGTCATCAAGCCGGCGCGCTGATGGCCGTCGACCTCGGCGAGGCCCTCGGCACGGTGCGGGCGACCCGCTCGCACCGTGCCGGGGGGCGCAGGGTCCCTCGCCAGAAGCTCACCCGGCGGCGCAAGGTCGAGGCGCGCTGGTTCTGGCTCTTCATCTCCCCGTGGCTGATCGGGTTCGTCGGGTTCCTGCTGGGCCCGATGGTCGCGTCGGTCTACATCTCCCTGACGGAGTGGGACTCGTTCACACCGCCGACGTTCGTCGGAGGGGACAACTACGTCCGTGCCCTCACCGAGGACCCGGTCTTCTGGCAGGCGTTGCGGAACACCTTCTTCTACGCCCTGGTCTCCGTGCCCGTCGGGCTCGTGATCGGCGTCTGGCTGGCCAACCTGCTGAACAAGCAGGTGCGGGGCCGCAAGCTCTTCCGCACGATGATCTACCTGCCGACGCTCGTGCCCATGGTCGCCACGGCGATGGTCTTCAAGATGGTGCTCGCACCGTCGGGACCCCTGAACGACCTGCTGGGGCTCGTCGGGATCACCGGGCCGAACTGGCTGCTCGACCCGACGTGGGTCAAGCCCGCGCTCGTCGTCCTGTCCGCCTGGGGAGCCGGCGGCGCGACCGTGCTGCTGCTGTCCGCCATGAACGGGGTCCCGAAGGAGTTCTACGAGGCGGCCGAGATCGACGGTGCCGGTCCCGTCCGGCAGTTCTGGTCGATCACGTTCCCGCAGATCACGCCCATCATCTTCTTCAACCTCATCATGGGGCTGATCGGGGCGTTCCAGGTCTTCGGGCAGGTCTACATCCTCACCAAGCCCGTCGGAGGGCCGGACAACGCCAGCATGATGATGGTGCCCCTCCTCTTCCGCGAGGCCTTCAGCTTCTACCAGTTCGGGTACGCGTCGGCGATCGCCTGGCTGCTGTTCGTCGTCATCATCGCGTTCACGATCGTCGCGTTCCGCACGTCCCGCCGCTGGGTCTTCTACGAGACGGAGGTGCGGTGATGGCCGTCGCCACGCCGATCACGCCGGCACCACCGCCGGCCACGCGACCGCGCCACGAGCACACGCCGGCGCGCACCCTCAAGGCGTTCCGCGCGTCCCCGGCGACGTACGCGGTGCTGCTCGTCGTCTCCGCGGTGTTCTTCGTGCCGTTCGTGCTCATGGTCTCGATCGCCCTGGCCACGGACGCGACCAGTGCGACCAACATGTTCACCATCATCCCCACCGAGTGGGAGTGGTCGAACTTCGCGGACGTGTTCACCGCCACCGGGCTGCCCGTCGGCCGGTTCGTGCTCAACTCCGTCGTCATCGCGACCCTGTCGGCGGTGGGGCAGGTGCTGTCGTCCTCGTTGGTCGGCTACGCCTTCGCGCGGCTGCGGGCGCCGGGCAAGAACCTCATGTTCATGGTCGTGCTGGCCACCATGATGATCCCCGCGCAGATCACGATGATCCCGCAGTTCCTGCTGTTCAAGGAGCTCGGCTGGGTCAACACGTTCCTGCCGCTGATCGTGCCGAACTTCTTCTCCAACGCGTTCAACGTGTTCCTGGTGCGGCAGTTCGTCTCGCGGGTGTCGGGCGAGCTCGACGAGGCGGCCCAGGTCGACGGGCTCGGCTACTTCGGCATCTACCGCCGGATCGTCCTGCCGATGATGTGGCCGATCCTCACCGCGATCGCGATCTTCACGCTGACCGCGGCCTGGGGCGACTTCATGGGCCCGCTCATCTACCTCAACCAGGAGGACACGATGCCGCTGGCCCTCGGCCTGCAGTTCATGACCTCGACCAGCAACGCGATGCAGCTGCCCCCGTGGAACCTGGTGATGGTCGGCTCGATCCTGCTGACCGTGCCGATGATCGCCGTCTACTACGCCGGCCAGAAGTACCTGTACGAGATGAACCTCTCCGGCGGAAGCGCAGGTGTGAAGTGACGACGACCCTCCAGGACGGCACGGTGCGGCTCGGGGCCGGCGGGCTGGTGCTCGACGGCCGTGAGCAGGTGCTCGCGTGCGCGTCCCTGTTCTACTTCCGCATCCCGCGGGAGGAGTGGGCGGCGCGCCTGGCCGCGGTGCGCGCGACCGGCTACACCCTCGTCGACGTGTACGTGCCGTGGAACTTCCACGAGCTCGCGCCCGGCGAGTGGGACTTCACCGGGCGGCGCGACGTCGGGGAGTTCCTCGACCTCGCGCACGCCGCGGGCCTCGGCGTCCTGGCCCGGCCCGGGCCGTACATCTGCTCCGAGTGGGACGGTGGTGCGCTGCCCGCGTGGCTGCCGCTCGAGGACGGCCTCGCGCTGCGCCAGGCCGAGCCGCGGTACCTCGCCCACGTCGAGCGCTGGTTCGACCAGGTGCTGCCGCTGCTGGTGCAGCGGCAGCACGGCCGGGGCGGGCCCGTCGTGGCGGTCCAGCTCGAGAACGAGCTCGACTTCTTCGACACCGCGGACCGCGCGGCCTACATCGGCGCGCTGCGCGACATGGCGGTGCGGCACGGCGTGCAGGTCCCGCTCGTGGCGTGCGCCGGCCAGGGCGACCTCGTCGGTGCGACCGGCGGGGTGCCCGGGGTGACCCCGGCGTTCAACTTCTACCCGGACGACCGCTCGCCGTTCGTCGAGCCGGAGGTGCGGCGCTACGCCGACCTCCTCGCCGCCCGGGACGAGCCGCTGCTGGTCACGGAGACCAACCGTGCGCACGTGACGCTGCGTCGGCTGCTGGTCAGCGGCGCCACGGTCCTGGCGCCGTACCTGCAGGCCTCGGGGTACGACTTCGGGTTCACCCCGTCGGTGGGCAACTGGGGCGACCCCGGCGGGTTCATGACCCACGACTACGACTTCGGCGGGTACCTGTCGCCGACCGGGGAGCCGCGCCCGCAGACCGTCGAGGCGCGCGTCCTCACCGCGGTGACCCGCACCCTCGGCCCGCGCCTCGCGCGCGGCGTGGCGGGTGCGGCCGACGGCGCGTACACCGGCACGGCGCCGACCGCTGCGTCACCCTCGCGCGTCGCGCTCGACGGCGGCGGCTCGCTGCTGGGCGTGCCCAACCTCGGTGACGCGGACGCGACGTTCGAGCTCGCGGCCACGGACGCCCTGCCCGCCGTGACGCTCACGGTGCCGGGGCACGCCTGCGCACTGGTCGTGCGCGACCTGCCGCTCGAGGGCTTCGGCGGGCACGGCACGCTCGTGCTGGCGACCGGCGACCTGGTCGGTGCCGGGCCCGACGGTGTCGAGCTCGCCGCCGCCGTGCCCGGGGCCGTCGCGCTGGCGGCACCCGGCGGTTCCCCCACGCTCGTCGACCTGCCCGCACCGCGCCCGGGGTCGCCCGTGCGCGTCGTCGTCGACGCACCGCCCGCCGGCGACGGCGAGCACCTGCGGTGGCAGGTGGTCGTGCACCACCCCGTCGACGTCCCGGGCCCGGACGGCCCGGTCGCCGCACCCGTCGACGCCCCCGTGGCGGAGCCGATCCGGCTGACCGCGGCGCGGCGGCCCGCGCTGCCGACCCGTGACGGGGCGGTCCGGGAGCACCGCACCGCACCGGCGTCCGAGGAGGTCGGCGTGCACCGCGGCCGCACGCACTACGCGGCCGACGTGACGGGCGCCGACGAGCTGCTCCTCGAGGGTGCCGGCGACATCGTCGACCTCGCGCTGGACGGCCGCTCGCTGCCCACCCTCGCCGGGTTCGGCGCCACCGTCGTGGTGCCCGTCGCCGGGGCGAGCGCCCTCACCGCGACCGCCGAGACGTGGGGTCACCCCAACTTCGACGACGCCCGCCTGCCGGGCCTGGCCATGGGCTCGCTGCGCGGGCTCGGCAGGGTGTGGTCCGTGACCGGCCGGTCCGACGTGCACGCGCTGTGGACCGTCGCGCCCGGGGCCCAGTGGGCCGGCACCCCCGCACCGCTGCGCCCGCTCGGCGGGTGGAGCAGCACGCGGGTCGGCGCACCCGTCACGTACCGGCGCACGCTGGACGTCGACGGCGCGCACCACCACGCGCTGCACCTGCCCGGGCTCGGCACGCCGGTCACGGTCACCGTGGACGGCACCGACCACCTGGTGACGCTGCACGACCCCTGGCTGCACCTGGCACCCGGGGCCGGCCGCGACGTGGCGGTCACCGTGCCCCACGTGCCCGGCGTCCTGGGCGGCGCGACCCTGCTGCGGCTGACCCCGGTCGAGGGGTGGCAGGTCGAGCCGCAGCCGGACCGCGACCTGGTCGCGCTCGCGGGCCGGACCGCGCCCGCTGAGCCCGTGGACCTGCCCCTGCGCCCGGCGCCCGGTGAGGAGCTGTGGCTCGACGTGGACGTGCCGCCCGGCGGCTGCTCGCTGCGGTTCGCCGGCACGCACGTGCGCGTCGCGGCGTACGCGCACGGTGAGCTGCTGGGCCGTGTGTGGCTCGGGGACCCGGCGAGCCCCCGGTTCACGGGGGGTGATCCCGGGAGGCTCTGGCTGCCCGCGGCGTGGAACTCTGGGATCATCCGGCTGATGGTCCGCGGGACCGTCGGAGCCGAGGCACCCGAGCTGGGTGCGGTGCTCGTGCAGCCGACCGGAGGAACCGCATGGCCGTGAGGAAGCGCTCGTCGCGCGACATCCGCAGCGAGTCACGCCTCGACGTGCTGCACGCGCTGCTCGCCGAGGGCGGCGCGACCCGCAACGGGCTGGCACGGACCACCGGTCTGAGCCTCGCCACGGTCGCCACCGTCGTGTCCGAGCTGCTGGCGGAGGGGCTGGTCGCGGAGACCGGGGTCTCGGCGAGCGGCGTGGGCCGGCCCACCACCACGCTGGCGATCCGCGGCGCCCGGGGCATCCTCGCGGGCGTCGACGTCGCGGAGACGTACGTCTCGACGCACGTGTTCGACGCAGCCCTCACCGAGCTCGCCCGCGCCGACGTCGCGCTGGACGAGCGCGTGGAGTCGCCGGACCACGTCGTGGACGGCGTGCTCCGCTCGCTCGACGCGGCGCTGCGCCAGGCCGGCCGCGACCGGTCCGACCTGCTGGGCGTCGGCGTCGCGCTGCCGGGGCTGGTGCAGGGGCGCGACGGGGAGATGTCCGTGGTCGTGCCCGCGTGGCACTGGCGCGGCGTCGGGGTCCTCGACCTGCTGCGCGGCCGTCTCGACGCCCCGATCGTCGTCGAGAACCCCCTCAAGGCGATCGCGACGGCCGAGCTGTGGCTCGGCGCCGGCCGCGGTGTCGACAGCCTGGTGACCGTCAACCTCGGCACCGGCGTGGGCGCCGGCATCGTGCTCGACGGCGCCGTGCTGCGGGGTGCCACCAACTCGGCCGGCGAGTGGGGCCACACCCTGCTGGTGCACGAGGGGCGCGGCTGCCGGTGCGGGCGCCGCGGGTGCGTCGAGGCGTACGTGGGGGCGCCGGGCATCCAGCAGACGCTGCGCGAGACCGCCCCGGACCACCCGCTGACCGCGACGCAGCAGCAGAGCGACTTCATCGCCGGGTTCGCCGCGGCGCTCGACGGCCCCGACCCGGACCCGGCGGCCGTGCGCACGCTGGAGCGGACGGCCGACTACCTGGGCTCCGCGATCGCGGACCTGGTGGCGGTCATCAACCCCGAGCTCGTCATGCTGACGGGGTGGACCGCGTGGGCCCTGGGGGAGCACCTGCTGCCCGCCACGGTGGCGCAGGTGCGGGCCCAGGCGCCGCGCGGCACCGCGACCGACCACACCGTCGGCATCTCGACGGTCCGCGGCAACTCGGCCGCCATCGGCATGGCGACCCTGGCGCTCGAGCGGTTCCTCGGGGACGTCGGGCTGCTCACCACCCGCGTGCCGCTCGCGCTCTGACGCGGGCGGCCGCGGGCCGTGGGACCCGGACGGACGACGACCCGGGCGGCCGGCGCACGTGCGCCGGCCGCCCGCGACGTCAGACCTGCAGCCGCACCTGCAGCGTCGCCGTCGTGGGCCGCGCGGCCGCGTCCGGCTCCACGCCGGGGCCGCAGGCGGCCGAGCCGAGCCCGTGCTGCACCGCGTCCAGGTGCAGCCACAGCGCACCGTCGGGCACCAGCTCGTGCGGGTGGCGGGCGTCGGCCAGGGCCCGGTCCGACCAGGGCCGTGCGGTGAGCTCCAGCCCGGGCACCGCGCGGTCGGCGACGCGCACCTCGCCGGCGGTGAGCGTGAGCGGGCCACCGGCCAGGTGCAGCACCGCGCGCGTGACGCCACGGCGTGCGCCGTTCTCCTGCGGGTGCGTGTAGCGCGTCTGCAGCGCGTCGACCGTGTGCTGCCACCGGCCGGCCAGCGCCGCCAGCCGCGAGTCGGCGTACGACTCGTCGGGTCCCAGCCCGGTCCAGTCGACCAGGACGTCGCCGGCGTCCGGCTGCTCCAGGGCCAGCAGCCACCCGAGCCGCGCCACCGTGCCGGGCCAGCGGCCCTCGGGCGTGAGCTCGACCACCAGGTCCGCGGTGCGCTCGTCCACGGTGCGCCACGTCGTGCGCACGCGCAGCCCGCAGTCGCTCGCGGCGCCCGCGACCCGGGACGTCACGACGACGGCACCGTCCACGTCGGTGACGTCGTCGACGCGCTCGTGCAGGCGGGACAGGCCCGCCTGCTCCCAGGCGTCCGCGTCGCCGATCGCGTCGTACCAGGACCGGATGCGGTCGTTGTCGGTCGGGGCCCGCCACGCGTCGACGCGCGCGAGCCGTACCGCTGTCCCGCCGATGCGCACCGGGCGGCCCGTCGCGTCGAGCTCGACCGGGCCCACGCGGCGGCCGTCGCCCACCGTGACCGCGGACCCCGTCGCGCGCGGTGGCGCGGCCGGCTGCCGGACGAGCACCTGGCCCGCGCCGAGCCCCAGGTGGGCGGGGACGTCCGCGCCGGGGTCCCGGGGGACCGCGCGCAGGACCCACCACGCCGCGGCGGTCGGGTCGGTCGCGGCGAGCACGTCGTCGAGGCGGTCCCCGAGCACGTCGGCGAGGCGGACCTCGGCCCGCTCGTCGGGGGCCAGGACGCGGTCGACCTCACCCTCGGCGACGACGTCGCCGTCGGCGACCAGCGTCCACACCAGGCGCGCGTGCGCGGTCGACGTGAACGCGTACCGGTTGCGCAGCTCGAGCGTGCCGGGCCGCGCACCCGCGCGGACCCGCACGGGTGCGTACGCGGCGGCCAGCTCGAGCAGGCCGGGCGACGGCGTGCGGTCCGGCAGCAGCAGCCCGTCGGCGATGAACGTGCCGTCGTGCAGGTCCTCGCCGAAGTCGCCGCCGTAGCCGTAGTAGGGCTCGCCGTCCGGGGTGCGCGTGGCGATGCCGTGGTCGAACCACTCCCACACGAACCCGCCGGCCAGGCGCGGGTGGTCCTCGACGAGGTCGAGGTACCCGGTCAGGCCGCCGGGGCCGTTGCCCATCGCGTGCGCGTACTCGCACAGCACGAACGGCATCGCCCGCCGCCGGGTGTCCAGCACCGCGTCGGGCAGCGGGTCCTCCTCGCCCCGGGCGATGAGGGCGACCTCCTGGATGGTCGGGTACATCCGCGAGTACACGTCGACGTGCTCGCAGGTCCGGTCACCTTCGTAGTGCACGGGGCGTGTCGCGTCGAGGGCGCGCACGGCCGCGGCCATGGCGGCGACGTTGCACCCGGCCCCCGCCTCGTTGCCCAGCGACCACATGACGACGGCCGGGTGGTGGGCGTCGCGGCGCACCATCCGCGTCACACGGTCCACCAGCAGCGGCTCCCAGCGCGGGTCGTCCGTGGGGTTGCCGCGCCAGCCGAGCAGCTCGAACCCGTGCGTCTCGAGGTCGTTCTCGTCGACGACGTACAGCCCGTGCTCGTCGCACAGGTCGAGGAAGTGCGGGTGCGGCGGGTAGTGGCTGGTCCGCACGGCGTTGACGTGGTGCCGCTTCATGGCCAGCACGTCGGCGAGCATGGTCTCGCGCGTCACGGCGCGGCCGTCGGTGGGCGCGAACTCGTGCCGGTTGACGCCGCGCAGCACCAGCGGCGCGCCGTTGAGCGTGAGCACCCCGTCGACCACCGCGACGGTGCGGAAGCCGGCGCGCAGGGTCACGGTCTCGCCCGGCGTGCGGACGACCACGTCGTAGAGGCGCGGCGACTCGGCGCTCCACGGCTCGACGGGGGTGCGCGTCTCCTCGCCGGGGCGCGCGCGCAGCCCCAGGGCGGGCACCTCGACGACCGCGTCGGGCCGGGCCGGCTCGACGTCGACCCGCAGCACGCCCTCGCCGGTGGTGTGGTCGTACGCCGCGTGCAGGGTCACGTGCTCGATGCCGTCGTCCGGGCGGTGCAGCAGGGTGACGTCGCGGAAGATCCCCGAGAGCCACCACTGGTCCTGGTCCTCGACGTAGGTCTGCGCCGACCACTGGGTGACCCGCACGGCGAGCAGGTTCTCGCCCGCGTGCACCGCGTCGGTCACGTCCACCTCGGTGGGCAGGCGGGAGCCGTGCGACTGCGCCAGCACCTGCCCGTTCACGGCGACCTCGAACCAGGAGTCCACGCCCTCGAACCGCAGCACGACCCGCCCGCCGTCGCACCACGTGGCGGGCACGGTCAGCGTGCGCCGGTACTCGCCGGTGGGGTTGTCGCGCGGGACCCGTGGCGGGTCGACCGGGACGGGGTACAGGACGTTGGTGTACGCGGGCCGCCCGTGGGGCCAGGCGTCGGGGGCCCCGGCGAGCTGCCAGTGGCCGGGGACGGGCACGGTGCCCCAGCCCGTGCCGGGGTCGCCGGGGTCGACCCCGGTGTCCGCCGTGGGGAAGAGGCGGAACCGCCAGTCGCCGCCGAGCGGGACGCGCGGGGCGTCGGTGGCGGTCGCCGCGAACCGTGGGGCGCGCACGCCCGTCGGGGGCAGCAGGGACTCGTGCGTGGGATGGGTCGTCATGCCTGTCCTCGTCGACGTGCGGACCTCCCGTGCCGGACGGGAGGTCGACGGTAGTTCCATCGACGGTCAGATTAATGGACGGGCGCTGCCGACGGGCCACGGTGGGCCGGAACGTGCGCGTGTCGCCCCCGGGTCACGCGCCGCCGCACCGCGGGCGGCCTGCCGTGCCACGGCGGCGCGGTGGCGACCCCCGACGGGGCCGCCACCGCCGATCTCACCGGCAGGTCAGCGCGTCGTGCGCCACCGTGCGGGTGTCCGTGACGGGCACCCCGTCCACCACGGTCTCGACCGTCACCGTCACGGTGCCGGCCGGCAGCTGCGCGGCGCGGTGCGTGAACCGGTGGAACCGGTCCTTGCCCGCGGGGACCGTCAGCGTGTGCTGCGAGTCGCCGGCGACGACCAGGGCCCGCAGACGCCGGTCACCGTCGTTGCGGACCGTGACGGTGGGCACCGCCCACCGGGCGTGGCACTGCGTCCCCACCTCGAGCCCGAAGGCGGCGAGGGGGCGCTTGCGCTGCGCCAGCAGCCACTGCAGGGTCGCGGGGTCCTCGTACGTGGGGGCGGACGCCAGGTGGTGGTCCGGCAGCGTGAACGCCTCGTCGCCGTACTCGGTCCAGCGCACCAGCTCGGCGATCCGGGCCTCGGTGCGGCCCAGCGCGCGGTGGGCCGCCACCAGCCCCTCGTACGACGCCCGCGCGTTCGCCACGGGGAGCAGGTGGTCGTTCGTGCCGTGGGTGATCCACAGCGGGACCTCGGCCTGCGCGATGCGGGGCAGCTCGTCCGCGTCCGCGGGGAACCCGCCCGTCAGCAGCCCGCCGGCGAACAGGTCGGGACGCTCGGAGAACATCTCCCACAGCAGCTGCGAGCCGTACGACACCGACGTGGCGTACACGCGGTCGCGGTCCACGGCGTGCTCCGCCAGGAAGGCCTCGACCAGCTCGACCGCCTGGGCGCCCTCGGTGACCTTGCCGACCCGGCGGTTCTGCGGCGCCAGCACGATGACGTCCTCGTCGGTGCCGGTCCACGACTCCTGGAACCACGCGGTCGTGAGCATGTCGGAGGCGAGCTGCACGCCCAGGTTCTGCCCGTCGAAGCCCATGCCGTGACCGGGCAGCGCGACGACCAGCGGGTAGGCGCGTGCCGGGTCGTAGTCGTCGGGCAGGCGGTAGGCGTACTCGACGTCACCCGTGCTCGACGCGAACGTCCGCAGCACGAACTGGTCCACCTCGCGGTCGATCGGCTCCGCCGTGGTCCGGTGGGCCGTCGCGGGGTCCCCGCCGGCCAGGAGCGTGCCGTCGGTGGCGTGCACGTCACCGAGCTGGGTCACCTGCGTGAGCTGGTCGGGGTTGACGCCCACGGAGCACAGGAACGTCGGGCACAGCGAGACGACGACCGTCCAGCCGCCGTCGGGGGAGTCCGCGAGCTCCAGCACGACGTACCGGCCCGTCGTCGCCGGCCGGTCCTCGTCGAGCAGCCGCGCGGGGTCGTCCGTCGTCCACACGTCGGCGACCTGCCGGTCCACGAGCTCGGGCAGGCGCTCGACGCCGTGGAACCGGAAGTTGTACACCGAGTCCGCCACCGCGAAGTCCTGGGGGGTCAGGCGGGCGGTGTCGACCGCGGCGCCGTACTCGACCACCACGTGCGTGACCTGCTGCCCGTAGGACCCGACCTCGGTGACGGGTGTGACGGACAGGATGCCGGCCGCGGGCGCGGCGGGGGTGGTGGGGTCGGCGCTCGCGGGTGCGGCCACGGCGACCGTCGCCGCGACGAGTGCCGCCACGGCGGCCGCTGCTGCCGCCCGGGTCCTGGTGCGCGTCGTGCCCGTGCGCAGGGGTCTCCTCATACCGGTGTCTCCTTCGACCTGGTCGAGGGTGGCCGCCCCCGGCGGCAGCCGTCGTCGGCTGCGCGGCCCCCGTGCCGGTTCAGCGTGCTGAACCGATTTAGCACGACCGTAACGAGGCACTTCGCCCAGGGTCAAGCATTCCCGACGAGCCGGTCGGTATCAGGCCGCGGTGCGCTCCCGCCCCGAGACGAGGACGGTCAGGGCGAACACCGCCGGCACCGCCGCGCTCAGCAGCATCCCGACCCGCAGGCCCGTGCCCGTGTCCGGCGGCAGCGCCGCGGCGACCCCCGCCAGGGGGCCGGCGGCGAGGTCCGCGAACAGCCCGACGCCCAGCGGGCCGAACGTGCCGCCGGCGTCCCCGGCGAGCGCGAGCACCGCGAACATCGCGGCACCCCCGAGCGGGAACCGCGCGGACGTCAGGGAGAACGTCCCCGGCCACAGCAGCGCCGTGGTCAGCCCGCACAGGGCGCACGCCACCAGGCTCACGACCGGCACCGCGGCGGTGGCCGCGACCACGTAGCAGACCGCCGTCGCGACTCCCGACGCCGCCAGCAGCGGCCGCAGCGGCACGCCGTGCCCCCACAGCCCGTACGCGACCCGCCCCAGGCCCATGAGCAGCGCGAACAGACCGGGGCCGAGCAGGTCGCCGACCTCCTTGGGCACCCCGGTGCCCTGCTCGGCGAAGAACGACGACCACTGCGCCATGGTCAGCTCGGCGGCACCGCCGGTGGCCATCAGCACGAGGGCGGCGAGGAACAGCGGCGTGCCGAACAGCGAGCGCAGGCTCGTACGGTGCTCGTCGGGCACGGTCCCCGGCATGGGCACCCGCAGCAGCACGGCCAGGTTGGCCAGCGGCACCAGGGCCCACAGCACCGGCAGCAGCGGCCACAGGTCCGACCCGACGACGGCGAGCAGCGCGGTGCTCAGCACGACGACGGCGAGCTGCCCCCAGCAGTAGAAGGAGTGCGCGAACGCCATGCCGGCCGCCTTGGCCTCCTCCGGCTGCGGCAGGTGCTCGATGATCGGCGACACCAGGACCTCGAGGAGCCCGCCGCCGATGCCGTACACGACGACCGCGACGCACAGCCCCACGAACGGCGAGGGCAGCACGAACGGCAGCACCGCGAGCAGGACGAGCCCGAGCGCCGCCAGCGCGTGCGCGGCGACCATCGGACGGCGGTACCCGATGCGGTCGACGACCCGCACCGCGACGAGGTCCGTCAGCAGCTGCACGCCGAAGTTCAGCGCCGCGAGCGCACCGAGCTGCGCCACCGGGACGTCGAGCGCGGTGTGGAACACGACGAACAGCAGCGGCGCGAGGTTGTTGACCACAGCCTGCACCACGTACGCGACGTGCGCGGAGTGGCGGGTGGTCGTGTAGCTGGGCGTCGTCGTCGGCACGGGCGTCCTCGGTGGCGCGGGGCGGGCGGGGCGCGGTCACTGTGGCACGCGCCCCCGGGCCCCGCCCCGCCCCGTGCGGGGTCAGTGTGCGGGGCGCGCCGTGCCCTGCGACATCCGGTCGATCCACGCGAGCGCGAGCGCGGAGGCGACGAACGCGAGGTGGATGAGGGTCTGCCACATCATCGTCTCGCCCGTCACGTGCCCCACCGAGGACTCGATGAACGTGCGCAGCAGGTGGATCGAGGAGATGCCGATGATCGACATGGCGAGCTTGGTCTTCAGCACGTTGGCGTTGACGTGGCTGAGCCACTCCGGCTGGTCCGGGTGCCCGTCCAGGCGCATGCGGGACACGAACGTCTCGTAGCCGCCGATGATGACCATGATGAGCAGGTTCGAGATCATCACGACGTCGACCAGGCCCAGGACGATGAGCATCGTCGTGGCCTCGGTGCCGAAGCCCGCCATCGACTCGACCTCGTGGCCGAAGACCGCGAAGTCGACCAGGTGCCACAGCTCCTTGAGGAACTGCCAGACGTACACCACCTGCGCCGCGATCAGGCCCAGGTACAGCGGCACCTGCAGCCAGCGGGAGAAGAAGATCAGCGACGAGACCGACCGTGCGTACGGCCGGGTCGGCTCGACCGCCTCGACGGGCTGGGCGGGGTCGGTGGGCGGGACGGTCTCGACGGCCGGCTGCGACGACGTCACGGTGCTCCTTGTCGGTACGGGGGCCGGGATCCCGGCGCGCACTGAACGCGTGGGCGCAGCGCCCCGTTCCCGTGCGACCGGGTGACCTCTCCCACAGGGGGTGGCGGGACGTCGCAGGTGACGGGCCTGCGGCGGCCCCGCGACGCGCCCGGGCCGTGCCGCGGGTCGGCGGGTCGACGGTAGAGTCCTGTCACGGCAGACGTTCGCGCCCACCCGGGCAGACCCGCGAGGAGCACCCACTGGTGACCGTCCCCCGCCCAGCCGCCGTCGTCGTCCTCGCAGCGGGTGAGGGCACGCGGATGCGCTCCTCGACGCCGAAGGTGCTGCACCCCCTCGCCGGCCGCAGCATGGTCGGCCACGCGCTCGCCGCGGCGCGCGCGCTCGAGCCCGACCGGGTGGCCGTCGTCGTCCGCCACGAGCGCGAGCGTGTCGCCGCGCACGTCCTCGGCGTGGACCCGGACGCGCTGCTCGTCGACCAGGACGACATCCCCGGCACCGGCCGGGCCGTCCAGGTCGCCATGACCGCGCTGGACGCCGCCGCGCAGGCCGCCGCCGCCGACGCCGCCGCGACGGGTCACGACGTCGGTGGTGCCGCCGCCGACGCCGTCGTCACCGGAGCCGTCGTCGTGATCGCCGGGGACGTGCCGCTGCTGGACGCCGGCACGCTGCGCGAGCTGCTCGCCGCGCACGCCGCCGACGACAACGCGGTGACCGTGCTCACCACCGAGGTCCCGGACCCGACCGGCTACGGCCGGATCCTGCGCGAGCCGGGCACGGGCGATGTGCTGGGGATCGTCGAGGAGAAGGACGCCGACGACACCCAGCGCGCGATCACCGAGATCAACACGTCCGTCTACGTGTTCGACGCCGCGGTGCTGCGCGCCGCGCTCGCGCGGCTGGGGCGGGACAACGCGCAGGGCGAGGTGTACCTGACGGACGTGCTCGCGATCGCGCGGGCCGACGGCGGCCACGTGCGGGCGCTGCGCACCGACGACCCGCTGAGCGTCGAGGGCGTCAACGACCGCGTGCAGCTCGCGGCCCTGCGGGCCGAGCTGAACCGCCGCATCCTCGAGGACTGGATGCGTGAGGGCGTGACGGTCGTCGACCCGACGACGACGTGGGTCGACGTCGACGTCGACCTCGCGCGCGACGTCACGCTGCTGCCGGGCACCCAGCTGCACGGTGCGACGACGGTCGGCGAGGGCGCCACCGTCGGCCCCGACACCACGCTGACCGACTGCGAGGTCGGACCTCGCGCGACGGTCGTGCGCACGCACGGGTCCCTGTCCGTGATCGGCGAGGGCGCGACCGTCGGCCCGTTCGCCTACCTGCGCCCGGGCACCGAGCTGGGCGCGGAGGGCAAGATCGGCACGTTCGTCGAGACGAAGAACGCGCAGATCGGTACCGGCTCCAAGATCCCGCACCTGTCCTACGTGGGCGACGCGACGATCGGCGAGCACTCGAACATCGGCGCCGCGTCCGTCACCGTCAACTACGACGGCGTCAACAAGCACCGGACGGTCATCGGCTCCTTCGCGCGCACGGGCTCGGACAACATGTTCGTCGCGCCCGTCGTCGTCGGCGACGGGGCGTACACCGGCGCGGGCACCGTGGTGCGCCGCGACGTGCCGCCCGGCGCGCTGGCGGTCAGCGCCGGCTCGCAGCGCAACATCGAGGGCTGGGTGGCGCGCTCGCGCGCCGGCACGCCCGCGGCCGAGGCGGCCGCGCGGGCCCGGGGCACGCGCGACGTCGCCGGGCTCTCGCCGCAGGCGCGCGCAGAGCTCGAGCGCGCGGCGACCGCGTCGGTCCCCGTGACGCCGCCCCCGCACCTGCCCGGCCAGCCGGCGCAGCTCGACGACCCCGCGGACACCCCCGCGGACGGCACCACGACCGAGGACGGGCAGCAGCGATGACCGGCATCATCAGCCACGACGGGGAGAAGCGACTGGTCCTGGCCTCCGGCCGGGCGCACCCCGAGCTCGCGCAGGACGTGGCGGACGCACTGGGGATCGAGCTCCTGCCGACCACCGCGTACGACTTCGCCAACGGCGAGATCTACGTGCGGTTCGGGGAGTCCGTGCGCGGCGCGGACGCGTTCATCCTGCAGTCGCACTGCTCGCCCATCAACCAGTGGGTCATGGAGCAGCTGCTCATGATCGACGCGATGAAGCGCGCGTCGGCCAAGACGATCACGGTCATCGCGCCGTTCTACCCGTACGCCCGCCAGGACAAGAAGCACCGCGGTCGCGAGCCGATCTCGGCCCGCCTCATGGCCGACCTGTTCCGCACGGCCGGGGCCGACCGCATCATGAGCGTCGACCTGCACGCGGCGCAGACGCAGGGCTTCTTCGACGGGCCGGTCGACCACCTGTGGGCCCAGCCGATCCTCGTCGAGTACGTGCGCACGCGCGTCGACACCTCGAACGTCACGGTGGTCTCGCCCGACGCCGGGCGCATCCGCGTCGCGGAGCAGTGGGCCGCCAAGCTCGGCGGGGGACCGCTCGCGTTCGTCCACAAGACGCGCGACATCCGCAGCCCCAACAAGGCCGTCGCCAACCGTGTCGTCGGTGACGTCGAGGGCAAGAGCTGCGTGATCGTCGACGACCTCATCGACACCGCCGGCACCATCGCCGGGGCCGTGCGGGTCGTCCTCGAGGCCGGCGCCAAGGACGTCATCGTCGCGGCGACGCACGGCGTGCTGTCCGACCCGGCGGTCGAGCGGCTGCAGCAGTGCGGTGCCCGTGAGGTCATCATCACGGACACGCTGCCCGTGGCCGAGGAGCGTCGGTTCCCGCAGCTCACCGTGCTGTCGATCGCCCCGCTGCTCGCCCGTGCGATCCGTGAGGTGTTCGACGACGGCTCCGTGACCTCGCTGTTCGACGGCAACGCCTGAGACGTCCGCCACCTCCCGGTCGTCCGGCACACGGTCGTCCGGCACACGGTCGTCCGGCACACGGTCGTCCGGTAGGATCGTCAGGTTGCCTCGGCGAGGGACGACGGACGGTCGAGCGGGAAGCACCATCCCCGCGGGCCCATCCGGCTCCGTGATCGACTGGGTGGTCGCCTCCGCGTGCCCGTCCTGCGTCCCGCGTCGAGGCCACCGGGCCCCGCGCCCGAACCACCCGAGGGGCACCTCCCACGGGGCCGAACCACGAAGACCCGCGCCCGCGCACCACCGCGGCGCCACCCCACGCTGAGGAGCACACGTGTCCGAGATCAAGCTCGCCGCCACCGCCCGCACCGAGTTCGGCAAGGGCGCCGCGCGCCGTCTGCGCCGCGCGCACCAGGTCCCCGCGGTGCTCTACGGCCACGGCACGCAGCCCCTGCACGTCGCCCTGCCGGGCCACGAGACGATGCTCGCGCTGAAGCACTCGAACGCCCTGTACTCGATCGAGCTCGACGGCACGACGACGCTCGCGATCGTCAAGGACGTCCAGCGTGACGTCGTGCGCCAGGTCATCGAGCACGTCGACCTGCTCATCGTGAAGAAGGGCGAGAAGGTCGCCGTCGACGTCCCGGTCCACGTGGTGGGCGAGTCGGCCCCCGGCACCATCCACGTCGTCGAGACGCAGAACCTGTCGCTCGAGGCCGAGGCCACGCACCTGCCGCAGGGCGTCGAGGTCTCCATCGAGGGCCTCGCCGACGGCGCCACGATCACCGCCGGCGACGTCGTCCTGCCCGAGGGCGCCACGCTCGTCACCGACCCGGAGATCACGGTCGTCACCATCAGCACCCCGCAGGCGTCCGCCGCCGACGTCGCCGCCGACGCGGCCGCCGCCGACCTCGCCGCGCAGCAGTCGGCCGCCTCGGCCTCCGAGGGCTGAGCGACCCCGCTCCCCGCGACGCCCGGTACCGTCCACGGTGCCGGGCGTCGCCGTGCCCCCGCACCCCCGACCCCGGAGGAGACCTCCCCGTGAGCGACGGACCCTGGCTCGTCGTCGGCCTCGGCAACCCCGGCCCGCAGTACGCCGGCAACCGGCACAACGTCGGCCAGATGGTGCTGGACGAGCTCGCACGGCGCACGGGTGCGTCGTTCGGGTCCCGTAGCGCGGGTCTGCTCGGTCGTCGGCCGCAGGCCGTGACGGCGGACGTGCGTCTGGGCACGCTGCCCGGTGGGGCCCCGGGCCCCCGGGTGGTCCTGGCCAAGCCCACGACGTACATGAACGTGTCCGGCGGGCCGGTGGCGGCGCTCGCGCGGTACCACGACGTCCCGGTCGAGCGGGTGGTCATGGTGCACGACGAGCTCGACATCCCCTTCGCGGACGTGCGGCTCAAGCGCGGCGGGGGTGAGGGCGGCCACAACGGGCTCCGCGACACCAGCAAGGCCCTGGGGTCCAAGGACTACGTGCGTGTCCGGGTCGGCGTGGGGCGCCCCCCGGGCCGGCAGGATCCCGCGGACTTCGTGCTCAAGGACTTCACCGGCGCGGAGAAGAAGGACTTGCCGTGGCTGGTCGACCGTGCCGCGGACGCCGTGGAGGCCGTCGTCCTCGACGGGCTGGAGGCCGCCCAGCTGCGGTTCCACACCCGTTCCTGAGGTCGCGACCGGGCGTCCGGGCGTTCACCGGATGTTCACCGACCCGCCGTTCTGCGGTGGGTGACAACTGCGTGTGAAACGGGTGAAATCGGACGGATCACCCGCAACAGCCCGAACAGGGCATATAGCCTCCTGGGTACTGCAGGCACGCGCTGAGCCCGGGGGACGCCATGACACTGACGGCTGACGAGCACGCGTGGCGGACCACCGACGAACGTGAGCGACGCGGGACGGCTCGTGAGCCCCGCCGGTCCTGGGCCTCCGCGCAGCCGTTCGAGCGGCGCGTGACGCCGGTCAACTCCGACGGCGGACTGCTGGCCGAGAGCTGGCGTGCGGTGGGTGCCCACTACGTGCGGTTCATGTGCGCGCTCGACGCGATCGTCGCCGCGGGGGTGACCTACGCCCTGCTGGCGCGGTCGACCGACGGACCGCGTGCCGTGCTCGCCAGCCTGCTCGGGGCGCTGCTGTTCGTCGCCCTCGTGGGAGCGTTCCGCGGGTACGACCGGGACCGCGTCGGGGACGGACCCACCGAGTTCCAGGCCGTCCTGCGTGCCGGCGCCGGTGTCGCGGCCACCCTCGTGGCGCTGTCGTGGCTGCTGGACCTGCCCGTGCCGCGCCAGACCGTGCTGCTGGGTGTCCCGCTGACCGTCGGCGTCGTCGCGGTCGTCCGGCACGCGGGCCGACGGCGGGTGCACCGGTGGCGGTTCGCGGGCCAGGCCATGATGCGCACGGTCGTCATCGGGGACGTCGCGACGGCGCAGCGCGTCGCCGCGGACCTGCACGCCGCCCCGCACCACGGGTACGAGGTGATCGGGGTCTGCGTGTCCGACCTCGACTCCGTGCCGGCCACGGACGTCCCCGTGCTCGGCGCCACCGCCGATGTCGTCCAGGTGGTGGTGGACCACGCCGCGGACGTCGTGGTGGTCGGTGCGGGTCACCTGCGGGGTGAGGCGCTGCGACGGCTGAGCTGGGCGCTCGGCCGTGCCGGGGCCCATCTCGTCGTGGTGCCGGACCTCGTCGAGGTCGCCGGCCCGCGCCTCGCGGTGCGCCCGACCGCCGGGCTGTCCCTGCTCGAGGTGGAGGTCGGCGCGCCCCGGCGGCGGACCGTCGCCAAGGCCGTGCTCGACGTCACGCTGGCGCTGGTCGCGGGTGTGGTCGCGCTGCCGGTCGTGCTGGCGGCGGCGGCGGTCGTGCGGGCCACGTCCCCCGGGCGGGCGTTCTTCCACCAGACGCGCGTGGGTGTCGACGGGCGGCGCTTCACCATGTGGAAGCTGCGGACGATGTACGTCGACGCCGACGCCCGCCTCGAAGGGCTGCGCGCGCGCAACGAGGGCGCGGGCGTGCTCTTCAAGATGCGGCAGGACCCGCGGGTCACACCGGTGGGCCGCTGGCTGCGCCGGTACTCGCTGGACGAGCTGCCCCAGCTGTGGAACGTCGTGCGCGGCGACATGTCGCTCGTGGGCCCGCGCCCGCCGCTCGAGCACGAGGTGCAGGCGTACCAGGACCAGGTTCACCGCCGGCTGCACGTCAAGCCCGGACTGACCGGGCTGTGGCAGGTGAGCGGGAGGTCCGACCTGGACTGGGACGAGTCCGTGCGCCTGGACCTGCGCTACGTCGACAACTGGTCGGTCGCCATGGACCTCATGATCCTGTGGAAGACGGCCCGCGCGGTCCTGCGCAGCTCCGGCGCGTACTGACGGAGGCGCATTCGCACCGGTACCCGGCGACGCGGGTGCCGGTGCGGTCGTCTGTCCAGATGCCGGACTGCGGGCCCCCGGCGACCTCCCGTGGATCGGTGCCGGTCAGCGACGGGAAAGCGCCCGACCGCAGACAGTGACGTACGTCACACTTCACCCGCGAGGGGGAGCGACCGGGTGAATTGCACCATCATGTCGTCGTATGGGTGAAACGACTTCACGGGCAGGGCGGCACGCCGCCCCCGTCGCCGGCTCCCCGCTCCGACGCTGGGCGGCCATGCTGCTCGCGGCGATGGTGGTCCTGGTCTCGTTCTCGCGGGCGGACGACGCGTCCGCCGCCGACTCGGGGTCCGTCACCCTGACGCCGACCCAGGCGACGTTCACGTCGTCGGCGGCGCCACGCACCAACTACGCGCAGTACGACGTCCTCGTCTCGACGTCGTCGGTCTACCGGACGTACCTCACCTTCGACACGTCCGTGGTGCCGGCCGGCGCCACCGTGACGAACGCGGAGCTGCGCCTGTCGGTCCGCACGAGCGCCACCCGGACCCCGGGCCTCGCCGTGCGCAGCGTGCCGGCCGGCTGGCGGGCCTCGGCCGTGACGTCCGCCAACCGGCCCACGGCCCGCGGCGCGGCGCTCAACGCGCCCGTGACGGCCGTCCCCGGGGCGACCATGTCGGCACGCCTGGACCCCTCCGGCGTCGTCGCCGGCGGTGCGACGTCCTTCGAGGTGCTGTACGACGTGCGCGCGTCGGGCGTCCGGCTCGACAAGCTGGGGAGCAAGGGGCCCCGGCTCGTCCTCACGTGGACGACCGGCGGCTCGACGGCCGCCCCCACGCCGACACCGACGCGCACCACCGCGACGCCCCGCCCGTCGGCGAGCGCGACGCCGCGGCCCAGCAGCACGCCGCGCCCCACCGCCACCGCGACGGTGCGCCCGACGCCGACGGCGTCCGCGGCGCCCTCGCCCACGGCCGCCCCGAACCCGCCGCAGAGCACCCGGCTGCCGTACCAGGTCGCCGGCACCGGGCAGGCCAAGGTGTTCGCCCACTACTTCACGCCGTACCCGATCTCGCTGGACAACGCCGCCCCGTCGCAGGACTACTACGCCCGCAACTACCTGGCGCCCGACGGCGAGGGCGGCGCGCACCGGGAGTACGGCGGCCTGCTGCGCGACCGACCCGTCGAGCGCTCCCCGCTGTCCGGTGACTGGAAGACGACGGACGCCCGCACCGAGATCGACCAGGCGGTCGACGCCGGCATCGACGGGTTCATCGTCGACCTGCTCAACCTGGAGAACTTCCACTGGGAGCGGGCCGTGCGCATGGCCGACGCCGCCCAGGCCGACGGTCGCGGGTTCGTGGTCATCCCGCAGCTGGACATGACGACGTCCGCCGGCAAGTCCGACATCGACCTCATCACCGCCAAGTTCGCCGAGTACGTCGCCAAGCCGTCGGCCTACCGCCTGCCCGACGGCCGTCCCGTGATCTCCGCGTTCAAGGCGGAGGCGAAGTCGGTCGACTGGTGGCGTCAGGTGCTGACGAAGCTGCGCACCGACCACGGGGTCGACGCGGCGTTCATGCCGACGTTCCTCAACGCCGTGGACAACATGGAGGCGTTCGCGCCGATCACCTACGCGCAGGGCGTCTGGGGCACCCGCAACCCCGGCAACATCCTGGCCGGGCGCAACTTCGCCGCGCAGGCCCACGAGCTGGGCGACCAGTGGCTCGCTCCGGTCTCCGTGCAGGACTCGCGGCCCATGCAGGGGGTGTTCCAGGAGGCGGCGAACCTCGAGACGCTGCGTGCCAGCTGGCAGCGGGCCATCGAGGACGGCGCGGACATGGTGCAGCTCGTCGCGTGGAACGACTACAGCGAGAACACGGTGTTCGCGCCCTCGGTGCACCACGGGAACGTCTTCCTCGACGTGAGCGGGTACTACGGCACGCAGTTCAAGCAGGGTCGCGCTCCGGCCGTCACGGGAGACGCGGTGTACCTCACCCACCGCATGCAGCCCGTCGACGCGAAGCCGCAGCTGAGCCACGACCTCATGGAGCTCATGTCCGGCGGCACCACGTCGACCAAGCCGCGCGACACCGTCGAGGTCCAGACGTTCCTCACGGCGCCGGCGGCCGTGACCGTGCGGATCGGCGGCGCGACGCACACGTACACCGCACCCGCCGGCGTCGACGCCCGGAGTTTCCCGCTCGCGCTCGGCACCGTGTCGGCCTCCGCGACGCGCAGCGGGGCGACCATCGCGCGGGTGACGTCGCCGTTCGCGGTGGTCTCGTCACCGCTCGTGCAGGACCTGCAGTACGTGGCGGCCTCGAGCCGCGGCTGACGCTCGGCCGACGCGGCGGTCCGGTCCGGACCGCCGCGTCAGAAGTCCTCGACCGTCTCGTGGCCCTGCTCGTCCACCCGGACGATGTGCCGGGTGTGGGTGCCGGTGCGCTCGAACCAGCGGCCGGTGACGTCGGCGCGACGCCGGGCCGGGACGCCGGCGAAGAGGCCTCCCGGCTTGTCGTCCGGCAGGCCCGGCAGCAGCAGGCCGCCCGCGCCGAGCACGGAGCGTGCGGGCAGGGACGCGCCGCCGAGCACGACCGCGTGCGTGCCGACGAACGACCGCTCACCGATCGTGATCGGCAGGGCGCGCTGCGCGTCGATCGCGAGGTCGACGGAGTGGGTCATGAGCGTCGAGGACCGCCCGGCGATCGAGGAGTACGCCCCGACGGTCACCGCGGCGGAGCAGTCGATGCTGTGGCGGCTGGTGATCTTGCCGTGGGGCGCGACGTGCAGGCGCCCGCTGCCCGGGTTGCGTGCGAACGCCGGGTGCGCCGTGATGACGTTCATCCGGCCGATGGACGCGCCCTCCTCGACGACGACCTCGCGGAGGTCGCGCAGCAGGTTGTGGCGTCCCAGGCGGGCGCCGGCGCCGAGCGTCAGCGCGTCCACCCTCCACACCAGGCTCGCGCGGGCGACCGCGTCCGGGTGGACCCGGTGGCCCAACGTGCGCAGCAGGCCGTTCTTGGCGCGGCCGGCGGGCGCCAGCCACACGACCGCCCGGGCGAGGTGCAGGAGCCGGCTCATGTGGTGACCTCCTGGTGGACGGCGTCCGGCACGGGCCGGGCCGAGGGGGCGGCGCCCGCGCGGGCGCCGTACAGGCAGAGGGTGAGGCGCAGGACGAGCCCCAGGCAGATGCCGACGAGCGCACCGACCGCACCCCAGAAGACGGTGAGGACCGCGACGGCCGTGAGCCCGACCGCCGTGCCGATCGCGGTGACCCGCGCGACGAGGTCGATGCGCCCCAGCGGGACGAGGGCCACCCGTGCGGCGACGGACTCCTGCAGGTTGAGCAGGAGCCACAGCGCCGCGAGTGCCACCACTGCGACGGGGACCTCGACCTCGCCCGCGCCGAACCAGTCGAAGACGGGCTCGTGCAGCACGGTCACCAGCGCGCCGCCGGTCGTCGTGGCCGCCAGCACGAGCACGTGGGAGCGCCGGATCCGGGCGCGCATCGTGCGGCCGGACGCGCGGGCGACCCAGCCCTGCAGGACGACCACCACGGGTGTCGCGGCGACGTAGACCTGGCGCTGCAGCTTGTCGACGAGCGCGTAGACGGGCAGTGCCGCCGGGCTGAGGAGGCTGACCAGCAGCACCGGGGCCGCGCCGTACGCCGCGCTGAGGACGGTGGTGGCGACGCCGTGCCGCTGACCGGCGATCACCCGGCGGACCGTGCGCCGCGGGGGCGTCGGCCCGGCGGCGCGCGTGCGGGTGGTGACGTAGAGCGTCGAGGCGAGGACGCCGACGAGGATCCCGCCGGCCTGCGCGCCGATGCCGACGGCGGGTGCCGCCCCGCCGTGCAGCAGGGTCACGCCGACCAGCGATCCCGCCGCGCGCGGCACGGTCTCGGTCAGCAGCAGCGCCCACGGTGCGGCGGTCCCGACGAAGTACCAGTTGGCGGACAGCCCGACCAGCGACAGCGCGACCGCTGCGAGGGCGGCGAGCGGGCGGTGGCCGGGGGCGAGGACCGCCGCCAGCCCTGCTGCCACCGCGACGACGGGCACCGCGACGACGCCGCGCGCGAGCACCGCGTCGAGGAACTCCCGCCGGCGCACGGCCGTCCCGGCCCGGGCCACGACGGCGGGGCCCGACACCCCCCACCCCAGCCCGATCAGCACGGCGGCGACGGTGCCGACCGACTGGCCCACGGCCACGGCGCCCCACGCGCGGGGTCCGCCCGCGGCGATCAGAGCCGGCACCAGGAGCAGGGACGCCACGGCGAGCACGACCATGCCGAGGGCGAAGCCCGCGGTCTGGCGCACGCCGCGGCCCAGGGTCCCGCCCGTGCGGCCCGTCCCCCCGGCGGCCGTCACGACAGCACGGCCTGCGGGGCCCGGAGCCCGGTGAACCAGCGCACGACGAGCGCGGTGCCGATGACGGTGGTCGCCACCGCGAGCAGCGCGTAGAGCGACCGGAACACGACCGGTGCACCCCAGGTGGCGAACGTCAGGGCGAGCACGCCGAAGTCCGCGGGCAGCAGCGCCACGGCCCGCGCGGTCGAGGCGGCGGCGGGCGGTGCGGGGGAGGGGCGCAGCAGGGGGGCGAGCGTGCCGCCCGCGAAGACGACCACCGCGACCAGCTGGTACGCCAGCGGCAGCAGCAGCCACGCCTCACCCGGCAGGTCCCCGAACCGGTACCAGCCGACGAGCACGCACGCGTGGACGGCGACCATCTTGCCGGCGTCGACGACGTGGTCGAACCACTCGCCGGCGGCCGACCCGGTGCCCGTGTACCGCGCGACCTGGCCGTCGGCCGAGTCGAGGGCGAAGCCCAGTACCAGCAGGGCCGCCGCGAGCAGGCCGGACCACAGGGTGGGCGGCACCAGCGCCACCAGTGCGAGCCCCGCGGCCGTGACCAGCGCGCTGAGCACCGTCACGGCGTTGGCCGACAGCCCCAGGACGATCGCCGCCGCTGCGAGCCGGCGCCCCAGCGGGCGGTTCACGTACCGGGACCACAGCGAGACCCCCCGGGCCGCCTTCTGGGCCGCGGCGAGCTCGCCGACCGTCCTGCGCCACCTCTGCATGTGCCAACTGTGGCGACAACCGGCCAATCGGGGCAAATCCCCTCCCGTGATTCACCCGTGCGGCCCCTGCGGGCGACGGGAGCCCGTGCGACCGGGGGTGAAGATGCCCGAGATGTCTCCCTTGACACCGTTTGGTAGGCCTACTCTTCCCCCACGTCGTGGGACTGAAGTCCGGGAGAGGTCGGCAATGAAGAGGATCGTCGCTCGCGGGGCTTCGGTGGCAGCGGCCATCGCGCTCGTCGGGGCAGCAGTGGTGTCCGGCCCGGCAGCGCACGCGCTGTCGGACGGGCTGGGGTTCACGGCCGACGACCTGCCGACCTGGCAGACGAACGGCACCGTCTGGGCCGTGGCGGCCGTCGGTGACACCGTCTTCGCCGGCGGCACCTTCAGCCGGCTCGACCCGCCGGTCGGCGGCAGCGGGTCCCCGATCACGGTCTCCGCGCTCGCCAGCTTCGACGCGACGACGGGTGCGCCGCGGTCCTGCCGCCCGTCCGTCACGCTGTCGGGCGGGACGGCGACGATCCGCGCGCTGACGCTCGCGCCGGACGGCCGCACCCTGTACATCGGCGGCAACTTCTCCAACGTGGGCGGCACCAACGTGGCCCGCCTCGCGGCGCTCGACGTCCCCACCTGCACCGTGCGCGCGGCGTTCCGGCCCACCGGCATCTCCTCGGTCGTGCGCGCCGTGTCGGTGACGCAGGACGCCGTCTACCTGGGGGGCGACTTCACGAGCGTGGCCGGGCAGCCGCGCGGCTCGTTCGCCGCGGTCTCCCCGACCGACGGCGCGCTGCTCCCGTGGGTCGCGGACGCCGAGCTGCGCGGCTTCGCGGTCGCGGCCGGCAAGGACGGCAGCACGGTCGCCGTCGGCGGCGACTTCTTCACCGTCAACGGCCAGGACAGCCACGGGTTCGCGGTGGTCGACGCCACCACGGGGGCGAACGTCCGGAACTTCCCGCGCGGCTTCATCCCCGACACGTCCGTCATCCACGCGGTCACGGCGGACGACACGGGGTACTACGCGGGTGCGGAGGGGACCGGCGGCGGCGTCTTCGACGGGTCGTTCGCCGTCGACTACGGGTCGTTCGCGCAGCGCTGGCGGGACCGGTGCCTCGGGGCGACGCAGGCGATCCTCGTCGACCGCTCGATCGTCTACGAGGCGCACCACCACCACGACTGCGCGTCGAACAACCGGGGCGAGTTCACCGACGGTGTCCGCGTGTACCTCACGGCCAACCGGGCCGACGCGAGCAACGAGATGCTCGCGTGGCGCCCGCGGCTCAACGACGGCATCGGCGAGGGCATCGGCCCGCGTGCGCTGACCGTCGCCGAGGCCGGTGCCCGGCGCTACCTGTGGGTGGGTGGCGAGTTCACGCGCGTCAACGGCAACACCCAGCAGTCGCTCACGCGGTTCGCCGACGGCCCGGACACCGGTGCGCCGACGACCCCGGTGGTGCGCGCGGAGTCCCTGCGCACCGGTGAGATCCGGCTGGCGTGGCGGGCGTCGTACGACGACGACGACGGGGCGCTGACGTACCGCGTCTTCCGCGGGTCGTCGAGCGAGCCCATCGCGACGGTCACGGGCGACTCGCGCTGGTGGGTCCGTCCCCAGGTCTCGTTCGTCGACACGACGGCGACGCCCGGCGTCCAGTACACCTACCGCGTCACCGCGAGCGACGGCACCAACACCAGCCCCCAGTCGGGCGGTGTGAACGCCCGTGCGGCGACCACGACGCAGGCCTATGCCTCCGCGGTCATCGACGACGGCGCGGAGCTCTACTGGCGCGGCGAGCTCGCGTCGAGCCGGTACGGGGTCGACTCCGCGTCGGGCGCCTCGCAGGTCAACTACATGGAGGGCGTGACGCACCGGGGCGGCGACGACGCCGCGACCGGGGCCGCCGGCTGGTCGGCCACGTTCGACGGTGCGACGGGCTACGCGTACGACGAGCGCACCGTGCCCGGTCCGTCGGTGTACTCGGTCGAGACCTGGATCCGTACCACCACGACGCGGGGCGGCAAGATCATCGGCTTCGGCAACGGCAAGCCGAACACCGGGACCAGCGCCACGCGCCTGTCCGGCAGCTACGACCGGCACGTCTACATGACCAACGACGGCCGGCTCGTGTTCGGCACGTACACGGGCAGCGCCGTCGCGGTGACGTCCGCCCAGTCGTTCAACGACGGTGAGTGGCACCACGTGGTCGCGACGCAGGGTCCGACCGGGATGGCGCTGTACGTCGACGGCAAGCGGGTCGCCCGCAACGCGAACTCGGTGGCGCAGGCCTACGAGGGCTCCTGGCGGATCGGCGGCGACCAGCTGAACGGGTGGCCGTCGCGGCCCACGAGCAACTTCTTCGCGGGGCAGATCGACGAGACGGCCGTGTACCCCACGGCGCTGACGGGCGCCCAGGTCGAGTCGCACTACCGTGCCACCGGGCGCGAGCCCGCCGTCCCGCCCGCTCCGGTCGACGCCTACGGTGCCGCGGTCCACGGGCTGGACCCCGACCTGTACTGGCGCCTGGACGAGCCGTCGGCCACCGGGACCGTCGCGGACTCCGGCCGCTACGGCGTCACCGGCACCGTGACGGGCCGGGTCGCCCTGGGCGCGCCGGGCGTCGTGGAGCCGGGCACGGCCGCGACCTTCACGCCCGTGGGCACCGGTGCAGCGGACGGCGGCACGATCGCCTCCGACGTGTCGTTCACCGACCCGCGCGGCTACTCGCTCGAGCTGTGGTTCCAGTCGTCGTCGGCCGTGGGTGGCAAGCTCATCGGCTTCGGCAACGAGCGGTCCGGGCTGTCCGGCAACTACGACCGGCACGTGTACCAGCGCGACGACGGCCGGCTCGTGTTCGGGGTCTGGACCGGCACCGAGAACACGGTCGTCAGCCCGGCGGCGTACACCGACGGTGCGTGGCACCACGTGGTCGCGACGCACTCGCCGCTGACCGGCATGAGCCTGTACGTCGACGGTCAGCTGGTCGGCACCAACGCCGCCACGGGGGCGCAGTCCTACACCGGGTACTGGCGGGTCGGCGGTGACACCTCCTGGGGTGGCACCACGAGCCCCTGGTTCACGGGGTCGATCGACGAGGTCGCCGTCTACGGGACCGTGCTGACCGGCCAGGACGTGGCCCTGCACCACGCGCTCGGTGCGCAGCTCCCGCTGCCCGACACGACCGCGCCCAGCGCGCCGGCCGGGCTGACGGCCACGGCCGTCGGGGACGACGCCGTCGCGCTGGTCTGGGAGGCGGCGACGGACGACGTCGCCGTCACCGGGTACACGGTGCGCCGGTCCGCCTCGCCGGACTTCCCGGCCGGGTCGACGACCGAGCTCGAGGACGTCACCGGTACGTCGGTGACGGACGCCGGGCTGGCGGCCGGCACGTACTACTACCAGGTGCTGGCCCACGACGCCGCGGGCAACGTGAGCGGGCCGGGCGCCACGGTCGAGATCACCGTCGCGGGGCCGGACACCACGGCGCCCGACGCGCCGGCCGGTCTGACCGCGACGGTGACCGGCGAGGATGCCGTGGGGCTCACGTGGGAGGCGGCGCAGGACGACCGCGCCGTCACCCGCTACGTCCTGCAGCGCTCGACGTCGCCGGACTTCCCGCCCGCGGGCACGACGCAGGTCGCCGAGGTGACGGGCACGTCGCACACCGACACGGGCCTCGACGTCGGGACCTACCACTACCGCGTCGTCGCGTACGACGCGGCAGGCAACGCGAGCGAGCCGGGCGCGGCCGCCGAGGTGACGCTGCTCGGGCCGGACGTGTCGGCTCCTGGTGCTCCGGGTGGGGTGTCGGGGTCGGTGGACGGTGCTGGTGCGGTGTCGGTGGTGTGGTCGGCGGCGTCGGACGATCGTGGGGTGGCCGGGTACCGGGTGTTCCGGGGTGTGTCGGCGGACTTCGTGGTCGGTGAGGGTGTGCTGGTCGGTGAGGTGACGGGTCTGTCGGTGGTGGACCAGGGTCGCCCGCCGGGTGAGTACTTCTACAAGGTCGTGGCGTTCGACGCGGCGGGCAACGTGTCCGAGCCGTCGCAGGTGGTGTCGGTGACGGTGCCCGAGCCGGCCGGCGAGCCGGTGACGGTGGTGGTGCAGGCCTCGGGTGATGCGATGGTGCTGGCCTCGGCGGCCTCGACGAACTACGGGTCGAACACGCAGCTGGCGGTGCGCTCGGAGGCCTCGGCGCAGGAGTCGTTCCTGTCGTTCGACCTGCCGGCCGCGCCGGCGGGTGCGGGGCTGACGTCGGCGGTGCTGGGGGTGCGGACCTCGACCGATCCGGCGGCGGCGTCGGAGGGTGAGGTGACGGCCTCGGTGGTCGGGGGGTCGTGGACCGAGTCGGGTGTGACCTGGGCGAACCGGCCGACGGGTGCCGGGGTGGTGCTGGGTTCGTTGCCGCAGGTGCCGTTGCGCAACACGGCCTACGAGGTGGTCGGTGACCCGGCGGTGCTGGCGTCGTCGTTGGGTGGCAGGGTCACCCTGCGGCTGGCCGGTGGCGGGTCGGACAACGCGCGGTTCTGGTCGCGTGAGGCGACGAACGCCGCGTACGCACCGGTCCTCACCCTCACGTTCACCCCGGTGGCTGCGCCCGCCGAGGCGCCGGAGGCCGCCGCAGCCGCAGCGGACACCGCCGTGGGCCAGGGCGGCGCACCCGCGCCGTCGGGCACGGGCGGCACCGCCCCCGGTGACCGGCACGCGGTGCCCGCGGTCCCGGCACCGGCCCCGCCGCGCCCGGAGCAGGCCCCGGCCGCCGTCCCCACGGAGCCGGTCACGGAGCCCGAGCCGACGCCCGGCACCGCGGCGGGGCCGCCGCCCGCGGCGGACCCGGGCACGGACCCCGGGGTGACGGAGCCGTGACAGGCACCGTGCGGGACCGGCGTCCCGCCGCCGCCCCACCATCTCGCCGGCGCACCACCGCGCCACCCGCACGTCCCGAGGAGTCCTGATGTCCGCCCGCCCCCGTCTCCTCGCACCGCTGCTGGTCGGTCTGCTCGCCGGGGGCCTCGCCGCCGGCTGCTCGTCGGGCACCGGGTCGACCGCCGACCCGGTGGTCGCCGGCGCGACCGAGGACGCGACGCCGCTGGGGCCCGCCCCGACCGTGACGCCGCTGGCGGCGCCGAGCCCGGACGCCGGTGCGGTCGACCTCTACGTGTCGCTGAACAGCACGGGGGAGGTCTTCCCCGAGTCGGTGGTCGAGGCCGGGCAGCACACCTGCGAGCGGGTGTCGTACCTCGTGCAGGTCAGCGAGGACGAGTTCCGGGCGGCGCTCGACGGCCCGCTCACCCTCGCCGACACGGCCGTGCCGCTGCTGTGCCCCGACCTGCTGGGCCCCCTCGCCCGGGCACGCGGGGGCATCGGGGAGGGGGAGTCGACGGTCGCCGCCGCGACCCCCGGTACGGTCGCCCCGGGCGAGTACCGCAGCGTCACGGCGGGATCCGGCTGCACGTGGAGCGTCCGCGACGGCGCGGGTGCCACGAGCTCGCAGGGCGCCGTCACCACGGCCGGGGAGGTCGCCACGCTCGTCGTCGGCGCCACCGACGCGGCCGTGACCGCCACCGGCTGCGGCCTGTGGCTCCCCGTGGCGGGCTGACCGGCGCCGAGCACCTCGCCGGTGGTCGGCCCGCGGACCCTGGTCCCGCGGCCGGCCCGGTGGCCCTGGCCGTAGCGCGGTCTGAGCGCCGCCCTGCACGTCGCGGGTCGGGCATCGGCCCTTGCGGGTCGTGCATCGCCCTGCGGCCCGGGCAACGCCCCGCGGCCCGGGCAACACGCCGCGGCCCGCGGTGGCGATCCGGCGACGCGTCAGGCGTCGCCGGCGGTCACGGCCTGCTCGTCCGCCGGGGCACCGTCCGCCGGCGGCAGGAGCGCGTCGCGCAGGACTGGGGCCAGGGCGTGCGAGTAGGCGTCGGTGAGGTGGTTCGGGTCGACCCGCACGGGGGTGCTGCCGACGAACACCGGGCAGTACCCCTGGTCGGTGCAGAACCAGCGCAGGCTGTCGACGTAGCGGATCCCCGCCGCGGCGCCGCCGGCGGCCTCGACGGCGGCCTGGTCGGCCCTGCGCACCTGCCACCACGTGTCGTGGACCGCCGACAGGCACTCCCCGGGCCCGGAGCGCGCCGTGGCGCACGTGGCGGGGTGCTCACCGCTGGGCGGGGGTGCCAGCACCACGACGTCCGGAGCCAGGCCCTCGAGCGTCGTGAGCGTGCGGGTGAGCCCGGCGGTCCACTCGTCGTACGCGGCGGCGCCGGTCGCCCCCGAGCTGAGCCGGGCCACGGAGTCCTCCGCGGCGGCGACCACCACGAGCGCCGGCCGGAGCTCCGCGAGCTTCGCCGTCATCCACTCGCGGTGCGGTCCGCAGGGCGCCCAGGGCTCGCCCTGGAAGTCGTCGACGGCGACGTCCGCCGCCGGGCACGCCTGCAGCGTCAGGGGCTGGACCGCGAAGCCGGCCGCACCGAGCGCGTCGGCGATGCCGGGCACGTAGCTCGTGGCGACGGAGTCGCCCAGCACCACGGCCACCTGCGCGCCGTCGGCCGCACCGTACCGGCAGCGCTCGACGTCGTCGTCGTCCCGCACGTCCAGGCACTCGTCCGTCGCCCAGGGGGCGGCCAGGTCGTCCTCGCCGAGGCTGTCGATCGCCGGTGACAGGTCGGGCCACTGCGCGGCGCCGACAGCCGCGGTCACCTGCTGGGCGAGCTCCGCCGCCGCACCGGTCGGCTCCGCCGCGACCGGCTCGGCCCCGGTCGCGGGCACGGCTCCGAGGGGCGCCGCGGCGACCGCCCCCGGCGGCGGCCCGGCGGGTGCGGGTGTGCGCAGGACGGCGTAGCCCGACGCGACGCCGGCCAGGACGGTGAGGCTCGCCACGCAGGCGACGGCGGCGGGTCGGGCGACGAGCGCCGGCCGTGGACCCGCCGCGGCGCGGCGCACGCGCGGCTCGAGCCACGTCGAGCGGCGTACCGGGTCCTCGACCAGGTGGTACGACAGCACCGCCAGCGCCGCGGAGACCACGATCGCCACCAGCTGGGCCGTGCGGCCGGGTGCCATGACCGCGTTGAGGAACACGACGACGGGCCAGTGCCACAGGTACAGCGAGAACGACACGAGCCCGACGTACTGGGCGACGGGGTTCGACAGGATGCCGAGCAGCCGCGGCGCCCGTGCCCCCGTGCCCGCGACGACGACGGCGGCGGTGCCCAGGACGGGCAGTGCGGCACCCGGGCCGGGGACCGGTGACGCGGGCGTCAGCCAGAACGCCCCGAGACCGAGCGCCGCCAGGCCACCCCAGGCCAGCGCGTGCCGCCACCACCGGCCGGGCCGGCTGCCGATCCAGCCGGCGCCCACCGCGATCAACGTGCCGACGCCGAGCTCCCACGCCCTCGTCGCGGTCGAGAAGTACGCGTCGGTCGGTGCGGTCGCCGTGCGGTGCACGGCCCAGGCGAACGTCCCCACCGTCACGAGCGCGGCCATGACGGTCAACGGCAGGAGGGGGCGGGACCCCGTACGTCGTCCGAGGGCGAGGCCCCCGACGACGAGCAGGGGCCAGACCACGTAGAACTGCTCCTCGACCCCGAGCGACCAGTAGTGCTGGAACGGGCTCACGGCCCCCGTCGCGTCGAAGTAGTCGGTGCCCTGCGCGCTGAAGTGCACGTTCGCGAGGAAGAACGTCGACCACAGCGCGTCGACGCGCACGTCGTGCGCGCGGTTGGCCAGGAAGAGCACCTGCGCGACCCCGACGGTGGCGGCGACGACCAGCACCGCGGCGGGCAGGATGCGTCGTGCCCGGCGTCGGTAGAACTCGGCGAAGCTGATGCGCCCCGTCCGGGCGTGCTCGCGCAGCATGATCCCCGTGATGAGGAAGCCCGACAGCACGAAGAAGACGTCGACGCCCAGGTAGCCGCCGGCCGGCAGGCCGACGGTGTGGGCGAGCAGGACGAGCAGGACCGCGATCGCGCGCAGCCCACCGATGTCCAGGCGGTGGTCCGTCGGCGCGTGCGCGGTCATGGCGTCAGCCCCTCACGAAGCTCGAGTCGTCGTGCCGCACGGCCTCCCGCGGGGCGTTCGGCCCCGGGGGGGAGTGGGGGACCTGTGCCACCGGACGCGGTGCGTCGACGGTGTGCCCGTCGCCGACCCGGCCCTCGCGCGCGGTGTCGAGGTCGGGGCCGGCGTCGGCGGCGGTGAGCGGGGTGTCGTCCGAGGGCTCCGGGGTCGCCCGACCGGACTCGCCCGGCGCGGGGGCCGCGGGCGGGGCTGCCGGGGCGTCGTCACGCGGCGGCGGCGCGTCGGCGGGCTGCGGGGTCCGCTCGACGTGGCGTGCGACGTCCGCGGCACGTGCCGCGCCGCCCAGGGTGCGGGGAGCCTCGCCCTGGCCACCCGGTGCGTCGGCGGCCGCACCGCCGGCGGGCTCGGCGGTCGTCGCCGCACCCGGTGCCGCAGCCGGTGCGACCGGCGTCTCCGGGGCCGGCAGGGCGTCGCCGTACCGCGACCAGGCGGTGCGCGGCACACGGTTGGCGACGAGGCCGACGACCGGCACACCCCCGGCGGCCAGGGTCGTGGCGGCGGCCCTGACCTCGTGGCGACGGACGGTGCCGGCGCCGACGACGAGCACGACACCGTGGCACATCCGCCCCACGACGACCGCGTCGGTGACCGGCAGCACCGGCGGGCAGTCGAGCACGACGTGGTCGTAGCGCTGCGTCAGCTCGTCGAGCAGCTCCCGCATCCGCCCGGTGGCGAGCAGCTCGCTGGGGTGGGCGGTGAGCGGCCCCGACGTCAGGACGTCCGGCAGGCCCGGCCCCTGCGCCGCGATCACGTCGTCGAGCGGGACGCGCCCGGTCAGCACGGAGGTGAGGCCGTCCCGCTGCCCGAGCCCCAGCTGGTCCGCGAGCCGGGGTCGGCGCAGGTTCGCCTCGACGAGGCAGACGCGGTCGCCCGCCGCCGCGAGCACCGCCGCGAGGTTCACGGCCGTGGCCGTGGTGCCCTCGCCCGGGACGGCGGAGGTGACGGCCACGAGCCGGCGTCCGCCCGCCGCGAGCGCCGCGACGCTGGTCCGCAGCTGGCGGTACTCCTCGGCCTGCGGCGAGTCCGCGGGCGCCGGGACCCGGGCGCGCCCCCGGTGGGCGGTGACCGCAGCGAGCAGCGGCGCCCCCACGAGCCCGAGGGCGGTCGCCTCGTCGCGGACCTTGGTGTCGACGAGCTGGCGCAGCGTGATGAGCGTCGCGCCCAGCGCGAGACCGCCGATCGCCCCCAGCAGGATCCACAGGACGACGCGCGGCGACGTGGGCTGCGCGGGGGGCGTCGCGGTCGTGATCGGCTCCAGCCGCACGCTCTTGGAGCCGTTGGGCAGCGACGGCACGATGTCGCCGACCGCCGCGGTGAGGTGCTTGGCCACCGCGTTGGCCAGGTCCGCCGCGGCCTGCGGCGAGGGGTCGGTCGCCGTCACCGAGATGACGTTGGTGCCGAGCACGCTCGTGGCGGACAGCCGCTCCACGACGGCCCCGGTGCTCCCGGTCAGGCCGAGCTCCGCCATGGCCGGCTGCACGACGACCTGGCGGGTGGCCAGCGCGCTGAAGGTGCGCACCTGCTTCTGCGTGTACTCCGACCCCTGGACCAGGTCCGTCGCGCTGCCGGTGTCGGCCACGACCACCATCTCGGCGCGCGCCGTGTACTGGGGCGTCGTGAGCAGGGAGGCCAGCGCGGCGAGCAGCACCCCGACGACGGCGAAGGCGGACAGCCCGAGCCAGTGAGCACGTGCCATCGCCACGTAGTCGCGCACCGGCATCTCCTTCTGTGTCGACGCGCCCCGGGTCGGGGAGCAGGTCCGGAGCACGGCGCTCCGGAGTTCTCATGAGAACCGACATCCGGGCCTGCCGGGCCCGACAGTGGCAGTTTTCACCCTATCAGCACCCGTCTGTCCCCTTTTGCGGCGCTTTTCACCCGTCCGCCGGGGTGCCGAGGGTGGGCAACCCCTTGCCCCGTCCGTAGCCTCGCTGCATGCACACGCCCGGCCCCGCAGCCTCCGGCGCTGCCCGTCCCGGCGGCGCCGTCGCCGCCTGCCCGTGACCGCCCCGGCCGGCACGGACCGCGCGGCGGCCGAGGGGTTCGCGGGGCTCGGTCCCGCGGCCGTCCGCTGGCTCGTCCTCGTCCTGGTGGCCGCCGTCCTCGCCGGCGTCGTCCCCCTGGCGCTGCTCCAGGCGGTGCCGGACGACCTGCGCAGCGGCGCCTGGCGGCTCACCCTCGCGGTGATGGTCTGGGCGGGGCTTCGGCTGGCGCACCGCATCGCCGTCGGCCGCCCGGCGCTCTTCGACTTCGTCTTCTGGCTGTTCGCCTACATCTTCATGGGGCTGGCCCCGACCGCGCAGATGCGCGCCGACCAGCCGTCGACCACCACGCCGGGCCTCGATCCCGTCGACGACGCGCGGATCGCCGCCGTCGTCCTGGTCGGCCTGGCCTGCTACGAGATCGGGCGGGCCGTGGCACGCCACGGGTCGTCCTGGGGTGCGGCGCTGCGCGGGCGGGCCGACGGCGCGGCCGCCGGCGGGAACGCGGCCGACGTCGGCGCGGCCCCGGGTGGTCGGGACGCCGACCGCCCGGTGCTCGACGTCGTCCCGCGCCGGGCCGTGGTGCTCACGGTCGTGGGCGTGCTCGCCGCCGCCTACTTCGTGACCCGCGTCGGGTTCTCGACCCTCTTCATGAGTCGCTACACGGCGTACGACATCCGCAGCGAGCGGATGCCGGACGTGGCCGTGCGCTCGATCGTGTCCGCCGCCGGCTCCTACCCGCTGCTCGTCGCCGCGGGCGTCTACCTGCGGATCTGGGCGACCCGGGCCCTGGGTGCACGCTCGACGCGGTACGCCCCGCTCCTGGCCCTGGCGGTGGTGGTGCTGCTGACGGTCGTCAACCCGATCAGCGCCGCGCGGTACGACTTCGGGACCGTCGTCTTCGCGCTGGCCGTGATGGCGGGTGCCGCGGCCACCGTGGCACGGGGCCGGGTGCTCATGGCGGCGGTCGTCGTGGGGCTGCTGTTCGTGTTCCCCGTCGCCGACGCGTTCCGCTCGGACGCCGTCAACACCAGCCGGAACGGGTTCTTCGGGGAGTACCTCGCCAACCCGGACTACGACGCGTTCTGGCAGATCGGCAACGCGCTGCTCTACGCGGACAGCGGCCTGGCCCAGCCGCTGCGCCAGGCCACGGGCGTCCTGCTGTTCTGGGTGCCCCGGCCCCTGTGGCCGGACAAGCCGATCGACACCGGCGTGCTGCTGGCGCAGTACCGCGGGTACTCGTTCGAGAACCTGTCCGCACCGCTGTGGGCCGAGCTGCTGGTCAACGGCGGGGTCGTGGCCCTGATCGTCGGGTTCGTGCTGCTGGGCGCCCTGCTCGGCCGGCTCGACGACCGGGTGTCGGCCGCGCTGCTCGGTGGCGGGCAGCTGTGGGCCGTCGTCGGCGGGGTCTTCCCGATCTACATGATGATCCTGCTGCGGGGCTCGCTGCTGCAGGCGACGGGCACGTTCGTCGTCGCGGTGGCCTGCGTGCTCTACGTCCGGGCCCGCGCCGCACCGCGTGCTGCGGCGTCGGCGTAGACGGACTCCAGCCGGTCCCGCACGGCGTCGATCGACAGCTCCTCGCGGGTCAGCCGGCGGCCGGCCTCGCCGGCGGCGTGCGCGGCGCCGGCGTCGCGCAGCAGCCGGTCGACGGCGTCCACCAGGGACTGCTCGTCGGGCCCCGCGACCTCGCCCGCGCCCGCGCGCCGGATGCGGCCGGCGAGCCCGCAGGTGTCGGTGACGACCACGGGCACCCCTGCCGACATCGCCTCGATGACGGACATGGGGAAGGGCTCGTCGACGCTCGGCAGGACCGAGACCGCTGCCCGGGCTACGCGTGCCGCCGTCCGGTCGAGCGGCAGGGGTCCCTCCCACGTGATGCGCCCGTCCGCGTCGTCGCGTGCGAGCAGCGCCCGTACGGCGTCACCCTCGCCCTCGTCCGGGCCCACCAGGGTGAAGCGGACGTCGGGGTGGGCGACGGCCAGGCGCTGGGCGGCGGACACGAACAGGGCGGGTCGCTTGCGGGGGGCCAGGCGCGCCAGGTACAGCACCTCCCGCCCGTCGGGCGTCGGCCGCGCCGGCTGCACCGGTACGCCGTTCACCAGCTCGGCGAGGCGCAGACCGGGGCCGGCGACCGCCGTGAGGCGCTCCGCCTCGTCGGTCGTCAGGTGCGTCACCGCCGCCGCGTCCCGCAGGACACGGCGTGTGGCCAGCGCGTCCAGCGGACGGGCCAGCGGGTGGTCGCTGGGGTCGATCATGCCGTGCGTCTGCAGGACGTACGGGACGCCCGCGCGCCGGGCGTCGAGGGCCACGGGCAGCGTGACCAGGTCGCGCGCCAGGTGGACGTGCACGACGTCCACCCCGGGCAGCAGCCTGCGCGCCCAGCGGCGCAGACCGGGGCTGGTCAGACCCGCGAAGCCGGTCCCGGGCAGCAGCCGCCGCACGGGGAACAGGTCCACCTCGACGTCGTCGACCCGGTCCGGCAGCGGGTCGTAGCCGAGCGCCCCGCCGGCGAGCCGCACGTCGTGACCGGCCGCCCGCAGCGCGGCCGCCTGGTTCAGCGCGACCCGCGTGGGCCCGCCGTAGGCGCCGTCGGGGGTGAAGAGGGTGACCACCGAGAGGACGCGCACGGCTCACACCCCGCCGTGCGGGAGCGGCTGCGGCGCGAGCACGACGGCGCCCGCGGGGACGTCGCGCGTGACCAGGGCGGCCGCCCCGACGACGGCGTCGGCCCCGATCGTCACGCCCCGCAGCACGGTGGCGCGCACGGCGACCCAGGCCCCGTCCTCGACGACCACGGGGGCGTTGTCGAACTCGAAGGTGGGCGAGCGGCGGTCGTGGCTGCCGGTGCACAGCAGCACGTCCTGCGAGACGCACACGTCGGAGCCGATGACGACGGGCTCGAGGTTCAGCAGGTGCGCGCCCTCGCCGATCCAGCTGTGGTCGCCGACCGTGAGCTTCCAGGGCCAGTGGACGCGGACCCCGTGGCGGATGTTCGTGCCCGTCCCGATCCGCGCGCCGAAGGCCCGCAGCAGCGCGACCCGCACCCGGCCGGGGCACCACCACCGCGTGACGACCAGGCCGCTGACGGCGAACCAGGCGATCTGCACCGCCACCGGGCGGCCGCGGTCGTAGCCCCGGCCCGTGAACCCGGCCAGGCTGCGCCGCGTCAGCGCGGCGCCCGCGGTCACGAGCGCACCTCGCCCTCGTGCTCGAGGAACCACCGGTACGTCTGCTCGATGCCCTCGCGCAGGGGGATCGAGGCCTTCCAGCCCAGGCCGGTGAGACGGTCGACCGACAGCAGCTTGCGCGGTGTGCCGTCCGGCTTGCTGGTGTCCCAGACGATGGACCCGCGGAACCCGACCACGTCGGCGACCGTCTCGGCCAGCTCGCGGATCGTCAGGTCCTCCCCGACGCCGACGTTGATCGGGGCCGGGTCGTCGTAGTGCTCGAGCAGGAAGACCGCGGCCGACGCGAAGTCGTCGCTGTGCAGGAACTCGCGGCGCGGCTCGCCGGTGCCCCAGCACACCACCTCGGGGACGGCGTCGCGGACCGCCTCGTGGAACCGGCGCAGCAGCGCCGGCAGCACGTGCGAGCCGGTGGGGGAGAAGTTGTCGCCCGGGCCGTAGAGGTTCGTCGGCATCGCCGAGACGTACGGCAGGCCGAACTGCCGGCGGATCGCCTGCACGTGCAGCACGCCCGTGATCTTCGCGATCGCGTACGCGTCGTTGGTCTCCTCCAGCGGTCCCGTGAGCAGCGCGTCCTCGGTGATGGGCTGCGGCGCCAGCCGGGGGTAGATGCAGGTGGACCCCAGGAACAGGAAGCGCTGGACCCCCGTGCGCACGGCCGCGTCCAGCAGGTTCACCTGGATCCGCACGTTGTCCGACAGGAAGTCCGCGGGCTGTGTGGCGTTGGCCAGGATCCCCCCGACGCGGGCCGCGGCGTCGATGACGACCGCCGGGCGCACCTCGTCGAAGAACCGGTCGACCGCGGGCCGGTCGCGCAGGTCCAGGCGGGCGGACGGCACCCCGACGAGGTCGGTGAAGCCCCGGCGCTCGAGCTCGCGCCAGACGGCGGAGCCGGCGAGCCCTCGGTGGCCCGCGACGTACACGCGGGAGGCCGGGTCGAGCGGGGGCACGTGGGACGAGTCGGACATGGCGTCACCCTACGGACGGACGGGCCGCACGGGAACGGCGGATCGGGTGAAAGGGGCCGAGAGGGTGATAAAGCACGCTGCACCGTCTCAAACGCGACATTTAACGCTAACGTGTGCGCCGCTGCTAGTTCGTCGGGAGGGGTACGGATGTCCAAGAAGGCGCTCATCACGGGGATCACGGGGCAGGACGGGTCGTATCTCGCCGAGCTGCTGCTCGAGAAGGGCTACGAGGTGCACGGGCTCGTGCGCCGTGCGTCGACCTTCAACACCGAGCGGATCGACCACCTCTACGAGGACCCGCACGACCCCGGCGCCCGCCTCTTCCTGCACTACGCGGACCTCACGGACGGGTCGCGCCTGTCGACCCTCCTGGAGCGGATCGGCCCGGACGAGGTCTACAACCTCGCGGCGCAGTCGCACGTGCGCGTCAGCTTCGACGAGCCCGAGTTCACCGGCCAGACCACGGGCATGGGCGCCACGCGCCTGCTCGAGGCGATCCGGTCGACCGGGCTGCAGACCCGGTACTACCAGGCGTCGAGCTCGGAGATGTTCGGGGCGACGCCCCCGCCGCAGAGCGAGACGACGCCGTTCTGGCCCCGCTCGCCGTACGGCGCGGCCAAGGTCTACGCGTACTGGATGACGCGCAACTACCGTGAGGCGTACGGGATGTTCGCCGTCAACGGGATCCTCTTCAACCACGAGTCGCCGCGCCGTGGCGAGACGTTCGTGACCCGCAAGATCTCGGTCGCGGCCGCGCGGATCGCCGCCGGCAAGCAGGACCGTCTCTACCTCGGCAACCTCGACGCCGTCCGCGACTGGGGCTACGCCAAGGAGTACGTCGAGGGCATGTGGCGGATGCTGCAGGCCGACGAGCCGTCCGACTACGTGCTCGCCACCGGTGCGCCGTACACGGTGCGCGACTTCCTCGGCTTCTGCTTCGAGCACGTGGGGCTCGACTGGCAGGAGCACGTGGAGTTCGACCCGCGCTACCTGCGCCCCACCGAGGTCGACGCCCTCATCGGCGACGCCTCCAAGGCGGCCACCGAGCTCGGGTGGGCCGCCGAGGTCCACACGCCCGAGCTCGCGCGGATCATGACCGAGGCCGAGGTTCGTCGGCTGACGGGCGACTGACGTGGCACCGGACCCGGGGGCCGCGGCCGGGACCGACACCGCGGCGGACGTCTGCCTCGTCGGGATCAACTACGCCCCGGAGACGACCGGGATCGCGCCGTACACCACGGCCATGGCGCGCGCGTGGGCGGCCGCCGGCGTGCGCGTCGAGGTCGTCACGGGCGTGCCGCACTACCCCGCCTGGCGGGTGGACGACCCGCGGTACCTCGAGGGGAGCTCCTGGCGCGAGCGGGACGGGGACGTGCGGCTGCACCGCGTGCGCCACCACGTGCCCGCGCGCGTCGACCTCGCCGGTCGGGCGCGCATGGAGTCGTCGTTCCTGCGGCGCGCGCTGCCGCTGGTCCGGCGCAGCCGTGCGGGCGCGGTCGTCGCCGTGACGCCGTCGCTGTCGGGGCTGGCCGCGGCCGTGCTCGGTGCGCGCGGGCGCCCCGTCGCCGCCGTCGTCCAGGACCTCACCGGGCGGGGCGCGCGTGAGTCCGGTGCCGCCGGCGGCCTCGCCGCGGGCCTCATCGGCGCCGGCGAGGTCGGCCTGCTGCGACGCTGCACGACCGTCGGGGTGATCACGCCGCAGTTCCGCGAGTCGCTCGCCGAGGCGGGCGTCCCGGCGGAGCGTGTGCTCGACGTCGGCAACTTCACGCACGTGCGCCCGTCGTCGGCGACCCGCGACGAGGCGTGCGCGGCCCTCGGGTGGGACCCGGCCGTGTTCCGCGTCGTCCACACCGGCAACATGGGCATGAAGCAGGGGCTCGAGCACGTCGTGGACGCCGCGCGCGTCGCGGCCGACCGCGGGGTCGTGGGGGTCGAGATCGTCCTCGTCGGCGCGGGCAACAGCCGTGACGACCTGGTCGCCCGTGCCCGTGGGGTCGCGGCGGTGCGTGTGGTGGACCCCGTCGACGACGTGCACTACCCCCTCGTCCTCGCGGCGGCCGACGTGCTGCTGCTGCACGAGCGCCCGGGTGTGCGCGAGATGTGCCTGCCCAGCAAGCTGACGAGCTACACCGCCGCGCACCGTCCGGTGCTCGCGGGGGTCGAGGCCGAGGGCATCTCCGGGCGCACGCTCAGCGCCGCCGGGGCCGCCCTCGTCGTCCCGCCGGGGGACCCGGGCCGGCTGCTCGACGCGGTCCTCGAGCTGCGGGCCGACCGCGCGCTGCGCGACCGCCTCGCCGCCGCCGCGCGCCGGCACGGCGAGGACGTCTACGGCGAGGAGGCCGCCGCCCGGCGGTACCTCGACCTGCTCGGCACCGTACGGACCCGACCCGCCACGACCGCGGTCGTGGTGTGACGAAGGAGCGGCTCATGCGGATCGGCTACGCGGCCGGGGCGTTCGACCTCTTCCACGTGGGGCACCTCAACGTGCTGCGGCACGCGAGGGCGCACTGCGACCACCTCATCGCCGGCGTGGTCGCCGACGAGGTCCTCGAGATCACCAAGGGCCGGCGTCCCGTCGTGCCGCTGGCGGAGCGCGCGGAGATCGTCGCGCACATCTCGTACGTCGACCGGGTGCACCACGAGGTGCTCCTCGACAAGCTCGACACCTGGCGCGAGCTGCGGTTCGACGTGTTCTTCAAGGGTGACGACTGGCGTGGCACCCCCAAGGGTGACGAGCTGGAGCGTCGGTTCGCCGAGGTGGGCGTCGAGGTCGTGTACTTCCCGTACACGGTCCACACGTCGAGCACGATCCTGCGCGCGGCGCTCGCCCAGCTCGAGGCGCCGACCTCCCGCGCCCGCGCGACCGGGGTCTCCTGACCCGAGTGCCCCGGCCGACCACCGCCCGCCGGGCGGTGGTCGGCTGCTGCCTGTGTCCCCCGACGTCTCACCCGCCCCGGGACGGGTGAAACCGGGCAGAAGGATCCAAAGCGCCCGCCGATCGCGTTAGCGTCGATGGCAGTCGCACGCGTGTCGGACCGGGGGGACCATGACACCTGCAGCGGATCACCTGTCGGCGGGCGTGCCCGGTGGCGTCCCGCGGGGCTGTGCCACCGGCTGCCACCGGCCACGCACCGGCCCGGCGCCGGCGCGGCGCCCCGTCCGCGCCAGGCCGAGCGTGAAGAGCAGGGAGAACAGCATCACATGGGTGCGATCCGGATCACGCGGCGGTAGCCGAACCGCAGGGCGCCGTCGCCGTCGCGCGACAGCCCCGGGGTGCTCACGACCATGACGAAGCCCGAGATGACGAAGAAGGCGTCCACGCCGACGGCGCCGAACCACCAGGTGCCCACGGACGGGTCGAGGCGCTCCGAGGCGTAGAACGACGCGTGGGTGACCAGGACGAGGAGCGCCGCGACGAACCGCAGGGCCTGCACACCCTCGAACCGCATGCGTGCCACCTCGATCCGGGACGAAACGGGCACATCGGCCGTTCCAGACTGACAGCCGGTCGCCGTCGCGCCCACAGGCTCCCCGGGTGAAAGCCCGCGGGCGGCCCGGGTGGTCGGTGCGACGGGTGCTCGCCCTGCCCGCCGTGCCGACGTCCGTAGACTCGTGGGGTACCCCGGTCCCCCGTGGATCCGGGGCTGAAGTGCTGCCTGCCGTCGTACGACCCCTGCACGAAGGACCGTCATGGACCTCACCGGCCTCCTGCCCGCCCTCCTCGCCGACCCCGCCGCCGCGGAGGCGGTCGCGTCCGTGCGCGCCCGGGGCGAGCTCGACGTCGTCGGTCCCGCGGGCATCCGCCCGCCGCTGCTCGCGGCGCTCGCGGGCGCGCACCCGACGGCGCGTGACGCCGTGGGCGCCGGTCGGCCGCTGGTCGTCGTCACCGCGACGGGGCGGGACGCCGACGAGCTCGCCGGTGCCCTGCGCTGCTACCTGCCGGACGACGACGTCGCCGTGCTGCCGAGCTGGGAGACGCTGCCGCACGAGCGGCTGAGCCCGCGCTCGGACACGGTGGCCCGTCGGCTCGCCGTCTTCCGCCGCCTGGCGCACCCGGACCCCGAGCCCGGCCCGTCCGGCCCGGTGCGGGTGCTCGTCATGCCGGTCCGGGCGATGCTGCAGCCCGTCGTCGAGGGGCTGGGCGAGCTGGCGCCCGTCGAGGTGCACACCGGTGACACGGTCGACCTCGACGACCTCGCGCAGCGGCTCGTCGACGCGGCGTACACGCGCGTCGACATGGTCGAGCGGCGGGGGGAGTTCGCCGTCCGCGGCGGCATCCTCGACGTGTTCCCGCCCACCGAGGACCACCCCCTGCGCATCGAGCTGTGGGGCGAGGACGTCGAGGAGATCCGCTGGTTCTCCGTCGCCGACCAGCGCAGCCTCGAGGTGGCGGACCACGGGCTGTGGGCGCCGCCGTGCCGGGAGATCCTGCTGACCGACGCGGTGCGTGCGCGGGCGGCGTCGCTGCGTGAGCAGCTGCCCGGGGCGCTGGACATGCTCGACAAGCTGGCCGAGGGCATCGCCGTCGAGGGCATGGAGTCCCTCGCGCCGGTGCTCGTCGACCGGATGGTCCCGGTGCTGGAGCTGGTGCCCCAGGAGTCGTTGCTGGTCGTCGTCGACCCGGAGCGCGTGCGGCGCCGGGCGCACGACCTCGTGGCCACCACCCGGGAGTTCCTGGAGGCGGCCTGGACGTCCGCCGCGGCGGGCGCCGCGACCCCGCTGGACCTGTCGGCGGCGTCGTTCGCGTCGTTCGCCGAGGTGCGCGGGCTGGCCGCGGTGCGCGCGCTGGGCTGGTGGACGCTGTCGGGCTTCACGCTCGACGCGGACGCGGTGACCGGGGACGGCGGGCCGTCGGACGGGCCGGGCGCGGAGAGCGACGTCCGCACGCTCGTCGTCGGGGCGCGCGAGGTCGAGCGGTACCGCGGTGAGGTCGCGCGGGCCGTCGACGACGTGCGCCGGCTGCAGCACGACGGCTGGCGGCTGGTGCTCGCGACCGACGGCCACGGCCCGGCGCAGCGCATGGTCGAGCAGCTCCGGGCGGCCGACGTCCCGGCGCGCCTGGTCGCCACGGTCCCGGACGAGCCCGAGGGCGGGGTCGTGCTGGTCACGCCCGCGCCCGTCGGCCCCGGGTTCGTGCACGAGGGGCTGCACCTGGCGGTCTTCAGCGAGGCGGACCTCACCGGTCGCGCCGGGTCCAGCACGCGCGACATGCGCCGCATGCCCAGCCGGCGGCGCAACGTGGTCGACCCGCTGCAGCTGCGCCCCGGCGACTTCGTGGTGCACGAGCAGCACGGTGTGGGCAGGTTCGTCGAGTTGGTGCAGCGCACCATCGGGTCCGGCGCGTCGGCCGCGACGCGCGAGTACCTGGTGGTCGAGTACGCGTCGAGCAAGCGCGGCCAGCCGGGGGACCGGCTGTACGTGCCCACCGACCAGCTGGACCAGGTCACCAAGTACGTCGGCGGCGAGGCCCCGACGCTCAACCGCATGGGCGGCTCGGACTGGCAGAAGACCAAGGGCCGCGCGCGCAAGGCCGTCAAGGAGATCGCGGCCGAGCTGATCCGGCTGTACTCGGCGCGCATGGCGACGCCCGGCCACGCCTTCGGCCCCGACACGCCCTGGCAGCGCGAGCTCGAGGACGCGTTCGCGTACGTCGAGACCCCTGACCAGCTCGCCACGATCGACGAGGTCAAGGCCGACATGGAGAAGACGGTCCCCATGGACCGGCTGGTCTGCGGCGACGTCGGCTACGGCAAGACGGAGATCGCCGTGCGCGCGGCGTTCAAGGCCGTGCAGGACGGCAAGCAGGTCGCGGTGCTGGTGCCGACGACGCTGCTGGTGCAGCAGCACCTGGACACGTTCACCGAGCGGTACGCGCCGTACCCGGTGAACGTGAAGGCGCTGTCGCGGTTCCAGTCCGCCAAGGAGTCGACGGAGGTGATCGACGGGCTGGCCGACGGGTCGGTGGACGTCGTCATCGGTACGCACCGGCTCATCACCGGCAGCGTGCGGTTCAAGGACCTGGGCCTGGTCATCATCGACGAGGAGCAGCGCTTCGGCGTCGAGCACAAGGAGACGCTCAAGGCGCTGCGCACCAACGTGGACGTGCTCGCGATGAGCGCGACCCCGATCCCGCGCACGCTCGAGATGGCCGTGACGGGTATCCGCGAGATGTCGACGCTGGCCACGCCGCCGGAGGAGCGCCACCCGGTGCTGACGTTCGTCGGGCCGTACGAGGAGAAGCAGATCTCGGCCGCGATCCGCCGTGAGTTGCTGCGCGAGGGTCAGGTCTTCTACGTCCACAACAAGGTGGAGTCGATCGAGCGGACCGCGGCGCGCCTCAACGAGCTGGTCCCCGAGGCCCGCATCGCGGTGGCGCACGGCAAGATGGGCGAGCACCGGCTCGAGGAGGTCATCGTCGACTTCTGGGAGAAGAAGTTCGACGTCCTGGTCTGCACGACCATCGTCGAGACCGGCCTGGACATCTCCAACGCCAACACCCTCATCCTCGAGCGGGCCGACCGCCTGGGGCTGTCCCAGCTGCACCAGCTGCGCGGGCGCGTGGGGCGCGGGCGCGAGCGGGCGTACGCGTACTTCCTGTACCCGCCCGAGGTGCCGCTCACCGAGACCGCGCACGACCGCCTGCAGACCATCGCCGCGCACACCGACCTCGGCGCCGGCATGGCCGTGGCCATGAAGGACCTCGAGATCCGCGGCGCCGGCAACCTGCTGGGCGGCGAGCAGTCCGGGCACATCGAGGGCGTCGGGTTCGACCTGTACGTGCGGATGGTGGGCGAGGCCGTCGCGTCGTTCCGCGGCGAGGCCGCCGAGGAGCTGCCCGACGTCACCATCGAGCTGCCCGTCGACGCGCACGTGCCGCACGACTACATCGCGCACGAGCGGCTGCGTCTGGAGGCGTACCGCAAGATCGCCGCGGCGACCGACGAGGCGACGCTGCGCGAGGTGCACGCCGAGCTCGTCGACCGGTACGGCCCGGTGCCCGAGGCCGTCGACAACCTCTTCGAGGTCGCGCAGTTCCGGCTGCACGTGCGCGCCGCGGGCATCGCGGACGTCACCGCCCAGGGCCGGTTCGTGCGGTTCGCGCCGGTCGAGCTGCCGGAGTCCGCGCAGCTGCGGCTCAAGCGGCTGTACCCGGGGTCGGTGCTCAAGCCGGCGGTGCGCACGGTGCTGGTGCCGTTCCCCACCACCGCGCGCATCGGCGGCAAGCCGCTGCACGGGCGCGAGGTGCTCACGTGGGCGCGGCAGTTCATCGACGCGGTGGTCCGCGGGGACGTCTCGGCAGCCGCCGCCGCGGGCACGGCGGCCCGCTGACGCGGGTGCGTCCCGGTGGCGTGCGCGCCGGTGCTGGTGACGGGGCGCACACCACCAGGGCCTACGATGGCTCGCGACCCCTACGGAACGTGAGCGGGAGGCCCTGGTGGCGGTGGGACGACGGACGCGAGGGCGCGTCCTGGTGGCGGCTGCGGTCGTGACGGGCGGGCTGCTCGCCGGGTGCTCGACGCACCCGGGCGACGCGGCCGTGGTCGACGGTCGTGCGATCACGACGGCCGAGCTCGCGACGACGTTCGAGGAGCTCACCCCGATCTTCCAGGGTGCGGGGCCGCAGGACGTCCTGGGCGTCCTCATCACCGAGCCGTTCGCGACCGAGCTCGCCGCCGAGCAGGGTGACGGCGTGAGCGACCAGCAGGCGCTCGACCTGCTGCGCACCGTGGCGGAGCGTGCCGTCGGTGAGCAGGAGGCCGCGCGGATGGAGTTCGGCCCGGGTGCCGTGGCCATCGCCCGCTACTCCCTGGCCGTGGCGGCGCTGCAGGACGCCCCCGACCCGGCCGCCGCCGTCGCCGAGTACCAGGCGCGGGTCCTCGACGCGGACATCGTCGTGAACCCCCGGTTCGGGGAGTTCACGACCGACCTCGGCGTCGCCCCGCCGACGACGCCGCCGTGGATCGTCACGGACGACGTCGCCGTGGCCGTGGACCCGGGCTCCGTGCCCCCCGCGGGCGAGCCCGCGCCGACCCCCTGACCCGCGGCACCGCCGTGCCCGACCCGGCACAGGACCCGACGCAGGACCCGACGCAGGCTCCTGCGGTGGTGCCCGGGACGGTGCCGGGCACCACGCCCGACGCTGGGCGCGCCGCCGCGGCGCTGACGCGTGCCGTCGCGACCATGGACCGGCTGCGCTCGGCCGGCGGCTGCCCCTGGTACGCGGAGCAGACGCACGGGTCGCTGCTGCCGTACGTGGTCGAGGAGGCGCACGAGCTCGTCGAGGCCGTCGAGGCGGCCGACCGTGCGGGGATGCGCGAGGAGCTGGCCGACCTGCTGCTGCAGGTCCTCGTGCACGCCCGCGTCGCGTCCGACGACCCCCACGACCCGTTCGACGTGGCGGACGTCGCCGACGCGCTGGTCGCCAAGCTCGTCCGTCGCAACCCCCACGTCTTCGCCGCCGGCACCGGCGACGAGCCGCCCGACGCGCGGACCGTCGACGCCCGCTGGGAGCTGCTCAAGCGCGCCGAGAAGCCGGCCCGCACGTCCGCGCTCGACGGTGTCCCGGCGAGCCTCGGTGCGCTCGCCCGTGCCCAGAAGCTGGTCACGCGGGCCGACCGCGCCGGCCTGCTGGACCAGGTCCCGGTGCCGTCCCCGCCCGCACCGTCGGGTCGGGAGGGGACGCCGCCCGCACCGTCCTCGCCCGAGGCCCTGGGCGACACGCTGCTCGCGCTGGTGGCCGCCGCGCACGCGGCCGGCGTCGACGCGGAGGCGGCGCTGCGCGGCGCGACGGCGCGCTGGGAGGCCACCGTCCGGCGCACCGAACCGCCCGCGCCCCGCCCGTGAGCGGTCGATCGGGTCCCGCCGCCGCGTGGACCCGGTCGTCACCCGTGCATGCGGGGTCGGTGCGGCCCGCCACCCGGGGCGGACGAGCCGGCAGGGCTCGGCGGGTGCGTCTCGAGGGCTGGGACGACCATGGGGTGGACGCCGCGCGGGCACGTGAAAGACATCGTGGAACGCGCTCGCCGGGTCCAAGGTCCGACACATCACCGGCCGTGCGCCGGGAGGATGTGCCTGCGAGCGGGCCCGCCCGCTCACCGTCACCGTCGAAGGAGAGCACGCATGAGGATCGGCGTCCCGCGCGAGCAGCGCCCGGGCGAGAGGCTCGTGGCCGCCACGCCCGCGACCGTCGCGAAGCTCCGCGCCCTGGGCTACGACGTGCTCGTCGAGCACGACGCCGGTGCGGCGGCGACGTTCACCGACGACGCGTACCGCCAGGCCGGTGCCACCGTGACCGAGCGCGCGGACGTCATGTCCGCCGACGTCGTCACCGCGGTGCACCTGCCGTCGGACGTCGCCACGATGCGTCGTGGCAGCACGCTCGTCGCGACGATGGCGCCGTTCGCCGACCCGGGCCTCGCCGAGCGGCTCGCCGCGTCCGGGATCACGGCGCTGGCCCTCGACGCCGTGCCGCGCATCTCCCGCGCGCAGGCGCTCGACGTCCTGTCGACGCTGTCGAACGTCGCCGGCTACCGCGCGGTGATCGAGGCGGCCGAGGAGTTCGGCGGCATGTTCACCGGGCAGGTGACCGCTGCCGGCAAGACCCCGCCGGCCAACGTCTTCGTCATCGGTGCGGGGGTCGCGGGACTCGCCGCCCTGGGCACGGCCAGCAGCCTGGGCGCGCAGGTGCGGGCCTTCGACGTCCGCCCCGAGGTGGGCGAGCAGATCGAGTCCATGGGTGCGACGTTCGTGCAGGCCGAGGGCGCCAGCCAGGAGGTCTCGACCGACGGCTACGCGCGCGAGCTCACGGCCGAGCAGGAGCGCCTGACCGCGCAGATGTACGCCGAGCAGACCGCGTGGGCCAACGTCGTCGTCACCACCGCGCTCGTGCGGGGGCAGGCGCCGCGGACCATCACCAAGGAGATGGTCGCCGCGATGCGGCCGGGCTCGGTGATCGTCGACCTGGCCGCCTCCGGCGGCGGCAACTGCGAGCTGACGGTCCCCGGCGAGCGCGTCGTGTCGGACAACGGCGTGATCGTGCTCGGGTACACCGACCTGCCCAGCCGCATGCCGCAGCACACGTCCCAGCTCTTCGGCACCAACGTCGTGCACCTGCTGGCCCTGCTCACGCCGGGCAAGGACGGCGAGCTCGTGCTCGACCTCGACGACCCGGTGCAGCGCGGCATGACCGTCACCACGGACGGTGACGTCACGTGGCCCCCGCCGCCCGTGGCCGTCTCCGCGGCACCCGCCGCCGTCGCGCCCGCACCCGTCGAGACGCCGGAGGAGGCCGCCGCGAGGAAGGCCGCCGCCGTCGCCGCCGCGCAGCGCCGCGGGCGCCGCAACGCCGTGCTCGCCGGGCTGGGTGCCGTCCTCACGGTCCTCGCGCTGACGGCCGCGCCCGCCTCCTTCCTCGGGCACGCGACCGTCTTCGCGCTCGCGGTGGTCGTGGGCTACTACGTCATCTCGAACGTCAGCCACTCGCTGCACACCCCGCTCATGGCGACCACCAACGCCATCAGCGGCATCATCCTGGTCGGCGCGCTGCTGCAGATCGGGCACTCGAGCTGGGTGGTCAGCACCCTGGCGTTCGTGGCCGCCACGGTCGCCGCGATCAACATCTTCGGCGGGTTCCTCGTCGCGTTCCGCATGATCCACATGTTCCGGAAGGAGGCGTGACGGGCGTGCTCACGTCACTGGCCCAGGCCGTCTACCTGATCGCGGCGATCCTCTTCGTGCTGTCCCTCGCGGGGCTCAGCAAGCAGGAGACCGCGCGCCGCGGCAACCTCTACGGCATCGCGGGCATGGTGCTCGCGCTGCTCGCCACGGTCGCGCTCGCGGCCGACGTCTCCCAGCGGCCCGTCGCTGTGACGCTGTTCCTCATCGCCATGGCGCTCGCGCTCGGTGCCGGCATCGGCATCTGGCGCGCCCGCAGCGTCGAGATGACGCAGATGCCCGAGATGATCGCGGTGCTGCACTCGTTCGTCGGCCTCGCCGCGGTGCTCGTCGGCTTCAACTCGTTCCTCACCGAGGCGCCGGACGCCGTCCACCTGGTCGAGGTGTTCCTCGGCGTGCTCATCGGTGCCGTCACGTTCACCGGGTCGATCGTCGCGTTCCTCAAGCTGTCGGCGCGGATCAAGAGCGCGCCGATGATGCTGCCGGGCCGCAACTGGCTGAACCTCGGGGCGCTGGTCGCGTCGGGCGGGCTCATGGCCTGGTTCCTGGCGGACCACTCGCTGCTGCCGCTCGCGCTGATGACGGTGGTCGCGCTCGCGCTCGGGTGGCACCTGGTGGCGTCGATCGGCGGCGGCGACATGCCGGTCGTCGTGTCGATGCTCAACTCGTACTCCGGGTGGGCGGCGGCGGCCGCCGGCTTCATGCTGAGCAACGACCTGCTCATCATCGTCGGCGCGCTCGTCGGGTCCTCCGGCGCGATCCTCTCGTTCATCATGTGCAAGGCCATGAACCGGTCGTTCGTCTCCGTGATCCTCGGCGGGTTCGGGGCCGAGGGCGGGAAGGTCGCCGCGGGCGACACGGACTACGGCGAGCACCGTGAGGTGACGGCGGTCGAGGTGGCCGACATGCTGCGCGACGCGCAGCGCGTCGTCATCGCCCCCGGCTACGGCATGGCCGTCGCCAAGGCGCAGTACCCGGTGGCCGACCTCGTCGCGAAGCTGCGCGGCCAGGGCGTCGACGTGCGGTTCGCCGTGCACCCGGTGGCCGGCCGCCTGCCCGGCCACATGAACGTGCTGCTGGCCGAGGCGAAGGTGCCGTACGACATCGTCCTGGAGATGGACGAGATCAACGACGACTTCGCGGACACCGACGTCGTGCTGGTCATCGGCGCCAACGACACCGTGAACCCCTCCGCGCTGGACGACCCGTCGTCCCCGATCGCGGGCATGCCCGTGCTCGAGGTGTGGAAGGCCAAGCAGGTCATCGTGTTCAAGCGGTCGATGGCCACCGGGTACGCCGGCGTGCAGAACCCGCTGTTCTTCCGCGAGAACACCGCGATGCTGTTCGGCGACGCGAAGGACCAGGTGGAGCAGATCGTCGCGCCCCTGACGGTGGGATGACCAGGACGGTGGCCTGACCGGGACGGTCGGCCGACGCCGACGACGGCACCGGCGGGATCCCGCCGGTGCCGTCGTGCCGTACCGGGCCGACCGGCGCTGAGACGGACCGGTGCTGAAACGGTTCGTGGGCTGCCTGCCGCGGATGGGCGGACCTAACCTCGCGCGGGGTCGTGCTGTGACGATCCACCCCAGCGCGAGGAGCCCACCATGCCGTCCGCCCGTCCCGTCCCGTCGGCCCTCCGACCGCTCGTCGCCGCCGCGGCGGCCCTGGTCGCCGTCGCCCTGGTCGCCGCCGGGTCCCTGGCGTCGCTCGCGACGCCCGCCCGTGCCCTGTCGCCGGGCGTGGTGCTGACGAGCGACTTCGAGTCCGGCCTCGACGGCTGGCAGGCGCGCGGCGCCGCGAGCGTGAGCACCACCGCGACCGGTGCCCGCGGCACCGGGAGCCTGCTGGTGCAGGACCGCGTCGACCCGTGGGACGGTGCGCTGATCCCGGTGACGGACGTGTTCGAGCCCGGCACCACCTACACGATCGGCCTGTGGCTGCGGCTGCCCGACGGCGCGGGAACCGCCGACCTGCGGGTCTCCGTGCAGCGGGACCTCGACGGGCAGCCGTCGTACGAGACGGTCACCACCGTCGAGGGCGTGAGCAGCCAGTGGCGGCAGGTCACGGCGACGTACACCCCCGGCCTGTTCGACACCGCGTCGCTCTACGTCGAGTCCGTGTCCTCGCCCGCCGACGTCATGGTCGACGACGTGCTGGTGTCCGGCGTGCGCTACACCCCCGACCTGTCGCTGACCCCCGTCGCGGACGCGGTGTCCGTGCCGTTCGGCATCGCGGTGGAGCCGCAGGACCTGCTCGGCGGCCGCGGCGACCTCCTCGCGCACCACGCCGAGCAGATCACCCCCGGCAACCAGATGAAGCCCGACGCGATCCAGCCGACCGAGGGCACCTTCACGTTCGCGGCGGCCGACGGCCTCGTCGACTGGGCGCTCGAGCACGACATGCGCGTCTACGGCCACACGCTCCTGTGGCACCAGCAGACGCCCGCCTGGTTCTTCCAGCGCGACGGTGCCGCGCTGACGACGTCCTCGGCCGACCAGGCGCTGCTGCGCGAGCGCCTGCGCACGCACATCGAGGCCGTCGCCGACCACTACCGCGAGACGTACGGCGAGTACGGCACGCCGGGCAACCCGGTCTTCGCGTTCGACGTGGTCAACGAGGTCATCGACGAGAACCAGCCCGACGGTCTGCGCCGCAGCGAGTGGTACCGCGTCCTCGGCCCGTCGTACATCGCGGACGCCTTCCGGTACGCGCGCGACGCGTTCGGCCCCGAGGTGCAGCTGTTCATCAACGACTACAACTCCGAGTACCCGGACAAGCGCGCGCCCTACCTGCGGCTCGTCACCGACCTGCTCGCGCAGGGCGTGCCGGTCGACGGCGTCGGGCACCAGCTGCACGTCGAGGTGGGCCGCTCCGTCCCGATGATCGAGGACACCATCGAGGCGTTCGAGGCCCTCGACGTCACGCAGGCCGTCACCGAGCTCGACGTGTCGACCTACCGCCACGAGGGCGAGCAGTGGACCACGCCGCCGGCCGACCGGCTGCTCGAGCAGGGCTACTACTACCGCGACGTGCTCGACATGCTCGAGCGGCACGCGTCGTCGCTGGAGTCGATCACCGTGTGGGGCCTGGAGGACTCGCGGACGTGGCTGCGGTCCGGTGCGGCGCCGCTGCTCTTCGACGGTGCGCTGCAGGCCAAGCCCGCGTACTGGGGGATCGTCGACCCGTCGCGCATCGGGACGACGCCCACGCCGACGGTCACGCAGACGCCGGGCGTCACGCCGACGGTCACGTCGACGCCGGGCGTCACGCCGACGGTCACGCCGACGCCGGGCGTCACGCCGACGGTCACGCCGACGCCGGGCGTCACGCCGACGGTCACGCCGACGCCGGGCGTCACGCCGACGCCGGGCGTCACGCCGACGGTGACGCCGACGCCCGGCGTCACGCGCGGCTGCCGCGTCGTGTACACGACGAACGACTGGAACACCGGCTTCACCGCGGGTGTCCGCGTCACCAACACCGGGACCTCGGCGCTGTCGGGGTGGGCGCTGACGTTCAGCCTCGACGGTGGGCAGCGGGTGACGCAGGGCTGGTCGGCGTCCTGGACGCAGTCCGGTGCCCGCGTCACGGCGACCAACGCCGCGTGGAACGGGTCGCTCGCACCGGGCGGGTCGGTCGAGATCGGCTTCAACGGCTCGCACCCGGGCAGCAACCCGCGGCCGACGTCGTTCGCGCTCGACGGCGTCCCGTGCGCGGTCGCGTAGGGGCGCGTCCACCGGCGGGGACGGTCTGCTCGCGGGGCCGGGCGGAGGTCGCTGACCGGGGCCGATCAGCGGTCTGAGCCCGGTCTCGCGTCGACCCCGTCCCGCTCCGTGGACGCCCCGGGGGAGCGCGCGGGGCGTCAGCCGGGGTGGTGGGCGACGACGACCGTCCCGTCGACGTCGTCGTCGTGCAGCACCTCGGTCGCCCAGCCTCGCGGGCACGCGGCGCGGGTGAGGTCCGTCTGGCGCAGGCTCGTCTCGACCAGGACGTGACCGCCCGGGCGCAGCCACGCGCCCGCGGCGGCGAGCAGGCGGCGCTGCACGTCGACGCCGTCCGGTCCGCCGTCCAGGGCGACGCGCGGCTCGTGCTCGCGCGCCTCGGGCGGCATGGTCGCGATCGCGTCGTGCGGGACGTAGGGGGCGTTCGCCACGAGCACGTCGACCCGGCCGCGCAGGTCCGCGGGCAGCGGGTCGAGCAGGTCGCCCGCCCAGGCGCGGCCCACACCGGCGAGGTTGCGGGCAGCCCACGTGACGGCCACGGGGTCCAGGTCGGCCGCGTGCACGTCCGCGCCGGGCACGTCCCGGGCGACGACCGCGGCGACGGGTGCGACGCCGCAGCACGCCTCGACGACGACCGGCGCCGGTCCGGCCGCCCGGGCCAGTCCTGCCGCCGTGCGCGCCAGCAGCTCCGTGCGGCGCCGCGGCACGAACACGCCCGGCCCGACCAGCAGCCGCAGGCCCGCGAACGCGACCCAGCCGAGCACCGTCTCCAGCGGCTCGCCGCCGACGCGGCGTGCCACGAGCGCGGCGAGCACGGGGTCGTCACCCGGGCCCTCCGCGTCGTCGCCCGGGCCCCCCGCGCCGCCGGGCGACCCGTCGGGCGCCTCGCCGGCCGCACCCCGGCCGCCGGTCCGCCGGCGCTCCGCCGCCGCGGCGACGAGCAGCGCGGCCTCGTCCTCCGCGAACACGCAGCCCGCCGCGCGCAGCCGCGCGACGAGCGCCGCCGGGGGGTCCGCGGGCCTCCTGGCGTCGGGTCCTGCAGGTCCCGCGGCGGAGGGTCCGGAGGTCACGCCGCATGGTCGCACGTCCCGCGCCCCGGCGGCAGGGTGCACGGGGCGCCGCATCCTGCCTGGTCAGGGGGACGTGTCCAGCAGCCGAAGGTCCCCCGGCACGTGGTCACCGGCGGCACTAGGCTGGGGAGGCAAACCCACCGTCTGTCGAAGGAGCAGCCATGGCCAGCATTGAGGCCGTCGGCGCCCGCGAGATTCTTGACTCGCGCGGCAACCCCACTGTCGAGGTCGAGGTCGCTCTCGACGACGGCACGATCGCCCGCGCGGCCGTCCCCTCGGGCGCGTCCACCGGAGCGTTCGAGGCCGTCGAGCGTCGTGACAGCGACGACCCCCGCTACGGCGGCAAGGGCGTCCAGGGCGCGGTCAACGCCGTGATCGACGACATCGCACCGGAGCTCATCGGCTTCGAGGCCTCGGAGCAGCGTCTCGTCGACGCCGCGCTGATCGAGCTGGACGGCACGCCCAACAAGGGCAAGCTCGGCGCCAACGCGATCCTCGGCGTCTCGCTCGCGGTCGCCAAGGCCGCGGCCGACTCGGCCGACCTGCCGCTGTTCCGCTACGTCGGCGGCCCGAACGCGCACGTCCTGCCCGTGCCGATGATGAACATCCTCAACGGTGGGTCGCACGCCGACTCCAACGTCGACATCCAGGAGTTCATGGTCGCCCCGATCGGCGCCCCCACGTTCCGTGAGGCGCTGCGCACCGGCACCGAGGTGTACCACTCGCTGAAGTCCGTGCTGAAGAGCAACGGCCTGTCCACGGGTCTCGGCGACGAGGGCGGCTTCGCCCCCAACCTGCCGAGCAACCGTGCCGCGCTCGACCTCATCATCACCGCGATCGAGAAGGCCGGCTTCGTCCCCGGCCGCGACGTCGCGCTCGCGCTCGACGTGGCGTCGACGGAGTTCTTCTCCGACGACAAGTACGCGTTCGAGGGCCAGAAGCTGCAGGCCGCCGCGATGATCGAGTACTACGAGGCGCTCGTCGCCGACTACCCGCTCGTGTCCATCGAGGACCCGCTGGCCGAGGACGACTGGGAGGGCTGGGTCGCCCTCATGGAGCGCGTCGGTGACAAGGTCCAGATCGTCGGCGACGACCTGTTCGTCACCAACCCGGAGCGTCTGGCCAAGGGCATCAAGCTCAAGGCGGCGAACTCGCTGCTGGTCAAGCTCAACCAGATCGGCTCGCTGACCGAGACGCTCGACGCGGTCTCGCTCGCGCAGCGCAACGGCTTCACGACGATGACCTCGCACCGCTCCGGCGAGACCGAGGACACGACGATCGCCGACCTGTCGGTCGCGACGAACGCCGGCCAGATCAAGACCGGTGCCCCCGCCCGTGGCGAGCGCATCAACAAGTACAACCAGCTCCTGCGCATCGAGGAGGAGCTCGACGACGCCGGCATCTACGCCGGTGCGAGCGCCTTCCCGCGCTTCCAGGCCTGATCCTCGCCTGACGACGACGCCCGGTCCGCCTCACGGTGGGCCGGGCGTCGTCGTGCGTGGGGAGGCCTCAGGGCGTGGCGACCGAGGTCACGGACACGCTCGGGACCGCCTCCGACTCGACGGTGAGGAACGCCGCCGACGCGAGGGCCCACGTCCCGGCGATCACGGCGGCGGGCAGGACCACGGCGAACGCGAGCCGCCACGGCCGGCGTGGCTGAGGCGCGCGGCGGCCGTGGGCGCGGTAGCCGACCCGCAGGGTGGCGCCGACGAGCGCGGCGAGCCCGCCCAGCAGCACGACCGGGTGCACCAGCGCGAGCGGCAGCAGGAGCAGCCCCACGAGGAGGCCGGCCGGCAGGCCCGCGAGCACGAGCAGCACCCACACGACGCCCGGCGTGCGCGGTGAGGGGTCGCCGCCTGCGGGCGGTGCGTCGAGGGCGAGGGCGCCCGCGACATCGTCAGGGCTCCCGAGATCGGCGAGCACGCGCCGCACGGCGTCGTCGCCCGGTGCGTGCCCGAGGTCGGCGAACACCGCGTCGAGGTGCTCGCGGACCGCGTCGAGCACGTCGAGGCGGTCGGCGGCGGGGGCACCCGCGAGGCGGCGCTCGAGGTCGGCGAGGTACGCGGCGACGAGCGGCGACGTGACGGTGGTCATGCGGGTGGTCCTTCCAGGAGGCGGTCGACGGCGGTGCGGTAGGGGCGCCAGACCTCGACGAAGGCGTCGAGGGCCGCGCGGCCGGTGTCGGTGAGGCGGTGGTACCGCCGGGGCGGTCCGGTGGGGGACTCCTGCCACGTGGTGTCCACCCACCCGCGGCCGCGCAGGCGTGTCAGCAGGGGGTAGAGCGTGCCCTCGGAGGCGAACAGCACGTGGTCGGCGCCCAGGGCGCGTGCGATGTCCTGCCCGTACGCGGGGCCGCGGGCGAGGTGCGCGAGCACGCAGAACTCCAGCGTCCCGCGCCGCAGCTGGGTGCGGACGTCGTCCGGCGTCGGTTGCATGCGAGGCACGCTACCTTGCGTCGCAAGGAACCGTCGAGAGCGCGGCGCACCACTCCCACGTCCGGCCGATCGAGCCCGGGGCAGGCACAATCGTCCCCATGTCCTCACCCCGTCGCCCTCCCGCGCCCGGCGCCGGCCGGCGCCCGGGGCGTGACGAGGCGCCGTCGGGGGCCGTGCCGCGGGCGCCGCGTACGCGGGCAGGCAAGCCTGGCGGGTCGTCGACGTCGCCGCGCGGTGTGCGCGCCGCGGCGCCGCGGTCCGGTGCGGTGCCCAAGGTGGCGCCGTCCCGTCCGGGTGCCCAGCGCGCCACGTCCCGGCCCACGTCGGGTCGTGGGGGCACCCCGCCGCGCGGGACGCCGTCCGAGGCTGCCCGGCTGCCCGTACCCCGGTTGTTCACGGTCCGGGCGATGGTGTTCTCGCTCGTGCTGCTCGTGGCGTTCGTGCTGGTGTACCCCACGCTGGGCTCGTACCTGCAGTCGCGGGCCGAGGTCGAGCAGCTGCGTCAGGACCGGGACGCCGCGCGGGCGGAGAACGAGGACCTCGAGGCCGAGCTGCGCCGGTGGGACGACGACGCCTACGTCATCGCCCAGGCGCGCGAGCGGCTGTCGTTCGTCATGCCGGGGGAGACCGCGTTCCGCGTCGTCGACCCGCAGGTCGTGCCCGACACCCCGGTCGCGCCCGACGGCCCGGCGACCTCGCCCGTCGACGGCTCGACGCAGCCCTGGTACGCGACGGTCTGGGAGTCCGTGCAGGTCGCCGGCGCCCTGGACGTCGACGGTGAGCCGCCGGCCGACCCGGCGGTCCCCGCCGACGACCCGGCCACCGACCCGGCCACCGACCCCGCCCTGCCCGCGGTGGAGCCCACGGTCCCCACGGGCTGACGTCCCGGTGGGGGACAATGGACGGACCGCCCCGCCGACCGAACGGACCGACGTGCCCGCACGACCCGACCCCACCGCGCACCGCGACGTCCCCGGACCCTCCGCGCTGCCCGACGCGCCGACCCCCGTCGCCCCCGGTGCGGACGCGGTGAGCCCGCGCGACGTCGAGGTGCTGCGCGAGCAGCTCGGCCGCCCGCCGCGCGGCGTCGTCGGCGTGGCGGCGCGGTGCGTGTGCGGGCGTCCGCTGGTGGTCCGCACGGCCCCGCGGCTCGACGACGGCACGCCGTTCCCGACGACGTACTACCTGACGTCGCCGCAGGCGGTGGCCGCCGTCAGCGCCGTCGAGGCGACGGGCGTCATGAAGGAGCTGACGGCGCGGCTGGCCGAGGACGAGGAGCTCGCGGAGGGGCACCGGCGCGCCCACGAGGCGTACCTCGCGGACCGCGAGGCGCTCGGGCACGTGCCGGAGATCGCGGGCGTCTCCGCCGGCGGCATGCCGCACCGCGTCAAGTGCCTGCACGTGCTGGTCGCGCACGCGCTGGCCGCGGGACCCGGCGTCAACCCGGTGGGCGACCTGGCGCTGGAGATGGTCGCCGAGCGCTGGCGTCCCGACCGCTGCACCTGCTGACCCGCTGACCCCGGCGTGCCGTCCGCTGGTCGACCCCTGGGGCGTCCGCGGGTCGTCCCACGGCCCGACGTGTCGGTCGGCGGTGGCACGATGTGCCGGTGACACGCGTGGCTGCCATCGACTGCGGGACCAACTCCATCCGTCTGCTCGTCGCCGACGTCGACCCGGCGGCGGGGACGCTGGTCGACCTGGAGCGCAGCAACGAGGTGGTGCGGCTGGGCCAGGGCGTCGACCGCACGGGCCTGCTGGCGCCCGAGGCGCTGGAGCGCACGCTCGCGGCCGCCCGCCGGTACCGCGCGACGTGCGAGGAGCTGGGTGTCGAGGCGGTGCGGTTCGTCGCGACGTCCGCGACGCGGGACGCGCGCAACCGGGACGAGTTCGTCGCGGGCGTGCGGGACGCGCTGGGTGTGGACCCCGAGGTCGTCGCCGGCGACGAGGAGGCGCGGCTGTCGTTCCGGGGCGCGACCGGCGTGCTGGCGAGCCGGTTCGACGGGCCCTTCCTGGTGGTGGACCTGGGCGGTGGCTCGACCGAGCTGGTGCTGGGGACCGGCGCACCCGAGGCCGCGGTGTCCATGGACGTCGGCTCGGTCCGCCTGACCGAGCGGCACCTGCACGACGACCCGCCGACCGCGGCGCAGACGGCGGCGGCCGACGCCGACGTGCGGGCGGCGCTCGACGCCGCCGCGGCCGTGGTGCCGCTGGGCCGCACGGTGACCCTCGTCGGCCTGGCCGGGTCGGTGACGACGCTCACCGCGCACGCGCTGGGCCTGGACCGCTATGACCGGGACCGGATCGACGGTGCCGTCCTCCGCGTCGACGACGTGCTCGTGGCGTGCGAGGACATGCTGGCCCGTACCCGGGAGCAGCGCGCGGCGCTGCCGTACCTGCACCCGGGTCGCGTCGACGTCATCGGCGCCGGTGCGCTCGTGTGGCGCGAGGTGGTGCGGCGGGTGCGTGCCGACGTCGCCGCCGCCGGCGGGGAGCTGACGCAGGTCGTCACCTCCGAGCACGACATCCTCGACGGGATCGCCTGGAGCATCGCCGAGCGCTGACCGCGGGGGCCGTCCGGCGGCGGACGGGTGGGGGCGTGCGACGCCCCGACGGGTGAAGTCGGCACGCCCTGTGTCGTGTCGTAGACAGTAGTGCGGACTGCGCAGTAGTGTGCATGCTGCGGGCGCTGGAGGGGCGTCTGCACCACGTGCCGCACGCCGGCCCTCGGGGGAACCCGGGGGCCGGCGTGGCGGGCCACCCGACCGCAGGAGGCCGCATGGACACCACCCAGCTGCTCAAGGGGGTGCTGGACCTGGCCGTGCTCTCCGTCGTGGCGGACGAGGACGGTTACGGGTACGACGTCGTGCGGCGGCTGCGCGCCGCGGGCATCGAGGAGGTCGGTGACGCCTCCGTCTACGGGACGCTGCGGCGCCTGTACTCGTCCGGGGCGCTGACGTCGTACGTCGTGCCGAGCGACGAGGGGCCGCACCGCAAGTACTACGGCATCAACGCGCAGGGGCGGGCGCTGCTCACCGCGCAGCGCAAGGACTGGTACGAGTTCGCAGGCACGATGCAGCGCCTGCTCGGGACGGAGGAGGTGGCATGAGCATCGTGGACGACGCGATCGCGCAAGACGTCAGGACGTACGCCGCGCAGGTCCGCGAGGCCCTCGCCGACCTCGACCGGGAGCAGGTCGACGACCTGACCGACGGGCTCGAGGCCAACCTCACCGACGCGCTGGCCGACGACCGGCGCACGCACCGGGCGTCGCTGGTCGACGAGTTCGGGACCCCGGCCACCTACGCGGCCGAGCTGCGCTCGGCCGCCGGCCTGGCCCCCGCCGAGCCGGTGCCCGGCCCCGCGGGCCGCCTGGGGCGTCTGCTGCGCGCACCGGACCGCCGCGTGCGGGCGGCCGCCTCCCGGGTCCTCGCCCGCCTGCGCCGCGAGGCGTGGTGGCCCCCGGTCGAGGAGCTCGCCACGGACCTGCGTCCGGTGTGGTGGGTGCTGCGCGCCTGGGTCGTCTACCAGGTCGTCGTGCAGGTGCTCGCCTCGGAGTCGGCGTGGCTGCCGAGCCACCCCGCCGCCTGGCTGCTGCTCGGCGGCCTCCTGGTCGTCAGCGCGCAGATCGGGCGCGGCCAGTGGTTCGCCTCGCGCCGGGCGGGTGAGCGGATGCAGGTGGTCTCGGTCCTGGCCGCGGTCGCGCTGGTCCCGGTCGTCGCCGCGCTGCAGGGCCACGACGGCTGGCTGCGGGACCAGGTGTGGGCCTACCACCACATGGACGCCGTCGCCGCGCCGACGCAGGTGGAGCGCGTCCCGCTCGACGGCGTCGTCGTGGGCGGCATGGCCGTGAGCAACCTCTTCGTGTACGACGCCGCGGGCAACCCGCTGACCGACGTGCAGATCTACGACGACCGGGGCCGGCAGGTCCGCACGACCTACGACGACGGCCAGAGCGCGTGGTCGCGTCCGGACAGCGACGAGCCGTGGTTCTTCGCCCCCGCGGCGACGCAGGACGGGCGGACGCGGTGGAACGTGTACCCGCTGCGGGGCTGGCCGGAGTCCGCCTTCGAGAACGACGCGGAGACGGGGGAGTGGCGGGTGCGGCCCGGCGCGCAGGCGCTCACCCCGCCGTACCCGTTCGCCAAGGCGCCGACGCTCGCCCTGCCCGAGGACGCCACGGACGGCGCGGGCGAGCCTGCCGACGGGACGACGGACGACGCGGATGAGCCCGCCGACGGGACGGCGGACGACGCGGCGGTGACCTCCCCGACCACCGTCACCGCGACCAGGGCGACCCCCGGCACGCCCTGAGCGCCCGTCCGGGGTGCGCCGTGACGGGTGCCCCGGATGAGCGCGGCGGGGACGTGGCCCTACGCTGGCCACGTCCCCGCCGCTCGTCCCTGGACCGCCTCGTGACACCTGAGACCCGACTCCCGTGACCGCCGACACCTGGGCCGACGTCGGCCTCGTCCTGCTGTTCATCGTCATCGGCGGCGTCTTCGCCGGGACCGAGCTGGCGCTGGTGTCGCTGCGCGAGTCGCAGCTCGGGCAGCTCGAGAAGCAGGGCGCGCGCGGGGCCCGGGTCGCCGCCGTGGCGCGCAACCCCAACCGGTTCCTCGCGGCCGTGCAGATCGGCGTCACCGTCGCCGGGTTCTTCTCGGCGGCGTTCGGTGCGTCCACGCTCGCGTCGTCGCTCGCGCCCGTCTTCGTGTCCCTGGGCCTGGCGCGCGGCACCGCCGAGGGGGTGGCGCTGGTCGTCCTCACGCTGGTCATCGCGTACCTGTCGCTGGTGCTGGGCGAGCTCGTGCCCAAGCGGATCGCCATGCAGCAGGCGGCGCGGGTCTCCCTGTGGGTGGGGCCGCCGCTGGACCGGTTCGCGGCGCTGATGACCCCGGTGATCTGGCTGCTGTCGAAGTCCACCAACGGTGTGGTGCGCCTGCTGGGCTTCGACCCGGCCGCGACGAGCGACCAGATGAGCGACGAGGAGCTGCGGGACCTGGTCCGCACCCACCCGGACCTCCCCGAGGACGAACGTCGCCTCATCGACGACGTCTTCGACGCGGGCGACCGCTCGCTGGTCGAGGTGATGCGGCCGCGCGCCGACGTCACGTTCCTCGCGGCCGACGCCCCGATCGCGCAGGCCGCCCGGACCGTCGGGACGCTGCCGTACTCGCGCTACCCCGTCACCGGTGAGGACTTCGACGACATCGTCGGGTTCGTGCACGTGCGGGACCTGCTGGCGCCGGTGGCGCGCGCCGTGCGCGAGGCGGACCTCGACCCGGACACGCACGGCCGCGCCGGCGTGGTCGAGGCGATCGTCGAGGTCGCGACCACCACGGTCGGGGACGTCACCCGCCCGATCGTGTCGCTGCCCGGCACCAACGCCGTGCTCCCGACGCTGTCGACCATGCGGCGCACGGGCGCGCACATCGCCGTCGTGGTCGACGAGTACGGCGGCACCGACGGCATCGTCACCCTCGAGGACCTCCTCGAGGAGCTGGTGGGGGACATCGTCGACGAGTACGACCCGGTCCCCGTGCGGGTCGCCGGCGCCACCGACGTCGACGCCGGGCTCTCGCTCGAGGACTTCGCGGACCGCACGGGCGTCGTGCTGCCGGAGGGGCCGTACGAGACGGTCGCCGGCTACGTCCTGGCGCGGCTGGGCCGCATCGCGCAGCCCGGGGACGCGGTCGACGTGGACCCCGGCCCGGACGACGACGACACGGGCACGCGGACCGTGCTGCGCGTGCGCCGGGTCGACCGCCGTCGGATCACCGGCGTGCGCGTCGAGCGGGTGCCGGTCCCCGCCGAGGACGACGCGCCGGGGCCACCGGCCGGCCCCTGACGCGACCCGGGGGGCGGGCCGCCGCGCGGGGTGTGCGCGGCGTCACCGGCTGCCGAGGGCGTTCCCGAGGGTGCGCACGTCTACCGTATGAGGTATGCCTCAGTCGTCCACCGCCCCCGTCGACGCTGCCCGCCCCGCGGGTGCGCTCATGCCGGCCCCCGCCGGCAAGCCCCGCAAGGTGCCCCGCGTCCTGGTGCTGGGCGGCGGCACCGTCGGCCTGTACTCCGCGCGGCGGCTGCGCCGCCGGCTCGGCAAGCGCGAGGCGGCCATCGTCGTCGTCGACCCGCGCCCGTACATGACGTACGCGCCCTTCCTGCCGGAGGCCGCCGCCGGGTCGATCGACCCCCGCAACGTCGTCGCGCCGCACCGGCGTGCGCTCAAGGGCGTCGACGTCCTGCAGGGTCACGTCACGCAGATCGAGCACGCCGCCCGCCGGGTGGAGATCACGCCGGTCGAGGGTGAGCCGTACTGGGTGACGTACGACCACCTCGTCGTCGGCCTCGGGTCCGTCGCGCGGACGCTGCCCATCCCCGGCCTGGCGGAGCAGGGCATCGGCTTCAAGAACGTCGAGGAGGCCATCGCGCTGCGCAACCACGTGCTGGGCCGCATCGACGTCGCGGCGTCCACCTGGGACCCGGAGCTGCGTCGCAGGATGCTGACGTTCGTCTTCGTCGGCGGCGGGTTCGCCGGCATCGAGGCGCTCGGCGAGGTCGAGGACATGGCCCGGTACGCCGTGCGGAAGTACAAGCAGATCGAGCAGGAGGAGCTGCGGTTCGTGCTCGTCGAGGGCAGCCCGCGCATCCTGCCCGAGGTCAGCGAGGAGCTGGGCGGTTACACGCTCGAGCAGCTGCGCAAGCGCGACATCGAGATCTTCCTGTCGACGTTCCTGTCGTCGTGCGTGGACGGGCACGTGGTGCTGTCCAACAAGGTGGAGTTCGACGCCGAGACGATCGTGTGGACCGCGGGCGTCAAGGCCAACCCCGTCCTGCAGCAGTCGGACCTGCCGCTCGACAAGCTGGGCCGCGTCATCTGCAACGCGTACCTGCAGGTCACCGCGGAGGACGGGACGGTCGTCGCCGACGCCTGGGCCGCGGGCGACTGCGCCGCGGTGCCCGACCTGTACAACCCCGGCAAGTTCTGCCCGCCGAACGCCCAGCACGCGCTGCGCGAGGGCAACCACATCGGCGACAACCTCGCCCTGGTGCTGCGCTCGGCGCAGCCCACCGAGTACAAGCACCGCAACGTCGGTGCCGTGGCGTCGCTCGGCATGTACAAGGGCGTCGCCCAGATGTTCGGCAGGATCAAGGTGCGCGGGTTCCTCGCGTGGGTCCTGCACCGGACGTACCACGTGTTCGCCATGCCGACCTTCAACCGCAAGCTGCGCATCGCGGTGGGCTGGACCGGTTCCCTGCTGCTGCGCCGTGAGGTCGTCGCCCTGGGCTCGCTGCACGACCCGCGCGCGGAGTTCCGCGCCGCGTCCGTGCCCGCCGCGCCCAAGGACGCGCCGGCCGCGCCCGTGGCCGAGGCCCCCGCCCTGCCGCCGCAGAAGGCCGAGAAGGACTCCCCGGCGGAGAGGGACGCCCGCCCGGCCTGAGACCCGCTCCCGACGACCCCTCGACCTGACCGGTCGGGGGGTCGTCGTGCGTCCGGTGCCGCGCGCACCCGCCCGTGTGCGGCTGGCAGGATGACGCACGCGCCCCCGTAGCCCAACCGGCAGAGGCAACCGGCTTAAACCCGGTCCAGTCCGGGTTCGAACCCCGGCGGGGGCACCCCCCATCCGGCGCGGGCGCCCACGTCGGCCCGCGGTCCGCACGGGGTTACGGAATTCCAGAATTCCGGTACGGTGGGCGCATGGACGACGAGACCGCCGCGCAGCTCCGCGCCCTCGAGGACCGCGTGGCGGCGCTCGAGCGCGCGGCCACCGCCGCCGCAGCGAACCCCGACGCCGCCCTCCCCGACGCCGCGGCCTCCGCCGCCGCGGCCTCCGACGCCCCGGCCCCCGGCGGCGCCGACCCCGACACGTTCTGGGCGCTCGACGGCCTCACCCGGCGTGCCGGCGGTCCGGGCTCGAGCGGCGCCGTCATGGTCGTCGGCGACGTCACGACCCCCGCCGGCGAGACGGCCCGGTGGCAGTACGCCCTGACCACCGACGACGTGCTCGCCGCCGACTGGGCGGACGTCGCACCGGTCCTGGCGGCACTCGGGCACCCCGTGCGCCTCGCCCTGCTGCGGGCCGTGCTCGACGGCACCCGGACCGCCCGTGACCTGGCGGCGGCGGTCGACGTCGGCTCGACCGGGCAGGTGTACCACCACCTGCGCCAGCTCCAGGCGGCCGGCTGGCTCCGCACCGCGGCGGGCGGCGAGCACGTCGTGCCCGCCGAGCGGCTCGTGCCGCTGCTCACCACCGTCCTGGGAGGTATGCGATGACCACCACCACGACCGTCCGTGCCCCGGAGCGTCGCCGCGACCGTGTGCGACGCGGCGTGGCGGGGCTGATGCCGCTGTGGTTGTGGGGGATCGCCGCGTGGCTCGCGGCGGGGTTCGTCATCGACCCGCCGCGCGTGGTGTCGGTCGCGGTGTCGCTGCTGCTCGCCGGGATGGCGTTCGTGCGGCCGCCCCGGGTCGCGCACGACCCGGTCGAGGTCGCCTCACCCGTGCGCGGCCGCTGGACCGCCCTCAACAGCCCGGCGGACCAGGTGCCGAGCCACGGCGTGCGGGCGTACGGGCAGGCGTACGCGGTCGACGTGCTGCTCCCGAGCCCGCCCGGCACGCCGCCGGTGGTGCCGTGGACCGGCGGGTTCGCGCGACCCGAGACGTTCCCGTCGTTCGGGCTCCCGGTCCACGCGGTGGCCGACGGCACGGTCGTGCGCGTCGTCGACGGCCGCCGTGACCACCGGGCCCGCACGTCGTGGCCCGCGCTCGCCTACCTCATGACCGTCGAGACGCTGCGCGACCTCGGGGGACCGGGCGCCGTGGTCGGCAACCACGTCGTCGTCGACCACGGTGCCGGGGTGTTCTCGCTGGTCGCGCACCTGCGCCGCGGCAGCGCCCGGGTCGCTCCCGGCAGGCGGGTCGCCGCCGGCGACGTGCTGGGGGAGGTCGGCAACTCGGGGAACACCTCCGAGCCCCACCTGCACGTGCAGCTCATGGACCGCCCGCAGCCGCTGCGCGCGGCCGGGATCCCCTTCCGCTGGCGGGACGCGCGGATCCTCGACGACGTGCGCGACACCTCCCGTGCGACGACCGTCCGGACCGAGGTGACACCAGGCGTGCCCGCGGCGGGGCAGGTGTTCGAGGCGTAGGTCACGGTCCCGGGCGGCTCGTCCTCCGGGAAGCCCGCGGTCTGCGTGCTGGGCCAGGGGACGTGCGTGCGCGGCGTCTGCGGGCGGCCCACCGTGAGCCACGCGATGCCGCCCGCGAGGGGCAGCACGACGATGAGGACGAGCCACCAGCCCTTCGACAGGTTCCGCACCCGGTCGGAGTCGGACTGGATGCAGTCGATCAGGCAGAGCACCAGCAGGGCGATCTCGACGATCACCGGCAGGAAGCGCAGCACCAGGTCCCCCTCGCGTCGTGGGCACCGGAACGCCGGCGGGGGGCGGGGAGCCTCGTGCCGATTCCGTCGGGACTCACCCGTTGGGGTGTGCGCCGCCCGGGCCGGCTCGCGCCCGGGCGGCCGCTTCAGCGACGGTCGGCCGTGCCGAGCCAGTCGCGCATCGTGGCGGCGTCCGCGATGGCGCCGTCGACGACCCGCCTGACCTGCACCGGCTGCTCGCAGGGCACCCCGCCACGGCCCGGGACGGCGGACACGCGTGCGGCGATCTCGACCGCGCGCGCGTCGTCGACCACGTCGACCACCTGGAACCCGGCCAACCACTCCGAGAACTCGGCGAACGGGCCCTCGGTCACGGTGGTGCCGGACCGTCCGTCGGACCGCACCACCCGTGCGACGTCGGGGCCCTTGAGGGCGATGCCGCCGACGAGCTCGCCGCTCGCCCGCAGCTCGTCGTTCAGCCGGGCGTAGTGGTCGAGGTGCGCCTGCACGTCCGCGTCGTCCCACTCCTCCATGGGTGCGGGGTCGGGGCCGGACCGGAAGTCGACGATCAGCAGGTACCGGGGCATGGTGGTCTCCGTCCTCGGGGCGCCGGGGTGGCGCGGTACCTGGATGACGGGTGGGCGAGCAGGTTCTCGACGTTCCCCGTCGACCCTCTCAGTCCAGCCCGGCGGCCGCCTCCGCGGCCTCGATCTGCGCGTTCCACGCCTTCTTGCTCGCGCGCCAGCTCTCGTCGTCGGCGCCGAGGCGCCAGTAGCCGGAGATGGACAGGTCGGCGCGCGCGACCCCGTGGGTCCGCAGGTGCGCCCGCAGCTCCTTGACGGCCCCGGCCTCCCCGTGGACGAAGGCGCCGATGCGCCCGGCGGGGGTCGGCCAGGCGCGGAGCGCCTCGGGGAGCGTCGACCCCGCGGGGGCGTCGCCGTGGTGCAGCCAGGTGACCGTGACGCCCGCGGGGGCGTCGAGCGCGATCTCGTCCTCGGGGCCGTGCACCTCGACGAACGCGGCGCCGACGGCGTCGCGCGGCAGGCGTTCCAGACCGACCGCGACGGCGGGCAGGGCGCTGGCGTCCCCGACCAGCAGGTGCACGTCGACGTCGGGGCGCGGGTCCCACGCGCCACCGGGCCCGTGCACCAGCACGCGGTCGCCGGGCGACGCGGCGACCGCCCACGGCCCGGCGAGGCCCTCGTCGCCGTGCACGACGAGGTCGAGGGTCAGCTCACGGGCTCCGGGGTCCCACGCGCGGACCGTGTACGCGCGCTGCCGCACCTGGACGCCCTCCGGCAGGGAGGCGCGCAGCGCCGCGACGTCGACGCGGCCGTCGTCGTCGTCCAGCGGGCACCCGTCGAGGGCGCCGTCGGGGAGGAACCCGAGCTTGACGTAGGAGTCGGCGCACACGGGGTCGGCGAGCGGCCGCAGGTCCGGGCCGCCGAGCACGACGCGCGCGAGGTGCGGCGTGAGGCGCTGCGTGCGCACGACCCGGGCCAGGACGGGGGCCGGACGGCGCGGCGCCACGAGCGGCAGGACGGTCGGTCGGGTAGCGCTCATCAGGTGAGCCTAACCTCGTGCTGCGTCCCGACGGCGTCCGGGTGTGACCGGGCCCACGTCCGGCGCGGGAAACCTCATGCCCCGGGCAACCGTTGGGTCGGCAGGTGCCGGCCCTCGCACCCGCACGTACTGTCGCCCTGTCGCGCTCGCCGCGGTCACCCCCCGCCCCTCTCACGACCGCTCGCCCGGCCCCCTCGGAGGAACCCGTGTCCCGCCTCGCCCGGCTCTCGCTGGCCAACCGCTCCGTCGTCGCGCTCGTGACGATCGCGATCGCGGTCTTCGGCTGGTTCAGCCTCGGCTCCCTCAAGCAGGAGCTCATCCCGTCGCTGCAGATCCCGACGGCGGTCGTCGTCGCGGTCGACCCGGGGTCCTCGCCGGAGCTCGTCGAGCAGCAGCTCACCGAGCCCATCGAGCAGGCCGTCTCCGGGGTCGCGGACGTCGAGTCCGTGACGTCGACGTCCGCCACGTCGGTCTCGACGACGACCGTCGAGCTGACCTACGGCGTCGACGTCGACGCGCGGGCCCAGGACATCCAGCAGGCGGTCGACCGGATCCGCTCGGCACTGCCCGAGGGCGTCGACCCGATGGTCGTGACCGGCTCGATCGACGACCTGCCGGTCGTGCAGCTCGCGGTCGCCGGCACCCCGGACGACGTGCGCGAGGGGGAGGACCCGCAGGCCGCGCTGGCCCGGGTCGTCGAGGACGTCGTGGTGCCGCGCCTCGAGCAGGTCGACGGCGTGCGGGAGGTCACCGTCACGGGCGTCGCCGAGCAGGCCGTGACGGTCACGCTGGACCTGCAGGCGCTCACCGCGGCCGGCCTGTCGCCCGCGGCGGTGCAGACGATCCTGCAGGACAACGGGGTCGTGCTGCCCACGGGCACGGTCGACGACGGCGACCTCACCCTCTCGGTCCAGGCGGGCTCGCCCGTCTCCTCGGTCGACGACCTGCGTGCGCTGCCCCTGCTGGGCTCCGCCTCCGGGCAGGCCGTCGCGCTCGGTGACGTCGCCGAGGTCGTCCTCGCGCCGGTGCCGGCGTCGAGCCTGTCGCGCCTCGACGGGCAGCCCGCGCTGGCCGTCTCCCTGACCAAGACGCCGGCCGGCAACACCGTCGACGTGTCGCACGGCGCCCAGGAGGCGGTCGACGGGCTGCGGGAGCAGCTCGGCGGCGACGTCGACATCGCCGTGGTGTTCGACCAGGCGCCGTTCATCGAGGAGTCCATCGAGGGGCTGGCCACCGAGGGTGGCCTCGGCCTGCTGTTCGCGGTCGTCGTCATCCTGCTGTTCCTGGGCTCGATCCGCTCGACACTCGTCTCGGCCATCTCGATCCCGCTGTCGCTGCTGGTGACGTTCATCGGCCTGCAGGTCGCCGGGTACTCGCTCAACATCCTCACGCTCGGCGCGATGACCATCGCCATCGGGCGCGTCGTCGACGACTCGATCGTCGTCATCGAGAACATCAAGCGGCACCTGTCCTACGGCGAGGGCAAGCGCGACGCGATCACGACGGCCGTGCGCGAGGTCGCCGGCGCGATCACCGCCTCGACCATCGCCACCGCCGCGGTGTTCGTGCCCATCGGCCTGGTCGGCGGCATGGTCGGCGAGCTGTTCCGGCCGTTCGCCTTCACCACCGCGATCGCCCTGGTCGCCTCCCTGCTGGTCTCGCTGACGATCGTGCCCGTCCTGGCGTACTGGTTCGTCAAGGCCGACGCCTCGGCCGCCGGGGACGACGCGGAGGCCCGGCGCGTCGCCGCCGAGGCCAAGGAGCGCCGGTCCTGGATGCAGCGGTCGTACCTGGCCACGCTGCGCGGTGCCGTCGCGCACCCGGTCGTCACGCTGCTCGCCGCCGTCGTCGTCTTCGCGGGGACGATCGGCCTGGCCACCCGCCTGGAGACCAACTTCCTGGGCGACGCGGGCCAGAACACCCTCACGGTCACCGAGACGTTCCCGCCCGCGACCTCGCTCGAGGCGCAGGACGCGGCCGCGCAGGAGATCGAGGAGGTCCTGCTCGGTGTCGAGGGCGTCCAGACCGTGCAGACCACGGTCGGCTCCGCCGGCGGCATCGAGGCGGTCTTCGGCGGCGGGGGTGCGCCGCGGGCGTCGTTCGCGCTGACGCTCACCACGGACTCCGACAACACCGCGGTGGCCGACGACGTGCGCGCGGCCGTCGCCGACCTCTCCGGCGCCGCGGGGCACGGGGACGTCGTCGTGGCGGGTGCGGACGCCGCGTTCGGCTCCTCGACCGTGGACGTCGTCGTGCAGGCGGACGACCCGGACGAGCTCGCGTCGCTCGCGGCGCAGGTGCGTGACGTCGTCGCCGGCGTCGAGGGCACCACGGACGTCACGAACGACCTCGCCGCCGACCAGCCGACCGTGCGCGTCACGGTCGACCGCGAGGCGGCCGCGGCCGCCGGCCTCACCGAGACGGCGGTCGTCGGCACGGTCGCCGGGCTGATGAGCCCGCAGCCCGTGGGGACGGTGGACCTCGGTACGGGCCCGGTCGACGTCACCGTGGTCACGGTGCCCGCACCGGCGAGCGTGGCGGAGGTCGAGCAGCTCGTGCTGCCGACGGCGACGGGCCTGGTCCCGCTGACGTCCGTGGCGAGCGTCGAGCAGGTGGAGGTGCCCGTCTCGACGACCCGCATCGACGGCAAGCGTGCGGCGACGATCTCGGCGACCCCGGCCGACCAGGACCTCGGTGGCCTCACGGAGCGGATGCGCGCGGCGCTCGAGGACGTCGACGTGCCTGCCGGTGCGAGCGTCGAGATCGGCGGCGTCGCGGCGGACCAGGAGGACGCGTTCGCGGACCTCGGGCTCGCGCTGCTCGTCGCGCTCGTCATCGTGTACGTGGTCATGGTGGCGACGTTCCGCTCGCTGCTGCAGCCGCTGATCCTCATGGTGTCGGTGCCGTTCGCGGCCACCGGCGCGCTGCTGGGCCTGCTGCTGACCGGCACCCCGCTGGGCGTGCCCGCCCTGATCGGCGTGCTCATGCTCATCGGCGTCGTCGTGACCAACGCGATCGTGCTGGTGGACCTGGTCAACCAGTACCGCGACCGGGGGCGGGACCTCGACGACGCGGTGACGGAGGGGTCGCGCAAGCGCCTGCGGCCGATCCTCATGACGGCGGCCGCGACGATCTTCGCGCTGGTGCCCATGGCCTTCGGCCTGACCGGCGGCGGGGTGTTCATCTCGCAGCCGCTGGCGATCGTGGTGATCGGCGGGCTGTTCACGTCCACGCTGCTCACGCTCGTGCTGGTGCCCGTCCTGTACACGCTGGTCGAGCGGGCCCGGCTGCGCCGTGCGGGGCGGCGCTCGGCACGGTCCGGCGCCGCGGCGGAGGGCACGGCCGCGGTCTGATCCGCGCCGGGAACGACGAAACGCGGCCCACCACCGTCCCCCTCCAGGACGGCGGTGGGCCGCGTCGGTCGTGGCGACGTCTCAGACGTCGCGCGTGCGCAGGCGCAGGGCGCCGGCGCCGAGGATCACGACGACCCAGCCGACCAGCACCGCGTACCCGCCCCAGGGGGACAGGTCGACGGCCTGCGTCGCCAGCTGGTTCGTCATGTCCAGGAACTCCTCGGGCGTGGCCACACGGGCACCGGCCGACGAGGGCAGGAACGGCCGCACGTACTCCAACGGCTTCCACGAGATGAGGTTGAGGACGCTCTCGACCACGAGGACGAAGCCGATGACGGTCGCGATGGTCGCGGCCGTGTTGCGCATCAGCGCACCCAGGGCGAACCCGAGCAGGGCGACCGTCGCGATGTAGAGCGGCGTCCCGACGACGATGCGCAGCATCTCCGGGTCCGACCAGTCGGGCTGCATGGCGGGCTCGATCGCGCCGGCCAGCAGCAGCGACAGCGCCGTGCCGACGGCAGCGGTCGCGAAGGTCACGACCGCGACGACCAGGCCCTTGGCCCACAGCACGGGCAGGCGCGACGGCACGGCGGCGAACGTGGACCGCACCTGACCGGTGCCGTACTCCCCGGTGATGCTGAGGGCGGCCAGCACGACGAGCACCAGCGAGCCGAAGATCTGCCCGGGCGCCAGCACCATGTAGACCATGGACGCGCTGCCCTCGCCGCCCGCGAACTGGCCGGGGGCGACCCCGGCGGACGCCGCCATCGCCCACGCCAGCAGGACGAGGACCACGATCGTCAGGCCGATGGTCCACAGCGTCGAGCGCAGGGTCCAGATCTTGATCCACTCGGAGCGCAGCACGTGCCACGGCGTCAGCCGCACGGCGGGCGCGGGTGCGGCGTGGTGGGCGTGCTCGATGCGGGGGGTGGTCGCGGTGCTCATCGCTGCGCCTCCGGGCTGGTCGTGCCGGCGGCACCGGCGGCTGCGGGCGAGGGGTCGGTGCCCTCGGTGGCGGAGTGGTACTCGACGGCGTCGGCGGTCAGCGACAGGTACGCCTGCTCGAGCGAGCCGCTGACGGACGTGAGCTCGTGCAGCACGAACCGCGAGGCCGCCGCGAGCTCGCCGATCTCCGCAGCGCTCGGGCCGTGGACCTCCAGGAGCCCCGGCTCGATGGCCTCGACCGTGGCGGTCGGGCCGGACAGTGCCGCCGCGAGCTCGGTCGCCTGCGGGCTGCGGACGCGCACCGTGGTGCTGGTCGCGCGGGCGACGACGTCGGCCACCGGGCCCTGGGCGACGATCCGGCCGCGCCCGATGACCAGCAGGTCGTCCGCCGTCACCGCGACCTCGCTCATGAGGTGCGAGGACAGGAAGACGGTGCGGCCCTCCGCCGCGAGGTGCTTGGCCAGGCCGCGCACCCACGCCACGCCCTCGGGGTCCAGGCCGTTGACCGGCTCGTCGAGGATCAGCGTGTGCGGGTCGCCCAGCAGCGCGGCGGCGATGCCGAGGCGCTGCCCCATGCCGAGCGAGAACCCCTTGACGCGCTTCCTGGCCACGGGTCCCAGGCCGGCCATCTCGATGACCTGGTCGACCCGCTTGTCGCCGATCCCGTGCGTCGCCGCGAGCGCCCGCAGGTGCCCGCGCGCCGAGCGCCCGGGGTGCACCGCCTTCGCCTCGAGCAGCGCGCCCACCTCGGTCAGCGGCGAGCGCAGGCGGGCGTACGGGCGGCCCTGCACGGTCACCGTGCCGGCCGTCGGGTGGTCGAGACCGACGATCATGCGCATCGTCGTCGACTTGCCCGCGCCGTTGGGCCCGAGGAAGCCGGTCACGCGGCCGGGGTGCACCGTGAAGTCGATGCCGTCGACCGCCGTCTTGCTGCCGTACCGCTTGGTCAGTCCGTGCGCCTCGATCATCAGGTCCCCAGGTGTCGTGTCGCTGTGCTCACGTCGTCGACGGTACGGCCGGGCGGGGTGCGCGCGGCACCCTCCCGCGACGGATCCTGGACCGGGCGTCTCATCCGCGAGGACGAGACCGCGCGGTGCACGGCTCCGGGGCGTCACCGATGGGGGAACGTCCGGGGCACCCGTTACGTTGAACACCTCGTCGAGAGAACCATCCCCGGCCGGCCACGACCAGGAGTCCCCCGCATGAGCAACCCCGTCTTCAACAACAGTGCCGTCTTCGGTGACCCGCGCCAGCAGCGCCGCGGCGGGCAGCAGACCGTCGCGCAGGGCCCCGCGTGGGGCACGGCGGGTGCGCAGGCCGCTGACGCCGCCACCCTCGAGCAGATGTACGACGCCCCGCCGGCCACCCCGCGCGACACGGGGCGCCTCACCTACGACGACGTCATCGTCAAGACCGGTGGGCTGCTCGCGCTGCTCGTCGTCGTCGCCGCGGCGACGTGGACGCTCGCGCCGGGCCTGTGGATCGTGGGCGCCGTCGTCGGTCTGGTCCTGGGCCTGGTCAACGCGTTCAAGAAGAGCCCGAGCCCGGTGCTCATCACGCTGTACACGGTCGCGCAGGGCATGTTCCTCGGCGGGATCAGCGCGATGTACGAGTCGTTCTACGACGGCATCGTCGGGCAGGCCGTCATGGCGACCCTGTCGGTGTTCGCCGTCGCGCTGGTGCTCTTCCGCTCCGGCAAGGTCCGCGTCACCCCGAAGTTCCAGCGTGCCGTGCTCATCGGCATGGGCGGGTACCTCGTGTACTCGCTGCTCAACATCGTGCTCATGGTGTTCGGCGTCGGCGGCGGCACGTACGGTCCGCTGCGCTCCGGCCTGCTCGGGATCATCGTCGGCCTCGTCGCCGTCGGGCTGGCCGCCGCGAGCCTGATCATGGACTTCGACTCCATCAAGCGCGGCGTCGAGCAGGGTGCCCCGGCCAAGTTCGCGTGGTCGGCCGCGTTCGGCCTCATCGTCACGCTGGTGTGGCTGTACCTCGAGCTGCTGCGCCTGCTGGCGATCCTGCGCGGGGACAACTGACCCCCACCGCTCACCGCGACGCCCCGTCGGCCCACCGGCCGGCGGGGCGTCGTCGTCCCTCCTGCGCAGCCCGATGAGAGGATCGACCGCGTGAAGTACGCCCAGCACATCTCCGAGCTCGTCGGCGGCACCCCGCTGGTCCGGCTGACGTCCGTGACCGCCGGCCTGAGCGCCACGATCCTGGCCAAGGTCGAGTACCTCAACCCCGGCGGGTCGGTGAAGGACCGGATCGCGCTGCGCATGATCGAGGCGGCCGAGGCCTCGGGGGAGCTGCAGCCGGGCGGGACGATCGTCGAGCCGACGTCGGGGAACACCGGCGTCGGGCTCGCGCTCGTCGCGCAGCGCAAGGGCTACCGCTGCGTCTTCGTGTGCCCGGACAAGGTCAGCCAGGACAAGCGCGACGTGCTGCGCGCCTACGGCGCCGAGGTGGTCGTGACGCCCACCGCCGTGCCGCCGGACCACCCGGACTCGTACTACTCGGTGTCCGACCGCATCACGCGCGAGACGCCCGGGGCGTGGAAGCCCAACCAGTACGCGAACGCGAACGGGCCGGCCAGCCACTACGCGAGCACGGGCCCGGAGATCTGGGCCGACACGGAGGGGCGCATCACGCACCTCGTGACGGGCGTGGGCACCGGCGGCACCATCACCGGCACCGGCCGGTACCTGCACGACGTCTCGGCGGACCGCCCGGCGGCGGACGGCGGGCGCGTCGTGGTCGTCGGCGCCGACCCGGCCGGCTCGGTGTACTCCGGCGGCGACGGCCGCCCGTACCTCGTGGAGGGCGTCGGCGAGGACTTCTGGCCGACGGCCTACGACCCGACGGTCCCCGACGAGATCATCGCGGTGTCCGACGCGGACTCGTTCGCCATGACGCGGCGCCTCGCACGCGAGGAGGGCCTGCTGGTCGGCGGGTCGTGCGGCATGGCCGTCGAGGCGACGCTGCGGCACGCGCGTGCCCTGCAGGACGCGGACCCGGAGGCGGCCGCGCGGGCCGTCTATGTCGTGATCCTCCCGGACGGCGGCCGCGGCTACCTGTCGAAGATCTTCAACGACTCGTGGATGCGGTCGTACGGGTTCCTCGCCGGTGGCGAGGGCGCGACCATCGCGGACGTGCTGCGCAGCAAGGACGGCGACATGCCCGCGCTGGTGCACACGCACCCCAACGAGACCGTGCGCGACGCGATCGAGATCCTGCGCGAGTACGGCGTCTCGCAGATGCCGGTGGTCGGCGCCGAGCCGCCCGTCATGATCGGCGAGGTCGCGGGGTCCGTCAGCGAGCGCGAGCTGCTCGACGCGGTGTTCTCGGGTGCCGCGTCGCTGGCCGACCGGGTCGACAAGCACATGGCCCCCGCGCTGCCGCTCATCGGCTCGGGGGAGCCGGTGGGGTCCGCCCGTGCGGCGCTCGAGAAGGCCGACGCCCTCATGGTCGTCGACGACGGGCGGCCCGTGGGCGTCCTCACGCGCCACGACCTGCTGGGGTTCCTGGCGACCGGGTGACGGGGGTGCGGACCGCGGACCGCGGTCCGCAGGTCCCGGGCGGCACCGGGTTAGCATCGGCGCGACCTGATGGGCCTGACCTGCGAAGGACCTTCCGCGATGGCGCTGTACGACCTTCCCCTGCCCGAGCTCGAGCGGTACCTGCCGGACCTCGACGAGCCCGCCGACCTCGACGCGTTCTGGGCGAAGACCCTCGACGAGACCCGCGGGTTCGACCTCGACCTGCGTCGCGAGCCGTACGACGCCGGGATGCGGCTGCTCGACGTCGAGGACGTGACGTTCGCGGGGTTCGGCGGGCACCCCGTCAAGGCGTGGGTCACCCGCCCGGCGGGGTCGGCCAGCGACGGGTCGTCGCTGCCGGCGGTCGTGGAGTTCATCGGGTACGGCGGCGGGCGCGGCCGGCCGGTGGAGCGGCTCGCGTGGGCCGCCGCCGGGTACGTGCACCTGCTCATGGACACCCGCGGCCAGGGCTCCCGGTGGGGGAGCGGTGGCGGCACCCCCGACCCCGTCGGCTCGGGCCCGCACACCCCCGGGTTCATGACGCGCGGCATCCTCGACCCCGCCGAGCACTACTACCGCCGGGTGTACACCGACGGCGTGCGTGCGGTCGAGGCCGTGCGCGCGCTGCCCGGCGTCGACCCGGCGCGGGTCGTCGTCACCGGCGGCAGCCAGGGCGGCGGGATGACGCTGGCCGTCGCGGGCCTCGTCGACGACCTCGCCGGCGTCATGCCGGACGTCCCGTTCATGTGCCACATCCCGCGCGCGATCTCGCTCATCGACTCGGACCCGTACCACGAGGTCGTCACGTACCTGTCGGTGCACCGGGAGCACAAGGACGCGGCGATGCGGACGCTGTCGTACCTCGACGGCGTGCACCTGGCCCGCCGCGCGACCGCCCCGACGCTGTTCTCGGTCGCGCTGCGCGACCCGATCTGCCCGCCGTCGACCGTGTACGCGGCGTACAACCACTACGGCGCGCTCGCCGCGTCGCGTCCGGAGCGGGACATCGAGGTGTACGAGTTCAACGGGCACGAGGGCGGCGGCGCCTTCCAGGTCGAGGCGCAGCTGCGCTGGCTCGCGGCGACGCTCGGGCGCTGACCCGGTCGTCGTGCGCGTCGCCGCCCCGGTCGGCGGCGGCGCGCCCGACGGTGCAGGATGGTCCGGCACTGTCATCCACCGAAGGAGAATCGCCATGGCCGCAGCGCTGCCCGAGGTCTCGGGCGCACCCGGCACGAAGCCCACGCTCACGTTCCCGGACGCGGCGCCGTCCGAGGAGCTCGAGGTCGTGGTGCTGAGCCGCGGCGACGGCGCGCTCGTCGAGGCGGGCCAGGACATCGAGGTGCACTACCTCGGGCAGTCCTGGCAGGGAGGCGTCTTCGACAACTCGTTCGACCGGGGCTCGTCGATCAGCTTCCCCATCGGCGTCGGCGCCGTCATCGCCGGCTGGGACGAGGGCCTGGTCGGCCAGCAGGTCGGTTCGCGGGTCCTGCTGTCGATCCCGTCGCACCTGGCGTACGGCGACCGCGGCGTGCCGCAGGCCGGCATCAAGGGCGGCGACACGCTCGTGTTCGTGGTGGACATCGTCGGCGTCAGCTGACCCACCCGATGAGTCCGCGCCGCACCACCGGTCGACCCTCGCGGGCGCCGGTGGTGCGGTCGCGCGGACCGCACGGCGCGACGCCCGGGAGGCAGGACCCGTGAGCGTCGCACGCAGCCGTGACCCCCAGGAGTGGGCGGCCCACTCGCCGTACTCCGACCCCGGCCCGTACGCGGCCGTGCTGCAGGGCCTGGGCACCGCGCCGGCCGACGTGCACGCCGCCGCGACGGGCCTCATCGCGCACTACCGCGCCGAGACGGCGACGCTCGACCCCGCGCGCCTGCCGACGATCGACCTGCGCTGGCTCGACCGGATCCTCGCGGCGGGCCTCGAGGCCTCGTCCGCCCCGCTGCCCGGCCGTCCGCACGCCGACCGCGTCGCGGGGTGCTGCCGTGACCACACGCTGCTGGGCGTCGGCCTGCTGCGGGAGCACGGCGTCCCCGCGCGGTCCCGGATCGGGTTCGCCCGGTACTTCTTCCCGGGCGACGGCGTGGACCACGTCGTCGTCGAGCGCTGGGACGGTGAGCGCTGGGTGCGCAGCGACCCGGAGCTGGACGCCGCGTTCGGCGCGGCGCCGCCGGCGGGCGACCCGTTCGACCCGTTCGACATGCCCACGGGGCTCGACAGCCCGTTCCCGACCGCCGCGGAGCTGTGGGCCGCGCACCGGCGCGACGGCCTGGACCTGACGCGGTACGGCGTGGCGGGGGTGCCCGAGCTGGCCGGCCGGGACTTCGTGCGCGGGTACGTCCTGCTCGAGGTCGCCCACCGGCGCCGTGACGAGCTGCTGCTGTGGGACGTGTGGGGCGCGGAGCTCGACGGCACGACGAGCGACGACGCCGACGTCCTCGCCGACGAGATCGCGGACCTGCTGCTGCGCGCCGACGCGGGCGACGTCGCGGCCGAGGACGAGCTCGTCGACCGGTACGCGGGCGACCCTCGCCTGCGGCCCGGGCCGCGGGTCCGGACGCTCTCGCCGCTCGGCCGCGAGGGCTGGACGGACCTCGCTTCCCGGACGACCGTGTGGGACGTCTGAGCCGTCAGCCGCCGTCAGCCGCCGGTAGGGACGCGCACCCCGCCCAGGGCGTAGGCCGCCGCCGCCTCCGCGTGCACGCGGGCCGACGCGATGAGCGGCACGCGGCTGTCGTCGGGCGGGAGCGCGAGCTCCAGCTCGGTGCACGCCAGGACCACCGCGTCGGCGCCGGCCGCGCTCAGGTCGGCGACGACCTCCCGCAGCCGTGCGCGGGAGCACTCCGGCGCGCTGCCCTGCGTGAGCTCGTCGAAGATGATCCGATCGACCTCCTCCTGCGCGGGGGCCTCCGGCACGACGGCTGCGATGCCGTGCCGTGCCAGCCGGTCGGCGTAGAACGGCTCGGCCATCACCCAGCGCGTCCCCAGGACGCCCAGGGTGCTGTGCCCCGCGGCGCGGGCGACCTCGGCCACCGCGTCGGCGATGTGCAGCAGCGGCACGTCGAGGGCGGCCTCCACGGCGGGAGCCACCTTGTGCATGAGGTTGGTCGCGATGAGCACGGCGTCCGCACCGGCGTCCTGGAGGCGTCGACCCGCGCCCGCGAGCAGCGCACCGGCGCCGTCCCAGTCGTCGGCGAGCTGCAGCTCGCGCACCTGCGCGAAGTCCAGCGACTCCAGCAGCACGTGCGCGCTGTGGTGGCCGCCCAGCCGCTCCTGCACCACCGCGTTGACGATCCGGTAGTACTCCGCGGTCGAGTACCAGCTCATGCCGCCGATGACGCCGAGGGTGCGCACGTGGACCTCCCGAGGGGTGCACCCCATGGAACCCCCGCACCACGGGAGGCGTCCAGCCCCGGCCGGTGCGGCGCCGGCGGACCGGCCGCGGACCGGGCCCCGCGGACCGTGCCGGTCCGTCAGCCGCGCAGCCCGTACCGCGTGAGGAAGTCGTTCGCGAAGACGCCCTCGGGGTCACGCCGCAGCAGGAGGGCGACCTGGTCGTCCCACCGCGGGTACAGCTCGCGCAGCGTGCGCTGCTCGTCGGCGAACAGCTTGCCCCAGTGCGGGCGGGCACCGAACGGCGCGAGCGCCTCCTCGATCACCGGCAGCACGGCCTCCACCTCGGTCCGCCGCGGCTGCCACGTGAAGTGCAGCGCGACGCGGTCGCCGCCGTGGGCGGTGGACAGCCACAGGTCGTCGCCGGCGACCGTGCGGATCTCGCTGATCAGCAGCAGCGGGGACGTCAGGTGGCCGATGCCGCGCAGGGCCTCGATCGCCGCGACCGCGTGCTCGCGGGGCACGAGCCACTCGGACTGCAGCTCCTCGCCCGCGGACGGCGTGAAGTCGAGCCGGAAGTGGGGGAGCCGCTCGTGCCACGGCCCGGGCACACCCTCCTGCTGCGTGCACGCCACGGGGTCCGGGCCCGGCACGGGGTGCACGGGTCCCGGGGCGGGACGCGCGCCCGTGAGGACGTCCCCCGCCTCCGGCAGGGTCCAGCCGTCCGCGTCGACGCGGTGCTTGAGCCAGACCTGGGCGACGTCGTCCCCGGTCCAGTCGGTGAACAGGCTCACGGAGTAGGCCGACGCCATGAGGTCGTCGAAGCGGTCCAGGGCGCCGGCCCACGGCAGGTCGAGCCACACCTCCTGCGCGACGTCGTACGTGGGCTGGATCGCGAGCGTCACGCGCGTCACGACGCCCAGGCCGCCGAGGGCGACCACCGACCCGGCGAGCTCGGGGTCGTCCGGTCCGAGCGTGCGGACCTCGCCGCCCGCGCCGACGATCTCCAGCCCCCGGACGGCGGCCGAGAGGTTGGGCGCGGTGACGCCCGAGCCGTGGGTCGCGGTGGCGACCGTGCCCGCGACCGCGATGTGCGGCAGGGACGCCATGGTGTGCAGGGCCCAGCCGGCCGCGTGCAGGTCGATCGCGAGCTCGCCGTAGCGCACGCCGGCGCCGACGGTCACGGTGCCCGCGTCGGGGTCGACCACCGTCGGGACCTCGAGGCGGTCCAGCACGACGAGCGTGCCGGGGGAGTCCGCCAGGTCGTGGAACGAGTGCCGCGAGCCCAGGGCCCGCACGTGCCGGGCGGCGGCGACGACCTCGGCGACCTCCTCGACGCTCGTCGGGCGCACCACGGGCCCGCCGCGGAACGTGTGGCTGCCGGCCCAGGTGGTCAGGGCGTCCGTCATGGGGGTCCTCTCGTGCGGGCGTGCGGGCGTCAGCGCCCGGGTGCGGTGATGAAGATGTCGAACAGCTCGGGGGTGTGGGCGTGCACCAGCACCATGAAGACCACGGCGTCGAAGAGCAGGTGCACGACCAGCACGTACGTCAGGGACTTGGTCAGGGAGAACGTGAAGCCCTGGATCAGCGCGAACGGGATCGTCAGCAGCGGGCCCCACTCGCGGTAGCCCAGCTCCCACAGGAACGACACGAACACCGTGGCCTGCAGCACGTTCGCCGCCCACAGCGGGAAGTGCCGGCGCAGCAGGGCGAAGACGGTGCAGATGAAGAACAGCTCGTCCCAGGTGCCCACGGCGTTGACGCCGACGAACAGGCGCGCGATCTCCTGCCCCTCGATCACCGTCGGCCAGTTGCGGTACGCACCGGACGACAGGAAGTAGAAGGGCAGCAGCAGGTACCCGGCGGTCTGCACGCCGATGAGGTACGCCCACTGCGTGCGGGTCCACCGCCGTCCGGTGCGCCACGGGAACCGGATGACGTCGTCGCCCAGGACGTGCCGGGACAGGACGTACGGGATCACGACCGCCAGCCCGAGGGCGAGCGTGAAGCGCAGCATGCTGGCGTCGGACAGGTCCGCACCCAGCGGGATCGTGCTGACGATGCCCATGCCGGCGCCGATGATCAGCAGGTCCCGTCCCAGGACGCGGTCGACGGCCCAGCCCAGGGCGATCCCGACGACGAGCGGCAGGTACGCCAGCGGGCGGACGTGGATCGCGAACATCAGCACGGCCGACCCGCACACGAGGACGGCGGCGACGTACCGCCACGCGGGGTGCGACAGGGCCCGCGGGGGTGCGTCGTCGGCCGCCGCCGGCAGGGTCCCCGCAGTCTCGTCCACCCGCACACCCTGCCTCACGGCGTGCGTCCGCGCAGCCCACGGGCCTGCGAGTCGTGCGGGCGCGTCGCCCCTCAGGACGACTTCGAGGTGCCCGCCTCGAGGATCGACACGATCGAGAACAGCGTGAAGCACACGGCGCCCAGGCCGACCATGACGTGGGCGGGCACGAAGAGCCCCGCCTGCCGCTCGGTGCCCTCGAAGAGGAACGCGGCGGTGAACAGGCAGGCGAGCGCGGTCCCCACCGGGATCAGCGGGATGCGGTTGGCCAGCGCGAAGACCTGACGCCACACCAGCGCGAGCAGCAGCACCTTGGACAGGATGCTGAAGCACACCAGCCCCAGGCCGATGAGCACGATGCCGGGTGCGAGCCGGTTGGGGTCGTCCGACGCGAGGAGCACGCCGATCCCCAGGCCGATGTTGATCGTCCCCATGGCCACGACCCACCAGCTCCACCGGTACCGCTCGGCGTCGCCGAACTCGTTGCGCACCTGCCGCACGATGCTGGCGACCAGCGCGACGAGCGCGGCGCAGATCAGCGACAGCCCCGTCAGGACGTGCGCGGCCACCAGCTGCGGGGTGCCGCCGCGCGCGTACAGGGTCGCGGAGACCGCCAGGCCCACCACCGCGAGCACCGCCGGGACGGCGACCAGGACCGCACCCGCGGCACGCGAGTACGCGCCGTCCGGCGGTCCGCTGCCCGGTGCGCGGGCCGCGGCCTGCTGGATCAGGACGAACTTCGTCGACGCGGTCGCCACGGTGCTGACGCAGGCGGCGATGAACCCGATGCCGAGCATGACGTGACCCGCGACGACCAGCTTCGGCTCGTCCCCGCGCGTGAACACCGTCACGCCCCAGATCATCGTGCCGATCGCGACGACGTACCCGAGCACGGGCAGCGCGACCTCCCACACCTCGCCGTAGCGGTGGATGAGCTGCCGGATGATCGTCGCGGCCGTCGTGAACAGCGCGATGCAGATCGCCGTGAGGGCGATGTTCACGTGGCCGGCGACGAAGTGCCCGGCGTTGTCGCTGCCGGACAGGATGTCGAGCCCGAACGCGAGGCAGACCAGCCCCATGACGAGCGGGATCGCGCGGAACAGGATGCTGATCGACCGGTTCATGCGCTCCCCCTTGGGCAGATCCGTCATCGCCAGGGTAGGGAGTCGCGCCCGTCTCGGCGCGTCGGGCGGGACCGCGAGGTGCAGGCGGGCCGGAGCGGGCACGCGGGTCACGGGCGAGGGGACGGGCGACGGCCCTCAGGCCGGCGCGGCGAGCGACCGGACGGCGTCGATGGTGTCCGCCTCGGCGGCGGGTTTGTCGTCGCGGTACCGCAGCACCCGCGCGAACCGCAGCGCCAGCCCACCCGGGTAGCGGGTCGAGCGCTGCAGCCCGTCGAACGCGATCTCGACGACCTGCTCCGGGCGCAGCGTCACCGTCCACCCGTCATCGGCGACCTCGAGCTCGCGGAACCGCCGTGTCTGCCACGCCAGCATCTCGTCCGTCATGCCCTTGAACGTCTTGCCGAGCATGACGAACCCGCCTGCCGGGTCCCGCGCGCCCAGGTGGATGTTCGACAGCGTGCCCGCGCGGCGTCCCGACCCCCGCTCCACGGCGAGCACGACCAGGTCGAGCGTGTGCCGCGGCTTGACCTTGACCCACGCGGCGCCGCGGCGTCCCGCCTCGTACGGCGCGTCGACCGCCTTCACGACGACGCCCTCCTGCCCCGCGGCGACGACGCTGCGGAAGTGCTCGGCGGCGACGGCGGGGTCGGACGTGACGACGCGCTCGACGACGTGCGGTGCGGCCACCCGGTCCAGCACGGCGAGCCGCTCGCGCAGCGGTGCGTCGAGCAGGTCGTGCCCGGCGACGTGCAGGACGTCGAAGAAGAACGGGGTGAGCGTCGCGGAGGCGGCGAGGTCGGCGTCGCGCGTGGCGCTGCGCGACGCGGTCTCCTGGAACGGGCGGGGTCGGCCGACGGCGTCGAGGGTGAGGGCCTCGCCGTCGAGGACGAGGCGCTGCGCGGGCAGCGCCCGGACGGCGGCGACGATCTCGGGGACGCGCGCCGTCACGTCGTCCAGGCTGCGGGTGTACACGCGCACGTCGTCGCCGTCGCGGTGCACCTGGATGCGGATGCCGTCGAGCTTGGTGTCGACGACCACCGGCGCGGCCGGGGCGTCACCGGTGCCGACGAGCTGGGTGACGGCCGTCGGGACGTCGGGGGCGGACTGGGCCAGCATCGGGCGGACCGGCCTGCCCACGGTGAGCGTGAACGCGTCCAGCGCGGTGCGGGCGGCGTCGGGGGAGGAGGCGGCCAGGGCCGCGACGGCGACGGCCTCCGTCTCGCCGGCGAGCATCGCGGCGCGCCGCACCACGTCGGCCGGCACGCCCGCGGCCTCGGCGACCGCGTCGAGCAGCAGCGCGTCGAGGGCACCCTGCCGCAGCTCACCGCTGACCAGCCCGCGCAGCAGGTGCTGCTCGCGCTCGGTCGCGGCCGCGAAGAGCGCACGCGCCGCCTCGAGGCGCGCGGTCGACGAGCCCGACCCCGAGAGCCCGGCCAGGTGGGCGAACGCGGCGTCGACGTCCCCGACCGTCAGGGACGGTGCAGCGGCCGGCCCCGGCATGCCCGTCAGCGACCGCCACCCCAGCCCGGTCCTGCGCTGCCGCAGCTCACCGCCCAGGTACCGCGACACGACCGCCACCGCGTCCGGACCGTCCGCCGCGGCGCGCCGCAGCACGTCCACCAGGACCGCCCGCTTGGCCAGCCGCGACCGCGTGGCCGCGACCCGGGCGGAGGCGTCGGCGACGTCGTCGAGCAGCATGCGCCCATCCTGGCCCGGGCCACCGACACCCGCCCGACGTGCGGGATCGACCTCTCGCGGGGGACGGGCAGCGGCTGGATCGACCTCTCGCCGGGAGGGGCGGGGCGGCCACCCGCCTTCGTGCGCGAGAGGTCGATCCAGCCCCGGCTCAGGCCGAGGGCACCGGGCAGGCCACCCCCGTCGAGTTCACCGGGCAGTACCCGCCCGGGTTCTTCAGCAGGTACTGCTGGTGGTAGTCCTCGGCGTAGTAGAACGTGCCGGCGTCCTCGACGGAGCGGATCTCCGTCGTCACGTCGCCGTAGCCGCGGGCCTTGAGCACCGGGGCGTACGCGTCGCGCGTCTGCCGTGCCGCGGCCTCCTGCTCCGGGGTCGTGAAGAACACCGCGGAGCGGTACTGCGTGCCCACGTCGTTGCCCTGGCGGAAGCCCTGGGTGGGGTCGTGCTCCTCCCAGAAGTGCCGCATCAGGTCGACGTCGGACAGCACGGTCGGGTCGTACGCGACCATCACCGTCTCGGTGTGGCCGGTGCGGCCGGTGCACGTCTCCTCGTACGTCGGGTACGGCGTGAAGCCGCCCATGTAGCCGACGGCCGTGGTGACGACGCCCGGCAGCTGCCAGGCCTCCTTCTCCGCGCCCCAGAAGCAGCCCGACGCCAGGTACAGCACGCGGGTGCCCTCGGGCCACGGGCCCTGCAGCGGGGTGCCCAGCACGGCGTGCGTCGTCGGCACCCGGTACGCGTACGCGTCCCGGCCCTTGAGCGCGTGCTCGGCGTCCACCATGGTCGTGCGCAGCGACGTGCCCAGCAGCGTCTCGAACAACGAGGCCATGACCGTCTCCTTCCCGTCGGGTCCAGCACGTGCAACAGGGGCGGCGGGGGACCTGTTCCGCGCGCCGCCGCCGGGCCGCACCGTCGCGCGGTGCGTGCCGTCACACGCTGGCGGCGCGCCCACCGCCTAGCCTGGGTGCGTGACCCACGACCCGCTCGCGCAGCCCCACGACTGGACCGACTCCGGCTTCTCGACCCGTGCCATCCACGCAGGTCAGGACCCCGACCCCGCCACCGGCGCGGTGGTCACGCCGATCCACCAGGTGTCGACGTACAAGCAGGACGGCGTCGGTGGCCTGCGCGGCGGGTACGAGTACTCCCGCTCCGGCAACCCGACGCGTGACGCGCTGCAGACGGCGCTCGCGGCCGTCGAGGGCGGTGCCGCCGCGTTCGCGTTCGCGTCCGGGCTCGCGGCGGAGGACACGCTGCTGCGCTCGATCCTGCGCCCGGGCGACCACCTGGTCGTCCCCGACGACGCGTACGGCGGCACGTACCGGCTGGTGGCGCGGGTCCTCGGCCCGTGGGGGGTCGACCACACGCCGGTCGACCTGTCCGACCCGGACGCGGTGCTCGCCGCGATCCAGCCGGGCCGCACCAAGGCCATCTGGGTGGAGACGCCCACCAACCCGCTGCTCGGCATCGCCGACATCGCGGCGATCGCGACGCACGCACGCTCCAACGGCGTGGTGCTCGTCGTCGACAACACCTTCGCGACGCCCTACCTGCAGCAGCCCCTCGCGCTGGGGGCGGACGCCGTCGTGCACTCCACCACCAAGTACGTCGGCGGGCACTCCGACGTCGTCGGGGGTGCGGTCGTGGTCGCGGACGGCGCCCAGCTGCCGGCCGGCATGCAGGGCCCGACGGGCACCACCGAGCTGCGGGACGCGGTCGGGTTCCTGCAGAACGCGTCCGGGGCCGTCGCCGGGCCGTTCGACGCGTGGCTCACGCTGCGCGGGCTCAAGACGCTCGCGGTCCGCATGGACCGGCACGTCGCCAACGCCGAGGCGGTCGCCCGGTTCCTCGTCGAGCACCCGGGTGTGCGCGAGGTGCTGTGGCCCGGGCTGCCGTCGCACCCCGGGCACGAGGTCGCGGCCCGGCAGATGCGGGGCTTCGGCGGCATGGTGGCGTTCCGCACCGGCTCGGTCGACTCGGCGGTCGCGGTCTGCGCCGCCACCCGGGTCTTCACGCTCGCGGAGTCCCTCGGCGGGGTCGAGTCGCTGATCGAGCACCCGGGGCGCATGACGCACGGCTCGGTCGCCGGCACGGCGCTGGAGGTGCCCGACGACCTGGTGCGCCTGTCGGTCGGCATCGAGGACGTCGAGGACCAGCTCGCCGACCTCGAGCAGGCGCTGGCCGCGGCGGGGCTCGGCCGGTGAGCACCCCGGGGACGTCCGAGGGGACGACGCCGGCCGGCGAGCCGGCGCTGCCGACGCCGGCCGCCGTCACGCCCCGGCCGGACCCCGTGCCGGCCGCCGTGCGGGCCTGGGCGGGCTGGTCCTGGCGGGCGCTGGTCATCCTCGCCGCGATCGCGGTCGGGCTGTGGCTCCTCTCCGTGCTGAAGGTCATCGTCGTCCCCGTCGCCATCGCGCTGCTGCTCACGGTGCTGCTGTCCCCGCTCGTCGGCGCTCTGCACCGGCACGTCCGCCTGCCGCGGCCCGCCGCCGCCGGCACCGCGCTGGTGCTGACCCTCGCGCTGGTGGTCGGCGTGCTGACGGTCGTGGGCCGCTCGATCGTCAAGGGCATCGCCGAGCTCGGCGAGCAGGCGCGCGAGGGGTTCAGCCAGCTCGTCGACTGGCTGGGCGACGGCCCGCTGCAGCTCAGCACCGCCCAGCTCGACGACTACGTGTCGCAGCTGCAGGACGCGGTGGCGTCCAGCGGGCAGCAGATCGCGTCGGGTGCGCTGTCCGTCGGTGTGACGGTCAGCCACGTCGTCGCGGGGGCGCTCATCGCGCTGTTCTGCACCCTCTTCTTCCTCATCGACGGCCGCACCATCTGGGCGTGGGTGGTGGGTCTGCTGCCGCGCGGGTCGCGCGAGCGCGTCCACCAGGCGGGGCGCCGCGGCTGGGTGACGCTCGGGGCGTACACGCGCACGCAGATCCTCGTCGCCGCCGTCGACGCCATCGGGATCGGGGTCGGTGCGGCGTTCCTGCAGCTGCCGCTCGTGGTGCCGCTGGCCGTCCTCGTGTTCTTCGGGTCCTTCATCCCGTTCGTGGGCGCCATCGTCACCGGGTCCATCGCGGTGCTCGTCGCGCTCGTCACGCAGGGCTGGGGATCGGCGCTGATCATGCTGGCCATCGTGCTGGTGGTGCAGCAGCTCGAGGGCCACGTCCTGCAGCCGTTCCTCATGGGGCACGCCGTGTCGCTGCACCCCGTGGCGGTGCTGCTGGCGGTGACCACCGGCTCCCTGGTCGCCGGCATCGTCGGCGCGCTGTTCGCCGTGCCCATCGCGGCCGTGCTCAACACGGTCGTGCTGTACCTGCACGGGCACGACAAGTTCCCCCAGCTCGGCACGGGGGACCACGTGCCCATCCGCGCCAAGGGGCACCCCGTCCTCGACCGCGCCGTCGCGGCCGCCGCGGAGGCGGAGTCCGAGGCGCAGGCCAACCGCCAGGAGCAGAGTGACGCCCCCGACGCGACCCCGGGCGGCTCGCCCGTGACGTCGTGATCGGCCCCGCGGACGTCCGCGCGGCGGCGGAGCTGCTGCACGGCGTCGCCGAGCGCACACCGGTGCAGCGCAGCCGTGCGCTGTCGCGGCTGGCCGGTGCGGACGTGTGGCTCAAGTGCGAGAACCTGCAGCGCGCCGGGTCGTTCAAGATCCGCGGCGCGTACACGCGCATGGCGCGGCTGACACCCGAGGAGAAGGCGCGCGGGGTCGTCGCCGCGAGCGCCGGCAACCACGCGCAGGGCGTCGCGCTGGCCGCGGACCTGCTGGGGCTCGACGCCGTGATCGTCATGCCCGTGGACGCCGCCCTGCCCAAGATCGCCGCGACCCGCGGGTACGGCGCGCACGTCGAGCTGGTGGGCACGTCCGTCGACGAGGCGCTCGTGGCGGCCCGTGCCCACGCCGACCGCACGGGCGCGGTGCTCATCCACCCGTTCGACCACCCGGACATCGACGCGGGCCAGGGCACCGTCGCGCTCGAGGTGCTCGAGCAGGTCCCCGACGTGGGCACGATCGTGGTCCCCGTCGGTGGCGGTGGCCTGGCCGCGGGGATCGCCGCGGCGCTGGCCGACCGGCCCGACGTGCGGGTCGTCGGCGTCCAGGCGGCGCGCGCCGCCGCGTACCCCGCGTCGCTCGCGGCCGGCCGGCCCGTCCCGGCGCCGGAGCTGCGGACCATGGCCGACGGCATCGCCGTGGGGACTCCCGGCGCGGTCCCGTTCGAGCTCCTCGCGGCCCACCGGGTCCCCGTGCGGACCGTCTCGGAGGAGGACCTGTCACGCGCGCTGCTGCTGGTGGCGGAGCGCGCCAAGCTCGTCGTCGAGCCGTCCGGTGCCGCCGCGGTCGCGGCCCTGATGGCCGACCCGCGCGGGCTGGGCACCGACGACGGTCGCCCGGTGGTGTGCGTCCTGTCCGGCGGCAACATCGACCCGCTGGTGCTGCTGCGCGTGGTGCGGCACGGCCTGGCGTCGGCGGGGCGGTACCTGCAGCTGCACGTCGTGGTCGAGGACACCCCGGGGGCGCTCGCGGCCCTGCTGCGGGACGTCGCCGGCCTGGGCGGCAACGTCATGCACGTCAGCCACCTGCGCACGGGCGGACACCTGGGCTTCAGCGAGGTGGCGATCGACCTGCAGATCGAGACGAAGGGCCCCGAGCACTGCGCGGCGGTGCTGGCCGGTCTGCGCCGGGCCGGCTACCGCCTCGGCGACGACTGAGGCGACCGCGCCGGCCCCGGGACGACCGCGCCGGCCCCGGGACGACCGCACCGGCCCCGGGACGACCGCACCGGTCCCGGGACGACCGCGCGGGGGCGCCCTGTGAGCGGCGAGCAGTGCTCGCGCCCGTCGGGTGCCCCCGCGTCGTGCGGGTCGCGTCAGCCCTGGAAGGGGCTGGCCGCCGTGATCTCGACCGGGATCTCACGGCCGTTGGGTGCCACGTACGACGTGGCGTCGCCCACCTTGTGCCCGTGGATCGCGGCACCGAGGGGCGAGGTGGGGGAGAAGACGTCGATGTCGGCGGTCCCGGCGATCTCGCGGGAGCCGAGCAGGAACGTCATCTCGTCGCCGGCGACGAGCGCCGTGACGACCATCCCCGGCTCGACGACGCCGTCGTCGGGCGGCGTGCCGATCTGCACGTTGCGCAGCTTCGCCTGGAGCTCGCGGATGCGCGCCTCCTGCTTCGCCTGCTCCTCGCGGGCGGCGTGGTAGCCGCCGTTCTCCTTGAGGTCGCCCTCGTCACGCGCCGCGGCGATGCGGTCCGCGATCTCCTTGCGCCCGTCGGTCTGGAGGTGCGTCAGCTCCTCCGTGAGGCGGTCGTAGGCCTCCTGCGTCAGCCACGTGGCCGCAGTCGTGTCGGTCACGGTCGCTCCCTTCCTTGCCTGGGGTGGCCGCCCGTCCGGCGGCACGAGTGCCCACGGTCGTCGCCGACGTCCGGACGGCGCGGGGTGGGGCGGGAGCCTGCCACCGCGGTCGCGTCGACCTGACGTACGACGCCGGACCGGGGGCGGCGTAAACGTACAGTCTACCCACCGTCCAGGACCTGGTGGGCCGGACGGGTGAGCGGCGACGTCGCCGCAGGTCGCGGGCCGGGTGGGGCGTGGTCGGACCGCGCGCACGGGCTCAGTCGACGGGTTCGCAGCCCTGCACGACTCCGGTGACCGCGAGCTCGACCGTCGGCACGGTCACGGTGACCCGGCGCGTGCGCGTCTCGGCCGGCGGGACGTCCACGTCGAGCACCCCGACCTGCGCGTACGACGCCGCGAGCGCCTGCACCCGGCACGTCGCCCCGACGCCCGGCGCGGTGGTGACGTCGAACGTGATCTCGGTGGAGCCGGGCCCGTCCACGCGGTACCCGACGTCCTGCCACTGGACGGGGTCCCGCAGGACGCCGCTGCCGATCCAGCCGAGCAGCAGCATGGCGCCCACCACCAGCACCGCCAGCGCCGCCCGCTGCAGGCGGCGCGTGGCGTCGGTGGGTTCCGGTCCGTAGCGCCCGACGGGCGGGCGGGGGGCCGGTGCGACCACGGTGGTGCCTCCTGGTGCGTTGCGGTCCGCCGAGCGGTGTCTCGTGGACGTCCGTGCGGTACCTGCGGGCGGGGTGGGGGATCATTGTCTCTCGTCCCACGACCTGCCACGGAAGGATCCACGGTGACCTCGGAGCGGCTACGGCTCATGGCGGTGCACGCGCACCCGGACGACGAGTCCAGCAAGGGTGCCGCGACCACTGCACGGTACGCCGCCGAGGGCGTCGACGTGCTGGTCGTGACGTGCACCGGCGGGGAGCGCGGCGACGTGCTCAACCCGCACTACGGCCCGGCCCCCGTGGGGCTGGACGCGATGCGGGCCGTGCGCCGCGAGGAGATGGCCGCCGCCGCCGAGGCCCTGGGGGTGCGTCAGCACTGGCTGGGGTTCGTCGACTCCGGGCTCCCGGAGGGCGACCCGCTGCCGCCGCTGCCCGAGGGGTCGTTCGCGACCCTCCCGCTCGAGGAGGCGTCGGCCCCGCTGGTCGAGCTGGTCCGGGAGTTCCGGCCGCACGTGGTCACCACGTACGACCCGACGGGCGGGTACCCGCACCCCGACCACATCATGTGCCACCGCGTGGCGGTGGAAGCGTTCGAGGCCGCCGGCGACCCGGAGCGCTACCGCGGCCGCGGTGAGCCGTGGCAGCCCCTGAAGCTGTACTACAACCACGGCTTCTCGCTCGCGCGGATGCGGGCCGTGCACGACGCGATCGTCGCGGCCGGCGGGGAGTCGCCGTTCAGCGACTGGATCGACTCGCGCCAGGCCCGTGAGGTGCCCGAGCGTGAGGTGACGACGCGCATCGAGTGCGCCGGGTACTTCGACCGGCGCGACGCGGCGCTGCGGGCGCACGCGACGCAGATCGACCCCGAGGGCTGGTTCTTCGCCGTCCCGCGCGAGGTCGAGCTGAAGACCTGGCGGGACGAGGAGTACGAGCTCGCGCAGTCCCGCGTCGAGACGACCCTGCCCGAGACCGACCTGTTCGCGGGGATCCGCGGGACGGAGCACGCACGATGAACACGCTGGTGGCGACCGCACTGGTCGCCGGGGTCCACTGGTCCCAGCGGCTGCCGGGCCCGACGATCGAGAGCCCCGAGGAGGGGTCCCCGGGGTTCGCGGGGTTCGTCGCGACCTTCCTGCTGGCCGTCGCGATCATCGCGCTCGCGGTGTCCTTCTCGCGGCGCATGCGGCGCGCGACGCACCGTGAGCGGCTGCGCGAGGCCGCCGGCGAGGGCACGGTCGACGGGACGACGTCCGACGCGGCACGGTCCGACGCGGCGACGTCCGGCGCGGTGACGTCCGACGCGGCGGCCCCCGGGCGCAGCACCACGGGTGACGTCGGCGACCCGCCGGCCGCGCCCGGCGTGCCCACGCCCGGACGATGAGCGACCGCCCGGCGCCGCCGCAGCGCCCGGCGGTGCGGGTGACCGTGGCGCAGCTGCAGGTCGGCCCGGACCGGGTCGCGAACCTGCTGGCCGCGCAGGACGCGCTGCGCACGGCGGCGCGAGCGCGTGCCGACGTCGTGGTGCTGCCGGAGTACGCCTCCGCCTACGACCCGCGCGGGGTGGGCGTGGACCTCGCCGAGCCGCTGGACGGCCCCTTCGTCGGGGCGCTGCGTCAGGCGGCCGCGCGGCACGGGCTCGCCGTGGTGGCCGGGACGACGCTGCCGGACGGCGCCCCCGGGCCCGACGGGCGGCCGCGGGCCGTCAACGCGGTCGTCGCCGTGGACGCCACGGGCGACGTCGTCGGCGTGTACCGCAAGGTCCACCTCTACGACGCGTTCGGGCACCGGGAGTCGGACCGCCTGGCCCCGGGCCCGGTCGACGCCCCGCCGCTCGTGCTCGACGTGGCGGGGCTGCGGTTCGGCGTCCTGACCTGCTACGACCTGCGCTTCCCGGAGTCCGCGCGGCGCGTCGTCGACGCCGGCGCGGACGTCCTCGTGGTGCCCGCGGCGTGGGTGGCGGGCGACCTGAAGGCCCTGCACTGGCGCACCCTCGCGGTGGCGCGCGCCATCGAGAACACCGCCGGCGTCGTCGCGGTCGGGCAGGCCGGCACGGGCGTCGTGGGGCGCTCGCTGGTCGTGGGGCCCGACGGGGTCGTGGGCCTGGAGCTGGACGGGACGCCGCAGGTGCGGACCGTCGACCTGGACGCGGCCGCGCTGCGGGCGGTCCGCGAGCGCGACCCCTCGCTGGCCAACCGCCGCTACGCGGTGGTCCCCCGGGCCTGAGCCGGCGGGACCGGCGGCCCGGACCAGGCCCGCCGGTCGGCCGGGGCGGGACGAGCGGTCAGGCGAGGCGGGACACCGCGATCGCGACGGCCACGAAGTGGCAGCCGTAGCCGACCACCGTGAGCGCGTGGAAGATCTCGTGGAACCCGAACCAGCGCGGGCTGGGGTTGGGGCGCTTCATGCCGTAGACGATCGCGCCGACGGTGTACGCCAGGCCGCCGACGGCGATGAACCAGACGATCGTCGGGCCGCCGGTCTGCCAGAACTGCGGGAAGTACCCCACGGCGACCCAGCCGAGCGCGAGGTAGATCGGCACGTAGACCCACCGGGGCGCGCCGAGCCAGAAGATCCGCGCCAGCATGCCCACGACCGCGCCGGACCAGACGATGACCAGCAGCGTGCGGGCGGTCGCCGGGGGCAGCAGCAGCACCGCGAGCGGCGTGTAGGTGCCCGCGATGATGAGGAAGATGTTGGTGTGGTCCAGGCGCCGCAGCAGCGCCGCCGTCCGCGGGGACCAGGTGCCGCGGTGGTACACCGCGCTGGTGCCGAACAGCAGGACGGCGGTGACCCCGAAGACGGCCGTCGACCAGCGGGCCGCGGGGGTGGGGGACATGGCCACCAGGACGACGGACGCGACGAGGGCGATCGGGGCGACACCGGCGTGGATCGCGCCGCGCAGGCGGGGCTTGACGGCCTCGACCGCGGCCTCGACGGCGTCGCCGACCGCGTCCGCCGCACGGGCGACGGGTCCGGGCTCGTGCGCGTCGTCGGCGGGTGTGCCGGAGGGCGCGGGGGCAGGCCGGGAGGGGTGCTGACCGGGTGCCGGGTGAGTGCTCATCGGAGGCTGTGACCGCTTTCGTCCGCCGGAAGTTACGTCACCGTAGGTTACGCCCGACGGGGGTGACACCGGGACCACACGCCACCGCGGTCCCGCGACGGCGAGTACCGTGGTCGGGTCCGACGTCCCGCCCCCGGGGAGGCTTCGCGTGCGCCTGCCGCACCCGCTGTACGGCCTGTACGAGCGACGGCTCGCCGCATCGCTCGACCCGGAGCAGGTGCCGCGCCACGTCGGGGTCATCCTCGACGGCAACCGGCGCTGGGCGCGCGGCAGCGGTCTCTCGTCGGCGACGGGGCACCGCCGCGGTGCGGACAAGATCAGCGACCTGCTGGAGTGGAGCGAGGACGTCGGCGTCGAGGTCGTGACGCTCTGGATGCTCTCCACGGACAACCTCGCGCGCGACCCCGCGGAGCTCGAGGGTCTGCTGCGGGTCATCGAGGACGTCGTCGGGGAGCTGGCGGCCGAGCGCCGCTGGCGCATCCAGGCGGTCGGGGCGCTCGACATGCTGCCGGACCGCACCGCGGCCGCGCTGAAGGCGGCGCAGGACGCGACGGCCGACGTCGTGGGCCTGCACGTCAACGTGGCGGTCGGCTACGGCGGGCGCCGCGAGATCGCCGACGCCGTGCGCTCGTTCCTGCGCATGCACGCCGAGGCGGGCTCCAGCCTGGACGAGCTGGCGGAGGCGTTCGACGTCGAGCACATCGCCCAGCACCTGTACACCAAGGGCCAGCCGGACCCGGACCTGGTCATCCGCACGTCCGGGGAGCAGCGCCTGGGCGGGTTCCTGCTGTGGCAGAGCGCCCACTCGGAGTTCTACTTCTGCGAGGCGTACTGGCCGGACTTCCGGCGCGTCGACTTCCTGCGCGCCGTGCGCGCCTACAGCCAGCGCGAACGCCGGCTGGGTCGCTGAGGCGCGTCGGTCGTCCAGGTGAACGGCGTGTGACGATTCGCGTGTCGTGACCCGATTCGCGGCGTCGCGGATGTGATGCGGGTTACGGTCTGGGCAACGGACGACACCCGTCGTCCCGGGAGGTCAGCCCATGGAGCATGCGCTCCGGGAGGAGGGCCGGTCCCGGCCCTCGGCCGGCCGACCCCGTCCCGCCGCCGACGGCCGACCCGCGTGCGCGCCAGCGCCCCGAGTCGTCCGACGGCGCCCAGACCGGCACCGACGCGCCGAGGGGAGCCTGCCGTGGACCACATCTCGCAGCAGCAGCACGACGAGGGCACCGCACCTGCGACGGGCGGTCCGGCCGTCCGCCTGACGTACGTCCTGGACACGTCGGTCCTGCTGTCCGACCCCCACGCGATCCGGCGGTTCGCCGAGCAGGACGTCGTCCTGCCGGTCGTCGTCATCACCGAGCTCGAGGCCAAGCGCCACCACCCGGAGCTCGGCTACTTCGCCCGCAGCGCGCTGCGTCTGCTGGACGACCTGCGCGTCGAGCACGGGCGGCTGGACGCCGCCGTCCCGGTCACCGAGCAGGGCGGCACCCTGCGCGTCGAGCTCAACCACGTGGACCCGTCCGTGCTGCCCGCGGGCTTCCGCCTGGGGGACAACGACACGCGCATCCTCGCGGTCGCCGCCAACCTGGCGGCCGAGGGGCAGCAGGTGGTCGTCGTGTCCAAGGACCTGCCGATGCGCGTCAAGGCGTCGGCCGTGGGGCTGCCGGCCGAGGAGTACCGCGCCGAGCTGGCCGTGGACTCCGGGTGGACGGGCATGGACGCGGTCGACCTGTCCGAGCAGCAGATGGCCGACCTGTGGGAGCACGAGTCGGTCGCGCTGGCCGACGTCGTCACCGGCACCTCGGCGCTCGCGGGCGGTGCGAGCGACCTGCCGTGCCACACCGGTCTGGTGCTGCACTCCCCGCGCGGGTCGGCGCTCGGCCGCGTCACGGCCGACAAGCACGTGCAGCTGGTGCGCGGCGACCAGGACGTGTTCGGGGTGCACGGCCGCTCGGCCGAGCAGCGCATCGCGATCGACCTGCTGCTCGACGAGGAGATCGGCATCGTCTCGCTGGGCGGTCGCGCCGGCACCGGCAAGTCGGCGCTCGCCCTGTGCGCCGGCCTGGAGGCCGTGCTCGAGCGGCGGCAGCACCGCAAGGTCATGGTCTTCCGCCCGCTGTACGCGGTCGGGGGCCAGGACCTGGGGTACCTGCCCGGCTCCGAGGCCGAGAAGATGAACCCCTGGGCGCAGGCCGTCTTCGACACGCTCGGCGCCCTGGTCAGCAAGGAGGTGGTCGAGGAGGTGCTCGACCGCGACCTGCTGGAGGTGCTGCCGCTCACGCACATCCGCGGCCGGTCGCTGCACGACGCGTTCGTGATCGTCGACGAGGCGCAGTCCCTCGAGCGCAACGTCCTGCTGACCGTGCTCTCGCGCATCGGGCAGTCGTCGCGGGTGGTGCTGACGCACGACGTCGCCCAGCGCGACAACCTGCGGGTGGGTCGGCACGACGGGGTGGCGGCCGTGATCGAGGCGCTCAAGGGGCACCCGCTGTTCGCCCACGTGACGCTCACGCGGTCCGAGCGGTCGCCGGTGGCGGCACTGGTCACGGAGCTGTTCGAGGGCATCGAGGCCTGAGCGTCCGACGCCCGTCGCGGGCCGGGTCCCTTCGGGGCCCGGCCCGCGGCGCGTCGTGGGGCACCCGTCGGTCGTCCCCCGGTGGACCGGACAGTGGTCCGGGCGTAATGTTCCGCGCGGAGTAGGACGAAGCTCACGGGTCGGAGCGGGGGTGCGGGGATGGCGGGCGAGCCGAGCGCGGTCGCGGTGCTCGTCCTCGGGCTGCTCGACGAGCGGCCCCGTCACCCCTACGACGTCTTCACCACGCTCGTCGAGCGGGGCGACGCCCGCCTCGTGCGGGTGAACCCCGGTGCCGTCTACCACGCGGTGCAGCGGCTCGAGCGCGACGGCCTGGTCGAGGCGGTCGGCACCGAGCGCTGCGGCAACCGGCCCGAGCGCACCACCTACTCCGTCACACCCGCCGGGCGGGCGGCCCTGGGACGCGCCGTCACGGCGTACCTCGCCGACCACCGCCCCGCCTACGCGGACTTCCCCGTGGGCCTGGCGCACGCACCCAGCCTCCCCGGCGACGAGGTGGCCGCCGCGCTGGCCGTGCGCCGCGACCGGGAGGCGGCGCGGCTCGCCGACCTGCGGACCCGCCTCGGCGAGGTGCTCACCCTCGGCCTGCCCCGCCGGTTCGTCCTCGACGGGGAGCGCGAGCTCGCGCTGCTCGAGCGCGAGGTGGCCTGGCTGGACGAGGTGCTGCGCGACCTCGCCGACGGCACCCTCACCTGGGGCGGCCCACCGCCCGACGACTTCCTGGCCGCGCGCGAGCGCCGCCGGGCCCCGGTCGACGCGCACCCGGGCTGAGCCCGCGCCGTCCGCACCCCACGCCGACGTCGCCCCGGCGACCGCCGCACCGCACCCCGTACCCCCGCCCTGCCCGCACCCGACCGGGCGCCCCAGACCGGAGCACGTCATGACCTCATCCGCACCCGGCGTCGACCTGCAGGGCCGCAGCCCGTGGAGCGTCCTGCCCCCGCTGTGCCTCGGCTTCTTCATGATCATGGTCGACACGACCATCGTGAACATCGCCGTCCCCACCCTCCAGGACGTGTTCGACGCCGACCTGGTCACCGTCGGGTGGGTCAACAGCGCCTACCTGCTGACCTTCGCCGTGCTGCTGCTCGTCACCGGTCGGCTCGGGGACCGCTTCGGCCCACGGCCGGTGTTCGTCGCCGGGCTCGTGGTGTTCACCGGCGCGTCGCTGGCCTGCGGCCTCGCGGGCTCGGTCGAGGTGCTCATCGCCGCCCGCGCCGTGCAGGGCATCGGTGGTGCGCTCATGACGCCGCAGACCATGGCGATGATCACCCGGGTGTTCCCGGCGCAGAAGCGCGGTGCGGCCCTGGGCGTGTGGGGCTCCGTGGCCGGGGTCGCCACCATCACCGGCCCCGTGCTCGGCGGCGTCATCGTCGAGACGATCGGCTGGGAGTGGATCTTCTACGTCAACATCCCCGTCGGCGTCGTCGCGCTGTGGCTCTCCCTGACGCGGCTGCCCGCCCTGCCCACGCACGCGCGCACGTTCGACGTCCCCGGCGTCGTGCTGTCCGTCGTGGGCCTGAGCCTCCTCGTGTTCGGCCTGCAGGAGGGGCCGAGCTACGGGTGGGCCACGATCGTCGGCCCGGTGACCGTGCCCCTGGTCATCGGAGCCGGCATCCTGGTGTCGGCCGCCTTCCTGCTGTGGCAGCGCCACCGGGGCGACGACGCGCTGCTGCCGCTGCGCCTGTTCACGCACCGCAACTTCTCGCTGGCCAACGTGGCGGGCGCGGCGGTCTCGTTCGCGATGACGGGCATCTTCTTCCCGTTCACGCTGTACCTGCAGCAGGTGCTCGGGCTCTCACCCCTGCACGCCGCGCTCGTGGGCCTGCCCGGCTCGCTGATCTCGGGCGTGGTCGCGCCGTTCGCCGGCCGCCTGTCCGACCGGGTCGCGGGCAAGTGGGTGGTGGCCACCGGGTTCTCGGTGCTGGCCGTGTCCATCGGGATCCTTGCGACGCAGGTGCAGCCCGACGTCGCCGTGTGGCGCCTGGTGGTGCCGATGCTCGGCTTCGGTGTCGGGACCGGGCTGGTGTTCTCCCCGCTGGGCAACCTCGCGACCACGGGCCTGGACCAGAGCACGGCGGGCGCCGGTGCGGGTGCGTTCAACACCAACCGCCAGGTGGGCGGGGTCATCGGGTCCGCCGTGGTCGTCGCGCTGCTGACGTCCCGGCTCGCGGTCACGATGCCCGCGGCCGCGAGCGACGCCGCCGCGGGCCTGCCGGCCGAGCTGCGCGCGCCCTTCGTCGACGGCTTCCGGCAGGCGGCGGCAGCCGGCCTGGGAGCGGCCGGGGGCGGCTTCGACGTGCCCGCCGGTGTCCCGCCCGAGGTGGCCGAGCAGCTGCGTGCGGCGGCGCAGTCCGCCGCCGGGGCCGGGTTCGCCGCGGCCGCCGGTCAGACGCTGGGGTTCACCGTCCTCGTGCTGCTGCTGGGCGCCGCCTGCGCGTTCGCGATGCGCGGCGGCCGTCCGCAGCACACGGCACCCGCACCGGACGCGGACGTCCGCGCCGCCGTCGGCTGACGCCGCCGTCGGCTGACCCGCCGGGGCGAGCCCACGGACGGCAGCGCCGGTCGCCCGGCGGGTCAGCGTGCCCCGACGCGCAGCACCTCGCCGAGCCGCTCCCGGCGGCGCACGGCCTGCTCCACGGCCACGGCGACGGCGAGGGCGGCACCCAGCGCGACCGCGGCGAGCAGCACCGGCCACGCCACCAGGCTCACCGGGACCTCGCCGGGACTGCCCGTCACCCACGACAGCCCGAGCGTCCGGGCGATGAGCGGTGGCAGCGCCAGCCCGATGACCGTGCCGCCGACGAACCCGCCGAGCACGAGCGGAGCCAGCTCGCCGAGCGTCGCCCACCGGGCGGTCCGCGCGTCCAGGCCCAGCGTGCGCAGCGTCGACAACGTGCGCCCGCGTTCCCCCGACGTCGCGACCACCACGAGCGCGAGCGCGACCACGGCGAGGCCGGACAGCGCGGCGACCGCGACGACCAGCAGCGTCATGAGGGCCGACGGGAGCGGCGCCCGCGACCAGTCGCGCCACCACCCGTCCGCCGAGGTCACCGTCACGTCGGGCAGCTGGGCGAACCCCAGGCCGGCGACGGCCTGCTCGGCCGCGGGGCCGGCGACCCAGACCCGCGTCGTCCCGGGCAGCCGGTCCGACACGGCGGCCAGCGCGCCGGAGTCGATCACGACGACGCCGTCGTCGCCGGTGCGCGTGGCGTGGGCGGCGCGCGCGTCGACGGGTGGGGCGCCGTTGTCGGCCAGGATCGTCGTCGCGCCGCGCACGTCGACGTCGACCCGGCCGGAGATGACCTGCAGCTCGGTGCCCCCGGTGACGTCCACCCGGTCCAGCAGCCCGGCGTCCGCGAGCGCGGGCAGGCGACCGTCGGAGGCCTCGCCCAGCGTCGTCAGGCCCGCGTCGACGGGCAGGCCACGGGCCGCGCGCACCTCGGCGAGGGCGGCGGCGTCGACGACCACGACCGTGGCCCTGGGTTCCGACCCGGGGCCGAAGACGCGTCCGCCGATCTGGGCGCCGGTGGCGACCGCGGTCACGCCGTCGGCGGTGGTGAGCCGGGCGATCGCGGCGCGCGCGGCGTCGGAGTCCAGGGCGCCGTCGATCCGCACGTCCGCGGCCACGAGCTGGTCCGCGGCGGCCCGCTGGCCGTCCCGCACGCTCTGCACCAGCACCCCGCTCAGGACGACGAGCGCCACGGCGACGGTGACGGTCAGCAGCGGCAGCAGGGCCGTCGCGGCACGGTGCGCCCGGCTCACGGCGAGCGGTGCGGCCAGCCCGCGCGACCTCATCGCCCACCGCGCCGCCGCCTGCACCGCCGCGGGCGCCGCCCGCGCGACGAGCAGCGCCGCGGCGGCCGCGAGGAGCACGGGGGCGGCAGCGAGCAACGGGTCCGCCTGCGTGGACGCCTGCGGGACGATCCCGCGACCGCGCAGGGCGAGCACGGCGGCCACGGCCACCACGGTCACACCCACCTCGACGACCAGCCGGCGGGCACGACGCAGACCGGCGAGGCGTGCCCGCTCGCGGCGGTCCGCGGGTGTGCGGCGCCCCGTCCACGCGCCGCGTGCCGCCCGGACGGCCAGGACCGCGGGCGCCACCACGGCGACCAGGGCCACCGCCGCCGCGGTCCAGGCCGGGCCCGTGGTGCCGGGCAGCCACCACGCGACGGCACCACCGGCGACGAGGGCCGCCAGCAGGGCCGTGGGCAGGGACTCCAGCAGGCTGCGGGTGGCGACGGACGCGAGCGACGCACCGCGCGCGCGGTCCGCGGCCAGGTGCGTGCGCCGGCGCTCCACCAGCAGACCGGCCGCGAGCACGAGGCAGCACGCGGCCGTCGCGCCGACCCCCGTCACGACGAGCGTGGCCTGCGCGAGGACGGCCGCGAGGTGCGCGTCGAACGCGTCGACCACCCGGGGCAGGCCGCTGGTCACGGCAGCCTCCCGGGACGCCACCGTCTGGATCGAGCGGCGCAGCCGGTGCGCGTCGTCGACCGTGAGCCCGTCGGTGTCCACGGGGGCGACGGCCGAGCCGCCGAGCTGCGAGCCGCCGACGACGGCGACCATGTCCCACCGCACCGCGGGCGGCACGTACAGGCCGACGGGGTCCCTCTCGTCGGGGGGCACCGCGAGCAGCTCGGGGACGGTCGACCAGCGGACGTCGGCGGCGTCCACGGCCTCGTAGAGCCCGGTGACCCGCGCCTCCACGGTCTCGCCGCGCTTGACCAGGAGGACGGTGACCGGCCCGTCGGCGAGCTCCACGCCGAGCTCGTCCGCGGACGCCACGCTCAGCCCCACCTCGATCGCACGGGGCCCCAGGTCCGTCTGGGTCGCGGCCGGCAGCACGTCGTCGGGGGAGACGGGCTCCGGGTCGGGCACCTGGGTGGCCGGCTCACGCCCGGCGGTCCACCGCACCGGCGGCGCCGGGTCGGACGGCGTCTCGATCGTGAGGAGCCGGGCGGGGAACCGCTCGGCGCCGAGGCGGGCGGCGAAGGGCTGCGACGTCGACACCGCGGTCGCCGGGTGCAGGTCCTCGAAGGTGTCGTCGAGCATCACGGCGGCCTCGACGGGGAAGGCGAACGGGTCCTCCGGCGGCGGGTACACGAACTCCGCCACGGCGACCGGTGCGACGACGTCCGCCTCGGCGCCCGCGTGGGTGACGGCCTCGCGCAGTGCGTCGTCGGCCGTGCGGGCCAGCAGGCGCGGGACGGCGAGCAGCGCCAGCAGCGTCGCGGTCAGCAGGATCGCGGTGCCGACGACCAGGCCCGCGTCCTGGCGGGCACGGCGCCGGGTGACGAGCACCGCGTCCCCGGTCGTCGCCCGCAGGCGGGTGGCGGTGCCGCTCACTGCGCGTCCCCCATCCGCAGCGCGGCGCCGGACGCACGACGCAGGCCCAGGCCGACGACCGCCGTGACGACCGCGCACGCCGCGACGACGAGACCGGTGGTCCGGACCGCCTGGCCGCCCCAGGCCCACACCAGGCGGGGGTCGGGCGAGGGTGGGCGGCCGTCGGGCGACAGGGTCAGCAGCGGCGCCACCACCGCCGACAACCCGTAGCCGGCGAGCAGACCGACGGCGGCGGCGAGCACGACGAGCAGCGTGGTCTCCACCACCAGCCCGCCCACGAGGCCGTGCCGTGACGCACCGAGGGCCTGGAGGCGGGCCAGCTCGAGCCGTCGCGCCCGCAGCGCGGCTGCCGCCACCGTCCCGACCCCGATCAGCACGAGCACCACGGCGGCGGTCGTGAGCAGGGACAGTGCGGCGGGCACCGCGGCCGAGACGGGTCCGGCGACCGCGGTGGCGCGTCGTTGGGCGCGCGACGTCAGCTCCGCGTCCGTCCCCGCGAACCCGTCCGCCACGGCCGCGACGGCGGGCTCGGGCCCGGTCACCCAGAAGACGTCCGCGAGCCCCGGTTGCCCGCCGGTGTCCAGCACGCTCCACGCCAGGACGCGGTGGTCCACGAGCAGGGCCGGGCGGCCCGGTGCCCCCGGCAGGTCGTCGACGACGCGCTGCACCACGACGTCCACCGGCGTGCCCGTCACGCGCAGGGACAGGAGGCCGCCCTCCCGGACGTCGACGTCCTGCAGCAGGGCCCTGCTGACGACGGCGGGCACCGGCGTCGTCGGCCTGCCGACGCTCGCGACGAGGCTCGCCTGGGTCATCCCACGGCCGTCACCGAGCACGGAGCCCGTGAGCTCGAGCACGCGCTCGGGATCGCCCGGGGTGAGGCCGCCCGCGACGTCGAGCGCCGAGCTCCGCGGCGCCTGGTGGACGGTCCCGGACCAGCCGTCGCCGTCGACCGTCATCGCCGGCCCGGGCGTGTCGGCGGCCGTGTCGAGGTGGGTGACGCCGGCCGACCGGGGGACACCGTGCAGGCCGTGCAGCGTCAGCCGGACGTCCAGCTGACGGACGCTGCCGCGGATCGGTGCGGCGGCGTCGAGGTCCGGCAGCTCCTCGGGTGCGACGAACGCCCCGACGGCGACGAGCCGCAGGTGGTCCGACCGCGGCACCTGCGCGGCGACCTGGACGCGCTCACCCAGCCGGACGGTGCGCGGGGCGAGCTGGACCACGACGCCGCGGTCGTCCTCCACCACCAGGTGCACCAGGCCCGAGCCGCCCCCGGTGACCGGGTCCGTCGTGACCGTGACGTCGGCGACGAGCCACTGCGTGTCCGGGGGCACCTCGGCGGCGGTTCCGGTCGGCGGGGGCAGGGTGCCGAGGCCCTCGAGCAGGTCGGCGGGCTCGGTGCCCGTGCGCCCGCGGACGTCCTGCGGCCGTGAGGTGTCGACCGCCAGCAGCCGCGCCGAGACACCGCCGTTGCCGTCCCGGGGACCCACGTCGACGCGGCGGTCGACCACCGGCTGGGCGTGGACCGTCGGGTGGTCCGCGGTGGCCGCGGCCACCGCCCCGGACGCGGTCAGCGGGGCGTCGGGGAAGCCTCCGACACGCAGGTCGGTCCCGAGGGCGAGGTCGACCTGCTCGAGCTGGGAGGTCCGCCACGTCGCCCCGAACGCGGCCGAGAACGACCCGGCGGCCACCGCGACGACCACCAGCAGGACGGTCCCCGACGCGACGGCGGGGCGCCGGGCGACCTGCCAGGCCGCGTACGGCGCGACGAACGAGCGCGCGCCCGCGGCGAGGGCGTCGGCCCCCCGCCCGACGGGTGCCACCAGGCGCAGCGCGACCGTGGCGACCGCGAGGACGACGAGCGCGGGACCGGCGACCAGGACGACGTCGACGTACGGGCCACCGGTGCCGCGGACCACGGGGGAGCCGTACGTCACCAGCTGGGCCAGTGCGACGGCGGCGATCCCGAGCAGCACCACGTCGGCCCCCGCGCGCAGCAGACCCGCGTGCGCGGTCCCCGTGCTGGACCCGGCGGTGTGCCAGGCCGGGACGCACAGCGCCACCGCGAGGACGCCGGCCATCGCGGCGCACGCGAGCAGGACGGGGGCGGGGACGCCGGGTCCCACCTGGTAGCCGGCCGCCGTCAGGTCGCCCGACCGCACGAGTGCGCCCAGGGCCGCCTGGGCGGCCCACGGCGCGACGAGCCAGGTGAGCGCGGCCAGACCCAGTGCCTCCAGCACGACGGCCGACCGCAGCTGGCGCGGCGAGGCGCCGCGCGCCGCGAGCAACTCGTTCTCGGTGGTCCGGCGCTCGGCCAGCAGCCGCGCCGCCAGGAGCATGACGGTCGTCGCGAGCGTCGCCAGCAGGAGGCCCGTCGTCACCACGCCGGCGCGCGCGACGGCGACCTGCCACCCGATGGCGTCGACCGTGTCGTCCAGCGCGGTGGTCAGCCGGCCGCGTGCCTCCGGCCGGATCGCCTCGGCCAGGAGGACGGGGCCGTCGACGACCCGCTCGCGCAGCCCGGCGACCGCGTCGCGCGAGGCCTCGCCCAGCCGCGGCTCGGCGAGCAGGTAGGCCGTGTCGACGGTCCCCGCACCGTCGAGTGCCGACGGGTCGACCAGGAACGGCCCCCAGGCCACGGTCGTCCGGAACCCCGCACTGCCCGGCACGTTCCGGGCGGGGTCCATGCCGGCGCCGCGCAGCGGGTCGCGCGCCCACCCCGCGCTCGGTCCGATCGCCTCGTACGTGCCGACGACCGTCCAGGCGGCCTCCTGCCGGGTGTCCCAGACCTTGGCGTCGATCCGCGCACCGACCCCCCACCCGTTCGACGTCGCCGCGATCACCGGGACGGCGACCTCGACGGTGCCGTCCGGGGCGGTCGTCGCGTGCGGCCACCGGCCGTCGACCAGCCGCGCGGTGCCCTCCGCGCGCGGCAGCGTGGCGAGGTAGGCCATGTGCGCCTGGACGCCGTCCGGTCGCGGCACGGCGTGCCACGGGCCGACGAGCGCCGTCGTGACGTCCGTCGGGACGTCCCCCGTGATCTCCGCCATGCCGGCGCGGGCCTTGGTGAGGACCGTCTGCGTGTCCTTGCCGTCGACCCAGAGCGTGGCCTCGATCCGCACGTCGTCGGGGTCCAGGCCGCCCAGCGCGGTCCGGACGGCGTCGGTCTGGGCGAGGTGCAGCAGGCCCGCGAGCAGGCCGACGACGGTCGTCGCGGCGACGGCCACGGCCGTCACCATCAGGACGACCAGGGCCTGGTCCCGCAGCCGCCCGCCCACGACGCGCGTGCGCCAGCCCGCCCCGCCCCGCCCCGCTGCCCGCACCACCTGGCGCACCCGCCGCGCCCCGGTCAGCCGTCGACGAGCCGGCCGTCGGCCAGGTGCACGACCCGGTCCGCCAGCGCGACCATCACCGGGTCGTGGGTCGAGACGATCGCGGTCATGCCCTCGGCCTCCACGACGGCGCGGATCAGCGCCATCACCGCCCGGCCCGTCTCGGAGTCGAGCTGCCCGGTCGGCTCGTCGGCGATGAGCAGGCGCGGGGAGTTGGCCAGGGCGCGCGCGATGGCGACGCGCTGCTGCTGGCCGCCGGACAGCTGCCCGGGGCGCTGCTTGGCGTGCGGCCCGAGCCCGACCAGGTCCAGCAGCAGCTGGACCCGCGCCTCGCGCTCGTCGACCGGGGTGCGGCGCATCCGCAGGGGCACGCCGACGTTCTCGGCCGCCGTCAGCACCGGCACCAGGCCGAAGGTCTGGAACACGAAGGCGACCACGTCACGCCGCAGGGCGACCAGGCCGCGCTCGTCGAGGGTCGACACCTCCCGGCCCGCGACCTCGATGCGCCCGGCGTCGGGGCGGTCCAGGCCCCCGATGGTGTTGAGCAGGGTCGTCTTGCCGGACCCCGAGCGCCCGACGAGCGCGACGAGCTCACCCGGGGCGACCTCGAGCGACACGTCGCGCAGCGCGTGCACGGCGGCGTGGCCGGTGCCGAAGGTGCGGTCGACGTGCTCGACGCGCACGAGCGGCGCCTGCGCGCCCGGGGTGGTCCCCGCCGCGGCGGTGGTGGTGGCGGTCATCGGGCTCTCCGTCCGTGTCCGGGGTGGTCCTCGCCCTGCGTCGCGGTCGTCGGTGCGGCCGTCGGTGCGGCCGTCGGTGCGGCCGCGGGCGCGTCGTGCCCGGGGCGGACCGCGACGTGGGACTGCTCGAGCGTGAGCCGCACCCGGCCGACCAGCTCGAGCGTCTCGCGGTACTCCTGCGGCAGCTGCACGCGACCGGCGCGGTCCAGGACCGCGAACTCCTCGGCCACCTCGTGCTCGGTGCCGTCGTCCCGGGTCGCCGTGCGGCGCAGCACCTCCGAGCTCGTGCGGCCGTCGCGGATCGCGACCGTGCGCTGCACGTGGTCGCTGACCCCCGGGTCGTGCGTCACGACCACGACCGTGGTGCCCAGGTCGCGGTTGACGGCCCGCATCGCCTCCAGCACGTCCGCGGAGGTCGCGGTGTCGAGCTCACCGGTGGGCTCGTCGGCGAACAGGACGCGCGGGGCGTTGGCCAGGCCCACGGCGATCGCGACGCGCTGCTGCTCACCCCCGGACATCTGCCCCGGGCGGCGGTCCGCGCAGTACCCCACGCCGAGCACGTCCAGCAGGGCGTCGGCCTCGGTGCGCCGCTGCTTGCGCGGCCTGCCCGCCAGCGCCATGGGCAGGGCCACGTTCTCCGCCGCCGTCAGGTACGGCACGAGGTTGCGGGCCGTCTGCTGCCACACGAACCCGACCGTGGAGCGGCGGTACTCGACGCGCTCGCGGGCGGTCATCGTCATGAGGTCCCACTCGCCGACGCGCACGTTGCCGGCGGTCGGCACGTCGAGCCCGGACAGCACCGACAGCAGCGTCGACTTGCCGGAGCCGGACGCGCCGACGACGGCGATCATCTCGCCCTCGTCGACGAGCAGGTCCAGCCCCTGCAGGGCCTGCACCTCGATGCCCTCGGCCTGGTAGATGCGCACGAGCGACTCGCACACGATGAGCGACGTGCGCCCGAACGCCTCCGGGCGTGCCCGCGCACGTTCCTCCAGCGTCGCCAGGCTCGTCCGGGGTGCGTCCTGCTGCACCGTCGTCCCGTGGTCCATGGCCTGCTCCATCCTGGTCATCGTTCACCCACCCGCAGCACTTCCCCGAGCCGGTCCCGGCGGCGTACGGCCCGTTCGACGGCGACGGCCGCCACGAGCGCGACCAGCAGCGCGGCGACCGCCACGCCGATCGGCCACCACGTGACGTCGATCGTGGTCCCTCGCGGCTCGCCCGTCAGCCGACGCAGGCCGAGGGACCCGCCGATCAGGGCCGGCAGCCCCAGCCCGATCACGCAGCCGCCCAGCAGCCCGCCGAGCACCAGCGGCGCCAGCTCCCCGAGCGTCGCCCACCGGGCCGTCCGCCCGTCCAGCCCGAGGGTGCGCAGGGCGGACAGGGTCCGCCCCCGCTCCCGCGCGGTCGCCACGACCACGAGCACCAGGGCGAGCACGGACAGCCCGGCCAGCACGCCCGTCGCCGCGAGGAACGTGGCCGTCAGCGCCGAGGGCAGCGTCGACCGCGACCAGGCCTGGTACCAGCCGTCGCGGGTCGTCACGACCAGCCCCGACGAGGCGGGCGGGGCGATCTTCTCGGCCGCCACCGCGGCCACGGCGCCCGGGCCGGCGAGCCACACGCGGTCGACGCTCGCCTCCTGCGCCGCCACGTCGGCGAGCACCTGGCGGTCGACGACGACGATCCCGTCGTCCGGCCGGCCGAAGCGGACGGCCGCGCGCGTGTCCAGCGGCGGTGCGCCGGCGTCGGCCCTCAGCTCGGTGGCACCCCGCACGTCCAGCCGGATCGTGGCGTTGAGCGCCGTCATGACCTCCTCGGTGCCCTCCGTGCCGGCCTTCGCCAGCAGGTCCCCGCCCACGAGCGCGGGGACGGTGCCGGCGGGTCCCGGCTCCGCCAGCGCCGCCAGGCCGGCCACCTCGGGCAGACCCTGGGCGCGGCGCACCGCGTCGAGCTCGGCGGCGTCGACGACCACGAGCGTCGCCCGCAGGCCGGTCCGCTCGCCGAACGCGCGCTTGCCCACCTGCGATCCCGTCGCGACGGTCGTGACGCCGGGTGCCTCCCGCAGCCGGTCGAGCAGCTCCGCGCCGCCGGCCGCGTCGAGCGCACCGTCGATCCGGACGGGTGCGCCGACGAGCTCGTCCGCCGCCAGCCGCTGCCCGGTCCGCACCGTCTGCACGACGGTGCCCGACAGGACGACGAGGGCCACGGCGACCGTGACGGTGAGCAGGGGGACGACCGCGCTGGTGGCGCCGTGCGCGCGGGCGACCGCGAGCGGCGCCGCGAGACCACGGGACCGCCCTGCCCAGCGGGCCGCCGCGCGGACCACGGCGGGGGACACCCGGACGACCACCAGGGCCGCGGCGGACGCCAGGAGCACGGGCGCGGCGGCGAGCAGCGGGTCGATCTCGCCGGACTCGAGCGGGACGACGCCGCGGCCGGTCACGGCGATCAGGGCCGCCACCGCGAGGGTCACGACCACGCCCTCGACGACGAGCCGCCGCGCCCCGCGGCGCGCCTGCTGCGCGGCGCGGTCCCGACGGTCGGCCGGGACGCGGCGACCGTTCGCGGCCTGCGCCGCGGTGCGTGCCGCGAGCACGGCCGGTGCGCCGGCGGCCACGAGGGCGACGGCCACCGCGAGCAGGGCCGAGCCCCGCTGGTCGGGCAGCCAGACCAGGACCGCGGCGGTCGCGAGCACGCCGGCGAGCAGGACGACGGGGACCGACTCGACGAGTGCGCGGACCGCGACGGACGCGATCGACGCGCCACGGGCGCGCTCGGCCGCGAAGTACGTGCGGCGGCGCTCCGTGAGGAGCGACGCGGTGAGCACGAGGCACAGGGCAGCGGTGGTGGCCACGCCGGCGAGCACCAGGGAGACCTGCGCCCGCGCTGCGGCCATGCCGGCGTCGAACGCCTCGACGACCCCCGGCAGGCCGGTCTGGAGGCGTCCGGTGGTGGCCGAGGTCCGCAGGACGTCGGTGACCAGCGCGTGCGCGTCGTCGACCGTCATCCCGTCGGTGCGCACGGCGGCACGCGCCGCGCTGCGGACCGCGCGCTCGCCCACCACCCCGACCATGTCGGGGACGGCCTCGAACGGCACGTACACCGAGACCCGCATCTCGACCGGCGCGCCGGGTGCCGAGGTCAGGGCCCCGAGGAGCCCGGGGTGGTCCGCCCAGACCGGGGACGTCGGGTCGACGGGCTCGTAGAGGCCCGTCACCACGACGTGGTCGTAGCCGCCGGGCTCGTCACGGCGCATCGTCATCGGACCGTCGGCCAGCGTGATGCCCAGCGCGGCCGCGGCCGCCGTGCTGAGGCCGACCTGCACGGTGAGCGGGTCCGCCGCCTCCGCGCCGCTCGGGTCGTCCGCGTCGTCCGCCTCGTCCGCCTCGTCCGGCTGGTCGGGGACGGCGGCGGGGGCGGTGCCGACCACCCAGCGCACCGGGTCCGTCCCGGCCCCCGGGGTGGCGACGTGCACGAGGTCCGCGGCGAACGACCCCGTGGGCGTCCGCATGACGGTGTACGCGGAGGAGATCGTCACCACCGGGGGGTGCGTGACGTCCCCGAACTGGTAGCGCAGCCACCCCGCCGACTCGTAGCTGAGGGTCACCGGGTCCTTCGGTCCCTCCCCGTACGGGTCGGGCATGGCACGCGCCAGCAGGTCGGCGTCGTCGCCGGCCGCGACGATGCTCTCCTGCACCGCCCGGTCCGCCGTGCGCTCCAGCAGGCGGGGGACCGCCAACGTCATGATGAGGGAGGCGAGCAGCAGGACCGCGCTGCCGATCAGCAACCCCTTGTCCTGCGCGGCCCGCCGCCGCGTGACCAGCAGGGCGTCGCCGGTCGTGGCCCGGGCGCGTGCGGCGGTGGTGGTCGTGCTCATCGGTCGTCCCCCAGCCGCAGGAGCGCCCCCGAGGCGCGTCGGACCAGCGCCGCGGCGAGCACGGCGACGACCGCGCAGGCGGCGGCAGCCAGCCCGGTCGTCAGGGCGAGCGACGCCCCCGGGTCCCACGCGAGCACCGGGGCCGGCACCGGTCGGCGGCCGTCCGTGGACACCGTGAGGATGGGGGCGACGACGCGGGCCAGGCCGTACCCGATGGCCGCGCCGGCGACGGCACCGAGCGCGACCAGCAGCGCGTGCTCGCCGACGAGCCCGGCCACGAGCGAGCGCCGCCCTGCGCCGAGAGCCTGCAGCCTCGCCAGCTCCAGGCGCCGCGACCGCACGGCCGCGGCGGTGCTGGCGCCGAGGCCCACGAGCACGAGCACGAGGGTGGCGCCGGTGACCAGCGACAACGCGGCGGGCACGGCGACACGCAGGGGCCCGGCGACCGCCGCCTCCCGCTCGGTGACGCGCACCGTGGCGGTCGCCCCGGTCGAGCGGGCGATCTCCGCGGCGAGCGCGGGCGCGGCCTCGTCCGACGCCGTGAGCCACCAGGCGTCCACGAGCGGGTCCGTCCCGCCGGCCTCGGTGACCGCACGGGCGAGCGCTGTGCGGTCGGCCAGCAGGGCGGGTCCCCGGGGTGTCCCCGGCAGGTGCGGCGTGACCTCCTGCACCTCGGCGCTGATCTGCGCACCGCCGGCGCGCAGGACGAGGACGGCGCCCTTGCCCGAGGCGGCGCGCTCGGCCAACGACGAGGTGACGACGACGGGCAGCGTCGGGGAGGAGGGCCACGCGTGGGCCACGAGCACGCCGTTGCCGTTGGTCAGGCTCACCACGTCGAACGCGCCGTCGACCACGAGCGCGTTCGCCGGGTGGGACGAGGGGGCGGGCACGGCGGCGGCCTCCCCGGTCCCGACGTCCCGGCGGGTCCCGTCGGTGGTCGCCGACCCCTGCCACCCCGACGCGGTCATCTCCACGGCGGTGCCGTCGGTCCCGGAGGCCGTGAGCGCCTCGCTGTCCGACCCCGCACCGACCGTGCGGTCGACCACCCGCACGTCGTGCAGCGCCACGCCGATCCGGCCCAGCCGGCCCTGTCCCTGCGCCCCCTGCGGCACCTCGGCCGGTACCGCCTGCAGACCGACGACGCCCCGCAGCGCGACCAGCCGCAGCGGTCCGCGCGACCGCGGGACCTCGAGCACCAGCAGCGACGGCGAGCCGAGCGACAGCTCCGGTGCGCTCAGCCACGCGCGGACCCCGGCCTCGTCCTCGACGGCGAGCTGCAGGTCGAGGCGGCCCTCGGCGTACGGCGACGTGCCGGGCGTCACGGTCGCGACGATCCACTGGGGGTCGCCCGGCAGCGGCAGGCCGGCCGCGTCCGGCCCCGTGGTCCCGCCCAGCCCGTCGACGAGCGTCGCCCACGACGGGTCCGACCGGCCGCGCAGCGCACCGGGATCGGTGGTGTCGGCCGCGACCAGGCGGGCCTCGATCGAGGCGGTGCCCCGGTCGGGCCCGAGGTTGCGCCCGAGGTTCGCGGTCCGGTCGACCACGGGCTGCAGCCGGGTGCCCGGGGGTGCGTCCGCCAGCACGGCGCGCACGTCCGCCGACCCCGTCAGCCGCTCGGGCGGCTGCCCGTCGATGCGGGCGTCGGTGCCGAGCGCCAGGTCGACCTGCTCCAGCTGGGACTCGCGCCAGGTCGCCTGGAAGGCCTGGGAGAAGGTCGCGGCGCCGACGGCGAGGACGACGACGAGCGTGGTCCCCGTGGCGGCGGCCGTCCGGCGCGACACCTGCCACGCCGCGAGCGGTGCGACCAGCGACCGGCTGCGGCGGGCGAGCACGTCCGCCCCGCGGGCCACGGGCCCCACCAGCCGCAGCGCGAGCACGGCCGCGGCGAGCGCGACCAGCGCGGGGCCGGCCACGAGCACCGGGTCCAGCCGGACGCCGGACGCCCCCTGGGTCAGCGGGGCGCCGTAGTCGACGAGCTGCCACAGGACGACCCCGGCGACCGCGACGAGCCCGAGGTCGGCACCCGTGCGCACCAGCGCGGCGTGCGGCGCGGCGCTCGACGAGCCGCTGACGTGCCACGCGGGCACGACGAGCGCGACGGCCAGCACGACCGCGACGGCGCCGCACGCGATCCAGACGGAGGTGGGGACACCGGGCGGCGTCCGCAGGCCGGCCGCCCCGAGCCCGCTGCGGTCGGCGAGGACGTCGAACACGGCGCGTGCCGCCACCGGGGACACGGCCGCGGTGAGGGCCGCGACCAGGGCGGCCTCGGCCACCGCGAGCGAGCGCAGCTGGCGCGGCGCCCCGCCCCGTGCCGCCAGCAGCGCGCCCTCACCGGCGCGGCGCTCGCTGAGCAGCCGCGCGGTGAGCAGCATCACCGTGGTCGCGAGCACGACCAGCAGGAGCCCGACGACGATGACGCCGATGCGGGTCACGGCCAGCTCCCGCGCGGCGGCGTCGATGGTGGTGCCGAGGTCCGTGCGCACGATGCCGCTCACCCCGGCCTCCTTCAGCGCGGCCGACAGGCGCGCCTGGGTGGTCTCCAGCGCGGTCCGCACGTCGGTCAGGGCGCCAGGGGTGAGGTCGGTGACGGTCGGGGTGAACAGGACGTTCGCGGTCTCCGTGGTGCCCGCGCCGAGCAGGGTCTCGGGCGCCACGACCACCGGGCCCCAGGCGTCGGCCGTCAGCCGCCCCCCGCTCCCGGGGACGGGGAACGCGGCGTCGTGCCCTGTGCCGCCCAGCAGGTCGCGCGACCACTGCAGGCTGCCGCCCGTGAGCACGTGGGTCCCCACGACGACCCAGGTGTCGGTGGTCTGGCCCCCCAGCGTGCGCACCGGGATCTCGGTGCCCGTCGACCAGCCGTAGCGCTTCGCGGCGACGTCGGGCACGTTGACCGGGGTGCGGCCCGCGTCGTCCCGGGCGCGCTCCGGCCAGGACCCGGACAGCAGCTCCGCGTGCTCGGGCACGGCCGGTGTGCTCGCGGGGTACGCCATCGGCGCGGTGCCGCCGCCGGGGTCGCGGGGCAGCATCCACAGGCGGCCCGTGAGCCAGGTCGTCTGCTCGGTCGGGACGCCGCCCAGGGTGTCGCCGATCACGGTCGAGGCGGCGTCGACGGCGGCCCGGACGTCGCGGTTCGACAGGCGGATCTTCGTCTCGAGCGTCAGCTCGGAGTCCGGCACGCGGGCGAGGGCGGCGTCCACCGCGCCGTCGCCCGTCGCGTGCAGCAGGTACGCGAACGTCCCGAGCAGCGTGGTGGCCACGAACGTGACCAGCGTGACCGTCGCCAGGACGGTGGCCTGGTCGCGCAGGCGTCCCAGGAGGACCTGCGACCGCCAGCCCATAGCGCCCACCTCTCGTCCGCGCCGTCGTCGTCGCGCGACCGCAGGGCGATGCTAGGCGAGATGAAAGCGCAGGTGGGGGGTGCTCCGACACTCTTTCGGGTGACAGGAAAGGTTGGGTCGGCAGGCGGGTCAATTCCGTGGCGTGCGGGGCGTCCCGGGCCCTCCCGGGCTGCCGGACGCCCCGCACGCCCGGCGGGTCAGGCCCGCGGCGGCCGGGTCATCGCGAGCACGTCCAGCGCCGCGTCGAGCTGCTCGAGCGTGAGGTCGCCGCGCTCGACGAAGCCCAGGTCGAGGGTCGCCTGGCGGATCGTCACGCCCGCCTTCACGGCGTGCTTGGCGATCTTCGCGGCGTTCTCGTAGCCGATGGCGCGGTTCAGCGGGGTCACGATCGACGGGGACGACTCCGCCAGCTCGCGCGCGCGGTCGACGTTGGGCGTCGTGCCGGCCACGGTGCGGTCGGCCAGCACGCGCGACGCGTTGGCGAGGAGCCGGACCGACTCCAGGACGGCCGAGGCGATGACCGGGATCTGCACGTTGAGCTCGAAGGTGCCGCTGGCACCGGCCCACGCGACCGTCGCGTCGTTGCCCACGACCCGCGAGCAGACCATGAGGACGGCCTCGGGGACGACCGGGTTGACCTTGCCGGGCATGATCGACGACCCGGGCTGCAGGTCGGGCAGCGCGATCTCCGCCAGGCCCGTGTTCGGGCCCGAGCCCATCCAGCGCAGGTCGTTGCAGATCTTGGTCAGGCTGACCGCGATGGTCCGCAGCGCACCGGACAGCTCGACGAGCCCGTCGCGCGAGGACTGTGCCTCGAAGTGGTCGCGCGCCTCGGTCAGGGGCAGGCCCGTGTCCTCGACGAGCAGCGCGATCACCCGCTGCGGGAAGCCGGCGGGCGTGTTGATGCCGGTGCCGACGGCCGTGCCGCCCAGCGGGACCTCCGCGGCGCGCGGCAGCGCCGCCTGCAGGCGCTCGACGCCGTAGCGCACCGCTGCGGCGTACCCGCCGAACTCCTGGCCCAGCGTCACCGGGGTCGCGTCCATGAGGTGGGTGCGGCCCGACTTCACGACCTGCGCCCAGGCGGTCGCCTTCTCCTCCAGCGCGCCGGCGAGGTGCTCGAGCGCGGGCACGAGGTCGCGCACGACGCCCGCGGTGGCGGCGACGTGCACGGAGGTGGGGAAGACGTCGTTCGACGACTGCGACGCGTTGACGTGGTCGTTCGGGTGCACGTCGCGGCCCAGCAGGCGCGTCGCGAGCGTGGCCAGGACCTCGTTGGTGTTCATGTTCGAGCTGGTGCCCGAGCCGGTCTGGTAGACGTCGACCGGGAAGTGGGCGTCGTGGACCCCCGACGCGACCTCGTCCGCGGCGGTGGCGATCGCCTCGGCGACGTCCTGGGGGAGCACACCCAGCTCGGCGTTGGCGCGGGCGGCCGCCTTCTTCACGCGGGCCAGCGCCTCGATGTGGCCCCGCTCCAGGGTGCTCCCGGAGATCGGGAAGTTCTCCACCGCGCGCTGGGTCTGCGCGCGGTACAGCGCGTGGGCGGGCACGCGGACCTCGCCCATCGTGTCGTGCTCGATGCGGTACGCGGGCTGGGCGTCGGCGGCCGCGACGTCGGGACCGTTCGTGTCAGTCATGGCGCTCATCCTTCCACCGTCGCGGGGTGCTCCGCGGGGGTGGCACGCGGGAGTCCGGTGCGCCGCGGCCGCGCTCCGGTGGCGGAACCCTGCAGGTCGTAGTCGGATGTCCTCGTCCGGCCATCCCGATGGAGCGAGAGGTCAGGTTCCCTGTGCGACGTCCCACCGCCCTCCTCGCGCTGGCGCTCGTGGCACCCCTGGCCGCGTGCGCGTCGGCCGAGTCGGGCCCGCCCACCATCGCGTGGTACGTCAACCCCGACTCCGGGGGGAGTGCCCGCATCGCCGAGCAGTGCACCGAGGAGTCGGACGGCGCGTACGTCCTGACGACCACCCTGCAGCCCCGCGACGCCCCGGGTCAGCGCGAGCAGCTCGTGCGCCGGCTGGCGGCCGGTGACACGTCGATCGACCTCATGAGCATCGACCCCCCGTTCATCCCCGAGTTCGCCAACGCCGGGTTCCTCGCGCCGGTGCCGGACGAGGTCGCCGAGGTCGTGACGCAGGACGTCGCGGAGGGTGCCGTCGAGGGCGCCTCGTTCGGCGGCGAGCTCGTGACCGTGCCGTTCTGGGCGAACACGCAGCTGCTCTGGTACCGCAAGTCGGTCGCGGAGGCGGCCGGCCTCGACATGTCGCAGCCCGTCACCTGGGAGCAGATCATCCAGGCGGCGGCGGACCAGGGCGTGACCGTGGCGGTGCAGGGCACGCGCGCCGAGTCGCTGACCGTGTGGGTCAACGCCCTCGTGACGTCCGCGGGCGGCGAGATCCTGCAGAACCCCGACGAGGAGGACCCGCAGGCGGTGGTCCCGGACCTCGACACCGACGCCGGCCGCACGGCCGCGCAGATCATCGCGGACCTCAGCGCCGCGGGCGTCGGCGGGCCGCAGCTCTCCAACGCGGACGAGGACATCAACGCCTCGATGTTCGAGGGGGACTCCGCGGGCTTCATGGTCAACTGGCCGTTCGTGTGGCAGCGCGCCAAGTCGGCCGTCGAGGCGGGCACGCTCGACCAGGCGGTGCTGGACGACTACGGGTGGGCGATGTACCCGCAGTCGGTCGCCGGCGAGCCGGCCCGGCCGCCGTACGGCGGGGTGAACCTGGGCGTCAGCGCGTTCAGCGAGCACCCGGACCTGGCGTTCCAGGCGGCGCAGTGCATCGTCGACCCGCAGAAGCAGGCCGAGTTCTACCTGTCCGACGGCAACCCGCCCGGCTCGCTCGTCGCGTTCGACGAACCGGAGGTGCAGGAGGCCTTCCCCATGGCCGACCTCATCAAGGAGTCGTTGCAGAACGCGGCCCCGCGCCCGCAGACGCCGTTCTACAACGAGGTCTCCACGAGCCTGCAGCGCACCTGGCACCCGCCGCGGTCGGTCTCGCCCGACAGCAGCCCGAGCCGCGCCGAGGACCTCATCGTCGACGTCCTGCAGGGGAGGGCACTGCTGTGAGCGCCGCGACCACCGGCATCCCCGCGGCCACCACCGCGGGCGCCGCCGCCCCCACCGACCGTCCCCGCCGCCCGCGCCGCTCGGACCGTGGCCGCCAGGAGGCCCGCCTCGGGCTCCTGCTGTGCGCGCCGGCCGTGCTGGTGCTCGTCGCCGTGGTGGGGTACCCGATCCTGCAGGCCGTCTGGGACTCCCTGTACAGCTACAAGCTCACCAACCCCGACGCACGCCGGTTCGTGGGCCTGGAGAACTACGCGCTCATCCTGTCCGACCCCATCTGGTGGCAGGCGCTGTGGGTGACGGTGCTCATCACGGTCGTCACCGTGGTCGTCGAGCTCGTCCTCGGGTTCGCGCTGGCGCTGGTGATGAACAACGCGCTGGGCTCGCTGCGGCCCGCCCTGCGCACCGCGATCCTCATCCCGTACGCGATCATCACGGTCGTCTCGGCGTTCGCGTTCCGGTTCATGTTCGACATCACCAGCGGCTTCGTGAACACCTGGCTGCCGTTCGTCCCCGACGACCTCGACTGGTTCGCGTCGTTCGGCACGGCGGTGACGGTCATCTCCATCTCGGAGATCTGGAAGACGACGCCGTTCATCTCGCTGCTGCTGCTCTCGGGCCTCGCGCAGGTCCCGGGCGAGCTGCAGGAGGCCGCGAAGGTCGACGGCGCCACCTGGTGGCAGCGCATGCGGCGCGTGACGATCCCCAACATGAAGGCCGCGATCATGGTCGCGCTGCTCTTCCGCACGCTCGACGCGTTCCGCATCTTCGACAACATCTTCATCATGACGAACGGCGCGGCCGGCACCGAGTCGGTGTCGTTCCTCGCCTACCGGCAGACCATCCAGCGCCTCGAGATCGGCATCGGCTCGGCCGTGTCCGTGCTGCTCACCGTCTGCGTCGCGCTGATCGCGCTGCTGTTCGTCAAGGGGTTCAAGGTCAACCTGGCGGCGTCGACGAGGGCGGGACGATGAGAACGCGGACGAAGGTGTGGTGGTGGGTCGGCGGGCTGCTGATCTTCGCGTACTGCCTGTTCCCGGTCGCCTGGATCGTGTCCCTGTCGCTCAAGGCGCCCTCGGACCTCGACAACGGGTCGTTCCTGCCGTCGGCGGTGTCGTGGCAGAACTACCAGCTCGTGCTCACCGGTGACGCGTCGGGCCTGTTCCTGCCGGCGCTGCGCAACTCGGTCGGCATCTGCCTGATCGCCACGGCGATCTCGGTCGTGCTCGCCGCGCTGTGCGCGTACGCGGTGGCGCGGCTCGACTTCCCCGGCAAGGCGCTGGTCCTGGGGCTGGCCCTCGGGGTGTCGATGTTCCCCGTGATCTCCATCGTCACGCCGCTGTTCAACATCTGGCGCACGATCGGGCTGTTCGACACCTGGGCCGGCCTGATCATCCCGTACCTGTCGATCACGCTGCCGCTGTCGATCTGGACCCTGTCCGCGTTCTTCCGGGAGATCCCCTGGGAGATGGAGCAGGCCGCACAGGTCGACGGCGCCACCACCGCGCAGGCGTTCCGCAAGGTCATCGTGCCCCTCGCCGGGCCGGGCGTCGCGACCACCGCGATCATCGCCTTCTTCCTCGCGTGGAACGACTTCGTCTACGGCATCTCCCTGACGTCAACCGAGCGCGCCCGGCCCGTGCCGGCGGCACTCGCGTTCTTCACCGGCGCCTCGCAGTTCGAGGAGCCGACGGGGGCCATCTCGGCCGCCGCCGTCATCGTCACCGTCCCCGTCGTCGTGCTGGTCCTGCTGTTCCAGCGCCAGATCGTCGCCGGGCTCACCCAGGGCGCCGTCAAGGGCTGACGGGCCGTCGCAGGAGGAGGAGCGTCATGGCAGCGATCACGCTGAGCCACGTCGTCAAGGAGTACGGCGACGGGTACCCGGCGGTGAACGACGTGAGCCTGGACATCGACGACGGCGAGTTCGTCATCCTCGTCGGGCCGTCGGGGTGCGGGAAGTCGACCCTGCTGCGCATGGTCGTGGGCCTCGAGGACATCACGGACGGCGAGATCACGATCGACGGCGACGTGGTCAACGACAAGGCGCCGCGCGACCGCAAGCTGGCGATGGTGTTCCAGAACTACGCCCTCTACCCGCACCTGAGCGTGTTCGAGAACATCGCGTTCCCGCTGCGCCTCGACAAGGGCAAGTACTCGGAGGACGAGGTCCGCGCCCGCGTCGAGAAGGCCGCGGACACCCTGGAGCTGCGCGAGCACCTCGACCGCAAGCCCGCCAACCTGTCCGGCGGTCAGCGGCAGCGTGTCGCGATGGGCCGGGCGATCGTGCGGGACGCACGGGCGTTCCTGTTCGACGAGCCGCTGTCCAACCTCGACGCCAAGCTGCGCGGCCAGATGCGCACGGAGATCTCCCGCATGCAGCGCCGGCTCGGCACCACCACCCTCTACGTGACGCACGACCAGACCGAGGCGATGACGCTCGGCGACCGCGTCGCGGTGCTGAAGAAGGGTGTGCTGCAGCAGGTCGCCAGCCCGCGGGCGCTGTACGAGCAGCCCGTCAACCTGTTCGTCGCCGGCTTCATCGGCTCCCCGCCCATGAACTTCCTGCCCGGCGAGGTCGACGGTGACGTGCTGCGGCTCCCGCTGACCGAGGTGCCGCTGACGGACGACCTGCGGGCCCGGATCGGGGACCGGGACCTCGTCATCGTCGGGCTGCGGCCCGAGCACCTCGAGGACGCGAGCACCCTCGACGACGACACCCGCGGCACCGGCGTGACGTTCGAGGCGGACGTGGACGTGATCGAGTGGCTCGGGGCCGAGCTGTACGCGTACGTGCCGTTCGAGACGCACGCCTCGGTGGAGAAGACCCTCGAGGAGCTCGACCGCGACCTGGACGGGGAGGGCATGCGGACCCAGCTGGTCGCGGCGCTCGGCTCCGAGGCGCGGGTCCGCGACGGTGACACCGCCGAGCTCTGGTTCGACCCGGCACGGCTGCTGGTCTTCGATCCCGAGACGGGCGAGAACCTCACGTACGACGGCGAGTCCGCGCGGCGCTCCGACGAGGAGAGCGTCGAGGAGCGCCGTCGGACCACGGAGCGGGCGCACCGGCGCGCCGAGGCCGCCCGCGACCCCGCGGCCTGAGCCCGTCCTGTCGCGCCGTCCCGGGAGGCCCCGTCCCGGGAGGCACCGGGGCGGGGCGACGGGACGTCAGTGCTGCGGGACGACGCCCGGTCCGGCGCCGATGTCGCCGATGACCTGCGCGACGCGCGCCCGGCCGTCGGCCAGGGTGTACTCCAGCGCGACGATCGCGCACCGCCCGGCCGCGATCTCGTCCGCGAGCGACACGGAGTACCCGTGCAGCTGGCGGGAGGTGTGCAGGACGTGCTCGTGGCCGAGCGTGGCGGCATCGAACGAGTCGAGCGGCCGCCCCGAGGCGGTGAGCCCCACGATCGACGGGATCACGCGGTCCACCACGGCCTGCACGAAGCCGGGCGGGACGTTGCCGCTGGTCATCGCCTCGACGGTCGCCGCGACCGCGCCGCACGAGTCGTGCGCGAGGACGACCACCAGCGGTGCCCCCAGCACGTTGACGCCGTACTCGATCGACCCGATGACGGTCGTGTCGAGCACGTGCCCCGCCGTGCGGACCACGAACAGGTCACCCAGGCCCTGGTCGAAGATGATCTCGGCCGCGACCCGGCTGTCGGAGCAGCCGAAGACCACGGCGAACGGGTGCTGCTCGCTGCTGACCTCGGTGCGACGGTCGATCCCCTGCGAGGGGTGCAGCATCCGGTCCTCGACGAAGCGCAGGTTGCCGGCGTTCAGCTCCGCCCAGGCCTCGGCGGGCGTCGTCGGTGTCGTGGTCGCAGCCGTCATGCGGGGGTGCCCTCCGTCGTGTCGGTCGGTTCGTCGAGCTCGTCGCGTCGCGGCGGGTTCGCACCCGGGCGGGACACCGTGATCGCCGCGATGCGGGCGCAGCGCTCCAGGACCCCCCGCACCGTCGCGGTGTCGACGTCGTGCAGCGCGGCGCGCCGGTCGGCGCCCAGCAGCCCGGCCTCCCACAGGCCGTCGACCAGGCCCCCCATGAAGGAGTCGCCGGCGCCGACCGTGTCGGCCACGGTCACGCGGGGCGCCGCGACGGACAGGCGCGCGCCGGCCGACGTGACCGCGAACGCACCCTCACCACCGTGCGTGACCACGACCAGGGCGGGGCCGGACCGGCTCCACGCCTCGGCGATCTCGGCGGGCGCGACGCCGGGCCGCAGCCACGCCAGGTCCTCGTCGCTGACCTTCACGACGTCCACGAGGGCCACCAGGCGCTCGACGACCGGCCGGACGTCGGCCGGGTCGCCCATGAGCGCCGGGCGCAGGTTCGGGTCGTACGTGAGGGTGGACGTGGCGCGGCGGCTCGCGAGGAGCTCGGCGACCTTCGCGGCGCCCGGCGCCAGCACGGTCGCGATCGACCCGGTGTGCACGACCAGGGGCGCGGCGTCGTCCTCGTCCCACGACGAGGGCAGGTCCCACTCGAGGTCGAACTCGTACGTCGCGACGCCCTCGGCGTCCAGGTGGGCGGTGGCCACCGGGGTCCGGACCGCGGCGCGGTCGCCGCGCAGCACGTGGACGCCCGAGCGCTGCAGGTGACGGCGCACCAGGTCGCCGTCCGCGTCGTGGCCGAGCCACGTCAGCAGGTCGGCGCGCCTGCCGAGGCGTGCCAGGCCGAGCGCGACGTTCGCGGGGCTGCCGCCCGGGTGCTCGTCGCGGGTCCCGTCGGTGCGGCGGACGGCGTCGACCAGGGCCTCACCGACCACCAGGGCACGTGCCTCGCCGGTCACTGGTCCTCCTCCGTCCGGTCGCCGCCGCGGGCGGCCATCAGCCGTGCGCGGGCACCGTCGAGCCACTCCTGGCAGCGGGCGGCCAGCGCCTCACCGCGCTCCCACAGCGCGAGCGACTCCTCGAGCGTCCCGGCGCCGGACTCCAGCCGCGCGACGATCGCGACGAGCTCGTCGCGCGCCTGCTCGTAGCCGAGGCCCGCCGGGTCCGGGAGGGTGGGCGTCGCGTTCTCGTCACCGGCTGCGCCGGTCGTCTCGGATCGTGCCACGCGCACAGTCAACCAGCCGACCAGCGGACCCGCCGCGCCGTCCCACGTCGGCGTCCGTGCGCCGCGCAACGCCCGGCCCGGGACGTGTCACGGTGCGACGTCGGCCGCCAGCTCGCCCGCCGCGACGCGCAGGCGCAGCCGGTCACCGGGCGCGACGTCGTCGGGGCTGCGCACGACCGCGCCGTCGGCGCGCTGCACGACCGCGTACCCACGCTCGAGCGTCGCGGCGGGGGACAGGGCCCGCACCTGCCCGGCGAGACGCGCCGTGGCCGTGGCGGCCTGTGCCAGCGCGGCGTCGAGCACCGTGCGGCCGCGCCCGGTGAGCCGGTGCAGGGTGTCCTCGTGCGGGTCGACCAGCGTCGCGGGCCGGGCCAGCACCGGGCGGCTGCGCAGGTTCGCCAGCCCGGACTCCTCGCGGGCCAGCCGGTGGGTGACGGCCGCGCGGGTCCGTGACCGGGCCTGCACGATCAGCGCGCGCTCCTCGGTCACGTCGGGCACGACGCGCTTGGCGGCGTCGGTCGGCGTCGAGGCGCGCAGGTCGGCGACGAGGTCCAGCAGCGGGGCGTCCATGTGGTGCCCGATCGCGCTGACCAGCGGCGTGCGGCACGCGGCGGCCGCACGCACGAGCGTCTCGTTGCTGAACGGCAGGAGGTCCTCGAACGAGCCGCCGCCGCGCGCGACGACGATGACCTCGACCCGGGGGTCGGCGTCGAGCTCCGCGACGGCGGCGCTCACCTCCGGCACCGCGCTCGGGCCCTGCACGGTGACGCGGCGGATCTCGAACTGCACCGCGGGCCAGCGGGCGCGCGCGTTGGAGACGACGTCGTGCTCGGCGTCGCCCTGCTGCGCGCACACCAGCCCGACGACCGCGGGCAGGAAGGGCAGCGGACGCTTGCGGGACTCGTCGAAGAGGCCCTCCGCCGCGAGCACGCCCTTGAGGTGCTCGATGCGGGCCAGCAGCTCGCCCAGGCCGACCAGCCGTACGCGGTCGGCCGCGAAGCCCAGCGAGCCCTTCTTCACCTGGTACTGGGGGCGCGCGTGCACCACGACGTGCGCACCGTCCGTGAACCGCTCGCCGAGGCTCATCGCGGCGACCGCCGGCAGCGTCACGGACAGCGACATGTCGAGGTCGGTGTCGCGCAGCGTGAGGAAGAGCAGGGAGTTCCACCGCCGGACGTTGAGCACCTGGCCCTCGACCCAGACCGGCGGCATGCGGGCGACGTAGTCCGCGACCTTCGGCGCCAGGTGGCGCACCGGCCACGGGCGCTCGGGCGTGGTGTCGCCGGCCTTGAGGGGCAGCGGCAGGGGTGCCGCGGGCGGTGGGGCGGGTGCGCTCGTCTCGTCCTGCACACACCCAGCCTGCCGCACGCCCCCGACACCGCCGACCACGGGTGCGCGTGCCGGTCTCGCGGGCCGGGTGTCCTCCGGGGTGGCGGGAGGCGCGGGGTGGAGTCGTGGAGGTCGGGTGACGGTCGCCACCGTCACCGGGGGTGTCCGGGACGCCCGGCCTAGACTGGACCGGTGACCTCGACCGCCCCCGGCCCTGACCTCCGCGCCGACGTGCCCCCGGCGCGCAAGCGCGTGCTGCTCGCCGCCCCGCGCGGGTACTGCGCCGGCGTCGACCGCGCCGTCGTCGCGGTCGAGAAGGCGCTCGAGCACTACGGCGCCCCGGTGTACGTCCGCAAGGAGATCGTGCACAACCGGCACGTGGTCGACACGCTCGCCGCGCGCGGCGCCGTGTTCGTCGACGAGACGGACCAGGTGCCCGAGGGAGCGCGCGTCGTGTTCTCCGCGCACGGCGTCTCCCCGGCCGTGAAGGCGTCGGCCGCCGCGCGCAACCTGCAGACGATCGACGCGACGTGCCCCCTGGTGACGAAGGTGCACAAGGAGGCCGTGCGGTTCGCCGCCGACGACTTCGACATCCTGCTGATCGGCCACGACGGTCACGAGGAGGTCGAGGGCACGCAGGGTCACGCCCCCGAGCACATCCAGGTCGTGAACTCCCCGGCCGACGCGGACCACGTCGAGGTCCGTGACCCGGAGCGGGTCATGTGGATCTCGCAGACGACGCTGTCGGTGGACGAGACGATGGAGACGGTCCGCCGCCTGCGCGAGCGGTTCCCGCACCTGCAGGACCCGCCGAGCGACGACATCTGCTACGCGACGCAGAACCGCCAGGTCGCCGTGAAGAAGCTCGCGCCCGCCTGCGACGTCGTCATCACGGTCGGGTCGGCCAACTCCTCGAACTCGGTGCGCCTCGTCGAGGTCGCGCTCGACGCGGGCGCTCGCTCGTCGTACCGCGTGGACAAGGCCGCCGAGATCGACCCCGCGTGGCTCGAGGGCGCGACGACCGTCGGCGTGACGTCGGGTGCCTCGGTGCCCGAGATCCTCGTGTCGGACGTCCTGGCGTTCCTCGCCGCGCACGGCTTCGCCGACGTCGAGGAGGTCCGCACCGCGACGGAGGACCTCATGTTCTCGCTGCCGCGTGAGCTGCGCGCCGACCTCAAGGCTGCGGGTGAGCCGGCGGGTCGTCCGCGGCCCGACGGACGACGTCGCCTGGACGTCCAGCCCGTCTGACGTCTGCGCCGGCCGGCCTCGCCGGGGCAGGCTGCTGTGGTGGTCAGGCGGTCGACGCGTCCCCGTCGGCCGCGCGCCGCCGTGCGACCTCGTCCTGCAGCGCCCTCTCGTCACGCCGCCCGGCCGGGTCGCCGAGCACGAGGTCGTCCAGCGCGACGACCTGCTCCGCCGCCGACGCCACCAGCTCCGGCGCGCTGAGCGCGGTCAGCCGCGGGTTCGCCGGGCCGGGCGTCGGCAGGTCGGCGTCGACGACGTGGAGGTCGGCGAACCGGCGGGCGCTGACGAGCACACGGGACTCCAGCGACCCGACCGCCTGGTTGTACGCGCCGGCCGCCGCGTCGATCGAGCGGCCCAGCCGGGCGAGGTGGCTCCCCATCGTCGCGAGCCGCCCGTGCAGCTCCTTGCCGAGCGTGAGCACCTGCTGCGCGTTCGCGGCCAGCGCGTCCTGCCGCCACGCGTACGCCACCGTCCGCAGCAGCGTGAGGAGCGTGACCGGCGTGGCGATGACGACGTTGCGCTCGAACGCGTACTCGATGAGCGTCGGGTCCTGGTCGGCCGCCGCGTGCAGGAACGACTCGGCAGGCACGAACATCACGACGAACTCCGGCGCCGGGGCGAACTGGTCCCAGTAGCGCTTCGACGCGAGGTCGTCGACGTGCTTGCGCACGTGCCGCGCGTGCGCCGCGAGCCGCTGGGCACGGACCGTCTCGTCGTCCGTCTGCGCGGCGTCGAGGAAGCCGAGGAACGCGACCTTGGCGTCGACGACGACCTGCTTGCCGCCCGCGAGGCGCACCACCATGTCCGGGCGCTGCAGCCCGTCGTCCGTGCGCACCTGCTCCTGCTCGACGAAGTCGACGTGCGCGAGCATGCCCGCGGCCTCGACGACGCGCCGCAGCTGCACCTCGCCCCACCGGCCGCGCACCTGCGACGAGCGCAGCGCCGTGACGAGCTGCGACGTCTCGCCCCGCAGCTGCTCGGACGCCGCCCGCATCGCGCGGACCTGCTCACCGAGTGCCGCGTTGCCCTCGACGCGGGCCCGCTCGGCCTCGACCAGCTCGGTGCGGACGTGGTCGAGCGTGCGGGCCAGGGGCTCGACCATCGCGCGGACCGCCTGCTCGCGCTGCGCGAGCTCGCCCACCTGCGTCTGGTGCTCGGCGGCGAGCCGCTGGTGGGCCAGGGCGAGGAACTGCTCGCTGGTCGCCGCCAGCGCCTCGTCCGCCAGCGCACGGAACCGGTCACCGGCGCCGGCGCGCTCCGCCTCGAGGCGTGCGAGGGCACGGGCGGCCTCGACCTCGGCCGACCGCACCCGCTCCTCGGCCGCGCGGGCCGCGCGCGAGGAGCCGACCACCCACGCCACGACGGCGCCCAGGGCGGCGCCGACCAGCAGGGTGGACAGGAGCAGCGGGACGGCTGCGGTTCCGAGCGCGGGATCCATGGGGGCAGCGTGCCAGAGGGGACCGACAGGGCCCGCCGTCCTCCCGCCGTCCTCCTGCCGCGCCGCAGCCGTCACCAGCCCCGGGACGGAGGCCCGGTTCCGTCGCGCGGCCGATCCCCACGGCGGCCCCGCGCCCTAGTGTCGACCGCGTGACCACACCAGACGCCGTTCCGCCACCCGCCCCGGGCCCCGTCCCGGGCCTGTCCGGCGCGCCCGGGGTCGCGCCGTCGACGGCCGCCCCCGGTGCCCCGTCCCCCCGACCCGGCGCGCCCGCGCTCGCCCTGCAGGGCCTGTGGCGGCGCTTCGGCGACAAGGTCGCCGTCGCCGGCATCGACCTGACCATCCCGTCCGGCTCGTTCTACGGCCTGGTCGGCCCCAACGGGGCGGGCAAGACGACCAGCCTGTCCATGGCCACCGGCCTGCTGCGGCCCGACGCGGGCACCGTCCTGGTGCACGGCGTGGACCTCTGGGCGAACCCGGTCGAGGTCAAGCGGATGCTCGGGGTGCTGCCCGACGGGGTGCGCCTCTTCGACCGCCTGACGGGTGCGCAGCTCGTCACGTACGCGGGGCTGCTGCAGGGCCTGGACCGGGCGACCGTCGCCGCCCGCACCGACGACCTGCTCGCCGCCGTCGGCCTGTCGGACGACCGCGACACCCTCGTCGTCGACTACTCCGCGGGCATGACGAAGAAGGTCGCGCTCGCCTGCGCGCTGGTGCACGCGCCCCGTGTCCTGGTGCTCGACGAGCCGTTCGAGGCCGTCGACCCCGTCTCCGCGGCGAACATCCGCGAGATCCTCCACCAGTACGTGGCCGGGGGCGGCACCGTCGTCGTGTCGTCGCACGTCATGGACCTGGTGCAGCGCATGTGCGACCACGTCGCGGTCATCGCCGAGGGCCACGTGCTCGCGGCCGGCACCGTCGACGAGGTGCGCGCCGGGCGCTCGCTCGAGGAGCGGTTCGTCGAGCTCGTGGGCGGCCGGATCACCGGGGAGGGGCTCGCGTGGTTGCGCACCTCGTCCGACTGAAGCTGACGCTGCTGCGCAACGGCCTGCGCCGCAGCCCGTGGCAGGTCGTCGGCGTCCTGCTCGGCGCCCTGTACGGGCTGTCCGTGCTGGGTCTCGCGCTCGCCGGGCTCGTCGGGCTCGGGTTCGTCGAGATGCCGCTGCGGGGCGACCTGCTCGTCCTCGTCGGGTCGCTCGTGGTGCTGGGCTGGTGGTTGATCCCGCTGGTCGCGTTCGGCGTCGACGCCACGCTCGACCCGCGCCGGTTCGTGACGTTCGGCCTGCCGCGCCGCTACCTGGTCGTGGGGCTCGCCGTCTCCGGGCTCATCGGTGTCCCCGGGCTCGTCACGGCGCTGAGCGCGCTGGCCACGCCGCTGTCCTGGTGGCGGGAGCCTGCCGCCGCGGTGGCGGCGCTGGTCGGGGGAGTGCTCGGCGTCCTGACGTGCACGGTCGGGGCCCGGGCGACCACCACGGTCCTGGCTCCCGTCATCGGCCGTCGGCGCGTCCGTGAGGTCGTGGCCGCGCTCGCCATCCTCCCGTTCATCTTCCTGGGGCCGATCCTCGACCTCGTCGCCGACGGCGTGGGGTCCGTGGGCGGGCTCGGGGCGGCGGCCGGCGTGCTGTCGTGGTCGCCGGTCGGTGCACCGTGGGCGCTCGCGCCGGCCGTCGCGGCCGGTGACTGGGCCGGTGCGGGGCTGCGCCTGCTGATCGCCGTGGCCACGATCGTGCTGGCCGTCCGCGCGTGGTCGTGGGCGCTCGACCGCACGCTGGCGGAGCCCGTCACGGCCGGCGGCGAGTCGCGGGCGCGCGGCCTGGGGTGGTTCGGGCGGCTGCCCGCGACCCCCACGGGCGCGGTCGCGGCGCGCGCCGCCACGTACTGGGTGCGCGACCCGCGGTACGCGATCGCGGTCGCGGTCGTGCCGGTGCTGCCGCTGATCCTGGCGTTCATGTCGCCGGACGGCGGGGGCGTGCTGGTCGCGGGGCCGGCCGCGGCCTTCGTCCTCGGCTGGAGCATCTCGGCCGACGTCGCCTACGACGGCACCGCGTTCTGGACGCACCTCGCGGCACCGGTCCGCGGGGCCGCGGACCGGTGGGGCCGGGTCGTGGTCGCCGGGGTGCTGGGCCTGGTCGGCAGCGTCGTGGTCGTGGTGGGCACCGTCTGGTACGCCGACCGGTGGGACGCGCTGCCCGCGCTGCTGGGCGCGAGCGTCGGTCTGCTGCTCGCCGCGCTCGGCTGCTCCAGCGTCGTCTCGGCGAGCGTCGTGTACCCCGTGCAGCAGCCGGGGGAGAACCCCTTCGGCACCAAGCAGGGGTCCAGTGCCGCGGCGTTCACGTCGCAGATGGTCGGGTTCGCGGTGACCGGTGCGCTCGGCGCCCCGACCGCGATCCTGGCCGTGCTCGCGGTGGTGCGCGAGGACGCCCTCCTGGGCTGGCTCGCGCTCGTCGTCGGCGCGGTGCTGGGAACCGTGGTGCTGGTCGCGGGCGTGCGGGTGGGCGGGTCGATGCTGGACCGGCGCGGCCCGGAGCTCCTGCAGCGCATGCGCTCGTTCACGTGAGACCCGTCGGGGCGGGGACGGTGCGCCGTCCCCGCCCCGACGCCGCGCGGCCGTCGCGGCGCGGCAGGACCCCCACCCGCGCTGCGTAGACTCGTCACCCGTGGCTCTCACCATCGGCATCGTCGGACTGCCCAACGTCGGCAAGTCCACCCTCTTCAACGCGCTCACCCGTGCGCAGGTCCTCGCGGCGAACTACCCGTTCGCGACGATCGAGCCGAACGTGGGGGTGGTCCCGCTCCCGGACCCGCGGCTGGACACGCTCGCGGAGATCTTCGGCTCCGAGCGGATCCTGCCCGCCACGGTGTCGTTCGTCGACATCGCCGGGATCGTCAAGGGCGCGAGCGAGGGTGAGGGCCTGGGCAACAAGTTCCTCGCGAACATTCGCGAGGCGGACGCGATCTGCCAGGTGACGCGCGCGTTCGCCGACCCCGACGTCGTGCACGTCAGCGGCACGGTGGACCCCGAGGGCGACATCGAGATCATCGCGACCGAGCTCATCCTCGCGGACCTGCAGACGCTCGAGAACGCGATCCCGCGCCTGGAGAAGGAGGTCCGCGGCAAGAAGACGGACCCCGAGGTCCTCGCCGCGGCCAAGCGCGCCCAGGAGGTCCTCGAGAAGGGTCAGACCCTCTTCGCTGCGGGCCTCGCGGACGACGAGCACGTGCGGGCGCTGCAGCTCATGACGGCCAAGCCGTTCATCTACGTCTTCAACACCGACGACGCGGGCCTGGCCGACACCGCGATGCAGGAGCGGCTGCGGGCGCTCGTCGCACCCGCCGACGCGATCTTCCTCGACGCCAAGTTCGAGTCCGAGCTCGTCGAGCTCGACGAGGACGAGGCGCGCGAGATGCTGGAGGCCAACGGCCAGGAGGAGTCCGGCCTGGACCAGCTGGCCCGCGTCGGGTTCCACACCCTGGGCCTGCAGACGTACCTGACGGCGGGCCCCAAGGAGTCGCGCGCCTGGACGATCCGCCAGGGCTGGACCGCCCCGCAGGCCGCCGGCGTGATCCACACGGACTTCCAGAAGGGCTTCATCAAGGCCGAGGTCATCTCGTTCGACGACCTGGTCGAGGCCGGTTCGGTCGCCGCCGCGCGCGCCGCGGGCAAGGCCCGCATCGAGGGCAAGGACTACGTCATGCACGACGGCGACGTCGTGGAGTTCCGCTTCAACGTCTAGCGCGGTCCCGACCCGGCGCCTCCCACGGCCTCACCTCGACCGTCGACGGGTGCTCGAGCGGCCGTCCAGCCGTCCCTGGCGACGGGCCGCCCGTCAGTCCGCGCGCGGCGGGCGGCGGACCTGCTTGAGCTCCGAGCGTTCCCGCTTGTCCTGCAGCCGTCGGCGGTGCGAGCCCTGCGTGCGCCGGGTGGGGCGGCGGGGGACCGGCGGGACGACCGCCTCGCGCAGCAGGGCCGCGAGCCGCTCCCGTGCCGCGACGCGGTTCTGCCGCTGGGACCGCTGCTCGGACGCGTCGACCGTGAGGACGGTGCCCGCGAGCCTGCTCGACAGGTGGGCGAGGGCGCGGGTCCGCTGCACGTCGTCGAGCGCGGTCGTCGTGGCCAGGTCGAGGCTGAGCTGCACGCGGGAGTCGGTGGTGTTGACGCCCTGCCCTCCGGGGCCCGAGGCGCGCGAGAACTGCTCGACCAGCTCCGCCGCGGGCACGGTGAGGCCCCGGGGTGCGCCGGGGCCCGGGGTGATGCGCAGGTCGTCCACCCACGACAGTCTGCCCATCCGACCTCGGTGCGTCGGCCGGGGGTCCCGTCGGGCGTGCTCGGCGCCCCGCGTGCCACGGACCTGCGGCTTCGTCCGGGACCTGCCTGCTGCCGCTGGGCGAGCCGTCCCACGACGCGACGGGAGGCCCGCGTTTCCACCCTGTTGCGTCTCAATTTCTGAGACGTACTGCCCAGTATCGAATCCGTAACGATCGATCATCCCCGCGGGCTCCGTCCCAGATGTCGGGATTCGGGGAGGTAATCTCGCCACCATCCATCGTGGATGTCCGGTCAGGTGTGCCTCGACGGCAGCGCCCGGATGCCATGCCTTTCAGGAGGAACATTGAGGACGACACGCAGGTCAACGGCGGTCGTGGCGCTCGCCACGACGGCACTCGTGCTCGCCGCGTGCACGAGCCCCGAGGCGAGCGAGCCGGCTGCCAGCCCGTCGGCGGACGCGACCGACGAGGCGAGCACGACCGCCAAGGAGGACCTCGGGATCACCGAGACCGCCGACGGCGAGATCTTCTACTCGGTCGGTCAGGACGAGTGGACGGGGTACAACGCGTTCACCGCGGACACCTACTCCACGTACAACTCCGCCGTGAGCGACCGCCTGAACCCGGGTGGCTTCTTCTACTTCGGCACCGACGGCACCATCTACCCGAACGAGGAGTTCGGCTCCGCCGAGGTCGTCTCCGGCCTCGACGGCGACGAGCCGCTCGTCATCGAGTACACGGTGAACGACGGCGTCGAGTGGTCGGACGGCAACGCGATCGACTACGCCGACTTCCTCTTCGAGTGGGTCGCGCAGAACCCGGCGTGGCTGTCCCCGGACCCGTCGGCCCCGGTCTTCAACCACGTCTCGGGCACCGACTACACGCAGACCAACGTCCCGACCGGCCCGCAGGGCGAGGCCGGCGACCTGTCCTTCACGGTCGAGTACGCCGAGAAGTACCCGGACTGGAAGCTGGTCACGGGCGCCTACCTGCTCCCCGCGCACGTCGTCGCGGAGCAGATCGGCATCACCGAGGACGACCTCGTCGCGGCGATCAAGAACGAGGACGTCGAGACGATCACCAAGGCGGCCGAGTTCTGGAACAACTGGCTCTCGCCGACGCCGGGTCAGCTCCCCGACCCCGCCATCGCGCCCTCGGGTGGCCCCTACCAGCTCATGGAGGGTGGCTGGACGGCCGGCCAGTCGATCACGCTCGAGGCGAACCCGAACTACTGGGGCACGCCGCCGGCGACCGACCGCCTCACGATCCGCTTCCTCGCGGCCGACGCGCACCTGCAGGCGCTCGCCAACGGTGACCTCAACGTCATCGAGCCGCAGGCGACGGTCGACACGATCAGCCAGCTCGAGGGCCTCGGCGACCAGGTGAAGATCCAGACGGGTCAGAACCTGACGTGGGAGCACCTCGACTTCAACTTCAACAACGGCGTGTTCTCCGACGCCGAGGGTGGCCTGGCCGCTCGCGAGGCGTTCGCGTACTGCGTCCCGCGGCAGCAGATCGTCGACACGCTGATCAAGCCCGTCGACGAGGGCGCGGTCGTCATGAACGCGCGTGAGGTCTTCCCGTTCCAGGACGACTACGACGAGGTCCTCGAGGCGTCCTACGACGGCCGCTACGACGACGTCGACCTCGACGCCGCCAAGGAGAAGCTCGCCGAGGCCGGCGTGACGGAGCCCGTCACGGTCCGCATCGGTTACTCGGCGCCCAACCCGCGTCGTACCGAGGAGGTCGCCCTGATCAAGGCCAGCTGCGACCAGGCCGGCTTCGACGTCCAGGACGTCGGCTCGTCCGACTTCTTCTCCAACGCTCTGGTGAACGGTGACTACGAGGTCGCGCTCTTCGCGTGGGCCGGGTCGGGCCAGATCGCCTCGGGTCAGAACATCTACTCGACGGACTACCCGCAGAACTACGGCGGCTACTCCAACACGAAGGTCGACGAGGCGTGGTCCGCGCTGGCCGCCTCGCTGGACCCGGAGGTCCACCTCGAGCAGACGAAGGTGATCGAGAAGGAGCTGTGGGACACGCTCTACGGCATCCCGGTCTTCGCTCACCCGGGTGTGATTGCTCACACGTCGGACATCAAGAACGTCCGGTTCACCGCGACCCAGAACGGCGCTCTGTGGAACGCCGAGCAGTGGCAGCGGGCCAAGTGAGCCTGAACGGCCGCTGACGACGCCGCCGGCCGAGGCCGGCGCACGCAGGACGCACGGTGGGGCAGGGGTCACCCCTCTGCCCCACCGTGCACGCGTGAGCGCGTACGATTCGGCACCGTGATCCGTGGGCCCGGGTCCGCCGGACGCCGACAGGCGTCGGCCGGACGACCCCCCGAACCGGGCGATATGAAGGGTTCGAAGCGTTGACCAGATTCATACTGCGCCGCCTGGGCATCTCCGCCCTGGTGCTGCTCGGCGGCTCGGTGCTCATGTTCGTCCTCACGATCAACTCGGGCGACCCCCTGCAGGACCTTCGTGAGTCGAACGATCCCAACCGCGACAACCTCATCGCCCAGCGGATCACGACCATGGGGCTCGACCTGCCGTGGTACCAGCGGTACTGGCAGTGGCTGACCGGCGCCGCAGGGTGCCTCGTCGGACGCTGCGACCTCGGCACCAACCGCGCCGGGGTCGACGTCGGCAGCATGCTCGAGAACGCCGCCAGCTCCACGCTGCGCCTGGTGGTCGGGGCGACGCTGCTCGCCATCGTCGCCGGTGTCTTCTTCGGCATCCTGACGGCGATCCGGCAGTACTCGGGCTTCGACTACGTCGTCACCTTCTTCGCCTTCCTCTTCTTCTCGCTCCCCGTGTTCTGGGCCGCCGTGCTGCTCAAGGAGTACGGCGCCATCCGGTTCAACGACTGGATCGCGGACCCCTCGGTGAGCCTGTTGACCACCCTCCTCATCGGGGTGGTCCTGGGCGTCGTCGTCCAGGGCGCGCTCGGCGGGGACCTGCGGCGGCGGCTCATGACGGGCGGCGGGACCGCCCTGTTCGTCATCGTCGCCATCACCTACTTCGACGCCGTCGACTGGTGGCGCCGACCCGCCCTCGGCCTGCCGGTCGTCGCGCTCGTCAGCATCGGCGCCGGCGCGCTCATGGTGGCCCTGACGAGCGGGTTCGGTAACCGCCGCGTCGTGCGGGCCGTCGGTGCGACCGTGGGGCTCGGGCTCGTGTCCTACCTCGCGCTCGGCGGCGTCCTCGCGGACCCGACGTGGCCCATCCTCTTCGGCCTGTACGCGGTCGCGGTCGTGATCGCCCTCGCGTGCGGCTGGTTCCTCGGCGGGTTCTCGCGACGCACGGCGATGTGGGCATCGTTCGTCACCGCCACCGTCATGGCCGGCACGGTCGTCATGGACAAGGCGCTCGGCGCCTGGGCCGGGTACCTGCAGCTGCAGCCGCGGCCCATCTCCACGATCGGCTCGCAGACGCCGAACTTCGACGGCACGTTCTGGCAGGACTTCCTCGACAAGGGGACGCAGCTGATCCTGCCCACGGTCGTCCTCACGCTGATCTCCCTCGCGTCGTACACGCGGTACACCCGCGCGTCGATGCTCGAGGTGCTGGAGCAGGACTACGTGCGCACCGCGCGGGCCAAGGGCCTGAGCGAGCGCGAGGTCATCAGCCGTCACGCGTTCCGCAACGCGCTGATCCCGCTGACCACGATCGTCGCGTTCGACTTCGCCGGTCTGATCGGCGGTGCGGTCATCACCGAGGCCGTCTTCGGCTGGAAGGGCATGGGCGAGCTCTTCCGAACCGGCCTCACGCAGGTGGACCCCGGTCCCGTGATGGCGTTCTTCCTCGTCACAGGCGTCGCAGCGGTGGTCATGAACATGCTGGCCGACATCAGCTACGCCTTCCTCGACCCGCGGATCCGGCGGTGAGCCCCGTGAGCAGCGCGGCCCACCCCGTCCCCACCGCGACCGGAGCGCACCATGACTGACCCGAACCAGCACGAGGCCCACGAGGCCATCGTCCCCATGCCCGGCGGCCAGGGGGCCGACCCCGGCAGCCTGCAGCCGGTCACCCGTGTCGAGGACGACCTCGAGGGCGCCACGACCGACAAGTCCTACTCGCAGGGGCAGCTCGTGCTGCGCCGCTTCCTGCGGCACCGCGCGGCGATGATCTCGCTGGCGGTCCTCGTGTTCGTCACGGTGCTCGCGTTCACGTCCATCGGCGTGGGCCCGATCCCGGGGTGGTGGACGTACAACTACCTGCAGCCGGTCGAGGTCGTCAACGGCGGCCGCCCGACGCTCTCGCTGTGGCCCTTCAGCATCGGGGAGCACCCCTTCGGGCAGGACACGATCGGGCGCGACTGGTTCGCCATGGTCATGCGCGGCACGCAGCGGTCGCTCATCATCGCGTTCGTGGTCGGCATCGTCTCGACGCTCGTCGGCACGGCGGTCGGCGCACTCGCGGGCTACTACCGCGGCTGGGTCGAGGCCCTGCTCATGCGCATGACGGACCTGCTCATCGTCATCCCGCTGCTCGCGCTGGCCGCGGCGCTCGGCCAGATCTCGGGCGGCCGCAACATCTTCGTCCTGGCGCTGGTGCTCGGGCTCGTGACCTGGACCGGTCTGGCGCGCCTCGTGCGCGGCGAGATCCTGTCGCTGCGCGAGCGCGAGTTCGTCTCGGCGGCCCGCGCGGTCGGCACGTCGCCGGCGCGCATCATCGTCAAGCACATCCTGCCGAACACGCTGGGCACGATCATCGTGGCGGCGACGCTGTCGATCGCGTCGGCGATCCTGCTGGAGACCTCGCTGTCCTACCTCGGGTTCGGCGTCAAGCCGCCGGACACCTCGCTGGGTCTCCTGATCTCCGACTACCAGAACGCGTTCACGTCGCGTCCGTGGCTGTTCTGGTGGCCCGGCATCTTCATCCTCGGCATCGCCCTCGCCGTCAACTTCATCGGTGACGGCCTGCGCGACGCGTTCGACCCGCGGCAGAACAGGAAGAAGGACTGATGACGGTCACCACGGATGCCGGCACCACGCCGAGCGACGACCGTGTCCTGAGCTTCGACGGGCTCGACGTCCGTTTCACCACCGAGTTCGGCTCCGTCCACGCCGTCAAGGGCATCTCGCTCGACGTGCGTCCGGGTGAGGTCGTCGCGCTCGTCGGCGAGTCGGGCTCCGGCAAGTCGGTCACGTCCATGACCGCGCTGGGCCTCCTGCCGAAGAACGCCCGCGTCGGCGGGAACGTCGAGGTCGCGGGCAAGTCCGTCGGCTCCCTCGACAGCCGCGGCCTGCGGCGGCTGCGCGGCAACGACGTGGCGATGGTCTTCCAGGAGCCGATGACGGCACTCAACCCGGTGCTGACCATCGGCCTGCAGATGAGCGAGGCGCTCGAGCTGCACGGGATCGCCTACGGTCGCGCTGCGCTGGACCGCGCGGTCGAGCTGCTGCGCATGGTGGGCATCCCGGAGCCGGAGCGACGGATCAAGCAGTACCCGCACGAGCTGTCCGGCGGTCAGCGCCAGCGCGTGGTCATCGCGCTCGCGATCAGCTGCAACCCGCGGGTGATCATCGCCGACGAGCCGACCACGGCCCTCGACGTCACCGTCCAGGCCGACATCCTCGACCTGCTGCGGTCCCTCAAGGACCAGCTCGACACCGGCATCCTGCTGATCACCCACAACATGGGCGTCGTGGCGGACATGGCCGACCGGGTGGCGGTCATGTTCAAGGGCGAGATCGTCGAGCGGGGGACCGTCGACGAGGTGCTCAACCGCCCGCAGCACCCGTACACCCGACGGCTCCTCGAGGCCGTGCCCCACCTCGGGCGCGGTCCCGGCCAGTTCGGGACGTCGCGGCACGCCGCCGACTCGGTCGACCTGGTCGGCGCGCCCGCGCTGGAGGTCAAGAACGTCGTCATCGAGTACCACCGCACCGGCAAGCCGCCGTTCCGCGCCGTCGACGACGTGTCGTTCGAGGTCCGGCAGGGCGAGGTCGTCGGGCTCGTGGGCGAGTCCGGCTCGGGCAAGTCCACCCTCGGCCGGGCGGCGCTGGGTCTCATCGAGCCCGCCGCCGGGGAGATCTCGCTGTTCGGCGAGCGCTTCACGGGGATGAGCGCGAAGGCCTCGAAGCGGCTCCGCCGCCGGATCGGTGTCATCTTCCAGGACCCGGCCGCGTCCCTGAACCCGCGCCTGCCGATCGGCGACGTCATCAGCGAGCCGATGATCGTGCACGGTGTCGGCGACCGCCGCTCGCGGCAGAAGACGGTGTACGAGCTGCTCGACGCCGTGCACCTGCCGCGCAGCGTGTTCAACCGGTACCCGCACGAGCTCTCCAGTGGTCAGCGCCAGCGGGTCTCCGTGGCCCGCGCGCTCACGCTCGAGCCGGAGCTCCTCGTCGCCGACGAGCCGACGTCCGCGCTGGACGTGTCCGTGCAGGCCAGCGTGCTCGCGATGTTCACCGAGCTGCAGGAGCGGTACCGCTTCGCGTGCCTGTTCGTGTCGCACGACCTCGCGGTCGTGGACCTGCTGGCGCACCGGGTCGTGGTGCTGCGCGACGGCAAGATCGTCGAGCACGGTGACCGCGAGCAGGTGCTCCAGCACCCGCGTGAGGAGTACACGCAGCGGCTGCTGGCCGCGGCGCCCGTGCCCGAGCCGGGCGAGCAGCGCCGGCGGCGCGAGGAGCGGCACCGCCTGCTCGAGAGCCTCGGCGACGAGGTCACGGCGCTGCAGGTCGACCCGCAGCGTGAGCACGGCCCGCTCGACGACAGCACCCGCGAGTAGTCGGGTCCGGCGGTAGGCGTGCGCCCGTCCGGCCTGCTCCGGGCGGGCGCACGCTCGCGCGCGGGCGTGCTCGGCGTGCTCACCCTGCTCGTCGCCACGGTGACGGGCGTCGGTGGCGTCGTCCTCGCCGCTGCGGGCGCGTCGGCGGTGGCGACGGCACGGGACGTCCTGGCGACCGCCCCTGACCACGACGCCGTGCTCGTGGTGCGCACGCGCCTCGGCCCGGACGCGGGACGGCAGCAGGCCGCGCTCGAGCGGGCGCTCGGCGACCGCTTCGGTGCCGTGCCGCTCGGCGTCGGCCGCTCGCTGGTGAGCCCGCCGTTGCGGGCCGCCGACGCCTCGGGCGGTGAGGTGGTGCTGCGGACCGCGGCGCAGGACGCCGCCGGCCCGTCCTCGGCCGCACCCGGACCGGGCGAGGTGCTCGTCACCGACGACGTCGCCGCCGACCTCGGCGTCGAGCCGGGCGGCGTCCTCGCCCTCGAGGCGGGGGAGCTCGCGGTCGTCACCGCACCGCAGGACGTGCTCGACGGCACGAGGTCCGCGGGCGACACCGACGCCCGGTCCGGCGAGCACGCCGAGGGGACCGTGGCCGAGGCGACGCTGCTCGAGCTCGTCGACGCGCCGTTCGTCGAGTGGACGGTGCGACCCGTCGCCGATGCCGTCGAGGTCGACGACCTGCGTCGCCTGGCCGACGTCGGTGGTGGTCTCGAGCCGGCGCTGGCACGGGTCGACGACCTCGCCGTGCGCGGGCTCACCGTGGACGGCGGCCTGCCGGCGACGGCGGCACGCGCGGTCCAGGCCGCGGCGACGGTCCGGACGGCCGGCCTCGTGCCGGTGGTCCTGCTCGCACTCGTCGCCGCGGTCGCGGTGCACCAGGTGGTGCGGCTCGTGGTGGCCGCCCGCGCCGGTGACGTCGGCGTGCTGGTCTCGCGCGGTGCCGACGGGGCGCGCCTGGTCCGCTGGGCCGCGGCCGAGGTCGCGGTCGTCGCGCTCACGGGCGGCGCGGTCGGTGCCGCGGCCGCCCTGGCCGTGGCGGGCGGCGATCGGGCCGGGTCCGCCCTCGTGCCGGCCGTGGCCGTCGCCGGGCTCCTGACCGCCACCGTCGCCGTGACGGTCGCCGTCGTGGGGACCGCGCGGCAGGTGCGCTCGTCGGCGGGCGCGGGTGCTGCGGCGGGTGCGGGACGGCTGCGGGGCGTGGCCGCCGTCGGGTCGCTCGTCGCTGCACCGCTCGTCGCGGTCCTGACGTCGTGGCGGCTGCTGCGCAGCGACGGCGCGCCCGGGGACGCGACGGGCCCGGACCTGCTGGCCGTGGCCGCACCGGCCGCGGTGCTCCTCGCCTGCGCCGTCGTCGGCCTCGGGGTGCTCGTCCCGGTGGCGCGGGCGGCCGAGCTCGTGTCCGTCCGGCGCCGTCCGTTCCCGCCCGCGTACGTCGCGCGGCAGGTCGCGCGCCGCCGCGACCAGCACGCGGCAGCCGTCGTGCTGCTCGTGCTCGCGGTCGGCACGGCGGGCGTCGCGGCGTCGTACGCGGCGTCGGTCGCGCAGCACCGGGACGACCTCGCCGCGCTGGGGGCCGGCGCGGACGTGACGGTGGCGGTGCCGGGCGGGGACACCCCCGACCGGGACGTCGCGACGTCGGCGGTGCCCTACGCCGACCTGGCGGACGTCACCGCCGCGGCGTCCGTGCTGCGGTCGGACGGGACCATCGCGGACGGCCAGGTCGCACTGACGGCGCTGCCCGTGGCGCAGGCGGACGCCGTCGTGGGTGCACCCGTCGACCTCGGCCCGCACCGCGCGGCGCTCACCGGGCCCGCCGACCCCGGGACGCGTCCCGCACTGGGAGGCGGCGCACGGACGCTCGAGCTGGAGCTGCGGGTCGCGCTGTCGCCCGCCCCGGGCGCGGCGGAGGTTCCGACCGCCGCCCCCGTCGGTGTCGCCGCGTGGCTCGCCGACGCCGACGGCGGCCTCACCCGCCTGGACCTGGGCGCCGTCACCCCGACCGCACCCGGACCGACGGTCGCCGTCCTGCGGGCGGACCTGCCCGGTGCGGGCCCCTACCGGCTCGCCGCCCTCGACGTCGGTGCGCGGACCGCGCGGGCGACGCTCGAGGTCGCGGTGGTGCGGCTGGCGGCCGTGTCGCCGGACGGTGCCGTGGACGTCCCGCTGCCCACGACCCCGTGGGAGCCGGCGGTCGCGGTGCGCCAGGGCGTGGTCGAGGCCGGGAGCACGGGCGCGACGGGCGTGCGGGCCGTCCTCACCGGCGCGCCCGACGGCGGCCCCGCCCCGGCGAGCGTCCGCCTCCTCCCGCCCGCCGCCGCCGGTGTGCCGGCCGTGGTCACCCCCGCCCTGGTCGACCGTGCGGACCTGGCCGTGGGCGACCGCGTGCGCATGGCGCTCGCCGGCCCCGAGGTGGTGCTCGAGGTCGTCGGGGTCGTCGACGCGGTCCCCGGTGCCCTCGACGCCGAGGCCGTGCTCGTCGACCTCGACCTGCTCGGGCAGAGCCTGCTGCACGGCCGCGCCACCCCCGTGCCGCCGGACGAGATCTGGCTCGCCGTCGCCGACCGCTCCGCCGGGGTGGCGGACGCGGCGGCCGCGCTCGCCGGACCGGGCGCCGCGGTCTCGACGTCGACCGCGTCCGCCACCGACGCGGCGGCCCCCGTCGTCGCGGCGTTCCGGACGACCGCCGCGGTCGCCGTCGCCCTCGCGCTGACCGGTGCCGGTGCGGTCGCCGTGGTGCTCGTGCGGGGGCGTCGGCGGGAGGTCGTGGTGCTCCGCGCGGTCGGCCAGCCGGCGGGTACGCAGGCGCGGGCCCGGGCGGCCGAGCACCTGGCCGTCGCGCTCGCGGCCGTCGCCCTCGGGGCGGCGGGCGGCGCGGTGACGGCGGCGGCGCTGGTCCCGGCGCTCGTGCGGTCGACCGTGCCCGTCCCGGGCCCGTTGCCGGTGCGTCTCGCCGTGGACACGGCCGGGGCCGTCGGGCCGCTGCTCGTGCTCCTGCTCGGCGTGGGGGCGCTCGCGCTGGGCGCCGCCCTGCGGGTCCGCGGTCAGGCGCTCGACCACGAGCACCGGGAGGAGATCGCGTGAACGCCGTGCAGCTCGTGCGCCGGACCGCCGCCGCGCACGCGTCCGTCCCGCTGGCGCTCGGGCTGCTCGTCGTCCTGGTGGCGCTCGCCGCGACCGCGTGGCCGCGGCTGCTCGCCGGCGTCGGCGACCGGCAGGTCACCCACGAGGTCGCCCGCGCCGGCCCGCTGTCCCGCGACGTCGTCGCCGTCGTGCCCGGGGCCTGGCCGCGCCCGCCCGCCCCCGCCGACGGCGCCGGGCTCCCGGCGGACGTCGCCGCGGTGCACGCCGGCAACCTCGCCTTCCTCGACCGCGTCCGTGCCGAGCAGCCGGAGCCGCTGCGCTCGATCCTCGGCGACCCGCACCTCACCGTCGAGACGGGCCGGGTGCGCATCGCCGCCGCCCCCGAGGGCGTCGTCGGGTCGCCCGAGGTCACGCTCAAGGTCGACCCGCTGCTGGGCGAGCAGGTCGAGCTCACGGCGGGTGCGTGGCCCGCCGCGCCCACGGTGGTCCAGCCGTTCGACGACCTCACGCAGGAGCAGTACCGCGACCTCACGGTCGGGGAGGTCGCGGACCGCCGTGCCCGCGCCGACGCCGCGACGGGGGCGCTCGAGGTCGTCCTCGCCGAGGCCGCCGCGCAGACCCTCGAGTGGCCGGTCGGGTCCGAGCGGACCGTCCCGGGGACCGGTGTGCCGCTACGCCTCACGGGGACGTTCCGGCCCGTCGACCCCGACGCGCCCTTCTGGGCGCACAACCCCCACAGCGCGAGCGCGCACGTCGTCGACGACCTCGACCGCGGGACCTCCGCGGTCGCCTCCGCGTACCTCGACCCGGCGTGGGACGGTGCCCTCCCGGTGGGCTTCCCGGTGGGCACCGTGAGCACCCGCGTCTGGTTCCCGGTCGCGGGTGACGCCGTCGCCGCGGACCAGGTCGACACCACCTCGGCCCAGCTCCGCAGCCTCGTCGCGGCCGATGTGCCCTGGGCCGGCACCGGCGCGACGCTCGCCCTGTCCACCGACCTGCCGGACGTGCTCGAGCAGGTGCGTGCGCAGCAGCGCACCACGGCGACCGTGCTCGCCGTCGTCGCCGCGGGTCCCGTCGGCGTCGTGCTCGCCGTCTTCTGGCTCGGTGCGCGGCTCGTGACGTCCCGGCGGCGCACGGCGCTCGGCCTCGTGGCCGGCCGCGGCGGGACCGGGCCCCAGCTGCGGGCCGCGCTCGCGCTGGAGGGGCTCGTCGTCGGCCTGCCGGCCGCAGCCGTGGGCGCGCTCCTCGCCGTCCGCCTCGTGCCCGGCACCCTGACGGCGGGCGACCTCGTCGTGCCGCTCCTGGTCGGGCTCGTCCCGGCCGTCGCGCTCGCGGCCGCCCCGCTGCCCGGCGGCCTGCCCGAGCGCCGGGCCGACGTCGGGCGCACCCGCGCACGCCTGCGGGTCGGCACCGAGTGCGCGGTCCTCGCCCTGGCGGCCGTGGGGGTCGTGCTCGTGCTCGGGCGGGACCCCGCGGCGAGCACGTCCGCGGGTGTCGACCCCCTGGTGGCCGCGGTCCCGCTGCTGCTCGCCCTGGCCGCCTGCGTGCTGGTCCTGCGCGTCTACCCGTGGCCGCTGCGCGCGGTCGAGCGGGTGCTGCACCGGCGCCGTGACCTCCCGCTCTTCCTCGGTGCCGCCCGCGCCGTCCGCGAGCCCACGGGTGGTCTGGTCCCGGCCGCCGCGCTCGTCGTGGGCGTGGGTGTCGCGGTGTTCTCCACGGTGCTCACCAGCACGCTCGCGCACGCCGTCGAGTCGACCGCGTGGCGCTCGCTGGGCGCCGACATCCGGGTCAGCGGTCCCATCGTCACGCCCGAGCTCGCGGCACGGGTCGCCGCCGTCGACGGCGTCGGGGACGTCGCCCGCCTCGCGGACGCCGGCCGGGTGCACCTCACGGGCGCCGGGGACTCCCGACGGGTCGCGCTCGTCGCGGTGGACGCGCGCGCGATGCGCGGCGTGCAGGCCGGGGCTGTCGGTGTGCCGCCGGTGCCGGTAGGGCTGGCCGGCGCCGACGGTGGCCGGCTGCCCGCGCTCATCGCCACCGCGGTGGGCGTCGCGCCGGGGCAGGACGGCCTGCGGGTCGCGGTCGGCGACGGCGTCGACCTGGCGGTCGTCGCCGTCGCCGACGCCGTGGGCGGTGCCCGCGTCGTCGACGACGCCGCCGTCGTCGTCGACGCCGCGACGCTCGAGGAGCTCACGGGGACGGCGCTGCGGCCCCGCGTCCTGCTCGTCGACGTCGCCGACGGCGTCGACCCGGAGGTCGTCCGCGAGCGGGTGCGGGCCGCCGTGCCCGGTGCGCGGACCGAGTCGCTCGCGGACGCCACCGCGACGTACTTCGACGCCCCGACGACCGCCGGGACGGCCCAGGCGCTGCGCGTGGCCGTCGGTCTGTCCGCGCTGCTGGTCGTCGTCGCCCTCGTCCTGACCCAGATGCTCGCCGCGCCCCGGCGCGCCGGCGTCCTCGCCGTGCTCCGCGCCCTCGGGACGGAGCCGCGCGGGTCCCGCCACGTCGTGGCCTGGGAGCTCGCCCCGCTCGCGCTGGCCGCCCTCGTCGCGGGCGCCCTGCTCGGCGTCGCGGTGCCGGCCGTCGTGCTCGGTGCGCTCGACGTGGGCGCGCTCACGGGCGGGGCCGCACCGTCGCGTCCCGTCCTGGACCCGCTGCTGCTCGGGGCGGTCGGCGCCGGGCTGCTGGTCGTGACGGCCGGGGCCGTCGTCGCGTCGACCTCGATCAGCAGCCGTGCGGACGTCGCCGCACGGCTCCGCCTCGGTGAGGATGGGTGACATGACCACGACCAGCGCACCGCCGTCGGCGGCCTGGCGGGACGGGCCGCACGCGGCCGAGCCGGACATCCTCTGCGAGGGGCTCGTACGGATCTACTCGACCGAGGGGATCGAGGTGCAGGCCCTGCAGGGCCTGGACCTGCGGGTCGCCCGGGGCGACGTCGTCGCCCTCGTCGGCGCGTCGGGGTCCGGCAAGTCGACCCTGCTCACCATCCTCTCGGGTCTCGACCGGCCGACCGGTGGCCGCGCGGTCGTGGCGGGCACGGACCTCGGGTCCCTGGGCCGGCGGGAGCGGGCGCACTACCAGCGGCACACCGTGGGGTTCGTCCGGCAGCAGACCTCCCGCAACCTCCTGCCCTACCTCACCGCCGCGGAGAACGTCGCCGTCCCCCTCGTGCTGAGTCGCGCGCGCGACCGGACCCGCCGCGCCGGCGAGCTCCTGGACCTGCTCGACGTCGGCCACTGCCGCGACCGCCGCCCGGCGGAGATGAGCGGCGGGGAGCAGCAGCGGGTGGCCATCGCGGTCGCTCTCGCGAACCAGCCGCGCGTCCTGCTCGCCGACGAGCCGACCGGCGAGCTCGACCGCGCGACGAGCGCCGAGGTCCTCGATGCGCTGCGGGGCGCATCCGAGGCGCTCGGGCTGACCGTCCTGGTCGTCACGCACGACCCGACGGTGTCCGAGCACGTGCGCCGGACGGTCCAGATCCGCGACGGCCGGACGTCGACCGAGGTGCTGCGCCGCGTCGAGGTGGACGAGCACGGCGCGGAGCAGCACGTCGCCGAGGAGTTCGCCGTGCTCGACCGCGCCGGACGGCTGCAGGTCCCCGAGGAGTTCGTCACCGCGCTGGGCCTGCAGGACCGCGTCCGGCTGGCGCTGGAGGCCGACCACCTGGGCGTGTGGCCCGACGGGTCGCGACGGGAGGACGGGTGACGACGACGACGGCCCAGGTGCTGCAGGCGCACGCGGTCACCCGGGTGTTCCGGGGCCGGTCGGCCGCGGTGCACGCGCTGCGCGGGGTGAGCCTCGGGGTCGCGCCCGGTGAGCTGCTGGTGGTGCGCGGGCCGTCCGGGTCGGGCAAGACGACCCTGCTCAACGTGCTCGGCGGCCTGGACCGGCCGACGACGGGGCGCGTCCTGCTGGGCGACCGTGAGCTGTCGGCGCTGCCGGAGGACGAGGTGCTCGCGCTGCGACGCACCCGCCTGGGCTACGTCTTCCAGTCCTTCGGCCTCATCCCCGTGCTCTCCGCGGCGGAGAACGTCGAGGTGCCGCTGCGGCTGCTCGAGGTGCCCGTTGCCGAGCGTGACGAGCGCGTCCGGCGGGCGCTGGAGACGGTCGGGCTCGCGGGGCACGCCCACCAGCGGCCCGCCGAGCTGTCGGGCGGTCAGCAGCAGCGGGTGGGGATCGCGCGGGCGCTGGTCGCCGAGCCCGACGTGCTGCTCGCCGACGAGCCGACGGGGCAGCTCGACTCGCGGACCGCCGCCGTCGTCTCCGACCTCGTCCGCGACCTCACGCACCGGCGGGGCCTGGCCGCGGTGATCACGACGCACGACCCGGTCCTCATGGAGCGGGCGGACCGCGTCGTCGACCTCGTCGACGGCGAGCTGCACGGCTGACGGGCGCGGGCGCCGTCCGGCCCGTCCTGCGCCGACCGTCCGCGTCCGTCTCGTCGGCGTCCCTCCTGGTCTCGGCCGTTCCCCCCGGTCCGGACGGATTCGGGGCTCTTGTGGGGTCAAGTCCGCGCGTTCGGTCGCCGATGCCCCGGTGTGCGTGGCAGGGTCCCGTCCGGGCGGCGGGAGCGCCGCGGACGGTGCAGGAGGCGCACGGTGACGAGCAGGTGGACGAGGGTGCCGACGGCATCACGACGGACGGCGGCAGCCGTGGTGCTGCTGATCGGGGCGGGGACGACGGCGGGCTGCGGTGCCGACCCGGTGGACCCCGCGCGTGCGGGGACGGTGGTGGTCACCACGGACCTGCCCTTCGCCTCGCTCAACGGGGCCACGCCCGCGGGTCGCGCCCCGGGCAGCGTCCTGGTGCGCGGCCTGGTGCAGTCCGGCTTCACGACCCTCGGTCCGGACGGCTCCGTCACCCCCGACCCGACGTTCGGCACGGTGGAGAAGGTCGCGGACGCCCCGCTGACCGTGCGGTACACGGTCGCGCCCACGGCCACCTGGTCGGACGGCGTCCCCGTCACCCCGGCCGACCTGCTGCTGGAGTGGGCCGCACGCAGCGGGCAGCTCGACGAGGTGGTGCCCGAGCTCGGTGGGGACGGCGAGCCGGTCGAGCCCGCCGACGACGTCGTCCTGTTCGGGGCCACGTCGGCCGCGCTGGTGCGCGCGTCGGCGGTGCCCGTGGTGGACGGTGCCACGCTCACCGTCGTCTACGACGTGCCCGTCGCGGACTGGCAGGTCGCGCTCGACGTGAACCTGCCCGCGCACGTGGTCGGGCGTCTCGCGCTCGACCGGTCGGCGCCCGACCTGCCGGCCCCGACGACGTCACCGGCGTCGACCGCCACGCCGTCGGACGGGACCACACCGACCGGCTCGACCACGCCGACCGGCTCGGCCGCGCCGACCGGCTCGGCCGCGCCGACCGGCTCGGCCACGCCCGCGGCGTCGCCCGCCCCCGGCCAGGACGCCACCGCGGAGCCCGCGGCCTGGGCGCAGGCGGTGGTGACCGCCGTGCAGCAGCAGGACCGTGCGGCGCTGGCGGCGATCTCCCGGGTGTGGCGGGCCGCCGGGCGGGCGGGTGACGTCGCCGCCGACCCCGTGCTCACCACGACGACCGGGCCGTACGTGCTGTCCCGTGCCGGTGCGGACCGGGTCGAGGTGGTCCGCAACGAGGTGTACGAGGGCCGGCGTCCGGCCGCCTTCGACACCGTGGTCGTCCGCAGCGACCTGGACCCGCTGGCACAGGTCGAGGCCCTCGCCGACGGGTCGGTCGACGTGGCGGCCCCCATCAGCACGCCCGACGTGCTCGAGGCGGCCGTCGGGCTGGGGGAGGACGCCGTGGTGACGACGGGTGGGGACGCGGTGCTCCAGGTCGTCGTCCAGGAGGGCGCCGGAGGCGTCTTCGACCCGGCTGCGCACGCCGCGGCGCCCGACCCCGCCGCGGCGGCCGCCGCGGCGCGTCGGGCGTTCCTCGTGACGGTCGCGCGGGACGAGTCGGTGCGTCACGCGTTCGGGATGCTGGTGGACCGGGCGGAGGTCTCCGACGTCGTCGCGGCACAGGTGGGGCCCGAGGCGCCCGCGGCCGGTGCGGTCCCTGCCCCCGTGGAGGCCGGTGGGCTGCCGGACCCGGGCGCCGACCCGGTGCCGGTGCGCGCGCTCGTCAACACCGACGACCCGGTGCGCGCAGCGGTGCTCGGCGGGGTGGTCGAGCGTGCCCGTGAGGCCGGCTTCGCCGTCGAGCCGGTCGAGGTCACCGACCCCGGTGCGGCGCTGCGCGCGCGGCCGGAGGACTGGGACGTCGCGATCGTCCCGGTGCCCCAGGAGGACCTTCCGGTGGCGTCCTTCGTAACGCGCTGGCGCACCGGCGGTGCCACCAACGTCACCCGGCACACCGACGCCGCGCTCGACGCCCTGCTCGACGCGCTCGCGACGCAGCCGGACGCGGCCGCGGCGGCGGCCGGCGTGGCAGAGGCCTCGGACGCCCTCGTGGCCTCCGGCGCGGTGCTGCCGATCGCGCGGACGCCCGTCCTCACGGTCCGCGCCGCGCGGGACCCCGCGGACGCCGGCGGACTGCCCGTCGTGGCCGACGTGCCGGTGCTGACGCCCGCTGCGGCAGACCTCACATGGTGGTGGGACTGGACGCGGCGGTAGGGTGGAACGCTGCGCCGACGCCCGGCGTATCCCCCAGCCTCCTGAGATGAGTACCCGCATGCCCGCAACCGACCAGGCCACCGGCGCCGCCGTGCGCTCCGACCTGCGCAACGTCGCCATCGTCGCGCACGTCGACCACGGCAAGACGACCCTCGTCGACGCGATGCTCTGGCAGTCCGGCGCGTTCGGCGCGCACGACCACGTGGACGAGCGTGCGATGGACTCGGGTGACCTGGAGCGCGAGAAGGGCATCACGATCCTCGCGAAGAACACGGCGATCCGGTACTCGGGTCCCGCTGCCGCGAAGATCGGCCAGCCCGACGGTGTGACGATCAACGTCATCGACACCCCCGGCCACGCCGACTTCGGCGGCGAGGTCGAGCGCGGCCTGTCGATGGTCGACGGCGTCGTCCTGCTCGTGGACGCGTCCGAGGGCCCGCTGCCGCAGACCCGCTTCGTGCTGCGCAAGGCGCTCGCCGCCAAGCTGCCCGTGATCCTGCTCGTCAACAAGGTCGACCGCCCCGACGCGCGTATCGACGAGGTCGTCCACGAGGCGACCGACCTGCTGCTCGGCCTGGCGTCCGACCTCCACGAGGAGGTCCCGGACCTCGACCTCGACGCGATCCTCGACGTGCCGGTCGTCTACGCCGCCGCGAAGGTCGGCAAGGCGTCGCTCGAGCAGCCCGCCGACGGTGGCCTGCCGGACAGCCCGGACCTCGAGCCGCTGTTCGCGACGATCCTCGAGAAGATCCCGGCGCCGTCGTACGACCCCGAGGCGCCGCTGCAGGCGCACGTCACCAACCTCGACGCCTCGCCGTTCCTCGGCCGCCTCGCGCTGCTGCGCATCCACAACGGCACGCTGCGCAAGGGGCAGACGGTCGCGTGGGCACGCCACGACGGCACGCTGCAGAACGTGCGCGTCACCGAGCTGCTGGAGACCAAGGCGCTCGACCGCGTCCCGACCGACCAGGCGGGCCCGGGCGAGATCGTGGCCGTCGCCGGCATCGAGGACATCACCATCGGTGAGACCCTCACGGACCCCGACGACCCGCGTCCGCTGCCGCTCATCACGGTCGACGACCCGGCGATCTCCATGACCGTCGGCATCAACACGTCCCCGCTGGCCGGCAAGGGCGGCAAGGGCCACAAGGTCACCGCCCGCCAGGTCAAGGACCGCCTGGACCGCGAGCTCATCGGCAACGTGTCGCTGCGCGTCCTGCCCACCGAGCGTCCCGACGCGTGGGAGGTGCAGGGCCGTGGCGAGCTGGCCCTGGCCATCCTCGTCGAGCAGATGCGCCGCGAGGGCTTCGAGCTCACCGTCGGCAAGCCGCAGGTCGTCACGCGGATCATCGACGGCAAGGTGCACGAGCCCATCGAGCGCATGACCATCGACGTGCCCGAGGAGTACCTCGGTGCCGTCACGCAGCTGCTCGCGCAGCGCAAGGGCCGCATGGAGACGATGAGCAACCACGGCACCGGCTGGGTGCGCATGGAGTTCATCGTCCCGGCGCGCGGCCTCATCGGCTTCCGCACGCGGTTCCTCACCGACACGCGCGGCACCGGCATCGCGTCGTCCATCGCCGAGGGCTTCGAGCCGTGGGCCGGCCCGATCGAGACCCGTGTCAACGGCTCGCTCGTGGCGGACCGGTCGGGTGTCGCGACGCCGTTCGCGATGCTCAACCTCCAGGACCGCGGCACGTTCTTCGTCGAGCCGACGTCCGAGGTGTACGAGGGCATGGTCGTCGGCGAGAACGCGCGCAACGAGGACATGGACGTCAACATCACCAAGGAGAAGAAGCTCAACAACATCAGGTCCTCGACGTCGGAGTCCTTCGAGAACCTGGTGCCGCCGCGCAAGCTCACGCTCGAGGAGTCGCTCGAGTTCGCCCGCGAGGACGAGTGCGTCGAGGTGACGCCCGAGGTCGTGCGCATCCGCAAGGTCGTGCTCGACCAGACCGAGCGGGCCCGCCAGACCGCGCGCAACAAGCGCGCCTGACCCGCGGACGGTGGCACGAGCATGACCGGCGGACTCCTGGCGGTCCACGCGCACCCCGACGACGAGACGCTCGCGACCGGGGCGCTGCTGGCGACGTGGGCGGCTGCGGGGCGTCCCGTCACCGTCGTGACGGCGACCCGCGGGGAGCGTGGCGAGGTCATCGGCAGGCGCTGGGCCCACCTCGAGGGTGACGGCCCGGCGCTCGCCGCTCACCGCGAGGACGAGCTCGCCGCCGCGCTGCGTGCCCTGGGCGTGCGCGACCACGGGTTCCTCGACGAGGCCGTCGCCGCGGACGTCCGCTACGAGGACTCCGGCATGGCGTGGGTCGGGGCCGGTCGTGCCGGCGCGCCGGACGACGTCCCGGACGACGCCTTCGCGTTCGCGCCCCTCGAGGAGGCCGCGGACGCGCTCGCGCGCCTGCTGCGGTCGCGCCGGCCGGCCGTCGTGGTGACCTACGAGCCCGGCGGCGGCTACGGGCACCCCGACCACGTCCGGGCGCACGACGTCACGGCGCTGGCGCTGCAGCTCGCCGCGCGCGAGGACGACACGTACTCGCCCGCGCACGTGGTCCCGGTGGTCCTGTGGTCCGTGGCCGGCCGGGTCGCCCTGCGCCGCGCGCAGGTCGCGCTCGCCGGTGACGCCGTGCTGGCGGCCCTCGGTGCGACGATCGAGCACCTCACGCTGCCGGACCCGGCCGCCGAGCCGCCCTCGATGGCCGTCCCGGACGACGAGGTCGACCTGCTGGTCGACGTCGCGCCCGTCCGTGACCGCGTCCTCGCGGCCCTGCGCGCGCACGCGACGCAGGTGCAGGCGGTGCGCCCGGTGGCCGGCGAGGACGCGCTGGTCGGCTGCTACGCGCTGAGCAACGCCGTGCTGGCCGCCGTGCCCGCCGCGGAGGCCTACCGCTACGCGACCGGCAGCCTGCGCGCCGAGGACGCCGGGCTGACCTGGCCGGCCGGTGCGCGGCCGGTAGCCTGACGCCGTGCAGCTGCCCACCGCCGCGACCCTCTGGCGCGCCGCCGCCTCGTTCGCCCTCGGGCTGCTCGCGGGGACGATCGGCACCGTCATGCACCGTGCCGTCCGCCCCTGGGGGCTGGTGGTGTGCGTGCTCCTCGTCCTCGTCATCGTGCTGACCGCCCGGGCCTGGTGCGGGTGGTTCGGCTACGGGGCGAGCGCGGGTGGTGCCCTCCTCGCGATCCAGGTCCTGGCCACGGGCGGACCCGGCGGGGACGTGCTGGTCCCGGCGGGCGACCTGTGGGGCTGGGGCTGGGTGGGCGGCGCCGTGCTGGCCGTGATCGTCGTCGGGCTCGTGCCCCGGCGCTGGGTCACGGACGACGGGCCGACCGCGCCGTGACCGACGCCGGTGTCACGGCGGACGCCCTGCGGGCCGTGGCGGCCCGGCTGGCGGCGGGGGTCACCGTGGTGGCGGCCCGTCGCCTGGGGGTCGAGCACGCGGCGACGGTGAGCTCGCTGACCTCGGTGTCGCTCGAGCCGCCCCTGGTGCTGTTCTGCGTGCACGTCGACGCCCGGTTGCGCGACGTGCTGGACGACGTCGACACCTGGGCCGTGTCGGTCCTCGCGGACGACCAGGGCGAGGTGGCGGACTGGCTCGCGTCGCCCGGCCGGCCCGCCGTCGGACAGCTCACGCGTGTCCCGCACCGCCCCGGGCCGGTGTCCGGTGCCGCCTGGGTGGACGGTGCGGCCGCCTGGCTGGACTGCCGCACCGAGGCCGTGCACCGGGCCGGGGACCACGACGTCGTCGTCGGCCGCGTGCTCGCCGCCGCCCAGGGCGCGCCCGACGCCGGTGGCCTGGTCCACCTGCGGGGCCGGCTGCGCGGCCTCCGCTAGACCGCGCGGGTGTGCACGTCCCGGGAGGGTCCTGCGGATCGCGGGTGATGATCGGGCACGGAACGCGTCGGGACGCCGTGGCGTGCAGGTCGCGCCCCTAGAATCGCCACGCGCGCGTCGTGCGCGCGTGGGACCAGCACGGGGGATCGATGACGCACGGGACCGACCGCGACACGCCGACCGACGACGCCGCGGAGCGCCCTGTCGGCGGCGTGCCCGACGCGCCTGCGGCGCCCACCGGTGGGACCGGTGCGGGCACCGAGGGGGCTGCGACGACGCCGGACGGTGTCATGACCGGTCCCGGTGAGGCCGGGGAGGTCGACGAGGCCGGGGTCGCGGGGGAGACCGCGACGACCGGGTCGACCGGCGCGAGCGAGGACGGCGTCGGCGACGAGGAGCCCGTCGAGCCCACGGAGCCCGTCGAGTCCGTCGAGCCCGTCGAGTCCGTCGAACCCGTCGAACCCGGCGAGCCCACCGAGCCCAGCGAGTCCGTCCAGGCGGACGACCGTGCCGAGCCCGCCGAGGCCGAGGCCGAGGCCGAGGACGCCGGTGCCGAGCGCGGCACGGACCCGACGACCGCGGACGTGGTCGCCGCGACGCCCGTGGCCGGCACGGGTGCCGGGGCCGGCGCGACCCGCCCCGCCGTCCGCCCGCTCGCGCCCCCGCAGGCCGAGCCGCTCGCCGCGTGGCCGTCCTGGGAGGACGTGGCGGTGACCGCACCCCCGACCGTGCCCGCCGCGGGCGCGAGCGTCGACGTCGACGAGGCCCGGCCCACGGCCGAGGTGCCCCCGACGGACGTGGCGCCCGGTGCCACGGAGCAGGGTGACCCCGCGGAGCCCGAGGGCCACGAGGACGCACCGGCCGCGGCCGGTCCGGCCGACGACGCGCGCGACCCGGACGGCGACCCGCGGCCGGACGTGACCGCGGACCCGCAGCCCCGGCCGGTGCTCGACCTCGGCGGCTTCTCCGCGCTCGCCTTCACCGCGCTCAACGCCGCCTCCGTGGGGGTGCCGGCCCACGCGCTCGCGCAGAGCCGTGTCGACGGTGCCGACGACGCCGGTGCGACCCGCCCCCCGGCGGACGACGGCTCCGCGGCCGAGGGCGCGACCTCCGGCGACCGGCTGGCGGCACCCGGTGAGTCCTCGCGGGACGCGCGCCCGGACGGGACGACAGCCGCGGCGACCGACGACGCCCAGCCGACCGACGACGCCCAGCCGACCGACGACGCCCAGCCGACCGACGACGCCCAGCCGACCGACGACGCCCAGCCGACCGACGACGCAGCGCGTGGCGGTGGGCAGCCGCACGGCACGACCGGCGGACCGGCGTCGGACGACGAGCCCGCCGCCGCGGTGGACGGCCCGGTCGCGGCCGCTCCGACCACGGACGACGAGGAGCCGCGCCCGGTCGGCGACGACCGGACCGACGGCACCCCCGGTGCTGCGACGGCT
>NZ_FOSE01000010.1 GCF_900114185.1 Cellulomonas sp. KH9
GGGAACGACGAAAGGCCCACCCCGGTCAGGGGTGGGCCTTTCGTTGAATGATTGTCCGGCGGCGTCCTACTCTCCCACACCCTGGCGGGTGCAGTACCATCGGCGCTGAAGGGCTTAGCTTCCGGGTTCGGAATGGGACCGGGCGTTTCCCCTTCGCTATGACCGCCGTAACTCTGTCGAGATGTCAACGGGAATGAACCGTTGGTTTCTCGGGAACCGCACAGTGGACGCGTAGCAATGAATGAAGTTAGTCAAGTTGTCGGCTTATTAGTACCGGTCAGCTGCGGCAGTCGTTAGTCCTGCCTTCCACATCCGGCCTATCTACCCAGTGGTCTAGCTGGGAGCCTCTCACCCACAAGGGGCGTGGAAACCTCATCTTGAAGCAGGCTTCCCGCTTAGATGCTTTCAGCGGTTATCCCTTCCGAACGTAGCCAACCAGCCGTGCTCCTGGCGGAACAACTGGCACACCAGAGGTTCGTCCGTCCCGGTCCTCTCGTACTAGGGACAGCCCTTCTCAAGTTTCCTGCGCGCGCAGCGGATAGGGACCGAACTGTCTCACGACGTTCTAAACCCAGCTCGCGTACCGCTTTAATGGGCGAACAGCCCAACCCTTGGGACCTACTCCAGCCCCAGGATGCGACGAGCCGACATCGAGGTGCCAAACCATGCCGTCGATATGGACTCTTGGGCAAGATCAGCCTGTTATCCCCGGGGTACCTTTTATCCGTTGAGCGACGGCGCTTCCACAAGCCACCGCCGGATCACTAGTTCCGACTTTCGTCCCTGCTCGACCTGTCAGTCTCACAGTCAAGCTCCCTTGTGCACTTGCACTCGCCACCTGATTGCCAACCAGGCTGAGGGAACCTTTGAGCGCCTCCGTTACATTTTAGGAGGCAACCGCCCCAGTTAAACTACCCACCAGGCACTGTCCCTGATCCGGATCACGGACCGAGGTTAGATATCCAGAGCGACCAGAGTGGTATTTCAACGTTGACTCCACCGACACTGGCGTGCCGGCTTCACAGTCTCCCACCTATCCTACACAAGCCGCACCGAACACCAATACCAAGCTATAGTAAAGGTCCCGGGGTCTTTCCGTCCTGCTGCGCGTAACGAGCATCTTTACTCGTAGTGCAATTTCGCCGAGTTCGCGGTTGAGACAGCGGAGAAGTCGTTACGCCATTCGTGCAGGTCGGAACTTACCCGACAAGGAATTTCGCTACCTTAGGATGGTTATAGTTACCACCGCCGTTTACTGGGGCTTAAATTCTGAGCTTCGCACTTGCGTGCTGACCCGTCCTCTTAACCTTCCAGCACCGGGCAGGCGTCAGTCCGTATACATCGTCTTGCGACTTCGCACGGACCTGTGTTTTTAGTAAACAGTCGCTTCTCCCTGGTCTCTGCGGCCCTCCACGCTTCCCCGGGCATGCCGGTTCACGCTTGAGGCCCCCCTTCTCCCGAAGTTACGGGGGCATTTTGCCGAGTTCCTTAACCACGATTCTCTCGATCGCCTTGGTATTCTCTACCTGACCACCTGAGTCGGTTTGGGGTACGGGCGGCTAGAACCTCGCGTCGAGGCTTTTCTTGGCAGCATAGGATCACCCATTTCCCGCATACGCGGTACCCGTCGGCTCTCAGGCTTCACGAGGTGCGGATTTGCCTACACCTCACCCTACGACCTTGGACGTGGACTACCATCGCCACGCTGGGCTACCTTCCTGCGTCACCCCTGTTAATACGCTTACCTACTACCGGTTCGGGTCCCGTGCTCCCCTGCCTCGGTGTCCCGAAGGACGATGAGACAGGCTCGGACGGTTAGCATCACCGGGCTCGGTATGGGCGGTTCTTCGCCGGTACGGGAATATCAACCCGTTGTCCATCGACTACGCCTGTCGGCCTCGCCTTAGGTCCCGACTTACCCAGGGCGGATTAGCCTGGCCCTGGAACCCTTGGTCATTCGGCGGACGGGTTTCTCACCCGTCTTTCGCTACTCATGCCTGCATTCTCACTCGTGCCGGCTCCACCGCTGGGTCACCCCGCGGCTTCACTGCCGGCACGACGCTCCCCTACCCATCCACACGACTGAACCACGAAGGCTTGTCTCCTGTGTGAATGCCACAGCTTCGGCGGTGTGCTTGAGCCCCGCTACATTGTCGGCGCGGAATCACTTGACCAGTGAGCTATTACGCACTCTTTCAAGGGTGGCTGCTTCTAAGCCAACCTCCTGGTTGTCTGTGCAACTCCACATCCTTTCCCACTTAGCACACGCTTAGGGGCCTTAGCTGGTGGTCTGGGCTGTTTCCCTCTCGACTACGGAGCTTATCCCCCGCAGTCTCACTGCCACGCTCTGGCTTACCGGCATTCGGAGTTTGGCTAACGTCAGTAACCTGGTGGGGCCCATCGGCTATCCAGTAGCTCTACCTCCGGCAAGAAACGCGTGACGCTGCACCTAAATGCATTTCGGGGAGAACCAGCTATCACGAAGTTTGATTGGCCTTTCACCCCTAACCACAGGTCATCCCCCAGGTTTTCAACCCTGGTGGGTTCGGGCCTCCACGCGGTCTTACCCGCGCTTCACCCTGCCCATGGCTAGATCACTTCGCTTCGGGTCTAGAGCACGCGACTACGGTCGCCCTATTCGGACTCGCTTTCGCTACGGCTTCCCCACACGGGTTAACCTCGCCACGTACCACTAACTCGCAGGCTCATTCTTCAAAAGGCACGCCGTCACCCCTGCTAAGGAGGCTCCGACGGATTGTATGCACACGGTTTCAGGTACTATTTCACTCCCCTCCCGGGGTACTTTTCACCTTTCCCTCACGGTACTTGTCCGCTATCGGTCACCAGGTAGTATTTAGGCTTACACAGTGGTCTGTGCAGATTCACTCCGGGTTTCTCGGGCCCGGAGCTACTTGGGATCCCCTTCGGGAGGCCACGCCATTTCGTCTACGGGGGTAACACCCTCTGTGCCGGGCCTTTCAAGACCCTTCGACTATAACGCGGCTTTCTGACTCCCTGCCCAGGCGGCAGCCCGGACTGAAAGGTCCCACAACCCCGAACGCGCAACGCCTGCCGGCTATCACACGCGCTCGGTTTGGCCTGATCCGCTTTCGCTCGCCACTACTCACGGAATATCTCTTCCTGCCGGTACTGAGATGTTTCACTTCCCGGCGTTCCCTCCACGCACCCTATATATTCAGATGCGGGTCACACGACATGACTCGTGCGGGGTTTCCCCATTCGGAAATCCTCGGATCACGGTTCGTTTGCCAACTCCCCGAGGCTTATCGCAGGCTACTACGTCCTTCTTCGGCTCCTGGTGCCAAGGCATCCACCCTGTGCACTTATAAACTTGACCACAAAGATCATTCAAAGATGCTCGCGTCCACTGTGCAGTTCTCAAGCAACCACCGGCCACCGCAAGACACCCCGGCGCCTACCCACCCGACCAGCACCCACCCCGAAGGGACGAGCACCACCCGAGCACGGCGGTTCGACCGGACCTCACGGCCCCGACCAAGGCAACACCCACCACGTGGCTGTTCCCTCAGGACCCAACAGCGTGCCAAGCCGACCCGCGACGAACCGATGCACTCCCGTTCCCTCCCCACAGCAAGCTGCAGGCGTACTAGAAAGCCACCGACCCAACGAGCCGGCCAGTAGTCGATGTTCCACCCGTGAGCACCACCCCGGCCGCGTTCGGACCGAGCGTGGGCCTGGACACCGCCACCACCCCATGACAGGGCGACCCGGTGCCAGATGCTCCTTAGAAAGGAGGTGATCCAGCCGCACCTTCCGGTACGGCTACCTTGTTACGACTTAGTCCTAATCGCCAGTCCCACCTTCGACGACTCCCCCCAAAAGGTTGGGCCATCGGCTTCGGGTGTTACCGACTTTCATGACTTGACGGGCGGTGTGTACAAGGCCCGGGAACGTATTCACCGCAGCGTTGCTGATCTGCGATTACTAGCGACTCCGACTTCATGGGGTCGAGTTGCAGACCCCAATCCGAACTGAGACCGGCTTTTTGGGATTCGCTCCACCTCGCGGTATCGCAGCCCTTTGTACCGGCCATTGTAGCATGCGTGAAGCCCAAGACATAAGGGGCATGATGATTTGACGTCATCCCCACCTTCCTCCGAGTTGACCCCGGCAGTCTCCCATGAGTCCCCGGCATAACCCGCTGGCAACATGGGACGAGGGTTGCGCTCGTTGCGGGACTTAACCCAACATCTCACGACACGAGCTGACGACAACCATGCACCACCTGTACACCGACCTTGCGGGGCGCACATCTCTGCACGTTTCCGGTGTATGTCAAGCCTTGGTAAGGTTCTTCGCGTTGCATCGAATTAATCCGCATGCTCCGCCGCTTGTGCGGGCCCCCGTCAATTTCTTTGAGTTTTAGCCTTGCGGCCGTACTCCCCAGGCGGGGCACTTAATGCGTTTGCTGCGGCACGGAATCCGTGGAATGGACCCCACACCTAGTGCCCAACGTTTACGGCATGGACTACCAGGGTATCTAATCCTGTTCGCTCCCCATGCTTTCGCTCCTCAGCGTCAGTTGCGGCCCAGTGACCTGCCTTCGCCATCGGTGTTCCTCCTGATATCTGCGCATTCCACCGCTACACCAGGAATTCCAGTCACCCCTACCGCACTCTAGTCTGCCCGTACCCACTGCAAGCCCCAGGTTGAGCCTGAGGTTTTCACAGCAGACGCGACAAACCGCCTACGAGCTCTTTACGCCCAATAATTCCGGACAACGCTTGCGCCCTACGTATTACCGCGGCTGCTGGCACGTAGTTAGCCGGCGCTTCTTCTGCAGGTACCGTCACTTTCGCTTCTTCCCTGCTGAAAGCGGTTTACAACCCGAAGGCCGTCATCCCGCACGCGGCGTCGCTGCATCAGGCTTTCGCCCATTGTGCAATATTCCCCACTGCTGCCTCCCGTAGGAGTCTGGGCCGTGTCTCAGTCCCAGTGTGGCCGGTCGCCCTCTCAGGCCGGCTACCCGTCGTCGCCTTGGTAGGCCATTACCCCACCAACAAGCTGATAGGCCGCGAGCCCATCCCCCACCGATAAATCTTTCCAGACGCTACAGATGCCCGTGCGTCTCGTATCCGGTATTAGACCTCGTTTCCAAGGCTTATCCCAGAGTGAAGGGTAGGTTGCTCACGTGTTACTCACCCGTTCGCCACTGATCCGGTCAGCAAGCTGACCTTCACCGTTCGACTTGCATGTGTTAAGCACGCCGCCAGCGTTCGTCCTGAGCCAGAATCAAACTCTCCGTGAATGTCAAACAGCCACCCACCGACCGAAACCGGCGAGCAACAGACACACAAAGAACCCCCCCGAAGAGGGGCATCAACTGGCATCATCCCTGACCAGACCCACGGGGTGGACCCAGCCAGGCTCGACACCAAAAA
>NZ_FOSE01000004.1:0-265508 GCF_900114185.1 Cellulomonas sp. KH9
CCCAGCTAGACCACTGGGTAGATAGGCCGGATGTGGAAGGCAGGACTAACGACTGCCGCAGCTGACCGGTACTAATAAGCCGACAACTTGACTAACTTCATTCATTGCTACGCGTCCACTGTGCGGTTCCCGAGAAACCAACGGTTCATTCCCGTTGACATCTCGACAGAGTTACGGCGGTCATAGCGAAGGGGAAACGCCCGGTCCCATTCCGAACCCGGAAGCTAAGCCCTTCAGCGCCGATGGTACTGCACCCGCCAGGGTGTGGGAGAGTAGGACGCCGCCGGACAATCATTCAACGAAAGGCCCACCCCTGACCGGGGTGGGCCTTTCGTCGTTCCCGGATCCTGCGGCAACCGGCGGCCCGGCAGTCGACGTCGGCGGCGCGCAGGCGCGGTGCCAGCGCCCCTTGCGCTCCACCGGGGATGGTGGCCCGACGCAGGTCCGAGGCTCCCGCCCGGCGGTCACCACCGGGCTCACGCGGGCCCTCCAGACGCGCCCAGCCGCTGGCCGACCCCGTGACGAAGGGCCGGCGCGCACGGGAACCCGCAATCCGCGGAGACGGCCGTGCCTCCGCCGACAGGTCTCGGCGGGGGCACAGGAGCGTCCGTGCGGACATCCCGGCGCGTTCGGGGCCGGGGACCAGCTCAGGCGGTCGTCGGCGTCCCGTCCTCGTCGAGGACGAAGATCACGGCGCCGAGCGGAGGCACCCGGATCGAGGCCGACCACGCGCGTCCGTAGTGCTCGACCGGCTCGGCAGCGATCGCGCCCAGGTTGCCGACACCGGACCCGCCGTAGATCTGGGCGTCCGAGTTGAACGCCTCCCGCCACGTGCCTCCCGCGGGCAGCGGGACGCGCCACCCCTCGTGGGGAACGCCCGCGAAGTTGACGACCACGACCACCGGGGGAGCGTCCACGCCGTACCGGGCGTAGGCCAGCAGGTTGAGGTCGGCCTCGTCGGACGCCAGCCACGCGAAGCCGTCCGGGGTGTGGTCGAGCTGCCAGAGTGCGGGCGTCCGGCGGTAGACCTCGTTGAGGTCACGCAGGCTCCGCTGCACCCCACGGTGCGCGTCGTCGTCGAGGCTGTACCAGTCGAGGGAGCGGGACTCCGCCCACTCACCCTGCTGCGCGAACTCCTGGCCCATGAACAGCAGCTGCTTGCCCGGATGCGTCCACTGGTACGTGAGGAGGGCGCGGACGCCCGCGAGCTTCTGCCAGTGGTCGCCCGGCATGCGCCCGTAGAGCGAGCCCTTGCCGTGCACCACCTCGTCGTGGCTGATGGGCAGCACGAAGTGCTCGGAGTAGGCGTACACCATCGAGAACGTGATCTCGTGGTGGTGGTAACGGCGGTTGATCGGCTCCTCACGCAGGTAGCGCAAGGTGTCGTTCATCCAGCCCATGTTCCACTTCAGGCCGAAGCCCAGGCCCTGTGCGGACGTCGGCGCCGTGACGCCCGGCCACGCCGTCGACTCCTCGGCGATCATCATGATGCCGGGGGTGCGGCGGTACGCCGTCGCGTTGGTCTCCTGCAGGAACGAGATCGCCTCGAGATTCTCCCGGCCGCCGTACGCGTTGGGACGCCACTGGCCCGGCTGCCGCGAGTAGTCGAGGTAGAGCATCGACGCGACGGCGTCGACACGCAGGCCGTCGACGTGGAACTCCTCGAGCCAGTACGTCGCGTTCGCGACGAGGAAGTTGCGCACCTCGGGGCGTCCGAAGTTGAAGACGTACGTGCCCCAGTCCGGGTGCTCACCGAGCAGCGGGTCCGGGTGCTCGTACAGCGCCGTGCCGTCGAAGTGGGCGAGCGACCACTCGTCCTTCGGGAAGTGCGCGGGCACCCAGTCGACGATGACGCCGATGCCGGCGCGGTGCAGGCAGTCCACGAGGTACCGGAAGTCGTCGGGGTGCCCGAACCGCGCGGTGGGGGCGTAGTACGACGACACCTGGTAGCCCCACGAGCCGCCGAACGGGTGCTCCGCGACCGGCAGCATCTCGACGTGGGTGAAGCCCATCTCCAGCACGTACTCCGTGAGCTGGTGCGCCAGGTCCCGGTACGACAGGCCCTGGCGCCACGACCCGAGGTGGACCTCGTAGACGCTCATCGGACCCGCGTGCGGGTCGCGCTGCGCCCGGGCGGTCATCCACGAGTCGTCGGACCACGAGTACGAGGTCTCGACGACGACGGAGGCGGTGGCGGGCGGCACCTCGGTGCCCTTCGCCATCGGGTCCGCCTTCTGGCGCCACGACCCGTCCGCCCCGAGGATCTCGAACTTGTACCGGGCGCCGGCGTCGACGCCCGGCGCGTACAGCTCCCAGATGCCGCTGTCACCGAGCGAGCGCATGGCGTGGGTGGCGCCCTGCCAGTGGTTGAAGTCGCCGACGACACGCACCGCACGCGCGTTCGGCGCCCAGACGGCGAACGACGTGCCGCGGACCGGGCCGAGCTCGCCGTCGTAGGTGCGGACGTTGGCGCCCAGGACCTGCCAGAGCTGCTCGTGGCGGCCCTCGCGCACCAGGTAGCGGTCGAGCTCCTGCACCGTCGGGAGGAACCGGTACGGGTCGTCGACCACGGCCGTCCAGTCCGCGTAGGTGACCTCGAGGCGGTAGTCGGGCACGGTCGTGCCGGGCAGCAGGGCGTACCAGACGCCGTCCAGCTCGTGCTGCGCCTCGACGCGGGCGTCCGCCGTGACGACCACGACGCGGTCCGCGAGGGGGCGCAGCGTGCGGACCGTGACGGTGCCGTCGCCGACGTGCGGACCCAGGACCGCGTGGGGGTCGTAGAAGGAGCCCGCTGCCACGGCGCGCAGGGTGTCGTGGTCGACGGGCACGGGGGACGTCGCAGCCGCAGTCATGTCCCTACCCAACCACCCCGGAGGCGTCGCCGCAGGTGGTGAGGGGTCGCGTCGTCACCCGAGCGTCGGACCGTCGCTCCCCGCACGCACGCGCCGTGCCGTGCTGCCGCGCGCGACGAGGCGCGGCAGGGGAGCGGTCGACGTGGTCGGCCGCCCCGACGCCAGGAGGTCGAGCACGGCGTCCCCGACCTGGACGCCCATGGCGTGCACGTCGAGGCTCATCGCGGACAGCGGCGGGTGCGACAACCGGCACAGCGGCGAGTCGTCCCAGGCGAGCAGGGAGACGTCGGACGGCACCCCGAGCCCCAGCTCGTTCGCGACGCCCAGCCCGGCGACCGCCATCACGTCGTTGTCGTACACGACGGCCGACGGCGGGTCGTTGCGGCCCAGGAGAGCACGGGTCGCCCGGGTGCCGGACTCCTGGCCGTAGTCGGCCTCGACGACCGCGCCCCGTGCCCCGCGCCGGGCGCACTCGTCGAGGAACGCCTCCGTGCGCGAGCGCGTGTGTGCCAGAGCCGCCGGCCCGGACACCCGCCCGACCGTCCGGTGCCCCAGGCCGACCAGGTAGGCGACCGCGTCGCGCATGGCCTGGGCGTTGTCGATCCACACGTGGGCGACCCCGGGCAGCGACCGTTCCGGGCCCCCGACGACCACGGTCGGGATCCCGAGCTCGCCGAGCACCGCCAGGCGTGGGTCGTCGACGACGAGGTCGACCAGCACCACCGCGTCGACCAGGTCGCCCTGGCCCCAGCGGCGGTAGGCGGCGATCTCCGCGTGGTGGTCGGGGACGACGTGGAGCAGCAGCGAGCGGTCGTCCGACGAGAGCGTCTCCTCGATGCCGCCGATCAGCTCCATGAAGAACGGCTCGAACCCCAGCATCCGCGCGGGACGCGCGAGCACCAACCCGATCGCGTCTGCGCCCACGGCGGTCAGCGTACCGGCCGGCCCTGTCCCGGGGCGGTCCGTGACACTCCGGGCGCGTGGTGCGGTCACGCCCCCGGTGCGCGGGTCGCCACCACGACGTCGTTCGCGCTGCGCAGCACCGGTGCGGCGACGAGCGCGGCGGGGTCCAGGGTGGCGGCCGTGCGGACGCGGAACGTCGCGCGGGCGCCGGCCGGCAACGTCACCAGCGCCTCGTCGACGCTCGCGGCGGGGTCCAGGCGGTCGACCAGCAGCGTGAGGTCACGCACGAGCGAGCGCGCCGTCACCTCGACCGCGTACCCGTCCTGCACGGGGTGCACGCGCGCGTCGAACGGTGCCGGGTCGAGGGCGAGGTCGACGTCCTCGACCCAGGTGTGCACGGCGCGACGGCGGTCGAGCGACACGACCAGGACCTCGGCCGACGGATCGTCCGGCGTCCGCAGGTCGGCCGCGACGGGGAAGGTGCCCACGGACCACGCGCCGACGGTCAGCGGCACCTCCGCGCGGGCCAGCACGTCGCCGCCGAGGGTCTGACGCTCCAGCACGGCCGTCGCCTTCCACAGGACCGGGGTGTCGTTGACGACGACGAGGGACTCGCGGCCGTCGCGCGGCTGCACGGTCACCAGGCGTTCGGCGAACGCCGCACGCAGCGCCCACCACAAGGGCTTGGGGCGTCCGTCACCGTCGACCGCCGCCCACGACGTCACGGGCCAGCAGTCGTTGAGCTGCCACACGACGGACCCGGCGGTGACGGGCCACCAGGAACGGTGGTGCTCGATCGCGAACCGCACCGCCCGTGCCTGGTTGAGCTGACCGGCCCACAGCCAGTCGTCCAGGTCGGACGGGACACCCAGGTGCGGTGCCATGCCACGGTCGAGCTTGCCGTTGCCGTCCTCGGCCTTCTGGTGCAGCAGGAAGGTGGGGTGCTCCTTGCCGGCCACCGAGCCGTCCTCGGCGCGGACGGCGCGCTGCAGCGTCGCCCACGTCGGCGGGCCCTGGAACCCGAACTCCGAGCAGAACCGGGGGACCTCGTCGCGGTACACCGTGTAGTCGACCCGGTTCCAGACGTCCCACTGGTGGTGGGAGCCGTGGTCCGGGTCGTTGGGGTGCACGTCGCGGATGTCGTAGCCGGGGGAGGTGGGGCTGTTCGCGACGTACGGTCGGGTCGGGTCGAGCTCGGCCACCACGGCCGGCAGCACGTCCGTCGTGTACGCGTACCCCCAGGTGCGTCCGTCGAGCTCGGGCTCCCAGCCCCAGTCGCGGAACCCCCACAGGTTCTCGTTGCCGCCGTTCCACAGCACCAGCGACGGGTGCGGCGTCAGGCGGGCGACGTGCTCACGGGCCTCGGCCTCGACCTCCTCGCGCAGCGGCGACTCCTCGGGGTACGCGGCGCACGCGAGCAGGAAGTCCTGCCAGACCAGCAGCCCGCGCTCGTCGCACAGCTCGTAGAAGTCCTCGGACTCGTAGATCCCGCCGCCCCAGACGCGCAGCAGGTTGAGGTGGGCACCCAGCGCCTGGTCGAGCCGTCCGGCGAGCCGGTCGCGCGTGATGCGCGTCAGCAGGTGGTCGTCGGGGATCCAGTTGGCGCCGCGGACGAACACCGCGCGCCCGTTGACCCGCAGGGTGAACCCCGCCCCGTGGTCGTCGGGGAGGGTGTCGAGCTCGACGGTGCGGAACCCGATGCGGCGGGACCACGCGCCGAGGAGCGGGCCGGTGCCCCGGGGGCCCGCGGGGGCCGCGGGGTCGCCGGCCCTCAGCTCGACGCGCAGGTCGTGCAGCGGCTGGGCGCCGTGGCCGACGGGCCACCACAGCGGGGCGTGCGGCACCTCGAGGCGCACGGTGCCGGTGGTGGCGCCGGTACGGACCTCGGCGACGCCCTCGGCGCCGGCCACGTGCGCCGTCACGACCAGCGGCACCTCGCCGCCCGCGAGCCCCGACCGCTCGACGTCGACCACGACCTCGACGACGCCCGTGCCGTCGGGCTCCACGGTGACCAGCGGGCGTACGCCGGCCAGCCGCGCGACGCGCCACCGCTGGACGCGTACGGGGCGCCACAGGCCGGCCGTCTGCAGGTCGGGTCCCCAGTCCCAGCCGAAGGAGCAGGCCATCTTGCGGACCATGTTGAACGGCTGCGCGTACGCCATGGGCCGGGGTCCCAGCCGCGCGGCCTCCGCCTCGGCGTACGTGAGCGCGGCCGTCAGGTCCACCCGCAGCACCTGCGGCCCCGGGCGCAGGTGGTCGCGCAGGTCGACCCGGTAGGTGCGGTGCTGGTTGGCCGTGCGCGCCAGGACGGCGTCGCCCAGGCGCACGGTGGCGACGGTGTCGACGCCCTCGAGGACCAGGTCGACCCGCTCGTCGGCGGCGGCCGGCGCGACGTCGAGCGGCCGGGCGTACGACCAGTCCACCCGCTTCATCCAGGCGACCTCGAGCTCGTTGCGGTCGACGTACGGGTCGGGGACGAGGCCGGCTGCGAGGAGGTCGGTGTGCGTCGTGCCGGGCACGCGGGCGGGGACCCCGGACCCGAGCCGGGCGGCGAGCGTGGCCGGCAGCCCGGAGGGCAGCGTGGCGGGGTCGGCCGTGAGGGTCCAGCCCTCGGCGAGGACGTCGTCGGTCATGTGCGGGCTCCCGGTCCGGCGCTCCGGTGGCCGCGCGTCGGCGCGCGGCAGGTCGACGTCGACCGGGGAGCCGGACCCATTGTTAGGCAACTGAAATAAGTAAGTCAACGACATAGGGTGGGCGCGATCACAACGGAGGTGAGCGGTGCCACAGCGTCCCGACGACGAGACGACCCCGACGACGAACCACCCGGGGGGCGGGCAGCCACCCGGACGACCCGACGAGCTGCTGCACCTGCGCGCCGCGGGCGTCAGCCTCGTGCTCGACCTCGCCGGCCTGCCGCGCGTGCTGCACTGGGGCGCCGATCTCGGCCCCCTCGACGCCGACGCGCTCGCGGACCTGCGGCTCGCCGGGCGCCCGGCACTCATGGGCTTCCCCGTGGACGGCGGCGTGGTGCCCGGCGTCCTGCCGCTGCAGGCGGACGGCTGGCTCGGCACCCCGGGCCTGACCGGCTCGCGCGCCGGCCGCGCCTGGTCACCGGACTTCCACGTCGGGATCCCGCAGCTGACCCGCTCGGGCGACGGCGGTGCCGTGCTCGTGGTGCCCGCCACCGACCCGGCCACCGCGCTGGAGCTCGAGCTCGTGCTCGAGCTCACACCGCAAGGTCTCGTCCGCCAGCGCGCCACGCTGACCAACACGGGGGACGACGTCTACGAGCTCGGCGGGCTGCTGCTCACCCTGCCGGTGCCGGTCCGCGCGACCACGCTGCTCGACTTCGGCGGGCACTGGGCGCGCGAGCGGTCACCGATCCGCACGGAGTTCACGCACGGCACCCGGCTGCGCGAGAACCGCCGCGGACGCACCGGGTTCGACACCCCGTACGTCCTCGTCGCCGGGACCGAGGACCTGGCGCACCGCCGCGGCGAGGCGTGGGGCTGGCACGTCGCCTGGTCCGGGAACCACCGCAGCCTCGCGGAGCGCACGCACTACCACCCCGGTCTGCTGGGCGGCGGCGAGCTGCTGGCACCCGGCGAGGTCCGGCTGCAGCCCGGCCAGTCCTCCACGAGCCCGTGGGTCTACGGCGCGTACGGCGAGCAGGGGCTGGACTCCCTCGCCTCGCGGTTCCACACCTGGCTCCGCGCCCGCCCGCAGCACCCCCGCAGCCCGCGCCCGGTCACGCTCAACACGTGGGAGGCCGTCTACTTCCAGCACGACCTCGGTCGGCTCGTCGAGCTGGCGGACGCGGCGGCAGCCGTCGGGGCGGAGCGCTTCGTCCTGGACGACGGGTGGTTCGGCTCGCGCCGCGACGACCACCGGGGACTCGGCGACTGGTACGTGTCCGACGAGGTGTGGCCCGACGGGCTGCACCCGCTCATCGAGCACGTGACCGGGCTGGGGATGCAGTTCGGGCTCTGGGTCGAGCCGGAGATGGTCAACCCCGACTCCGACCTCGCGCGCGCCCACCCCGACTGGATGCTGCGCCTGCCCGACCGTCTGCCCGGCGCCGCGCGGTGGCAGCAGGTGCTCGACCTCGCGCGCCCCGAGGTGTTCGACCACATCCTCGGGCGGCTCGACGCGCTGCTGAGCGAGCACGACATCGCGTACCTCAAGTGGGACCACAACCGCGACCTCGTCGACGCCGGCCACGGACCCGACGGCGTGCCCGGCGTGCACGGGCAGACGCTGGCCGTCTACCGGCTCCTCGACGCGCTGCGCGCGCGCCACCCGCGCGTCGAGATCGAGTCGTGCTCCTCCGGCGGTGCCCGGGTCGACCTGGAGATCCTCCAGCGCACCGACCGGGTCTGGGGGTCCGACTGCATCGACGCGCTCGAGCGCCGCGCCATCCAGCCGTGGACCAACCTGCTCATCCCGCTGGAGCTCATCGGTGCGCACATCGGCTCCGGGACGGCCCACAGCACGGGCCGCAGCGCGACGCTCGGCTTCCGGGCCGGCACCGCGCTGTTCGGCCACCTGGGCATCGAGTGGGACCTGCGGGAGGCCGACGACGCGCAGCGCGCGGAGCTGGCGGCCTGGGTCGCGCTGTACAAGGACGTGCGCGGCCTGCTGCACACCGGGGTCAGCGTGCACGCCGACCTGCCGGACCCGGCGTTCGAGGTGCACGGGGTGGTCGCCCAGGACGGTTCCGACGCCCTGTTCGCCGTCGCCGCGGTGGCGTCGTCCGCGCAGATGCCGGCGAACGCCGTGCCGCTGCCCGGCCTCGACCCCGACGCGACGTACCACGTGCGGCCCCAGGCGCCGGGCGACGCCATCACCCACGGCTGGAAGGCCCCGTGGTGGACGCCGCAGGGCGTCCGCGCGACGGGCCGGGTCCTCGAGCAGGTCGGGGTGCGGGCCCCTCACCTCTCGCCGGAGCGCCTCGTCCTGGTGCGCGCCACCCGCGTGGACTGACCGGGCCGGGTGCACCGGCGCGCGGGGTCGCGCGCCGGTGCCCCGCCAGCGGCGTGGGCTCACCCGGACGCCGCGGCCCCGCCGTCGCTCGCAGGCGCCGAGGGGTGGCTAGGCTCGGTCAGGTCGCAGTCCGGCGGCCGCACGGCGACGGGAGCAGGAGTGTGAACGCAGGCACGCCCGGCCCCCGCACCGGCAGTCGCAGCGCGATCCTCGACGTCATCCGCGCGGCCGGCACCATCAGCCGCGTCGAGCTGACGCGCGCCACCGGCCTGACGGCCGCGACGGTCTCGACCGTCGTCCGGCGCCTCCTCGACGAGGGTCTGGTGGTCGAGGCCGGCCGCGCCGAGTCCACCGGCGGCAAGCCCCGGATGCTGCTGCAGCTCGACCCCGACGCGGGCTACGCCGTCGGCGTCCACCTGGACCACGCCGGCATCACGTACGTGATCGCGAACCTCGGCGGCCAGGTCGTGGCGCGGTGGCGGCGCCCGGGTGCCGGGTCCGACGACCCGCGGGACGTGGTCGGGCGCATCGCGGCCGAGGTCGCGGCCACCACCGCGCGCGTCGGCGTGGACGGGGACCGGCTGCTCGGCGTCGGCGTCGTGTCGCCCGGTCCGCTGTCGACCACCACCGGCATGACGCTGGCGCCGCCCGTCATGCAGCACTGGGCCGACTTCCCGCTGGCCCACGCGATCGAGGACGCGGTCGGGCTGCCCGTCCTGCTCGACAACGACGCGACGGCCGCCGCGCTGGGGGAGTACTGGTCCGGCGGTGTGCCCACCGGGGCGGTGTGCGCCGCGCTGTACATGGGCACGGGCATCGGGGCGGGGATCATCGTCGACGGGACGGTGTACCGCGGCCGGTCGTCGAACACGGGCGAGATCGGGCACGTGTGCGTCGACGTCGACGGGCCGCCGTGCTGGTGCGGCTCGCGCGGGTGCATCGAGGTGCTCGCCGGGCCTGCCGCCGTGGTGGCGCGGGCCACCGAGGCCGGCATCGCGCTGCCGGGTCGCAGCGTGCCCGAGGACTTCGCGGCCCTGGCCCGGGCGGCGGCACGCGGCGAGGAGGAGCCCGCGCGGCTGCTGCGGGAGTCGGCCCGGTACCTGGCCGCTGCCGCGCAGGTGCTCGCCAACGTGCTCGACCTCGACCTGCTGGTCCTCACGGGGGCGTCGTTCGCCCAGGCCGGTTCGCTCTACCTGCCGGTCGTCCAGCAGCGCCTCGCCGACGGGTTCTTCGCCCGTGCCACGCACCCGGTGCGCGTCACGATCTCCTCGCAGGCGTCCGAGGCCGCCGCCCTGGGCGGTGCCGCGCTGGTGCTGCAGGCGGAGCTGGCTCCCCGGCAGGCGGGGCTGCGGATGGTCGTCGACACGATGACCGAGCTGCCCGCGGGCTCCGGCGTCGCCTGACGCCGTCGCCGTCAGCCGAGCAGGCGGTCCAGCCCGGCCTCGGGGATCGGCGCCCAGGTGGGGCGGTTGCGCGCCTCGTACACGGCCTCGTAGAGCGTCTTGTCGAGCTCGAGCGCGCGCAGCAGCAGCGTGCTGGTCGGGTCGTCCGTCACGCCGTAGCCCGCGAGCAGGGCCGCCCGGGCGTCCGCGGTCCACGCGGCCGCGGGTGCGCCGCTCAGGCCCCCGACCGCCGCGGCGTAGTCGAACGACCGCAGCAGGCCTGCGACGTCCCGCAGCGCGAGGTCCGGCAGGACGCGGGCGGCCAACGGCGCCAGCGGCTCACCCTCGAAGTCGATGACGAACCAGCGGCCCGCCGAGCGCAGCACCTGCCCCAGGTGCAGGTCGCCGTGCACACGCTGCCGCGCCGGCGTCGCGGGCAGGGCGGCCACCTCCGCGGCCACGGCCGCGACCGCCGGCTCCCGGTCGGCGAGCGACGGCACGGCATCGACGGCCCACGCGAACCGCTCGCGCAGGGACCGCGCCAGCGCCTCCCCGCCGGCGGGGTCGGGATCCGCCCCGAACGCCCGCACCAGCGCCGCGTGCATCCCCGCGACGGTCGTGCCCAGCTCCGTCGCCGGACCGCCGAACGCTCGCCCCTCGGACGCCCACGCGCACGCCAGCTCGAACCCGTCCTGCGCACCCGGCACGAACGCGCTCAGGACACCCAGGTAGCCGACCACGGGGTCGCCGTCCGGACCGGGCCACCGCGCCTGCGACCACGCCAGAGGGGCCGGGACACCGTCCCACCCCGCCTCCACCAGCCGCCGCGGCACGTCGATGTCCGGGTTCTCGCCCGCGGCGACCGCGCGCAGCACCTTGAGCATCCCCACCGGGGTGCCGTCCGGCGCGGGCAGCACGACCGAGGTGTTCGACTGCTCGCCGGTCACCACCCGCGCGCCCGTCACGTCGACCTCGGCCCCCGGCCCGTCCGCCCCCGCGAGCCAGGCCCGCAGGAACCGGGCGTCCCCCGTCGCGTCCAGCACCGTCCGGCCGCCGACCTCCCCGACGACCGAGGCGCGGTCGGTCCCGACGGGCGCCGCCCCGGGCAGCAGCACCAGCGGGACCTGCAGCAGCACGTCCCGGCCGGCCGCGTCGACCCGCACGAGCAGGACCCGCACGTCGTCGGCCAGATGCACCGCACCCACCGGAGACAGCCGCGCGGCGGACCCCTTCGCGGGGTACCAGCGGCGGTGCGGCAGCCACGCGTGCAGCAGCCCCACCAGCTCGTGGTCGACGTCGTCGGGGGCACGTGCGTCGAGGATCACGGCGCCGTCAGCTCCAGCCAGTAGAACTCGCGCGACCCGAGAGTGAACGTGAGGGTCCCGTCGTCGCGCACGTCGGGGAAGTGCGACCCGCCGAACACGTCGCGGGCGGACCAGCCGGTGTGCTCGGGGAGCGTCACCGTCGCCGCGCGGGCCGTCGCCGCCAGGTTGGCCACCACGAGGATCGTCTCGTCCTCCGTGCGGCGCAGGAACGTCAGCACCGCCTCGTTGTCGCAGGACACGACGTCGAACGTGCCGAGACCCAGCGCACGGTGCTGCCGGCGGACCGCCAGCATGCCGTGCACCCAGTGCAGCAGGGACGTCGGCTGCGCCAGCTGCGACTCCACGTTGACGTTGCCGTAGTGGTAGACGAGCGACTGCACCAGCGGCAGGTAGAGCTTGCCGGGGTCCGCGGTGGAGAACCCGGCGTTGCGGTCCGGCGTCCACTGCATCGGCGTGCGCACCGCGTCACGGTCCGCGAGCCAGATGTTGTCACCCATGCCGATCTCGTCGCCGTAGTACAGGCACGGGCTGCCCGGCAGCGACAGCAGCAGCGCGTGCGCCAGCTCGATCTCCTTGCGGGAGTTGTCGAGCAGCGGCGCGAGCCGGCGGCGGATGCCGATGTTGGCGCGCATCCGCGAGTCCGGTGCGTACCAGCCGTACATCGACGCGCGCTCCTCGGTGGAGACCATCTCGAGCGTCAGCTCGTCGTGGTTGCGCAGGAACGTGCTCCACTGCCCGCTCGCCGGGATCGGCGGGGTGTCCGCGAGGATGTCGACGATCTGGGTGGCCCGCTGGTCGCGCAGCGCGTAGTAGATGCGCGGCATGACGGGGAAGTGGAAGCACATGTGGCACTCCGGCTCCTCGTCGGTGCCGAAGTAGTGCACCACGTCCTCGGGCCACTGGTTCGCCTCGGCCAGCATGATGCGGCCCGGGAACTCCTCGTCGATCATCCGGCGGACCTTGCGCAGGAACTCGTGCGTCTCCGGCAGGTTCTCGCAGTTGGTGCCCTCGGCCTCGAAGAGGTACGGCACGGCGTCCAGGCGGAAGCCGTCCACCCCGAGGTGCAGCCAGAACCGCGCGACGTCCATCATCGCGTCGACCACGCGCGGGTTCTCGAAGTTCAGGTCCGGCTGGTGGCTGAAGAACCGGTGCCAGAAGTACTGGCGCCGCACGGGGTCGAACGTCCAGTTCGACGTCTCGGTGTCCACGAAGATGATGCGGGCGTCGTGGTAGCGGGTGTTGTCGTCGCTCCACACGTAGAAGTCCCCGTACGGGCCGTCCGGGTCGGAGCGGGAGGCCTGGAACCACGGGTGCTGGTCGCTGGTGTGGTTCATCACCAGGTCGACGACGATCCGCATGCCGCGCCGGTGGCACTCGATGACGAGCATGCGGAAGTCGTCGAGCGTCCCGTACTGCGGGGCCACCGCGGTGTAGTCCGACACGTCGTACCCGCCGTCGCGCATGGGCGAGGGGTAGAACGGCGGCAGCCACAGGCAGTCGACGCCCAGCCACTGCAGGTAGTCGAGACGCTGGATGAGGCCGGGCAGGTCACCGCTGCCGTTGCCCGAGGAGTCCGCGAACGTGCGCAGCATGACCTCGTAGAACACGGCGGTGCGGTACCACTCGGGGTCGGTGTCGCGCCCGCCGGACGGCAGCGGCGTCGGCACGTCGGGCTGCCGGCGACCGGGCAGCCCGGACAGGGCGATCGCCGCGGTCGTCGGGGGCGGCTCGCGGTGGACCGGGACCGCGTCGGGGGACGGCACGGAGCCCGGGGGCGGGGTGCCCACCGGCGGCTCCGTCGACCGCGTCGGGGTGCCGAGCACCGGGGTCCGGGGCGCGCGCGGATCGCCCGACGCGGAGGCGGCACCCTCCGGGGGCGGGAGCACGGGCCTCATCGTGCCTCGTGCGGGTGCTCGAGGTGGACCACGTGCGCGACGCTCACCATCGGGTCGAGCCGGACGTAGACCTGGTCGGACCAGGCGTACGTCTCGCCGGACAGCGCGTCGTGCGCGGCCACCGGCCGGTCCGCGGGGAGGCCGAAGGCGCTCAGGTCCAGGTACGCCACGCCCTCGCGGGCGTTGTGCGGGTCGATGTTCACGACCACGACCACGGTGTCCGGCCGGCCCGTGGGCGAGTGGGCGGCGTCGAGGTGGCGCGAGAAGCACACGAGCGCGTCGTCGGTCGTCGGGTGCACCCGCACGTTGCGCAGCTGCTGCAGCGCCGGGTGCGCGCGCCGGATCTCGTTGAGCCGCCCCAGGAGCAGGGCGATCCCGAGGTCGTCGGCACGGGCCCAGTCCCGCGGCCGGAACTCGTACTTCTCGTTGTCGATCTGCTCCTCCACCCCGGGCCGGGGCACGTTCTCGACCAGCTCGTAGCCGGAGTACACGCCCCAGGTGGGCGACCCCGTCGCCGCCAGCACGGCGCGCACGGCGAAGCCGGGGACCCCGCCGTGCTGCAGGTACGGCGGCAGGATGTCGTGCGTCGTCGGCCAGAAGCTCGGGCGCAGCCAGGCGGCCTCCTCGCCGCCGACCCGGGCGAGGTACTCCTCGAGCTCCGCCTTGGTGTTGCGCCAGGTGAAGTACGTGTACGACTGGTGGAAGCCGATCTTGGCCAGCGTCAGCATCATCGCCGGGCGGGTGAACGCCTCGGACAGGAAGATCACCTCGGGGTGCGAGGCCCGGACGTCCGCCAGCAGCCGCTGCCAGAACGACAGGGGCTTGGTGTGCGGGTTGTCGACGCGGAACGCCGTCACCCCGTGGTCGATCCACACCTGCACGACCCGGCGGACCTCGGCGTAGATCCCCTCGGGGTCGTTGTCGAAGTTCAGGGGGTAGATGTCCTGGTACTTCTTCGGCGGGTTCTCCGCGTAGGCGATCGTGCCGTCGGCCCGCGTGGTGAACCACTCCGGGTGCTCCGTGACCCACGGGTGGTCCGGCGAGGCCTGCAGCGCGAGGTCGAGCGCGACCTCCAGCCCCAGCGAGCGGGCCCGCGCGACGAAGGCGGTGAAGTCGTCGAACGTCCCGAGCGTCGGCTCGATGGCGTCGTGCCCGCCGTCCGGGGAGCCGATGGCGTAGGGCGAGCCCGGGTCGCCGGGCAGCGCGGCCAGGGCGTTGTTCCGGCCCTTGCGGTACGTGGTGCCGATGGGGTGGATCGGGGTCAGGTACACGACGTCGAAGCCCATCGCGGCGATGCGCGGCAGCTGGTTGGCGGCCGTGCGCAGCGTCCCGGACGTCCACCGCTGGGTGGTCTCGTCGTACGTCGCGCCGTGGGACCGCGGGAACATCTCGTACCACGAGCCGGTGAGCGCCAGGCGGCGGTGCACGACCAGGGGGTAGGCCCGCGACCGCGTGACCAGGTCGCGCAGCGGCGCGCGGTCGAGCACCTCACGGACCTCGGGCGCCAGCGCCGCGGCGAGCCGCGCGAGCGGGGGACGGGACGTGTCGCGCAGCCCGGCGACCGCGTCGAGGAGGACGCGGGCGTCGCGCGGGCGCATCGCGTCCTCGCCGGTGCGGCCGGCGGCGCGCAGCAGCACGAGCTCGCCCTCGGTGAGCATGAGCTCGACGTCGATGCCCGCCTCGACCTTGATCGCGGCGTCGTGCGCCCACGTGCCGTACGGGTCGGACCAGCCCTCGACGCGGAAGGACCACTCGCCCTCGACGTCCGGGACCAGGCGGGCCTCGTACCGGTCGAGGCCGGGCGCGATGTCGACCATGCGCGCCGAGGAGTGGACCGAGCCGTCGGGCCGCAGCAGCACCGCCGTCGCACCGAGCGCGTCGTGGCCCTCACGGATCACGGTCGCCCGCACGGGCACCGCCTCGCCCACCACCGCCTTCGCGGGGAAGCGTCCCTCCTCGGCGACGGGGTAGACGTCGAGCACCGGGATGCGACCCACGGGCACCACGGGCACGGGGGCGTCCGTGGCCGGGGTCACGGTGGGCTGCGGCGGCAGCACGGGGGCGACGGCACGTGCGGGGCCGGGGGATGTGGCCGGTGACGTGCGACGAGAACGGCGGGGAGTCGTCACGGTCCCGAACCTATCCGTCCTGCAGGGGTGGCGGCATCCGGTGGGCGGCGCGTCGCGTGCCCGCCGCGCCGCGGGACGCCGTCGGCGGTCCGGCAGCCGGACGCTCGTCCGGGTCGGACGTCCAGGACGGGCTGTGCGATCCGTCCGTTCTGCGTAGTCTGCGCGCGTGAGAGCCATCCGCCGGTTCACCGTCCGCACCCTCCTGCCTGCACCGTTGGCCGAGCTCGAGGAGCTCGCGCACGACCTGCGGTGGTCCTGGCACCCGCCGACGCGTGCCGTCCTCGCCGACGTCGACCCGGTGGCCTGGTCCCGCGTGGGCGGGGACCCCGCCGCCCTGCTCGACGCGCTCGACCCCGAGCGGGTCGCCGCCGCCGCCGCGGACCCCGCGCTGGTGGCGCGCGTCCGGGCCGCGGCGGCGGACCTGCGGGCGTACCGCACGGGACCGCGGTGGTACCAGCGCCAGGGCGGGGCCGCGCTGCCCGCCGCCGTCGCGTGGTTCCCGCCCGGCCCCGACGACGCCCCCCGGGCCGCCGCCGCCGCCCCCGGGCCCCACGGCCTGGAGGCCCTCGCGGACGACCACGTGCGCGCGGCGTCCGACCTGGGCGTCCCGCTGGTCGCCGTCGGGCTCGTCGACGACCAGCGGCGCCCGACGGCCCACGGCACCCGGGACCTCGGTCCCGGCGCGCCCCCGTCGCCCACGGAGGACGGCGGCGCCGCGCCGCTGCTGCGGGAGCCCGACGGGACCCCGGTCGTCGTGCAGGTGGCAACACCCGGGAGCGCGCTGCGCGCCCGCGTCCGCGTCGCCCGTGCCGGTCGCGTCCCGCTGCTGCTCCTCGACCCCGTGGAGCCGGGGACCCCGACGGCCGGGGGACGGGCCACGGCGGGACCCGCCGCCGAGCGGTCCGCCGCCGTGCGTCGGCTCGAGCGGGCCCTGCTGCGGGGGGTCGGCGGGCTGCAGGCGGTGCGTGCCCACGCGCGTCTCACCGGTGCGCCGCAGCCCGAGGTGGTGCACGCCGGCGGCGCGCACGCCGGGTTCGTCGGGCTGGAGCGGGTGCGTGAGCTCGTCGCCGCCGGCGCGACGTACGACGCCGCGCTCGAGCTGGTCCGGGCGACGTCCGTCCTCGCCGTGCAGGTGCCCGGCCCGGCGACGGTGCTCGACGGCGCGCTGGTGGCCGAGCACCTCGCGGCGCTCGACCCCGCCGGCGACCTGCCCACGACCGACGTCCTGGCGCTGGGCGCGCGGGCCGGGGGCGAGGCCGACGCGCCCGTCGACACCGCCGTCCTCGCGCTGCGCCTGGCCGACCGGGCGAGCGGCGACTCCCGCCGTCACGGCCGCACGTGCCGCGAGGCGTACGCCGACCTGTGGCCCGGCTTCGACCCCCAGGAGGTCCCGATCGGCTCGGTCACCGCCGGCGTGCACGCGCCCACGTGGGTCGCGCCCGAGGTCACGGACCTGGGCGCGCGCCGGATGAGCGCGCGCGACCTGGCCACCGGCGCGGGGTGGGACGTCGGCGGGCCCGTCGACGACGCCGACCTCTGGGAGCTGCGTCGTCGGCTGCGTGCGCGACTCGACGACCTGCTCCCGGGCGGGGCGGACGGGCCGCGCCCGTCGGCGCCGGGTACCGTCCCCGCCGAGCCGCTGACCGTGGGCGTGGTGCACCGGCCGTCGTCGGGCGGCGCACCCCTGGACCTGCTCCTCGACGACCCGGACCGCCTGGCCGCGCTGCTGCTCGACGCGGCCCGTCCCGTGCGCCTGGTCGTCGCCGCCGGGCCGGGCGGCGTCCCCGCCGCGCTCGGTGCGCTCGCGGACCGGCCGGACCTCGACGGCCGGCTCGTCGTCCTCACCGACGCCTCGTCCGACCTGCTGCGAGCGCTCCACGCCGGCTGCGACGTGTGGCTCGACACGCCCGTGGACCCGTCGGGTGCGAGCACCGCGTCGGGGATGCGCGCGGCGCTCAACGGCGTCCTCACCCTCGCCGTGCGCGACGGCTGGTGGGACGAGTGGTACGACGGCGAGGACGGCTGGGCGCTGCCGCGGCCCGCGCCCGAGGACGGCGACGAGGGCACGGCGCAGCGCGCCGCGGTCCTGCACGACGTCCTCGCGGAGCAGGTGGTGACCTGCTTCCACGAGCGGGACGGCGACGGGCTGCCGCGCCGCTGGCTGGCGGCGGTCCGCCGCACGCTCGTCACCCTCGCGCCCAAGGTGCAGGCGACGCGCATGGTCGCGGACCACGTCGCGCACCTCTACGCGCCGGCCGCCGCGGCGGGCGCCGCCCTGGCGGCCGACGACCTCGCCGGCGCCGTCGCGCTCGCGGGCTGGCGGTCGCGGGTGCGGTCCGCGTGGCCGGGGGTCGCCGTCGCCGACGTCGAGGTCACGGGCGCCGGCACGCCACCGCGGGTCGGTGACGTGCTGCACGTCCGGGCGTCGGTCACGCTCGGCGGCCTGCTGCCCGACGACGTCGCGGTCCAGGTGGTGCACGGCCCCGTGGGCCCGGACGACGAGATCACGGACCTGCACGTCGCGGCCCTCGTGCAGGCGGCCCCCGCCGCCGACGCGCCGGACGCCGTCGACGCGCCGGACGCCGACGCGGGCACCGGCGGCGTCGGCCGGACCGAGGGCGGCCGGTACGCGTACGTCGGGGAGGTCGGGCTGACGCGCGCCGGACCGTTCGGGTGGACCGTGCGGGTGGTGCCCCGGCACGACGCGCTCACCTCGGTGGCCGCGACGGGGCTGGTGGCGACCGCGGGCTGACGGGCGCGGGTCGGCGGGGCGGTCGTGCTCAGGCGGCCGCGAGGGCGCGCCCCGTGGTGCGGCCGGTGAACAGGCAGCCGCCGAGGAACGTCCCCTCCAGGGCACGGTGGCCGTGGACGCCACCGCCGCCGAAGCCCGCGGCCTCACCCACCGCCCACAGCCCCGGCAACACCTCCCCGTCGGGGCGCAGCACGCGGCCCTCGAGGTCCGTGGCGAGCCCGCCGAGGGTCTTGCGGGTCAGGACCGACAGCCGCACGGCGTACAGCGGGCCGTGCGCCGGGTCCAGCAGGCGGTGCGGCGGCGCGACCCGCACGGCCCGGTCGACGACGTACCGCCGGGCGGTCGCGGTCGCGACGACCTGCAGGTCCTTGCCCAGGCCCGTCGCCACCTGGGCGTCGCGCGCCGCGATGGTGCCGGCGAGCGCGTCCGGGTCGATGCGGTCGGTACCCGTCAGCGCGTTCATGCCCGCCGCGAGGCCCGCCGGGGTGGTCGCCGTGACGAACTCCGGCGACCGTCGCGCGAACGCCTCGACCGGGCCGACCGCCCCCGCGCGCACGCGCTGCAGCAGGAGCCGGACGTCACGCCCGGTGAGGTCCGGGTTCTGCTCGGACCCGGACAGTGCGAGCTCCTTGCCGAGGATCGTGCGGTCGAGCACGAACCACGAGTGGTCGTGCCCGTGCGACGTGAGGTGGGTCAGCGTCCCCAGGGAGTCGAACCCGGGGAACAGCGGGGGCGGCAGCCGTCGGCCGTCGGCGTCCAGCCACAGCGAGCTGGGTCCCGGCAGGATCCGGATGCCGTGCGCCGTCCACACCGGGGAGTGGTTGGCGACGCCCTCCGGGTAGTGCCACATGCGCCCGGCGTGGGCCACGTGCGCGCCGGCGGCGCGGGCCGCCGCGATCCCGGAGCCGTCCACGTGGTCGGGCACGCCGGAGAGCAGGCGCCCCGGAAGGGGGCCCGCCGTGGCGGGCCACGTGGCGCGCACCAGGTCGTGGGCGGCGCCGATGCCCCCGGTCGCCACGACGACCGCAGGGGCGGCGACCTCGAACGGCCGCAGCACGTCGCGCGACGACGGCGCGCCGCGGGCCACCCGGTCGGGCACCAGGACGTCCCCGCGGACCCCGGTCACGCGGCCGTCCGTCGTGGTCAGCGCGGTGACCCGGTGCCGGAACCGCACCTCGACGAGCCCGTCGCGGTGCCCGTCCAGCAGGGTCCGGACGAACGGCTCGAGGACCGCGGGACCGGTCCCCCAGGTGACGTGGAACCGCGGCACGGAGTTGCCGTGGCCGTCGGCCAGGTACCCGCCGCGCTCGGCCCACTGCACCAGCGGGAACCAGCGCACGCCCTGGCCGTGCAGCCACGACCGCATCCTCCCGGCGGCGAACTCGACGAACGCCTCCGCCCAGGCCCGCCCCCAGCGGTCGGACCCGTCGTCGGCGAACGCCGCGGAGCCGAGCCAGTCCGCGAGCGCCAGCTCGGGGCTGTCGCGCACGCCCAGACGCCGCTGCTCGGGGGAGTCGACCAGGAACAGCCCGCCGAACGACCACCACGCCTGCCCGCCGAGGGACGCCGGCGGCTCCGCGTCCAGCAGGAGCACGCGCCGCCCGGCACGCAGCAGCTCGGCGGTGGTGACCAGGCCTGCGAGCCCGGCACCGACGACCACGACGTCGTGGGGGTGCGTCATGCGGGCACGCTACCGCTGCCGGGGGTCGGCGTCAGGGGCGGACGTACACCCGCATGCTCAGCGGCTCGACCGTCGTCACGGTGCCCCCCGGTTGGTGCAGGCCGCCGGAGATCGCCGCGGTCGACACCTCGGACGGGTGCTCCCACACGGAGTCCCACGCGAGCCGCCACGGCCGGTCGTCACCCGCGACGAGCTGCACCTCCACGGCGTCGAGCGCCCCGTTCACGACGAGCAGCACCTGGTCGTCGTGGGGCTCCGGCGCGACCCGGGCCATCTGGAAGGTGCGGACGCCCGCGTCGTGCCACCGGGCGTGGTCGAACTCGACGCCGTCGGCGCCGTACCAGGCCAGGTCCGGCGGCCCGCCGGGGACCCACGGGCGCCCGGAGTAGAACGTCCGGGTGCGCAGGGCCGGGTGGTTGTGCCGCAGGGCCACGAGGTGCCGGGTCGTCGCGAGCAGCGACGTCCGCCACGGCGCCAGGTCCCAGTCGACCCAGGAGACCTCGTTGTCCTGGCAGTACGCGTTGTTGTTGCCCCGCTGGGTGCGGCCCATCTCGTCGCCGGCGGTGATCATGGGCGTGCCCGCGGACAGCACGAGCGTGGCGAACAGGTTGCGCAGCGACCGGCGGCGCAGCGGGGCGATGTCGGCCGCGGGGGAGTCGCGCTGCACGGGGCCCTCGACGCCGTGGTTCCACGACCGGTTGTCGTCCGAGCCGTCGCGGTTCTGCTCCCCGTTGGCGGAGTTGTGCTTGTGCTCGTAGGCGACGAGGTCCGCCAGGGTGAAGCCGTCGTGCGCCGTCACGTAGTTCACCGACGCGCGGGGGCCGCGGGCGAGGCCGGGCGACCCCCCGCCGAACAGGTCGACCGACCCCGACAGGCGCGTGGCGAGCTCGCGCACCCGGTGCCCGGGCAGCCCGTGCGCGGCGCGGCCGGGGTCGGCGAGCCAGAACGAGCGCACCGCGTTGCGGAACCGGTCGTTCCACTCCGCGAAGGGCGGCGGGAACTGCCCGGTCCGCCAGCCGCCGGGGCCGACGTCCCAGGGCTCCGCGACGAGCTTGAGCCCGGCGAGCCGCGGGTCCGTCGCGGCCGCCACGTACGTCGCGTGGTCGGCGCGGAAGCCGTCGGTGCTCCGGCCGAGCGTGACGGCGAGGTCGAACCGGAACCCGTCGACGCCGACGACGTCCGCCCAGTACCGCAGCGAGTCCAGGGTCTGGTGGACCACGCCCGTGCGGCGGAAGTCCAGGGAGTTGCCGGTCCCCGTCACGTCGGCCGGCGTGGCCGGCACCGCGCCGCCGTGCGCGTAGTAGTAGGCGTTGTCGAGGCCGCGCCAGGAGAGGTGCTGCCCGTCCGTGCCGCCCTCGCAGGTGTGGTTGTAGACGACGTCGAGCAGCACCTCGAGCCCGGCCTCGTGCAGCGCGTGGACCGTCGCGCGCAGCTCCGCGAGCACGGCCGCCGGGCCTGCGGCGCGGGCCGCCGCGGTGGCGTACGCCGCGTGCGGGGCGAAGAACCCGAGCGTCGAGTAGCCCCAGTAGTTGGTCAGGCCCTTGGCCACCAGGTGCGGCTCGGACGTGAACGCGTGGATCGGCAGCAGCTCGAGGGCGGTGACGCCCAGCCCGAGGAGGTGGTCGATGACGGCGGGGTGCGCGAGGCCCGCGTACGTGCCGCGCAGCTCCTCCGGCAGCGCGGGGTGCAGCCGGGTCAGGCCCTTGGTGTGCGCCTCGTAGACGACCGTGCGCGACCACGGCGTCCAGGGCCGGTTGGCCGCCGGGTCGGGCCCGGGCAGCGCGCGCGTGTCGACGACCACGCCGTGCGGCACGTGCCCGGCCGAGTCGCGGGGGTCGGGCGGACCGTACGGGTTGCCCGTCAGGTCGCTCGCCACGACGTGCCCGTACGTCTCCGGGCCGTGGCCCAGGTCGCCCACGAGGCCCCGGGCGTACGGGTCGACCAGCAGCTTGGCGGGGTTGTACCGCAGCCCGTAGGCGGGCTCCCACGGGCCGTGCGCGCGCAGGCCGTAGCGCTGCCCGGGCCGGACGCCCGGCACCGACGCCGCCCAGTGGCCCAGCCGCGGGCCCGACAGCGGCACGCGGCGCTCCGTCGGGGCGTCCAGCGGGCCGTCGAGCAGGCACAGCTCGACCGCGGTGGCGTGGGGAGCGAGGACGGCCACGTCGACGCCCGTGTCGGTGACGTGGACGCCGAGGCGGTACGGCCCGTGCGCTCGGCCGGTCGTCGTGGGGTCGGTCACCCCCACATCGTGCCAGCAGCGCGATCCGGTCCGTGTCGGGCGCGTTTCCAGCAGGCGACACGGACCGGGCCCCGGGGTCGGCGGGAGGTAACGTTCGGGGGGTGAGGATCGTCGTCTGCGTGAAGTTCGTCCCCGACATCCAGTCCGACCGGCAGCTCGGTCCCGACGGGCGCGTCGTGCGCGACGGCGGTGACGGCACCCTCAACGAGCTCGACGAGAACGCCGTCGAGGCCGCGCTCACGCTGGCCGAGGAGCACGACGGCGAGGTCGTCGTGGTCACCGTCGGCCCGGACGACGCCGTCGACGCGGTCCGCAAGGGCCTGCAGATGGGCGCCGACGAGGCGGTGCACGTGCTGGACGACGACGTGGCCGGCTCGGACGCGATCGGGACCGCGACGGTCCTGGCCGCCGCGGTGCGCCACCTGGCCGCGGACTCCCCGGTCGACCTGGTCGTCACCGGCATGGCGGGGCTCGACGGCCTGACGTCGCTGCTCCCGGCCGCGCTGGCCGAGCAGCTGGACCTGCCCGCGCTGCCCCTGGCGTCGGCGCTGACCGTGGACCCGCAGGCGCGGACCGTGACGGTCACGCGCCGCCTCGACCACGCCACCGAGACGCTGCAGGCGCCGCTGCCGGCCCTGGTGTCGGTCACCGACGGCATCAACGAGCCGCGCTACCCGAACTTCAAGGGGATCATGGCGGCCCGCAAGAAGCCCGTCACCACCCTCACCCTCGCCGACCTGGGCGTCGACCCCGCCACCGTCGGCACCGCGGGCGCCCGCACGCAGGTGCTCGAGGCGGCGCCCCGCCCGCCGCGGGAGGACCGTGTGCTCGTCACCGACACCGGCGACGCCGGCACCCGGCTGGCCGCCTGGCTCGTCGAGCGCAAGCTCGTCTGACGCCGGCCCGCCCCACCCCCGTCACCCCGTACCACCCGGAGGACCGCCGTGACCGCCACCCCCGTGCTCGTCCTGCTCGACCACGCCGCCGACGGCACGCTGCGCCCGCCGGTGCGCGAGCTGCTGACCCTCGCGCGGGAGCTCGCCGGTGACGGCGGTGTGCAGGGCGTGTGGGCGGGTGCCGAGGACGTCGCCGGGGCGCTGCCCGTGCTCGCCGCGCAGGGCGTGAGCACGGTGCACCGTCTGGTGACCGACGCCGACGTCCACCTCTCGGCGGTGCTGGCCGACGGCCTGGAGGCCGCGCTCGCGACGTCGGACGCCGCGGTGCTGCTGCTCGTCTCCTCCTTCGAGAACAAGGAGGCGGCGGCGCGGGTGGCCGTGCGCACCGGCGCGGGCGTCGTCACGGACGCCGACGGCGTCACGCTCGAGGACGGGCGCGTCGTCGCGCACAAGACCGTGCTGGCCGGCACGTGGACCACGCGGTGCGCCGTGACCACGCCCCGCGCGGTGGTCACCGTCAAGGCCAACTCGGTGACCGCGCAGGACGCAGCGGTCCCGGCCACGCCGGCCGTCGTCGACCTGCCGGTCGACGTGCGCCCGGGGTCGACCCGCGTGCACCTCGTCGAGCGCACCGAGCACGCCGACTCCGGTCGCCCGGACCTGGGCTCCGCGCACGTCGTGGTGGTCGGGGGACGCGGCACCGAAGGTGACTTCTCGGTGGTCGAGGAGCTGGCCGACGTGCTCGGGGGTGCCGTGGGCGCCACCCGCGTCGCCACCGACGAGGGCTGGATCGCGCACGACGCGCAGATCGGCCAGACGGGGGTGACCGTGTCGCCGCGCCTCTACATCGGCGCCGGCGTCTCCGGGGCCGTCCACCACCGCGGCGGCATGCAGGCGTCCGGGACGATCGTCGCGGTGAACAACGACCCCGACGCGCCGATCTTCGAGATCGCCGACTTCGGCGTCGTCGGCGACCTGTTCACGGTGCTGCCGCAGGCGGCGGCGGAGCTGCGGCGCCTGCAGGGCTGAGCGCGCCGGCGGGTCGCGCCGGGCGGGTCAGCTGAGGTCGCGCAGCCAGCGCAGCGTGGCGCCCGCCTGCGCGGCCTGGAAGGCCCGCAGGTTGGGGATGCCCGTCGGTGACGGCAGCGCGGACGACCACGCGAAGTACCCCGCCAGGCCGGCGAGGGCCGCCCGCAGGTCGTCGGCCCCGACGCCCTGAGCGGCCTGGCTGCTCGCGAACAGCGCGGCGGGGTCGTCCCCGGCGCCCCCCTGCAGCATGACGCTCGGCAGCATGAACGCGAGGTCGATCCACGGCGCCCCGACGCACGCGTGCGGCCAGTCGATGAGCCACACGCGGTCGTGGCCGTCCTCGACCATGAGGTTGTCGGCCCGCAGGTCCCCGTGCACCAGGGAGTCGCCGGCGCACACCCGCAGGGCGTCCTGCTCCCACGCGACCAGCTCGTCGAGGTGGTCCAGCGCCCAGCGGCCCGGCTCCTCGAGCAGCTCGGCGACGTGCTCGCGCTGCTGCGGCGTGCCGCGCAGCATCGAGCGCCACCCCGTGAAGTCCTCGGCCAGCAGGTCGTCCGCGCGGGGCAGGTCGTGGCCGGGCGCCGGGGTGCAGCGCGCCAGGTCGTCGAGCGTCCGGAGCACCAGCGCGAGGTCGTCCGAGCGCCACGGCAGCTCGGGGGACCGCCCGTGCACCGCGTCGAAGCCGAGCAGGACCCAGTGGCCGTCGTCGTCCCACCAGCGCAGCGCGGGCGCGGGCACCTCGGGGGGCAGCGCGCGGGCGGCGCGGATCTCGGCCCGCGCGAGGTCGGGCGAGTGCGGGTTCTGCTCCGCGGAGACGGCCTTGACGAAGACGGCGCGACCGTCGGTGAGCTCGAGGACGGCGCAGAACCCGGGGGAGAACCCGCTCGTGGCGGACATCTCGGCGGTCACGCGGGCGCCGGCCAGCGTCTCGATGCGCTCGCGCACCGCACGGGGCAGGTCGCGCCAGTCCAGCCGCTGGCCGCCGAAGGCGAGCGGCAGCGCCATGACGTCGTCGGCACTCACCCCCACATCTTTGCAGCATCCCGGACCGGTCCAGGGCGTGGCGGCCGTGCTCGTGCGGGCGAACGTGGCCGGGGACGGGCCGCGGCCGGACGAACCGGGCGGACCGCCCGGCCGGGGCGGCCCCCGGCGTTCGTAGACTGTCGGGGTGAGTGCACCCCGCACCCGCGCGGTCTACCTCGACCACGCGGCGACCACCTCGATGCGCCCCGCGGCGCTCGCCGCCCTGACGGCCGGGCTCGCGCGCACCGGCAACCCCTCCTCGCTGCACACGGCGGGACGCGCGGCCCGCCGGACCGTCGAGGAGGCCCGCGAGCAGATCGCGGCGGCCCTGGGCGCGCGGCCGAGCGAGGTGGTGTGGACCGCGGGCGGCACCGAGGCCGACAACCTCGCGGTCAAGGGGCTGTTCTGGGCGCGGCGCACGCAGGACCCGTCGCGCCGGCGCGTCGTGGTGTCCGCTGTCGAGCACCACGCGGTCCTGGACCCCGCCTTCTGGCTGGCCGAGCACGCCGGTGCGGAGCTCGCGCTGCTGCCCGTGGACGGCGAGGGGCGCGTCGAGCTCGACGCGCTGCGTGCCGAGCTCGAGGAGCACGGGGACGCCGTGGCGCTGGTCTCGGTCATGTGGGCCAACAACGAGGTCGGCACGCTGCAGCCGCTGGAGGAGGTCGTCGGCCTCGCGCACCGGTACGGCGTGCCCGTGCACGCGGACGCGGTGCAGGCCGTCGGGCAGGTCCCCGTCGACCTGCGCGCGTCCGGCGTCGACGCGCTGACCGTCAGCGGGCACAAGGTCGGCGGGCCGGGTGCCACCGGCGCCCTGCTGGCGCGCCGCGGGCTCGACCTGACCCCCGTGCTGCACGGCGGCGGGCAGGAGCGCGGCGTGCGGTCCGGCACGCTCGACCCCGCGCTGCTGGCGGCGTTCGCGGCCGCGGTGGACGAGGCGGTGGTGACGCGCGAGGAGCACGCCGCGCGCGTGGGGACGCTGCGCGACGACCTGGTGCGGCGCGTGCTGCAGGCGGTCCCCGGCGCGACGCTGCGCGGCCCGGCCGACGCCACCCACCGCCTGCCGGGCAACGCCCACCTGACGTTCGCGGGCTGCGAAGGGGACTCCCTGCTGTACCTGCTCGACGCCGCAGGGGTCGAGGCGTCCACGGGCTCGGCGTGCCAGGCAGGCGTGCCGCGGCCGTCGCACGTGCTGCTCGCCATGGGCGTGGGCGAGGACGACGCGCGCGGTGCGCTGCGGTTCTCGTTCGGTGCCACCTCGACGGCGGACGACGTCGACGCCGTGGTCGACGTGCTGCCCGGCGCGGTCGAGCGCGCGCGGGCAGCGGGTCTGTCGATGGCGGTGGGGGCCTGATGCGCGTGCTGGCGGCCATGTCCGGCGGCGTGGACTCCGCGGTCGCGGCGGCCCGGGCCGTCGACGCGGGCCACGACGTGGTGGGCGTGCACATGGCGCTGTCCCGCACGCCCGCCCAGGAGCGCACCGGGTCGCGCGGCTGCTGCTCGATCGAGGACGCGTCGGACGCGCGCCGCGCCGCCGACGTGCTCGGCATCCCGTACTACGTGTGGGACATGTCCGAGCGCTTCGAGGCGACGGTCGTGGCGGACTTCCTGTCCGAGTACGCGGCGGGACGCACCCCCAACCCGTGCGTGCGGTGCAACGAGCACGTGAAGTTCGCGGCGCTGCTGGACAAGGCGGTCGCGCTCGGCTTCGACGCCGTGTGCACCGGCCACTACGCGCGGGTCGTCGAGGGCGTCGACGGCGCCCGCGAGCTGCACCGCGCCGCCGACGCCGCCAAGGACCAGTCCTACGTGCTGGCCGTCATGGGGCCCGAGCGGCTGGCGCGGGCGCTGTTCCCGCTGGGCGACGTCGCCTCCAAGGCCGAGGTGCGGGCGGAGGCCGTCGCGCGGGGTCTGTCGGTCGCCGCCAAGCCCGACTCGTACGACATCTGCTTCGTCGCCGACGGTGACACCCAGGGGTTCCTGCGCCGCGCGCTCGGGGAGCAGCCCGGCGACATCGTCGACGAGGACGGTGCGGTGGTGGGCACGCACGACGGCGCGTACGCGTACACGGTCGGGCAGCGGCGCGGGCTGTCGCTGGGCCGCCCCGCACCCGACGGCCGGCCGCGGTACGTGCTCGCGGTCGAGCCGGTCCGGCGCCGTGTCGTCGTCGGGCCCGCGGAGCACCTCGACGTCGCGCACGTCCGCGGCGACGCCGCGGTCTGGTTCGGTACCGTCCCGCCGGCCGGGGCGTCGTGCACCGTCCAGGTGCGCGCGCACGGCGCCGACGTCCCGGCGCGGGTGCTCGCCGCCGACGCGGGGTCCGTGACCGTCGACGTCGCGGACGGGGGAGTCCGCGGGGTCGCCCCGGGGCAGTCCCTCGTGCTGTACGACGGCACCCGGGTGCTCGGGCAGGCCACCGTGGCCGCGACGCGCACCGCCGCGGACCTGGCCGGTGCGGCATCGGACGGCCCCGCGTGACCGCGGTCAGCGGTGTCGGCCCGTGGCCCGGCACGGACGCGCTCGAGGCCGCGACGACGGTGGTCGGCGACCTGGGGGACACCCCGGACGAGGTGGTGGGTCTGCCGTTCGCCGTGCTGCTGCCGGCGCGCGGGCCCTGGGGCGACGCGACCGGTGCGGCCGTCGCGCTGCTGGCGGACCTGCCCGCCGAGCTCGGACCGCACGGGTGGAAGCTCGCGGACCGGCCGGGCCGCGACCTGGCCCGCGCCCGTGCCCTGGCGCGCGAGGACCTCGACGCGCTCGCGGTGGCCGCCCACGGCTGGCCGGGCGGGATCGTGCTGCCGGTGCTCGGCCCGTTCACGCTGGCCGCCGAGGTGTACCTCGCCCGTGGTGACCGCATCCTGTCCGACCCCGGGGCGGTGCGGGACACCGTCGCGTCGGCCGCGGAGGGCATCGCCGCCCGCGTCGCCGACGTGCGGCGCGTCCTGCCGGCCGCCGACGTGCGGGTGCTGCTGCGCGAGCCGCTGCTCGCGGCCGTGCTCGCGGGCGTGGTGCCGACGTTCAGCGGGCGGGCTCCGCTGCGGCGCGTCCCGCTCCCCGTCGTCGCCGACGGTCTGACCGCCGTCGCGGGCGCCGTGCGTGCCGCGGGCGCGTCCGCGGTGGTCGTGCACCCCGGGCCGTCGTGGTCGGCGCTCGGTGCGATCCGCGCCTCCGAGGCGGACGGCGCGGCGCTGGCGGTCGCGGACCTCGGCGAGCGCGGCTGGGAGGAGGTCGCGGGTCTGGTCGAGTCGGGGCGGTCCCTGTGGGCCGAGCTCCCCGCCCAGCGGTCGTCGCAGTGCGCCGGGCCCGACGTCGTGGGGCAGGCCGACGCGCTGACGCGGCCCTGGCGGGCCGTCGGTCTGCCGGCGACCGCGCTGCGGGACGTCGTCCTGCTGGCCGGAGCACCACCCGAGCGGGCCACGCCCGACGACGCGCGCGGTGCGCTCGCCGGCCTCGTGCGCGCCGCGAGCATCGTCGCCGAGAGAGCAGAGTCGTGAGCGCACCCACCCGTCGTCGTCCCCGCTCGCGCCGCCGCGCGATCCTGCTGCTCGCCACGTCGGGGGTGGCGCTCGTCGGTGTGCTCACGCTCGCGGCGGTGTGGCTCGGGCTGGGGGTGAACGCGCTGCGGGTCTCCGCGACCGGGGAGGAGCCGTGCCTGGTCGCCTCGGAGACCGAGGACGACGTCCGCCTCCGCTTCGACCTCGTGCCCGCCCGTGCGTTGTGCGTGCGCGGCACGGGGGCCGAGCGGCAGGAGGTCGTCCTCGCCTCGGCGCCCACGGGGGTCGTCGTCGGGGGGATCACGCTCGCCGTCGTCGGCATCGCGGGCACCGTGCTGGTGCTGCTGCCCGCCCGCACGCGCCCGGCGCCGCCGTCCGGCGAGGTACCGGCGGACCGGTCCGCGGGAGCCGCCGACGCCGTGTGACGTGCGGCGGGCCCGGTGCGCGGCGCGTCACACGGCGACCTGCCGTGGCGACCGGTGTGGGCGGTGCACGCCATGATGGGGGCGTGAGCGACGCGACCCCCGTGACCACCGAGCACGACGTCCCGGCCGAGGCCCGCCACCGGTGGACCGCGCTGGCCGAGCAGGTCCGGGCGGACCAGTTCGCGTACTACGTGCGCGACGCCCCGTCGTCGTCGGACGCCGCGTACGACGAGCGGATGCGCGAGCTGGAGCGGCTCGAGGACGAGCACCCCGGGCTGCGGACGCCGGACTCGCCGACCCAGCGCGTCGGCGGCACCTTCTCCACCGAGTTCACGGCCGTCGAGCACGTCCAGCGCATGCTGTCGCTCGACAACGCGTTCTCGCGCGAGGACCTCGTGGCGTGGTCCGAGCGCGTGCACCGGGACCTGGAGACCACGGCCCCGCTGGACTACCTGTGCGAGCTGAAGATCGACGGGCTCGCGATCGCGCTGCTGTACGAGAAGGGGCGGCTGGTGCGGGCAGCCACCCGCGGCGACGGCCGCACGGGCGAGGACGTCACGCTCAACGTCCGCACGATCCCGACGATCCCCGACGTCCTGGCCGGCGACCCCGCGACGCACCCGGACCTCATCGAGATCCGTGGCGAGGTGTTCCTGCCCGTCGAGGCGTTCCGTGCGCTCAACGAGGCGCAGGTCGCCGCCGGCCGGGCGCCGTTCGCCAACCCCCGCAACGCCGCCGCGGGCTCGCTGCGGCAGAAGGACCCGCGCGTGACCGCGACGCGGCCGCTGCGCATGTACGCCCACGGCATCGGTGCGCTGACGTGGGGGCGGGGGCGCGGCACGGGCATCGAGCGGCAGTCGCAGGTCTACGACCTGCTGGCCGGGTGGGGTGTGCCGACGTCCACGCACACGCGTGTGGTCAGCAGCCTGGACGAGGTCTGGGAGCGGGTCGCGTACGTCGGTGAGCACCGCCACGACGTGGAGCACGAGATCGACGGCATCGTCGTGAAGGTCGACGAGATCGCGCTGCAGCGGCGCCTCGGCGCCACGAGCCGTGCCCCGCGCTGGGCCATCGCGTACAAGTACCCGCCGGAGGAGGTGAACACGCGGCTCCTGGCGATCGAGGTCGGCATCGGCCGGACCGGGCGCGCGACGCCGTTCGCGGTGATGGCGCCCGTGCTCGTCGCCGGCAGCACCGTCCGCCAGGCCACGCTGCACAACCAGGACGTGGTGCGGGCCAAGGGCGTGCGGATCGGCGACATGGTGGTGCTGCGCAAGGCGGGCGACGTCATCCCCGAGATCGTCGGCCCCGCCCCCCAGGCGCCGGGCGACGACGTGCCGCGCGTGGAGTGGCACATGCCCGCCGACTGCCCCGAGTGCGGCACCCCGCTGCGGCCCATGCGCGAGGGCGACGTGGACCTGCGGTGCCCGAACGCGCAGGGCTGCCCGGCGCAGGTGCGTGGACGGCTCGAGCACATCGGGTCGCGCGGGGCCTTCGACATCGAGGTCCTCGGCGAGGTCACCGCCGCGGCGCTGACACAGCCGGAGGTGCCCGAGACGCCCCCGGTCCCCAACGAGGCGTACCTCTTCGACCTGGTCGGGTACGGGCCGGACGCCCCGCCGGACGAGGTCGACCGCGTGCGCACCGCGAGCCTGGCGCGGCTCGCGGAGGTCGAGGTCGTCGTCCGCGACGCCGAGACGGGCCTGCCCAAGGAGGACGAGGACGGCACGCTGCGCCGCCGCACGCCGTTCCGACGCACGCTCAAGCACACCAAGGCGCAGCGCGCCGCCGCGGAGGCGGAGGGCCGCACGCTGCCCGACTGGGAGCCGTCGGAGGCGGCACGCACGCTGCTCGACCAGCTCGACCTCGCGAAGACCAAGGAGCTGTGGCGGGCGATCGTCGCGCTGAGCATCCGCAACGTCGGGCCGACCGCCGCGCGGGCGCTCGCGCAGGAGTTCGGCTCGATGGCGGCGCTGCGGGCGGTCGTGGACCCGGGCGACGCGGCGCTCGCGGACGGCAGCGGCGCGCAGGACGCCCTGGACCTCGGCGCCGCCGACGAGCCCGACGGTGCCGACGCCTCCGTGGACACGGTGCCGGACGCGCACGCCGCCTGGCGCACGCGGGCCGTCGAGCGGCTCGCCGGGGTCGAGGGCGTCGGACCCACCATCGCGCAGTCGCTGCTCGACTGGTTCGCCGAGCCGTGGCACCGCGAGATCGTCGACCGCTGGGCGGCCGCGGGCGTGGTCATGGCGGACGCCGTGGACGACTCCACGCCGCGCACGCTGGAGGGCGTGACCGTCGTGGTCACCGGCAGCCTCGATGGCTTCAGCCGCGACGGCGCCAAGGAGGCGATCCTGGTCCGCGGCGGCAAGGCCTCCGGCTCGGTCTCGAAGAGGACGGACTTCGTGGTGGTCGGCGAGAACGCCGGGTCCAAGGAGGCCAAGGCGCGCGAGCTGGGGCTGCGGATCCTCGACGAGGCGGGGTTCGAGGCGCTGCTCGCGGGCGGTCCCGACGCGGTCCCCGCGCCGGCCGGGCAGGGGGAGGGCGAGGAGTGAGCCCCGTCCCCGTCGTGGTGCGGAGAGCGACCGAGGCGGACCTGAGGGAGGTCGGCGACCTCACCGCCCGGGCGTACGTGACCGACGGGCTCGTCGACCCGGACCACTGGTACACCGCCGAGCTGCGGGACGCCGCCGCGCGCGGGCGCGCGGCGACCGTGCTCGTCGCGGTGCCGCCCGACGACGGCGGTCGTGTGCTGGGCACGATCACGATCGCCCCGGCGGGCAGCCCGTACGCCGAGGTCGCCCGCGCGGACGAGGTCGAGCTGCGGATGCTCGCGGTCGACCCGGCGTCGCGCCGCCAGGGCGTCGCCGAGCAGCTCGTGCACGCGGCGCTGCGGGAGGCCGTCGGGGTCGGTGCGCACGGTGTCGTCCTGTCGACCCTGGACTCGATGCGCAGCGCGCACCGGCTGTACGACCGGCTGGGCTTCGTCGCCCGGCCCGAGCGCGACTGGTCCGACGAGATCACGATGCGCGTGCTCACGTGGCACCCTCCGGAGGCACCCGGCCCGCTCGTCGAGGCCGCGACGTGGCCGCCGCCGCGGTCCGTGGACGTCGACGGGTGGCGCGTCGGGCTGTCCGGCGGGGTGACGCGCCGGGCGGGCTCGACCCTCGCGCTCGCACCGGTCGCCGACGTGCCGCGCGCGGTCGACGAGGTCGAGCGCCTCTACCGCGAGGACGAGGCGCCGGCGGTCTTCCGGGTCGGGGACCCGCAGACCGCACCGGGTCTGGTCGACGAGCTGGACGCCCGCGGGTACACGACCGCCGCCGTGACCGACGTGCTGGTCCGTGGGCTCGACGGCGCGCCCCCGGTGGGGAGCGCCGCCGCGCGGGACGTCGCCGCGCCGGACGTGTCGGTGCGCGTCGCCGACGCCCCCGACGACGCCTGGTTGAGCGTCTGGCTCGCGGGCAAGGGCGGGGCGCGCGCGCCGTCGCGCGCCGTCGTCACCGGGGCCCCGGCGCTCTACCTCGCGGCCACCGCGGCCGACGGCACCGACGTCGCCGTGCTGCGGGCCGCCCCGGTCGACGACTGGGTCGCGCTCTCCTGCCTGCAGGTCGTGCCCGCCGCGCGCCGCTCCGGGCTCGGCAGGGCGCTCACGCTGCAGGCGCTGGCCCTGGCCGGGCAGCGCGGCGCACGGCGTGCGTTCCTGCAGGTCGAGGCGGGCAACGGCGCCGCGCTCCGGCTGTACACGGCGCTCGGGTTCCGGCCGGCGCACCGGTACGCCTACCGCGTCCAGCCGGTGCCGCAGGCCGACACCGGCTGCTGAGTCCCGCGGCCCGGCACGGGCGGCCCGGGCAGCTCGCGCACGTCGACCGGGCGTCGGGAGCAGGGGCGCCGGCGGAGGGCGCCGGAGCGCGCGCCGGGAGCGGCACGCACGGGCGCGACCCGGGCCGGGGCGGGCGCGCGGCGCACTCCCGCGGGCCGACCCGACCCGGTTCGCCGCATACTGGGCACATGCTCTCGACCGACAACGCCGTGGCCCTCGAGGCCGCCGGACTGCAGTGGCACCCCCGCGCCGGCGACCGGTTCCTGATCCGCAGCGCGGACATGGGCGGCGAGGTCTTCACCATCTCGGAGATGGTCGTCGAGGCGCACGAGTACGAGACCGGCACCGTGCTGGGCTTCAACGGCACGACGGAGTGGGCACTGGACTCCCTGCGGCAGGAGGACGCGCTCTGGCTGCCGCGCGAGGACCAGCTGCGCGAGCTGCTCGGGGGCACCTTCCGCAGCCTCGCGCGCTCGACCGACGGTCGTTACCAGGTGCTCGTCGAGCTCGCGGGCCAGCCCGAGCGCGTCTTCACCGCCGACGACGCCGCCGACGCCTACGCGGAGGCGCTGCTCGCGCTCGTGAGCGCGGCGACCGCCCCCGCGGTCTGACGCGCCCTCGTCCGGCCCTCGACGCCCTCGGGTGCCGGCGCCGTTGGAGACCGGCCGGCGGGGCTCGCGCCCTCTGACGGGGGCCCGCCACCGCGACCTGCGCGGGGGACCGCGGTCGCCGCACGGAGCGGTCGCGGGACCTGCACGACCGCGACGACGCCGGGACCGGCCCCGACCGCAGCCACCGGCGGCGTCGCGCCCCGTAGACTCAACGACCATGTCCACCCTCTCCCGCGACGAGGTCGCGCGCGTCGCCGCGCTGGCCCGGATCGACCTGACACCGGCGGAGCTCGACCGGCTGGCGGGCGAGCTCGACGTCATCGTCGAGTCCGTCGCCCGCGTGTCCGAGGTCGCCACCCCGGACGTCCCCGCGACCAGCCACCCGCTGCCGCTGACCAACGTGTTCCGTGCCGACGAGCCGGTCGCCCCGCTCGACCGCGACGAGGTGCTGGCGCAGGCCCCCGCGGCCCGCGACGGCAAGTTCCTCGTCCCGCAGATCCTCGGGGAGGAGTGACGTGACCGACCTGACCCGGATGACCGCGGCGGAGCTGGCCGACCGGCTGACCGCACGTGACGTGACGAGCGTCGAGGCGACGCAGGCGCACCTCGACCGCATCGCGGTGGTGGAGCCCGCCGTCCACGCGTACCTGCACGTCGCGGCCGACGAGGCGCTGGCCACCGCGGCCGACGTCGACGCCCGGCGGGCGGCGGGCGAGGACCTGCACGCGCTCGCCGGCGTGCCGATCGCCGTCAAGGACGTCGTCGTCACGCGCGGCCTGCCCACCACGGCCGGCTCGCGCATCCTCGAGGGCTGGGTGCCCCCGTACGACGCGACCCTCGTCGAGCGCATCAAGGCTGCCGGCCTGCCGATCCTCGGCAAGACCAACATGGACGAGTTCGCCATGGGCTCCTCGACGGAGCACTCGGGCTACGGCAACACGCACAACCCGTGGGACCTCGAGCGGATCCCCGGCGGCTCCGGCGGCGGGTCGGCCGCGGCCGTCGCCGCCTACGAGGCGCCGCTCGCGATCGGCACCGACACCGGCGGCTCGATCCGCCAGCCGGCGGCCGTCACCGGCACGGTCGGCGTCAAGCCGACGTACGGCAGCGTGTCGCGCTACGGCCTGATCGCCCTGGCGTCGAGCCTGGACCAGGCGGGCCCGTGCACGCGCACGGTGCTCGACTCGGCGCTCCTGCACGAGCTGATCGGCGGGCACGACCCGCGCGACTCGACGTCGCTGACCGACCCGGCGACGGGCTACGTCGCCGCGGCCCGCGAGGGTGCGTCGGGCGACCTGACCGGGGTGAAGGTCGGCGTGATCCGTGAGCTGCAGGGCGAGGGCTACCAGCCCGGCGTCCTCGCGCGGTTCGAGGAGTCGCTGACCGCGCTGCGCGGTGCGGGCGCCGAGGTCGTCGAGGTCTCCTGCCCGTCGTTCGCGTACGCCCTGGCCGCGTACTACCTGATCCTGCCGGCGGAGGCGTCGAGCAACCTGGCGAAGTTCGACGGCATGCGCTTCGGTCTGCGCGTCGAGCCGAGCGAGGGCCCGGTCACCGCCGAGCGCGTCATGGCCGCCACGCGCGGGCAGGGCTTCGGCGACGAGGTCAAGCGCCGTGTCATCCTCGGCACCTACGCCCTGAGCGCGGGCTACTACGACGCGTACTACGGCTCGGCGCAGAAGGTCCGCACGCTCATCCAGCGCGACTTCGACGCGGCGTTCGGCGCGGCCGACGTGCTGGTCTCTCCCACGGCGCCGACGACCGCCTTCAAGCTGGGCGAGAAGCTGGACGACCCGCTGGCGATGTACCTCAACGACGTCGCGACGATCCCCGCGAACCTCGCCGGGATCCCCGGGATGTCCCTGCCGAACGGGCTGTCGGACGACGGCCTGCCCGTCGGCTTCCAGATCCTCGCGCCGGCGCGGGCCGACGCGCGCCTGTACCGCGTGGGAGCGGCGCTCGAGGCGCTGCTCGAGACGAGCTGGGAGGGCCCGCTGCTGGGCCGCGCCCCCGAGCTGGCCGGAGGGGCAGCCTGATGAGCACGACGACCGACGTCGACCTGGTCGACTACGACGACGCGGTGGCCCGGTTCGACCCGGTCATCGGCATCGAGGTGCACGTCGAGCTGGGCACGCGGACCAAGATGTTCGACGGCGCCGAGCAGTCGTTCGGCGAGGAGCCGAACACGCAGATCACGCCGACGAGCCTGGGCCTGCCGGGCGCGCTGCCCGTCGTCAACGGCACCGCGGTCGAGTACGCGATCCGCATCGGCCTGGCGCTGAACTGCTCGATCGCGCAGTCCTGCCGGTTCGCGCGGAAGAACTACTTCTACCCGGACGTGCCGAAGAACTTCCAGACGTCGCAGTACGACGAGCCGATCGCCTCCGAGGGCTTCGTCGACGTCGAGCTGGAGGACGGCACGACGTTCCGCGTCGAGATCGAGCGCGCGCACATGGAGGAGGACGCCGGCAAGAACACGCACGTCGGCGGCGCCACCGGGCGCATCCACGGCGCGGAGTACTCGCTGGTCGACTACAACCGCGCCGGCGTGCCGCTGGTCGAGATCGTCACCAAGCCGATCACGGGTGCCGGCGAGCGGGCACCCGAGGTCGCGCGTGCGTACGTGCAGACCCTGCGCGACATGTTCCGCGCGCTCGGCGTGTCCGAGGCCCGCATGGAGCGCGGCAACGTGCGCGCCGACGTGAACGTCTCGCTGCGCCCCACGCCGGCCGACGCCCTGGGGACCCGCACCGAGACCAAGAACGTCAACTCGTTCCGGTCGGTCGAGCGGGCCGTGCGCTACGAGATCAGCCGCCAGGCGGCGATCCTCGACGCGGGCGGCACGATCGTGCAGGAGACCCGGCACTGGCACGAGGACACCGGCATCACCACCGCCGGGCGCGTGAAGTCGGACGCCGAGGACTACCGCTACTTCCCCGAGCCGGACCTCGTGCCGATCGTCCCGGATCGCGCCTGGATCGAGGAGATCCGTGCGGCCCTGCCCGAGCTGCCCGCCGCGCGGCGTCGTCGCCTGCAGGGCGAGTGGGGCTACGCGGACGCGGAGATGCGTGACGTCGTCAACGCCGGTGCGATCGAGCTCATCGAGGCCACGGTCGCGGCGGGCGCGAGCCCGGCCGCCGCCCGCAAGTGGTGGATGGGCGAGCTGGCCCGCACGGCCAAGCAGCAGGAGGTCGAGCTCGCGGACCTGCCGATCACGCCCGCCCAGATCGGCGCGCTCCAGCAGCTCGTCGATGCCGGGCGCATCAACGACAAGCTGGCGCGTCAGGTGCTCGAGGGCGTCCTGGCGGGTGAGGGCGACCCCGAGCAGGTCGTCGTCGCCCGTGGGCTCGAGGTCGTGTCGGACGACGGCCCGCTGCTCGAGGCGATCGACGCCGCCCTGGCCGCCCAGCCGGACATCGCGGAGAAGATCCGTGGCGGCAACCTCGGGCCGGTCGGCGCCATCATCGGCGCGGTCATGAAGGCGACGCGCGGGCAGGCGGACGCCGGTCGCGTGCGTGAGCTCGTGCTGGAGCGCGTCTCCGCCTGACGCAGGAGCCGACGCACCGGCGTGCGTCGTGTCGTGACGTCCCGGTCCTCCCGGTTCCGTACGATGCGACGCACGCCGGAGGGCAGTCGGTGGGGGTGCCCGGACGGGTGCCCGCCGGAGCGCGACGGAGGTAGCGATGCAGAAACCCACCCTGCAGGGCGAGATGATCGTGCTGCGTCCGATCCGCACGGACGACGCCGACGCGATGTGGGACATGCTCGACGACGCGGAGGGCAAGCGGCTCACGGGCACCGCGCGCGCGTTCACGCGCGAGGAGGTCGACGCCTGGTGCGCGAGCCGCGAGGCCGCCGAGGGCCGGTACGACTTCGCCGTGACCGCGCTCGGCGACGACGAGTACCGCGGGGAGATCGTCCTGACGGAGGTCGACCCGGACGTGCGGTGCGCGTCGCTGCGGCTGTCCATGCGCCCGGCCTACCGGGGACGCGGCTACGGGACCGAGGCCATCGAGCTCGTCCTGGGGTTCGCGTTCGACGGGCTCGACCTGCACCGGGTGGAGCTCGAGGCGCTGAGCATCAACACCCGCGCGGTGTCCCTGTACGAGAACATCGGGTTCCGGCGCGAGGGCCGGCGGCGCGACGCGTACCGCGACGGGGCCGGGTGGTGCGACGCCGTCGTCATGTCGATGCTCGAGGACGAGTACCGCGCCGGTCGGGTGACCTCCTGACCGTGCTGACCGTCACCGTCCCCGACGACGACCTGCTGCACCGCCTCGCCGACCTGGCGGCGTCCCACCGGGACGACCTGCGCCTGGTCCGGTGGGACCTGTCCGGACCGCTCGACCCCGGCACCGCCGCGGCGGTCGACCTCGTCGTGGTCCCGCACTACTTCGTGCGGCCCGGCGGCTTCGACGTGCTGCGGGACCTGCCGCGGCTGCGGTACGTGCAGCTGCCCAGCGCCGGCTACGAGCACGCGCTGCGGCACCTGCCCCCGGGCGTCGTGCTGTGCAACGGCCGGGGCGTGCACGACGCCGGGACGGCCGAGCTGGCCGTGGGGCTCACCCTCGCCGTCCAGCGGGGCCTGCCGCGTGCGGTGCGGGCGATGGACGAGGGCCGGTGGGACAACCCGTTCGGCCCGTCGCTGGCGGACCGCCGCGTGCTCGTCGTCGGGCAGGGGTCGGTGGGCCGGGCGGTCGTCGCGCGGTTCCGGCCCTTCGAGGTGGACCTGGTCCGCGTCGCGACCACGCCCCGGGACGACGCAGACGGCCACGTGCACGGCGTCGACGAGCTGCCCGACCTGCTGCCCGACGCCGACGTCGTCGTGCTCGTCATCCCGTTGTCGCGCACGTCGTACCACCTGCTCGACGCCGCCGCGCTGGCGCGCATGAAGGACGGCGCCCTGCTGGTCAACGTCGCGCGCGGCAAGGTCGTCGACACCGACGCGCTGCTGGCCGAGCTGCACGCGGGTCGGCTGCGGGCCGCGCTCGACGTCACCGACCCCGAGCCGCTGCCCGCGGACCACCCGCTGTGGCGGGCCCCGAACGTCCTGGTCACCGCGCACCAGGGTGGCAACACCGACGCGACCTTCCCGCGGGTCGCGCAGCTCGTGCGGCGGCAGGTCACCGCGCTGCTGGCGGGGGAGCCGGCGGTCAACGAGGTCGCGCGGACCTGACGCCCGGGCCGCCCCACCGGGGCGGAGCCCTGGTTCGCCGCGCCCGGCGTGCTGCGCCCCGGTCTCAGCCGGGGCGGCGGGCGTGGTCCGCCAGCGCGACCTCCCGCTCGTGCGCGTGGTCGACCATCCGGTCGGGGTACCCCGGCGGCGGGCCGCCGGGCAGCCGCCACGGCTCGTGCACGGCCCCGCCGGGCACGTCGCGCAGCTCGGGGACCCAGCGGCGCACGTACGTGCCGTCCGGGTCGAACCGTCGGCCCTGCGTCACGGGGTTGAAGATCCGGAAGTACGGCGCCGCGTCCCGCCCGGTGCCCGCGACCCACTGCCAGTTGAGCTGGTTCTGCGGCACGTCACCGTCCACCAGCCAGGCCATGAAGTGGTCGGCGCCGCGCTGCCAGGGGACGTGCAGGTCCTTGACCAGGAAGGACGCGACGACCATGCGGACCCGGTTGTGCATCCAGCCCTCCGCGTGCAGCTGGCGCATGCCCGCGTCGACGAGGGGGTAGCCGGTCCGGCCCTCGGCCCACGCGGCGAGGGCGTCGTCCGCGGCCGTCCCGGTCGCCCACGCGTCGTCGGGCACGGCAGGGCGCAGGGAGCGTCGGGTCGCGTCGGGGGAGTGCCACAGGACGTCGGCGTGGAACTCGCGCCACGCGAGCTCCGAGCGGTACGTCACCACCGACTCCGCCGTCCGCCCGGTCGCGCCCGCGCCGGCGGCGGCCAGGTCGGCGAGCATCGTCCGCGGGTGGATCTCGCCGTGCTTGAGGTGCACCGACATGCGCGAGGTCACGTCGAGGTCCGGGCGGTCCCGGTCCACGTCGTACCCGTCGAGGTCGTCGCGCAGGAAGGCGCGCCAGCGGGCGTGCGCGGCGTGCTCCCCGGCGTCCGGCAGCCGCACGTCGGTCGGCGGGGCGTCGGGGACGCCGTCGGAGGGGAGGGCCCCCCACGGGACGGAGCGCGGACGGGGTGCCGGTGCGTGCCAGCCGTGGTCCAGCCACGCGCGGCGGAACGGCGTGAAGACCTGGTAGGCCCCGCCCTGCCCCGTGCGCAGCCGGCCCGGGGCGACGGCGTACGGGGACCCGGTGCGGACCAGCGCCGCACCTCCTGCCGTGAGAGCGGCGGCCACCGCGTCGTCGCGCCGCCGCCCGTAGGGCTCTGTCGCGGCGCTGACGTGCACGGACGTCGCACCGACCTCGCGGGCCACCGCGGGCACCACGCTGTCCGCCCGCCCGTGGCGCACCACGAGCCGCCCCCCGGTCGCCTCGTCCAGCGCACGCAGCGACGCCGCCAGGTAGGCCAGGCGCGGGGCGCCGGCCGCGTGCCGGAGCACCGGGTCGACGACGTACAGCGCGACGACCTCGTCGTCGTCGGCGCGGGCCTGCGCGACCGCCGCGAGCAGGGCCGGGTGGTCGCCCAGGCGCAGGTCACGGCGGAACCAGCAGATCGTCGGCACCCGCCAAGGTAACCCGGGCACGCCCCGGCGGCGCGGGCTGCCGGTCCCCGAGGTGCACGTGCCCGCGTGCGAGGCGACCATGGCTGGATGAGCGAAGCCGCGGACGTCCCGGCCGTCGACGTCGAGGTCACGGGGCGCGCACGCCGGGAGCGGACCTTCTTCGGCCATCCCTTCGGCCTGTTCACGCTCTTCACCACCGAGCTGTGGGAGCGGTTCAGCTACTACGGCATGCGCGCGATCCTCTTCTACTTCCTCACCGACACGTTCGCGAACGAGGGGCTCGGGCTCGACGACGCGACGGGTGCCGCCCTCGTGGCGGTGTACGGGTCGGCGGTCTACCTGGTCACGGTGGTCGGCGGCTGGGTGGCCGACCGGGTCGTCGGCGCGCGGCGCTCGGTGCTGTGGGGTGGCATCGTCATCGCCGCCGGGCACGTCAGCCTCGCCGTCCCCGCGCACTGGACCGCGTACCTGGGCATCGTCCTGGTCGCGCTCGGGACGGGTCTGCTCAAGCCCAACGTCTCCAGCATGGTGGGCGAGCTGTACCGGCGGGACGACCCGCGTCGGGACGCCGGCTTCTCGATCTTCTACATGGGCATCAACATCGGGTCGTTCACCGCACCGTTCGTCGTGCAGATCGCCCGCGAGATCGGCGGGTACCACGCCGGGTTCTCGGTGGCCGCCGTCGGGATGGGGCTCGCGCTGGTCGCCTTCGTCCTGGGCCGGCGCGCGCTGCACGGGGCCGGGGAGGTGGTGCCCAACCCGCTGACACCCGAGGACCGGCCGCGCGTCGTGCGGATGGGGCTGCTCGTGGTCCTGGCGCTGGTCGCCGCCACCGCGCTCGCGTGGCTGGTCGTGCGGGCCGGCGGCCGCGACGTCGGTGCGCTGACCATCATCATCGACGCGCTGTCGTACCTGGCGTTCGCCGCCCCGGTCGTCATGTTCCTCGTGATGTTCCGCTCGCCGAAGGTCAATGCCGCCGAGCGCTCGCGGCTCGGCGCGTACATCCCGCTGTTCGTCGCCGCGATGCTCTTCTGGATGATCTTCGAGCAGGCGTCGAACACCCTGTCGCAGTACGCGCGGGACCACACGGACCTCTCCATCGGCAGCGTGACGATCTCCCCGGTGCTGTACCAGTCGGTGAACCCGGCCTCGATCATCGTGCTGGCACCGGTGTTCGCGTGGCTGTGGGTGAGGCTCGACGGGCGGCCCTCCACGGCCGTGAAGTTCGCGATCGGGCTGACGCTGGCCGCGCTGAGCTTCATCTTCCTGGCCGGCGCGTCGGCCGTGGCGGGCGACGGCAAGTCGCCGTGGTGGGTGCTCGTCGTCGTCTACGTCGTCCAGACCCTCGGGGAGCTGTGCCTGTCACCGGTGGGTCTGGCAGCGACCACGCTGCTGGCGCCCCGCGCGTTCCGCGGGCAGGCCATGGCGCTGTGGTTCCTCGCCCCCGCGGCGGGGCAGGCGATCACGGCGCAGCTCATCACCGCGACAGAGGGCGTGAGCCGCACGGCGTTCTTCGGCGGGATCGGGGTCGTCGCCCTGGGGGTCGCCGGGGCGATGTTCGCGCTGTCGCCGTGGGTGACGCGCCGGATCCGGGAGGGCGCCGAGAGCGACGAGGACGTCGCCGCGCGGGCGTGACCGCCGGCGCCGTGCGGTAGCGCGGGCCGCCGCGACGACCGTCGTTCAGGCCCGGCGCGGCGGGGCCGCGGTGGAGGCGCGGGGCACCAGCGACGTCGGCAGACGCCGGTGCGTCGCGACGTCCGTGCCGGCGATGAGGTCCACGAGCAGGTGCAGCGCGGCGGCACCCATCGCCTGCAGGGGCTGCTCGACCGTGGTCAGGGGCGGGACGCTCAGCGCGGACTCGGGGACGTTGTCGAAGCCGATCACCGACAGCTCGGAGGGCACCCCGATCCCCAGCGAGCGGGCGACGTCGAGCACGGCGAGCGCGGACAGGTCGTTGGCGGCGAACACCGCGGTCGGGGGGTCCTCGCGGTCGAGCAGGGCCCGGGCGGGCTCCTGGGCCGTCCCGCGGCGGTAGTCGCCCATGCCGACCAGCGACTCGTCGACCGGGACGTCGGCCTCGGCCATGGCGCGGCGGAAGCCCTGCTCGCGCAGCCGGGCGGAGTCCAGGTCGGGACGTCCGCCGAGGAAGGCGATGCGCCGGTGCCCGAGCTCCAGCAGGTGGCGGGTGGCGAGCACGGCGCCGGCGAGGTTGTCCGAGTCGACCGTCGGCATGCCCGTCGGCCCGGTGTGCGGGTCGACCGCGACGACGGGGACGCCCGGACGGGCCTCGACGACCGTCGGGGTCACGATGATCGCGCCGTCGATGAGGGTGCCGGACAGGCGGGACAGGTACCGCCGTTCCCAGCCGACCTCGGCCGAGCCCCCGCCGCCGCCGGAGTACGCCAGCAGCTCGTACCCGGTGGCCGCCACGGCGCTGCCGGCGCCCTTGAGGAGCTCGGCGGAGAAGGGCTCGAACTCGGCGACGAGGATGCCGAGCACGTTCGTCCGGTACGACCGCAACGACCGTGCTCCGAGGCTCGCCTCGTAGCCGAGATCGGCGATCACCTCCTGCACACGCTCAAGTGTGCGCTGGGAAACGCCGTATCGACCGTTGACCACCTTGGAAACGGTGGCGACGGAGACCCCGGCTGTCCGGGCGACATCGGCCATCTTGACGCGGGGGAACGGATCCACGTCGAGATCATAGGACATCGTGTCGATAACGTTATCGACAACGATTGACACCACTCCTGGACCGCTGTCAATCTTGGCGCCGTCCGACCTCTCAGCGACGACGAGGAGATTCAAAGATGAAGAGGACTGCGGCACTGCGCGCGGTCGCGCTGGGCGCAGCGGTAGCGATGATCGCGACCGCGTGCGCCTCCGGCAGCGGCGGTAACGAGGAGGCCGAGGGCGACGGCGACAACGTCACCCTCACGTGGTGGCACAACTCGAACACGGGCGTCGGCAAGGACTACTACGACCAGATGGCCGACCAGTTCGAGACGGACCACCCCGGTGTCACCGTCGAGGTCAGCGCCATGGCGCACGAGGACATGCTCACCAAGCTGGACGCCGCCTTCCAGTCCGGCGACCAGCCCGACGTGTTCATGGAGCGCGGCGGCGGCGAGCTGAAGGCGCACGTCGAGGCCGGCCTCGTCAAGGACATCACCGACTCGGCCGCCGACACGATCTCGGCCATCGGCGGCTCCGTCGCCGGCTGGCAGGTCGAGGGCAAGACGTACGCCCTGCCGTTCTCGCTGGGCGTCGTGGGCTTCTGGTACAACAAGGCGATCTTCGCCGACGCCGGCATCACGGCGGCGCCGACGACGATGGACGAGCTGTACGCCGCCATCGACACCCTCAAGGCCGCCGGCATCGAGCCGATCTCGGTCGGTGCGGGCGACAAGTGGCCCGCCGCGCACTACTGGTACTACTTCGCGCTGCGGCAGTGCTCGCAGGAGGTCCTGGCGGACGCGACGCAGACGCTCGACTTCTCGGACGACTGCTGGGTCCGTGCGGGTGAGGACCTCGAGGCGCTCGTCGCCAAGGAGCCGTTCAACACGGGCTTCCTGGCCACGGTCGCGCAGACCGGCCCGGCCTCGGCCTCCGGCCTCCTCGCGACCGGCAAGGTCGCCATGGAGCTGGCCGGCCACTGGGAGCCCGGCGTCATGCAGGGCCTGACCGACGACGGTCTGGGCCTGGGCGAGAACACGGGCTGGTTCGCGTTCCCGGCGGTCCAGGGTGGCGACGGTGACCCCACCGCGCAGCTCGGCGGCGGCGACGCGTGGGCGTGCTCCAACGACGCCCCCGACGTCTGCGTCGACTTCCTCGAGTTCATGCTCTCGAACGAGGTCCAGAAGGGCTTCGCCGAGTACGACATGGGTCTGCCCACGCTCCCGTCGGCCACGGCCTTCGTCTCGGCGCCCGAGCTGGCTCAGCTGCTCGCTGTCCGCAACGAGGCGCCGTACATCCAGCTGTACTTCGACACGGCGTTCGGTGAGAGCGTCGGTGGCGCCATGAACGACGCCATCGCCAACGTGTTCGGCAGCGTGGGTTCGGCCCAGGACATCGTCGACGCGACCCAGGCCGCGGCCGAGAACGCCTGACGGACGTGGCAGGAGACCTGATCCCCCGTGGGGGACGCGCAACCAGGACTGCTGCCGCCACCGCTGTGAATCCGGGAGCCACCGACCAGGCCACGGCCTGGTCGGTGGCCTCCGGGCCGCGGGGGCGCGGAGCGTCGTCGAACGCATGGCGGAAGCGCCTCGAGATCACGTTCTTCGTGGCTCCGGCCCTCGTGCTTTTCGCTCTCTTCGTGATCGTGCCTGTGCTGCAGGCCGGTCATTACTCGGTGTACAAGTGGAACGGCCTCGGGCCGCTCGACAACTTCGTCGGTCTGCAGAACTACGTGCAGGCGCTCGGGGACCAGATCTTCCAGCGGTCCGTCCGCAACAACCTGACGATCGCGTTCCTGTCGATCGCCATCCAGCTGCCCATCGGCATCATGGTCGCGCTCCTGCTCAACCGGAGGTTCCGCGGCCAGACGGCGATGCGCGTCATCGTCTTCGTGCCCTACGTGCTGGCCGAGGTCGTCGCCGGTGTGGTGTGGGCGCTCATCCTGCAGCCGAACGGGCCGCTCGACGCCCTGCTCGACTCGGTGGGTCTCGGGGCGATCGGCCAGGTCTGGCTCGGTGACCCGAAGGTCGCGCTGTGGACGGTGATGGGCGTGCTGACGTGGAAGTACTCGGGTCTGGCGATCGTCCTGCTGCTCGCCGGCCTCCAGGGCGTCCCGGAGGAGCTGCACGAGGCCGCGCAGATCGACGGCGCGTCGTGGTGGCAGGTGCAGCGCAAGATCACGATCCCGCTGCTCGGCCCCACGATCCGCACGTGGATCTTCCTGTCGATGATCGGCTCGCTGCAGCTCTTCGACATGGTGTGGATCCTCACCAAGGGCGGCCCGGTCAACGCGACCGTCACGATGGCGACCTACCTGATCAACCAGGGCACGGACCGCCAGCAGTACGGCTACGCCTCGGCGGTGGCCATCCTGCTCTTCGCCATCTCGTTCATCCTGGCGATCCTCTACCAGACGTTCTTCCTGAACCGCGACGCCGGCGAGGACAAGCCGCGTCGGAAGAAGGTGGCCCGATGACCTCCACCCTCGCCCCGCCCACGCGGGCGTCCCGCTCGGCCCGCGCCCGGACCGGGTCCCGGGTCGCGCACCGCACGAGCCCGTGGGTCTACGTCGCCTCGGTCGCCATCGCGGCCGTGGTGCTCGCGCCCGTGCTGTACGCGGTCATCGGCGGCTTCCGCTCCAACGGGCAGCTCGCGGCCGACCCGACCGGTCTGCCGAACCCCTGGGTGTTCGCCAACTACGTCGGTGTCCTCACGTCGGGCAGCTTCTGGACGTACGCGCTGAACTCGGTGATCATCGCCGTCATCACGACGGTGCTCGTGGTGGTCGCCGGCGTCATGGCCGCGTACCCGCTGGCGCGGTACCGGTTCAAGGGCCGGCAGGCGCTGTTCAACGTGTTCGTGCTCGGTCTGCTGTTCCCGTTGACGGTGGCGATCATCCCGCTGTTCCTCATGGTGCGTGACCTGAACCTGACCAACACGTACTGGGGTGTGGCGCTGCCGCAGGCGGCGTTCGCGCTGCCGATGACGATCGTCATCCTGCGGCCGTTCCTCATGTCGCTGCCCAACGAGCTCGAGGAGGCGGCGATGCTCGACGGCGCGTCGCGCATCGGGTTCTTCTGGCGGATCCTGGTGCCGCTGTCCGGCCCGGGCATGGTGACGGTCGGCGTGCTGGCCTTCGTCGGGTCGTGGAACGGCTACCTGCTCCCGCTGCTGTTCCTCAACCGGCCCGAGCTCAAGACGCTGCCGCTCGGTGTGGCGGACTTCTCGACGCAGTACTCGGCCGACACCGCGGGTGTCCTGGCGTTCACGTCGCTCGCCATCATCCCGGCGCTGGTGTTCTTCCTGTCGATGCAGAAGCGCATCGTCAGCGGTCTGCAGGGGGCCGTGAAGGGCTGAGCCCCTTCCCCTGACTTCCCACCCTGGTCGCTCGGGGCCCGGTCCGCACCGCGTGCGCGCCGGGCCCCGAGCGCCCCGTGCCCGCATCGTGGCGGTCGCGCACTCCCGAGGAGACGGTCCAGTGACGGAGCTCGAGTTGTCCGCAGGCCCGCGCGTGTCGGACCGGGTGCGTGACCTGCTGTCCCGCATGACGCTGGACGAGAAGCTCGCCCAGATCGTCGGCTTCTGGGAGAAGAGCGAGGGCGAGGCCGTGGCCCCGCTCCAGGGTGAGTTCGAGGAGGCGCGCGGCCTCGACGACGTCACCCGGGACGGGCTGGGCCACCTGACCCGCGTCTACGGCACCCGCCCGGTCGACGCGGCCGAGCGCGCACGCTGGCTGTGGGACAAGCAGCGCTGGTTCGTCACCGGCACCCGCCTGGGCATCCCCGCACTCGTGCACGAGGAGTGCCTCACCGGCCTGTCGGCCTGGGGCGCGGCCACCTTCCCGACGCCCCTGGCCTGGGGTGCGTCGTTCGACCCGGACCTCGTGACCCGCATGGGCGAGCTCATCGGCGGCTCGATGCGGACCCTGGGTATCCACCAGGGCCTTGCGCCGGTCCTCGACGTGATCCGCGACCCGCGCTGGGGGCGGGTCGACGAGTGCATCGCCGAGGACCCCTACCTGGTCGGCACGCTGGGCACGTCGTACGTGCGGGGCCTGCAGTCGACGGGGGTGCACGCCACCCTCAAGCACTTCGTCGGGTACTCCGCGTCGCGGGCGGGGCGCAACTTCGCGCCCGTGCACGCCGGCGCCCGCGAGGTCGCGGACGTGCTGCTGGTGCCGTTCGAGATGGCGGTGCGTGACGGCGGCGTGCGCTCGGTCATGTCGTCGTACAACGAGATCGACGGCGTCCCGGTCGCGGCCGACCCCACCCTGCTCACGGGGCTGCTGCGCGACCGCTGGGGCTTCGACGGGACCGTCGTGGCCGACTACTTCGGCGTGGCGTTCCTGCAGCTGCTGCACCACACCGCCCGTGACCTGGGCGACGCGGCCGTGCAGGCGCTCACCGCCGGCGTGGACATCGAGCTGCCCACGGGCGACGCGTACCTCGGCCCGCTGGCCGCGGCCGTCCGGGCCGGCACGGTGGACGAGGCGCTCGTCGACCGGGCCGTGCTGCGCGCCCTCGCGCAGAAGGAGGAGCTCGGCCTGCTCGACGAGACCTTCGAGGACGAGCCCCCCACGGACGTGGACCTCGACTCACCCGCGCACCGCGAGGTCGCCGCGCTGCTGGCCGAGCGCTCGCTCGTGCTGCTCGGCAACGACGGCACGCTGCCGCTCGCGCCCGACGCGCGCGTGGCGGTCATCGGGCCCAACGCCGACCGCGTCGCGGCGCTGTTCGGCTGCTACTCGTTCCTCAACCACGTCCTCGCGCACCACCCCGGGACACCGGTCGGCATCGAGACGCCGACGGTGCTCGAGGCGCTGCGGCGCGAGCACGGTGGGGAGGTCACGTTCACGCAGGGCTGTGCCGTGGACGACGACGACCGCTCGGGCATCGACGCGGCCGCCGCCGCCGCGAGCGCCGCCGACGTGGCGGTGCTGGTCGTGGGCGACCACGCGGCCCTGTTCGGCCGCGGCACGGTGGGGGAGGGCTGCGACCGCGACGACCTCGAGCTGCCCGGCGTGCAGCGGGCGCTCGTCGAGGCCGTCCTGGCCACGGGGACGCCGGTGGTCCTCGTCCTGCTCACCGGTCGGCCGTACGCGGTGGACTGGGCGCTGGCGCGCTGCGCCGCGGTGGTCCAGGCGTTCTTCCCCGGTGAGGAGGGCGGCCCGGCGGTCGCCGGCGTCCTGACCGGGCGCGTCAACCCGTCGGGCCGGCTGCCGGTCAGCATGCCGCGCTCGGCGGGCGCCCAGCCCTACAGCTACCTGCACCCGGCGCTGGGGGGCGACGGCGACGTCACCAACCTCAGCACCGTGCCGGCGCTGCCGTTCGGCCACGGGCTGTCGTACACGTCGTTCACGCGCACGAACCTGCGGGTGGCCGGCGGCGCGTCCACGAGCAGCGGCCTGACGGTCACCGTCACGGTCACCAACACCGGTGGGCGGGCCGGCGCCGACGTCGTGCAGGTGTACGGCCGGGACGTGGTCGCCAGCGTGACCCGGCCGGTCGCACAGCTGCTCGGCTACCACCGCATCGAGCTGGCCGCCGGGCAGAGCGCGGAGGTCGAGCTCGCGGTGCCCGCCGCCCGGCTCGCGTTCACCGACCGCTCGGGCCGGCGCGTCGTGGAGCCCGGCGAGCTGCAGGTGTGGGTCGGTCCGTCCTGCGCGGAGCGGGAGGTCGGGACGACCGTCGAGCTGACGGGCGGGACCTACGCGGTGACGCCCGACGACCCGCGCTGGAGCGGCGTCACCGTCCTGTGACGCGCAGGTCGGCACCCCGCCGGACCTGCGCGGACGGATCACCCAGCGGACGCGCGGCACGTGTGCGCGTCCGGCCGACGTACCGTGGTGTCACGGCCACCGTGGGGTGGCCGTGACCCCGCCGAAGGAGACCCTCGCGATGAGCCGTCCGCTGCGCTCTCGTACCTCGACCCACGGTCGCAACATGGCCGGTGCACGCGCCCTGTGGCGTGCGACGGGCATGGGCTCGGAGGACTTCGGCAAGCCGATCATCGCGATCGCGAACTCGTACACGCAGTTCGTCCCCGGGCACGTGCACCTCAAGGACATGGGCGACCTCGTCGCCTCGGCCGTCCGCGAGGCCGGCGGTGTGTCCAAGGAGTTCAACACGATCGCGGTCGACGACGGCATCGCGATGGGCCACGGCGGCATGCTCTACTCGCTGCCCAGCCGCGACCTCATCGCCGACTCGGTCGAGTACATGGTCAACGCGCACTGCGCCGACGCCCTGGTCTGCATCTCCAACTGCGACAAGATCACCCCCGGCATGCTCAACGCCGCGCTGCGGCTGAACATCCCCGTGGTGTTCGTGTCCGGCGGGCCGATGGAGGCCGGCAAGGCGGTCGTCGCGGACGGCGTCGCGCGCACGCCGCTGAACCTGGTCAACGCGATCAACTACTCGGCGGACGACAACGTCTCGGACGCCGCGCTGGCCAGCGTGGAGGAGAACGCGTGCCCCACGTGCGGCTCGTGCTCCGGCATGTTCACGGCCAACTCGATGAACTGCCTCACCGAGGCCCTCGGCCTGTCGCTGCCGGGCAACGGCTCGACGCTGGCCACCCACACCGCGCGCCGCGAGCTGTTCCTCGAGGCGGGCCGCACGATCGTCGACCTCGCCCGTCGGTACTACGACGAGGAGGACGACACCGCGGCCCCGCGCTCGATCGCGACCAAGGCGGCGTTCACCAACGCGATGACGCTCGACGTCGCCATGGGCGGCTCGACCAACACGGTGCTGCACATCCTCGCCGCGGCGCAGGAGGCCGAGGTCGAGTTCACGCTGGACGAGATCGACGCGATCAGCCGGCGCGTCCCGTGCTTGTCGAAGGTCGCGCCCAACCACCCCGACTTCCACATGGAGGACGTCCACCGTGCGGGCGGCATCCCCGCGCTGCTGGGTGAGCTGGACCGCGGCGGGCTGCTGGACCACGACGTCACGAGCGTCCACACGCCCACGCTGCGCGCGTGGCTGGACGACTGGGACGTGCGCGGCGGCAAGGCCACCCAGCGGGCGAAGGACCTGTTCCTCGCGGCCCCGGGCGGTGTGCGCACCACGCAGGCCTTCTCGACGTCGAACGTGTGGGAGTCCCTCGACACGGACGCGGCGAACGGGTGCATCCGCGACGTCGCGCACGCCTACACGGTCGAGGGCGGGCTCGCGGTGCTCCGCGGCAACCTCGCCGAGGACGGCGCGATCCTCAAGACCGCGGGAATCGACCCTGACGTCTTCCACTTCGTGGGCAAGGCGCTCGTGTGCGAGTCGCAGGACGAGGCCGTCGACAAGATCCTGCGCAAGGAGGTCCAGCCGGGGCACGTCGTCGTCGTCCGCTACGAGGGCCCCGCGGGCGGTCCCGGCATGCAGGAGATGCTCTACCCGACGTCCTTCATCAAGGGCCGCGGCCTGGGCAAGGTCTGCGCGCTCATCACCGACGGCCGGTTCTCCGGCGGGTCGTCCGGCATCTCGGTGGGCCACATCAGCCCCGAGGCGGCCGCCGGCGGCACGATCGGGCTGATCGAGGACGGCGACGAGATCGAGATCGACGTCGAGACCCGGCTCATCCGCGTCAACGTCCCCGACGAGGTGCTCGCCGAGCGCCGCGCCAAGATGGAGGCGCGCGAGAACCCGTGGCAGCCGCTCGACCGTGACCGGTACGTGTCGCCGGCGCTGCAGGCGTACGCGGCGATGGCGACGAGCGCGGACCGCGGTGCCGTGCGGGACGTCAGCCGGCTGCGGCGGCGCTGAGGCCGGGCGCGGGCCGACGTCTCAGCACTCCTCCGCGGAGCGCTCGGTCAGCACCCAGTGCCCGTCGCCGGGCTGCAGCACGATGCTCCCGCAGCTGCTGCCCTCGGTGTAGACCACGTGCAGCCGTGCGCTGTCGGCGGTCTGCTCGAGCAGCTCGACCTGCGTCTCCGACGACTGCCCGACCGCGGCGTACAGGCCGGCCGTCATCTCGATGAGCGTCGCGCAGTCCGTGATGCCCGGGAACCCCCGCGCCGTGATCTCGTCGACCATCCGCTGGGCGAGCTCGGGCGTCATGTAGGCGCACGCGGTGGCGACGTCGGGCGCGCGGCTCGCGGCGAGCCACGTGCGGAACGAGTCCTCGGGTCCCTCGTCGCCGGCCGGTGCCTGCGGCGCGGCCGCCGGCGGTGCCGCGGTGGCGGACGCCGTCGGCTCGGAGCCGGTGGTGGGTGCGGCGGTCGGCGGGGCGTCGGTCCCGTCCGTGCTGCACCCGGCCAGCAGGGCCGCGACCAGCAGCGGCACGGCGACCCGGCGGGTGCGGCGGCGGGGGAGGAGGTGCGTCATCACGCGAGCATCCTGCCACCGGCCCCGCGGGCCGGTCCGCACCGCCCGAGAGGGCGTGGCGTGCTGCGGGGGCGGGCGCGGGGCCGCGGAACTATCGTCGCCGCATGACGAGCACGCACGCGGAGCGGGGCCCCGGCAGCGATCTCAAGCCACGGTCGTGGCAGGTCACCGACGGGCTGGAGGCGACCGCCGCGCGCGGCATGCTGCGCGCCGTCGGCATGGGCGACGAGGACTGGGTCAAGCCGCAGATCGGCGTCGCGAGCTCGTGGAACGAGATCACGCCGTGCAACCTGTCCCTCGACCGGCTGGCGAAGGCCGTCAAGAGCGGGGTGCACGCCGCGGGCGGGTACCCGCTGGAGTTCGGGACCATCTCGGTGTCCGACGGCATCTCGATGGGCCACGAGGGCATGCACTACTCCCTGGTGAGCCGCGACATCATCGCCGACAGCGTCGAGACGGTGATGATGGCCGAACGCCTCGACGGGTCGGTGCTGCTGGCGGGGTGCGACAAGTCGCTGCCAGGCATGCTCATGGCCGCGGCGCGCCTGGACCTGGCGAGCGTCTTCCTCTACGCCGGCTCGATCATGCCGGGCTGGGTGAGGCTGTCGGACGGCACCGAGAAGGACGTGACGATCATCGACGCGTTCGAGGCCGTCGGCGCGTGCGCCCGGGGGCTCATGAGCCGGGAGGACGTCGACCGCATCGAGCGGGCCATCTGCCCGGGCGAGGGCGCCTGCGGCGGGATGTACACGGCCAACACGATGGCGTCGGTGGCCGAGGCGATCGGGATGTCGGTGCCCGGGTCCGCCGCGCCGCCGTCGGCCGACCGGCGCCGCGACCAGTTCGCGCACCGCTCGGGCGAGGCGGTCGTGGAGCTCCTGCGCCGCGGGATCACGGCCCGCGACATCATGACGAAGGAGGCGTTCGAGAACGCCATCGCCGTGGTCATGGCGTTCGGTGGCTCGACCAACGCGGTGCTCCACCTGCTGGCGATCGCGCACGAGGCCGAGGTCGACCTCACGCTCGACGACTTCAGCCGCGTCGCCGCGAAGGTCCCGCACCTCGGTGACCTCAAGCCCTTCGGCCGGTACGTCATGAACGACGTGGACCGCGTGGGTGGGGTGCCGGTGATCATGAAGGCCCTGCTCGACGCGGGCCTGCTGCACGGCGACTGCCTCACCGTCACGGGGCGCACGGTGGCGGAGAACCTCGCCGACATCGCGCCGCCGGACCCGGACGGGAAGATCCTGCGGGCGCTCGACGACCCGATCCACCGCACCGGGGGCATCACGATCCTCTCCGGCTCGCTCGCCCCGGAGGGGGCCGTCGTGAAGTCCGCCGGCTTCGACTCGGACGTGTTCGAGGGCACGGCGCGCGTGTTTGAGCGTGAGCGCGCGGCGCTCGACGCGCTCGAGGACGGCACGATCCAGGCGGGGGACGTCGTCGTCATCCGCTACGAGGGGCCGAAGGGCGGGCCGGGGATGCGCGAGATGCTCGCGATCACCGGCGCCATCAAGGGCGCGGGGCTGGGCAAGGACGTGCTGCTGGTGACCGACGGGCGGTTCTCCGGCGGGACGACCGGGCTGTGCGTCGGGCACATCGCGCCCGAGGCGGTCGACGCCGGCCCGATCGCGTTCGTGCGCGACGGCGACCGGGTCCGTCTCGACGTCGCGCACGCGACGCTCGACCTGCTGGTCGACGACGCCGAGCTGGCGGCCCGTCGGGAGGGCTGGCGGCCCCTGGCGCCGCGGTACACCCGCGGCGTGCTGGGCAAGTACCAGAAGCTGGTGCAGTCCGCGTCGAGGGGCGCCGTGCTGGGCTGACCCGTCCGCGGACGCGGCGACGCCGGGCCCTGGGGGACAGGGGGCCCGGCGTCGAGGGGGAGCCGTGTCAGACGGTGCCGACGGGCTCCGGGGTGCGGACCGGGGTGCCGGCGCCGGGGAGCGCCGCGCGGTGGCCGGGGATGGAGTCCACCACGCGCCGGTAGGCGGGCAGGTCGGTCCACAGCTCGTCCCGCAGCGGGTCGAGCCGGCGGGTCCGCACGCGGTGCACCTGGTAGACGAACACCGCGACGTTGGCCACGAGCGACAGCACGGAGACCGTCATGAGGGCCGCCGGGCTGTGCGACGACTGGACCGCGAACGGGGAGTCGGAGACGAAGGCCGGGACGGCCATCGTGAACATCATCCAGAACGCCAGGGTGTGGGCGCGGTGCTGCAGCCACGCGCCACGACGCAGCCAGAACGCCGGGATGGTGCAGGACAGCAGGAGCGCGAGGCCCGCGTAGAAGGCGTGGTCGCCGACGCAGTTGTAGACGTAGGCGAAGTTCCACAGGTCGTACGCCACGATCCAGAACCACAGCATGTCGGGCCAGATCATGTCCCGCGTCGTGTCACGGCTCACGTAGATGCCGACCCAGCCGCAGATGGTGACGATGTTGAGGATGCCGGCGATGCCGTTCATCACGTTCCACGGGCCCGGGACCATCATGACGCCGTCGACGACGCCCTGCTCCATGCCCGCGACCTGGAAGTCGCGGATGACGGCCTCGAGGATGTTGATCGACAGGATCACCGGCGGGAACAGCAGGACCCACCGGTTGGCCGCGAGGCGCGGCACGTAGCGGATGGCCATGAAGCCGAGGCACCCGGCCAGCGCCGAGTAGACCTTGACCCAGTGGAACCAGGTGCCGGTCGACGAGCCCGCCCCGGCGGTGTGGGGCCACACGAAGACCGTGAGCAGCAGGGGCACGACGACGAACAGTGCGATGCCCGCGGTCCTGCTGCGCCGCGAGATCTCGTTGAGGCCGATGAGCGCGGCCAGCACGACGACGAACATCAGTGCCGACAGGGGCGTGATGTTCTCGAACAGGAACATGTCTCTCCTCGGTCGAGGCCCTGTCGTCAGCCGGCGGCAGGGTCGGGGGTGGCCAGCCGCAGCGTCTGCCGCACGATCGTGGCGAGCACGTCGTCCGGTGTTCCCGGCTGGGAGCGGACCAGCGCCACGAGCCCGTGCACGAGGACGACGAACGTCTCGCGCACGTGCGCGATCTCGATGGCGTGCCGGGCCGCGTAGGCGGGGATGGTGGTCTCCTCGAGGGTGTCGACCACCGCCTCGATCGCGCGGTCGAGGTACTGCTGGGACGTCGCGACGTCGTCGAACCGGGGCGCCGCGGGTGTGCCCTCGGGGCGCACGTGGCGCCGCACGAGGGCGATGGCTCCGAGGACGGCCCCGTCGATGTCGCCGGGGCGCCGGGCGGCGTCCCACCGGCGCACGTCGGCCGCGAAGTCGGCGATGGACGCGTCCACGACCTGCTCGACGAGCGTGTCCATGTCGCCGACGTAGTGGTAGACGAGGCCGCGCGTGACGCCGACGCGGTCGGCGACCTGCTGGAAGGTCGTCGCGCGCACGCCCTGCTCGGCGAACAGGGCACGTGCGGCGCGCACGATCTCCTCGTGCCGGACCGCGGGCGGCTTGACGCTGCGGCGGTTGTCCTTCGTCATGCCTCCACACTATTGACACTTCGTCAATAGTCGATGGGTCGGAGGTCCCGGTGAGACGTGCGGGCTGCACCGTGCACTGCACGGTCCGCCGGACGGGCGTCACACGCGGCGGGGTCGCGCGATCCGTGCGACGGTCGGAGGGACCCCCAGCGAAGGAGAGCGGCACCCATGACCTTCACCGTCGACGACGCCCCCTGGTGGACCGGCGCCGTGGTCTACCAGATCTACCCGCGGTCCTTCCAGGACTCGGACGGTGACGGCATCGGCGACCTGCGGGGCGTGCTGCAGCGCGTCGACCACCTGGCCGAGCTGGGCGTCGACGTCGTGTGGTTCTCGCCGGTCTACCGCAGCCCGCAGGACGACAACGGCTACGACATCAGCGACTACCAGGACGTCGACCCCCTGTTCGGCACGCTGGAGGACCTCGACGAGGTGGTCGCGGCCCTGCACGCCCGGGGCATCAAGGTCGTCATGGACCTGGTGGTCAACCACACGAGCGACGAGCACCCGTGGTTCGTGGAGTCGCGGTCGTCCACCGACAACCCCAGGCGCGACTGGTACTGGTGGCGTCCGGCCCGTCCCGGCATGCAGCCGGGCACGCCCGGAGCCGAGCCGACCAACTGGGGCTCGTTCTTCTCCGGACCCACCTGGGAGTACGACGAGGCGACGGGCGAGTACTACCTCCACCTGTTCAGCCGCAAGCAGCCCGACCTCAACTGGGAGAACCCGCAGGTCCGCCAGGCGGTCTACGCGATGATGCGCTGGTGGCTGGACCGGGGGGTCGACGGCTTCCGCATGGACGTCATCAACCTCATCTCCAAGGTGGTGGACGAGGACGGCACCCTGGCCGACGGGCCGGCCACGACCGGGGCGCTCGGCGACGGGTCCGGCCAGTACATGCACGGTCCGCGTCTCCACGAGTACCTGCAGGAGATGCACCACGAGGTCTTCGACGGACGTCGTGACGGCCTGCTGCTGGTGGGGGAGACGCCGGGGGCCACGGTGCACGACGGCGCCCTGTTCACCGACCCCGCGCGGCGCGAGCTCGACATGGTGTTCACGTTCGAGCACGTCGGGCTGGACCACGGGCCCGGCGGCAAGTTCGACCCCCGGCCGCTGGACCTGCGCGACCTCAAGGCCGTGCTGGGGCGTTGGCAGGCGGGGCTCGCCGACGTCGGCTGGAACGCCCTGTACTGGGACAACCACGACCAGCCGCGGATCGTGTCGCGGTTCGGCGACGACGACGCGTACCGCCGCGAGTCGGCGACGATGCTGGCCACCGTGCTGCACCTGCACCGCGGCACGCCGTACGTCTACCAGGGCGAGGAGCTCGGGATGACGAACGCGCACCTCACCTCGCTCGACGACTACCGGGACATCGAGGCGCTCCGGTACGTGCAGGAGGCCCGCGAGCTGGGCAGCGCGAGCGACGACCAGCTGCTGGCCGGGCTGGCGGCGATGAGCCGCGACAACGCGCGCACCCCGGTCCAGTGGGACGCGTCGCCGCAGGCCGGCTTCACGACCGGGGAGCCGTGGCTGCCCGTCAACCCGAACCACCGGCACGTCAACGCCGAGGCGGAGCGCGCCGACCCCTCGTCGGTCTTCCACCACTACCGCCGGCTGATCGCGCTGCGGCACGAGGACGCGACGGTCCGGCTCGGCGACTTCACGATGCTGCTCCCGGACCACCCGCACGTGTACGCGTTCACGCGCGCGCTCGACGGGGACGCCCTGCTCGTCCTGGGGAACTTCACGGGCGAGGAGCAGACGGTGGACGTCGACGGGCTCTGGGACGGCGCCGAGGTGGTGCTGGGGAACGTCGCCGAGCCGGCCGTGCCCCGAGACGGCCGCGTGCGGCTGGCGCCGTGGGAGGGCGTCGTCCTGCGTCGCGCTGCTGCGTCCGGGTGACCGGTGCGGGCGCCCGGTAGCCGACCTGCTACCGTCACGACCCGTGCGAAACGGGACGAAGAGCGCAGGTGGGCCCCGCGGGGTGCTGGTCGGGGCGGCGCTCGTCGCGGCCGTGGCCCTGGCGGGGTGCACCGGGGACGACGCCCCGGCTCCGACGGCGGGCCCCACCGGGTCGACCGCGGGCCTGGTGTCGGTCGGTGACGGCGAGGCGGTCGTCGAGTTCACCGCACCCGGCACGTACAGCTACGGGGGCGACGTCCGCGTCGCCGTGCAGCCCTTGACGGTGGAGGGACGCACGATGGAGCTGCGGGTCACCCTCACGCCCCTGGGCGGTGACGACGAGGCCGACGACGACAGGATCTCGGTCTTCGCCATGCTCGACGGCTCGCCCGTGCTCAGCGACATCGAGCGGCTCACCCAGTACAAGGTGATCGGGATCCCGAACGACACGATGGAGACGGACCCCGTGGCCGCCCAGACCGTCGTCGACCAGCCGGTGCTCTACCAGGCGTGGTTCCCGGCCCCCGACGAGGACGTCGACGTGCTCGACCTCGTCCTGCACCCGTCGTGGCCGACGGTCACCGACCTCCCGGTGACGCGAGGATGAGCGTGCGCCGCGCGGGTCTCGTGGTGCCCGTCGTCGCGGTGCTGCTCACCGCCGCCACCCCGGCGTCGGCGCCGGTGCTCACCGTCGACGACTTCCCCGCCGTGACGCAGGACGCGCTCGAGCGGGCCGTCGTCCGGCTCTCGGACGAGAGCCTGGACAAGGCGGTCCTGGACTTCTCCGAGGACGCGCGGATCCGCCCCCTCGCCGGGACCGAGACGCAGGGCGAGCAGACCGTCGTCACGCTCGCCACCGACATCCTCTTCGCCGTCGACGACGCCACCGTCCCGCCGAGCGCGACCGACGAGATCGCCGCCCTGCTCGCGGACGTGCCGGACGGGGCGGCGCTCGCGGTCGAGGGTCACACCGACTCCGTCGCGTCCGACGCGCACAACCAGGACCTCTCGGACCGGCGGGCCACCGCGGTCGCCGACGTGGTGCGCACCGCGCGCCCGGACCTGGCCGTCACCGCGACGGGGTACGGCGAGACCCGGCTCAAGGTGGAGGAGAGCGGCGACGACGTCGCCGAGGACCGCGCGCAGAACCGCCGGGTCGAGCTGCGGTACGACGCCGTGGCAGCGGCCCCGAGCCCCACCGCGCTCGCCACGCCCACCCCGCTGGTCCCCGCGCCGTCACGCACCGGCACCACCCCCGCTGTCCGGGGGCCGGCCGCCGAGGCGACGGCCGTCGCGCAGACCCGGGTCCCCGCTCCGGGGTACCCGGGGCTCGACCTGGTCGTGGGCGTCGAGGACGTCCGCGTGCGGGGGGCCGTCACCGAGCTGTCGCTCCTCGTCGAGCTCGCGGGTCCGGGCGTCGCCGCGATCGACAGGCCGGGGCTGTTCGGTGCGCTCGACCAGACGTCGTGGGACGTGACCCTCGTCGACCGCGCCGGGCTCCTCCAGTACCCCGCGCTGACCCTCGTGTGGGGCGTCATCGAGTGGGAGGGCGAGGGGGACGTCGTCAGCTCCGACATCTCCTCCGTCCACCGGTTCGTCGTCACCTTCCCGCGCCTGCTCGCGGAGGAGGGGACCGTGGACGTCGTCCTCGACCCCGCCCTGCCGGTGATCGCGGACGTCCCCGTCACACGCGAGTGAGCGCGTCCGGCCCCCGGGACGCACCGGCGCGCACCGGGCGATCTCGGGCAGAGTGACCCGATGGCACAGGTGCACGAGCAGATCACCGACCGGATGCGCGCCTGGCTGCTGGCGCAGCACGTGTTCTTCGTCGCGACCGCGCCGAGCGGGCCCGACGGGCACGTCAACGTGTCGCCCAAGGGCGTCGGCGGCACGTTCGCGGTGCTCGACGACCGCACGGTCGCGTACCTCGACCTCACCGCTTCGGGGTCGGAGACCATCGCGCACCTGCGCCAGAACGGCCGCATCACGCTGATGTTCTGCGCGTTCGACGGCCCGCCGGACATCGTGCGGCTGCACGGCCGCGGCCGGTTCGTCACGCTGTACGACGAGGGGTTCGACGACCTGCTCGCGCGGTTCGACGGCGGGCTGGACGAGTCGCGCGGGGTGCGCGCCGTCGTCGTGGTGGACGTCGACCGCGTCTCCGACTCGTGCGGGTACGGCGTGCCCCTCATGGACTACCGGGGCGAGCGCGACCTGCTGCCGCCGTACATGGCCCGCAAGGGCGCCGACGGGCGCGCGGCGTACCGCCGGCTGAAGAACCGCACCAGCATCGACGGGCTGCCGGCGTTCGACATGGACCCGGAGCCGGACCTGGCCTGACCCTCGCCGACCCGCCCGCGCGCCGGGTCAGCGTGCCAACCGCTCGACGACGGCCCCGAAGACGCCGGGCAGGCGCCGCGCCGTCGGCACGAGCGCCCCGCGCAGCGGCGACGACGCCCACGCGACCAGGCCCGACGTCAGCACCCGGTAGTCACGGGTCGCCGCCCACCAGGCGCGCTCGTACCCCGCGGGGTCGTCCAGCGTCGCGACGGCCGCGCGCGCCTGCGCGAACCCCACGCGCAGGCCCTCGCCGGTGAGGGCGTCGACGTAGCCCGACGCGTCGCCGACCAGCCGGACCGGTCCGGCCGTGCGGCGCGTGCTGCGCTGCCGCAGCGGGCCCGCCCCCCGGACGGGGCCGGCGGTCGCACCGTCGAGCCGCTCGGCGAGCTCGGGCAGCGCGGCGAGCGCCGCGGTCAGGTCCGCCCCGCGCGGCCCCAGCAGCGCCACCCCGACGAGGTCCGGCGCCACGGGCGTCACGTACGCCTCCGCCACGGGCGACCAGTGCACCTCCACCAGGTCGGTCCACGGCGCGAGCCGGTAGTGCCGACGCAGCCCGTACCGGCGGCGGCCGGGGCGTGCCGTCGCCGGCGCCTCCAGGCCGAGGCGCCGCCGCACCGTCGAGTGCAGGCCGTCGCACGCGAGCAGGTACCGCGCCGAGACGCCGCCGGCGACGACGCCCCCGGGCACGGTGCGGACGTCCTCCACGCGCCGCGCGACCGTCACCGCACCCAGGTCGGCAGCGCGCTCGCGCAGGGCGTCGTGCAACGTCGTGCGACGCACGCCGCGCCCGGCCGTGCCGCGGAACCGGTGGTCGACGTGCCCGGCGGGGGAGCGGTAGCTGATGCCGGTGATCGGGTGCCCCGCGGGGTCGACGTCCCACTCCCGCAGCAGCGCCATCGCACCGGGCATGAGGCCCTCGCCGCACGCCTTGTCGACGGTCCCCGGGCGGGGCTCGACGACGACGACGTCGAGCCCGTGGCGCCGCGCCTCGATCGCCGCCGCCAGCCCCACCGGGCCGCCGCCGACGACGAGGACGTCGGTGTCGGCCACGTGTCAGGCGGTCACGGTCGCCGCCTGCAGCGCGCGCTCCTCCGCCGGGATGCGGAAGCGCAGCAGGAGGACGGCGTTGAGCACCGTGAACACCAGGGCCGTGACCCATGCGGTGTGGACGAGCGGCAACGCGATGCCCTCGACGACGACCGCCACGTAGTTGGGGTGCCGGAACCAGCGGTACGGGCCGCGGTCCACCAGGGACAGGCCCGGGACCACGATGACGCGGGTGTTCCAGCGCGGCCCGAGCGTCGCGATGCACCACCAGCGCAGCGCCTGGCTGGCGACGACCAGCGCGAGGGCCGGCCAGCCGAGCCACGGCAGGAACGGCCGGTCGGCCACGAGCACCTCGACCACGCACGCGACGAGCAGCGCCGTGTGCAGGGCGACCATCGCCGGGAAGTGTCCCAGCCCGCTCTCGACGCCGCCGCGCTCGATCGACCACCGCGCGTTGCGCTGCGAGACCACGAGCTCGAGGAGACGTTCCACGGCCGTCAGGCCGACGACCACGAAGTAGAGGGTGAGCACGTCGTCAGCCTTCCGTCGAGGACCATCGCAGGAGCACCGTCTCGGCACTCACACCGGGACCGAACGACACCAGCACACCCGCCGACCCGGGCGGGGCGCCGTCGCGCAGCGTGCGGTCGAGCACGTCCAGCACCGACGCGGACGACAGGTTGCCGACCGCGGCCAGGGACGCGCGGCTGGCGTCGAGCGCCTCGGGCGCCAGGCCCAGCGCGTCGCCCACCGCGTCGAGGATGCGCGGCCCGCCCGCGTGCACGACCCAGCGCGTCACGTCGTCGACCTTCAGGCCGTGGGCCGCGAGCAGGCCCTCCACGTCCGCGCCGACCTCCGTGCGGATGACGTCCGGCAGCGCGGACGACAGCACGATGCGGAATCCCGACGACCCGATCTGCCAGCCGAGCGCACCCTCCGTGCCGGCGTACAGGCGGCTGCGGGTCGCCACGACCTGCGGTCCGGCGGCCGTCGGGGCGGCGGGGTGCGCCTCGCCGACGACCACGGCGGCGGCTGCGCCGTCGCCGAACAGGCCGCTCGCGACGAGCGACGCGGGGCCGCGGTCGCCGTGCTGCAGCGTCAGGGAGCACAGCTCGAGGCACACGAGCAGCGCGGTGTCGTGCGGGTGGCCCGCGAGGTAGTCGTGGACGCGGGCGAGGCCCGCGGCGCCGCCGCCGCAGCCCCAGCCGAACGACGGCATCCGGCGGACGTCGGTCCGCATGCCGAGCCGCCGGACGAGCGACACGTCCACGGACGGCGCGCCGATACCCGTCACGGACGTGAACAGGATGAGGTCGACCTCGTGCGCGGCGACGCCCGCGCGGGCGAGCGCGTCGGCGGCCGCACGCTCGGCGAGGTCGGTGCCGACACGCAGGTACAGGTCGTTCGCGTGGCCGAAGTCGCGGATCCCGGCGTACTCCTCCGGGGCCAGCGCCAGGTGCCGCGTCGCGACGCCGCTCGCCGCGTGCACGCGCCGCAGCAGGCGGGCGGCGGCCGCGTCCGAGCCCGTGACCAGCGGGGCGACGATCTCGCTGATCGTGCCCTGGTCGTGCGCCGGTCCCGGCAGAGCGGGGGCGACGGCCACGACACGCGACATGTCCGGAATCGTGCCACGCCCTCCGGCCGACGGCGCGGGGAGGCTACCGTCGCCCCGTGCCCGACACCTCGACCGACCCCGGCCGTGCCGCGGGACGGCCGCGCGCCGGGCGCCGTCTCACCGCCCTGCTGCTCGCGTCCCACCTCGGCCCGACGGTCGTCGTCACGGCACTGTGCACGGCGCTCGCCGTCGCCGTGGGTGCGCCCGCCGGCACGGTGCTGCTGGTGCTCGGCACCGTCCTGGCGGGCCAGCTGTCGATCGGCTGGTCGAACGACTGGCTGGACGCCGCGCGGGACGTCGCCGTGGGCCGTGCGGACAAGCCGGTCGTGTCCGGTGGTGTGACCGCGAGCGGGCTGCGGACCGCCGCGTTCGTCGCCGTCGCGGCGAGCGTCGCGCTGTCCGTGCCGGCCGGCGCCGCGGCCGTCGTCGCGCACCTGGTGGTCGTCGCGATGGGCTGGGCCTACAACCTGGGGCTCAAGTCGACCGTCGCCTCGTGGCTGCCCTACGCGGTGGCCTTCGGTGCCCTGCCCGCGTTCGTCGTGCTCACGCTGCCCGGCGACGCACGGCCGGCGGGCTGGCTGGTGGCGGTCGGCGCGCTGCTGGGCATCGGTGCGCACCTGGCCAACGTCCTGCCGGACCTGGACGACGACGCCGCCACCGGGGTGAGCGGGCTGCCGCACCGGATGGGGCGCCGCGCGACCGCCGTCCTGGCACCGGCGACCCTCGCGGTGGCCGTCGGTGTGGCGGTCGTCGGTCCGCCCGGGCCACCCCGCGGCGCGACCGTCGTCGTGGGCGTGCTCGCGGTGGCGGTGGCGTGCGTGGCGGGCGTGGTCGCCGTGGTGCGGCCGCGCAGCCGCGCGCCGTTCCCGCTCGTCATGCTCGTCGCCGCGCTGTGCGTGGGCGCGCTCGTCACCACCGGGCTCGAGGGGGCGGTGGTCCACCCCTGATCGGGTGGCGCCGTCGCCCGGCCGGGTGACGGGTCCGTCGGCCGCGGGGGTCGGCGTGTAGCGTGACCGCCGCGATCCCGGCGAAAGGTGCGTGCGTGAGGCGGAGTGTCGTGCGGGGCGCGGGGCTGGGTGCCCTGCTGCTGCTCGCCGGGTGCACGGGCGGTACCCCCGCGGACGTGGGGGACCCCGTCGTGGAGTTCACGGCGCCCCAGGGTCGCCGGTACGACGGCGAGGTGCGTGTCGCCGTGCACCCGCTGCACGTCGAGGGCGACGCGATGGAGCTGCGGCTGACGCTGACGCCGCTCGGCGGCGACGAGGCGCTCGACCACCGGCCGATCCGCGTCGACCAGCTGCTCGACCGCACCCCGGTCCTGAGCGACGTCCGCACGCTCACGACGTACGACGTGCTCGGGGCGCCGTCCGAGCCGCGGCACACCGCGATCCTGGATGCGGAGACGGTCGTGGGCGAGCCGGTCGTCTACCAGGCGTGGTTCGCCGCGCCCGGCGACCAGGTGCAGACCCTGGACCTCGTCGTCGACCCGTCCTGGGGGTCGGTCGCGCGCGTGCCGGTGGTGCGACGGTGAGGCGCCGGCACCTGGTCGCGGCCCCGCTGTGCCTGCTGCTGGTCGCGGCAGCGCCGACACCGCCGGGGCCCATGAGCCTCGGTGAGCTGCCCGCCGTCACGGCGAAGGTGCGCGAGAAGTCCGTGCGGGTCGGCGACCCGGAGAGGTTCCGCTTCTCCGCGGACGACTACAGCGGTCTCTCCCTGCGCGTCACCCCTCTGGCGACGCGGGACGAGGAGGACGGGGAGACGGTCGTGGCGCTCGCGGCCGACCTGCTGTTCGCCGGCGACGACGCGTCGCTCTCCGACGCCGCGCGGGCGGAGATCGGCCGCCTGGTGTCCGACGTCCCTGACGGCGCCGAGGTCGCCGTCGAGGGGCACACCGACTCCGTCGGCACGCCGGAGCGCAACCAGGCGCTGTCGGAGAGCCGTGCCGCGGCCGTCGCCGACGCCGTGCGCTCCGTGCGCCCCGACCTCGCCCTGACGGTCGTCGGGTACGGCGAGGCGCGCCCCGCGGTCGAGGAGCTCGGCGACGACGCCCCCGAGCAGCGCGCGACCAACCGGCGCGTCGAGCTGCGGTACCGGTCCGTCGCCGGTGCCACGCCGACGCCCACGCCCGAGCCGGTGCGCGCGCCGCCGCCGCGCCCGGCGACGTCGGCCCACGTCCTGCCGCTGCCGACGGACGCCGTCACGAGCGACGAGGTCCGCTTCCCGGCCGTCACGGTCGCAGGTGCCGAGGTCGTGGTCGGCGTCGAGGAGCTGGTCGTGCGCGGTGCCGTCACGCAGCTGTCGCTCATCGTCCGGCTCGAGGGCGCCGAACGCCCCGCCGCGGACCTGCCCGACCTGCACGAGGCCCTCGACGAGGGCTCGGGGAGCGCCGCTGTCGCGTGGGACCCCGTCCTGGTCGACCGCGAGGGGCTGCTGCGGTACGGCGAGGTCCGCGTCCGGCGGCTCGCGGACGCGTGGGCGGGGGAGGGGCAGCAGGTGGGGACGCGGTTGTCCGCCCCGCGGCGGTTCACGATCAGCTACCCGCGGCTGGTGGGCGATCCCTCCGCGGTGGACGTGGTGCTGGGCGACGGGCTGCCCGTCATCACCGGGGTCGACGTGGAGGTGGAGCGATGAGGCGCGGCGGCCGGATCGTGCGCCTCGTCGCCGCGGTGGTGCTCGTCGCCGGGTGCACGGGCGCCGAGCGCGACGAGCCGGCCGTCCCGGTGGCGTTCGACGGTGAGGTCGTCACGGCGGGCGACGGCGGCGGGGTCGCCGAGCTCACGGTGCCGGGGTCGGGCCGCTACCCGGGTCGCACGCGGATCGCGGTGCAGGCGCTCGTCGTCGACGGACCGGTGATGGAGCTGCGTGTCGCGTTCACGCCGCTCGGCGGCGCGGGCGCCGACCCGGACGAGCGGATCCCGCTGGACGCCATGCTCGACCGCGACCCGGTGGTCGGCGACGTCACGTCGCTGGTGCGGTACGAGGTGCTGGACGACTGGCACACGGACGCGGTGCGGGCCGAGACCGTGAAGGGTCGGCCCGTGCTGTACCAGGCGTGGTACACCGCGCCCGAGGTGCGCGTCGAGGCGCTCGACGTCGTCATGGGGCCCGAGGGCCCGACGTTCCGCGACGTGCCCGTCACCTACCGCTGACGCCGGCTCAGTCCTGGACGTCGACGACGACCCGGACGGGGTCCTGCAGGAGCGTGACGCGGACCGGCCGCGGCCCGTCGTCCACGCCGACGAACGACTGGGTCATGCCCTCGAAGGTCAGCGGGCGCACGACCTGCTCGATGTGGCCGTCGTCGGGGCGCACGTCGCCGGCGTGCTCCTGCGCGCCGCCGTCGACCGGGTAGGTGGTCCCGATCAGCCGGACCTGCAGGATCCCGTCCCCGTCGACCTGGCGGACCGCGCCGCTCGGGTCCTCGACGGCCCGGTCGACCCAGCCGACGCGGTAACCGGGCGTGCCCTCGCCGCCCGCCAGCTCGTAGACGACGCGGTCGTACCCGGGGTGCTCGCCGACGCGGACCTGCGTGACGACGTAGCCGGTGGCGTCCCCCTCGTGCGTGAGCTCGGTGCCCGGGGGTGCGAAGGCCGTCCCGGCGGGATCGGTCGTCGGCGGCGCCACGGTGGTCGGTACGGGGGTCGACGGGGGCGCCGGCGTGGTGCCGGCGCCGGGTGCGGCGGTCGCGGACGGCGGCGTCGCGGAGGGCCTGGGCGCGACGTCGCGGGCGCACGCCGTCAGCGTCACGAGCGTCGCGACGACGGTGGCGACGACCAGGCGGCGGTCCGGTGCGACCATCGGGTGCTCCTCGTCGTGGGGGCCGTGGGCTGCCCTCACCGTAGGACGGGGCCCTGCCGCGACGCCCAGGAGCAGGTCAGGACACGCCGACGGCCATGACGCGTCCATGAAGCGGACACGTGAACCAGCATGTGAGACGCACGGAGAGGGATGTGACACGGGCGGGCGGCGGGCGTATGGTCGCCCGTGTGCAGACGATCCTCGTAGTACTTCCTGAGCGCGCCGGCTGACGCCACCCGCACAGGTCGCTCGTCGCGCGCGCTCGCCCCTCGTCCATCCCGGTGCCCGGGTCGAGGGGCTTTTTCGTGCCCGGCGTCCGCCCGGCGCAGCACCCGCACCGGACGACCCCACCCGCACTCGACCCGCAGGAGACGACGATGGTCCAGGGTCCGCACCCCGCACCCCCGCGCACAGCCGTGCGCCCCGTGCGCCCCGCCACCGAGGCCGCGCCCCGCGCCGCCGAGGCGGCGGCCGCCGCACCCCGGCAGGTCGGGCCCGAGCGGGTCACGGGGGCGCAGTCGATCGTCCGCTCGCTGGAGGAGGCGGGGGCCGAGGTCGTCTTCGGCATCCCCGGTGGCGCGATCCTGCCGACGTACGACCCGCTCATGGACTCGAGCCGCGTCCGGCACATCCTCGTGCGCCACGAGCAGGGCGGCGGGCACGCCGCGGCCGGCTACGCCTACGCGAGCGGCAAGGTCGGCGTGACCATGGCGACGTCGGGACCGGGGGCGACCAACCTGGTCACCGCCATCGCGGACGCCAACATGGACTCCGTGCCGATGGTCGCGATCACCGGTCAGGTCGGCGCCTCGATGATCGGCACGGACGCGTTCCAGGAGGCCGACATCGTCGGCATCACGCTGCCGATCACCAAGCACAACTACCTCGTCACCGACCCGGACGACATCCCGCGCACGATCGCCGAGGCCTTCCACATCGCCTCGACCGGCCGTCCGGGCCCCGTGCTGGTCGACATCGCCAAGTCCGCGATGCAGGCGACGACGACCTTCTCGTGGCCGCAGGACATCTCGCTGCCCGGGTACCACCCGGTCACCAAGCCGCACGTCAAGCAGATCCGTGAGGCGGCCCGGCTGCTCGCGACGTCGCGCCGGCCCGTGCTGTACGTCGGCGGCGGCGTCATCCGCGCGGGCGCGTCCGACCTGCTGCGGCGCCTGACCGACCTGTCCGGCGCCCCCGTCGTCACCACGCTCATGGCGCGTGGCGCGCTGCCCGACTCCCATCCGCAGCACCTGGGCATGCCCGGGATGCACGGCACCGTCGCGGCCGTCGCGGCACTGCAGAAGGCCGACCTCGTGGTGGCCCTCGGCGCCCGCTTCGACGACCGGGTCACCGGTCTGCTGTCGTCGTTCGCGCCGAACGCCACGGTCGTCCACGCGGACATCGACCCGGCCGAGATCGGCAAGAACAAGCGAGCCGACGTGCCGATCGTCGGTGACCTGCGCGAGGTGATCGCCGACCTGCTGCCCGAGCTCGAGCGCGAGCAGGCCCAGCACGGACGCCCCGACCTCGAGGCGTGGTGGCAGCAGCTCGACGCGTGGCGGGAGACCTTCCCGCTCGGGTTCGACGAGCCGTCGGACGGCCACCTGGCCCCGCAGCACGTCATCTCGCGGATCGGCGAGATCTCGGGCCCCGAGTCGATCTACGTCGCGGGCGTCGGTCAGCACCAGATGTGGGCGGCGCAGTTCATCAAGTACGAGCGGCCGGGCGCCTGGGTGAACTCCGGCGGGCTGGGCACGATGGGCTTCTCGGTGCCGGCGGCCATGGGGGCGAAGGTGGGCGACCCGTCGCGCACCGTCTGGGCCATCGACGGCGACGGCTGCTTCCAGATGACCAACCAGGAGCTGGCCACCTGCACGATCAACGAGATCCCGATCAAGGTCGCGGTGATCAACAACAGCTCGCTGGGCATGGTCCGCCAGTGGCAGACGCTGTTCTACGAGTCGCGCTACTCCAACACCGACCTGCACACGGGCCACGGCACGGTGCGCGTCCCGGACTTCGTCAAGCTCGCGGACGCCTACGGGGCCGTGGGGCTGCGGTGCGAGACGAGGGCGGACGTGGACGCCACCATCCAGCGCGCCATGGAGATCGACGACCGTCCCGTGGTCGTGGACTTCACGGTGTCGCGCGACGCGATGGTGTGGCCGATGGTGGCCGCCGGTGTCAGCAACGACGCCATCCAGTACGCGCGGGGCATCAGCCCCGCGTGGGACCGCGAGGACTGAGGAAGGTAGAAGAGCGATGACCCGCCACACCCTGTCCGTCCTCGTCGAGAACAAGCCCGGCGTGCTCACGCGCGTCGCCGGCCTGTTCGCCCGGCGCTCGTTCAACATCCACTCGCTCGCCGTGGGCCCCACCGAGCACACGGAGATCAGCCGCATCACGGTCGTCGTCGACGTCGACGCGCTCCCGCTGGAGCAGGTGACCAAGCAGCTCAACAAGCTGGTCAACGTCATCAAGATCGTCGAGCTCGAGGACGCCGCGTCCGTCCAGCGCGAGCTGCTGCTCGTCAAGGTCAAGGCCGACGTCACCCAGCGCACCGGCGTCCTCGAGGTCGTCCAGCTGTTCCGTGCCCACGTCGTCGACGTGGTGCCGGACACGGTCGTCATCGAGGCGACCGGCGGCCCGGGCAAGCTCGACGCGCTGCTCGCCGCCCTGGAGCCGTTCGGCATCCGTGAGATCGTGCAGTCCGGCACCGTGGCCATCGGTCGCGGCTCCCGCTCGATCACGGACCGCGCGCTCGAGCGCGTGAGCCGCTCGGCCTGACGGCCCCCACCCGCTCGCACCATCCGCACGCTTCACCCCCCACACCGAGGAGAGTCCACCGTGGCTGAGCTGTTCTACGACGACGACGCCGACCTGTCGATCATCCAGTCCAAGAAGGTCGCCGTCATCGGCTACGGCAGCCAGGGGCACGCGCACGCCCTCAACCTGCGCGACTCCGGCGTCGACGTCACCGTCGGCCTGCGCGAGGGCTCCTCGTCGCGGGCGAAGGCCGAGAACGAGGGCCTGAAGGTCGCCTCCGTGACCGAGGCCGTCGCGGGTGCCGACGTCGTCGTGATCCTCGCGCCGGACCAGGTCCAGCGCATCGTCTACCGCGACGAGATCGAGCCGAACCTCAAGGACGGCGCGGCCCTGGTCTTCGGCCACGGCTTCAACATCCGCTTCGGCTACATCAAGCCCGCTGCGGACCACGACGTGCTCATGGTCGCCCCCAAGGGCCCGGGCCACCTCGTCCGTCGCGAGTACGCCGACGGGCGGGGCGTCCCGGTCATCGTGGCGGTCGAGCAGGACGCGTCCGGCGCGGCGTGGGACCTCGCGCTGTCGTACGCCAAGGCGATCGGCGGCCTGCGCGCCGCCGGCATCAAGACGACGTTCACCGAGGAGACCGAGACCGACCTGTTCGGTGAGCAGGCCGTCCTCTGCGGCGGTGTCTCGCAGCTGATCCAGTACGGCTTCGAGACGCTGACCGAGGCGGGCTACCAGCCCGAGGTCGCGTACTTCGAGGTGCTGCACGAGCTCAAGCTGATCGTCGACCTCATCTTCGAGGGCGGCATCACCAAGCAGCGCTGGTCGGTCTCGGACACGGCCGAGTACGGCGACTACGTCTCCGGTCCGCGGGTCATCACGCCCGAGGTGAAGGAGAACATGAAGGCAGTCCTCGCGGACATCCAGAACGGTGCCTTCGCCGAGCGCTTCATCGCGGACCAGGACAACGACGGCGTGGAGTTCGCGGAGCTGCGCGAGAAGGGCCAGAACCACCCGATCGAGCCCGTCGGCCGCGAGCTGCGCAAGCTCTTCGCGTGGGTCAAGCCCTCGGACTCGGACTACCAGGAGGGCTCGGCGGCGCGCTGACTCCTCGACACGGTCGTGAGAGGTCGATCCAGCCCCGTGCTGGATCGACCTCTCGCGTTCCGGGGGTCGACGGGCCGCTCGGCTGCGTGGCGCTCACCGTGGCGTGCGGGCCGATCGGGCCGGCGCCGGGGCGGTGTCCCGTCGTGTGGGTGCGGCGGGACGGGACATGGGGGAGGATCGCCGCGCGGGTGCGGTGAGCGACGCCCGACGACGAGAGGTGGACGATGACCGAGCAGCAGCCCACGGCGCGTGCCGAGGCCGGCACGCAGGACACGCGGATCACGGACTTCTGGGACGCGGCGCGCGGCCACCTCGGCTGGGGCAAGCTCGACGCGGTCATGGGGGAGTCGGTGGACGGCGCCGTCGCACCGCCGGCGTGGTCGTTCGGCGACGACGCCCGCCTCGCGGACGAGCTGCTGGCACAGGTGCTCGACGGCCGCAAGACGGCCACGTCCACCGCGATGGCGGAGCTGACCGCGTCCGGTGAGCCCCTGCCGCGCGTCGGCGACGTGTCGATCGTGCTCGACTCCGCGGGTGACCCGCGTGCGCTGCTGCGGACGACGGACGTCGAGGTCGTGCCCTTCGACCAGGTGAGCGCCGAGCACGCCGCGGCCGAGGGTGAGGATGACCTGTCGCTGGAGTCGTGGCGGCGGGAGCACGAGGTCTACTGGCGTCGCGTGCTGGGCGACGCAGGGTTCTCCCCGGCGATGGACGTGGTGACCGAGCGGTTCGAGCTCGTCTACCCTCGGACCGGACCCACGCCGCCGGTCGACTGATCGCCAGGTGAGACGCGCATCCCGAGGCGTGGACGCGACGCTAGGGTGAGCGCATGACCGACACCACCCCGTCCTCCACCCTGAACCTGGCCGTCGTGGCCGGCGACGGCATCGGGACGGAGGTGGTCGAGCAGGGCCTGCTCGTGCTGGAGCAGGCGCTGCACGGCACGGGCACCACCGTGCGCACCACGGACTTCGACCTCGGGGCGCGCCGCTGGCACGCCACGGGTGAGACGCTGACCGACCAGGACCTCGCCGCCATCCGCACCCACGACGCGATCCTGCTCGGCGCGATCGGCGACCCGAGCGTCCCGTCCGGCGTCCTCGAACGCGGTCTGCTGCTCACGCTGCGCTTCGCGCTCGACCACTACGTGAACCTGCGTCCGGGCAAGCTGTTCCCCGGTGTGACGAGCCCGCTGGCGAACCCGGGCGACGTCGACTTCGTCGTCGTCCGTGAGGGCACCGAAGGTCCCTACGTCGGCAACGGCGGCGCCATCCGCGTCGGCACGCCGCACGAGGTGGCGAACGAGGTCAGCGTGAACACCGCGTTCGGTGTGGAGCGGGTGGTGCGCGACGCGTTCGCGCGTGCCACGGCCCGCCCGCGCAAGAAGCTCACGCTGGTGCACAAGCACAACGTCCTCGTGCACGCGGGGCACCTGTGGCGGCGCACGGTCGAGGCGGTCAACGCCGAGTTCCCCGACGTCACCGTCGACTACCTGCACGTCGACGCCGCGACGATCTTCCTGGTGACGGACCCCGCGCGGTTCGACGTCATCGTCACTGACAACCTCTTCGGCGACATCCTCACGGACCTCGCCGCGGCGATCACCGGCGGCATCGGCCTGGCCGCCTCGGCCAACATCAACCCCGACCGCACGGCGCCGAGCATGTTCGAGCCCGTCCACGGCTCCGCACCGGACATCGCGGGCCAGGGCAAGGCCGACCCCACGGCCACGGTGCTGTCGGTCGCGATGCTGCTGGACCACGTCGGGCAGGCCGACGCCGCCCGGCGGGTCGAGGCCGCGGTGGCCGCCGACCTCGCCGAGCGCGGCGCGAGCGAGCGAGTACGGTCGACGGCCGAGGTGGGCAAGGACCTCGCCGCCCGCGTCGCCGGCTGACGCCCTGCGGGGCCCGGGCCGGCCGGCGCGTCCGGCGGTCCGCAGGCGGCGCCTGCACCTGTCCTCCCGGCCGTCCGCACCGGTACCGTCGACGTCGACCCTGGTGAAAGGCCCCCTGATGAGCACCCTGACGACCCCTTCGTCCGAGATCTTCCAGCTCCACCGCACCGACACGCCCGTCCCCGACGAGCAGCGCGCGGCCGCGCTCGCGTCGCCGCGGTTCGGCACGGTCTTCACCGACCACATGGCGCGCATCTCCTGGACCCACACCGACGGGTGGACCGGACGCCGCGTGGAGAAGTACGGGCCGCTGCAGCTCGACCCCGCGACCGCGGTCCTGCACTACGGCCAGGAGATCTTCGAGGGCCTCAAGGCGTACGCGCACCCGGACGGCAGCGTGTGGTCCTTCCGTCCGGAGGCCAACGCCGCACGCTTCGCGCGGTCGGCGCGGCGGCTCGCCCTGCCGGAGCTGTCCGAGGCGGACTTCCTCGGGGCGATCCGCGCCCTGGTCGAGGTGGACCGCGCCTGGGTGCCGACGGGGGAGGAGGCGAGCCTCTACCTGCGTCCCTTCATGTACGCCTCCGAGCCGTTCCTCGGTGTGCGGGCCTCGCTGCAGGCGGAGTTCCTCGTCATCGCCTCGCCCGTCGGACCGTACTTCCCGGGCGGCGTGAAGCCGGTGTCGATCTGGGTGTCGCGCGACTACCACCGTGCCGGTGCCGGTGGCACGGGCGCGGCCAAGTGCGGCGGCAACTACGCCGCCAGCCTGCTGCCGCAGCAGGAGGCGTACGCCAAGGGCTTCGAGCAGGTCTGCTTCCTCGACGACCGGACCGGTACCCAGCTCGAGGAGCTGGGCGGCATGAACGTCGTCGTGGTCCACGCGGACGGCTCCGTGGTGACCCCCGCGGTGTCCGGCACGATCCTCGAGGGCGTGACGCGCTCGTCGATCCTCACGCTGCTGCAGGAGGCGGGGCACGAGGTCGCCGAGCGGCCCGTGCTGCTCGACGAGCTGCGCCAGGGCCTCGCTGACGGCAGCGTCACCGAGGTGTTCGCGTGCGGGACGGCGGCCGTCATGACGCCGATCGGGCGGCTCGCGAGCGACGACTTCGACCTCGTCGTGGGCGACGGCCAGGCCGGGCCGGTGACGATGCGCATCCGTCAGCAGCTCACCGACGTCCAGTACGGGCGTGCCGCCGACACGCACGGCTGGATGCACCGCCTGGTCTGACGGACCCGGACCCGCACGAGGGGTGCGCACCCGCCCGGGTGCGCACCCCTCGTCGTCCGCGGCTGCCGCGCGTCAGGCGGCGACGCGCCGCACGGTCCAGCCGAGCACGCCGTTGAGCAGCGACCAGACGGCCACCCCGGTGAGCAGGTTGACGATCCCGGAGGCCAGGGCGGACCCGACCTGGTCCGTCCACGTCAGGGGCAGGAGCGTCGCTACGACCGTGGCCAGCCCGACGATCCAGCCGAAGAACGCCCGCGGCCGCGGTGTGGTCAGCACGAGCAGCTGGAGCAGGGCGGCCGCGGCGACCGCGCTGAGCACGCCACCGAGCACGTAGGCGCTCATGGCCGACCCGGTGCCGAACGGGTCGCGGAACACCAGGTCGATGCGCAGGATCTGCTCCAGCACGATCACACCGACCACACCGACGAGCGCCGCGACCAGCGCCGTGGCGGCGGCGCCGGCCCAGAAGCGACCCGTCTCGACCGTCAGGCGCGTCTCGACGCGCGTCCCGCCCGCCGCACCGGCCACGGGGCCCCCGGCCGCGGGTACCGTCCCCGCGGGCACCGTCCCCGCGGGCACGGCTGCCGGGGCCACGCCGGGCGGCGGGGCGGTGGCAGCGGGGGGCACTGCCGGGTAGCGGCGGGTCGGCTCGTCCTGCGGCCGTTCCGGAGGGGGGATCGACATCGTCGGCTCCTGTCTCGCACGGGACGTCGGGACGCGCGGGCGCGTGACGTCCCGGCACACGCTAGCGATGCGCTGCCCGTTCGGCACCGGATCGTCCCGGTTCGGGGTCCCCGGGGCCTGCGGACCACTCGTCCGCATGATGGACGGGGTGCCGCGCGCCACCCGGCTGTGCCACCATCACCCTGTGACCCGCTTCACGCTCATCATCGCCTAGCGCGTCGGCCCACCCGCCGACGCGCAGACCTCCCGTACCCCGGGGGGTCTTTTTGTTGGTCCACACGTGCACGGGCACCACCCCGGCCCGCACGAGACGACGACCAGGCACCGGCACCACCCCCGCCGGCACCTCCCGCCGTCGCCCGCCCGCCCCGCACCGAGGAGCCCACGTGACCCAGTCCACGGCACCCGCGCCGCAGCCGTCGGCCGCGCCCGCGACGTTCCACGTCTACGACACGACCCTGCGCGACGGCGCCCAGCAGGAGGGGATCAACCTCTCGGTCGCCGACAAGCTCGCGATCGCCCCGATGCTGGACGAGCTGGGCGTCGGGTTCATCGAGGGCGGCTGGCCGGGCGCGGTGCCCAAGGACACCGAGTTCTTCAAGCGTGCCGCCAAGGACCTCGTCCTGCGCCACGCCGAGCTCGCCGCGTTCGGCGCCACCCGCAAGGTGGGCGTGCGGGCGAGCGACGACCCGCTGGTGCGTGCGCTGCTCGACTCGGAGGCGCCCGTCGTCACGCTCGTCGCCAAGAGCGACGTCCGGCACGTCGAGCGTGCGCTGCGCACGACCCCCGACGAGGGCCTGGCGATGATCCGCGACACCGTGACGTTCCTGGCGCGGGAGGGGCGCCGCGTCTTCGTCGACGCCGAGCACTTCTTCGACGGGTACCGGTACGACGCGGAGTTCTCGCGGCAGGCGGTGCTCGCCGCGTTCGAGGCGGGCGCCGAGGTCGTCGCGCTGTGCGACACCAACGGCGGCATGCTGCCCGACTGGGTGCGTGAGGTCGTCGCGGACCTCCGGGCCGCGGCCGGGCCGGACGCCGTCCTGGGGATGCACGCCCACAACGACTCGGGATGCGCCGTGGCGAACACGCTCGCCGCGGTCGACGCGGGCTGCGCGCACGTGCAGGGCACGGTCAACGGGTACGGCGAGCGCACCGGCAACGCGGACCTGCTGTCGGTGGTCGCGAACCTCGAGCTCAAGCTCGGTCGGTCGGTGCTGGCCCGCTCCGAGGGCACCTCCGGCGGGCTCGCGGAGCTGACCCGCATCGCGCACGCCATCAGCGAGCTGACGAACATCTCGCCGTTCGCGCGCCAGCCCTACGTGGGGGCGAGCGCGTTCGCGCACAAGGCCGGCCTGCACGCGTCCGCGATCAAGGTCGACCCCGACCTCTACCAGCACACCGACCCCCTGCTCGTCGGCAACGACATGCGCATGCTCGTCTCCGACATGGCGGGCCGGGCCTCCATCGAGCTCAAGGGCCGCCAGCTGGGCATCGACCTCGCCGCGCACCCCGACGTGCTCTCGCGCGTGACGCAGCGCGTCAAGGACGCCGAGGCCAACGGCTACACGTACGAGGCCGCGGACGCGTCGTTCGAGCTGCTGCTGGTCGAGGAGCTCGAGGGGGCGCGGCCCGCGTACTTCCGCGTCGAGTCGTGGCGCGCCATCGTCGAGCGCAACGGCAGCCGCGGTGCGGCCGCGACGGCGGAGGCGACCGTCAAGCTGCACGCGGGCGGCGAGCGCGTCGTGCGCACGGGCGAGGGCAACGGGCCGGTCAACGCGCTCGACCACGCGCTGCGCCTCGCGCTGGCGCGGGTGTACCCCGAGCTCGAGGACTTCGAGCTCATCGACTTCAAGGTCCGCATCCTCGACCAGATGCAGGGCACGGACGCGGTGACGCGCGTGCTCATCGAGAGCACCGACGGCCAGACGTCCTGGAGCACGGTGGGCGTGGGGCCCAACCTCATCGAGGCGTCGTGGGAGGCGCTGACCGACTCCGCCATCTGGGGCCTGCGCAACCGCGGTGTCGCCCCGCGCTGACAGGTCGCCCACCAGCGGGTCGTCGCGCAGGGGGCGCGCGCACCGCCTAGCCTCGGGGATGGCATCGAGGCCCGAGCAACGAAAGGAGCCCCCGCGTGTCCGGCACCGCCCCCGAGTCGTCCGACGCCCCGAGGACGCCCGCGGACGCGCCGAGCGGGGGTGACGAGCCGGCGAGTCCGACGGGACGCGGCATCGGCCGCTGGTGGTGGCTCGGTGCCGTCGCCGTCGTGGTGGTGGTCGTGCTGGCCTGGCGTCCGTGGGCCGCCGAGACCCCGACCGTGCCGGTGACGCCGTCGCCCACGTCGTCGGCGGCCCCCACGCCGCCGCCGAGCGCGTCCGACGCGCCGACGGTGATCACGCCGGCGCCCGTCCCGGGTGCCGACGCCGTGTTCGACGAGACCACGGCGGCCACCCTCCTGGCGACGTCCGCGGACCTGGAGAGCAGCGTCCCCGCGGCCGTGGACGGCGTCACGCGGCGGGTCGAGCCCGGCACCGTGCCGTGGGGCCTGCCGGAGGGGTCGCGCGTCGACCCGGAGTCGTGCACGACCGCCGTCACCGTGGTCGGGACGCCCCCGACGCACCACGACGCCACGGCATGGGGCAACGAGGAGATGACGTTCGTCGAGGACGTCGTCGTGCTGCTCGACGCGGCCGCGGCACGGGCGTCGTTCCGTGCGCTCGTCACGGTGGTCGACGAGTGCCCGCGGTACACGCTGGTCGACGCGGCCGGCGGCCGCACCACGTGGACCGCCGAGCCCGCCCTCGAGGGGCAGGGCGTGTTCCCCGCGATCGTCCAGGAGATCACCGTGCAGACGGGCGACGACGACACCCGGCAGCAGACGACCGGGCACGTCCTGGTGGGCAACGCGATCGTCACCTGGACGGCGACCGCCCTGCGCGCCGAGGCGCGGGACGACGCGCAGGCCGCGCTCGGGACCCCCGCCGACCTCAGCGAGATGGTGGAGCAGCGGGCGCTGTCGGCGGTCCGCGCACTGCTCTGAGCGCTGGGGAGCGGCCCGCGGGACGGGGTGCGCCCGTCCGCGCCTAGGGTGGACGCGTGCACGGTGAGTACAAGGTCCCCGGTGGCAAGCTCGTGGTCGTCGACCTGGACGTCGTCGACGGTCTGCTGCGGGACGTGAGCCTGTCGGGAGACTTCTTCCTCGAGCCGGACGAGGCGCTGGGGGTGATGGCCGCCGCGCTGGACGGCACGCCGCGGGACGCCCCGGTCGCCCGGCTCGTCGGCGTCGTCGACGAGGCCCTGCGCCTGGCCGTCGACGAGGGCCGCATCGCCGGCCCCGTCGCGATGGTCGGCTTCGACACGCGCGCCGTCGCACTGGCCGTGCGCCGCGCGCTGGGGCTGTCCACCGCGTGGTCCGACCACGAGTTCGCGCTGCTGCACCCCGGCCCGCTGCCCCCGGCCCTGCACACGGCGCTGGACCAGGTGCTCACGGAGGAGCTCGCGGCCGGGCGCCGTGGCCCGACCCTGCGGTTCTGGGAGTGGGAGGAGCCGGCCGTCGTCATCGGCTCGTTCCAGTCGCTGCGCAACGAGGTGGACTCCGAGGCGGCCGCACGGCACGGCGTGACGGTCGTGCGGCGCATCTCGGGGGGCGGCGCCATGTTCATGGAGGCCGGCAACTGCATCACGTTCTCGCTGGTGGTGCCCGGCTCGCTGGTGGACGGGATGTCGTTCGAGGACTCGTACGCGTTCCTCAACGACTGGGTGCTGGGGGCGCTGGCCGACGTCGGCGTGGTCGCCACGACGAGCGGTCTGAACGACATCGCCTCACCGGCGGGCAAGATCGCCGGGTCGGCGCAGAAGCGACTGGCGAGCGGTGCGGTGCTGCACCACGTGACCATGGCCTACGACATCGACGCGGACAAGATGCTCGAGGTGCTGCGGGTCGGGCGCGAGAAGCTCTCCGACAAGGGCACCCGCTCCGCCAACAAGCGCGTGGACCCGGTGCGCTCGCAGACCCGGCTGCCGCGCGAGCAGGTGATCGACGCGTTCGTCGCGCACTTCCGGTCCCGGTACCGCACCGTCGACGACGAGCTGCGTCCCGACGAGCTGGCCCGGGCGCGCGAGCTCATGGTCAGCAAGTTCTCCGACCCCGCGTGGACCGCCCGCGTGCCCTGACCGGGCGCACCTGCGACGGCGCTCACGCGCCCCAGGTCAGGACGACGACGAGCGCCGCGCCGCCCAGCAGCACCAGGGCGGCGGCGCAGGTGGTGACGAGACGCCCCCCGGGGTCGCGCCCGACGGACCGTGCCGCGGCCGCTCGGGCGGTCCGCGGCGCGGCGTGCACGCCGGTGCGGCGGCGCCGCGCCGCCCGCAGCAGCACCACCGCCAGCGCGGTGCCGGCCGCGGCGACGCCCCACGCGGGCACGCCCCACGCCTCGGAGAGGAGCCGCCCGGCCGCGACGGAGCCCGCCACGAGCCCGAGGGCGGTGCGCCGCCAGGCCAGCGCCGTGCGCTCGGCGGCGAGCGAGGAGGTCATGCCCGCAGCAGGCCGACGAGCACGAGCACGCCGGCCACGGCCACGCCCGCGACGAGCAGCCCGAAGCCCACGGGCGCGGGCAGCGGGTCACCCCGGCGCATCGCCCGCTCCGTGCGGGACCACCCCCACCAGGCCACGGCGGGCGCCAGCGTGCCCAGGGCGATGAGCACGACGGCGGCCGCCAGCCGCAGGTGCGGCTCCACGGGCAGGTCGAGCGCCTCGAGCGCGACACCGCCCGCGAGCAGTGCGAGCCCGGTGCGCGCCCAGGCCAGGAAGGTGCGCTCGTTGGCCAGCGAGAAGCGGGCGTCGGGCTCGGCGCCCACGGCGTAGACCCACCGGGGGAACCGGCGGTCGGACGTGCGCGTCCCGCTGCGCTGCGCCGCGGCAGCGTCGTCCGCAGCGGCAGCGTCGTCCGCACCGGGTGTCGCTGGCGTCACGCGGCGGCCCCGCCGGCCGGGCGCCGCGCCCCGAACACCGCGGTGCCGAGGCGCACGAGGGTCGATCCTTCCGCGACGGCGGCCTCCAGGTCCCCGCTCATGCCCATCGAGAGGCCGTGCGCGTCGGCCGTCCCCGGTGCACCGCCCGCGAGCACCTCGTCGCGCAGGGCCCGCAGCCGCGCGAACCCGTCACGGACCACGCGCTCGTCGTCGCTGCGCGCGCCGATGGTCATGAGGCCGACGAGCCGCAGGCCGGGCAGGGCGGCGACCCGCGCCGCCAGGTCCGGTGCGGCCTCCGGCGTGACGCCGTGCTTGGTGGCCTCACCCGACACGTTGACCTGGACCCATACCTCGAGCGGTTCCGGACGGTCCCGGACCCGGTCGGACAGGCGGCGGGCGAGGGCCTCGTCGGCCACCGACTCGACGGCCGACGCCCACCGCAGCGCCGCCGTCACCTTGTTCGACTGCAGCGGCCCGATGACGTGCCACGTGGGGGAGAGGTCCGCCAGGGCCGGAGCCTTGGCGGTGAGCTCCTGGACCCGGTTCTCGCCCAGCAGCACCGGTGGCGTCCCCGCGCCGCCGGCCCGCGCCGCCGCATCGGCCGCCAGGGCCGCCCGGACCGTGGTGACGTCCATCGTCTTCGACGCGAGCAGCACCTGCACCGCGCCCGGGGGTCGTCCGGCCGCGGCACACGCGGCGGCGACCCGCTCCTGCACCTGCGCCAGCCGGCGCGCGACGTCCTCGCTGCTCACGACCCCCGACGGTACCCGCCCCCGGCGCCGGCGCGGAGTCAGGGGCTCCCCGGCGCCGGCCCGGCGGGCGAAACCCGCCGCCGCGCCCCGCCCGTGTGGCGGACCCGACCCACCCCGTCGCATGCTGACGGGATGGAGGGGTGCACGGGAAGACTGCTCGTCGCGGCGCCCGGACTGCGCGACCGCAGCTTCCGGCGCAGCGTCGTGCTCGTGCTCGAGCACGCCGGGGAGGGGGCGTTGGGGGTGGTGCTCGACCACCCGCTGGAGGTCGACGCGACCTCGGTCCTGCCGCAGTGGCAGCCGCACCTGAGCATGCCGAGCCGGCTGTTCCAGGGCGGGCCCGTGGCGCGGGACACCGCGCTGGCGCTGGCCGACGTCGCGGACGGTGAGACGCCGCCCGGTGTGCGGCACCTGGGTGACCGCCTCGCCGTGGTCGACCTGGACGCGCCGCCGGTCCTCGTCGTCGACGCGGTCCGGGCGCTGCGCGTCTTCATCGGGTACGCCGGCTGGTCCGCCGGGCAGCTCGACGAGGAGATCGAGGCGGGCGGCTGGTTCGTCGTCGAGCACGTGCCGGGGGACGTCTTCACGCCGGATCCCGGCGGTCTCTGGCGGCGGGTGCTGCGCCGCCAGCCGGGGGACCTCGCGCTGCTGTCCACCGCCCCGGACGACGCGTCGCTGAACTGAGGGACCAGGGTCGGGTCCGGGACCTTCCGGATGCCCTGCGGGGCCGTCGCCGTGGCACGGTAGGACCGTGAAGACCCTGCTGAACGTGATCTGGCTGGTGTTCGCCGGCGCCTGGCTCGCCCTGGGCTACGTGGCCGCCGGCATCGTGTGCTGCCTGCTGGTCGTGACCATCCCGTTCGGCATCGCGTCGTTCCGCATCGCCAGCTACGTGCTGTGGCCGTTCGGGCGGACCGTCGTCGAGAAGCCGACAGCGGGCGCCTGGTCGACGATCGGGAACGTGATCTGGGTGCTGGTGGCCGGCATCTGGCTGGCCGTCGGGCACGTGGCGACGGCGATCCCGCTGTTCGTCTCGATCATCGGCATCCCCATGGGTATCGCCAACCTCAAGCTCATCCCGGTGTCCCTGGTGCCGCTGGGCAAGGAGATCGTGCCGACGGACCGCGCGTTCGCGGCCTACGGGCGCTGACGGCCGTCAGCCGCGGGCGACGTCCGCCACGACCGCGTCGGTGAGCCGCACGAGGGCGTCGGGGGTCAGCTCGACGTCCAGGCCGCGCCGACCGCCCGACACCAGGACCGTGTCGACGAGCCAGACGGTCTCGTCGACGACCGTGCGCAGCCGGGTGCGCTGCCCGAGCGGCGAGATGCCACCGACGACGTAGCCCGTCGCGCGCTCGGCGGCGTGCGGGTCGGCCATCGCGGCCCGCTTGCCGCCGACGGCCGCGGCCAGGGCCTTGAGGTCGAGCCGGCCGGTCACGGGGACGACCGCGACGGTGAGCGCACCGTCGACCTCGGCGACGAGGGTCTTGAAGACCTGCTCGGGCGGCACGCCCAGGACGTGCGCTGCCTCCAGGCCGTACCCGAGGTCGTTCGCGGGGTCGTGCTCGTACGCGTGCGGGGTGTGCGGCACGCCCGCTGCGGTGAGCGCGACGAGGGCGGGCGTCCCGGCGCCCGTGCGCGCGTCCTTCCTGGCCACCCACCCAGGGTAGGCGTCAGAGCCGGACGCCCACGACGGCCCCCACGCCGTAGGTCACGGCCATCGCCAGGGACCCGCCGACGACGTTGCGCAGGATCGAGCGCGTGCGGGAGGCGCCGGTGAACCGGGACGACGCCCACCCGGTCAGGACCAGCGCCACGACGACGGACCCGAACGTCACCGGGACGCGGGTGGCGACCGACCACGGCGCGAGGACCACGAGCAGCGGCACGAGCCCGCCGACGGTGAACGCGACGAGGGACGCGAGCGCCGCGTGCCACGGGTTGGTGAAGTCGTCGGGCTCGCCGATCGGGGTCCCGGCGGACGCCGCGACGCGCTCCGCGTCCCGCTGGCTGCTCACCGACACGTACTCGCCCGACGCCATCGACAGTGCGCCGGCGACGAGCGCCGCCCCGCCGGCCAGCGCGATGGTCCGCGTGGACGCGGCCGCCCCGGCGACCCCGACGACGGTGGCGGCGACGGACACGATCCCGTCGTTCGCGCCGAGCACGCCCGCGCGCAGCCAGTTGAGGCCCGCGCTCGAGACGTGCGGCGAGGACGTGGCGCGCTGCCGGTCGCGGCGCTGCGCGCCGCGCCACATCACCAGACCCGCGAGGCGGGTCGCCGTCGTCGACATCTCCCCACGGTGGCACGGGAACCCGGGGATGTCACCGCAGGAGAGGCTGGCCTGACCTGCGCGGACACGGCACCGGACCGGTCCGCTGCCCGGTCCTCAGAGCGGCCCGACGTCCAGGACGCGCAGGCGGGCCTCGCCCGCCTCGTCGGACGCGGCGAGGTCGACGAGGGCGTCGATCCGCCAGTCGTGGTCCCCGGCCGGGTCGTCGAGGAGCTGGCGGACGAACCACGTCCCCGCGGCGGGCCCGTGGGCGTCGGCGGGGGAGCCCGGCGTGACCTGGAACAGGCCCGGTCCGCGCGCGGCGGGGCCGGTGCCGATCTCGTCGTGGTCGTCGAAGTAGGGCTCGATCGCGTCGGCCCAGCGGTCGGCGTCCCACGGCACGCCCTCGGCGTCCACGTCACCGAGGGCCGCCAGGGCGCCCCAGCGCTCGCGGGCGGCGAGCTCGACGCGCCGGAACAGCGCGCCACGCACGAGCGCCCGGAACACCCGCGGGTCGGCGGTGACGGGAGGCGGCGGGGCGTCCTCGGAGTCCGCGTCGTCCTCCTCCAGCACGGCGTCCGGGTCGGACAGCCGCTCCCACTCGTCGAGCAGGCTGGAGTCCGTGCGGCGCACCAGGTCACCGAGCCACGCGACGATCTCCTCGAGCTCCTCGGTGCGGCGGTCCTCCGGGACCGTGCGCCGCAGCGCGCGGTACGCGTCGGCCAGGTAGCGCAGCAGCACGCCCTCGGTGCGGTCCAGCGAGTACAGCTGCACGTACTCGGCGAACGTCGCGGCGCGCTCGTGCATCTCGCGGACCACGGACTTGGGGGACAGCGTGAGGTCGGCGACCCACGGGTTGGTGCGCCGGTAGGTGGCGAACGTGGCCTCGAGCAGCTCGGCCAGCGGACGGGGGTAGGTGACCCCCTCGAGCAGCGCCATGCGCTCGTCGTAGTCGAGTCCCTCGGCCTTCATGGCCGCCACGGCCTCGCCGCGGGCCTTGTTCTCCTGCGCGGCCAGCACCTGGCGCGGGTCGTCCAGGGTGGCCTCGATGACCGAGACGACGTCGTGCGCGTAGCCCGGGTCCTGCGGGTCGAGCAGGTCGAGCGCGGCGTACGCGAACGGCGAGAGCGCCTGGTCGAGCGCGAAGCTCGCGGGCAGGTCCGCGACGAGCTGCACGGTCCGGCGCCGTCCCTTCGGGGCTGCCGGGTCGTCCACCCAGGGCCGCTCGACGACGCCCCCGGCGCGCAGCGAGCGGTACACGTCGACGGCGCGGCGCACGTGGCGCGACCGTGCCCCGGCCGGCTCGTGGTTGTCGGTGAGCAGGTGCGTCATGACGGCCACGGGGTCGCCGCGGCCGTCGCGGCCGCGCTGCAGCACGTGCAGGACCATGGCGTGCGACACCTGGAAGCTCGACGTGAGCGGCTCGGGCGGGGCGTCGCGCAGCCGCTCGAACGTCTTGTCGGTCCAGTTCACGTGCCCGCTGGGCGCCTGCTTGCGGACGATCTTCTTCTGCTTGCGCGGGTCGTCCCCGGCCTTGGCCAGCGCCTTGCGGTTCTCGATGACGTGGTCGGGCGCCTGCACGACGACCTCGCCGACGGTGTCGAACCCCGCGCGCCCCGCGCGTCCGGCGATCTGGTGGAACTCGCGTGCCGTGAGGTGCCGCATGCGGACGCCGTCGTACTTCACCAGGCTCGTGAGCACCACGGTGCGGATGGGGACGTTGATGCCGACGCCGAGGGTGTCGGTGCCGCACACGACGGGCAGCAGGCCCTTCTGCGTGAGCCGCTCGACCACCCGGCGGTACTTGGGCAGCATCCCCGCGTGGTGCACGCCGACGCCGTGGCGCAGCAGCCGCGACAGCGTCTTGCCGAAGCCGGGGCCGAACCGGAAGCCGCCGAGCTCGGCGGCGATCGTGTCGCGCTGCTCGCGGCTCGCCAGGGGCGTCGACAGCAGCGACTGCGCGCGCTCGACGGCCTCCCGCTGCGTGAAGTGCACGACGTACACCGGCGAGCGCCGGGTGGTGACCAGCTCGTCGAGCAGCTCGTGCAGCGGCTCCACGGAGTAGGCGAACGTCAGGGGCACCGGCCGCTCGGTGTTCGCGACCACCGCCACCTCGCGCCCGGTGCGCCGGGTGAGGTCCTCGACGAAGAACGAGACGTCGCCGAGCGTCGCGGACATCAGCAGGAACTGGGTGCGCGTCAGCTCCAGGAGCGGGACCTGCCACGCCCATCCGCGCTGCGGGTCGGCGTAGTAGTGGAACTCGTCCATGACGACGAGGCCGACGTCGGCGTCCGGTCCGTCGCGCAGGGCCTGGTTGGCGAGGATCTCGGCGGTGCAGCACACGATGGGTGCGTCGGCGTTGATGGCGGAGTCGCCGGTGACCATGCCGACGTTCTGCGACCCGAACACGTCGACCAGCGCGAAGAACTTCTCGCTGACCAGGGCCTTGATCGGCGCCGTGTAGTACGAGCGGCGGCCCTGGGCGAGCGCGACCGCGTGGGCGGCGACGCCCGCGAGGGACTTCCCGGATCCGGTCGGCGTCGACAGGATGACGTGGGCGCCCGTGAGGAGCTCGAGCAGCGCCTCCTCCTGGTGCGGGTACAGCGCGAGACCCTGCTCGGCGGCCCACGTGGTGAACACCTCGTACAGCGCGTCGGGGTCGTGCGCGGCGTCACCGGTGGGCAGGCGGTCGGTCAGGGTGACGGCAGGGGAGGGCACCGGGCGATCCTCGCACGCCGGCCGTGCGCCGCGCCGTGCGTCAGGAGGCGTCCCAGAGCAGCCGGTAGTAGGCGATCCGCTCGTCGTCCGGCTCGACGCCGTAGGCCTCGTACACCGTGGTGTCGTACCCGGCGCCGTAGTTCCACCCGGTGCTCCACGCGGCGACGGCGAGGTCGGCCCAGCGGTCGGCGACGCCGAGGCGGCCCAGGTCGACGTGCGCGGCCCAGCGGCCGTCGTCGCCGATCAGGGTGTTCGGTGCGCAGGCGTCGGCGTGGCAGACGACGAGCCGGTCGACCGGCGGGACGTCGAGGAGTCGCGCCCGCGCCTCGGTCGCGGTCAGTCCTCGGTGCTCGGGTGACCACCCGGAGGGGGTGTCACCGGCCGCGAGGTGCTCGAGGGCGACCTCGACGCGGGAGCGTGCGGACCAGTCGAACGGGCAGTCGCCCACGGGCAGGGCGTCGTGCAGGGCACGCAGGCCGGCGCCGATGGCCGCGGCGGCCTGCGCGGGTCGTGAGGACCACGGCGGCACGACGGCGCTGCGGGCGTCGATCGCCGCGGTGACGAGCCAGGTCCCCTCGGCGTCGGCGCCGAGGTCGAGGACCTCGGGCACGGGGGTGAACTGCCGTGCCCACGTCAGGCGCACGGCCTCGGCGGCGAGGTCGAGCCCGGTCGCCGCGGTCGGCACCCACTTCACGTACCGGTCATGCCCGACGCGGAACGTCACGCCGCCCGCGACGTTGACCCACACCGCCTCGACGGGCGCGCCCGCCGCCACCTGTGCCACGGCGTCGGGGACGGGCACCTCCTCGCCGGGCAGGCCGCTCGGGATCTCGGGAGGGACGACCGGGCCGGTGGCGATGTCGGGCACGCGCTGCATCCTGCCACCGGGGGCCGACCTAGATGCCGAGCACCGCCTTGGCGATGGAGAAGTAGACGACGAGCCCGGTGGTGTCGACGAACGTCGAGATGAACGGGGCCGACACGATCGCGGGGTCGATGCCCACCCGCTTGGCGAGCAGCGGGACGCTCGAGCCGACCGTCGTGGCGAGCGTGCACACGGCCACGACGGTGAGCGCGAGCACCAGTCCGATGCCGGGTCCGGCCACCAGCACCGCCGGGCCCACGCCCACGGCGGCGAGCGTGAGGCCGAGCAGGAGGCCGGTGAGCATCTCGCGGCCGACGACGCGCGCGACGTCGCCCGTGCGCACGTCGCCCACGGCGCTCGCGCGCACGACGGTGGTGGCGGCCTGCGAGCCGGCGTTCCCCCCGGTGCCGATGAGCAGCGGGACGAACAGCGCGAGGGCCACGACCTGCGCGATCTCGTCCTCGAAGTAGGACTGCACACCGACGGTCAGCGAGGCGGCGACGATCAGCATGAGCAGCCACACCACGCGCGAGCGGACCAGGCCGAGGACGGAGACCGACAGGTACGGCCGGCGCAGCGGCTCGGTGCCGCCGGTGCGTGCGGAGTCCTCGTCGTCCTCCGCCTCGAGGACCCGCATCGCGTCGTCCACCGTGAGGACGCCGACGAGGCGGTCCTCGCCGTCGACCACGGGCACGCCGACGAACCCGCCGTCACGGACGACGTTCGCGGCGTCCTCCGCGTCGTCGGTGGCGCGCACGGTGGTGGCGGGGGACATGACGGCGTCGACGGGGGTGGCCGGGTCGGTCAGGACGAGTCGGCGCAGCGAGACGACCCCGCGCACGTGGCGCCCGTCCCCGACGACCGGGACGACGTACACGGTCTCGGCGTCGTCACCGGCGGCACGCACCAGGTCGATCGTGTCGCCGACCGTGGTGCCGCCCGGGACGGCGACGACCTCCGGGGACATGCGACGGCCCGCACTGGCCTCGGGGTAGCCGAGCAGCGCGGTGGTGGCGGCGTGCTCGTCGGCCGGCAGGGTCGCGAGCAGGCGCCGGGCGACGCCGGCGGGCACCTCGTCCAGCAGGGCGGCGCGGTCGTCGGGGTCCAGCGCGGCGAAGATCGTCGCCGCCTGGCCGTGCAGGGAGGCGACGAGCTCGGCCTGCAGCGCGGGGTCGAGGTCCTCGAAGACCTCGACCGCGCGGTCCTTGGACAGCAGCCGGAAGGCGACGGCGCGGTCCGTGGCCCCGAGCCGGCCCAGCTCGTGCACGACGTCCGGCACGTCGAGCCCGGCCAGCCGCGTCCGCAGGCGCCGCAGCGCGGGGGACCGTTCGGCGGTCGCCGTGGCGGCGGGCCGCTCGGCCTCGGGCATGGTGCCTCCTCGCGTCGTGCGGGTGGGGTCCGCGCCGGGCGTGGACGGCCTGACGAGCGGGCCATGGCAGCGTACGTGGCCACGTGATCTTCGTCGTCCAGGGACGTACGGTCCGGTAACCTACGGTCACGTAAGTTACGCTGACGTAGTGACGTACCCCTCCGCGCCCACCGAACTTCCCGCAGCCTGGCCGCAGGGCGTTCCGCGCGACATCGAGATCCCCGACGAGCCGCTGACCGCGACGCTCGACCGCGCCGTGATGGACCACCCGGACCGCGTCGCCGTCGACTTCCTGGGCCAGGCCACCACGTACCGCGAGCTCGGTGCCCGCGTCGAGCGCGGCACCCGGGTCCTGCACGACCTCGGCGTGCGCGCCGGCGACCGCGTCGCGCTCGTCATGCCGAACTGCACGTCGCACCTCGTCGCCTTCTGGTCCGTGCTGCGCCTCGGTGCGGTCGTCGTCGAGCACAACCCGACGTACACGTCCGACGAGCTCGCCCACCAGCTGACCGACTCCGGTGCGACCGTCGCGATCGTCTGGGAGCAGGCCGTGCCGCGCGTCCTGGCGGCCAAGGACCGCACCGAGCTGCGGCACGTCGTGGCCGTCGACCTGTCCGCCGACCTGCCGCGCACGTCGCGCTGGGCGCTGAAGCTCCCCGTGCCCGCCGCGCGCGCGACGCGTGCGGCGATGCGCGGGCCCGTGCCCGCCGGCGTCCCGCACTGGCACGAGCTGCTCGGCGCCGCCGAGCCCATGCGGCCGTCGGACGCGCCCGACGCGTCGGACACGGCGCTCCTGCAGTACACCGGCGGCACCACGGGGACGCCCAAGGCGGCCGTGCTGAGCCACCGCAACCTCCTCGCGAACGCCCTGCAGGGGCACGCCTGGACGCAGCACGGGTACGGCACCGAGGTCGTCTACGGCGTGCTGCCGTTCTTCCACGCCTTCGGCCTGACGCTGTGCCTCACCTACTCCGTGCGGATCGCCGCGACGCTCGTCGTGCTGCCGTCGTTCGACCCGGCCCGCGTGCTGGCGGCCCAGCGCCGCCGCCCCGGCACCTTCATCCCGGCTGTGCCGCCGATGCTCGACCGCCTGGCCGCCGCGGCCGAGGAGGCCGGGGCCGACCTGACCTCGTTCAAGTACGCGATCAGCGGCGCCATGGCGCTGCCGCGCGCGACGGCCGAGCGCTGGGAGCGGGTCACCGGTGGCTACGTCTCCGAGGGCTACGGCATGACCGAGACCTCGCCCGTCGCCCTCGGGAACCCGCTGAGCCCCGACCGCCGACCCGGCTCCCTCGGCCTGCCGTTCCCCTCCACGCGGATCCGCGTCGTCGACCAGGAGGACCCGACGCGCGACGTCCCGACGGGTGAGCAGGGCGAGCTGCTGATCTCCGGACCGCAGGTCTTCCAGGGCTACTGGAAGCGCCCGGAGGAGACGGCGCACCAGCTGCTCGAGGGCGGCTGGCTGCGCACCGGTGACGTGGTGCGTGTCGACGACGACGGCATGGTCGTCCTCCTCGACCGCATGAAGGAGATGATCGTCACCGGCGGCTTCAAGGTGTACCCCTCGCAGGTCGAGGACCACCTGCGCGGCATGCCGGGCGTGTTCGACGTCGCCGTCGTGGGGGAGCCCGCGGGCGACATGGGCGAGCACGTCGTGGCCGCGGTCGTGCTCGACGAGGACGGGTCCGGTGCCGCCATCGACCTGGCCGCGGTGCGCGAGTGGTGCGAGACGCGCCTTGCGCGGTACGCCCTGCCCCGCCGGCTCGTGGTGCTCAAGGACCTGCCGCGCTCGCAGGTCGGCAAGGTGCTGCGCCGGGTCGTCCGCGAGCAGGTCACCGACCGGTCCCACCGGGAGGGCTGAGCGCCGCACCGCCGCGCGGCGAAGTACCGTGTCCGCGTGAGCGAGACCGACGACCTGCCCCGCGTGGAGATGTGGACCGACGGCGCCTGCAAGGGCAACCCCGGCGTCGGGGGGTGGGGGGCCTGGATGCGCTTCGGCGACCAGGAGAAGGAGCTGTGGGGCGGCGAGGCCGCGACCACGAACAACCGCATGGAGCTCTCGGCCGTCATCGAGGGCCTGCGGGCCCTCAAGCGGCCCTGCCTGATCACCCTGCACGTCGACTCGACGTACGTGATGAACGGGCTCACCAAGTGGCTGCCGGGCTGGAAGCGCAACGGCTGGCTCACGGGGGACAAGAAGCCCGTCAAGAACAAGGAGCTGTGGCAGGCGCTCGACACCGAGGTGCAGCGCCACCACGTCACCTGGGTGTGGGTGAAGGGGCACGCGGGTGACCCGGGCAACGAGCGCGCGGACGCGCTGGCCAACCGGGGCGTCGACGACGTGCGGGCCGGGGCGGCGGCCGGTCGCTGACCGGCCGCCGCGCCCGCTCCGCGGGCGTCAGGCCGTCGCGGGCGCCGGGACCGGCGTCCACCGGCAGTCGTCCGCAGCCGACCGCTCCACCGCGTCGAGGACACGCTGCACCTGCAGGCCGTCCGCGAACGTCGGGGTCGGGTGCGTGCCGGCCGCGACGGCCTCGACGAGGTCGACCACCTGGTGCGTGAACGCGTGCTCGTAACCCAGGCCGTGCCCGGTGGGCCACCAGCTGCCCGTGTACGGGTGCTCCGGCTCCGTGACGTACACGCGCCGGAAGCCCTGCAGGCCGGCCGGGTCGTGCGCGTCGTACACGTGCAGGACGTTCATGTCCTCGAAGTCGAACGCGAGCGACCCGTCGGTCCCGTTGATCTCGACGCGGATCGCGTTGCGCCGCCCCAGCGCGAACCGGGTCGCCTCGAACAGCGCGAGCCCGCCGCCGGACAGCCGTGAGGTGAACACCGCGGCGTCGTCGACCGTCACCGGGCCCGTCGCGCCGCCCGCGTCCCCGACGCCCGAGAGGCCGTCGAACGCCGCCGCGACCGGCCGCTCCTCGACGAACGTCGCGAGCTGCGCGGACACCCCGGTCAGGGTCTCGCCGGTGATGAACTGCACGAGGTCGATGACGTGCGCGCCGATGTCGCCGAGCGAGCCCGACCCGGCCTTCTCCTTGTCGAGGCGCCACGACAGCGGCGTCGCGGGGTCCGACAGCCAGTCCTGCAGGTACAGGCCGCGCGCGTGCCGCACCGTGCCGATGCGGCCCTCGGCGACCAGCCGGCGCGCCAGCGCGATCGCCGGGACCCGCCGGTAGGAGTACCCGACCATCGCGACCCGGTCCGGCGCGGCCGCGGCGGCCGCCACCATCGCCTCGGCCTCCGCGACGGTGTTGGCCAGCGGCTTCTCGCACAGCACGTGCTTGCCGGCCTGCAGCGCCGCGATCGCGATCTCGGCGTGCGTGTCGCCCGGCGTGCAGATGTCGACCAGGTCGACGTCGTCGCGGTCGAGCAGCTCGCGCCAGTCGGTCGTCGACGAGCGCCAGCCGAGCCGCTCGGCCGCCGCCGCGGTGCGCTGCGCGTCGCGCCCGGCGACCACCGCGAGGTCGGGTCGCAGCGGCAGGTCGAAGAAGCGCGGCGCGGTCTGCCACGCGTGCGAGTGGGCCAGGCCCATGAAGGCGTGGCCGACCATGCCGACGCCGAGCCTGCCGGCGCTCACGACGCCGCCCGGGCGCTGGGTGCGGGTGCGGTCATGTCGGGGCTCCCCGGGGTGGTCAGGTCCGCGAGCGGGACGAGGGACGGGATCGCGCACGTGCTGGTGACGGGCAGGCGCGTGCCCGTGTCGGCGGCACGCAGCACCGTCTGCATGGTGTCGAGCACGTGCAGCGCGACGTCGGCCGACGCGCGCGTGGTGCGGCGGTCGGCGCTGCGGGCGGCGTCCACGAGCCCGGCGCCGCGTCCGGCGTTCGCGTAGCCGGCCGACGGCGGCACCGTGCGCCACTCGTCGCCGCGTGCGTGCACCTGCACGTCACCGTCGAACCGGTTGGGGTCGGGCACCAGCAGCGAGCCCTCCTCGCCGTGCACCTCGATCGGCCGCGCGAGGGACGCCGGGGCGTCGAAGCTCATGACGAGCGTGGTGACGGCACCCGACGCGTGCTCGACGAGCGCGGTCACGTGCGTCGCGACGTCCACGGGCACCCGCTCGCCGGCGCGGGGCCCCTGGCCGATGGTGCGGTGGCTGCGCGGCCGGGTCGCCACGCCCTGCACCGCGGTGACGGGGCCGAGCAGGTGCACGAGCGTCGTCAGGTAGTACGGGCCCATGTCGAGCAGCGGCCCGCCGCCGGGTGCGTAGTAGAAGTCCGGCTGCGGGTGCCACGCCTCGTGACCGCCGCAGGCCATGGTGGCCGTGGCGGCGACGGGGCGACCGATGGCACCCGACTCGACCACGGCGCGTGCGGTCTGCACGCCCGTGCCGAGCACGGTGTCCGGCGCCCCACCCAGGGCGACGCCGGCGGCCGTGGCGGCGTCGAGGACGCGGTGAGCCGCGTCGACCGTCGCGCAGAACGGCTTCTCGTTGTAGACGGACCGGCCGTGCGCGACCGCAGCCAGCGCGACCTCCTCGTGCGCGGCGGGGGTCGTCAGGTCGAGGACCCACTCGACGTCGTCGTGCGCGAGCAGGTCCGGCAGGTCGAGCGCGCGGACGCCGTGGTGCTCCGCGACGGCGTCGGCGCGTCCGCGGTCCAGGTCGGCGACGGCGACGATCTGCAGGTCCGGCGTGGTCGCGGCGGTCGTCAGGTAGGCGTTCGAGATGACGCCGCAGCCGACGACGCCGACCCTCAGCGGCTCGCCCACACCATGCTCCTCTCGATCATGGTGCGGACGCTGGGGTGCTCGAGCACGTCGACGCTGTGGCCGGGCGTGACGACGCAGATGCGGCCCTCGCCCCACTGCCGCGTCCAGACGGCCGGGCAGGTGATCGTGCGGTGCCACGGGTGCCAGGGCGGCGCGGGGTGCGTCGTGGTGGCCAGGACGTCGTTGAGGTCGTCGGTGAGCACCCAGTACTGCTCGGTGGTCAGCTCGAACGACCCGATCCCCGCGGTGACCGGGTGATCCGCCGCGGCGGGGAGCATGTCGACCGTGTAGGGCAGGTAGTTGTCGGACTGGTCGCCGTGGCACTCGTCGGGGTGCTTGGAGGGGTGCGTGGCGAACTGCCCGCCGATGAGCTGCAGGTAGTCGGAGCTGTTGCGGAACGAGTCGGCGATGCCGCCGTGCCAGCCGACCAGGCCGGTGCCGGCCGCGACGGCCTTGCGCAGCCCGGCGACGGCCGCGCCGGACGCCTCGCCCATCGTGTAGCACTGCACGATCAGGTCGACGTCCGCCATCGCGTCGTCGGCGTACACCTCGGGGGTGTCGACGACGCGGACCGTGTGGCCGGTCGCCTCGAGGTGGGGGAGGAACATGTCCGTCGCGGCGACGGGCGCGTGCCCGTCCCAGCCGCCCCGGACCACCAGAGCCTGCTTCACGTGGAGCCTTCCGTGGGGATCTCGCATCGGTGAGAGATCGATCTCTCGGGACGCTACCCGGTGCGGTCGCCCCTGGCCAGGGGGTCAGACGGACTCGCGCACCGTGAGCGTCGTGGGCAGCAGGACGTGCTGCGCGGGCGCGGTCGGGTCGTCCAGCGTGTCGAGCACCAGCTCGGCCGCACGCGCACCGAGCTCGCGCAGCGGCTGGCGCACCGACGTCAGGGGCGGGTCGCAGGTCCGGGCCACCACGGTGTCGTCGAACCCGACGACCGAGACGTCGTCCGGCACCCGGCGCCCGCCCGCCTCCAGCACCCGCAGCGCACCGAGCGCCATGAGGTCGGAGCCGGCGAACACGCCGTCCACGTGCGGGTCGCGGCGCAGCACCGACGCCGCGGCCGACGCCCCCGACGACATCGAGAACGACCCGTGGACGACCGGCCCGGGCGTGACGTCCCACGCGGCCAGCTCGTCGCGGAAGCCCCGCGTGCGGTCGTCCGCCGGGGCGTACCCCGCAGGCCCGGCGATCGTCGCGACGCGGCGCCGGCCCGCCTCGAGCAGCGCCCGGGCCGCCAGGCGACCGCCCCCGTAGTTGTCGCTGTCCACCGAGGTCAGGGCGTCGTCCATGGCCGCGGTGGGGCGTCCGACGAACACCACGGGCACGGGCAGCGGGCCCAGCTCCGCGAACAGGGGCTCCGACTCGCGCTGGAGCACGACCACCGCCGCGTCGACGTGCCCGCCCGCCAGGTAGCGCAGCAGGGGTGCGCGCTCACGCCCGTCGTCGAGGAGCAGGACCGGCTGCACCGACCGCGCGAAGAGGACGGCCGTGGCACCGCGCAGGGGCGCGCCGACGAACGGCCCACCCTGGCCCTCGAGCTCGCTGCTCGGCGCCACCAGCGCCACCGAGCCGGTCGCGCCGCTGCGCAGCGCGCGGGCCGCGCTGTTGGTGCGGTAGTCGAGCGCGTCCGCCGCGTCCCGCACGCGCTGCACGAGCACCGGGTCGACGCTCGACCGCCCGGCGAGCGCGCGCGACGCCGTCGCGCGCGAGACGCCGGCGGCGTGCGCCACGTCCAGCAGCGTCGGGCGGGCGTGCGGGCTCATGGGGGCATGCTGCCACGGGGGGGCCGCGGGGGAGGCCGGTCGTGGGATCGATCTCCCGGACCCGCCGGGCACGCGGGTGCGTCCGGGGCGCCGCGTCCCGGCCCCGGCTGCCGGGCGGGGTGCGTCGGGGACGACGGCAGCCGCCCGCGCTGCCGCTCACGGCAGCCGTCCGGGTCAGCCCGCGGGCGTGAGGACGGCGGCGACCGAGCCGAGGAGCCGGTGCCGCAGCGTGTTCGCCCGTTCCGCGTAGCCCCGCTGGCGGCGCACGTACTCCGCCTTGCCCTCGGGCGTCTCGACGGCGACGGGCGCCAGCCCGTACGGCGTCACGTCGTAGGGGCTGGCCTGCATGTCGGTGGTGCGGATCTCGCGGGCCAGCTCGAAGCAGTCCAGCAGCAGCTCACCGGGGACCAGCGGGCCGAGCTTCAACGACCACTTGTAGAGGTCCATGTTGGCGTGCAGGCAGCCGGGCTGCTCCATCGCCGTCTGCGTCTCACGTGTCGGGACGAGCGTGTTGCGCCCGACGGCGTCGGGGGTGAAGAACCGGAACGCGTCGACGTGCGTGCAGCGGATGCGGTGCGCCTCGACGACCGCGTCCGTCCCCGCCTCGCCGAGCCGCAGCGGCAGCGGGTGCCGGTGGGCGCCCGCGGGCTCGCGGTAGACCATCGCCCACTCGTGCAGGCCGAAGCAGCCCGTCGCCGCGGGCCGGGACGCGGTGGCGTCCAGCAGGCCGGTCACGAACCGCACGGTGTCCCCGCGCGCGTCGAGGAGGGCCTCGAGGTCGAGGCGCACCGTGCCGTCGTCGTCGGTGCGGTACCAGCGCCAGGCGCCCTGGGGTGCGGGTCCGTCGGGCCCCGGCGCGAGCGCCACGCCCGCACCGGGGTGCCAGCGCCGCAGCTGCCCGGGGGTGGCCGGGTAGTACTCGAACAGGAAGTCCTCGACCGCGTGCTTCTCGTGCCGGGAGCGCCGCGCGCGGTGGCCCGCGGTGAGCGCGTCGGCGCGGGCGGCGTGCGCCTCGGCGCGGGCACGCCACCGAGCCGCGTCGAGCACGGGGACGGTCGGCTGGGGTCGGGGGGCCACCGCACCAGGGTAGGTCGTGTGCATTTGCCCTCGTCGGGGACGCCCGGCAGGGTGTCGCTGTGCGTGAGCTGCTGCGGTCCCTGCCCGCTCTGTCCGGCACCGCGCCGACGTTCGACGCGGAAGCGGTTCCCGACGACCCGCTGGAGCTGTTCGTCGACTGGTTCTCCACCGCCCTGAGCCGCGGCGTCCCGGAGCCGCACGCCGCGACGCTGTCCACCGCGGACGTCGCCGGGCAGCCGTCCGCGCGCGTGCTGGTGCTCAAGGACGTCGGGCCCGAGGGGTTCGCGTTCGCGACCGACGCGCGCAGCGCCAAGGTCGAGGACCTCGAGGTGAACCCGCAGGCGGCGCTGACCTTCTGGTGGCAGCCCGTGGTGCGGCAGGTGCGCATCTCGGGTGCCGCACGGTTCCTCGGCGAGGAGGCGTCGGCCGAGGACTACCTGGCGCGCTCGCCGCGCTCCCGCGCGGCCGCCGCGAGCGTGCGTCCGGGGCGCGAGCTGGCCTCGGTCACCGACCTGCGCGACGCGATGGCCCGGTCCCGCGCCCGGATCGACGAGGACCCCGGCTTCGTGCTCCCGACGTGGCAGGCGTGGCTCGTGGTGCCGGACGTCATCGAGTTCTGGCAGGGGAGCCTGGACCGCGCCCACGTCCGGGTCGTCTACCGCAGCCGCGAGGGCGGCTGGTCGCGCGGTCTGGTCTGGCCGTGACGTCGGGTGTCGGGGCCGGTGCTAGGGTCGCCGGCATGACCACGGCCCCGCGCTCCGCGCTCGCTGCCGCGTGTCGTCGTTGTCGTTGTCGCTGTCGCTGAGCCCCGCCTCGCCAGCCGGACCCCTGGTCCCTCCCGACCGCTCCGCGGTCGCCCAGACGCCCGCGCGTCCACCCCTCGCCGGTCTCCCGGCCCGCCGCGCAGCCCCCGCCCCGCCGTCACGGCCACCGGGCGCTGCATCCGCCCGAAAGGTCACCTCATGTCCCGCCCCCTGCGTCGCCTGCTCGTGCTGCCCGTCGTCCTCGCCGTCGGGGCGCTGGCCGCCTGCTCGTCGGGGGACCAGCCGGGTGAGGGCACCTCGGGCGCGGGCGTCCTGCGCGTGGGCACCGAGGGCACGTACTCGCCGTTCAGCTTCCACGGCGCGGACGGCGACCTGACCGGCTACGACGTCGAGGTCGTCACGGCGGTCGCCGACGAGCTCGGGATGGAGGTCGAGTTCTCCGAGACGACGTGGGACTCGATCTTCGCGGGCCTGGAGGCGGAGCGGTACGACGTCATCGCCAACCAGGTCACGGTCAACGACGAGCGCCGCGCCACGTACGACTTCAGCGAGCCGTACACCGTGTCGACCGGCGTCGCCGTGGTCGCGGCCGACAACGACGCGGTCACCTCGCTCGCCGACGTCTCGGGGCTCACGGCCGCGCAGTCCGCGACCTCCAACTGGTCCCAGATCGCGACGGACGCCGGTGCGAAGGTCGAGGCGGTCGAGGGCCTGACCCAGGCGGTCGCGCTGCTGCAGCAGGGACGGGTCGACGTGACGTTCAACGACGACCTGGCCGTGCTGGACTACCTGAAGCAGTCGGGCGACGAGTCGGTGAGGATCGCGTTCGAGACGGGGGACACCGTCGAGCAGGCGCTCGCGCTGCGCAAGGGCTCCGACCTCACCGCGCGGATCGACGAGGCGCTCGCGACGCTGCGCGCGGACGGCACGCTCGCGCAGATCTCGGAGAAGTGGTTCGGCGAGGACGTCTCGCAGTGAGCGCGTCGCGTCCGGTGGCGGCGGCGTGAACGGCGACACCTGGGACCTCGTCGTCTCGTCGATCGGCCCGCTGCTGTCCGGCGCGGTCCGCGGGACGATCCCGCTGACGCTGATCTCGTTCGTCCTCGGGCTGGCGCTGGCGCTGGTCGTCGCGCTGGCCCGGCTGTCGCGGCACCGGCTGGTGTCCGGGGCCGCGCGCGCCTACATCTCGCTGATCCGTGGCACCCCGCTGCTCGTGCAGCTGTTCATCATCTTCTACGCGCTGCCGTCGCTCGGCCTGGTCATCGACCCGTTCCCGTCGGCGGTCGTCGCGTTCTCGCTGAACGTGGGCGGCTACGCGGCCGAGACGATCCGTGCCGCGATCCTGTCCGTGCCGAAGGGGCAGTGGGAGGCGGCGGCGACCGTCGGGCTGGACCACCGGCTGACCCTGCAGCGCGTCGTCCTGCCGCAGGCGGTGCGCGTCGCGGTCCCGCCGCTGTCCAACACGTTCATCTCGCTGGTCAAGGACACGTCCCTGGCCTCGACGATCATGGTCACCGAGCTGCTGCGCAAGGCGCAGGAGATCGCGGCACCGACGTACGAGTTCATGACGCTGTACTCGCTGGCGGCGGTGATCTACTGGCTGATCTGCCTGGTGCTGTCGACGGCGCAGTCCCGGTTGGAGCGTCGCCTCGACCGGTTCGTGGCGCACTGACGTGGGAGACGCGATGACGAGTGACGACCGCCCGCTGGTGGACGTGCACGGGCTGACGAAGTCGTTCGGCACCCTGCACGTGCTGCAGGGCATCGACCTGCGCGTCGGCCGCGGCAGCGTCACGGTGCTGCTCGGCCCGTCCGGCTCCGGGAAGACGACGTTGCTGCGGTGCCTGAACTCCCTCGAGGTCCCCGAGGCCGGCACGGTGCGGATCGACGACGTCGAGGTCGACTTCGCGCGACGACCCTCCCGCGCGGAGCTGCGCCGGCTGCGTGGCACGTCCGGCATGGTGTTCCAGTCCCACGAGCTGTTCCCGCACCGCACCGCCCTGCAGAACGTCACCGAGGGCCCGCTGTACGCGCAGCGCCGGCCCGCGGCGCAGGTGACGGCCGAGGCGACGGCCCTGCTCGCGAAGGTCGGGCTCGCCGACAAGGCGGACGCCTACCCGCACGAGCTGTCCGGCGGGCAGCAGCAGCGCGTCGGGATCGCGCGGGCGCTCGCCCTGCGGCCCCGGCTGCTGCTGTTCGACGAGCCCACGTCGGCGCTCGACCCCGAGACGGTGGGGGAGGTGCTCGCCGTGATGCGGGACCTGGCCGCCGAGGGCTGGACGATGGTCGTCGTCACGCACGAGATCCGGTTCGCGCGGCAGGTTGCCGACCACGTCGTCTTCATGGACGGCGGGGTCGTGGTCGAGGAGGGGCGGCCGGACGACGTGCTGGTCGACCCGCGTCAGGAGCGGACGCGCCGGTTCCTGCAGCGGATCCTCGACCCGCTCTGACCCGGTCCGCCGCGACCCGCTCCACCCCGCAGGTCGGGCCCGTGCCTCAGTCGGGCAGGGGCGCGGGCACGACCGGCGCCGCGTCCGTCGGGGTGGGCGCCGCGGGGGCCGTGCCCTGCGACGTGGTGCGTCGCGGCGGCAGCGCGTCCGGCGAGACGTCGGCCGCGCGCACCGACACCACGTGCAGCAGCAGCTCCAGCGGCCCGCGGCCCAGCGTCGCCCGCCACAGCCAGCACAGCCCGACCGTGACGAGCAGGAAGGCGACCCAGCCGGCCGTGGTCGCCTGCCACACGACCTCGTCGCCCAGCACAGCGATGGCCAGCAGCTGCCCGGTGTACGCGGTGAGGGCCAGCGCGCCCGTCGCCGACACCGGGGCCAGCGCCCGCGGCCACCGCACGCCGACGGCCAGGCACGCCGCGAGCACGAGCAGCGACGTGCCGGTGTTGCCGGCCACCTCGAACAGGGTCGAGGAGTGCGGCTCGGCCGTGGTCAGCTCGGTGACGCGGCCCAGCAGCAGGCGCGCGGCCCAGGCGCCGCCGTGGCCGAGCAGCACGAGGGCCGCGCCCCACAGCGCCAGCGCGGCGTGCGTCCGCCCGGACCGCAGGTCGCACCGGCCCACCGCGAGGCCCACCAGCACGTACGCGATCCAGACTACCGCGGGGTAGTAGTGCCCGACGAGCACGGCGGCCAGGTCGAGCGGCCGCTCGTCGACCACCTCCACCCAGCCGGCGAGGCCCTGCCGCAGCGGGGGCCCGACGAGGGCGACGAGCACGGCGGTGACCACGAGCGCCCACCGCGGCCACCGCAGCGCGACGACGCCGGCCGCGAAGAGCCCGGCGTACACGACGAGGATCACGACGACCGGCGTCTCGAGCAGCACCAGGGCGGTCCCCAGGGCGACGAGCAGCACCGCGCGCACGAGGATGCGGAGCCGCGCCTGCACCAGGCGCGTGCCGTCGACCGGGTCGGCACCGCCCGACAGCAGGGCGAGGCCCACGCCCGCGAGCAGGACGAACAGCGCGGACGGGCGCCCGTCGGCGAGCTGCGCCCAGCCCCCGGGCGGCAGGGTGCGCCACGCGTCCCCCGGACCGACGTGCGCCGTCACCATGCCGAGCACGGCGACCCCCCGAGCGGTGTCCACGCCCACGATGCGTCGCATCTGCGCATGCTAGACGTGCTGGGGCCGCGCGGCCGGGCGGGATTTCTCAGGATGTGACCTCATCCGTCCCGGCTGTTGGTCGAATCGGTACGACCGCGCCTACAGTGCCGGTGTGACCACGCGGACCCAGGACGTCTACACGCACGGCCACCACGAGAGCGTGCTGCGCTCGCACCGGTGGCGCACGGCGGAGAACTCCGCCGGGTACCTGCTGCCCGCGCTCGCCCCCGGGCAGCGGCTGCTGGACGTCGGCTGCGGTCCGGGCACCGTGACGGTCGACCTCGCCTCCCGCGTGGCGCCCGGCGAGGTCGTGGGCGTCGACCGGTCGGCCGCCGTGCTGGCCGTCGCCACGGAGCACGCCGCCGAGAAGGGCGCGACGAACGCGCGCTTCCAGGTCGGTGACGCGTACGCGCTGGAGTTCGACGACGACACCTTCGACGTCGTGCACGCCCACCAGGTGCTGCAGCACCTCACCGACCCCGTCGCCGCGCTCCGCGAGATGAAGCGGGTGACGCGCCCCGGCGGCGTGGTCGCCGTCCGTGACGCCGACTACGCCGGCATGACCTGGTACCCCGCCCACCCGGGCCTCGACGAGTGGCAGGCGCTCTACCACGAGGTGACGCAGGCCAACGGCGCCGAGGCGGACGCGGGGCGCCGGCTCCTGTCGTGGGTGCGCCAGGCCGGCTTCGACGCCGCGGGGATCGCGCCCGGCGCGGGCGTGTGGTGCTACGCCACCCCGGAGGACCGGACGTGGTGGGCGACGCTGTGGGCCGACCGCTGCGTGACGTCGGACTTCGCGGTGCAGGCGATGGACCACCGCCTCGCCGACGAGGTCGCCCTGGAGCTGCTCGCCGAGGCGTGGCGCGAGTGGGGCACGTCGCCCGACGGCTGGTTCATGGTGCCGCACGGCGAGGTGCTGGCCCGCGCCTGAGCGGGCACGGGTCGCGCGCCCGGAGCACCTAGGCTGGGCCCGTGCGCATCGCCAGGTTCACCAACGGTTCCGACCCCCGCTACGCGCTCGTCGAGGGCGAGCCCGGCCACGAGGAGCTCGTCGTCATCACGGGCGACCCCATCTACACGCCGGTGCAGCCGACGGGGGAGCGCGTCAGGCTCGACGACGACGGGGTGCGGCTGCTCGCGCCCGTCATCCCGCGCTCCAAGATCGTCGGCGTCGGGCGCAACTACGCGGCGCACGCCGCCGAGCACGGCAACGACGTCCCGGCGTCGCCGCTGCTCTTCCTCAAGCCCAACACCTCCGTGATCGGCCCGGACGACCCGATCGTGCTGCCGGACTGGACCGAGCACGTCGAGCACGAGGCCGAGCTGGCCGTCGTCATCGGCAAGGTCACCAAGGACGTCACGCCCGAGCGCGCCCTGCACCACGTGTTCGGCTACACCGTGGCCAACGACGTCACGGCGCGCGACATCCAGCGGTCCGACGACCAGTGGACCCGCGCCAAGGGCTTCGACACGTCCTGCCCCCTGGGGCCGTGGGTCGTGCCCGGCCTCGACGTCGACGACCTGGCCGTCACCGCCCGCGTCAACGGCGAGGCCCGCCAGGACGGGCGCACGTCGCAGATGGTGTTCGACGTGGCCTACCTCGTGTCCTACGTCTCCGAGGTGTTCACGCTGCTGCCCGGCGACGTCATCCTCACCGGCACGCCCGCCGGTGTGGGTCGCATCGAGCACCGCGACGTCGTCGAGGTCGAGGTCGAGGAGATCGGCGTGCTGCGCAACCCGGTGCTGCGCCGCAACCCGTAGCCCTGCCGCCGCCCTCAGCCCTCGCCGCCCCCGCCGGACCGACCTAGCCTCGGCTGAGGGGCGACGGACGGGGGCAGGGATGGACCTGCAGGTCGGCATCGACTGGCTCACCGACGCCCTGTACTCCTCCTGGCTCGTGTACCTGCTCGTCGGCGTCGGGCTGTGGTTCTCGGTCCGCACCGGGTTCGTGCAGGTGCGGATGTTCCCGGCGATGGTCCGCCAGCTGTTCGCGTCCCGGACCGGCTCCGCGGGTGGCATCTCGTCGTTCCAGGCGTTCGCCGTCGGGCTGGCGTCGCGCGTCGGCACGGGCAACATCGCGGGCGTCGCGGTCGCGCTCACCCTCGGCGGACCGGGCGCGGTGTTCTGGATGTGGCTGGTCGCGGCCGTGGGGATGGCCACGGCCCTGGTCGAGGCGACGCTGGCGCAGGTGTTCAAGGTGCGCCAGCCCGACGGCTCGTACCGCGGTGGACCCGCGTACTACATCCAGCGGGGGCTGGGGTCGTACCGCTGGGGCGCGGTGTTCGCCGTGCTGCTGGTCGTGACGTTCGGGTTCGCGTTCAACATGGTGCAGGCCAACACCATCGCCGACACGCTGGCCTCGAACCACCAGCTCCCCGCCCCGTGGACGGCCGTCGGGCTCATGGTCGTCGCGGCGCCCGTGCTGTTCGGCGGCGTGCGTCGGGTGGCGCGCGTGGCCGAGGTGGTCGTGCCGCTCATGGCGGGGCTCTACCTGCTGCTGGCCGTGGTGGTCGTCGCCCTGAACATCTCGACCCTGCCCGACGTGTTCCGGCAGATCCTGCAGGGCGCGTTCGGGCTGGACAGCGCGCTCGCGGGCACCGGCGGCGGGATCCTCGCCGCCGTCCTCAACGGGACCAAGCGCGGCCTGTTCTCCAACGAGGCGGGCATGGGCTCGGTGCCCAACACGGCCGCGACGGCCACGGTGTCGCACCCGGTCAAGCAGGGCCTGGTGCAGTCGCTGGGGGTGTTCGTCGACACCATGCTGGTGTGCTCCGCGACGGCGTTCGTCGTGCTGTCGGCGGGGCCGGCGGTCTACGTCCCGGGGCAGACCGGCGCCAGCGCCGGTGCCGCGCTGACGTCCGACGCGGTCACCCACGAGCTCGGCGACTGGGCGGCGCTGCCCATGACGGTCCTGATCTTCACGTTCGCGTTCAGCTCGGTCCTCGGCAACTACGCGTACGCCGAGGTGAACCTCACGTTCCTCGGCGTCCACGGGCGGGCCCTGACGGCGCTGCGCACGCTCGTCCTGGCGGCGGTCGGCATCGGGTCGCTGCTCACGCTCACGACGGTCTGGGCGCTCGCCGACATCGCCATGGCGTTCATGGCCACGGTCAACCTGGTCGCGATCGTGCTGCTGTCCCGCTGGGCGCTCGGGGCGTTGGCCGACTACGGCGCGGCGCGGCGCGCCGGGGGTGACGACCGGTTCGTCGGGGAGGGCAACCCCCTGCTGCCCGGGGACGTGCCGGGTGACGTCTGGGCCGCGGGGGTGCGCGACGGGGCACCCGCCGGTTGAGAGGCGCGTGCCGGCGCGGGGCCGTGGCGCACGGTCAGAGCGGGGCGTCCCGGTCCGCCGCGCCCTCGGTGCCCAGGTCCCGTACCTCGTCGCGCAGCCGCCCCATGCGCGCGTCGAGCTCGGCCGCCGTCGCGGCGGCGTCCAGCAGCTCGTCACGCAGGTGCGGCGGCAGCGCGTCGCGGTACTTGTACGACAGCTTGTGCTCGACGCTCGCCCAGAAGTCCATGGCGATCGTGCGGATCTGCACCTCGACGAACACGTGCTCGGTGCGGTCGGACAGGAACACCGGGATGCGCACGATGAGGTGCAGCGACCGGTACCCGTTGGCCTTGGGTGCGGCGATGTAGTCCTTGCGCTGCACGACCTCGACGTCGGGCTGCCGCGAGAGCATGTCCGCGACCCAGTAGGCGTCGGACTCGAAGCTGCAGGTGATGCGGATGCCCGCGATGTCGCGGATGCGCTCGCGCACCGTCGGCAGGTCGCTCGTGCAGCCGTACCGCATCGTCTTGTCGAGGATCGAGTCCATCGACTTCAGCCGCGACGTGACGTGCTCGATCGGGTTGTGGTCGTGCGTCTGGCGGAACTCGGAGCGCAGGATGCGGATCTTCGTCAGCATCTCCTCGATGCCGAACTCGTAGACCATCCGGAACCGCGCCATGTCGCGCTGCGCGTCGCGCACCCGGTCGACGACGCGCCCGGGGTCGACGTCCTCGGTGACCAGCGCCGCGGCCCGCCGGCGCACCACCTCGGCGACGCTGTGCGCCGACCCGCCCGGTGCGTCGCCGTCCGGGACCGCTGCTGCTGCTGCGGGCTGGGCGTGACGAGGTGACGGGGGTGCTGCGGTCGAGCCGGGCATGCCTCCTCCAACGACCGGGGGCGTCGTGGGGTTCCGGCCGCTCGGTACGCTGGACCCGATCCCACTCCTGCCATCCCCGAGGTGCTCCGTGTCCGCCAGCAGCCCTGTGCGCGTCCGCTTCTGCCCGTCCCCGACGGGCACGCCCCATGTCGGTCTCATCCGCACCGCGCTGTTCAACTGGGCCTACGCGCGCCACGTCGGCGGCACGTTCGTCTTCCGCATCGAGGACACCGACCCGGCGCGCGACTCGCAGGAGTCGTACCTGCAGCTGCTCGACGCGCTGCGCTGGCTGGGCCTGGACTGGGACGAGGGCGTCGAGGTCGGCGGTCCGCACGAGCCGTACCGGCAGTCGCAGCGCATGGACCTGTACCGCGACGTCGTCGCGCGCCTCGTCGAGGGGGGCTACGCGTACGAGTCCTTCTCGACGCCCGAGGAGGTCGAGGCGCGCCACCGCGCGGCCGGGCGCGACCCGAAGCTGGGCTACGACGGCTTCGACCGCGACCTGACCGAGGAGCAGAAGGCGGCCTACCGCGCCGAGGGGCGCGAGGCCGTCATCCGCATGCGGATGCCCGACGAGGACGTGACGTTCACGGACCTCGTGCGCGGCGAGATCACGTTCAAGGCCGGGTCCGTGCCGGACTACGTCATCGTGCGCGGCAACGGCCACCCCCTGTACACGCTGGTCAACCCCGTCGACGACGCGCTCATGGGCATCACGCACGTGCTGCGCGGCGAGGACCTGCTGTCCTCCACCCCGCGCCAGGTCGTGCTCTACCGCGCGCTGCTGGACCTCGGCGTCGGGACCGTCGTGCCGCAGTTCGGCCACATGCCGTACGTCATGGGCGAGGGCAACAAGAAGCTGTCGAAGCGCGACCCCGAGTCCAACCTGTTCCTGCACCGCGAGCGGGGTTTCGTCCCCGAGGGCCTGCTCAACTACCTCGCGCTGCTCGGCTGGTCCATCGCGCCCGACCGGGACGTGTTCACCCTCGAGGAGATGGTCGCGGCGTTCGACGTCGCCGACGTCAACCCGAACCCCGCCCGGTTCGACCTGAAGAAGGCCGAGGCGATCAACGGCGCGCACGTGCGGATGCTCGCGCCCGAGGACTTCCGCGGGCGCCTCGTGCCGTACCTGCACCACGCGGGCCTCGTGCCGGCGGACTCCTACGCGGACCTGTCCGCGGAGCACCGCGCGCTGCTCGACGCGGGCGCACCGCTCGTGCAGGAGCGCATGACGCTGCTGGGCGAGGCCGTCGGCATGCTCGGCTTCCTCTTCGTCGCCGACGACGCCCTCGAGGTCGTCGAGGACGCGCGCGCCGCGCTGCGCCCCGAGTCGGCCGACGTGCTGGACCGTGCCGCGCAGGTGCTGGGAGAGCTCCCCGCCGACGGCTTCACGACCGACGCCGTGCAGACGGCGCTCTCGGCCGCGCTCGTGTCCCCGGCGGAGGAGGGCGGCCTGGGCATCAAGCCCCGGTTCGCGTACACGCCGCTGCGCGTGGCGCTGACCGGGCGGCGCGTCTCGCCCCCGCTGTTCGAGTCGATGGAGATCCTCGGCAAGGACGCGACGCTGGCGCGGATCGCCGCCCTGCGCGCGACCCTGTGAGGGCCGTCGACGGCGTCCTGTTCGACATCGACGACACGCTCGTCGAGACGCGTGCGGCGTTCCGGGTCGCGCTCGCGGCCGTGCTGGCGCAGTACGCGCCGGGCGCCGACGTCGACCAGGCGCTCGCGCTGTGGCGTGCCGACACCGGCGAGCACTACCGCGCGTACACGCGTGGCGAGCTGACGTTCCACGAGCAGCGCCGGACGCGTGCGAACGAGCTGCACGCGGAGCTCGGCGGGCCGGTGCTCGACGAGGACGGGTACCGCGGGTGGTCCGAGCTGTTCGACCGGGCCTTCGCGGCCGCCTGGACCGCCCACGCCGACGCGGACCCGGTGCTGGCGCGGCTGCTGGACGCGGGCCTCCGCATCGGCGCGCTGAGCAACGCCCGCCAGGACCTGCAGACCGTCAAGCTCGCCCGCGCGGGTCTGGGGGACCGCCTCGAGGTGCTGGTCGGCGTCGACACCCTGGGCTTCGGCAAGCCGGACCCGCGCGTGTTCCTCGAGGCGTGCCGCCGCCTGGGCGCCGCGCCCGCACGCACGGCGTACGTCGGAGACGAGCTCGACGTCGACGCGGTCGCGGCACGGCAGGCGGGGCTCGTGGGCGTCTGGCTGGACAGGCCGGGGCCACGGCGGGTCGTCGTCGACGACGCCGAGGTGGCCGCCGCGCGTGCCACGGGCGTCCACGTCATCGCCTCCCTCGACGAGCTGCCGGCGGCCCTCGGGGTCGTGCGGTAGCGGGACCGGGAGCCGCCCGACGGCGGGCTCAGCGGCGGCGGGCGGTGTACACGCGGGTGACGTAGGGCACGGGGACGCTCGCACGCCCGGCGAGGTCCGGGTGGGTCGTCACGAGCTCGCGCACCCGGTCCAGCAGGGCGGCGCGCTCGTCGGCGGGCAGGATCAGCGCGTACGAGCGGGTCCCGGCCAGCCGCACCAGGTCCTCGGGCGTCAGGACGTGGTCCCACCGCACGTCCGTGCGCAGGACGTCCGTGAACGCGGGGCCGGGCGTCGGGTGCGTGCCCCGCGCCAGCTGCGGCCCGGCGGCCTCGTGCAGCAGCGCACCGTAGGCGCCGACCCACGGCACGTCCTCGTCGCGGTCGTTCCAGACGATGCCGAGGGTCCCGCCCGGGCGGAGCACGCGGGCGACCTCGGCGGCGGCCGCGGGCTCGTCGAACCAGTGCCACGCCTGGGCGACCGTGACCGCGTCGACGGACGCGTCGGGCAGCGGGACGGACTCCGCGGTGCCGTCGTGCACCTCGACCTGCGGCAGCCGCGCGACGAGCTCGCGGCGCATGCCGTCGGCGGGCTCCACCGCGACGACGTGCAGGCCGCGCGCCACGAGCGCGGCCGTCAGCTTGCCCGTGCCGGCGGCCAGGTCCAGGACGTCGTGGGCGTCCGGGGGCACCAGCAGGTCCACGGCCGCGTCGGGGTAGCCCGGACGCACCGCGGCGTACTCGTCGGCGTTCTGCGTGAACGCCGCGGCGTGCTCGGCGTGACGGTCGGGGTCCACGCTCACCTCCGGGGCCGGACGGACGGGCTCGTCGGACGCACGGCTCGTCGGACGCACGGCTCGTCAGACGGACAGGATGTCGAGGACCTCGTCGTGCAGCCGCCCGTTGGTGACCACCGCGCTGCCGCCGTGCGGGCCGTCGACGCCCGCCAGCGACGTGAAGCGGCCGCCGGCCTCGGTGACGACGGGCACGAGGGCCGCCATGTCGTACAGCTCGAGCTCGGGCTCGGCCGCGACGTCCACGGCACCCTCGGCCACGAGCACGTACGACCAGAAGTCGCCGTAGGCCCGCGTGCGCCACACCCGGCGCTGCAGGTCCAGGAACTGGTCGAACCGGCCGTGCTGCTCCCACTCGGCCAGGTCGGAGTACGACAGCGACGCGTCCTCCAGGCGCTCGACGCCCGACACCTGCAGCCGCGTCGCGGCCGACAGCGACCGGCCCGTCCAGGCTCCGGTGCCCTTGGCGGCCCACCAGCGCCGGCCGAGGGCAGGGGCGGACACGACGCCGAGCACGACCTCGTCGCCGTCCATCAGCGCCAGCAGGGTCGCCCACACGGGCACGCCGCGGACGAAGTTCTTCGTGCCGTCGATCGGGTCCACGACCCACCGGCGCGGTCCGTGCCCGGTGTCGGAGCGCTCCTCGCCGTGCACGGCGTCCCGCGGACGGGCCCGGGACAGCTGCGAGCGCACCAGGTCCTCGGCGGCGCGGTCCGCGTCGGACACCGGTGTCAGGTCGGGCTTCGTCTCGACCTGCAGGTCCTGCGCCTTGAACCGCGACATCGTCAGCGAGTCGACCTGGTCGGCGACCACGTGGGCCAGCCGGAGGTCGTCGTCGTAGGCCATCAGGGGCTCCTCGTCGCAGGTGCGGTCGTCGCGTGCGGTCCCCGCTGCGCCGTCGTCGGCGGGCGGTCCGCGCCGTCAACCTACCGAACGGGCCGCCGGCTCACGGGACGCGCGCGCCGTCGCCGTCCGGCTCGGGGTCCTCGACGCCCAGGCGGCTGACCAGCAGCCGGCGGAACGAGTCGAGCCGTGCCGCGCGTGCCGCGCGGGTGACGTCGTCCGGTGCGTCGGCGACCCAGTCGTCGAGCGTGCAGTCCGGGGACCCGGCCAGGTGCGTGCAGCCGCGCGGGCACTCGCGCGCGACGTCGTCGAGGTCGGGGAACGCGCCGAGCAGGTGCGTGGGGTCGACGTGCGCGAGCCCGAACGACCGGACGCCCGGCGTGTCGATGACCCACGTCGGGGCGCCCGTGCCCGGCACCTCGAGCGCGACCGCGGACGTCGAGGTGTGCCGCCCGCGGCCCGTGACGTCGTTGACCACGCCGACGGCGCGGTGCGCGTCGGGCACGAGGGCGTTGACCAGGGTCGACTTGCCGACGCCCGAGTGGCCGACGAGGACCGACACCTCACCCGACAGGATCCGGCGCAGCTCGTCCAAGCCGTCGATGGTCCGCTCGCCCGTCGTGGGGTCGACGCCGCGGCGCGTCACCACGACGTCCACGCCGATCGGGGCGTACATGGCCGTCAGCTCCGACGGGTCCGCGAGGTCCGCCTTCGTCAGGGCGAGGAGCACCTCCATGCCCGCGTCGTACGCCGCGGCCACGCAGCGGTCGATCATGCGGGTGCGCGGCTCCGGGTCGGCCAGCGCGGTGACGACGACCAGCCGGTCGGCGTTGGCGACGATGACGCGCTCGACGGGGTCGGTGTCGTCGGCGGTGCGGCGCAGCACCGTGCGGCGCTCACCGATCCGCACGATGCGCGCCAGCGAGCCCTCGGCACCGGACGTGTCCCCGACGACGTCGACCCGGTCGCCCGGGACGACGCGGTCGCGTCCCAGCTCACGGGCCTTCATCGCCAGGATCCGGGTCTCGTCCGGGCCGCCGGGGTCGACCAGCACCGTGTACCGCCCGCGGTCGACGGCCACGACCATCGCCGTGCGGGCGTCGGCGTGCTCGGGACGCTGCTTGGTGCGGGGGCGCGAGCCTCGACCGGGACGGATCCGCACGTCCCGCTCGTCGTAGCGCCGCGTGGGCATCAGGCCGTCGGCCCGGCCGTCAGGCCGTCGCGCACGACGCGCCCGTCGTGCGCGGACGCGGCGAGCATCCCGGTCCACAGGTCGACGAACCCGGGCAGCGTCTTGGCGGTGGTGTCGACGTCCTCGACCTCCACCCCGGGCACCCGCAGGCCGACCAGCGCACCGGCGGTGGCCATGCGGTGGTCGGCGTACGTGCGCCAGACCCCCGGGTGCAGCGGGCGCGGGGTGATGACCAGGCCGTCGGACGTCTGCTCCGCCTGCCCGCCGAGGCGCGTGATCTCCGCGGCGAGCGCTGCGAGCCGGTCGGTCTCGTGACCGCGCAGGTGCGCGATGCCGCGCAGCCGCGTGGGGGAGTCGCCCAGGGCTGCCAGCGCAGCGATCGTCGGGGCGAGCTCGCCCGCCGCACGCAGGTCAAGGTCGACGCCGTGCACCGCACCCGTGCCGGTGACGGTGAGCACGTCGCCCTCCAGGGACGCGGACGCGCCCATGCGCGTGAGGATGTCCGGCAGCAGCCCGCCCGGCTGTGTCGTGCGCGCGGGCCAGCCCGGCACGCTCACGGACCCCCCGGCGACCATCGCGGCGCACAGGAAGGGCGCGGCGTTGGACAGGTCAGGCTCGACGTGGACGTCACGACCGGCGACGGCGCCCGGCTCGACGTGCCAGATCTCCGGGCGCGAGTCGTCGACGACGACGCCGGCGGCGCGCAGCACGGCCACGGTCATCTCGATGTGGGGCAGGCTCGGCAGCGTCGGCCCGGTGTGCCGGACCGTGAGGCCCTGGTCGAACCGGGCGGCGGCGAGCAGCAGGCCGGAGACGAACTGGCTGGAGCCGGAGGCGTCGACGTCGACGTGCCCGCCGCGCACGGCACCGCGCCCGTGCACGGTGAACGGCAGGCGACCGGGCTCGCCCTCCTCGTCCACGCGGACGTCGAGCGCGCGCAGCGCCTGCAGCAGCGGACCCATGGGCCGCGCGAGGGCCTCGGGATCGCCCGTGAAGCGGACCGGCCCGTCGGCGAGCGCGGCGACGGCGGGCAGGAACCGCATCACCGTCCCGGCCAGCCCGCAGTCGACGGTCACGTCCCCGTGCAGGGCCCCCGGGGTCACCTGCACGGCGTCGCCGCCCAGGTCGACCTGCACGCCGAGGGCCTCGAGCGCGGCGGCCATGAGCCGGGTGTCCCGGGAGACGAGCAGCGAGCGCAGGGTGCTCGGCCCGCCCGCGAGGGCGGCGAGGACGAGGTAGCGGTTGCTCAGCGACTTGGAGCCCGGCACCGCGACCGTCGCGTCGAGCGCCCCGTCGGCGACGGGGGCGGTCCACAGGTCCACGTGCTGGCTCGTCATACGGCCAGGCTAGCGGCGTCGCCGGCCGGTCACGTCAGTCGTCCACGTGCCTGGCAGCCTCGGCGGCGCGGGCCGCCTTCACCGCGGCGCGGTCCACCATGGCGTGCTGCACGCGCCACGAGACCCCGGGCCGGCCCTCGAGGTCCACGCCCGCGAGGACGGCGCCGCCGGTGAACGACAGCGCCTGCACCAGGCGCTCCGTGCGCGCCTTCTTCTGGGCGGCCGTCAGCGCGCCCCGGCGTGACACGGGCAGGTTGACGAGCACCAGGGGGACCGTGAGGCCGGCCAGCGCGAGCGCGGCCGTGCGCGGTGCGCGGCCCACCGCGAGCATCGTGCCGGCGACGAGCATCGCGGCGCCGTGCGCCTGCGCGACCGTGGCGAGCTGCTTGTCGCTGACCTCGCCGTCCAGCGCCTTGCCGACCGGGGCGGGAGCCGAGGCGCGGGCGGTGCTCGGCACCCGGCTGCGCAGCGCGTCGAGGCCGTCGCGCATCACCTGCGCGTGGCTGCCGGGGTGGCGCAGCGCGTCGAGCCCCTGGCTGACGAACCACGACGCGAACAGGGGGCGGGCGATGCGGCGCAGCAGCACGGGTTCCTCCAGGAAGACGTCACCGCGGGTGGACGGTGGTCCCACGCTAGTGTCGTCCGCCCGAGGTGGCGCGCCCACGGGCGGGAATGCCTGCAGGTGCCCCCCGTGTTGGACGGGTCATGAGCTGTGCCCTCGCAAGCCCCCCGGCGACCCTGGCCGTGCCCGGGCCCGTCGACGTGGTCGACGTCCCCGGCGCGGCGACCGTCGTGCACCCGCTGCGACCCGGCCCGGCGTACGGCGTCGCACCCTGGGGCGCGCCCCCGCGCGCGGGTGGTGCTGCCCGCGGCGCACTAGGCTCGGTGGTGATGAGTGAGCACCCCGAGGCAGTCGACGACGGCGAGGGCACGACCCGTGCCCCTGCGGGCGAGGACGACGCCGCCCGCAGCGAGCGGTTCGAGGCCGAGGCGCTGGTCTACCTCGACCAGCTGTACGGCGCCGCGCTGCGGATGACGCGCAACCCGGCCGACGCCGAGGACCTGGTCCAGGAGGCGTTCACCAAGGCGTTCGCCGCGTTCCACCAGTACCGTCCGGGCACCAACCTCAAGGCGTGGCTGTACCGGATCCTCACCAACACGTACATCAACACGTACCGCAAGAAGCAGCGTGAGCCGCAGCAGTCCCGGTCGGAGGAGATCGAGGACTGGCAGCTGGCGCGGGCGGAGTCGCACACCTCGCGCGGGCTGCGCTCGGCCGAGGCCGAGGCGCTGGACCACCTGCCGGACTCCGACGTCAAGGACGCCCTGCAGCAGATCCCCGAGGACTTCCGCATCGCGGTGTACCTCGCGGACGTCGAGGGCTTCGCCTACAAGGAGATCGCCGAGATCATGGGCACGCCGATCGGGACGGTGATGTCCCGCCTGCACCGGGGCCGCGCCCAGCTGCGCGAGCTCCTCGCCGACTACGCCCGGGGCCGCGGCCTGGCGGGTGCGGCGCCGAGCACGCCGGACGGTGCCCGGTGAGCGCGCGCGAGGACGAGCCCGTCGTGGCCGACACGTCGGCCGGCCTGCCGGCGACCGGCGCCTGCGGGTGCGACGAGGCCGTCGAGCGGCTGTGGGAGTACGTCGACGCCGAGCTGGGCGCGCTGGACCGTGACCGCGTCGAGGCGCACCTGCACGAGTGCAGGGACTGCCTCGAGGAGGAGCAGATCGAGCTCGTCATGAAGCAGCTGGTGCGGCGGTGCTGCCAGGAGGAGGCCCCGGCGACGCTGCGCCTGCGGATCCGTGAGCAGCTCACCGTCCTGCGGCTGCGCCCCGCGGCGGACACGGAGGCCTGAGGCCCCACGGCCGCAGACCCCACCCCTGGGGCCCCATGACACGGCGACGGGCCCGGAGCGGTGCTCCGGGCCCGTCGCGACGTCACGGCGTCGAACGCTCAGGCGTTGGGACGCTTGCCGTGGTTGGCGGCGTTCCCCTTGCGGGAGCGACGCTTGCGGCCACGCTTGCTCATCGTGGTTCTCCTCGGGTCGCGGCGCGCGCGCACGACGCACGCACGCTGGATGTCGTCCCATGGTCCCACACCTGCAGGGTGGTGCGCGCCGCCGCGTCGGCGCTCAAGTGCGGGGGCAGGGCTCCCGATACCCCAGACGTGAGCCAGCAGCCGCAGTCCGTGATCCCGTTCCTCCACGCCCTGGCCAGCACGGGCGGCTCCGACCTGCACTGCAAGGTCGGGTCGTCGCCGCGCGTGCGGGTGGACGGCCGGCTGCGCAAGCTCCAGGCACCGGAGCTGCGACCCGCTGACACCGAGCGGATGCTCGAGGAGGTCCTGCCCGACGACCTCGTGGAGACCTTCCGCGAGACCAAGGAGGCGGACTTCGCGTACTCCCTGTCGGGCGTCGGGCGGTTCCGGGTCAACGCGTACCAGGCGCGCGGGACGTTCGGGATGGTGTTCCGGCGCGTCGCCGTGGGCGCGCAGTCGCTGGGGGAGCTGGGTCTGCCGGAGGTCGTCGGCGAGCTCGCGCTGGAGCCCCGCGGTCTGGTCCTGGTGACCGGGCCCACCGGATCGGGCAAGACGACGACCCTGGCCTCGATGGTCGACCTCATCAACTCGTACCGCGAGGTCAACATCGTGACGATCGAGGACCCGATCGAGATCCTGCACGCGGACAAGAAGGCGATCGTCTCCCAGCGCGAGGTGCGCCAGGACACCGCGGACTTCACCGTGGCGCTGCGCGCGGCGATGCGTCAGGACCCGGACGTCATCCTCGTCGGTGAGATGCGGGACACCGAGACGGTGCGCGCGGCGCTGTCCGCGGCCGAGACCGGCCACCTGGTGCTCTCGACGCTGCACACCATCGACGCGGCCGAGACCATCAACCGCATCGTCGACTTCTTCCCGCCCCACGAGCAGAAGCAGGTCCGCATCGCGCTGGCCCAGGCGCTGCGCGGCATCGTGTCGCAGCGACTGGTGCGCAAGGCCGACGGCAGCGGTCGGCAGGCGGCGATCGAGGTCATGGTCAACACCGGCCGCACGGCCGAGGCCATCATCGAGCCGCAGGAGAACCCCCCGCTGACCGACCTCATCAAGGAGGGGGACTTCTACAAGATGCAGACGTTCGACCAGCACCTGTTCACGCTGGTCCGCGACGCGGTGGTGACCTTCGAGGAGGCGCTGGCCGTCGCGTCCAACCCGCACGACCTGACGGTGGAGCTGCGCGGCGCGGGCATCGTCGTGTAGTCCCACCCTCCCCGTGACGACGGCCGACGACCTCACGGAGGTCGTCGGCCGTCGTCGTCCGCAGGGCCGCGCGGAGGGTTGTGCACGGCGATCTCGCGATATAGCGTGTCCGCACAACACGACATATCGCGATGGAGGCATCATGTCGACGGAGTCCTGGGTCGTTGCCGGCCCGCAGGTGATCGAGGTCGAGGAGCTGCGCGCGCTGCGCGTCGGGCTGGTGGGCGGTCGCGTCGACGTGGTGGCCCACGACGACCCGGAGCAGCGCGGTGCGCGGCTCGAGGTGCACGAGGTCGACGGCCGTCCGCTGGAGGTGACGTTGTCCGACGGCGAGCTGCGCGTCGGCTACAGCTTCACGCTCGGTGGGTGGGAGGGCTTCGTCGAGCGGTTCCGCAACTTCCAGGACAAGGACCGGGCCGACGTCCACGTCGCGGTCCCGCGCGACGTGCTGGCCAAGGTCGGCACGGTCAGTGCCGACGAGCTCGTCGCCGGCCTGCGGCAGGACGTCTCGGTCTCGACCGTCTCCGGCTCCGTCGTCGTGGACGACGTGCACGGACGCCTGTCGACCAACAGCGTCTCGGGGGAGACGGTCGTGCGCCGCCACCAGGGCGACGTGCGCTTCAACACCGTGTCGGGGGAGTTCGCCGCCTCCGGCGAGCTGACGCTCGTGCAGGGCAACTCGGTGTCGGGGGCGGTCTCGCTCGACGTCGGTCCCGGCACGTCCTCGCTCACGGTCACGACCGTCGCCGGTGACCTCACGGTCCGCGTCCCCGAGGGTGCCGGGCTGCGCGTGCGGGCCCAGTCGGTCTCCGGGCGCCTCGTCGTCGACGGGCAGGAGCACAAGGGCACCGGTCCCGGGCACCGGACCGTCGACCTGGACTCCGGCGACGGCGGCACCTTCCTCTCCGCGACCACGGTGACGGGGCACGTGACCGTGCTGCGCGCGCCGGTGGGCGACGCGGTCGTCGACGCGGTGCCGGGCGACGCGGTGCCGGGCGACGTGGTGTGGGGCGACGCCGTCGACGGGCGCGCCTGATGGTCCAGGTCTTCGCGCACGGCCGGCTGCGGCTGTACCTGCTCTCCCTGCTCGAGGACGGGCCGCGGCACGGCTACGAGCTCATGACCGCGTTGAGCGACCGGTTCGGCGGGACCTACCGGCCCAGCGCGGGGACGGTGTACCCGCGGCTGGCACGCCTCGAGGAGGAGGGGCTGGTCCGGCGCAGCGACGAGGGCCGCAAGGCCACCTACACGCTCACGGACGCCGGTCGAGCCGAGCTCGACGCCCGGCGCGGCGACCTGGCGCACCTGGAGGCGGAGATCGCCGAGACGGTCCGGGCGCAGGCGTCCCAGGTGCGCGACGACGTGCAGGCGGCGATGCGCGGCCTGCGGGCCGACCTCGCCTCGGCCGCCCAGCGCGCTCGCGACGCGGCACGCCCCTCCCCGGGTGAGCCGGACCCGCAGCGCACGGCCTCGCACCGGCGACGTGTCGAGGCCGAGGCGATCGTCCGGCGCTTCGGCGACGAGGTCCGCACCGACCTGCGCCGGGCCGACGCCGCGTCGGGCGTCGACGAGCTGACGGTCGAGACCCTGCGGACGGTGCTCGACACGGCGCTGCGCACGATGCGGTCCACGCTGCGCTGAGCGCCCAGCGCCCGGGTCGCTCAGGAGGGCGCGCCGGGGTGGGTGGCGCGCAGCAGCGCACGGCGGCGACGTGCGCGGCCTGTCCAGGCGCGCGCGCCACCCGCCACCGCCGCGCCGACGGCGGCCCACACGAGGATCGCCACCCCGCCGCCCCACGCCGCCAGGGCGGCGCCGCCCAGCACCCCGCCGGCGACCGCGAACGCGACCATGACGAGCAGGACGGCAGCGGCGCGCAGGCAGACCTCGAGCACGGCACGGAGGCCGACGACGGGCCCCGGGGGAGGGCTCGACGCGCCGGCGGGTGCCTCCGACGGTGCGGGGACGGCGTGCGGCGGGACGGCGTGCGTCGGGTCAGGCGCCGTCATCCGGCAGGCCCAGCCACGTGTGCCAGCCGGTGTGCAGGACGAGCCAGGCCATGAGCCCGTAGCCGGCCTGACCGGGCAGGTGCTGCGGCGAGGTGGCCATGTCCGCGAGCCACTGGTCGTGCGTCGCCAGCGGCGAGTACATGTCGACGTACGGGACACGCCGCCGCGAGGCGACGTCCCCGAGCGCGGCGGAGAGCTCGGCCAGGCGGTCGCTCTCGTGCACGGGGCCCGGCGGCGGGCCGATCACGAACGCCGGGATCCGGCGCTGGTCGGCGACGTCGAGGATGTTGGCCAGGTTCAGGCGGCTGCGCGCCAGCGAGAGGCCGGCGGCGATGTCCGCGCGCCCGAGGGCGACCACGAGGCGGTTGTCGGCGTGGGGTGACAGCCGGCGGGAGACCTCCGCGTCCCAGCGTGCGCCGAGCTCGGTACTGGTCTCGCCCGGGACGGCCAGGGTGAGGACGGTCAGCGGGTCGGGTGCGCTGGTGCGCGCGGTCACGCGTCCCACCCAGCCGAGCCCCTTGGGGTCGCCCGCGCCGGCCACCAGCTCGTCCCCGACCACGGCGAGACGCAGCGGCAGCTCACCCACGCCCATCACTCCTGCCTGTGCCCGCGGCACCGGCCGGTCCGGTGCGCGATGGCACAGTCTCTCAGGCCGGGGGCGCGTGGTCGCACCGTTCGACGGGCGGGTCGGCGCCGTGTCGGTCACGGCCCTGCGGCCGTGGGGTGGGCCGCGTCACCGCGAGAAGACGTGGGTCGCAGGGACTTCCGCCTCGTGGGGGTGCGAACGGGGCGGCTCACGGTGACCGAGGCCGTCGTCCCGGACGACGCGGACGAGCCAGGTGATCCACCCGGCGGCGGTGAGCAGTGTCAGGCTGATCCAGAGCATGTCCACGGCAGAAAGTCTGCGCTCCGCAAGATAGCGCCACGAGTGGCAGAACCGACGGTGGGGGTTGAGATTCTGCCAACGCCGTGGGACTGTCGACGGGTGCTCCGGACCGTCGCCGTGCTCGCCCTGCCCCACGCCGCCCCGTTCGAGCTCGGCACCGCCTGCGAGGTCTTCGGCATCGACCGCTCCGACACCGGCGGTCCCCGCTTCGACTTCCGCGTCTGCGGTCCGACCCCCGGCGTCGCCATGCCGACCAAGGCCGGTTTCGCGGTCGTCGTCGACCACGGCCTGGAGGTGATGCGCGACGCCGACCTGGTCGTGGTGCCCGCCTACGGCATGCCACCCGGGGCCGTCCCCGCCGACGTGCTGCAGGAGCTGCGCGACGCCCACGAGCGTGGCGCGTGGATCCTGAGCATCTGCAGCGGCGCGTTCGCGCTGGGCGAGGCCGGGCTGCTCGACGGGCGGCGCTGCACGACCCACTGGATGCACGCGGCCGCCCTGGCCGAGCGCTTCCCGTCCGCCACCGTGGACCCCGACGTGCTCTACGTCGAGGACGGCCGGGTCATCACCGGCGCCGGGACCGCCGCCGGCATCGACGCCTGCCTGCACCTGGTGCGTCGTGAGCTCGGCGCGGCGGCGGCCACGAGCATCGCGCGGCGGATGGTGGTGCCCCCGCAGCGCGACGGCGGCCAGGCGCAGTACGTCGACACCCCGCTGCCCCCGCGCGCCGACACCCTCGCGCCGCTGCTGACCTGGATGCTCGAGCACCTCGACGGCGACCTGGGCGTGCCCGCGCTCGCCGCCCACGCGCTGCTGTCCGAGCGCACGTTCGCACGGCGCTTCCGCGCCGAGACCGGGTCGACGCCCGCCGCCTGGGTGGCGCGCCAGCGGGTCGCGCGCGCCCAGGAGCTGCTGGAAGGCACCGACGTCCCCGTCGAGGAGGTCGCCCGCCGCTGCGGGTTCGGCACCGCGGCGCTGCTACGGCACCACTTCGCCCGCACGCTCGGCACGACGCCGCTGGCCTACCGGCGCCGGTTCACCTGCGACCCCGCCGAGCAGGCCTCCTAGGAGTCCCACCGCACGACGACGGGCCGGCGCCCCGGAGGGGTCACCGGCCCGTCGGCCGTGCTCAGCGCGCGAAGGCCGCCTCGATGAGGGCCTTCTGCTCGGCCGCGTGCTTCTTGGCCGACCCGGCCGCGGGCGAGGCCGACTCCGGGCGGGAGACCACCCGGACCGTCCGCCCGACGATCTGCGGCAGGTGCGTCGACATGAACGTCCACGGGCCCTGGTTGCGCGGCTCGTCCTGCACCCACACCAGCTCGGCGTCGCAGTAGGGGGCCAGTGCCTCCTCGATCGAGGCGGGGTCCAGCGGGTACAGCTGCTCGAACCGCACGATCGCGGTCTGCTGGTCGCCCGAGGACACCCGCTGCGCCAGGAGGTCCCAGTAGACCTTGCCCGAGCACAGCAGCACGCGGGTCACCTGGTCGGCCTTGGCGACCGCGAGGTCGTCGCCGACCACGGGACGGAACGTGCCCGTCGTGAAGTCCTGCACGTCCGACGTCGCGGTCTTGAGGCGCAGCATCGACTTGGGCGTGAACACCACGAGCGGGCGCCGCGGACGCTGGTACGCCTGGCGGCGCAGCAGATGGAAGTGCGACGCGGGGGTCGACGGCTGGGCGATCGTCATGTTGTCCTCGGCCGCGAGCTGCAGGAAGCGCTCGATGCGTGCCGAGGAGTGGTCCGGCCCCTGGCCCTCGTAGCCGTGGGGGAGCAGCAGCACGACCGACGAGCGCTGCGCCCACTTCTGCTCGGCGGACGAGATGAACTCGTCGATGACGGTCTGCGCGCCGTTGACGAAGTCGCCGAACTGCGCCTCCCACAGCACCAGCGCGTCGGGGCGCTCCACCGAGTAGCCGTACTCGAACCCGAGCGCGGCGTACTCCGACAGCGAGGAGTCGTAGACCCAGAACTTCGCCTGGTCGCCCGACAGGTACAGCAGCGGGGTCCACTCGGCGCCCGTCTCGCGGTCGTGCAGCACCGCGTGACGCTGCACGAAGGTGCCGCGACGCGAGTCCTGCCCGGCCAGCCGCACCGGCGTGCCCTCGATCAGCAGGGAGCCGAACGCGAGGATCTCGCCGTAGCCCCAGTCGATCCCGCCGTCGCGGCTCATGCGCTCGCGCTTGTCCAGCAGCTGGGCGAGCTTCGGGTGGACCGTGAAGCCCTCCGGCGGGCTCACGTGCGCCTGGCCGATCCGCTGCAGGATCGAGGCGGGCACGGCCGTCTGCCAGCCGACCATGACCCCGGCGTCCTCCTGCTGGGACTCCGGTCGCTCGAGCCCGGCCACCGTCTCCACGTCCGCGGGCGGCGGCGTCCAGCCGTCCTCCCGCGTCTCGGTGAAGACGCGCTCGAGCTGCGACTGGTAGTCGCGCAGGGCCTGCTCCGCCTCCTCGATCGTGATGTCCCCGCGTGCGACGAGGGTCTCGGTGTAGATCTTGCGGACCGAGCGCTTCGCCTCGATGAGGTTGTACATCAGCGGCTGGGTCATCGAGGGGTCGTCGCCCTCGTTGTGACCGCGGCGGCGGTAGCAGACCATGTCGATGATGACGTCGCGGTCGAACTGCTCGCGGTACTCGAACGCCAGCTCGGCCACCCGCACCACGGCCTCGGGGTCGTCCCCGTTGACGTGGAAGATCGGCACCTGCAGGCCCTTGGCGACGTCCGTCGCGTACTGCGACGAGCGCGACGACGACGGGCCGGTGGTGAAGCCGACCTGGTTGTTGACGATCACGTGGATCGTGCCGCCGGTGCGGTACCCGCGCAGCTGCGCGAGGTTGAGCGTCTCGAAGACGACGCCCTGGCCCGCGAACGCGGCGTCACCGTGGATGAGGATCGGCAGCACGGAGAAGCCGTCGCCGCCGAGGTCGATGCGGTCCTGCTTGGCCCGCACGATGCCCTCGAGCACCGGGTCGACGGCCTCCAGGTGCGACGGGTTCGCGGCCAGGTACACCGCGGTCGTGGCACCGGACTCGGCGGTGAAGACGCCCTCGGTGCCGAGGTGGTACTTCACGTCGCCCGAGCCCTGCACCGACTTCGGGTCCTGGTTGCCCTCGAACTCGCTGAAGATCTGGCCGTACGACTTGCCGGCGATGTTCGCCAGCACGTTGAGCCGCCCGCGGTGCGCCATGCCGATGCCGACCTCGTCGAGGCCGCCGTCGGCCGCCCGCGACAGGATCGCGTCGAGCAGCGGGATGAGGGACTCGCCGCCCTCGAGCGAGAACCGCTTCTGCCCGACGAACTTGGTCTGCAGGAACGTCTCGAACGCCTCGGCGGCGTTGAGACGCCGCAGGATGCGCAGCTGGTCCTCACGGGGCGTGCGCGCGTAGCCGGACTCCAGGCGCTCCTGGAGCCAGCGGCGCTGCCGCGGGTCCTGCAGGTGCATGTACTCGGCGCCGACGGTGCGGCAGTACGAGTCGCGCAGCAGGCCCAGCACGTCGCGCAGCGTGGCGCGGGTCTTCCCCGTGAACCCGCCGGTGGGGAACGTGCGGTCCAGGTCCCACAGCGTCAGACCGTGGTTCTGCACGTCGAGGTCCGGGTGCTTGCGCTGGCGGTAGGCGAGCGGGTCGGTGTCGGCCATGAGGTGGCCGCGCGAGCGGTACGCGTGGATCAGCTCGGCGACGCGCGCCGGCTTGATCGCCTCGGCGTCCGGGTCGTGGTTCGCGTCCCGGACCCAGCGCACCGGCTCGTACGGCACCCGCAGGGCGGCGAACACCCGGTCGTAGAACCCGTCCTCGCCGAGCAGCTTGCGCGACAGGATGCGCAGGAAGTCGCCGGACTGGGCGCCCTGGATGATCCGGTGGTCGTACGTCGAGGTGACCGTGAGGACCTTCGAGACGCCCATGCGGTTGAGCTGCTCGTCGGACGTGCCGGCGAACTCCGCGGGGTAGTCCATGGCGCCGACGCCGACGATCGTGCCCTGCCCCTGCATGAGGCGCGGCACCGAGTGCACCGTGCCGATCGTGCCGGGGTTGGTCAGCGAGATCGTCGTCCCGGCGAAGTCGTCCACCGTGAGCTTGTTGTTGCGGGCGCGGCGCACGACGTCCTCGTAGGCCGTCCAGAACTGCGCGAAGTCGAGCGTCTCGGCCTTCTTGATCGACGGGACCAGCAGCTGGCGCGTGCCGTCCGGCTTGGCCAGGTCGATCGCGAGGCCCAGGTTGACGTGCGCGGGGGACAGCACGCCCGGCTTGCCGTCGACCTGCGTGTACGACGAGTTCATGGCGGGCATCTCACCGACGGCCTCGACCAGCGCGAACCCGATGAGGTGCGTGAAGGAGACCTTGCCGCCGCGCCCGCGCGCCAGGTGGTTGTTGATGACGATGCGGTTGTCGACCATCAGCTTGGCCGGCACGGCGCGGACCGACGTGGCCGTGGGCACCTCGAGCGACGCCTCCATGTTGGTGACGACGCGCGCCGCCGGGCCACGCAGCTTCTGCACGTCGTCGACCGGCGGGGCGTCCTGGCCCTCGTCGGCGCGGCGCGTGGCGACCTCGGCGTACGGGGCCGTCGCCGGCTGAGCGGTGGCGACGGGGGAGGGCGTGACCTCCACGGGTCGCGCGGGCGGCGCAGCGGCGGGCGGCGCAGCAGGTGCCGCGGCGGCGGGGGCGGCCTGCTCGGCGGGCCGGCCGGGCGGTGTGTGGGTCGTGGCGTCGCCGTTGGTCGCAGCACCCGACGTCTCGGGCTTGTAGCCCTCGAAGAAGTCCCACCACGCGGGGTCCACCGCGTCGCGATCCTTCTGGTACTGCTCGTACAGCTCGTCGACCAGCCACTCGTTCGCGCCGAAGTCGGCACGGGTGGAGTCTGACTGCGCGTTCTGCGTCACGCTGGGATCGCCCACTTCCGGTGCGCGGTACCGGACCGCGCCATCGCCAGTTCTGTTGACGACAACACTACGTGCTCGACGGGGTCGGAGGCCTCTTGCGCAGCGCCCCGCACGATGATCTGCGCATCGTCTTCACTCCGTCGCTGCACCGGGGTCAACGGCCCCTAAAGGCCTGCTGGGACGCGCCTCAAAGGCAGGTCCGGGGCGTGCCGGGCGACGTCTCACGGGTGCCGGGCGGTGCGGCCGGGCGCGCCCGGGAGCCGCACGCGCATGGTGCAGCCCGACTCGGAGTCGGCGACCTCCACCGTGCCCCCGTGCAGCTCCACCGCCCAGCGGACGATCGCCAGGCCCAGCCCCGTGCCGCCTGTCGACCCCTGGCCCGTCAGGGCGGGGGTGTTCCCCCGCACGAACCGCTCGAAGACGTGCGCGCGCTGCTCCCGGGCGATGCCCGGGCCGCGGTCGACCACGTCGATCTGCACGTCGCGGCCCTCGCGGCGGGCGACCACGCGCACCTCCTCGTCCGCGGGCGAGTGCCGGGCCGCGTTCTGCAGGAGGTTCGCGATCACCTGGTGCAGCCGCTCCGGGTCGGCCGGGACGGTCAGGTCGGCCGGCACGACGTCGACGACGAACCGCAGCCGCTTCTCGGCCCCGACCAGCGACGCCTCGTCGGCCGCCTCGTGCAGCAGCTGCTCGAGGTCGACGTCCTCGACCCGCAGGGTCATGGCGCCCGCCTCGACCCGGGACAGGTCGAGCAGGGACGACACCAGCCGCGACAGGCGCTCGGTCTGCGCCAGGGCGACGGCCAGGGTCGCGGGGTCGGGCTCGCTGACCCCGTCGACCATGTTCTCGAGCTGTGCCTGCAGGGCCGTGACGGGGGTGCGCAGCTCGTGCGACACGTTGGCGACCAGCTCGCGCCGGAAGGTGTCGAGGTGCTGCAGGTCGTCGGCCATCGTGTTGAACGCCTCCGCGAGCTGCCCGACCTCGTCGCGGCTCGTGGAGCGCACCCGGCGGCTGTAGTCGCCGGCCGCCATCGCCCGCGCGGCCTCGGTCATCTCCCGCAGCGGGGACGTCATGCCGCGGGCCAGCACCTGCGTCACGACGAGCGACAGCACGATCGCCAGCGGCAGCGTGCGGCTCGGGCCGAGCGCCTGGCCGTAACCCACCCAGATGACGAACGCGGCGAGCGTGACGGTCGCGGCGACCAGCACGCCCAGCTTGATCTTGATGCTGCGCAGCGGGTCCAGCGGCCGGACGTCCGGCAGCCGCCAGCGGTCGGCGTCGCCCCGCGCGTGGCGGGCCGGCGGCGGCGGCGGGGCAGCCGTCACGAGCCGCCGCCCTCGGCGGAGTCGTCCGCCGGTGCGTCCGTCGCGGGCTCGTACGCGTACCCCACGCCGTGCACGGTGCGGATCAGGTCCGGCCCGAGCTTGCGGCGCAGCGCCTTGATGTGGGAGTCGACGGTCCGGGTCCCGCTGGCGTCCACCCAGTCCCACACGTCCGCGAGCAGCCGCTCACGGGTCAGCACCGTGCGCGGCGACGACGCCAGCGTCAGCAGCAGGTCGAACTCGGTCGGGGTCAGGTGGACCTCGGTCCCGGCGCGCTGCACCCGTCGCTGCGCGCTGTCGATCGTGACGTCACCGACCACGAGCGGGGGCTCCGGCTGCTGGACCGTGGCCATCTCGGCGGCGCGTGCCGCGCGCTCCGTGCGGCGCAGCAGCACCTTGGTCCGGGCGACCAGCTCGCGCATCGAGAACGGCTTGGTCATGTAGTCGTCGGCACCGACGCCCAGGCCGACCAGCATGTCCGTCTCGTCGTCGCGGGCCGTCAGCATGAGGACGGGCACGGGCCGCTCGGCCTGGATCTGCCGGCACACCTCGAGACCGTCGATCCCCGGCAGCATCACGTCGAGGACGACGACGTCGGGCTGCAGCCGCGCGGCGGCCGCGACGCCCGCGTGGCCGTCGCCCACCGACTCGACGGTCCAGCCCTCGGCGGTGAAGCGGTTCACGATCGCCTGGGCGATCGCGGGCTCGTCCTCCACGACGAGCACGGTGGTGACGCCCGGTCGCGCGACGCTGGTGGCCATGGGGCCAGCGTGGCACACGCAGCCCGGAGCGGTCATGGCGAGGCCGTGCGCGTCCTCGCATCGTCCGTAGGATGTCGCTCACCATGAGCAGCTCAAGTCGCTGCCGGCATCGCGTCCCGTCCCGCGTCCGCCCCGCCCCCGCCGCACGTGCGGGCGACGGCCGCGGACCTCGTCCCGCTGGACGCGAGCACGCCGGCCCGCCCCCCTCCACGTCCCGCGTGCCTGCGGCCGCCCGCGCGCACCGCGCGCCGGTGGTCCCGTGCTGACCGACTGGCTGCTCGTCGGCCTCGGTGTGCTGCTGACCGCGGGGACGGCGGTGTTCGTCGCCGCCGAGTTCGCGCTGGTCACCCTCGACCCGGGTCTCGTCGAGCGGCAGACCGCCGCCGACGACACGCGCGGCCGCTCGGTCCTGCGGGCGCTGCGCCGGCTCTCGACGCAGCTGTCCGGCGCGCAGGTCGGCATCACGGTCACGACGGTGCTGCTCGGCTACACCACGCAGCCCGCGGTCGTGCGCCTGCTGGGCCTGCCGCTGGAGGGCTGGGGCGTCGGGGCCGCCGTGGCGGGTGCGCTCGCGGCCGTGCTCGCGCTGGTCCTCGTCAACGGGTTCTCCATGCTGTTCGGCGAGCTCGTGCCCAAGAACTTCGCCATCGCCCGCCCGCTGGGCACCGCCCGCGTCGTGGCGCCGCTGCAGCTGGGCTTCACCACCGGGCTGCGTCCGGTGATCGCCCTGACCAACGGGACCGCCAACGCCCTGCTGCGGCGCGTGGGCGTCGAGCCGCGCGAGGAGCTGTCGGGTGCGCGGTCGCCCGCGGAGCTCGCCTCGCTCGTGCGCCGGTCCGCCGCGCAGGGCACGCTCGACCAGGCCACGGCGACGCTCCTGACCAACTCCATCGACTTCTCGACCCTCACGGCTGTCGACGTCATGACGGACCGCACGCGCCTGCACGTGGTGCGGCGCGACGACTCCGCCGCCGACGTGATGGCGCTGGCCCGGCAGACCGGCCACTCGCGCTTCCCCGTCATCGGCGACTCCGTGGACGACGTGCTCGGCCTGGTGCACCTGCGCAAGGCGATGGCGGTGCCCTACGACCGGCGCCCGGAGGTGCCGGCCGCCGCCCTCATGGTGGACGCGCCGCGCGTGCCCGAGACCGTGGGCCTGGGGCCGCTGCTGGTCGACCTGCGCGCGCAGGGGCTGCAGATGGCGGTCGTCGTGGACGAGTACGGCGGCACGGCCGGTGCCGTGACCCTCGAGGACGTCGTCGAGGAGCTGGTGGGCGAGGTGGCCGACGAGCACGACCGTGCGCGCGGCACGCGTGCGCGGCAGGCCGACGGCTCGTGGGTCCTGCCCGGGGTGGTGCGCCCCGACGAGCTGCACGAGGCGACGGCGCTGCGCGTGCCGGACGACGGCCCGTGGGAGACCGTCGCCGGGCTGCTCATGGCGCGGCTCGGGCGCGTGCCCGCGGAGGGCGACGAGATCGTGGAGGGGCACGTGCGGCTGCAGGTCGAGCGCATGGCCGGGCGCCGCGTCGAGCGGGTGCGGATCAGCGAGGTCCCGACGGACGAGGCGGGTGACTCCTGATGGACGCGACGCTCGCGCTCGTCCTGGCCGTTGTCCTGCTCGCGGCCAACGCGTTCTTCGTCGGCGCGGAGTTCGCCCTGATGTCCGCGCGCCGGTCCTCGGTCGAGCCGCTGGCCGAGGCCGGTGACCGGCGTGCCGTCACCGTGCTGTGGGCCATGGAGCACGTCTCGCTCATGCTCGCCGCCGCGCAGCTGGGCATCACCGTGTGCTCGACGAGCCTGGGCCTGGTCGCCGAGCCGGCGATCGCCCACCTCATCGAGGACCCGCTGCAGGCGCTGGGGGTGCCCGCCGCCCTGACGCACCCCATCGCGTTCGTCCTGGCGCTGCTGGTGGTCGTCTACCTGCACGTCGTGCTGGGCGAGATGGTGCCGAAGAACCTGGCCGTCTCCGGCCCGGACCGCGCCGTGCTGCTGTTCGGCCCGCCGCTGGTGTGGGTGGCCCGCGTGATGCGACCGGTGATCGTCGCGCTCAACTGGCTCGCGAACCACGTGCTGCGGGCCTTCCGCGTCGAGCCGCAGGACGAGGTGGCCTCCGCGTTCACCGCGGAGGAGGTGCAGTCCATCGTCGAGCGCTCGCAGGCCGAGGGCCTGCTGGCCGACGAGCAGGGCCTGCTCTCGGGGGCCATCGAGTTCTCGGACCGCACCGCCGCGGAGGTCATGGTGCCGGTGGACGCGCTGGTGACCGTGGACGCGGGCAGCACGCCCGACGACATCGAGCACCTGGTCGCCCGCACCGGCTTCAGCCGGTTCGTCGTCGTGGACGCGGACGGGCGGCCCACCGGGTACCTGCACATCAAGGACGTCCTGTACGCCGACGAGGCGACCCGCACGCAGCCCGTGCCGGCCTGGCGCGTGCGCACGCTCGCGGTGGTCGCGCCGGACGACGAGGTGGAGACGGCGCTGGAGGCGATGCAGCGCTCGGGGTCGCACCTGGCACGGGTGGACGACGACGGGCGCACGACCGGTGTCGTCTTCCTCGAGGACATCCTCGAGGAGCTCGTCGGTGAGGTGCGTGACGCGATGCAGCGGGGCCAGCTGCGCTGAGGCGGACGCGCGGGACGGGCGAACGCCCTCCGGCGGGGTGCAGGACGCACCTGCGGCCGGGTGGTTTCCGGCTCATGGGGCCGTCCGGGCAGTGGAGGACCCGTGAAGACGCGGCGTGTCGCCCGGTGTGTCGTGCACGTGTCCAGATCGCGACCCTGCTGTGACGTATCAGGCCCTTGGAGCCGCGCTCGCATCCCGTTATGGTTTCGTGACCGCATCGGGGGAGCCGATGACCAGCGGGACGAAGTGAGCGGAGGTGTCGTGGGATCCCACCGAGCGGAGCCGACGACACGCGTGCGCCGTCGCAGCGCGCGACCGGACGCCGACGTGGCAGCCGTCCCCGTGGCGGCGCAGCCCGTCGCGCGCGGCATCGTGGCGACCGACGACGGTGACGCCCCCGCGCGCCGGCGGTCGACGACCGTCCTGGGGCGTGCCGGTGTGCTGTGCGCGCTCGTCGGGGTCACCGTGGTCGTGCCCGTCACGCAGGGCGTGGCGGACGGCGAGATCGTCATGGGTGCGGCCACCACCAGCGCCGCCGCGGACGCGAACCTCCCGTCGACGGTCGCCGCCCTGACCGCCCTCCCGCTGACGGACCTGCCCCCCACCCCGCTGATGTCCACCGACTCCAGCTCCCGGCTGCGGGCCCTGGCCGACGTCTCGCGGGACGCCGAGCGCTCCGCGCTGCCCGGCTGCGACGGGTCGGTGCGCGCCGCGGGCGAGAACGGCCTGCTGGCGACCAAGGACCTGTGCACGCTGTGGGACGGGCGCACGCAGATGCGCGCCGACGCGGCCGTCGCGCTCGCCGAGCTCAACGAGGCCCACGTCGCGCGGTTCGGGACGGACCTGTGCCTGTCGTCCGGGTACCGCACGCTCGCGCAGCAGAAGGCCGTCAAGGCGCAGAAGGGCGGCCTGGCCGCCACCCCCGGCAAGAGCAACCACGGCTGGGGCCTCGCGATGGACTTCTGCTCGATCCAGACGTCGGGCGCCCGCTGGACGTGGATGAACGACAACGGCCCCACGTTCGGCTGGGAGCAGCCCAGCTGGGCCGTCCGCGGCGGCTCCGGCCCGTACGAGCCGTGGCACTGGGAGTACACCAAGGGCGTCAAGGCCGACGGCGAGTACTACGGCTGACGTCGCGGTCGCCCGGCCCGCGTCGGCGTCGCACGGCGCCGGCTGAGCGCCGTGGAACGCCTGGGCTGAGCGCCGGGGAGCGACTGAGCGCCGGCGGGCCCGCCGCGGCGGACCCGCCGACGGGGGTGCTCAGCGCAGGGACATGCCCCAGCGCACCTCGTGGGTCGCGCCCGGCGCGAGCTCCACGAGCAGGTCACCGGTGCGGAACGCGTCCGCGATGCACGTCATGGGCTCGACCGCGACGCCGCGGCGCTCGATGCCCGGGATGCCGTCGCCCGTGCAGACCTGCCACGCCGGCAGGGTCGCGTCGGCCCAGACGGCGACCGTGCGGCCGTCGGACCCCGTGAGCGTGGCCCACGTCAGGCCGTCGGCGTCGGGGGTCACCCCGAGCCACGCGTCGTCCAGCGCGACGCCGGCGAGCCGCCGACCCGCGCGCAGGTCCATGTCGCCCGCGACGGCCTGCGTCCCCGTGGGCAGCAGGCGCTCGTCGACCGTCACCGACCGCGCCGCGTCCAGCTGCAGGGTGCAGTCGTCGACGGTGCCCGGGCCGGGGGACAGCCACGGGTGGAACCCGACGCCGTACGGTGCGACGTCCGTGCCGTGGTTGGTCGTGGCGACCGTGACCGTCAGGCCGTCGTCGCCCAGCGCGTAGGTCACGTCCAGGCGCAGCGGCCACGGGTAGCCGGGGATCGGCACCAGGTCGTGGCGCAGCGTCACCGAGTCCTCCGTGACGGCCACGGTGGCGAACCGCTCGTACGCGAGCAGGCCGTGCAGCGACGTCAGGCGCTCGTGCTCCGTCAGCGGCACCTCGTAGGTGACGTCACGGAACCGGTACCTGCCGTCGCGCAGGCGGTTGGGCCACGGCGCCAGCACGGCACCGGAGAACGCGGGGGCGATCGAGTCGACCGCGAAGGGCAGGACGACGTCCCGGTCACCGACGCGGTACTCGCGCAGGCTCGCGGCGACGGACGTGACGACGGCGACCTGGTCACCGTGCCGCAGCACGTGCTGGTCACCCGTGGGCGGGGGAGTGTTCACGGAACCCAACCTACGTGTGAACGTGCGCCGCGCACGGGGACCAGGGTGCGTGCCGCGACGCCGCGTCGCCTGCGGACCGCCCGGTGCGCCCATCAGCGGGTGACGATGCTCTGGACCTCCGCCACGGGCGCCTCCGCCGTGGTGGTGAGGGGCTCGGCCTCCTCCCGGCCACGCGGCGTCGGGTCCAGCGGCGAGGTCCAGCCGGCCTCCCAGGTCGCCGTCGGGCGTGAGCGTGGCCGTCGGGTACCGCCGGCCGGCCTTGACGGGGATCCCGGCGGTGGACCGCTCGAACGTCGCGGCGCACGCCGAGGGCGTCATGCCGGGGGAGCGGGGGTGCGGGTGTCGGGGCACGTGACGCTCGCCGCGTGGGGCGCGGACACCGTCATCGAGGTCAGGCGCGCCACGACGCGGGACCACACGCCCGGGACGGACGTCGTCCTGTGGACGAACCGCCCCGTGGTCGCGCGTGATGCCCTACCGTCACTGCCGGGATGCGGACGAACGGGACATCTGCGGCGCGGGGCGGTGAGGGCGGTGGCGGTGGTGGCGGACGGCGTGACGATCCTCGAGGGGGAGGTCCGTGAGCTCGTCCGGCGTCGCGGGCTCGACCCGGTGCGGGACCGCGCCGGCGTCGTGGCGCTGGTCCACGCGGCGATGGCCGACTACGACGAGCGCTCGCTGCTCGGGGCCGTCCCGCCCCTGGGCGACGCCGCCGCCGCGCACAAGCTGGTCGTCGACGCCGTCGCCGGGCTGGGACCGCTGCAGCGCTACCTGGACGACGAGGAGGTCGAGGAGATCTGGATCAACTCGCCGTCGCAGGTCTTCGTCGCCCGGCGCGGTGAGCCCGAGCTGACCACGACGATCCTCACCGAGGGTCAGGTGCGGGAGCTCGTGGAGCGGATGCTGAAGGTCTCCGGGCGGCGGCTGGACCTGTCGAGCCCGTTCGTCGACGCGTCGCTGCCCGGCGGCGAGCGCCTGCACGCCGTCATCCCCGACGTCACGCGGCGGCACTGGTCGGTGAACATCCGCAAGTACGTCGTGCGTGCCACGAGCATGGAGGACATGGTCGCCCTGGGGTCGCTCACCCCGCAGGCCGCCGCGTTCCTGCGGGCCGCCGTCCAGGTCGGCCTCAACGTGCTGGTGTCGGGCCCGACGCAGGCAGGGAAGACGACCATGCTCAACGCGCTGGTCGGAGCCGTGCCGCCGCGCGAGCGCGTGGTGAGCTGCGAGGAGGTCTTCGAGCTGCGCCCGGCGGTGCGCGACTGGGTGGCGATGCAGACGCGGCAGCCCAACCTGGAGGGCACCGGCGAGATCACGTTGCGCCGCCTCGTCAAGGAGGCGCTGCGGATGCGCCCCGACCGGCTGCTGGTGGGGGAGGTCCGGGAGGCGGAGGCGCTGGACCTGCTCATCGCCCTCAACAGCGGCGTGCCCGCGATGTGCACGATCCACGCGAGCTCGGCGCGGGAGGCCCTCAGCAAGCTGTGCACGCTGCCGCTGCTGGCCGGCGGCAACATCTCGGACCGGTTCGTCGTGCCGACCGTCGCGTCCTCCGTGGACCTCGTCGTGCACCTGGAGCTGGACGCCCGCGGTCGGCGGCGGACCCGCGAGGTCGTCGCGGTGCCGGGCCGCGTGGAGGCGGGTGTCGTGGAGACCGCCGACCTGTTCACCACGCGCGCCGGCGTGCTCGTGCGGGGGGACGGGTTCCCTCCGCACGTCGAGCGCTTCGCCCGTGCCGGCCTCGACGTCGCCGTGTTGCTCCGGCAGGGCTGAGCGGTGGGCGTCGTGGTGGGGCTGCTGCTGGGAGCGGGGCTCGCGTGCGTCTGGTGGTCCTGGTGGCCGCTCGCGCGGGGCGACGGGAGGCGGCCGGACGGTTGGACCGCGCGGACGCGGGACACGTTGACGCAGGCCGGCGTGAGCGGCGTGACACCCGGCGGGCTGGTCGGGGCCAGTGCGCTCGCGAGCCTGCTGGTCGCCGCGCTGGCGTTCCTCGTCGTGCCGGTGCCGGTGGTCGCCCTGTGCGCGGGCGCCTTCACGGCCGCCGCGCCCTCGGCGCTCGTGCGGGGCCGGGCGCGCCGCCGGCTCGCCGCCGCGCGCGGACTGTGGCCCGACGTGGTCGACCACCTCGCGTCGGGCGTGCGTGCGGGGCTGTCCCTCCCGGAGGCGGTCGCCCAGCTCGGCGACCGCGGACCGGCCGAGCTGCGCGCGCCGTTCCGGGCGTTCGCGGAGGACTACCGCGCGACCGGTCGGTTCGTCGACAGCCTCGACGTGCTGAAGGACCGGCTCGCCGACCCCGTCGCGGACCGGATCATCGAGGCGCTGCGCCTCACGCGCGACGTCGGCGGCACCGACCTGGGACGGCTGCTGCGCACGTTGTCGACGTTCCTGCGCGAGGACCTGCGCACCCGCGGGGAGGTCGAGGCGCGTCAGAGCTGGACGGTGTACGCGGCTCGCCTGGCGGTCGCCGCGCCGTGGGTGGTCCTCGCGATGCTGTCGACGCGTCCCGAGGCGATCCGCGCCTACGACTCGACCGCCGGCGCCGTCGTCCTCGTCGCCGGCGCCGTGTGCACGGTCGTGGCGTACCGGGTCATGGTGCGGGTGGCGCGCCTGCCGGACGACCCCCGGGTGCTGCGATGAGCCCCGGGGTGGTGGGTGCGCTCGTCGGGCTGCTGCTGGGCACCGGCCTGGCGCTCGTCGTGCTGCGGCTCGGAGCCCGGCGCATCACGCTCGACCAGCGCGTCGGGCCTTACCTGCGCACGCGCGGCACGTCGAGCCTGCTGCGCGCCGAGGCGGCACGCGGCGCGTGGGCCACGGTCGAGCGGCTGGTGGCGCCCTTCCTCGCGGACGGGGTGCGCCTCGTGGCCCGGTGGGGGTCGCCCACCGCCGAGGTGCGGCGACGGTTGGCGCGCGCCGGGCGTCGCGAGACGGTCGAGCAGCTGCGCGCGCAGCAGGTCGTCTCCGGTGTCGTCGGGCTCGCGGTCGGGCTGCTCACCGCCGTGGCGATCGCGGCCGGCCGGGGTGCCCCCGTGGTGCCCCTGGTCGCGCTGGTCGCCGTCGGCGGGCTCGTCGGCGCGCTCGTGCCCGACTGGCTGCTGGGGCGGCAGGTCGCCCGCCGGGAGGCGCGGCTCCTCGCGCAGATGCCCACCGTGACCGAGCTGCTCGCGCTCGCCGTGAGCGCGGGGGAGGGCGCGACCGGTGCGCTCGAGCGCGTCGTGCGCCAGACCCACGGCGAGCTGGCCGACGAGCTCGCCCGCACCCTGGCCGACGCCCGGGCCGGCGCGCCGCTGACCGGCGCCCTCCAGGCGCTCGCCGACCGGACCGGGCTGCCCGCGCTGGCGCGGTTCGCCGAGGGCGTCGCCGTCGCGGTCGAGCGTGGCTCACCCCTGGCCGACGTGCTGCGGGCGCAGGCCCAGGACGTCCGCGAGGAAGGTCGGCGGGCACTGATGCAGACCGGCGGGCGCAAGGAGGTGCTCATGATGGTCCCGGTGGTGTTCCTCATCCTCCCGGTGACCGTCCTGTTCGCCGTCTTCCCCAGCGCGGTGGTCCTGCGGGTGGGGCTGTGACCCCGGCCGCGACGAGCAGCGCGGCGCCGCCCGGCGTCCGCGCGGTGACGACGGAGGTCGAGCATGACGACGAGGTTCTGGTCACGGGTGTGGCGCGCGGTGGTGCACCGGGCGGCGGCGGGCGGTCACCCGGAGCGGGGCGACGTGCCGGGCTGGGTGCTGGTCACCCTCATGACGGCAGGTCTCGTCTCGGTGCTGTGGCTGGCCGCGGGCGACGCGCTGCAACGGCTGTTCCTCGACGCGATCGAGGGCGTCTCACCCGGATCGGGCACCTGAGGCTCTCCCCGGTCGCCCGCGGCCCCGGTGACCGGGGGTCCGCGATCGTCGACTTCACGCTGGTCGGTGGCCTGGTCGTGGTCCTGTTCGCGTCGGTGCTGCAGCTCGCGCTCGTGCAGCACGTGCGCAACACCTGCGTGGACGCGGCGGCGGAAGGCGCCCGCTACGCGGCCCAGGTGGGGCGGACCCCCGCGGAGGGCGCGGCCCGCACCACCGAGCTGCTGCGGGCGTCGCTGCACGAGCGGTACGCGCAGGACGTGACCGCGCGGCGCGTCGACGCCGCCGGGCTCGACCTCGTCGAGGTGAGCGTCCGGGTGCCGCTGCCGGTGGTCGGTCTGCTCGGCCCCGGTGGCGTCATGCGGCTCGACGGGCACGCACCCGTGGAGTGGCCGTGACCGCCGCCGCCCGGCTCCGACGGTGGTGCCGCGCCCGGGCGGCTGGACGGAGCGCCGACGCGGGCAGCGCCCTCGTGGAGTTCCTCGGCATCTCGCTCGTGCTGCTGGTGCCGATCGTCTACCTCGTGCTCGTCCTCGGCCGCATCCAGGCGGCGACGTTCGCGACGGAGGGAGCCGCGCGGGAGGCGGCGCGCGTGTACGTCGTGGCGGACGACACGCGGCAGGGTGCCGCGCGCGCGGTGACCGCCGTCGGGGTGGCGCTCACGGACCAGGGCTTCGACGACGACCCCGCAGCGGCGCTGACCGTCCGGTGCTCGAGCGACCCGTGCCTCACGCCGGGAGCGGAGGTCGCGGCGACCGTGCAGGTCCGCGTGCCGCTGCCGTTCGTCCCGTCGTTCGTGCGCGACGTGGTCCCGCTCGAGGTCCCGGTCACGGCCGAGCGCGTGGCGCCGGTCGACGCCTACCGGGCAGCACGATGAGGGCAGCAGCATGAGGCAGCACGATGAGGGCGCGGCGATGAGGCCGGTGACGGCGGGGGCGTGGTGTCCCGCGCGGGCACGTGCCCTGGCCGGGGACGACAGCGGGCAGGTCATGGTCCTGTCGCTGGGGTTCGCCGTCCTGGCGATCCTGCTCATGCTGGTCGTCACCGCGGCCACCGGGGTGCACCTGGACCGCAAGCGGCTGCTCGCCGTGGCGGACCTGGCGGCGCTCTCGGCCGCCGACCAGGTGAGCGGGCGCTACTTCGCCGAACCGGGCGGCACGGGCGGGGTGCCGTTGACCGACGCCACGGTCCGGGCTGCGGTCGAGCAGTACGTGCGCGACCACCCCGACCGCGCGGCGCGGTGGGACGGCATCCGGGTGCTGGAGGCGTCCACACCCGACGGGCGGACCGCGGTCGTGCGCCTGGGGGCGGTGACCCGCCCGGTGCTGGTGACGTGGGTGCTGGCGCCGTGGACCGACGGCATCGCGCTCGAGGCCGGCGGTGCCGCACGCGCCTCGTGACGCCGCGCGGTCGCGCCCCGTGACGCCGGCTGGTCCCGTTGGTGAGCGCCTCGGGCCCGGGCCGGACCGCCCACGACGGACAGGTCGCGCGGGACGCTCCGCCCTGCCCGCCTGACGAGTTCGGCGCGGCCCCCGTGCACGCGACCGGTCACGAGGATGCGCGCGGCGCATCGCGCGGTTGTCCAAGGCGCGCGGCGGCGGGACGATCGAGGCGTCGAGGAGGACACTCATGACCGAGCACGTGGTGGCGGGGTACGACGGTTCACCCGAGGCGGTGGCCGCGGTGCGGTGGGCGGCGGGCGCCGCGAAGCGCCTGGGGCTGCCGTTGCAGGTGGTGCACGTGTGGGGCCTGGCCGGCCAGCTGGACTCCCCGCCGACCCGCGCCGCGTCCGCGTACGTGCGCGCCGGTGCGCGGGAGGTGGCGGACGAGGGTGCCGAGGTCGCGCGGCAGGCCGTGCCCGGCGTCGAGGTCGAGGCGGTGCTCGACGACGGGCCGCCCGCCCGGGCCCTGGTCGACCGCGCCGTCGACGCGCCCCTGATCGTCCTGGGCCGGCAGGGGTCGGCGCGGCTGTCCGGCGTGCTCATGGGATCGGTCGCGCTGGCCACGCTGCAGCACGCGCCCTGCCCGGTCGTGATCGTGCCGCGCACCAGCCCCGAGGAGGCGCCCACCGACCTCGTCGTCGTCGGTGTCGACGGGTCACGGCAGGCGCTGGGTGCCGTGGAGGCGGCCGGTCGGTACGCGTCGCGCACCGGTGCCCACCTGCGGGTCGTCGCGTGCTGGCAGGCGCCGCTGCACGGCCGCTCCCTGGCCGACTGGATGCGGGACCACCCCGACGTCTCACCCGAGGAGCTGGCCCGGCGCGCGGCCGAGGACTCGCTCGAGCACGCGCGGACCCTGCTGCACGACCGGTACCCGGACGTGGAGGTCGAGACCCTGGCCGAGGAGGGCCCCGCGCCCCGGGTGCTCGCACGCCACGCCGAGAAGGCGGACCTGCTGGTGGTCGGCACGCGCGGCCGCAGCGGGCTGGCGGGCCTCGTGCTCGGCTCCGTGAGCCAGTGGCTCGTGGCGCGGGCGGCGTGCCCGGTGCTGGTCTCGCGCGCGGTGCCGCAGTGACGGTCGACGGGTCGGCCGCGCGGAGCGGGTAGCCTGGACGGCCGTGGCCACCACCGACTTCCCTGCCGAGATCCGCGAGCTGCGCTCCACGCTGGAGTCGATCCAGTCGGTGAGCGACCCCACCGCGCTGCGGGAGAAGATCGCCGTGCTCTCCGAGCAGGCATCCGCCCCCGACCTGTGGGACGACCCCGACGCGGCGCAGAAGGTCACCAGCGCGCTGTCCTCGACGCAGTCCGAGCTCGACCGCGTGACCAAGCTCGGCGGGCGGATCGACGACCTGGAGACGCTCGTCGAGATGGCCGCGGAGGAGGACGACGCCGACACGCTCGCCGAGGCCGAGGCCGAGCTCGTCAAGATCCGTAAGGACCTCGGTGAGCTCGAGGTCCGCACGCTGCTGGCGGGCAAGTACGACATCCGTGACGCGGTGGTCACGATCCGCGCAGGTGCCGGCGGCGTCGACGCGGCGGACTTCGCCGAGATGCTCATGCGCATGTACCTGCGCTGGGCGGAGCGGCACGGGTACGCCACGTCCGTGCTCGACACGTCCTACGCCGAGGAGGCGGGGCTGAAGTCGGCGACGTTCGAGGTCAAGGCGCCCTACGCGTTCGGGCACCTGTCCGTCGAGGCCGGCACGCACCGGCTGGTCCGGATCTCGCCGTTCGACAACCAGGGCCGTCGCCAGACGTCCTTCGCCGCCGTCGAGGTGATCCCGCTCATCGAGCAGACCGACTCCATCGAGATCCCCGAGTCGGAGATCAAGGTCGACGTGTTCCGGTCCTCCGGTCCCGGCGGGCAGTCCGTCAACACCACCGACTCGGCCGTGCGCATGACGCACATCCCCACCGGGATCGTCGTGTCGATGCAGAACGAGAAGTCGCAGATCCAGAACCGTGCCGCCGCCCTGCGCGTCCTGCAGTCGCGCCTGCTCCTGCAGCGTCAGGAGGAGGAGCGCGCCGCGAAGAAGGAGATGGCGGGCGACATCAAGGCGTCGTGGGGCGACCAGATGCGGTCCTACGTGCTGCAGCCGTACCAGATGGTCAAGGACCTGCGCACCGAGCACGAGGTCGGCAACCCCGCCGCGGTGTTCGACGGTGACATCGACGACTTCATCGAGGCCGGCGTCCGCTGGCGCCGCGGTCAGCAGATCGCCGGCGCCTGACCGGACGCCACCCGGCGTCGCGCAGCGGCGCCCGGGACGGACCGGGACGAGTCGGACGGTCGTCCGTCCTGCGCGCCGATTCACAGGCCGGCGGCGGCGTGTCCTGCCCTCGTCCGGGTGACGACCTTTCTACCCTCGATGAGGCTCGCGGCCCGCGGGCGGCCCCGGCGACGCCCGGGGGCAGGACGAGGCGAGGTCGGTCGTGATCCGGTTCGAGAACGTGACGAAGGTCTACGCGCGCGGTGCACGACCCGCGCTGGACCGGGTGTCCCTCGACGTCGAGCGCGGTGAGTTCGTCTTCCTCGTCGGTGCGTCGGGTTCCGGCAAGTCGACGTTCCTGCGCCTGGTGCTCCGGGAGGAGCGGGCGTCCGCGGGACGGGTGTTCGTCGCCGGCAAGGAGCTCGGCACGCTGTCGAGCTGGAAGGTGCCGCACCTGCGCCGCCAGATCGGCGCGGTCTTCCAGGACTTCCGCCTGCTGCCCACCAAGACGGTCTTCGAGAACGTCGCGTTCGCGCTGCAGGTCATCGGCAAGCCGCGGCACCACATCCTCACGACCGTGCCGGACGTGCTGGACATGGTCGGCCTGGCCGGCAAGGAGAAGCGCCGCCCGCACGAGCTGTCCGGTGGTGAGCAGCAGCGCGTGGCGATCGCCCGCGCCTTCGTCAACCGGCCGGCGATCCTGCTGGCCGACGAGCCCACCGGCAACCTCGACCCGACGACGTCCCTGGGGATCATGCGCCTGCTCGACCGCATCAACCGCACCGGAACCACCGTGGTGATGGCGACCCACGACGACGAGATCGTCGACCAGATGCGCAAGCGCGTCATCGAGCTGAGCACGGGCGAGATGGTGCGCGACCAGTCGCGCGGCGTCTACGGCTCGGACCGCTGAGGGGATCGGACATGCGCGCCCAGTTCATCCTCTCCGAGATCGGCATCGGCCTGCGCCGCAACCTGTCGATGACGATCTCGGTCGTCCTCGTCACGTTCGTGTGCCTCACCTTCCTGGGCGCCGCGGCGCTGCTGCAGACGCAGATCGGGAAGATGAAGGACGACTGGTACGACAAGGTCGAGGTCTCGGTCTTCCTGTGCCCCACCGGCTCCACCGCGCCGACGTGCGCGGCCGGCGAGGTCACCGAGGAGCAGCGGGCCGAGGTGCTCGCCGCCCTCGACGCCCCCGAGGTCGCGGGCTACGTCCAGGAGATCTACCAGGAGTCCAAGCAGCAGGCGTACGAGGCGTTCCAGGAGCAGTTCCAGGACCAGTTCTGGGCGTCGGCCGTGACGGCGGACGACATGAACTCCTCGCTGCGCATCAAGCTGACCGACCCCGAGCAGTACCAGGTGGTCGCCGACGTCGTGTCCGGCAGGCCGGGCGTCGAGTCCGTGCAGGACCAGCGCCGCCTGTTCGACAACCTGTTCCTGGTGCTGGACCGCGCCACGTGGGCCGCGGCCGGCCTGGCGGCGATCATGCTGCTCGCCGCGGTGCTGCTCATCACGACGACGATCCGCCTCTCGGCACTCAGCCGACGCCGGGAGACGGGCATCATGCGGCTCGTCGGGGCGTCGACCCTGTTCATCCAGCTCCCGTTCATGCTCGAGGGCGCGATCGCCGCCACCCTCGGCGCCGCCATGGCGATCGGCGGTCTGTGGCTGGGGGTCGAGTACCTCGTCACGGACTGGCTGGGCCAGTCGGTGCCGTGGATCCCGTACGTCGGGACGTCGGACGTGCTGGCGATCGCACCGCTGCTGATCGTCGTCGCGTTCGTCCTCGCGGCGATCTCGTCCCTGGTCACCCTGAGCCGATACACGAAGGTATGACCATGCCCCGACCCGACCGCACCCCCTCCACCGGCGCCCGGCGGCGTCCGCTGCAGGCGGTCGTCGCGCTGCTGGCGGCCCTCGCGGTCGCGGCGCCGGCGTTCGTCGCCGCGGGCGGTCCGGCCGTGGCCGACGACCTGTCCAACAAGCGTGCCGCGGCCGAGCAGCGTGCCGAGGCGGCGGACCAGCGTGCCGCGGACCTCGCCGAGGCGATCGAGGAGCTCAGCGGCGAGCTGGCCGCCGCCCTGACCCGGCTCGCCGAGGTCGAGGCGCAGCTGCCCGCCGCCCAGGCCGCGCTCGACGCGGCCGTCGCCGCCGCCCAGGCCGCGCAGCGCGAGGCCGAGATCCTCGCCGCACGCCTGCAGGCCGCGCAGGACGAGGAGGCGGCGATCGTCGAGCAGATCGCTGTCGACGACGCCCGCGAGCAGGAGATCCGGGTCGCCATCGGCCAGATGGCGCGCGAGGCGTACAAGGGCGGGCGCGACGTGTCCGGGATGAGCGTCGTGCTCGACGCCGACAGCTCCCAGGACTTCGTCGAGAAGTACGGGATGGTCTCGACCGCGCTGCGCACGCAGACGCAGGTGCTCGACGAGCTGACCGAGCTGGCCGCCAGGAACAAGAACGCCCAGGCGCGGCAGGCGGCGGTCCGCGCGAAGGTGGACGAGCTGAAGGCGGCCGCCGACGTCAAGCTCGAGGAGGCCCGGCAGGCCCAGGCGCAGGCGGAGACGGCCAAGGCCGAGGTCGAGCGGCTGGTCGCCGAGCAGCAGCAGCGCAAGGCCGACATCGAGTCGCGCAGGTCCGAGGCGGAGGCGCAGGTCGCGGCCAACGACGCCGAGCGGGCGAAGGTCGCGAGCGAGCTCGCGGCGATCGTCGAGGCGCAGCGTGTGCAGCGCGAGCAGGAGGAGGCCGCCCGTCGTGCCGCCGCCCAGAACGGCAACGGCGGTGGCGGTGGTGGTGGCGGCGGGGGCGGTGGCGGCAGCTCCCAGCCCGGCGGTGCCCGACCGGGCGCCCTGTTCGCCAACCCCACCGCGCACAACCCGATGGTGGTCACCTCGGAGTACGGCAACCGCCTGCACCCCGTGCTCGGCTACTGGCGGCTGCACGCGGGCATCGACCTGCGCGACCGCTGCGGCGAGCCCGTGTACGCCGCGCGCTCCGGCACCGTGCAGTGGTCCCGGTACCGCGGCGGGTACGGCAACCAGGTCATGATCGACCACGGCTGGGTCAACGGCTCGTCGCTCATGTCGAGCTACAACCACCTGTCGTCGTTCAGCGTCGGTGCCGGTGCACGGGTCAGCGCGGGACAGGTCATCGGCTACGCCGGCAACACCGGCACGTCGGCCGCGTGCCACCTGCACTTCGAGGTGTACATCAACGGCAGCACCGTGAACCCCCGGCCGTACCTCGGTCTGTGACCGCAGCGGCGCAATGACCTGGGACCCCGCCGGGGGTCGCCGGTAGGCTCGACCCCGCGGCAACCGCCGCGCCGCGCCCGAGGGGCGCCCCATCCGGTGGCCCGCGCGCCACCGACGAGCAGCAGGACGGAGGGCCGTGCCGTGGCGAAGGCGAAGGCCGACGGCCGCCAGATGGTCGCCGCCAACCGCAAGGCCCGGCACGACTACCTCATCCAGGACGTGCTCGAGGCCGGGCTCGTGCTGACGGGCACCGAGGTCAAGGCGCTGCGCGCCGGTCGGGCCTCGCTGGTCGACGGCTGGGGCGAGGTCGAGGGCGGCGAGGCGTGGCTGCACGGGGTGCACATCCCCGAGTACTCCCAGGGCACGTGGACCAACCACGCGCCGCGGCGCAAGCGCAAGATGCTCCTGCACCGCGAGGAGATCGAGCGCCTGGAGGCGCGCACGCGCGAGAAGGGTCACACGATCGTGCCCCTCGCGCTGTACTTCCTCGACGGCCGGGCGAAGGTCGAGATCGCACTGGCCGTCGGCAAGAAGGACTGGGACAAGCGGCAGGCGCTGCGCGAGCGGCAGGACAACCTCGAGGCGCAGCGCGCGATCCGGGAGCGGCGCGACCGGTGACGAGCCGCCCCGCCCCTGGTCCTGACGCCACCGTCCTCGGTGCCGTCCGACGCCTCGTCGTGCTGGGGCTCGTCGCCCTCGTGGCCCTCGGTGTGCTGCTGCTGGCGCCCCCCGTCGCGTACGCCGCGGGTTCGCCGGGCGACCTGACGAGCGGGCAGGAGATCACGCGGTACGACGTGACGGCCGACGCGGCCGCCGACGGGACCGTCGACCTGACCCTCGAGCTCGACTTCGACTTCGGGGACGACCCCGGTCGCGGCCCGTACCTGTCCTTCCCCACCCGGGTGTCGTACGACGACGAGCAGGACCGGGTGTTCGAGTACCGCGACGTGCAGGCCTCCAGCCCCACCGGGGCCCCGGCGCAGGTGTACCGCGAGGACGAGTCGAACGCGGTGGTCCTGCGGATCGGCGACGAGGACGTCGACGACGTGTCCGGCGTCCAGACCTACCGGATCACGATGAGCGTCGACGGCTGGATCAACCCCTCCAACGCGCAGCACTCCGGCGACGAGCTGTACTGGAACGTCATCGGCGCCGGCTGGAAGGTCCCGCTGTCCGACGTCACGGTGACGGTCACGGGCCCCGCGCCGGTCGAGGGTGCCGCCTGCTTCGTCGGGCCCGCGGGCTCGACGACCCCGTGCGGCTCGGCGACAACCGCCGGCTCGTCGGCCACGTTCACGCAGGACGTCGTCGAGGTCGGCGACCAGCTCACCACCGTGACGGGCTGGCCCGGCGGCACGTTCCCCGGCGTCCGGCCGATCCTGCGCGACAAGCCGGATCCCACGCTGCCGCTGCGCCCGCTGAGTGCGGGCGGTGCGGTCGCCGCCGTCGTGGCGCTGGTCGGCGGCGGTCTCGCCATCAGCCGGGTGCGCCGCACGGGCCGCGACCGCGCGTACCTCGGCCTGACGCCGGGCCTGCGCCCGGCGGCGGGTCAGGAGGCGCAGACCGGTCACCGTGCGCGCCGCGAGCCCGTCTCCGTGCAGTTCCAGCCGCCGGCGGACACCCGGCCGGGGGAGATCGGCACGCTCGTCGACGAGAAGGCCGACCCGGTCGACGTGACGGCCACCATCATCGACCTCGCAGTGCGCGGCTGGCTGCGCATCGAGGAGGTGCCGCGCTCGGACCCCCGGAGGAAGCCGAAGGACTGGACGCTCGTGCGGCTGCGGGAGGGCACCGACGGGTTGCTGCCCTTCGAGGCGTGGCTGCTCAGCGACCTGTTCGAGACGAGCCCCGAGGTCCGGCTCTCGGACCTGCGGACGACCTTCGCGTCGTCGCTCGCCAAGGTGCAGGACATGCTGTACGACCACGTCACCACGACCGGCTGGTTCCGGGCCAACCCCAAGAGCGTGCGGACGTCGTGGATCGTCGTCGGCATCCTGCTGCTGGTCGTGGGTGGCATCGGGTTCGTCGCCGGCTGGGCCGTGGAGACCGTGCCGGGGCTGTCGCTCGTCGGGCTCGCCGTCGCGCTCGTCGGCGTGCTGGTGCTGGTGCTCAGCGGTGCGGCCCCCGCGCGCACACCCGACGGCACCGCCGTGCTGGCGCAGGCGCTCGGCTTCCGCCGCTACCTCGCCACCGCCGAGGCGGACCAGATCCGGTTCGAGGAGGGGCAGGACGTCTTCAGCCGGTACCTGCCCTACGCCATCGTCTTCGGGCTGGCGGACCGGTGGGCGCGCGTGTTCGCGGACCTCGCCGCGCAGGGTCGCGTGCTGGACGAGCCCTCCTGGTACGTCGGCTCGTACACCGCCGGCGCCCACGGGTTCTGGGCCGCCGGGTTCGTCGGGGCGATCGACAGGTTCGAGTCCGTCGCGACGGCCGCGATCACCGCGCCCACGCCGGGCTCGTCGGGGGGCTCCGGCTTCAGCGGTGGCTTCTCCGGCGGTGGCGTCGGCGGAGGTGGCGGCGGAGGCTGGTGAGCCGGCGCCGCGAGCCCACGACGCCACGGACCGGGCCCGCGGGCCGCGCGGCAACCGGGACCACGGTGACCGCGCGGCAACCGGAAGGCGCTCACCGCGCGGCCGCGCGCCGCCGCGGGTAGACATCACCCCGGGATCCGACGAGAGGGACGGTGGGCGTGACCGAGGACCGGGAGCTCGACGAGGCCGTCGGCCGGGTGCTGGGCGAGGGCACGGCGCTGCGGCAGGCGCAGCGCGACGCCCTCGCGGGGCTCGACACCCACGACACGGTGCTGGTGGCCCGTACGGGCGCCGGCAAGACCGCGGTGTACGCGATCGCGACGCTGCTCGCGGCGCGGCTCACCGTAGTGGTGTCGCCGTTGATCGCGCTGCAGCGCGACCAGGAGCGGGCCCTGCGGGAGTCCGGGCTGCGGGTGTCGTCCGTGAGCTCGGTGCGGAGCGCCGCCCAGCAGCGTGACGCCCTGGCGGCAGCAGAGTCCGGCGACCTCGACGTGCTGCTGCTGGGCCCCGAGCAGCTCCAGCGCGAGGTGGTCCTCGCGGCGTTGAGCGGCGCCGACGTCGGTCTCGTCGTCGTGGACGAGGCGCACTGCGTCGCCGAGTGGGGCCACGACTTCCGGCCCGACTACCTGCTGGTCGGTGCCGCGACGCGACGGCTCGGGGCACCGCGCGTCCTCGCCCTGACGGCGACGGCGTCCACGCACGTGCGCGACGAGATCGTGCGGCGCCTCGGCATGCGGGACCCGCGCGTGCTGGTGCACGACGCCGACCGGCCCAACATCTGGCTGGGCGCTCGGCCCACCGCCACGGAGGACGAACGGGACGCCGGAGTCGTCGCCGAGGTCGCCGCGGAACCGGGCCCGGTCATCGTCTACGCCCGGACCCGCGCGCACTGCGAGCGGCTGGCCGAGCGGCTCGCGGACGTGCGGCCCGCGCTGGTGTACCACGCGGGACTGCCCGCGGCCGAGAGGGCCGCCACGCAGGACGCGTTCCTCGCCGGGCGGCACGACGTCGTCGTCGCGACGTCCGCGTTCGGCATGGGGATCGACCGTGCCGACGTGCGCCTCGTCGTGCACGCGGGGCCGCCTGCCACGCTCGACCAGTACTACCAGGAGGTCGGGCGGGCCGGGCGGGACGGTGAGCCCGCCCGGGGGCTGGTGGTGCACCGTGCCGAGGACCACGCGCTCGCCCGCTACCAGCGCGGTGGTGGTGGCCCGCGTCCCGGCACGCTGGCGAAGGTGCTGGCCGCGCTGGCGCAGGGACCCGGGGACCAGCGGGTGCTCGCGGAACGGTCGGGGCTCGCGCGACGCACCGTCGCCCGCGCGCTCGCGGCGCTCGAGCAGGTGGGGGCCGTGCGGCACGACGACGGACGGGTGTCGCTCATCGCCGACGCCGACCCGCGCACCGTCCTCGAGCAGGTGCACGAGCAGGGGGAGCGGCGCGCCCGGCTGGAGGCGTCGCGGGTCGAGCTCGTCCGGTCGTACACCGACACGACCGACTGCCGGCGCCGCCTGCTGCTGGAACTGCTGGGGGAGGAGCGCGCCGACCCGTGCGGCCGGTGCGACAGCTGCGACGCGGGCACGTCCCTCGCGGTGGCGGACCGGGCGGTCCGCCCCGGGCAGGAGGTGCGGCACCGGGAGTTCGGCCCGGGCACGGTGAGCGTCGTGGAGCCCGAGAGGGTCACCGTGCTGTTCGAGGACCGCGGCTACGTCACGCTGGACACGCAGATCGCCCTGGACGCCGAGCTGCTCGCGCTGGTCGACGACTGAGACCGGCGCAGCGTCCGGCGCGACCGAGGCGGCCCGTGCGGCTCCTGCGGTTGCCGGGTCACCGCACGTCGCGCACCGTGGGACGACGGCACGACAGGAGGAGCTGCATGAGCACACCGCCGAGCCCCGACCCGGACCCGGGCACGACGCCCGGCCTCGAGCCGGGCGGGTCCGTGGCCCCCGGTGACACACCGCCGGGGGAGTCGTCGACGTCCGGTGCGTCCGACCACCAGCCCGCGACCGGGTCGCGGGGCGCCAACTGGGCGGCCTACGTGATCATCGGCGTCGTCGTGGTGTTCGCCGTGCTGTTCTTCGTCGGGTACGCGATCGGCCTGGCCGACTGACGGAGCACGGACCTGGGGCCCAGGTGGCCCTGGGTGCCGCGCCCTAGCCTGCCGGGATGAGCGCCCCCACCCCGGCCTCGTCACCGGCGCCGGTCCGCGACGTGCGCCCTGCGCGCCCTCGCCGCCGACGGCCCGGTTCGGGCTGGGTGCCGCGTCAGCACGGTGCGTGGGCGATGCTCGTCGTCCCACCCGTCGTCGGCGGGGTGCTCGGCGGGTGGTCCTGGCGGCACGTGCTGCTGCTGGTCGCGTGGCTGGTCGGGTACCTGGCCTACCACGCTGCCGGGCTGTGGCTGCGGTCCGGGCGCAGGCCCCGCTACCGCGGGCCGGTCGTGACGTACGGGGCCGTCGGGCTCGTCCTGCTCGCCGCGCTGCTGGCGGTGGCCCCGCGCCTGCTGGTGTGGGCGCCGGCCTTCCTCCCGCTGCTCGTCGTCAGCCTCGTCGCGTCGGTGCGGCGCGCCGACCGCTCGTGGTGGAACGACACCGTGACGGTGCTCGCGGCCGCGCTGCTCACGCCGGTCGCGGCCGGGCTGGGGACCGGTGACCCTGCGCCCCGGACGGTGTGGACGGCCACGGCGGTGCTCGCCGCGTACTTCCTCGGCACGGTCCCGTACGTGAAGTCGCTCATCCGCGAGCGGGACGACCCGCGCGTGCGGCGCGCGTCCGTCGCCTACCACCTGGTGGTGGCCGCGGTCGGTGCGGTGGTGCACCCGCTGCTCGGGTGCGTCGGCGCGCTGCTGGCGCTGCGCGCCCGGCTGGTGCCGCACCGGTGGCCGCAGGTGCGGCCGGCGGTGATCGGTGCGGGGGAGGTCGTCGCGACGCTGGTCGTGACGGCGGCCGTGCTGCTCGTCGTCTGAGGGCTCGGCTCGTCTCCGTGCCGGGACGTCAGGGGCCGAGGACGTCCGCCAGGTCGTACCGGACCGGCTCGTCGAGCTGGGCGTACGTGCACGACCGGGGATCCCGGTCCGGCCGCCACCGGCGGAACTGCGCGGTGTGGCGGAAGCGGTCGCCCTCCATGTGGTCGTAGGCGACCTCGACGACGAGCTCGGGGCGCAGCGGGACGAACGACAGGTCCTTGCCGGCGCTCCACCGGCTCACCGCACCGGGCATGCGCCGGTCGGCGTGCGCCGCCTGGTCGGCCCAGGCGCCCCACGGGTGGTCGGCCAGGTCGACGTCCCGGTAGGGCGCGAGGTCGTCGAGCAGGGTGCGGCGGCGGGCCATCGGGAACGACGCGCTGACCCCGACGTGCTGCAGGGTGCTCTCGTCGTTCCACAGGCCCAGCAGCAGCGAGCCGACCGCGTCACCGGACTTGTGCCAGCGGAAGCCGGCGACGACGCAGTCGGCCGTGCGCTCGTGCTTGATCTTGAACATCGCGCGCTTGTCCGGCTGGTACGGCGCGTTCAAGGGCTTGGCGACGACACCGTCGAGGCCCGCCCCCTCGAACTGCCGGAACCACTCCTGCGCCTCGGCCATGTCGGCGGTAGCGCGCGTGACGTGGACCGGGGCACGGGCCCCGGCGAGCGCGTCGACCAGCAGCGCGCGGCGCTCGGAGAAGGGGCGGTGCGTGAGGTCCTCGTCACCGAGGGCGAGCAGGTCGAAGGCGACGAACGACGTCGGCGTCCGCTCCGCCAGGAGCTTCACGCGGCTCGCCGCCGGGTGGATGCGCTGCTGCAGCGCGTCGAAGTCGAGGCGGTCGCCCGAGACGAGGACGATCTCGCCGTCGACGACGCACCGCTGCGGCAGGTTCGCCTTCAGGGACTGGACCAGCTCGGGGAAGTACCGGGTCATGGGCTTCTCGTTGCGGCTGCCCAGCTCCACGTGGTCGCCGTCGCGGAACACGATCGTGCGGAACCCGTCCCACTTCGGCTCGACGTGGCCGACGTCGGGGATCTCCTTGACCGACTTCGCGAGCATCGGCGCGACGGGCGGCATCACGGGCAGGTCCATGAGGTCATCGTGGAGGACGGCACCGACATGCGCACCGGGGTGCACGATCCGGCGGGCCGGGCCGCCCCGCCCCGGCGCGCGCGGCCACCCGTGCCGCCCTACCGTGGGACGCCACGATCACGGAGGTGGGCAGCCATGGGTTACCTGGGCAGGGCGATGAAGAGCGGGCTCGCGCTGAAGGCGGCGCAGATCGCCCGGCGCGAGATGGCGAAGCCGGAGAACCAGCGCAGGGCCAAGGAGCTCTTCGCGAAGGTCACACGTCGAGGCGGCCCGGCCGGGCGGGCCGAGGCGCGCTGACCAGGTTCCGCGTCACCGGGACGGGGTGGACACCGGTGCGCGGCCCAGTGCACGGGCGCAGCTCGTCCAGGAGTGGTCGGGCGCGCGTCGTACGACCCCCGGCGTGACGGTCTGTCGATGCGCGAGTGGTACCGGGCGATCATCGATCTGATGGATGGACGTCGGTGAGGCTTCGCCCGGTACCGGTGGTGGTCGGGTGCGTGACCGGCGTGCCCGGCTCGGGGAGGCGCCGGTGACGGGCGTGGCACATCACTCAGGTCGCTCCTAGGTCCGCCTCAGTGCCCTCCCGGGTCGTCGGGGTGTCCTGTGGTGCAGCAGGCGCCATGGAGGCGCCGACGGGAAGGAGCAGCACCATGGACGACACCACCACGAACCGCCCGACCGACGGCGCGGCGACCCCCGCGACGCCGGCACCGGCGCAGCCCGCCGCCGCCCACCCGGTCGCTCCCGTGACGGAGCCCGTGCCGGGCGAGGCGCCCGCCGCACCGGCCCCCGGGAAGGGCAAGGGCCGCAGCCTCAGCGTGCTGGCGACCTCGCTGATCGGTGCCGGTGCGCTGGTCCTGGGCCTGGTCGTCGGCGGCGGCGCGGTGGCGCTGGCCACGCACGACGACCGTGGCGACGACCGCGGGATGCACCACGAGTGGCAGGGCGAGCGCTTCGCCGGCGGCGAGCGGGGCGGATTCGACGGGCAGCGGCCCGGTGGGCGCGGCGAGCACGGCGACCGCGGCGCGGGTCCGTCGACGCAGGACGGCGACGCGTCCGAGGACCGGTCGCGGGTCCGTCCCGACGAGGACGCGGGCTCGACCGACGAGCGCCCGGGTCGTTCGCCGCGGGACCGCTCGGACGCCCCGCGGGACGAGTCGTCCGACGCCCCGTCGCAGGACGCGACGCCGGAGCAGGACCCGGCCGGCCAGGCGTGACCCGGGGCAGCGCACGGCACCGGGCTCGCACCGTGGGGTGCGCAGCCCGGTGCCGGCGGCGCGGAGTCCGCCCGGGCGGGGAATGACCATGACGCCGGTGGACGTTGTGACGTACGCTGGTCCACGCCGGCCGCCCCACCAGGGCGGACGGCGAGCTTGACAAGTGAAGAACACCCATGGGGGTGATCGGTTTCGACGGTGATCGTCGAACCAGGTGAAGCGGGTCGAGGATGCACGGTTATCTCGTAAACGCTCCGTGCAACTCATAGGTGCCGATTCCAAGCGCACCGACTTCGCCCTCGCCGCCTGAGCGAGGCTTCGAAGTCCGTCGGCCTAGACATGCTCTCGATCTAGTTCCCGGCGTCATCTAGAGAGCCACTGCTGTCCGTCCTCGTCGGTGGGGCGGGCGGGACTCTCAGCCGACTGAGCCCGTCCACGTCTTGTCCGCGTGATCGTGGGGGCCGAGAAAATCTACTGCGGACTGCACCCGGAGAAGCCCTGGTCCCACGTCATCGGACGCGGGTTCGATTCCCGCCACCTCCACGTCCGAAGGCCGTCGTCCCCTCGGGGACGGCGGCCTTCGTCGTGCGCCCGCGCCGGGCGCACCGGCATGACCAGGGGGTCGCGGACACCCGGCCGGCTCATCCACGAGCGTGGGTGCCATCGGCCCTTCACCGACCGCGCCGGACGCCCTCAGCCGGTGAGGGGTCGCCGCACGTCGCTGCGCATCGGGGGTGGTAGCCGATGAGGTGGGGTGGCCGGCCTCGTGGGCCCGCGCCGTGCGCACCGGCGGTGCAGGGGTCCTCCGCCGGTCGGCTAGGTTCGCCCGGTGCCCACACACCACGCGCGCGGACGTTCCCGCCGTTGAGTACCGCGACGGTCGTCGGCGGCGGACCGGCGGGCCTCATCGCCGCCGAGGTGCTGGCGCGTGCCGGTGTGGACGTCACGGTGCACGACCGCATGCCGTCGGTCGGGCGCAAGTTCCTGCTGGCCGGCCACGGCGGTCTGAACATCACCCACACCGAGGGGCGGGACGCCTTCCTCGCGCGGTACGGCGCGTCGGCGGACCGGTTGCGGCCGATGCTCGACGTGTTCGGCCCGGAGGACCTGCGCGCCTGGTGCGCGGGGCTGGGGGAGCCGACGGTCGTCGGGACGAGCGGGCGGGTCTTCCCGCTCTCGTTCCGGGCGACGCCCCTGATGCGTGCGTGGCTCGCGCGGCTGACGGACCTCGGGGTGCGGATCGAGAAGCGTCAGCGGTGGGACGGGTGGTCGTCCGACGGTGCGTCGCGGTTCACCGGCGCCGACGGCAGGACGGTCGAGGTCGGCGGAGACGTGACGGTGTTCGCCCTCGGCGGCGCGTCCTGGCCGCGGCTGGGTGCCGACGGCGGTTGGACCGGGCCGTTCACGGACCGCGGGATCGCTGTGACGCCGCTGCGCGCGGCCAACGTCGGCGTCCGCGTGGGATGGACGGAGGTGTTCGCGCAGCGTTTCGCCGGCACCCCGTTGAAGAACGTGGCGCTGACCGTCCGCGGGCGCCCGGCACGGGGCCGCGGCGACGCGATGCTCACCCGCACCGGCCTCGAGGGCGGCCCGGTCTACGCCGTCGGTGCCGCGGTCCGGGAGGCGCTCGACGCGGACGGCCGCTGCGTCGTCGAGATCGACCTGCGGCCCGACCTCACCGTCGCCCAGCTCGACGAACGGCTCGGGCGCCGCCGCCCCAAGGACTCGGGGTCGTCCTGGCTGCGCCGCACGGTCGGCCTGGACCCCGCGGCGATCGGGCTGCTGCGCGAGGCCGACGCGGGCACCCTGCCGTCGTCGGGGATGGCGGAGCGGATCAAGGCCGTGCCGGTCGTGGTGACGGCCACCATGCCGATCGAGAGGGCGATCTCGACCGCGGGCGGCATCGCGTGGTCGCAGGTCGACGGGTCGCTGATGCTGAGCGCGTTGCCGGGCACGTTCGTCGCGGGGGAGATGCTCGACTGGGAGGCGCCGACGGGCGGCTACCTGCTGCAGGCGTCGTTCAGCACGGGTGTCGTCGCGGCCCACGGCGCGCTGGCACGACTGGGGCCGGCGGCGTCGGGAGACGGGCTCGGCGGTCCCGCGACCGTCTGACGGTGTGCGGTCCGCTCACCTCCGACGGCCGCTCGTCGTCGCGTCCCCTTCGGTGACGCCGAGGACTGCTCGTCCGGCGTCCACGACCTCGTCGACGGCACGGTCGAGTGGGAGGAGGTCGAGCCGGCCGGGCTCGTGCTCCGGTCGGGGACCTGTCGACGGTGCTGTCGGCCGACCGTGGCGGGTTCGGCGGTGACATCACCTGGGACACGGTCCTCAACCGCCCGTGCGGCGGCGCGACCGACGAGAAGGACGTCGTCGTGTACACGCGGTACGACGACGTCGGTGGCACCGACGCCGGGTGACCGGGAGGTCGTGCCGAACCCGGCGGGGTGGACGTGCGGCGACGGCGTACGCGCACCGCCCGCGCTCACCGGCTCGTCGTCGCGTCCCACGCGAACGACGCGAGCCAGTGCGTCGCGACGAAGGCCTCGTTCTCCAGGGCGGTGAGCCCGGCGGTGAGCAGGCGGTCGCCGGCGTCGCGCAGCGAGGCGTCGTCCAGGGCGCGGGCGAGGCGGAAGAGCGCGCCGGCGCGCGACAGGTTGAGGCCGTCGAGGTGGACGGCGTGCCCGTCGGTGGGGTCGACGACGCGCGCGGGTGCCGTGAGCTCCTCCGGCCGGGGCAGGAACGCCGCGAACCAGGGGCGCAGCTCGTCCGCGGGCAGGGCGCGGGCCATGAGGTCGGCCTCCGCCAGGCCGGGGGACAGGAAGTCGTGCCCGCTGCGCTCCCAGCGGGCGGCCCAGTCCCGGTCGGCGCCGTAGAGCCGACGGGCGTGGGTGCGCAGGTCGCGCGCCGCGGCGGTGCGGCCCAGGTCGTCGGCGGCCGTGAGCAGCAGCGCCATGCCGAACGCGGTGTTGCTGTGCACGCCGTGCCGCACCGGGTGCTCGGTGCGGGCGAGCCAGGGGACGGCGAGGCCCAGCACGGTGTCCGCGAGGGGTGCGGTCGCGTCGGCCCAGCGCGCGGCGTCCGCGTCGCCCGCGTCGGCCGCGGCCCGGCACGACGCCGCGAGGCGTGCCGCCCACGCCCAGCCGTAGGGCCGCTCGAAGGAGGGGTGCGCCCGCAGGTACGCGACCTCGCCCGCGAGGCGCTCGGCGGTGAGGTTCGCGTCGAGCCGGGCCCGCAGCGTGGCGTCCTCGTGGCCGGCGCGCAGCACCTCGACGCCCAGCCAGTGCATGTGCACGCACGAGTGCCAGTCGAAGGACGTGTGGAACGCCGGGTAGAGCTCGGCGGGCGGGCGCACGTCGTCCGGCCCGGTGGCGAGGTGCACCAGGTGGTAGGGCCACGGCGTCGCGAGGTTGGCCGTGACGACGTGGGCGTAGCGGGTGATCGGCGGCCGGCTCGTCCCTGTCACCGTCCCAGCGTCCCGCACGCAGGGGTCGCGCACCGACGGACCGGGTGAAGTTCGTGCCGTGCACGTCCCGTCCGGTCTCAGGTCGTCCCGATAGGCGTGCGAACGCCCCGCTTTGTGCGCGCGGCAGCGCCTCCCACCTGGCCGGACGTCGACCGGGAAGCACGTACGGTGGCGCCGGTTGCTGCCTTCGGGCGGGGGGAGGCCGGAGTGGCGGACGCGCGGACCAGGGTCCTGGTGGTCGAGGACGACGCGGACACGGCAGGGTTCGTGCGGACGGTGCTCGAGCGCCGTGGCGGCATGGAGGTCGTGCTCGCCGGCGATGCCATGAGCGCGCTGGCGGAGGTCGCCCGGCAGGCGCCCGACGTGATCCTCACGGACATCCAGATGCCCGGCATGTCGGGCCTCGAGCTCCTGGGGGAGCTGCGGTCACGCGCCCCCGGTGTCCCCGTGGCCGTCATGACGGCGTTCGCGTCCGTCGACTACGCCGTCGAGGCGCTGCGGCGGGACGCCGACGAGTTCCTCGTCAAACCCGTGGCCGCCGCGTCGCTGCTGGAGCGGGTGGTCGCGCTCGCCGCCGCGGGGCAGGCGCGACGGGCGGCGGCCGGCTCGCGCGACGTCGTGCTCGCGGTCGGGGCCCACCCCGACGACGTCGAGATCGGCGTCGGCGCCACGCTCGCGTCCCACCGCGCCGCCGGTGACCAGGTCGTGGTCCTCACGCTGTCCGGCGGGGCGGTGGGCGGCGACACCGACGCGCGGCGCCACGAGGCGTTGTCCGCGGCGGCGGTCATCGGCGCACGCCTCTTCCTGCACGACTTCCCCGACACGCGGATGAGCGCCACCGCGCTCATCGGCGTCGTGGAGCAGACCGTGCAGGACGTGCAGCCGACGGTCGTGTACACGCACTCGCTGCACGACCGGCACCAGGACCACCGCGCGGTCCACGAGGCCGTGATGGTCGCCACCCGCCGGGTGCCGTCGCTCGCGTGCTTCCAGAGCCCGTCGTCGACGGTCGACTTCCGGCCCAGCCGGTTCGTGCCGGTCGACGGCTTCGTCGAGACCAAGCTGGAGATGCTCGCGGCGTTCACGTCCCAGGCGCACCGGGACTACCTGGAGCCCGAGGCCGTCCGCGCGGCGGCCCGCTACTGGGCGAGGTTCGGGACGGGGCGGTTCGTCGAGCCGCTGGAGACGGTCCGGGCGGCGGCCATGCTGTCCGGCACGGGGGGCGGTGCCGCGCCCGCGGCCGCCCGGATCGGGCTGCCGGAGCAGCGGTCGGGGGAGGTGGCGGGATGACCCGCGTGCTGGTGACGGGTGCCGGAGGCCCGGCAGGGGTGGCGGTGATCCGCTCGCTGCTGCGCCGCGGGGACGTCGAGGTCGTCGCGGCCGACATGGACCGCTGGGCGAGCGGTCTGTACCTGGTGGCCGCCGACGGCCGCCACCTGGTCCCCGCCGGGCGCGACGGCGACTTCGTCGACGTCGTGCGGCGCACGTGCGCCGACCAGCGGATCGACGTGCTGATCCCGACCGTCGACGTCGAGCTGCCGCGGCTCGCGGCGGTGCGGGACCTGCTGGCAGCCGCCGGGACGCTGCTCGCGTCCCCCTCGCTGCGGACGCTCGACACCTGCCTGGACAAGCTCGCGCTCGCGCACGCCTGCGCCGGCGTGGTCCGCGTCCCGCGCACCGAGCTGTTCGGGACGCCGCAGGCGCTGTCCGGGTGGGAGTTCCCGGTCGTGGTCAAGCCACGCCGCGGCGCCGGGTCGCGCGGGGTGCGGGTCGTCGGGTCCGCCCGCGAGCTGGACACCGTGCACGACGACGAGGACCTGCTGGTGCAGGAGATGCTGCCCGGGCAGGAGTACTCGGTGGACGTGCTGGCCGACTCCCAGGGGCACGTCGTCGCGGCCGTCCCGCGGGCGCGCCTGCGGGTGGACTCGGGGGTCGCCGTGGCCGGGGTGACGGTGCGTGACGACGAGCTGGTCGCCACCGCGTCGGCCGTGGCCCGCGCCGTCGGGCTGACCTCGGTCGCGAACGTCCAGCTGAAGCGGGACGCGGACGGCGTGCCGGCGCTCCTCGAGGTCAACCCGCGGTTCCCCGGTGCGATGCCCCTCACCATCGCCGCCGGCGTGGACATGCCGTCGCTCATGCTCGACGACGTGCTCGGCCGGCCCGTGCCGCGCTCCGTGGACTTCCTCGAGATCGCCAACGTCCGCCACCTCGAGGACGTGTTCCTGCCGATCGCCGACGTGCTGCCCGCGCGGTGAGCGTCGCCGTGCCGCGCACGGACGGCGACCACCACGTGCACTCCACGTTCTCGGACGACGCCGTCAGCACGGTGCGGGAGAACTTCGAGGCGGCGCAGCGCGCCGGTCTGCGGGAGATCCGCATGGTCGACCACGTCCGTGCGTCGTCGACGCACGTGCCCGCGATGCTGGCCGCCGTGCGCGCGCTGCCCCCCGTGGCCGGGCTGCAGGTGCTGACGGGGGTGGAGGCGAAGATCCTCGACGCGACGGGCCGGATCGACGCGCCGCCGGAGGTGCTCGCGGCGCTGGGCTCGCCGGGTGGCGCCGACCGCGTGCTGCTCGCGGACCACCAGGTACCCGGCACCGACGGCCCGTGGAGCCCGTCGACGGTGCTGCGCATGCGCGCGGAGGGCCGTCTGAGCGCGGCGGACGTCGTCGAGCTGGTGGTGAGCGCGACCGCACGTGCGGTGGAGCGGGCCGGGCGCGCCCAGCTCGCGCACCCGTTCTCGATCCTGCCGAAGGTCGGGTCGAGCGAGGACGACGTGCCCGACGCGGTGCTCGACGACCTCGCGGCCGTGCTCGTCGCGACGGGCACACCGGTCGAGGTCAACGAGAAGTGGCGGTGCCCGGGGCCGCGGGTGACGGGCCGGTGGCGTGCCGCCGGCGTCGCGCTGGTCGCGTCCACGGACGCCCACCGCGCGGCGGACGTCGGTGCGTACCGGTGGCTCGGGGGTGCCGGGTGACGGCGGACCAGGTCGAGGCCGCACTGGTCGGCGTGCTGGTCGCGCTCGTCGCGTGCGGCCTGGCGCCGACGCTCGGTGGCGTCTACCAGTACCTGCTGGTGCCGGTGCACGCGTTCCGCAACCACCTGGGGCGTGCGGCGCCCCACCTGCCGCGGGTGGCCGTGGTGGTCCCGGCGTGGAACGAGGGCGCCGTGCTCGGCGCCTCCCTCGACCGGCTGATGCGCCTGGAGTACCCGCCCGACCGCCTGCGGGTCGTCGTGGTCGACGACGCCAGCACGGACGACACCCCGGACGTCGTGCGGGCCAAGGCGGCCGAGCACCCGGGTCGGATCGTGCTGCTGCGGCGCGAGCAGGGTGGTCAGGGCAAGGCCCACACCCTCAACCACGGCATCGAGCACCTGCTGCGCGACGACTGGATGGAGGCGCTGCTCATCATGGACGCCGACGTCATCTACCGGCCCGACGCGCTGCGGCGCATGACCCGGCACCTCGCTGACGAGAGCGTGGGTGCCGTCACGGGGTACATCCGTGAGGGCAGCGGACGGCCGGGAGCGGTCGCGCGGTTCATCGGCTACGAGTACGCGACCGCACAGGCGTGCGCGCGCCGCGCGCAGAACGTCATGGGCGCCGTGGCGTGCCTCGCCGGCGGCGCCCAGCTCCACACCCGGGCCAACCTCGAGGCGATCGGCGGCCGGATCGACACCACCACCCTGGCGGAGGACACCTTCACGACGTTCCTCACGCAGCTCGACGGGCGACGCGTCGTGTTCGACCCGCACGCGGTGGTGCTGGCCGAGGAGCCGGACTCGGTGCGTGCCCTGTGGAAGCAGCGGGTGCGGTGGGCGCGCGGCAACATGCAGATCACGCGCCGGTTCCGGCGCGTGTGGTTCCGCCCGGCCCGGGGGCACCGGCTCGGTGCACCGGACTTCGGCCTGGTGTGGTTCTCGGTGTTCGTGCTGCCGTTCGCGCTGATCGCCGCGTCCGTCGGCCTGGTGGGCCTGTACCTGCTGGAGCCCGGCGCCGCGGCGGCGCTCTTCGCCCGGCTGTGGTGGGTCGCCCTGGCGGTCTACGTGCTCATCACGGTGACCACGCTGCTCGTGGACCTCGAGACCGCGCGCCGCTCCTGGTTCGAGGGGCTGCTGTTCCCCGGGGTGGGTGCGCTCGTGCTCGTCACCGCCTCCGCCTGGCCCGGGCTGTGGGAGGTCGAGGTGCCGGCCCTCCTCGGCCTGCGCATGACCGACGCCGGCGTGACGGCGTGGACGCTGCTCGTCTACCTGTGGCCCGTGCTCTCGATGGTGCTCGCGCGGGTGGTCCACGACCTGGAGGGTCGGCCCGTGGTCGGGGTCCTGTCCCGGCCGCTGCTGTACCTCGTCGGCTTCGGGCCCGTGCTGTGCGCCATCACGCTGCACGCGTACGTGCGTGAGTGGCGCGGTGCCGCGCAGACCTGGGACAAGACCGAGAAGACGGGCCGGGTGGCGGGATGAGTGGCGCTGAGGACCGTGACGGCGACGCGCCGGGCGGGGAGCTGACGCGGGCGACGCGGCGCGACCTGGCCGACGAGATCGCGCGGGACCGCCGGGGCGAGCGGCTGCGGGTCACGGCGGGGCTCGCCGGCGCCGTGCTCGCGGTGGTCGTGGTGCTGCTGCTCGCGGGCGTCCGGTGACGGCCACCGCTCCCACCGGCGCCGACGGCCCGCACCTGCGGTACCTCGGCCCGGTCGCGCGCTACCTGGGCACCAGCGCGTCGGTCGTCGAGCGGCAGATGCCGTACACCGTGCTCGTCATCGTCGCGCTGGCGGGTCTGCTGCTGCCCGGCATGGCGGCCGTGTCGGGGTGGACGGTGCTGCTGACGGCGGCGCTGACGGGGGCGCTGCTGCTGGCCGCGGCGCTGGTGCCCTGGCGGCGGCTGCCCCCGTGGGCGCCCGAGGTGCTCACGCTGGTGCAGTTCGTCGCCATCAGCGTCCTGCGGCAGGGGACCGGAGGGCTCGCCTCCCCGTACGCGGGCATGGTGCTGCTGCCCGCGCTGACCCTCAGCGTGCGCGCCGGCATGCCCGGTGTGGTGGTCGGGTCGACCGGTGCCGCCCTGTCGGTGCTCGTGGGCCTGTGGGCCAGCCCGGCGGGCCTGCCGTCGGGGCCGGTGCTGCTGCGCAGCCTCTTCGTCGGTGCGATCGCCCTGATCATCGGCCTGTTCGTGCACGAGACGACGACCCGGCTGCGGCAGCGCAACGCGGCGCTGGCGCGGCTCCAGGCGCAGCAGGAGCACGTGCTGCGCCGGACGCAGGCGAGCGCGGCGGACCTGGAGCGCGACGTGGCGGTCGGTGCCGCCGCGTACGACCAGCTGGTGTCGGTCATCGACTCCGCGACCGAGCAGGCGATCATCGCGACCGACGCGGACGGGCGCATCGAGGTGTTCAACGCCGGCGCCGAGCGGCTGCTGGGGTACCCCCAGGGGGAGGTCGTGGGGCGGATGCACCTGTCCGCGCTGCACCTGCCGGACGAGGTGCTCGCGCGGGTCCCGGAGGAGTCCTCCGGCACGGCGGACCACGGCGCGTTCATCGCGGCTCTCGTCGGAGCCCGGGAGGGGGCGGTGGCGTCCGGTGCGGCGGACTGGACGTACGTGCGCGCCGACGGGACGCACGTGACCGTGCACCCGGCGGTCACGCGCCGGACGGCGCCGGACGGCGCCGTGGCCGGTTACGTGGTCGTGGCGACGGACGTGACGGCCGAGCGGGAGGCGGCCCGGCTGAAGGACCAGTTCGTCGGGCTCGTGAGTCACGAGCTGCGCACGCCGCTGACGTCGGTGCTCGGTTACGTCGAGCTGATGCTCGACGGCACCGAAGAGCTCACGGCGGACCAGCGGGAGTACCTCGGCATCATCGACCGCAACGCGAGGCGCCAGCTGCGGCTGGTCAGCGACCTGCTGCTGACGGCGCAGGTCGAGGCCGGGACGTTCTCGATCGCGCTGCAGGACGTGGACGTGGTGGCGGTGGCGCGGGCGTCGATCGCCTCGGCCGCACCGGCCGCGGTGGCATCGGGTGTGACGGTCACGGGCGACCTGACCCCGGCACGGGTGCAGGCGGACCCGGTGCGCCTGGGGCAGGCGCTCGACAACCTCCTGGCGAACGCGGTGAAGTTCACGCCTGCCGGGGGGACCGTGCGGGTCGAGGTCGAGCCGACGCCGCGCGGCGTCCGCGTCGCGGTGCGGGACACGGGGATCGGCATCCCGCCCGACGAGCTGACGCACCTCATGGAGCGCTTCTACCGCGCGAGCACGGCGACGCGGCGCGCCATCCCCGGCGTGGGGCTCGGGCTGTCGATCACCAAGGCGGTGGCCGAGGCGCACGGCGGCACGATGGAGGTGGCGAGCACCGTGGGGGAGGGCACGGTGTTCACGATCACGCTGCCGGCCCGCCCCGCGGACTGAGGGACGCGTCCACCGGCGCGGTGGTGAAACGCTTCGACGAGCGCGGTCGCCTTGTGCGGGCGCCGCGCACGGCCGCAGCATGACGGACACACGACCCCGCCCGCCACCGTCGTCGGTGCCGGTCGGTTGTGAACGATCACAGGCCGCGCACCGCCGCGGGGCCTGCCGCAGTCCTCCGGCTCGAGGAGCACCGATGCGCGCCACCACCGGCCCCACCCGCGACACCACCGGCCCCACCCGCCGCACCACCGGGACCGCCCCCGACGGCCCCCGCGACCCCATCGCACCCCCGCGCCCCGTGCGGCGTGGCGTGGCGGTCCTGGTCGCGGCCGTCTGCGGGCTGGCGGCCGTGCCGGCCGCCGCGCCCGCGGCCGCCGCCCCCGACACCGGGACCGCCTACGTCCTGGTCAACCGCAACAGCGGCAAGGCGCTCGACGTCTACAACTTCGCCACCACCGACGGCGCCCGCCTGACCCAGTGGACCCGTGGCACCGCGACGAACCAGCAGTGGCGGTTCATCGACGCCGGCGACGGCTACCACCGGGTGGGCTCGGTCCTCTCCGGCAAGGTCCTCGACGTCCAGGGCTGGTCCACCGCCGACGGCGCGCGCGTGGTGCAGTACACCGACCACGGGGGTGCGAACCAGCAGTGGCGGGTGCAGGACACCGGCGGCGGGTACGTGACGCTGGTCAACCGGAACTCCGGCAAGGCGCTGGAGGTGCAGAACGCGGCGACGGGGGACAACGCCGAGATCGTCCAGTACAACAGCTGGGGCGGCACGAACCAGCAGTGGCAGCCGGTGCCCGTCGGCGCCACGCCGACAGCCGCCCCGAGCACCACCCCCGCCCCGACCCCGAGCCCGACGAGGACACCACCCCCCGTGACCGGCACGTTCACCAACCCGGTCGTCTGGCAGGACTTCGCCGACGGCGACATCATCCGCGTGGGCGACGCGTACTACTACTCCGCCTCGACCATGCACTACTCCCCGGGTGCGCCGGTCCTGCGGTCCTACGACCTCGTCAACTGGGAGTACGCCGGGCACTCCGTGCCGCGGCTCGAGTTCGACGACACGAAGTACGACCTCACCGGCGGCAACCGGTACGTCAAGGGCATCTGGGCGTCGACCCTCGGCTACCGCAGGAGCAACAGCACCTACTACTGGTACGGCTGCACGGAGTTCAACCGCACGTACGTCTACACGGCCTCGGCCGTGGACGGCACGTGGACCAAGAAGGCCCGGATGAACCAGTGCTACTACGACGCCGGGCTGCTCGTCGACGACGACGACACGATGTACATCGCCTACGGCAACGGCACCATCAGCGTCGCGCAGCTCGACGCCGACGGGACCCAGCAGGTGCGGGCCCAGCAGGTGTACCAGACGCCGTCGGACATCGGGACGCTCGAGGGTGCCCGGTTCTACAAGAAGGACGGGTACTACTACATCTGGCTGACGCGCCCGGCCAACGGCCAGTACGTGCTGCGCTCCCGGTCCCCGTGGGGCCCGTACGAGCAGCGCCGCGTCCTGCTCGACCTGCCCGGCCCGATCAGCGGCGGCGGCGTCCCGCACCAGGGCGGCATCGTCCAGACGCAGGCCGGCGACTGGTGGTACATGGCCTTCACGGACGCGTACCCGGGCGGTCGCATGCCGACGCTCGCGCCGCTGACCTGGACCGACGGGTGGCCCAGCGTGCAGACCGTCAACGGCCGGTGGGGTGCGACGTACCCGCGGCCCGCGATCTCCACGACGCGCACCGTGGCCCCGATGACCGGCCGGGACACGTTCGCCGGGAGCACGTTGGGGCACCGGTGGGAGTGGAACCACAACCCGGACACCAGCCGGTTCTCGGTCGGCGACGGGCTGCGGCTGCAGACGGCCACGGTCACGAACGACCTGTACGCGGCGCGCAACACCCTGACCCACCGGATCCAGGGGCCGTCGTCCACCGCCACGATCGAGCTGGACCACGCGCAGATGAGGGCCGGCGACCGGGCGGGCCTGGCGATGCTGCGGCAGTCGTCGGCGTGGATCGGCGTGGTCCGCAACGCCGACGGCAGCTCCCGCGTCGTCATGACGGACGGGCTGACCATGAGCTCGTCGTGGGCGACGACCGGCACGGGGACCGAGCGGGCGAGCGCGAGCGTGCCCGCGGGCCGGATCTGGCTGCGGGCGTCGGCGGACATCCGCCCGGGGTCCGGGCGGCAGGCCACGTTCTCCTACAGCACCGACGGCAGCACGTTCCGGACGCTGGGCCCCGCGTTCACCCTGAACAACGACTGGCAGTTCTTCATGGGCTACCGCTTCGGGATCTTCAACCACGCCACGACCGCGCTGGGCGGCGCGGTCACGGTGCGGAGCTTCGACCTGACGACGCCCTGACGCGGTGACGCGGCGCCCCCGCCCCGACCGGGGGCGGGGGCAGCGCGGGCTCCCGGCCGGCGCGGGGGTGGTGTCAGGCGCCTCGGCGTCCGCGCCACGCCCGCCAGGCGCCGGTGGACCACAGCGCCCACAGCACCAGGACACCCTGGAAGGGCAGGCGCGCGAGCCGCTTGGCGTCCGTGTCCAGACCGAACCCGTCGCTGCGCTCGACGTACTGCGCGACGTTGCCCGGGAACACCGCGACGAAGAACGCCGCCGCCGCTGCGCCGACCCACGGGCGGTAGCGCCGCGGTGCCGCCACGAGCGCCGCACCCAGGGCGATCTCGACGACGCCGGACCCCACGACGACCAGGTCCGTGTCCAGCGGGACCCACGACGGCACCTGGGCACCGAACTCCTCGCGGGCGAACGTCAGGTGGCTCGTGCCGGCGAAGGCGAGGAAGCCGCCCAGCAGGACCCGGCCGATCGTGCGCGCGAGGCCGTCGTCGGCGCGGGTGGTCGGGGTGCGGTGCGTCGTCACAGGGGGTCCTCCTCGGCCAGTGGACCTTCGAGGCTAGGGCGCCGCACGCCGGGGCGCGCGACCGGGGGCCGGCATCACCCGGCGAGGAACCCGCCGTCGACCGCCACGACGTTGCCGGTCACGTACCTCGCCTCGTCGGAGAACAGCCACGCGACCGCGTCCGCGACCTCCCCGGTGGTGCCCGCGCGGCCCATCGGCAGCAACCTCTCCCACGCGTCGGCACCGTCGGGGTCCAGCCCCGAGCCGGGGAAGAGCCCGGTGTCGATGGGCCCGGGCGCGACGCCGTTGACGCGGATGCCCTGGCCGGCGAGCTCGACCGCCGCGCACCGGGTCAGGGCGAGAGCGGCGGCCTTGGACGCCGCGTAGGGGGCGACGCCGTGGAACACGGCCCGCACGGAGTGCACCGAGAGGTTGTTGACGATCGACCCGCCGCCCGTGCGCGTCATGTGGCGGACCTCCGCGCGCATGCACAGCCACAGGGCGCGGGTGTTGACCGCGAACGCCCGGTCGAAGTCCTCGGTCGTCGCGTCGGCGACGGTCCCGGGCCCCGTCACGCCGGCGCTGTTGAACGCGTGGTCGAGCCGGCCCCACACGGCAGTGGCCTCGTCGATGGCGCGCTCGAGGTCGTCGTCGTCGCACAGGTCGGTGGTGACGAGCGCCGCCTCCCCGCCGGACGCGCGGATGCGGTCGACGACACCGGTGCCGCGCACCGTGTCACGACCGAGGACGACCACCCGCAGCCCGCGCCAGGCGAGCTCGAGGGCGGTCGCGGCACCGATGCCGGAGGTGGCGCCCGTGACGAGCGCGACCCGTCGGGTCTCGCCCCGGCCGGGGTCGTGGACGCGTGAGGGCGCGGGCGCGGCGGTGCGGTCCATCGGTGGTTCCCCCTGGTGCCTGCGACGTGTCGGCGGGCCGGCGACGTCGGCAGCACGCGTGCGCGGGAGCGCTCCCGCGGTCGTGACACTAGGCGATGCGGCGACCTCCTGACAATCCGTTCCGTCCCGGTTTCGGGCGGTCGTCCAGGGGTGGCGCGGGCGCGAGCCGGACCCGGCGGACGCGGACGGCCGGGCACCCGTGGGGGCGCCCGGCCGTGCGCGGCACGGACCGCGGGTCACACGACGGGCAGCCACACCCGCATCGTCGACGGACCGCGGTTGGCCCACGCGTGGTACGGGACCAACGGCACCAGCCGGTGGTCGTCGGGCGCGGGGGCGGGTGCCCCGCCGAAGGGCCAGCTGCCCTCCGCCAGGTCGCGCACCGCGACGGGCACGAGCACCTGGCCGTCCCGCTCCACCGGAGGTTCCTGCGTCGAGACGACGGCGGCCGCGACGTCCTGCCCGAGGTCGGTCGACTCCAGGGCCAGCACGAGCGGCCCGCGCTCGACCGCGACCTGCCCGCGCACGGCGTCGACCCGCGGGTCCGCCCACGTCCAGCGGGCCGTGACCGGCAGGTCCAGCACGACGTGCGCCCCGGCGGCCGGGCCGGCGACGGTGACGTAGCCGGGCTCGGCCGCCCGGGACGCTCCGTCGGCCGTCGTGACCTGCGCCCCGGTGGCCCACGAGGGCACCCGCAGCGTGAGGGTCCAGTCGCCCTGCGGTGCGCCGAGGGCGCGCACGACGACGCGCCCGTCGTGCGGGTACGCGGTCGTCACCTCGAGCTCGACCTGGCGGCCGTCACCGAGCGTGGCGCGGAGGGTCGCCGGTGCGTACTGGTGCAGCTGCACGCCGTCGTCGTCGACCGTGGCCACGTACGACGCCAGCGACGCGACCGTGCGGGTGACGTTGGTGGGGCAGCAGGACACCGCGAAGAACGGTGCCCGCAGGCTGGACGCCGCGCGCGGGCTGACCTCGTCGGGTGCGACCTCGCGTCCCGGCGTCCGCTGGTGGAGGGTGTTCGTGTAGTAGAACGCCCGGCCGTCCTGCGCGGGGGACGTGGCCACGACGTTGTAGAGCGCGCGCTCGACGGCGTCGGCGTGCAGGGCGTCCTGCGTCTGCAGCAGCAGCCGGTGGTTCACCATGACCGACCCGATGCCGGCGCACGTCTCCGAGTAGGCCCGGTCGGACGGCAGCTCGAAGTCCGCGCCGAACGACTCGCCCTCGTGGTGCGCGCCCATCCCGCCCGTCAGGTACGTGCGGCGGGCCAGGGTCGTGCGGACCTGCCCGGCCACGGCGGCCAGCAGCTCGTCGTCGGCGTCCTCGACCGCGAGGTCCACGGCCGCGGCCGCCAGGTACAGGGCGCGCACGGCGTGCCCGGCCAGCACGGTCGCGTCGCGGACCGGCACGTCGTCCTGGAAGTACGTCGGCCCGAAGTCGATCTCGCCGAGGGTGCCGTGGCCGCGCCGCTCGACGAACAGGCGTGCCTGGTCGAGGTACCGCTGCTCGCCGGTCACCCGGTACAGCTCGACCAGCGCGACCTCGATCTCCGGGTGCCCGCACACGCCCTGGTGCGGCCCGTCGGGGCCGAAGACCTCGCACACGTGGTCGGCCGCCCGGACCGCGACGCGGACGATCTCGTCGTCGCCGTGCGTCCGTGCCCGGGCGACGCCCGCCTGGACCAGGTGGCCGATGCAGTACAGCTCGTGCCCCCACTCCAGGTCCGACCAGCGCGGACGCTGCCCGGGGCGGCCGAACATCGTGCCGATGTAGCCGTCGGGCTCCTGCGCGGCCGCGACCCGGGCCGCCAGCGCGCGCAGCCGGCGGTCGAGGTCGGGGTCCCCGGTCCGGCCGACCTCCCAGGCCATGGCCTCGAGCAGCTTGTACGTCTCGGAGTCCGAGAACTCGCGGCCCTTGCGGTCGAGCGGCAGCCGCCCCTCGGCCGCGGCGTCGAAGTTGCCCGTCCAGCCCAGCCGCTCGAGCCAGCCCTCGACGTGCGCGATCATCGTCGACGCGTTGAGGTCCTGCAGGTCTCCCCAGAAGCCCCCGGTGATCCTCACCTCGTCGAGCCCGAGGGGGCGCCAGGGGGAGCGGGACGGGGCCACGGGGCGGCCGTGGTCGGGGGTGCGGCTCGGGGGGTCGGTGCGGAGGATGTCGGACGAGGGCATGGCGTGCTCCGGTGGTGCTCGGTCCGGCGGCGCCGGACAGGGGTGGCGGGGGTGGGAAGGTGGGCTACTTCACCGCGCCGACGGTGAGCCCGTCCTTGAGCTGGCGGTAGGTGAGGCTGAAGACGACGAGGATCGGCAGCGACGTCAGGACGGCGAGGGCCATGAGGCCGGGCCAGTCGATGCCGAACGCGGAGACCTGCTGGGCGAGCAGGGCGCTGAGGGGGTAGCGCCCGGGCGTGAGGTAGAAGTTCACGGCGTACAGGAACTCGCCCCAGGCCAGGAGGAAGATCAGCGTCCCGACGGTGAACAGGCCGTTGCGGGCCACCGGCAGCACGACGGTCCAGAAGGTCCGCAGGATGCCGGCGCCGTCGATCGACGACGCCTCCTCGAGCTGCGGCGGCACCGCGCGGAAGAACGGCCGCAGCAGCAGCGTCGCGAAGGGCGTCAGCAGGGCCGCGTCCGCGAGGATCACCGACGCGGTGGTGTCGAGCAGCCGCCAGCTGCTGAAGATCTGGAACAGCGGGATGACGTTGGCGGTCTGCGGCATCATCTGCAGCACGATGAGCAGGCCCAGCCCCAGGGTCGGCAGCCACCCCGTTGTCCGGGCCAGGCCGTACGCGGCCGGGACGGCGATGACCAGCACGAGCGCGGTCGCGCCGACGGCGATGGTCGCGGACTGGCCCATGGCCGTCCACAGCGTCGGGGTGATCGCGGCGGAGTAGGCGTCGAGCGTGGGCGTGAACACGAAGGTCGACGCCCGGTCGAACACCGCGGCGGAGCTCTTGACCGACGTGATGAGGATCCACAGGATCGGCACGCCGTACATCAGGGTGAGCAGGAGCTTGGTCGCCACCGCGACCGGTCCGGCCTTGACCTCGTTCATCCGTGCTTCTCCTCGTTGCGGATGCTGCGGGCGTACAGCACGGCGAGCACGAGCACCCCGGCGACCGCGACGACGGACGTGGCGGCGCCGAGCCCGTAGTCGTAGCGGACGAACGCCTGCAGGTACCCGAGGAACGGCAGGGTGTTGGTCGCCGTGCCGGGCCCGCCGTAGGTCATGACGTAGATGAAGTCGAAGCTGCGCAGCCCGTAGACGAGCGTGAGGATCAGCAGCACCAGCGTCGTGCCCCGCACGGACGGGACCATGATGTGGCGGACCTGCTGCGCCTTGCCGGCCCCGTCGAGCTCGGCGGCCTCGAAGACCTCGGGCTCGATCGTGAGCAGCGCGGCGCGGTACACCAGCGCGTTGAACGGGATCACCGCGAACGAGTTGACGAACGCGACGGCCATGAGCGCCCAGTGCTGGTCGTAGAGGAACGGCACGGGGGTGTCGCGCAGGCCTGTCGCGAGCAGGACCGTGTTGACCAGGCCCGTGTCGGCGAGCAGGAACTTCCAGACCGACCCGTTGACCACCGGGGGCAGCGCCCAGACGAACACCATGAGCGCCAGCAGGGCACCGGACCACCGGCCCGAGGTGCGCAGCGCGATCGCGCCGCCGAGCCCCAGGCCCATCCCCAGCACGGTGACGACGGCGACGAACACCGCCGTCCGGCTCAGGGCGGCGCCCGTGTCCCCGGACTGGATGCCGGCCGTGAAGTTGTCCAGGCCCGTGAAGGCCCAGTCGGCGTTGAGCGTGGCGGCCGTGACCGCCGAGAACGCCATGCGCAGCAGCGTGATCAGCGGGTAGATGCTCAGGACGCCGAGGAACAGCGCGGCGGGGAGCAGGAAGAGCAGGCGGGCCTGGCGGGGCCGGCGCCGCCGCGGCCCGGGGGCCGGGCGGGTGCCGGCCCGCCCGGCCGCCGGTGCGAGCGAGGTGGTCATGGGGACCTCCGTGTCGGTGTCGCGCCGACGACCGGGCGCGGCGGGGCGGGTGGGCTCAGTCGAGCAGCGGGCCGAGCGCGGCGATCGCGTCCTCGGCGGCCTGCTGGGGCGACTTCTGACCGCCGATGGCGGCGCTCCAGGCCTGCCCGACGGTCAGCTGGACGTCGGCGACGGCCTCCGGCGGGATGACGGCGGCGGGGTAGTTGGCCCCGAACCGCGTGATCGTCTGCGCGAACGGGTCGAGCAGCGTGTTGCCCGTGACGACCTCGGACTCGCCGGCGTCGGCGCGCGACGGCAGGGAGCCGACGATCTCGGCCGGCAGGAGCTGGCCGTCGGCGTCGAGGTAGGTGGACGTCAGGTACTCCCACGCGAGCTCGGGGTCGTCGCTGAACGCGCCGATGCCCTGGCCCTCGCCGCCGAGGTAGACCCCGCCGGTCGCGGACAGCGGCAGCGGGACGACGCCGTACTCGAAGTCGGCGTCGGACGCCGCGGTGCCCATCTGCCAGTTGCCGTTGGCCGCGAAGGCGGTCCGGCCGGCGGCGAACTGCTGGAAGGGGACCGTCTGGTCCCAGGTGACGGCCTCCTGCGAGAGCCACCCGTTCTCCACCCACGAGCGCACGCGGGCGAGGCCGGCGGCGAGCGCGTCGGCCTGCGGGTCGTCGTAGGTGAACCCCTCGGACGTGATCCAGGGGTAGGCCTGCCACTCACCCTGCGACTGGGGGAGACCCGAGAGCGTGATGCCCGCGTACCCGGCGTCCTTGGCGGCGGCCATCGCGGTCTCGAGCTCGTCCATCGTCGTGGGCGGCTCGACGCCGATCTCGGCGAGGATGTCCGCGTTGTACCAGAGGCCCAGGAGGTTGACGTAGCCCTGCACCGCGTACGTCGTGCCGTCGATCGTGTGCACGACGGACTCGGACACCTGGTCGGCGTCGGCGAAGTCGGCCCAGTGCTCGTCGAGGGGGGCGAGCGCCCCGCCCAGGGCGAGGGTGGCCGCCTCCGCGCCGTTGAAGACGACGACGTCGGGGCCGGTCTTCGCGCCCGCGGCCGCGATGAGCTTGGAGTTGAGCTGGTCGTAGGGCACGAACACGTTCTCGACGGTGACGCCGTCCTGCTCGCCCTCGAACTTCTCGGCGAACTCGTCCATGAGCCGGACCTGGTTGTCGTCGGAGAAGTAGTGCCAGACGGTGACGGTCCGGTCGCCGCCGGCGGGTGCGGCCGGGTCGGCCCCGCCGCCGTCGGCGCTGGTGCCGCCGCTGCACGCGGCCAGCAAGAGGCTGCCCGCGGCAGCCAGCGAGATGAGCGCCGACCGGTTCCGGCGGCGAGGAGTGGGCCGTGCGTCGTTGCCGTTGATGTCCATCAACCGGGCTCCTGTGTCTCGGGACGGGCCCGGTCCGGCAGAGGTTCCACCGGGGACTCGTCGCTGGGTCTGGACAAGGTCACCCGTCGTCGCGTCGCTGCGGCGGGTGCGGTGCGAGCACCGTCGGCCGAAAACTGCCGAAACCCTTTTCGGGACGGTAGCAGCGGGCGGATGGTGAGGTCAACCTGCCCGATGTGGTGACGTTTTCGGGCATGATTGACCCGACGGCACCCGGACGGGGGCGTCACGGAACGGAGGTCGACGATGGCGACGAGCGACGCGAGGACGCGTCCGGTCACGCTGCGCGACGTCGCGCAGCTCGCCGGCGTGTCGGTGGCCACCGCGTCCAAGGCCCTCAACGGCAAGGCCGACGTCCACCCGGACACGCGGCGGCGCGTGCAGGAGGTCGCCGACCGCCTCGCGTTCACCCCCAACTCGCTCGCCCGCGCCATCACCGCCGGCCGCACCGGCACCGTCGGCCTGCTGACGCACGACCTCGAGGGGCGGTTCAGCCTGCCGATCCTCATGGGGGCCGAGGACGCGTTCGGTGCCGGGAGCACGTCGGTCTTCCTGTGCGACGCCCGCGAGGACGCGATCCGCGAGCAGCACCACCTGCGCGCCCTGCTGGGCCGGCGCGTCGACGGGCTCATCGTCGTCGGGTCGCGGACGGACCCCCGGGCCTCGCTCGGTCCCGACGTCCCGGTGCCGGTGGTGTACGCCTACGCGCCGTCCGACGACCCGGACGACGCGTCGGTCGTGCCGGACAACGTCTCGGCCGGGCGGCTGGCCGCCGAGCACCTGCTGACGCTGGGTCGCCGGCGCATCGCGCACGTCTCCGGCGACCCGACCTACGCCGCCGCGCAGGACCGCGCCACGGGCGTGGGTCAGGCGCTCGCCGCCGCGGGGCTCGAGCAGGTCGGGCCGGTGCGCTTCGGCTCGTGGAGCGAGGCGTGGGGGCGGGCCGGGGTGAGCGCCGCCCTCGACGCGGACCCGGCGATCGACGCGGTCGTGTGCGGCTCGGACATGATCGCCCGGGGTGTCCTCGATGCGCTGCGGGAGCGGGGGGTGCGCGTCCCGCAGGACGTCGCGGTCATCGGGTTCGACAACTGGGAGCCGATGATCGCCGGCTCGCGCCCCGCCCTGACCAGCGTCGACATGAACTTCGAGACGATGGGCCGGCGCGCGGCCACCCGGTTGTTCGCCCGGATCGCCGGGGCGTCGGAGCAGGGCGTCGAGACGATCGCCCCGCGGGTCGTCGTGCGGGCCTCCACCGCCAGCGGCTGAGTCGTCGGCCGCCGGGGGGTGGTGCGGGCGCAGGCCGGTCGCCCCGCTGGGCGGGGGCCGGCCCTACCCGGGCGTCGCACCCCCTTGTGCACGCGTGGGGCGGTGCGTAACGTACAACCATGTGGTTGTAGATCAGCGAACCGACGAGGACCGGGCGGCCGACCGGCTGTTCCGGGCGCTGGCCGACACGACACGGCGCGACATCCTGCGCCGCGTCCTCGTGGAGCCCGCGTCCGTCTCCGGCCTCGCCGCACGCTACGAGATGAGCTTCGCGGCCGTGCAGAAGCACGTCACCGTGCTGGCCGACGCGCACCTCGTGGTCAAGGAGCGCCGCGGGCGCGAGCAGATGGTCCGCGGCGACGTCGGGACCGTCCGGCAGGCGGCCGCGCTGCTCGAGCAGCTCGAGGAGCTGTGGCGGGCGCGCGTGGACCGCATGTCCGCCGTGCTCGCGGATCTCGACCCGGGGCCCCGCCCCGACCCCGGCCGGCCGTAGTCGCGGCCGGCACCCACCTCGCGGCCCCGGTCACCGGGCACGCGCGCACCGGAGGTCCGTCATGACCGTGCTGAGCACCACGCCCGACACCGCCGACCTGACGCTCGTCGTCGTCGCCGACCTGGCGGCCACGCCCGAGCGCGCGTGGAGCCTGTGGGCCGAGCCGCGCACCCTGGAGCGGTGGTGGGGACCGCCGACGTGGCCGGCCACCTTCGACGAGCACGACCTGCGGCCGGGCGGGGGCGCGAAGTACCACATGACCGGGCCCGACGGCACCGCCGCGCACGGGTGGTGGAGCTTCCTGGCGGTCGACGAGCCGACCCGGATCGAGCTGGAGGACGGGTTCGCCGACGAGCACGGCGTGCCGGCCGCGGGGATGCCGACGACCCGCATGGTGGTCGAGCTGGAGCCGGGCGGCACCGGCACGATCATGACCATCACCTCGCACTTCGCGTCCCAGGAGGCGCTCGAGCAGGTGCTCGCCATGGGCATGGCCGAGGGCATGCGCGAGGCCGTCGGGCAGATCGACGCGATCCTCGCCGCGGGCTGACCCCCGTACCCTGGTGCCGTGCGCTGCGGGTACTTCGACGCGGGGGTGTGCCGCTCGTGCACGCTCCTGGCGGAGCCGTACCCCCAGCAGGTCGACGAGCAGCAGCGCCACGTGCGCGCGGTGCTGGGGGACCCGGCCGGCGTGACGTGGCTGCCGACCGTCACCAGCGCCGAGGCGGGCTTCCGCAACAAGGCCAAGATGGTCGTCGGGGGCACGGTCGACGCACCGACCCTCGGCATCCTCGACGGCCACGGGCACGGCGTCGACCTGCAGGGCTGCCCCCTGTACCCGCCCACGGTCGGTGCGGCGCTCGCGCCGCTCGCGGCCTTCGTGACCCGCGCGCGGCTCACGCCGTACGACGTGCCGTCACGCAGCGGCGAGCTCAAGCACGTCATCGTCACGGGCTCGCCCGACGGCGAGCTCATGGTGCGGTTCGTCCTGCGCAGCACCGAGGCGCTCGCCCGGATCCGCAAGCACCTGCCCGGCCTGCAGGCCGACCTGCCGCACCTTGTCGTCGCGTCGGTCAACGTGCAGCCGGCGCACGCGGCGGTCCTCGAGGGGGACCGGGAGATCCTGCTCACGGAGCGCGAGACGCTGCGGATGCGGGTCAACGGGCTGGACCTGCACCTGCGGCCGCGCAGCTTCTTCCAGACCAACACCGAGGTCGCCGCGGCGCTGTACCGGCAGGCCGTGGCCTGGGCGGACGAGGCGGAGGTCACGTCGGCCTGGGACCTCTACTGCGGCGTCGGCGGGTTCGCCCTGCACCTCGCCCGCCCCGGGCGTGACGTCGTGGGCGTGGAGAGCAGCGCCGAGGCCGTCGCGAGCGCCGAGCAGACCGCCCGCGACGCCGGCCTGCCCGGCACCCGCTTCCTGGCCGGCGACGCGACCGCCTTCGCCCTGACGGCGCCGGACGTCCCCGACCTGGTGGTCGTGAACCCGCCGCGGCGCGGCCTGGGGGAGCCGCTGAGCCGCTGGCTGGAGGCCAGCGGGGTGCCGCGGGTCCTGTACTCGTCGTGCCACGCCGGTTCGCTGGCCCGTGACCTCGCGCACATGCCCTCGCTGCGGCTGGTGCGCGCGCAGGTGCTCGACATGTTCCCCCACACCACGCACCACGAGGTCCTCACGCTGCTCGAGCGCACCTGACCCCGCGGGCAGGGCGGGCGTCGTGGGTGACGGGCGCCGGGCCGGCGGGCCGTCAGGCCAGGGCGTCGGCGAGCAGGCGCAGCGTCTGCTCCCGGGCGGGGGACGCGTCCGGGGGCGTCCCGCGGGTGGCGCCGACGACGGGCTGGACCATGATCTCGTCCGTGCCGACCCGCTGCGCGAGCTCCCGCAGCTCCGCGGCCGCGCTCGCCGGGTCGCCGACCACCCACGCCGACGTCATGGCGGCCAGCCCGGCGTCGGCCTCCGGCGGCAGCGGCGTGGCCTCGGCGTCCTCGACGAGCTCCTGCGGCTCCGGGGTCGTCCCCGCGCGCAGCCGCCACATGCTGCGCACGTGCGGCAGGGCCAGGCGGTGCGCCTCGTCCGACGTCGCCGCGACCGCGACGTTGGCCACCGCGATGGTGCGCGGCTCGGGCAGCGCCTCCGACGGCACGAACGTCTCGCGGTACAGCGCGACCGCCTCGTCCGTGCCGCGCCCGGCGAAGTGGTGCGCGAAGACGTACGGCAGCCCGCGGCGCCCGGCCAGCTGCGCGGAGTACGACGACGACCCGAGGAGCCACAGCTGCGGGGCGGAGACCGCGCGCGGCGTGGCCCGCAGCGGGTACGTCGACGAGCCCACCCGCACGTCCACGCCCTCGGGTCGCACCAGGCCCGCGAGGGCGGCCACGTCGGCGTCGAACGTGTCCACCCCGTCGCCCGTGGCGCCGCGGCGCAGCAGGTGGCCCGTCACGGGGTCGGCGCCCGGCGCGCGGCCGATGCCCACGTCGATGCGGCCCGGGTACGCGGCCTCCAGCAGCGCGACCTGCTCGGCCACCACCAGCGGGGAGTGGTTGGGCAGCATGACGCCCCCGGACCCGACCCGGACCCGGGACGTCGCCGCCGCCACCAGGGCCATCAGCACCGGGGGGTTCGTCGCCGCGACACCCGGCATGTTGTGGTGCTCCGCCACCCAGTAGCGCCGCGCCCCGATCTCGTCCGCGACCCGCGCGAGCGCGAGCGACGCGGCCAGGGCGTCGGCGGTGGTCTGGTCGGAGCGGACGGGCACGAGGTCGAGCACGGAGATCGCAGTCACCCCTGGGGCAACCGCCGGTGTCGGCACGTCATTCCGGGCGGACGCGTGCCGCCGTCGCCGGGCCTAGGGTCGGGGCGTGGACGAGACGGTCGCGGTGCGGTGCCCGGCCCCCGGGCGGCAGGTGGGGCCGCTGTGGGTGGTCACGCGCGGCTCGGGCCCGCCGCTGGTGCTGCTGCACGGCAACGGCGAGGACCACCACGTGTTCGACCGGATGCTCCCGACCCTGGGCGCCGGGCGCACGCTCGTGGGCGTCGACTCGCGCGCGCACGGCCGCAGCCCGCGGGGGACGGGGCCGCTCAGCATCGCGCGGATGGCCGACGACGTCGCCGAGGTGCTCGACCTGCTGGGGCTGCGGCAGCCCGACGTGCTGGGGTTCTCCGACGGCGGCAACGTCGCCCTCGAGCTGGCGGTGCGTCGACCCGACCGGGTGCGGCGCCTCGTCGTCGTGGGCGCCAACCTGTTCCCCGCGGGACTGACCGTCCGCGTGCAGGCGCGGGTCCGTGCCCTGCACGCGGTGGTGGGCGCGCTCGCACGCGTCCTGCCGGGCCTGCGCGCGCCCGCGGAGCGGATGGCGCTGATGGCCTGCGAGCCGCGCCTGGACCCCGCCCTGCTCGCGCGGGTCACGGCGCCGACGCTGGTGGTCGTGGGGGAGCGGGACGTCGTCGACCACGCGCACACGGGGCTCCTGGTGCGGTCCCTGCCCGACGCCCGGCTCGAGGTCGTCCCCCGCGCCGGGCACATGCTGCCGCGGGACCGGCCCGACCTGCTCGCCAGCCTGACGGTCGGGTTCCTGGCCACCGGACCGACGGTTGGGCCGTCCGGAGGATCTGGTCCGGCTCCCGCGCACGATCACGGGTGAAAACGGGACACAGCGGGCTCACAGGGGCGCTAGCCTTCGCGCCATGTCCACATTCCTCACCGTCCCGCTCACCGACGCCGAGGCGGCTGCCGCCGCAGGTGGCGTCGTCGTCGCGCTGATCCTCGGCCTCGTCGGCTACGTCATCGGCTGCCTCGGCCTCATGGGCGTCTTCACGAAGGCGGGTCAGCCGGGCTGGGCGGCCTTCGTCCCGATCTACAACACGATCGTGCTGCTCCAGGTCGTGGGCCGTCCCCTGTGGTGGTTCCTGCTGCTCCTCGTCCCGGGCGTCAACCTGGTCGCGATGATCATCATCATGAACGACCTGTCGAAGTCGTTCGGCCACGACGCCGGCTTCACCGTCGGCCTCGTGCTGCTGACCGTCGTGTTCACCTGGATCCTGTGGCTCGGCTCGAGCACCTACCGCGGCCCCGCCGCCGCCGCCGCGTCGCCGCAGCGCCCCGCCTACGCCTGACACCCCACCCACCCCACCGGCCCGGTCGCCCACGTGGCGACCGGGCCGGTCCGCGTCCGGGGTCAGGCGGTGACCAGACCGCCGCCCACCCAGGCGCGGATGGCCGCCGCGTCGCCGTTGGTCAGCTCCATGCGGGCACCGCGGCACAGCCCGATCACGTTGTCCGCCCACGCCCGGGCCACCTTCTCCGCACCCGGGTCACCGTCCAGGGAGAGCCCCGAGTACAGGACGCCCGAGATCACGAAGTTGACCGTCGAGCGGCCGACCTTGGTGCCCGACTGCTGGCACGACTCGTGGACGCGGCGCGACGTGGCGACGCGGTCGAAGGGGTGGGCCGCGACGTCGGACGCGAGGGTCTTGAGCAGCACCCGGTACTGGGCCTGGCTCAGACCCGGGGTGTCCGTGACCGCGATGACCTGACGCTGCAGCTCGTTGGGGGCCGTGTCGGCGACCGCACCCGGCAGGTCGGCCTCGCCGAAGCGCTGCGGGTCCCACACGTGCCCCGGGGGGCGCGTCGACACGTCGAGGTCCGGCACCGCGCGCGCCAGCCACGCGGTGAAGTTGCCCGCGCCGGCCCACTGCGTCGTCGCGAGTGCCGGGTCGGCGGTCTGCGCCACCTGGGCGGCCGCGCCCAGCGGCAACGGTGCGTCGGCGGTGCGCACCGCGCGTCGCACGGCCCGCCGGGCCCGCGCCTCGCCCTCGTCCATGACCCGCTCGGCGACCCGCGCCCTGGCCGGGGTGCGTGCCGGTGCGGCGGCGGGCGCCGGCTCGTCGGGCGTCTCCTTGGCGGCCGACCTGCCGGATCCGCGGGACCCGCCACGGCCCGCGGCGGGCGGCGTCGCGGCCGCCGCGACCGGGTCGGCGGCCGGCTCGACCGCCGCCGGCTCGGGGGGCGTCGGCACCACGGCCGGCTCCGCGTCGAGCGTGGACGCGGTCTGGGTGACGAGGTCGGCGAGCGCGTCCGCGCCGATGACCGTGTCCGCGACGGAGCGGTACGCGGACGCGGCGGGCGACGCGGTGATGATCGTGACACGGCGGTCGTCGGCCCGGCAGCGCTGCGCGAGCGGTGTGAAGTCCGCGTCGGCGGACACGATGACGAACTCGTCGTACCGCGTGGTCGCCGCCAGCGCGTCGACCGCGTCGAGGACCAGGTTGATGTCGGCGCTGGACTTGCCCTGCTGCGTGAGCGACGGGCAGTCCACCACCTGGAAGCCGGCGCGCGTGAAGTTGGGACGGAAGCGGGAGTACACGGACGGGTTGAGGTAGCACGCGCGCACCAGGAAGCGGCGCGTCAGGTCCCCGTCGACGTCGGAGCCCTGGCTCAGCTCGGACAGCCAGTGGGCGGGGTCGGTGGCGAACGCCTCCGCCGCCTGCGGGTCCAGCCGTGCCAGGCCGATGTACACGTTGTCGAAGTCGACGAACAGCGCCGAGCGCAGCCGCCGGGGCGGGTCCGGGTTGATGGTCACGACCCCCATCCTGCCGTCCTTCCCGCCGTGCCCGCCCCCCGGTGCCTCGGTAGCCTGCCCACAGGGCCGGCGCGGAGCGGAGGACCGGGTGCACAGACGGGTCGTCGTTCGCGGTGTGGTGCAGGGGGTCGGCTTCCGCTGGTCGTGCGCGCAGGAGGCCGCCCGGCTCGGCGTCGCGGGCTGGGTGCGCAACCGCTCGGACGGGGCCGTGGAGACCGCGGTCGAGGGCGCGCCGGAGCAGGTCGACGCCATGCTGGCGTTCCTGGCGCGCGGCCCGCGGCACGCACACGTCACCGGCGTCGAGGTCCACGACGCACCGTCCCAGGGGCTGACGACGTTCGAGGTCGAGCCGTGACGGTGCTGCCGACGTCCCTCGTGGCTGTCGGTCCGGAGCCGTGGGACGCCGTCGACCCGGTCCTGCCCGTCGAGCCGCAGGAGACGGCCCCACCGGCACCGGAGCCGGTGGTCACCGCACCGGAGCCGACGCCCACCCCCACCCCGGCGAGGGCCACGGCCCCGCCCGTCGAGGCCACGCCCGAGGCGACCCCGGGCGGGGGCGTCGCGCCGGTGCCGACCGCCGAGCCGACGACCGCCCCCACCGCTCCCGCACCGGTCGTCACGACCGTGCCGACGACCGAGCCCGCCGTCCAGGTCCCGGCGTTCTCCTCACGCCCCGCCGTCGCGGAGTCGAACGTGCCGTGGGTGGTGGTGGCGGTGGCCGCGGTCGTGCTCCTGGCGGCGGCTGCCGGCCTCTGGTGGTGGTGGCGCAGGGCCGTCGCCGGGCGTCGTGCGGGTGGCGGTGCGTCCCCCGGCAGCACGGGGGACGGCGCGGTGGGCGCCCGCGAGGGCGGTGACGGTCCCACCGCGACGACGACGCCGCTGCCGCCGGTCGGTGACGACACCGCCGCGACCCTCGTCCTCCCGACGGGTGAGGGCTCCCCGGACCCGGGCACCCCCGAGCCGGAGGCGCTCTCGGCGCGCGCGGACGCCACCGTGCTGCTGCTCGTGCGGCTCGGCGAGGCGATGATCGACGCCGGATCGCCCATCGTGCAGGTGAACTCCACGCTCCAGCGGGTGGCCACCGTCAACGGGCTGCCCGACGCGGCCGTGGTCACGTTCCCCACGGCCCTCATCGTCTCCGTGCCGCAGCACGACACCGTGCAGACGGCCGTGTCGACGGCCGGCAGCCGCGCGCTGCGCCTCGACCAGGTCTCCGACGTGCTGGACCTGGCCAACGCCGCCTCGCGCGGTGACGTGCGCCCGCGCGCGGCGCTGGAGCAGCTGCAGACGATCGTGGCCTCGGACCCGGCGACGTCGACCGTGCGCCGCGCGGCGGGCTACGTGGCCGTCGCCGCCGGCCTGTCCATGGTGCTCGGCGGCGGGTGGCTCGACATCCTCGTGGCGGCCGTGCTCGGGGGCGTGGTCGCCCTGCTGACCGCGGTGACCCGGCGGGTGCCCCCGGTGTACCAGGGCCTGGTCGTGGCGGTGTGCGCGTTCGTCGTGGCCGTGCCCGTGCTGCTGCTGGTGCGCACCGGCTGGTCCGTGGGGCTGCTGGCCCCGCTGGTGGCCCCGCTGGTGACGTTCCTGCCGGGGGCGCTGCTCACCACGGGGGTCATCGACCTCGCCACGCGGCAGATGATCGCGGGGTCGTCGCGGCTCGCGGCGGGCGTCATGCAGCTGGTCCTGCTGGCACTGGGGATCACGGCCGCCGCCGGGCTGGTCGGCGTGCCCGCGGCGGACGTCGGCAGCTCAGGGTCCGACCACTCCCTGGGCTGGGTCGCGAGCTGGCTCGGCGTGCTGGTCTACGCGGTGGGCGTGGCCACCAACAACGAGGCGCACCGCGAGTCGCTGCCCTGGATCACGTTGGTCCTGGTGGTGGCGTACGCGGGTCAGGTGCTGGGCGGCGTGCTGTTCGGGGCGGTCGTGTCGTCGTTCGTCGGGGCCCTGGCGATGACGCCGGTCGCGATGCTCGCGGCCGCCCGCCGCGGGGGACCGCCGTTCCTCGTGACGTTCCTGCCCGGGTTCTGGCTGCTGGTGCCCGGTGCGCTCGGCCTGGTCGGCGTGACCTCGGCACTGGGGCACTCGACCGACCGGGCGATCACGACCGTCGTCACCACGGGCGTGTCCATGGTCGCCATCAGCCTGGGCGTGCTCGCCGGCCTCGCGCTCGGCGCGGGCGTGCAGCGCCGGCTCGCCCCGGACGCGCCCCGGATCGTCTGAGCGCACCTCCGGCTCGCACCGCCCGCCCCGCACGCACCGCCCGCCCCGCGCCGTCCGGTCCACCCGTCCGACCCGGCTACTCCGACCGGCGCACGACCGCGGCGGCGCGCGCCGCCAGCAGGCCACCCACGCCGGTGCGCCCGGCCCGCAGCCGCGTGAACGCCTCGGCGCCCGGGCCGCCGGGCACGCGGCGCGGCAGCGAGTCGACGGCCACCAGCCACTGCGGCCACCCGAGCAGGCGGCACACCGCCATCAGCCGCTCCGACTCCGACTCGGACTCACCGAGCTCCTCGGCCAGCAGCGCCGTGAGGTCGTCGGCGGCCTCCGCGTGGCGGGTGAGCGTCGCCAGGCCGCGGACCCCCTCGAGGCCCTCCGTGCCGTAGGCCTCGTCGTCGTGCGGGTACGCCACGTGGGCGTCGGAGACGTAGTCGGTCACCGGTACCGCCCCCGCGGACGCCCACAGGCGCAGCAGGCGGTCCCCCTGCACGAGCACGGCGACCGCCGCCGTGCCCAGGTCCTGCGCCACGACCGCGGCCAGGTCCCCGACCCGGCGCCGGTGCGCGGCGACGTGACCGCGTGGGTGCTCCGGCACGGCCACGACCCAGCCGTCCTCGTGCGGACCCACCCAGCCGGAGAACCGCTCCCGTGCCAGTGCCGCCAGCGCGTCGGACCGCTCCGCCCGCACCAGCAGCGCGGCGTAGGTCAGCCCCTCCGGCCCGGCGACCGGCTCCGTCCCGTACACGCTCACGCCCCGAGTCTGGCACCGAGGCCCCCCGGCGGCCGGTCAGGACGTGACGTCGGCGGTGGTGAACCGGGCCCACGCCAGCGTGCCGAACACGACGACCCAGCCCGCCTGCACGGCCAGCCCCTGCGCCAGCACGTCCACCGAGGGGACGATGCGCAGCATCTCCGCGAAGTCGAACCAGTGGTGCGTCAGCAGCGCCGGGTGGATGACCGCGACCTGCGGCAGCTGGTCCAGGACGCTCGAGACCACGGCCACCACCACGGTGGCCGCCATCGCGCCCACCGGCACCTCCGTGAGGGTGGAGAAGAACAGCCCCACGGCCACGAGCCCGGTCATCGACAGCCCGACGTACGCCACCACCCCGGCGACCCGCAGCACGCCGTCCCCGAGCGGGACGGTGTCGCCGGACAGCAGCGTGAGGTCGCCCACCCCGAAGAGCACGGCGCCGGCCACCAGCCCCACGACGGCGATCGCCAGCACCGCCGCCGCGGCGAACGTGAGCGCGCCGAGCGCCTTGACGGCGAGGAGCCGCCCGCGCGCGACGGGCACCACAAGCAGGTAGCGCAGCGTGCCGGCGGACGCCTCGCCGGCGATCGCGTCGCCCGACGCGATGCCGATGGTCAGCGGCAGCAGGAACGGCGTGCACAGGAACAGCGACGCCACGACGAGGAACAGCCCGTTGCCCGTGACGCTGGCGACGAACGGCGGCCCCTGGCCGGCCAGGCCCGCGTCCTGCGCCAGGCGCAGCACGACGCCCAGCAGCAGCGGGACGAACGCCAGGCCGACGAGCAGCACCACGTTGCGCCGCCGGCGCAGCACCAGGCGGAGCTCGGAGCGCACCAGGCGACCCGCCGCCCCGGGGTACCGGGCGGGCGCGTCGGGTGCGGCGTCGGGCCGGCCGGCGGGCACGGGTCGCGGCTCGGCCGCAGCGGTCTCACCGGGCGACATCGAAGCCCTCCCCGGTCAGCTCGACGAACACCTGTTCCAGCGAGGGTCGGCGCACGTCGAAGGCGAGCAGGCCGACGCCGGCGCGCACCAGCGCGGCCGCGACGTCCTGCGGCGCGGGTCGGTCGCGACCGTCGTCGGCCGCGTCCGAGGCGACGACCGTGACGCCGCCGTCCACGACGCCCTGCTCGACCGTGACGTCGGCCAGCCCGAGGCGGCGCAGCTCGACGACGGCCGCGTCGACGTCCGCCGGTGCGGTGCGGACCATCACGTGCGCGGCTCGCCGTGCGGTGAGGTCGGCGCGCGGACCCTGCAGCAGCAGCCGCCCGCCGCCCATGATCCCGACGTGCGTGCAGACCTGCTCGATCTCCGCGAGCAGGTGCGAGGACACCAGCACGGTCGTCCCGGCGTCGGCCAGCTCGCGCACCAGGTGCCGCACCTCCCGCGTGCCCTGCGGGTCCAGGCCGTTGGTCGGCTCGTCGAGCACCAGCAGGTCCCGGGGGCGCAGCAGCGCGGCGGCGAGCCCGAGGCGCTGCTTCATGCCCAGCGAGTACTGCCGGTAGCGCTTGTCGGCCGCGGCGCCCAGGCCCACGCGGTCCAGCGCGGCGTCCGACCGGGCGCGGGCGGTGCGCGGGTCCGTCGACGCGTCGACGGCGTCCAGCCGCGCGAGGTTGGCCCGCCCCGAGAGGTACGGCTGGAACGCCGGGCCCTCGACGAGCGCGCCCACCCGCGGCAGCACGCGCCCGGCCTCCCGGGGCATCGGTGACCCCAGCAGGTGCACCTCGCCCGCGGTGGGGGCCACCAGGCCCAGCAGCATGCGGATCGTCGTGGTCTTGCCCGACCCGTTGGGGCCCAGGAACCCGTAGACCGCCCCCCGTGGCACGTGCAGGTCGACACGGTCGACGGCCACCTGACCGGTGCGGAACCGCTTGGTCAGACCGTGCGTGCGGATCGCGTCGTCGCCCACCGCACCAGCCTGCGGCACGGCGGGCGCCGACGCGGGGGCGGCCGCCGTGGCGGTCGCCCCCGCGGGCGTCGTCACGCGTCCGCCGCCGCGCGCAGCGCGTCCACCGGCACGGCCCCGACCAGCACGCGGCCGTCGTCGAGGACCAGCACCGACAGCAGCGTCGAGGTCAGCGCCCGGCCGCCCTCGACGGGCGTGGTCAGCTGGTCGTACAGCGCTCCGGCGTCCAGCTCGACCCCGGGGCCGTCGCCCTCGGGCATGAAGTCCTCGGCGAGCGCCTGCGCGCCCTCGCCGCCGATCGGGCCGTGCGCCCGCGGGTCGTCGCCGAGGGCGGACGGGTCGCCCGTCAGCAGCGCCGCGACGTCGACGTCGGTGAACTCGACGACCGTGTCCCAGCCGCTGCCGCTGACGGTCACGCCCTCGGGTGCCGTCATCGCCCCCGGGTCCGCCGGCAGGCCCTGCGCCGCGTCCGCGGCCGCGGCGTGCGCCGCGGCGTCCGGCAGCGGGACGGTCACCTCGCGGACCTCGGCCCCGGGGGGCGCGGAGAACGTCAGGACCGCCTCGCCCGGGTCGGCGAACGTCACGTCGGTGAACCCGACCTCGAGCGCCGGCGTCGCGGCGTCGTCGTTGCTCCACACCTGCACCCGCAGCGGGGTCCACGTCGCGGCGTCCACGGCGACGACGACCCGCCCCACGAGGGTGGTGGTGCTGCGCGGCGTCACGACCACCTGGTAGGCGTCACGGCCCGCGACGGTCGTGACGGCGTCCACGCCGACCGTCGCGTCCTTCTCGGCCCGCGCGAGCGCCTCGCGGCCCAGCTCGTCGGGGCTGGGCAGGTCGGCCGGCGGGGTCGCGGTGGCGGCCAGATCCTGCGCCCGTGCGGCGTCCTGCGGCGAGAGCGCGTAGTGCACGACCTCGTCGTCGGACGACGAGTACGTCCACGCCTGCGTGGCGTCGGTCACGACCGAGTACTCCGAGGCGGTGCCCAGCAGCGACACGCGCGAGCGCGACTCGCCGTCGGTCCACACGCGCAGCGTGGTCGAGCCGCTGAGCAGGCTGACGGGGTCGGCGCCCGTCGCCTGCGTCAGCGACAGCTCCGGCAGGCCCAGGCGGGCCGTGTGCACCACCGTGCCGGACAGGGCCTGCGGCTCGGCGGCCGCGACCCGGTCCAGCAGCTCGGCCGCCGAGACCTCGGGCAGGCCCGCGGAGTCGGCCGACGCGAGCAGCGGGGGTGCGGCGAACGCCGCCGCGACGGCCACGACCGCGGTGACGGGCACGGCCCACGCGGCGCGGAGCCGCGGGCGGGCGGGGGAGGCGGGTGCGGTGTCCATGTCCCCACCCTGCGCCCCCCGGCCTGAGCGGACGCTGAGGACGCCGCCGCGGCGGGCGCCCCGGGCGGGCACCGGCGGGTGGGATGCTGCCGGGGTGCGGGTGCTGGTGGTCGACGACGAGGTGGGGCTCGTGCGCGCCCTGCGCCGGGGTCTGACGGCCGAGGGCTTCGCCGTCGACGCCGCCCACGACGGCGCGACGGGTCTGTCGATGGCGGTCGACGGCGCGTACGACGTGCTGGTGGTCGACGTGATGCTGCCGCGGCGCAACGGCTACGACCTGGTCACGGCGCTGCGCGCGCAGGACGTGTGGACGCCCGTCCTCATGCTCTCGGCCAAGGACGGTGAGCACGACGTGGCGGACGGGCTCGACGTCGGCGCCGACGACTACCTCACCAAGCCGTTCTCGTTCGTCGTGCTCGTCGCCCGGCTGCGGGCGCTGGTGCGCCGTCCGGTCGCGCCGCGCCCCGCGGTGCTGCGGGCCGGCGCGCTGACGCTCGACCCCGCGTCGCGCGAGGTCACGCGGGACGGCCGCCCGGTCGCGCTCACCGTGCGGGAGACGGCCCTGCTGGAGTACCTCCTGCGGCACGCCGACCGCGTCGTCGGCAAGATCGAGCTGCTCGACCACGTCTTCGACACCGGCGGCGAGGACCCGAACGTCGTCGAGGTGTACGTCGGCTACCTGCGCCGCAAGCTGGGCCGCGACGCGGTCACCACGGTGCGCGGCGCCGGGTACCGGGTGGGTGGGGCGTGACCGGGCCCGCGGCGGGCACGCCGCCCACCGGGCCGGGCGGCCCACGCCGGCGTGCCCTGTCGTTGCGGGCCCGCCTCACGCTCGTCGCCACCCTCGCCGTCGCGGTGGTCCTGGTCGCCGGTGCCCTCGCGCTCTCGGCGGCGCTCGGCACCGCGCGGACCGCCGCCCTGGACGACGTCGTCCGCGAGCGCTCGCAGACGCTGGCCGCGCTGGTGGCGGACGACCGCGTGCCCGAGGCGCTGCCCGTCCAGCAGCCCGGCGAGGTGGCACAGCTGCTCGACGCGTCGGGGCGCGTCCTGGCGACGTCCGCGACCGCCTCCCGCACGCTGCCGGTGGTCGACCCCGCGACCCTCGCCGCGTGGCGCGACCGCGCGGGCGACGACGTGCTCGTGGTGGGCGCGCACGCCGGTGCCTACGACGAGGTCGCGCGAGCGGCGGTACAGGCGGTGACCTGGCGGGGGGAGCCCGCCACGCTGGTCACGACCGTCCCGGCGACCGACGTCCAGGGTGTGCTGCGCGCCCTGCGCGTCGCGCTCCTGCTGGTGGTGCCGGTGCTGACCGTCGGGTTCGCGGTGGTGCTGTGGACCGTGCTGGGGCGCGCCCTGGCACCCGTCGAGCAGCTGCGCGCCGCGGCCGACCGGGTCGCGCTCGCGGGTGGGCCCGGCGCCCTGCCCGTCCCGCCCGTCGACGACGAGCTCGCGGCGCTCGCGCGCACGCTCAACTCGATGCTGGACCGGCTCGAGGTGGCCGCCGCGCGGCAGCGCACCTTCGTCGCGGACGCCGCGCACGAGCTGCGCTCACCGGTCACGGCGGCACGGGCGGCGGTCGAGGTCGCCGCCGCGCACCCCGGCGCGTACCCGGTGGACGACCTCGTCGCGGACCTGGCCCCGCAGGTCGCCCGGATGCAGACGCTCGTGGACGACCTGCTGGTGCTGGCGCGCGTGGGCGCGTCGGACGCCCCGCGTGCGCCCGTCGACCTGGTGGCCGTGGCGGCGGACGTCGCGGCGGGCCTCGCGCCCGCGGCGCGGGAGCGGGACGTCCGGGTGGCCGTGCACGGGGTGGGCACCGCGACCGCCACCGTCGACGGGGCCACGCGCGTGGTGCGCAACCTCGTCGCGAACGCCGTGCGGCACGCCCGCAGCACGGTCGCGGTCACGGTCGAGCCCGGCCCCGGGGTCGTCCGCCTCCTGGTCGACGACGACGGCACGGGCATCCCGCCGGCCGATCGCGAGCGGGTGTTCGAGCGGTTCGTGCGGCTCGACGAGGCACGTGAGCGTGACGTGGGCGGTGCGGGCCTCGGCCTGGCGATCGCCCGCGAGGTCGCCCGCGACCTGGGCGGCGACGTGCGGGTGGCGGACGCCCCGGGGGCGGGCACACGGACGGTCCTGGAGCTCCCCGCGGGCTGACCCGTCGTGGGTCCCGCTGCCCTGACCTGCGCGGTCGGTCGGCGCGTGCGACGATCCCGGAGCGCGTCCGCACCGGGCGTCGGACGACGGGAGGACGCATGCCGCTGGCGGTCGGCCGGGCCCACGCACCCACGGCCACGACGTCCCGGGTCGACCGGGTGCGGATCGACGGGCTCCCGCTGCGTACCCGCACGCTGCGCGACGCGATGGTGGACGAGCTGCCGGAGCGCGAGCGCCTCGACGTCGTGCTCGTGCACGGGCTGGGGGCCTCGTCGGCGACCCTCCACCCGCTCGCGCGGCGGCTGGCTCTCGCCGGGACCGTGCACCTGCTCGACCTGCCGGGGTTCGGGCGCGTCCCGCGGCCCCGCACCGACGTCGGTGTGGCGGACCTGGCCCGGCTCGTCACGCGCTGGGCCGGGCGCACCGGGATCGAGGGCGCCACCTGGGTCGGGCACTCCATGGGAGCGCAGGTCGTGGTCGAGGCCGTCGCCACGACGCCCGCCGTGGCGTCCCACGCGGTGCTCGTCGGCCCCACCGTCGACGACGACGCCCGCACCGCCGCCCAGCAGCTGGTGCGTCTGGCGGCCGGTGCGGTCTTCGAGCCGGTGCGGGCGCAGGCGCTGCTGGCGCGCACCTACGCCGAGTGCGGACCCCGCTGGTACCTCGCGGTGCTGCGGCACATGCTGGAGCACCCCGTCGCCGAGCGGGTCCGGCAGGTCGACGCGCCCGTGCTCGTCGTGCGGGGCGAGCACGACAGGGTCGCGCCGCCCGGGTGGGCGGCGCGACTCGCGTCGGCGGCGCGGCGCGGCACGCACGTGACCGTCCCCGGGGCGTCGCACGCCGCGATGTACGCCCGCCCCGACGAGGTGGCCGACCTCGTGCTGGAGCACGTCGCGCGATGACGGGCGGGTCGGCCGCGAGGACGGTGCCGGGGCCGCCCACCGGGCCGCGGGCGGCCGGGCGGGCGGCCGCGGAGGTGCGCCACCGGCTGCGCCAGGGCGCGGCCTGGGCGCGGGACTACGCGTGGATCGTCCGGGCGCAGGCGCGGGCCGTCCTCGCCGCGCCGCTGCCCGGCTCCCTGGCGGGCGGCGACCGCATGCCCGTCGTGCTGCTGCCCGGCATCTACGAGACGTGGCCGGTGATGACGCCGCTGGCACGGGCCCTGCACGCCGCGGGGCACCCCGTGCACACCGTGCCGGCGCTCGGGCTCAACCTGCGGCCGCTGGAGATGTCCACACCGCTCGTGGTGGAGCGCCTGGAGGCCCTGGGGCTCGGCCGCGTCGTGCTCGTGGCGCACTCCAAGGGCGGGCTGATCGGCAAGATGGTGCTCGCCGACGAGGACGCCGGGCCGCGGGTCGCGGGCCTGGTCGCCGTGAACACCCCGTTCGCCGGCTCGGTGTACGCCCGCTGGTTCCCGGCGCGCCCGGTGCGGGCGCTGTCCCCGTTCGACCCCGACCTGCTCGCCCTGGCGCGGGACGTCGCCGCGCACGCGCGGATCTGGTCGGTCTACGCGCGCTTCGACCCCCACGTGCCGGGGGGCAGCGAGCTCGCGGGCGCGGTCAACGTCCGCCTGCCGCTCGACGGGCACTTCCGCCCGCTCGACGACCCGCGCCTGCACGCCGCCGTGCTCGAGGCGGTCACGCACCTCGCCGACGCCACCGGGGGCCCGGGCGGCGCCTGACCGGGTGCGCCCCGCACCCGGGTCGCGTCCGCGCCCGCCGCAACCCGCCGGGGGTGTCAGTGGTGACCGGCGACGGCGGCGCCGGCCGGTGCCGAGCGCACGGCGAGCGCACCCGCGATCGCGGGCAGCGTCAGCACCGCACCCACGAGGAAGGCCGCGTGCACGCCCTCCGCCGTCGCGACGAGCGTCGACGCGCCGGCGGCCGCCCGGTCCGTCGCCACCGCCGACAGGACCGTGACGAACACGGCGGTGCCGGCCGCGCCCGCGACCTGCTGCACGGTGCCGATGATCGCGCTGCCGTGGGAGTAGCGGTCGGCGCTGACCGACCCGAGCGCGGAGGTGAACAGCGGCGTGAACACCAGCGCCAGCCCCGCGGACATCGTCAGGTGCGCCGCGACCAGCAGCCAGGGCTGCGTCTGCTCGCCGAGCAGCAGCGCCATGCCCCACGTGGCCGTGCTGACCAGCACGGTGCCCGGCACCAGCAGGGGACGCGCGCCGACCCGGTCGTACGCGCGCCCGACCAGCGGTGCGAGCAGCCCCATGAGCAGCCCACCGGGCAGCAGCATGAGGCCGGTGCGCAGGGTGTCGAGGCCGAGCACGTCCTGCGCGTAGATGGGCAGCATGATGATGACGCCGAACAGGGCCATCATCATGATCGCCATCAGCCCGACCGACACGGCGAACGTGCGGGAGCGGAACACCCGCAGGTCCAGCAGGGCGTCGTCGGTGCGCTGCAGCCGCAGCTGGCGTGCGACGAACAGGGTGAGCCCCACGGCCCCGGCGACCAGGGCGGCCCCGGTCGCGGGCTGCAGGCCGCCGGCGACGACCTCGCCGACCCGCGACATGCCCAGCACGAGGCCGCCGAACGCGACGGCCGACAGGGCCACGGAGACCACGTCGACCCGCGCGTGGCGCGGCTGCGTGACGTTCGGCAGCCGCAGCGCGCCCAGGGCCAGTGCGGCGAGGGCGACGGGCAGCACGACCCCGAACATCCACCGCCAGTCCAGCACCGACAGGATCAGGCCGGAGAGGGTCGGGCCGACGGCGGGGGCGACGGAGATGACGATCGAGATGTTGCCCATCGTGCGTCCGCGGGAGGCCGGCGGGGTCACGGTCATGACGGTCGTCATGAGCAGCGGCAGCATCACCGCGGTGCCGGTGGCCTGGACGACGCGCCCCGCCAGCAGCACCTCGAACCCGGGGGAGAGCGCGCACACCAGCGTGCCGACGGAGAACAGCCCCATCGCGGTGAGGAACGCCGCCCGGGTCGTGGTGCGCTGCAGGAAGAACCCGGTCACGGGGATGACCACGGCCATCGTCAGCAGGAACCCGGTCGTCAGCCACTGCGCGGTGGCCGCGGTGATGCCGAGGTCGTCCATGAGCCGCGGCAGCGCGACGCCCATGATCGTCTCGTTGAGGATGACGACGAACGTGGAGACCAGCAGCAGCGTGACCGCGAGCCTGTCGCGCGGCGACATCGCGACGGGGACGCCGGCGCCGCCCGCGGGCGCGGCGGTCGTCGCCCCCGCGACGGCGGCGGGCGGAGCGGGCGGCGCGGCGGGTGGAGCGGTCCTGTCGGTCACGAGGTCGCCTGTCGGTTCGGGCCCGTGCGGGGCGCGGCGGTGGACGGACGGCCGCCGGGCGCAGCAGCCGTGCCCGGGCAGTCTGAGGTGCCAACCGCGCACCGGTCGACGACATTCCGGGGCAGACCTACCGACTCGTGGCACGCCCCGGAGTCGTCGGGCGCGGCCGCACGACGAGGGTCGGCCGCGACCCCGGCCGCCGGCCGGGGACGCGGCCTCCGCCGGTCAGCCCGCGACGAGCGCCGCGTCCAGCAGACCGAGCACCACGACGGCGGACCGCTCGGCCGCGTCGTCGACGTGGGCGTCGAAGTCGACCCCGGCGATGGGACCGCACAGGTCGGAGATGCCGCGGACGGACAGGAACGGCACCCCCGTGAGGTGCGCCGTGTGGGCGAGGGCCGTGGACTCCATGTCGCACGCCAGCGCGTCGGGGAAGGCGTGGCGCAGCGGGACGACGCGCTCGGCGTCCACGAACACGTCGCTCGACAGGATGGTGCCGGTGCGGACCGTCAGGCCGTCCGCGGGGACACCGGCGGCCGCGGCGAGCAGTCCCGGGTCCGCGTCGAAACGCTCCGGCATGCCGGGCACCTGCCCCAGCGCGTAGCCGAACACGCGGGCGTCGGCCGCCCCGTAGACGGTCGTGGCGCCGACCACGACGTCGCCGACGCGCACGTCGAGGCCCATGCCCCCGGCCGAGCCCGCGCTGAGCAGGATGCGCGCACCCGACCCGTGCAGGGCGAGCGTCGCGGCCGAGGCGGCGTTGACCAGGCCGATGCCGCAGGTCACGAGCATCACCCGCGGACCGCCGAGATCCAGCACGCGTCGCCGCGCGCCCGCGACCTCCACCTCGTCGCCGACCGCGGTCGCCCGCTCGAGGAAGGGGGAGGCCTCCACGCCCATCGCGGTGACGACGACCGCGTCGACGCGCGCGCCGGGCGCGGCCGAGAGGCCGGCGCTCACGCGGTCACCGTGCTCCACGCGTCGCGCTCCGCGAGGAACGCGCGGGCGACGTCCTGCGCGCCGGTCAGGGTGTGGTGCGCGCCCCAGCCGCACTGCACCTCGTTGGCTGCGGGGACCTCGGTCGCGTGCAGCACGTCCTCGAGGGTCGCGGCGACCAGGTCCTGCACCTCCTGGTCCGTCCACCGGCCCTCGAGCATGAGGTAGAAGCCGGTCTGGCAGCCCATGGGGGAGAAGTCGAGGACCCGGTCCGAGTGGTTGCGCGAGTGCTCGGCGAACAGGTGCTCGAGCGAGTGCACGGCGTCCATCTCGAGGTGCGCCACGTTGGGCTGCGTGAACCGCACGTCGAACTTGGACAGGACGTCCCCGTGGGGGAGCTCCTTGAGGTCCGCGAGCCGGATGTACGGCGCGACGACGGTGCGGTGGTCCAGGTTGAACGACTCGACGTTCATGCGCGGTGTGTCCACACCACCAGTGTGCGGCACCGCGGGCGCGCCCGGGCGGCGCGTCCGCGGAGCGGGAGCGCTCAGCGCGAGCGCAGCTCGACGAGCACCCGCGGGAGCTCCGCCAGCAGCTCGCTCGCCAGGTACCCGTGCGGCCCGACGGCCGCGGCCAGCCGGTCACCGGCGACGCCGTGCGCGGCGACCCCGAAGCACGCGGCCTGCGCGGGCGACGCACCGCGCGCGAGCAGCCCGCCCACGGCGCCGGCCAGCACGTCGCCGCTGCCGGACGTGCCCAGACCCGAGTAGCCCGTCGACGAGTGCCAGCGGCGGCCGCGGGGCTCGGCGACGACGCCCGCGCACGCCACGACCACGTCGTACGCGTCCGCGAGACGCGCGGCCACCGGCACGTCGGCGTCGTCGCGACCCTCGTCGGCCGTGTCCGCGTCCTCCCCGAGCAGTCGCCCGGCCTCGGCGGTGTTGGGGGTGAGCACGGTCCGGCCGTGCAGCGCGCCGTGCAGGTCCTGCGCGTCGCGCAGCACGCCCAGCGCGAACGCGTCCAGCACCAGGGACGTCGTGCCAGGGACCGCGGCGACCACGGCACGCAGCAGCGCGAGGGTCCCGTCGGGCTCGTCCAGGCCCGGACCGACGACGACGACGTCGGCGCGCTGCAGCTCGCCGTCGAGCTCGTCGCCCGGGCCGGTGACCGACCCGGTGGGTCCCTCGGGCAGCCCCACGACCCCGGCCTCCGGGACCGCCACGGCCAGCGGCCCGGCCACGGACGCCGCGACGCCCAGCGACAGCCGCCCGGCGCCGACCCGCAGCGCGGCCACGCCGGCGAGCAGCACGGCGCCCGGGGTGGCGCGCGCGCCGCCGAGCACGAGCACGCCGCCGCGCGCGTCCTTGCCGCCCGTCGGCTCGGGCAGGGGGTGCTCCCGCAGCAGGGCGGGGGTCAGCACGAGGTCATCCACCGGTGTCCGCCGTCCCTTCGTGCTCCGTGATCGCCGCGTCCATCTCCGCGAGGTGCTCGACGTCGTCGAACGCCGTCAGCCGCCACACGTCGTCGGCCCGCTCCAGGTGCGTCAGCGACGCGTTGCGCACGCTGCGCTCGCGGATGACGGCCATCAGCTCGTCCTCGGTCAGCTCCTCCAGGACGTACCGCAGGAGCATGACGACCGCGTCGTGCACCACGACGAGGACCCGCCGCCCGGCGTCCCGCGGCTGCAGGTCCCCGAGGGCGGACCGCACGCGCAGCGCGACGTCCGCCCAGGACTCGCCGCCCGGCGGGCGGTGGTACATCTTGCCGAGGTGGCGCCGGCGCTCGGCCTCCTCCGGGTGCAGCTCCTGCACGCCGCGCCACGTGAGGCGGTCGAGCACGCCCAGCTCACGGTCGCGCAGCCGCTCGTCGAGACGGACCGGGAGGTCGAGCCCTGCCGCCTCCATCGCCAGCTCCGCGGTCTGCCGGGCGCGCAGGTACGGCGAGCACCACACGACCTCGGGCCGCTCGTCGGCCGGCACGTCGGCCAGCCACACGCCGAGCGCCCGCGCCTGCTCGCGGCCACGCTCCGACAGCGGTGTGTCGGCGTCGCGCGTCGCCACGTCCACCCGCAGGGCGCCCTCGCGGTCGGCCCGCGTGGCCGCGATGTTGCCGACGCTCTCGCCGTGGCGGACCAGCACGAGGCGGGTGGGCACCGCGACCGGGACCGTCACCGGCCGTCGCGCTCCTCGATCGCGGGCAGGATCGTCGTCGGGATCGCGAAGGCCAGGCCGAACGCGAGGATGCCCGCCGTCACGAGCCACGGCCCGGTGGTCGCGTCACCCTCGAACCCGAGCGTGAGCAGAGCGAACGAGCCGATGAACAGCAGGAGGCACAGCAGCCCGGTCGCCGCGCGCGACGGGGCCTCCGGGGGTGCGTCGGTCGGGCGGGCGGTGTCGTCGTGCGGCATGGCTCCTCCTGCGGTCGGACGCGGTGAACGGCCAGTATCCCCGGGCCGACGCACCGGGGCACGTTCGTCCACGGCGCGTCAGCGCATCGGCAGCGCGCGCGGCGCGCGGGGCCCGTACGCCGGCATCCGCCCCAGGTGGGCGAGCTGCAGCAGGACCAGGACCCGCTGGCGGTGACCCTGCCAGGGGGCAAGCAGGTGCAGCATCCCCGCGTCGTCGACCCGCCGCCCGGTGAGGGCCCAGCCGACCAGGTGCGGCAGGTGGGCGTCGCCCTCCGGCACGGCGTCGGGGTCGCCCAGGGCGCGGGACGTCACCTCCGCCGTCGTCCACGGGCCGATCCCGGGCACCGTCCGCAGGCGTCGCGCGAGCTCGGGCGGGTCGAGGTCGGCCCGCATCGCGTGCGCGACCGCGGCGGCCCGGCGCACGGTGTCGGAGCGCTGCGCGTCGACCCCGGCGCGGCGCCACTCCCACACCGGCAGGGTCCGCCACACGGCAGGCGGCGGCGCCACCCGCAGGCCGGACGGTGCGGGACCGGGTGCCGGCGACCCGTGCCGCGCGACGAGCCGCCGCCACGACGCCTGCGCGTCGATCCCGACGACGCGCTGCTCCAGCACGGCCGTCACGACCGCCGACCACACGTCGCCGCTGCGGGCGAGCCGGAGTCCGGCGTGCGTGCGGTGGGCGCGTGCGACCACCGGGTGCAGGCCGGCGGCGAACCCCGTCGGGTCGTCGAGCAGGCCGAGCAGGGCGGGCGCCTCGGCGAGCAGGGCGGACGCGCCCGGGCCCCAGGCGTCGGCCCGCACACCGCCGGGCACCGGGCACAGCCGCAGGGTCGCCGTCCCCGGGCCGCGCCGCGTCGCGTGCCACACGGCGCCCGGCGTCGTCGCCCACGTCGGGTCGCCCGCCCCGCGCCGCAGCCGCCCGAGCGTGCGGCGCACGTCCAGGCCCGGTGGGCAGGCCACGACGACGTGGGTGTCGCCCGTGGCGAGGCTCGGGCCCGTGGTCACGTCCCCAGGATGCACCCGGGCGGCCGGCTCCCCGGTCGCTCCGGGCACCGCGGGGAGGCCGAGCTGCGGCACCGGGCCGGGGACACCGGCGGCGCCGGACCGCGCCGGCGGCGCTGACGGTGCCGGGATCAGCCCGCCACCGTCAGCGCCGCCAGGACGATCTCGTTGCCGTCGGGGTCCCGGACGTGCGCGTACCGTCCGTCGGCGTCCTGCGTGGTGAGGTGGGCCGGGGCGCCGAGCGCGGCGCAGCGCGCGGTCGTCGCGTCGAGCTCGTCCGGGTCCAGGTAGAGGACGAGGAACGGTCCGGCGCCCGCCTGGCGGCCCACCGGGTCGCCCGGTGCGGCGGGACGCAGCCACAGCCCGGCGTCGGTCAGCCCGCCGGGCCCGACGTGCAGCAGCGGGTAGTCGCCGAACCGGCCCTCGAAGAGCGTGCGGAACCCGAAGGCGTCGCGGTAGAAGGCGGCGGTGGCGGCGAGGTCCGGCGTCACGAGCGCGGCACGTCCGAGCGTGATCATGCCGGCGACCGTAGCCCTCACCACCGACGACGGTGGCCGCGCCGCACGCGGAGGCCCGCTGCGGGTGCCGGATGTCGGTGGCGTGGGGCACACTCACCCGATGGACGGGCGACGGGGGTCTCAGGGCCGCCTCGACGTGCACGCCGAGGGCCCCGTGCTGCGGGTCGTGCTGGTGGGGGCCGTCGACCTGGTGGTGCGGGAGCGTGACGCCCCGGCGCTGTGGCGCGCGCTGGAGGCACCGGCGGTCCGCGACGTGGAGGTCGACGCGTCGGGCGTGACGTTCCTCGACTCCATGGGGCTGTCCGTCCTGGTGCGCCTCGCGCGCGACGCGGCCGAGCGCGGTGTGGCCCTGCGGATGGCCGCGGTCAGCCCGCGGGTCGCCGACCTGCTGGAGCAGACCGGCGTCGGCGACTGGATGGCCACCCTCGCCGACGCACGCTGAGGCGCGGGGGTCAGTGCCCGCGCAGCCGCTCGATGGCCCGGCGCTCGCGCTTGGTGGGGCGTCCCGCGCCGCGGTCGCGCTGCCCGGCCACCGCCACCTGCGTGCGCGGCGGCGGCACGGGGGAGCGGTCCAGGTAGGAGGCCTGCGCCACCTCGGCGGACACCCGCTTGACCAGGAGGCGCTGCACGACGACCAGCCGCTCGCGGGCGCCGCCGCGCACCTGCACCTCGTCGCCCGGCACCACCTGCGTCGCCGGCTTGGCGCGGTCCCCGTTGACCCGCACGTGCCCGGCGCGGCACGCGGCCGCTGCGGCGGACCGGGTGGGGAAGAGCCGCACCGCCCACGTCCAGGCGTCGACACGCACGCGACCCTGCGGCTCCGGCACGGTGCCACCTCCCTGCCGGCACGTCGCCGGTCCTCGACGTCAGCCTGCCACGGTCTTCCCGGCGACGTCGCACTGCGGTGAAACGCTTCGACGGTCTCCTGCGCCGGCGCCGGGCGGCAGGCTCGTCGCACCACCGGTACCCGCCCACGGCGGCACCGTCCCGCGTCGAAGGAGCCGAGCATGGTCCACCACCTCCTGCGCCGCGTCGGGGCGGCGCTGCTGGGGCTCGCCCTGCTCCTGCCGGCCGGTGCGCCGGCCGGCGCAGCCGTGGCGCGCGCCGCCGACGAGCCGGTGCGCGTCATGGCGCTGGGCGACTCGATCACGGGCTCGCCCGGCTGCTGGCGGGCCCTGCTGCACCGGGACCTCACCGCCGCGGGCCACCGCGTGGACATGGTGGGCACCCTGCCGCCGCAGGGCTGCGGGTTCGCCCACGACGGCGACAACGAGGGCCACGGCGGCGCGCTCGTCACGGACGTCTCCGCGTCCGGGGAGGCGGCCCGCTGGTTCGCCGCGACGCGGCCCCAGGTCGTCCTCATGCACTTCGCCACCAACGACGTCTGGAGCAACCGCAGCACCCAGCAGGTGCTCGACGCCTGGACCACCCTCGTCGCCCGGATGCGTGCCGTGGACCCGCAGGTCGTGGTCGTGGTCGCGCAGATCATCCCCGTCGCACCGCCGACCTGCGGCGACTGCCCGGCCCGGACCCGCGCGCTGAACGCCGCCGTGCCCGGCTGGGCCGCCACCACGTCCACCGCGGCGTCGCCCGTCCTCGTCGTCGACCACGCGACGGGCTGGGACCCGGCCCGTGACACCTCCGACGGGGTCCACCCGAACGACGCCGGCACGGCGCGGATGGCCGCGACGTGGCTGCCGGCGGCCGAGCGCGCGCTGGCGCTGGTCGGCGGCGGGACGCCGACCCCGACGCCCACCCCGAGCCCCACGGTCGTCCCGACGCCCACCCCGACGTCCACGGTCGTCCCGACGCCCGCCCCGACCCCCACGGTCGCGCCGACACCCGCGCCGGCCGGCGGGTGCACCGCGACGTACGCGGTGACGAGCGCGTGGCCGGGCGGCTTCGTGGCCTCGGTGCGCGTCACGGCCACGGGTGCCGTCGCGTCGAGCGGGTGGGAGGTCACGGTCGAGCTGCCCGGTGGCCGGGTCGCCCACGTGTGGAGCGCGACGGCGTCCGGCACGTCGCCCGTGACGTTCCGGGAGGCGGCCTGGAACGGTGCGCTGGCGCCCGGCGCGTCCACCGAGCTGGGCTTCCAGGGCACGGGCAGCGGGGCGCCCGGGGCGGTCACGTGCACGGCGCGCTGACGCGTCGCGTCGCCCCGCGGTCACGACGACGCGAGGTCCCGCGGGGACGCGACGACGGGCCGCGGCCCCCGGGTGGGAGGCCGCGGCCCGTCGTGGTGCCGCCGGATCCTCGCGGTCAGCCCCGCAGCTCGAGGTAGCGGGCGATCAGCGCGCGCGTCGACGGGTCCTGCGCGTCGAGCGCGGCGGCGTCGCCCTGGACGGCCGGCGCGATCTCCATCGCGAGCTTCTTGCCCAGCTCGACGCCCCACTGGTCGAACGAGTCGATGCCCCACACCACGCCCTGCGCGAAGGTGATGTGCTCGTACAGCGCGATGAGCTGGCCCACGACGGACGGCGTGAGCGCGGGCGCGAGGATCGACGTCGTCGGCCGGTTCCCCGAGAACACGCGGGCGGGGACGATCTCCTCCGGCGTGCCCTCGGCGCGGACCTCCTCGGCGGTCTTGCCGAACGCGAGCGCCTTGGTCTGGGCGAAGAAGTTGGCCAGGAACAGCCCGTGCACGTCGGTGCCGCCGTCGCTCAGCGGGTAGGCCGGGTTGGCCACCGCGATGAAGTCGGCGGGGATCAGCCGGGTGCCCTGGTGGATGAGCTGGTAGAACGCGTGCTGGCCGTTGGTGCCGGGCTCGCCCCAGAAGACCTCGCCGGTCTGCGTGGTGACGGGCGTGCCGTCCCAGCGCACGGACTTGCCGTTGGACTCCATGGTCAGCTGCTGCAGGTACGCGGGGAACCGGTTGAGCTGCTGCGCGTACGGCAGCACCGCGTGGGTGTGGGCCCCGAGGAAGTTGACGTACCAGACGTTCAGCAGGCCCATGAGGAACGGCACGTTCTGCGCCACGGGGGTGGTGCGCGTGTGCTCGTCGACGGCGTGGAAGCCCTCGAGCAGCTCACCGAACGCGTCGGGGCCGATCGCGATGGCGAGCGACGTGCCGATCGCGGAGTCGACGGAGTAGCGCCCGCCGACCCAGTCCCAGAACCCGAACGCGTTGGCCGGGTCGATGCCGAAGTCCGCGACCTTGTCGAGCGCCGTCGACACGGCGACGAAGTGGTTCGCCACCGCGCGGCGCCGGTCCTCGTCGGTGTCCTCGATGCGGCCCTCGCCGACCAGCCGGTCCCAGAGCCACTGGCGGGCCAGGCGGGCGTTGGTGAGGGTCTCGAGGGTCGTGAACGTCTTGGACGCCACGATGAACAGCGTCGTGGTCGGGTCGAGGTCCGCGGTCTTCTGCGCGAGGTCGGTGGGGTCGATGTTCGACACGAACCGCACCTCCAGCCCGTCGGCGACGTACGGCTCGAGGGCCTCGTAGACCATGACCGGGCCCAGGTCGGACCCGCCGATCCCGATGTTGACGACCGTGCGCACCGCCTCGCCGGTGACACCGGTCCACTCGCCCGAGCGCACCTTCTCCGCGAACGCGAAGACCTCGCCCAGGACGGCCTGCACGTCGTCGTCGACCTGCTGCCCGTCGACCACGAGCGGCGGCTCGGCGTCGGCCGGGCGCCGCAGGGCCGTGTGCAGCACGGCGCGGTCCTCGGTGACGTTGATGTGCTCGCCGGCCAGCATGGCCGCGAAGCGGTCGGTGAGGTGCACCTCGTCCGCGAGGCGTGCCAGCAGCGCCAGCGTCTCGTCCGTGACGAGGTTCTTCGACAGGTCGACCGTGAGGTCCGCGAGCTGCAGCGTCATGCGCTGCGCACGCTGCGGGTCGTCGGCGAACCAGGCGCGCAGGTCGGGGCGCAGCGTGCTCTCGTGCTCCGAGAGGTCCTGCCAGGCGCTCGTGGTCGTCGGGTCGATGGGCGGCGTGGGCACGTGGGTCTCCCTCGGGGTGGACGTGGTCTCCCGCCCACCGTAGGGCCGCGGGGGTGCACCCCGCACGGGACGTCCGGTGGCCCGGGCTAGCGTGGGCGCATGCCCCGCCTCCCGGTCGCCCCGCTCGCCGCCGTCGGTCTGGTCGTCGCGTTCGCCGTCGCACAGGGCACCGGTGTCCGGTGGCTCGGCGGTGTGGTGCTGCTCGTGGTGGCCGCGGTGTGCCTGCGGCTGGCGGTGCCGCGGGCCGGCTGGGCGCGCGCGCTGGTCGTGGTGGGGGTCGGGCTGGTCGTGTTCGTGGCGTCCCACGTCGCGACCGACGTGGTCGGGCCCTGGCTCGCCGTGCTGACGGCCGCGGCCGTGCTCGGTGCGACGGCCTGGGGGCTCGTCGACCGGGCGCGGCCGCGGGTCGCTGCGCGAGGCGTCAGCGGTACGTGATGCTCGAGCTGCTGTAGCCGCACGCCCCGGACGGGCCGGAGCCGATCTTCGACGGCTCGCCCGACGTGACCCCGCGGTACTCCTCGCAGATCACGATCTTGCGGGACGAGTCGTCGAGGATCGTCACGCCCGAGATCGTCGCCTTGTCGCCGTAGTTGGAGTTGACCCCCACCAGCGACTTGCCCGGCGCGGTGACCTGCACGTTCTCGATGACGACGGTCCGCGCGTACTGCGTGGAGCAGTTGCCGCACGAGCGGTAGAGCTTGCCGAAGTCGGAGACCTGGAAGTTCCGGACGACGAACCGGCCGGGCCCGTTGTGCTGGAACACCTTGTCGGACGCCGATCGCGCCCCGCCGCCGGTGACGGTCATGACCTGCGAGGGGTTCGAGCCCTTGAGCGTCGCGGCGTCCTCGCCGACGTCCTCCCACCAGACGTTCTCGAGCGTGCACGTGCCGGTGCAGTGCACGCCGTCGCCGGCGCCCGTGCCGATGATGACGTTGCGCAGCACCGCGCCGTCGGAGAGCTGGAAGATCGGCGGCTGCGACTCGTCCTGGTCGCCCGACGAGATCCCGTGGTACCGCACGTAGCGGCCGTCGAGGGTGCCGCTGACCTTGATGGTCGCCGAGACCTTCTGCTGGCCGGACGGCGAGGGCCAGGCGCCGGACGGCGGAGGTGTCGTGGGCTGCTGGGTCGGCTGCTGCGTGGGCGTCGTGCCCGCCCCGACCTTCACGAGCTGCCACTGCTGGTTGTACTGGTTGTCGTCGGTGAGCTGCGTGACGCTCGCGCCGTCGGCGGTCGAGCGGTCGGTGACGGTCACGGCCTTGCCGGAGTGGCGGTTCAGCAGGCGCACGTAGGCGCCGCTCGCGGAGTCGACGAGCCTGAACTGCTGGTTCCAGCCGTCGAGGTCGGCGTACTGGCGGAACTGGCCGCCGTCGGCCGTCGACCACTCCCACAGGTCGAGGACCTTGCCGGAGTGCCGCGACCTCAGCCGGTACCAGCCCGAGCCGGAGTCGACGAACTGCCACTGCTGCCAGGCGCCGTCGTTGCGGGGCCACTGCTGGATGGCCGCCCCGTCGGAGGTGGACGTGCCGGTCACGTCCATGACCTTGCCGCTCTGGCGGTTGACCAGGACGTACCAGGCGTTGGTGTCGACGCTCGCGGCGCTCGCGCCGACGGCCGTGGCGAGGCCGAGGGTGCCGCCGAGGGCGAGCGTGAGGGCGGCGGCGAGTGCGACGCGGAACGGGCGTCGGGCCGCCGGTGGTCTGCGGGACATGTCCCTGCCTCTCGTGGGGGAAGCGCTTACGCGGGCTCAGCGAACCACGTCGGACATCCCCGGCGAATCCCCCCGGGCGGCTGTGAAACGTTACGTGGTGGGGGCCCACCGGGACCCGCGGCGCGGCGGGTGCGGGACGGGCCTGGGAGGATGCCCGCATGCCTGCCCGCCTCGTCTGCTGCGGCCTGACCACGCTCGACGTCACGCAGGTGGTGGACCGCCTGCCCGCGCCGGACGAGAAGGTCGTCGCCGACGGCCTCGACGTGACGTTCGGCGGCCCCGCCGCCAACGCCGCGGCGGTCGCCGTGGGCCTCGGGGTGCCCACGACGCTGGTCACGGCGCTCGGGACCGGGGCGCTCGCGGACGTCGTCCGTGCCGGCCTGGTCGCCGCGGGTGTCGACGTCGTCGACCTCGTGCCGGACGTGCCGGGTGTGCTGCCGGTGTCGACGGTGCTGGTGACGCGCGCGACGGGGGAGCGGGCCGTCGTGTCCGTCAACGGCGCGCGCGTCCCACGGCTGCCGCGGCCCGGGGCGGACGTGCTGACCGGCGCCGGTGCCCTGCTCGTCGACGGCCACCACGCCGACGCCGCCGCGGTCCTCGCGGCCGCGGCGTGTGGTGCCGGCGTCCCGGTGCTCCTCGACGGCGGGAGCTGGAAGCCGTCGACGCCCGACCTGCTCGCCGTCGTCGACCTGGCGGTGCTGTCCGCGGACTTCGCCGTGCCGGGCCGGGTGGTGCGCGACGGGCAGGCGGTGGACGCGCTGCTGGACGAGGTCGCCGCGCACGGCCCGCGGTTCGTCGCGCGCAGCGCCGGGGCGGGGTCGGTCCGGGTGCGGCGGACCGGGGCCGACGGGTCGACCGACCGGTCCTGGGTGTCGCCCGTGGCGGTGGCGCCCGGCGACGTCGTGGACACCCTCGGTGCCGGTGACGTCCTGCACGGGGCGATGGCTGCCGCGCTGGCGCGCGGTGTCGACCCGCTGGACGCGCTGGCGGAGGGCGTGCGGTGCGCCACGGCGTCCGTCCGGCACCCGGGCGCGCGGGGCTGGCTGGCCGCCCTGGCCGAGGGTGGTCCCGCCGCTGGGTGAGCGGTGGTGCCACCGCCGGGTGCGCCGCGCCGCCGGGAGGGTGCGGGGTGCGTCCTCCCCTCGTCGCTCCGCGCGCTGCGCCGCCGCGAGGGCGTGAGACGTCTGTGTGAACGCGCGGTCACGATGTGATCACGGTCACAGGAGGGTCTTGACCGTGATTTGTAAGGAAGGTCTACTAACAAACATGTCGACGACCACGGGACGCCCGGCCGGCCGGACGCCCGGGCCGGTGCGGCGCGAGCTGCGCCCCACCGTCAAGGTTCTCCCCGAGCACGCCCGCGCCCACAACCGGTCCCTGGTGCTCGGCCACCTCTTCCACGCCGGTCCGTCGTCGCGCGCCGACATCGCCCGCAGCACCGGCCTCACGCGCGTCACCGTGTCGGACCTGGTCGCGGACCTGCTCGCCGAGGGGCTGGTGGGGGACCTGGGCGTGCGCACGGAGGGCCGCGTCGGCAAGCCGGCCACGCTCGTCGGCCTGCGCGCGGCCGACCACCACGTGGTCGTCCTCGACCTCACCGACGACGAGGCCGTCCACGGTGCCGTGATGACGCTCGAGGGGCAGGTCGTGACGCGGGACCACGTGCCCACCGCCGGTGCCACGGGCCCGGCCGCCGTCGCCCTCGTCGAGGAGCTGGCGCTCCGGCTCGTCGCGGCCGCCACCGCGCCCGTCCTCGGCGTGGGGATCGCCTCGCCCGGGGTCGTCGACGACACCGGGCGGGTCCTGGAGGCGCCCAACCGCGGCTGGTACGACGTGCCGCTCGCCTCCCGGCTGACGGCGGTCCTCGGCGCCCCGGTGCACGTCGCCAACGACGCCGACACCCGCGCGCTGGGAGAGTACACGTTCGGCGGCGCCGACGCGAACGCCATGGTCGTCACCGTCGGGCAGGGCGTCGGCGCGGGGATGCTCGTCGACGGGGCCCTCGTGCGCGGACGGGGCCACGCGGCCGGTGAGATCGGGCACGTCACCGTCATCGACGCCGACACCCCCGACGAGGCGCCCCTGCCGTGCGCGTGCGGGCGTGCGGGCTGCCTGGAGACCGTGCTGAGCGCGCCCGCGCTGCGCCGCCGCACCGTCGGCGCGGGCGCCCAGGACGCGGACGAGGCGCTGGCCGCCGTCGGGCGGACGCTGGGCCGCACCCTCGCGCCCGTCGTCAGCGCCCTCAACCTCGCCGAGGTCCTGCTCTCCGGCCCCGTCGACCTGCTCGACGGGCCGCTGCGCGCGGCGGCCACCACGACCCTGCGCGAGCGCACCATCCCCGCGGTCGGCCACGACCTCGGGGTCCGCATGGCGGCGCTGGACGAGGACGCGGCGCTCGCGGGCGCCGCCGTGCTCGTCCTGTCCGGGCAGCTCGGGATCACGTGACGATCCGGAGCGACCGGGGCCGGCCCGGGGTCACGTGACGACCTCGAGCCGACCGTCCAGCAGGTCGGCACCACCCATCGGCGACGTCGCGCGACGGTCGCCTCGCACCTGGGAGGAACAACGACGTGAAGATCCTACGTACCGGCGCCGTCGGCCTGGCGGCAGCCCTCGTCCTGGCGGCGTGCTCGGGCGGCGGTGACAGCGGGACCGACGCGTCCGACGGCGCCGACGGCGCCGAGATCCGCGTCTGGCTCGTCGGCACCGACACCCCCGACGCGGCACGCGACTACCTCACCACCACGTTCGAGGAGGAGAACCCGGGCTCGACGCTCACCATCGAGGAGCAGTCCTGGACCGGCCTGGTCGACAAGCTCACCACCGCGCTGTCGTCCTCGGACTCGCCCGACGTCGTCGAGGTCGGCAACACGCAGGCCGCCACGTTCACGTCGGCCGGGTTCTTCGCCCCGCTCGACGACATCGCCGACGACCTCGGCGGTGACGACCTGCTGCCGGGCTTCGTCAAGGCCGGCACGTGGGAGGACACGTTCTACGCGGCGCCGTACTACGCCGGATCGCGCATCGTGTTCTACAGCGACCAGGTGCTCGGCGGGACCCCCGTGCCCACCACGCTCGACGAGTACGTCGCGACCGCCAAGTCGCTGCGGACCGCCGACCGCTCGGGGCTGTGGTTCCCCGGCCAGGACTGGTACAACGCGCTGCCCTTCGTCTGGGAGAACGGCGGCTTCATCGCCGAGGCCGGCGACGACGGCGAGTGGGAGGCCGGGTTCTCCACCGACGGCGGCATCACGGGCCTCGAGCAGGTGCAGGACCTCATGACCAACGCCTCGAACGCGCCCAAGGACGGTGACGAGGCCGAGCTGCAGGTGCCGTTCTGCGCCGGGCAGACGACCTTCCTGTCGGCGCCGAACTGGATCCGCTGGTCCATCCAGGCGCCGGCCGACGCCGAGACGCCCGGCTGCGCCGACACGTTCGGGGCGGACCTGCACGCGTTCCCCCTGCCCGGTGCGACGGCGGGGGAGACGGCCAAGGTCTTCGCCGGCGGCTCGAACGTGGCCGTCGCGACGAAGTCGCAGGACGTCGACCTGGCCAAGAAGGCCCTGACGATCATGCTGTCCGAGGAGTACCAGACGATCCTGGCCGAGAACTCGATGATCCCGGCCCGCATCTCGCTCGCCTCGGCGCTGCCGGACGACGAGTTCACGCAGGCGTCCGCCGCGGCGGCCGCCAACGCCGAGCTGACGCCCGCGACGCCGCGGTGGGGCGACGTGGAGGCGCAGAAGGTGATCCAGGACGCGCTGGTCCGGATCGCCCAGGGCGGTGACGTCACCACGATCGCGCAGGAGCTCGACGCGTCGATCGAGCAGATCCTCAACGGCTGACCCGTCGCTCGGTCGGGCCCGCGCCACGCGCGGGCCCGACCCCCGGCCACCCTCGGGAGGGGACAGATGGCCTCCACCACGCTCACACCCCCGGGGGCCGCACCGGCACCGCGGGCGACCCGCGCGATCACCGCGGCCCGCCTGCTGCCGTGGCTCCTGCTGGCGCCGAGCGCCGCGGTGCTCCTCGTCGTCACCGGGTACCCCCTGGTGCGGATGCTGTGGCTGTCGGTTCACGAGTACGAGCGCGCGCAGCTGCTGGGCGTGCCCGCGCCGTTCGTCGGCCTCGACAACTACACGGCGACGCTGACGGACCCGCGGTTCTGGACCGTGACGGCGCGCAGCTTCGCGTTCATGGTCGTGTGCGTCGTCCTCACGATCGTCGTCGGGACGCTCGTCGCGCTGCTGCTCATGAAGCTGGGCCGTGGGATGCGGCTGGTCCTGTCGGTGGGCCTGCTGCTGGCCTGGGCGATGCCGCCGCTGGCCGCCATGCTCGTGTGGGGGTGGATCTTCGACACCCAGTACGGCGTCGTGAACCACCTGCTCACGTCGCTGACGAGCACCGACTGGATGGGGCACTCGTGGCTCGTCTCGCCGCTGTCGTTCTTCGCCGTCGCCACGCTCGTCGTGGTGTGGGGCGCGATCCCCTTCGTCGCGTTCACGCTCTACGCGGGATTCACGCAGGTGCCCGGCGAGGTGCTCGAGGCCGCGCACCTGGACGGGGCCAACGCCCGGCAGCGGTTCGTCGACGTGCAGGTGCCGTACGTCCGCACCATCTACGTCGTGCTCATCGTGCTGTCGATGATCTGGGACCTCAAGGTGTTCACGCAGATCTTCGTGCTCCAGGGCATCGGCGGCGTGAAGTCGCAGACCAGCACGCTCGGGGTCTACATCTACGAGATGGGCATGGCCCAGGGGCACTACGGGGCCGCCAGCGCCATCGCCGTGGTGTTCACGCTCGTCATGCTCACCATCTCCGCCTACTACGTGCGCGTGACGATCAGGGAGGAGACGCCGTGAGCCTGGCACCCGCCGGCGCCGTGCCGGTGACGGCCGCGACCACCGCAGGCACCACCGCCGGGCGCGGCGCACCGCCGGCCCGCCGCCGCCCGGCCCGCCGGACGGTCGCGTCGGTCGGGTGGGGCGTGCTCGCGCTGCTCGTGTCGGCCGCGTTCGCGTTCCCGGTCTACTGGATGGTCAGCACGTCCTTCCTGCCGACCGACCTCATCTCCGGGCCCGAGCTGCACCTGTGGCCGGACGAGCCCACGCTGCGCAACTACGACACCGCGATCTTCCGGCAGGAGCGCTCGCCGTTCCTGCCCGCGCTCGGCAACTCGTTGCAGGTGACCTTCCTCGTGCTCGTCGCGTCGATGGTGCTCGCGTTCCTCGGGTCGCTGGCGCTCACGCGGTTCCGCTTCCGCGGACGCCGCGCGTTCGTGCTGTCGATCCTCGTCGTCCAGATGATCCCGGGCGAGGCGATGATGATCACCGTCTTCCAGTTGGTCGACACCTGGCAGCTGCTCAACACCGTCGTCGCCCTGGGCGTCGTGTACCTCGCCGGGGTGCTGCCCTTCACGATCTGGACGCTGCGCGGCTTCGTCAACGGGGTGCCCGTCGAGCTCGAGGAGGCCGCGATGATCGACGGCTGCTCGCGCCCGCGCGCGTTCTGGAAGGTGACGTTCCCGCTGCTCGCCCCCGGTCTGGTGGCCACCGGCGTGTTCGCGTTCCTGCAGGCGTGGAACGAGTTCATGATGGCCCTGATCATCATGACCCGGCCCGAGTCCATGACGCTGCCCGTGTGGCTGCGCACGTTCCAGCAGGCCACCAAGGCGACGGACTGGGGAGCGCTCATGGCCGGCTCGGTGCTCGTCGCGATCCCCGTCGTCGTCTTCTTCCTCCTCGTGCAGGGGCGCATGACCGGAGGACTGGTGTCCGGAGCGGTCAAGGGCTGAGCCATGGACGCCACGACCCCGGGGGGGAACCCTGTCGTGCCCACGCACGCCCGCACCGCGCCCGTCGACCCGACGCCCACGGGCGTCGCGTCCGCCGACGTCCGGCCCGTCGACCCCACGCCGGCCGACCCCACGCCGGCCGACCCCACCCCACCCGACCCCGGCCGGGTGGGGTGGGCCGTCGGCGTCGACGTCGGCGGCACCAAGGTGCTCGCCGCGCTGCTCGCCGCCGACGGCACGGTCGTCGCCACGCACCGGGTGCCGACCGTGCCCGGACCCGACGGGCTGGTCGCCGCCGTGCGGACCTGCGTCGAGGTGCTCACCGCGGAGCAGGGCCTGGCGGTCGCCGCGCTGAGCGGGGTCGGTGTCGGGGTGCCGGGTGTGGTCGACCCCGTCACGGGCACGGTCGAGCACGCCGTCAACGTCGGCGTCGAGCGCCCCTTCGCGCTGGCGGCGGCCGTGGCGGCGGCGCTGGGCGGCCGGGTGCCGGTCCGGGTCGAGAACGACCTCAACGCCGCGGTCGTCGGCGCCGCCCACACGGTCGACGCGCACCCGGCGCCCCGCGACCTCGCGTTCCTGGCGCTGGGCACCGGGGTCGCCGCCGGGCTGCTGCTCGACGGCACGCTGCGGCGCGGCGCCCGGCGGGCGGCCGGCGAGGTCGGGCACCTCACGCTCGTGCCCGACGGCCTGGCGTGCGGGTGCGGCCAGCGGGGGTGCGTCGAGCAGTACGCGTCGGGCAGCGCCGTGCAGGCGGCGTGGCCCGCGACGGACGGGCGCCCCGCGCCGGTCGCGCTGTTCGCGGCAGCCGCCGCGGGGGACCCGCACGCCGTCGCGGTGCGGGACCGGTTCGCCTGGGCCGTCGCCGGTGCCGTGCGCATCCTGGTGCTGACGTGCGACGTCGACCACGTGGTCCTCGGCGGTGGGGTGAGCGGCGTGGGGGAGCCGCTGCTCGACGCGGTGCGCGTCGAGCTGGCGAGGGAGACCGCGGTGTCGCCGTTCCTGGCGTCGCTGCGCCTGGCCGAGCGCGTGCACCTGGCACCACGGGACGTGCCCGTGGGGGCCGTGGGCGCCGCGCTCGTGGGACGAGGGGAGGTCGTCTGATGGAGGTGGTCGTCGCACCCGCGCCCGACCTGGCGCGGCTGGCCGCGGACGCCGTGGAGGGGCTGCTCGGGGCACGGCCCGACGCCGTGCTGGGACTGGCCACCGGGTCGAGCCCGCTGGCCGTGTACGACGAGCTGGCGCGGCGGCACACGGAGCAGGGTCTGTCGTTCGCGCGGGCGCAGGCGTTCCTGCTCGACGAGTACGTAGGGCTGCCGGCGGACCACCCGCAGCGGTACCGCCACGTCATCGACGCCGAGCTGGTCTCCCGCGTCGACCTGCCGCCCGACGCGGTCCACGGCCCCGACGGCCTGGCCGAGGACCTGCCCGCCGCGTGCGCCGCGTACGAGGCCGCGATCACCGCCGCGGGTGGCGTCGACCTGCAGCTGCTGGGCATCGGCACCGACGGGCACGTGGCGTTCAACGAACCGGGGTCGTCGCTCGGCTCGCGCACGCGGATCAAGACGCTGACGCGCCGGACGCGGGAGGACAACGCCCGGTTCTTCGACGGTGACGTCGACGCGGTGCCCACGCACTGCCTCACGCAGGGGCTCGCCACGATCATGGCGGCGCGGCACCTGGTGCTCCTGGCGCAGGGGGAGGGCAAGGCCGAGGCGGTGCACCAGCTGGTCGAGGGCCCGGTGAGCGCCCTGTGGCCCGCCACCGTGCTGCAGCTGCACCCGCACGTGAGCGTCCTGGTCGACGAGGCGGCCGCGAGCCGGCTGCGGCTGGTGGACCACTACCGCGAGACGTGGGCGAGCAAGCCGGCGTGGCAGGGGCTGTAGCCCGACCCTCCCCGACCCGCGTGCTCCGGTCCGCGTACGCCGGCGTCCGCGGTCCCACGCGTCGTGCCCGTCGTGCCCCTCATCCGTCGCCCGGCGGCCTCAGGTCAGCAGGGCGCCGCGCACGAGGTCCACGGCCTCGTCCGGGGTGAGGCCTGCGGCGCGCGCGGCCCGCACGTACGCCGCGGCGGCCTCGCGCGCGTCGACGGTCGCCGGGGCCGCGTCGGGCGCCACGACGGTCCCCGTGCGGCGCCGGGTCACCACGACGCCGGCGAGCTCCAGCTCCCGGAACGCGCGGGCGACCGTCCCGGGTGCGACGCCCAGGTCGGTGGCCAGCGCGCGGATCGTCGGCAGCCGGTCGCCCGGCCGCAGGCGGCCGGCGGCGACGTGCGCGACGACCTGGGTGCGCAGCTGCTCGTAGACCGGGACGCCGGAGGCGAGGTCCACCTCGATGCGCGGGGCGCTCACCCGCGGGTCCGGTACTCGAGCCGGACGGCGACGTGAGGCTGCGCCGCACGGGAGGAGCGCACCAGTGCGGTCAGCGCGAGCAGGAGCGTGGTGAGCGCCACGGCCGGCGCGACGACGAGTGCCGCGGCCCCGAGCGCGTCGGCGACGGGCTGCACGACCTCGGTCTGCACGCCGTCGACCCCGTACGTGGCGTGCGCGGCGGACCGCAGCGCCCTGCCCGTGGCCAGCAGGACGGCGGCGAGCGTCCCACCGACGACCAGCTGCACGCCCGCGACGACCCGCGCCCCGGACACGCGGCGCAGCAGGGCGTCGTCGTCCGTCGACACCCCGGCGACCGCCGGCCGCGCCGCCACCAGGTGCAGCACGCCCCGGGTGGCGAGCGCCAGCAGCACGGTGGCGGCGGCGAGGGGCACCGCGTAGGGAGCCCCGGGGTACGGCCCGGCGGCGGTCGACACCAGGGGGTCCGGCTGCAGCGCGACGGTCCGGCCGTCCGGGCCGGCGGTCACGCCCGTGGCGAGCAGGGTCCCCAGCAGCAGACCGCTCCACGTGAGCAGCGCCACCACCGTCCAGCGCGGAGCGACGTCGCGCGCGGTACGGCGGCTCAGCGCCGCGCCGCGGACGGTGCCGCGGGGGGCGGGCCACGTGCGCTCCCCGACCGCCGCGACGAGCAGGAACGCCAGGCCCGCGACCGCGGGGACGCAGCCCAGGGCGACACCGGCCCCGGGTCCGTCGGGGACGGCGCCGGGCAGCAGCAGGGCCGCGGCCGGCAGGACGGCCCACGCGACGGCCGCCACGGTCGCGGCGTGCCGCCGGGCCCGGTCGTGCGCGGCGGGGCTGACGGCCACCTCGCCGACCGCCGAGGTGGTGGCACGCGCGGCGACGACCGCGACCAGGCACGCCACCAGGGCGGCCACGGCCAGGGCGAGGAGCAGCACGGTCAGGTTCACGACGGCCTCCGCGGTGGTATCAATGTGTTCATAGATTGACACACCGGTGTGGGGGTGTCCAGGTCCGACGGCCCGGGCGAGGGCTCGTCCCGGGGCGGCTGGGCCCGTCATGCCGCCGCCGGGCTGTCCGACCCCCGACGTACCATGGGCGACATGAGTGAGCCGACCCCGCCGACCGGACCCGACGACCCGTTCGGACCGCAGGGCGGCACCTCGGTGCTCGAGCGTGCCGAGACCACCGAGCAGGTCGAGCCCGGCGACCACGAGCGCTTCGCGCACTACGTGCGCAAGGAGAAGATCATGGAGTCCGCGATGACCGGCAAGCCGGTCATCGCGCTCTGCGGCAAGGTCTGGGTGCCCGGTCGCGACCCGAACAAGTTCCCCGTGTGCCCCATCTGCAAGGAGGTCTACGACGGCCTCCGCGAGCCGCAGGACGGCGACGGCGGGTCGGGCGGGGGAGGCGGCGGGGGCCGCGGCTTCTTCGGCTTCGGCCGCGGCAAGGGCTCCGGCTCCGGCGCGGGCGGCGCGTGAGCGCGGCCCGTCGGTCCGTCGCCCCTGTCTCCACCCCCCAGCACCCCTCGACGGCGGCAGCGCAGCAGCTGCCACCGGCGTTCCCCGCGCGTGCGCCGTGGGGGGCCGCGGGGAGCCTGCGGGCCTGGCAGGCGCAGGCGATCGACCTGTACCGCGAGCGTGCGCCGCGCGACTTCCTCGCCGTCGCGACCCCCGGTGCCGGCAAGACGACGTTCGCGCTGCGGATCGCCACGGAGCTGCTCGCGTCGGGCGCCGTGCGGCGCGTGACGGTGGTCGCACCGACCGAGCACCTGAAGAAGCAGTGGGCGGACGCGGCCGCACGCGTCGGCATCCGCCTGGACCCGCGGTTCTCCAACGCCCAGGGCCGGCACGGTGCCGGCTACGACGGCGTCGCGGTGACGTACGCCCAGGTGGCCAGCAAGCCCGCGCTGCACGCGGCGCGCACGACGGCCGAGCGCACGCTCGTCATCCTCGACGAGGTGCACCACGGCGGTGACGCGCTGTCCTGGGGCGACGCGGTGCGCGAGGCGTTCGAGGGTGCGACGCGCCGGCTCGCGCTGACGGGCACGCCGTTCCGCTCGGACACCGCCGCGATCCCCTTCGTCACGTACGCGCCCGACGCGCAGGGCATCCGCCGCTCGGTCGCCGACTACACGTACGCGTACGGCGACGCGCTGCGCGACCACGTCGTGCGTCCCGTGATCTTCCTGTCGTACTCCGGCTCGATGCGCTGGCGCACCAAGGCCGGCGACGAGATCGCGGCGCGCCTGGGCGAGCCGCTGACCAAGGACATGACGTCGCAGGCGTGGCGCACCGCACTGGACCCCGACGGCGAGTGGATCCCGTCGGTCCTGGCGGCCGCCGACCGCCGGCTGACGGAGGTGCGGCGCACCGTCCCGGACGCCGGGGCCATGGTCATCGCCACGGACCAGACCGACGCCCGCGCCTATGCCGGGCACCTCGCGCGGCTCACGGGGCAGTCGCCGACCGTCGTGCTGTCCGACGACGCCGGCGCGAGCGACCGCATCGAGGAGTTCTCCGCGAGCGACTCCCGCTGGCTCGTGGCCGTCCGCATGGTCTCCGAGGGCGTCGACGTCCCCCGTCTGGCCGTGGGCGTCTACGCGACGAGCACAGCGACCCCGCTGTTCTTCGCCCAGGCGGTCGGACGGTTCGTGCGTGCGCGCAAGCGCGGCGAGACCGCGTCGGTGTTCCTGCCGAGCGTGCCGCAGCTGCTGGAGCTCGCCGCCACCCTCGAGGTCGAGCGGGACCACGCGCTCGACAAGCCGACCAACGGCTCCGAGGACCCCGAGGGGGACCTGCTCGCCCTCGCGGAGCGCGCCGAGAAGGCCTCCGACACGGTCGGTGCGGACGGCGTCGCCGGCTCGTTCCAGGCGCTCGAGGCCCAGGCGTCGTTCGACCGGGTGCTGTTCGACGGTGGCGAGTTCGGCACGGGCGCCGAGGTGGGCTCCGACGAGGAGCTCGACTTCCTCGGCCTGCCCGGTCTGCTGGACGCCGACCAGGTCACGACGCTGCTGCGGCAGCGCCAGGCCGACCAGCAGGGGGCGCGTCGCGCGCGCTCCCAGCCGGAGCCGGAGGTCATGGACCACCGCAAGCAGGCCGAGCTGCGCAAGGAGCTCGCGCAGCTCGTCGGCGCGTGGGCGCGGCGCAGCGGGCAGCCGCACGCGACCGTCCACGCCGAGCTGCGTCGCCGGTGCGGCGGTCCGGAGGTCGCGCTGGCGGCGCCGGACCAGCTCGAGGCCCGCATCGCGATGCTCCGCGGGTGGTTCGTCGGCAAGCGCTGACGGTGCGGCGGGCGCCCGGGCGGTTGTTCCGGGCGCGCGTCCATCTCACGATGTGGACCATGAGAATCCGATGAAACAGCAGGTCAGGCCGCTGGACACGTGACCACATACCAGCGTCGCCCGACGCCGCAAGTCGACCGTTCGACGTGCCGAGCGGCTCTGTGACTGCCACGCTCTACCCGTGACAAAGACGGCCCCGGGTACCCCCGGGGCCGAACTCGGAGCCTGCGGCGACGTGCCGCCGGGCGTTCGCACGAAAGGGTGCTCACATGCCGTCCTGGCTCATCCTCATTCTCGTCGGTGTCGTCCTCGTCGTCCTCGGCGTCGCGACCAACATCGGCCAGTTCCTCATCTGGATCGGCGTCATCGTGCTGGTCGTGAGCCTGATCCTCGGCCTGGTCGGCCGTGGTCGGTCGCGCTCGAGGATCTGACGCAGCATCGCGCGGTCGGCACACGCCGGCCTGACGCGCCGGGCCGGGACGCGACACGCGTCCCGGCCCGTGCCGTGTCCGTGGGGCCTCGCCCCTCGTCCGCGCCCCTCGCCCCGGGCCTGATCCGGCCGGACGGTGTCACCCCAGCCGCAGCTCCACCGTGGGCACGGCCGCCTCGTCCGCCGACAGCCGGCGGGCACCGCGGGGCAGCTCGTCGCGGGACGCGGCGTGCCGCGCGGCCGCCGCTCGCACGCCCTCGGCGGCCGTCAGCCCGGGCAGGACCTCGCCGTCCACCACGAGCGGCAGGTGCAGGGGCCGCAGGGTGGGGTCGGGGTCGCCGCGTCGCTCGTCCGTCCAGGCGGCCACCCGCTCGTCGTCACCGACGACCAGGACCTCCTCGACCGCGCGGCCGTCCCGGTCCAGGCGCCGGGCCGCGGACTTGCGGCCACCGAGGCTGGTCTTGGACCGCGACGCCTTGGCGACCGGCTCCATGGCGCCGGACGCGCCCTCGCGGGCCACGAGCTTGTAGACCATCCCGCACGTCGGTGCGCCCGAGCCGGTCACCAGGGACGTGCCGACGCCGTACGAGTCGACGGGTGCGACGGCCAGCGCGGCGATCGCGTACTCGTCGAGGTCGCTCGTCACCACGATCCGGGTGTCGTGGGCGCCGGCCGCGTCCAGCTGGGCGCGGACCTCCTGCGCCAGCACGGCCAGGTCGCCGGAGTCGAGCCGCACGGCACCCAGCCCCGTGCCTGCCGCCGCCAGGGCACGCTCCACGCCGCGGCGCACGTCGTACGTGTCGACCAGCAGGGTGGTGCCGGGTCCCGACGAGCGGACCTGCGAGGCGAACGCGGCCTCCTCGTCGTCGTGCAGCAGCGTGAAGGCGTGCGCGGCGGTGCCGATGGTCCGCAGCCCGTACCGGCGCCCCGCCTCGAGGTTGGACGTGCCGGCGAACCCCGCGACCGCAGCGGCCCGGGCGGCCGCGACCGCGGCGTCCTCGTGCGCGCGCCGCGCGCCCATCTCCAGGCACGGGCGGCCCACCGCCGCGCTGGTCATGCGGGACGCCGCCGAGGCCACCGCCGAGTCGTAGTTGAGGACGGACAGCACCAGCGTCTCGAGCAGCACGGCCTCGGCGAACGTGCCCTCGACGACCAGCACGGGCGACTGCGGGAAGAACATCTCGCCCTCCGCGTAGCCCACGGCCGAGCCGCGGAAGCGGTACCCCGCCAGGAACTCCAGGGTGGCGTCGTCGACGATGCGCTCGTCGGCCAGCCAGTCCAGCTCGGGGGTGCCGAACCGGAAGGCCGCGAGCTGCTCGAGCACCCGGCCCGTGCCCGCCAGCACGCCGTACCGGCGCCCGGCCGGCAGCCGCCGCGTGAAGACCTCGAAGACGCAGCGCCGGTGCGCCGTGCCGTCGGCGAGGGCCGCCTGCAGCATGGTCAGCTCGTAGCGGTCGGTGAGCAGGGCGGTGCTGCCCGAGCCGACGGCGGCGACGGCCGGGGTGGTCGCGGTCGGTGCCGGTGCGTGCGTGTCCGTCATGCCGTCAACGTAGACGTCCGTGACGACGGGGTCATCCGCCGCGCCCGGCCGTCCCACCTACAGTGGGCGTCGTGCCCGCGCTGACCGCTCCCGACACCCGCCCGGACGTGGCCGGGTCGACGTCCACGGCCGACGCCTGGGTGACGATCGTGTGGAACGACCCGGTGAACCTCATGACGTACGTGACGTACGTCTTCCGCACCTACTTCGGGTACCCGACCGAGAAGGCCGAGCACCTCATGCGGCAGGTCCACGAGGAGGGGCGCGCGGTGGTGTCGACCGGCAACCGCGAGGCCATGGAGATCGACGTGCAGGCCATGCACTCCTACGGCCTGTGGGCCACGATGCAGCGCGGGGGGCAGTGATGCGCGCGTTCCGCCGTCAGAAGGGCCACTACGTCGCGCAGCTCGACCCGGGTGAGCGCGACGTCGTCGCCTCGGTCGTCGCCGACGTCGCCGAGCTGCTGGGCGCCGGCCGCCTCGAGGACGGCAACCCGCCCGCGACGGGGGAGCCCGTCCCCGGCGCGCCCGGCGGGTGGTCGGTGCGCACCGGACCCGTGCCGCCGCCGCAGGACCCCGCGGTGCGCCGGCTGCTCCCCGACGCGTCGCGGGACGACCCCGAGGTCGCCGACGAGTTCCGCAGGCTCACCGAGGACGACCTGCGCGGACGCAAGGTCGCGCGGCTGCGGGCCCTGTGGACCGCGCTGGTGCGCGGCGAGCCGGGGTGGCCGGAGCACGCGCTCGTGGTGTCGCCCGACCAGGCGGACGACGTCGCGGCGACGCTGACCGACCTGCGCCTGGTGCTCGGCGAACGGCTCGGCATCCGCACGGACGCGGACTCGGAGGCCCTGTACGACGGTCTGGGCGACGGGGACGAGGACGACGTCCGTGCCTACCTGGCCTCGGTGTACGGCGCGCTGTCGTGGCTGCAGGAGTCGCTGCTGGCTGTGATGCTCGCCGCACCGGAGCGTCCCGGCACCGGGCGCCGCCGGTCCGACGGCTAGTCTCGGTCGCGTGAGCGACGCCCCCATCGGCATCTTCGACTCCGGCGTCGGGGGCCTGACCGTGGCGCGGTCCATCCTCGACCAGCTGCCGCACGAGTCCACGCTGTACATCGGTGACACCCTCAACGGCCCGTACGGTCCCAAGCCGCTCGCCGCGGTGCGCGCCCACGCGCTGGAGATCATGGACGACCTGGTCGACGCGGGCGTCAAGATGCTGGTCATCGCCTGCAACTCCGCGTCCGCGGCCGTGCTGCGCGACGCCCGCGAGCGGTACACGCTGCGCCGCGGGCTGCCGGTCGTCGAGGTGGTGCTGCCGGCCGCGCGGCGCGCGGTCGCGGCGACGCGCAACGGGCGGATCGGCGTCATCGGCACGCGGGCCACGATCGACTCGCGCGCCTACGACGACGCCTTCGCCGTCGCCGGGGTGGAGCTGACGTCGCGTGCGTGCCCCCGGTTCGTCGAGCTCGTGGAGGCGGGGGTGACGTCCGGACCCGACGCCCTGGCCACCGCCCACGAGTACCTCGACCCGGTCCGCGCGGCCGGTGTGGACACCCTCGTGCTGGGCTGCACCCACTACCCGCTGCTCACGGGCGTCATCTCCTACGTCATGGGCGAGGAGGTCACGCTCGTGTCGAGCGCGGAGGAGACGGCCAAGGACGTCTACCGCACGCTGGTCGCGCACGACCTGGAGCGCGACCCGGCGTCGGGCCCGGCGACGCACCGGTTCCTCGCGACGGGGGACCCGGCGTCGTTCGCGTCGCTGGCCCGCCGGTTCCTCGGTCCCGAGGTCGAGGCGGTCGAGCCCCGGGGTGCGCTGCGATGAGGCTCGTCGTGCTGGGGTGCGCCGGGTCGTTCCCGGGGCCGGACTCGGCGGCGTCGGCGTACCTCGTCCAGGCGGACGACGCGGACGGGCGCACCTGGTCCGTGCTGCTCGACCTGGGCAACGGCGCGCTGGGCGCGCTGCAGCGCTGGGGCGACCCGGCCGCGCTCGACCTCGTGGCGCTCTCGCACCTGCACGCCGACCACGTGGCCGACCTCGCCGTGCTCGGCGTGTACCGGCGCTACCGGCCCAGCGGGCCGCTGCCCCGGCTCGTGGTGCAGGGGCCCGCGGGCACGCGGGAGCGGCTCCTGCAGATGTCCGGGCACGACCCCGCGACCGACACGGCGGAGCAGTTCGACGTGCGCACCTGGGTGCCGGGCCAGCCCGTCGTCGTCGGGCCGATGACCCTCGAGGCCGTGCCGGTGGAGCACCCCGTGGCGGCCGTCGGCGTGCGCGTCACCGGCCCGTCGGAGGGCGACCCGGCCCGTCGCGTCGTCCTGGCGTACAGCGGGGACACGGACGCGTGCCCGGGCCTGGACGACCTGGCGACGGGGGCCGACCTGCTGCTGGCCGAGGCGGCGTTCGTCGAGGGCCGCGACGACCACGTCCGCGGCGTGCACCTCACCGGCCGTCGCGCCGGCCAGGCCGCCGCGCGCGGGGGCTCGCGGGCGCTGGTGCTCACGCACGTGCCGGCCTGGAACGACCCGCAGGTCGCCGTGGCCGAGGCCCGCGCCGTCTACGACGGCCCCGTCCTGCTGGCCGCGCCGGGGGCGACCTACCCCCTGTGACCCCGGCCGCGCCCGGGGGCCCGGGCGCACCGCCGGCGGGTGCCGGTTCGGAGTCGGGCACCGTGCGCACGTAGGGTCGTGGGCATGGTGAGCGGTGGCGGGACGACGACGGGTGCGGTGGCGGACGGTACGGCGGGGGTGCTGCGGGCGGACGGGCGGCGGCCCGACGAGCTGCGGCCGGTGACGATCACCCGGCGGTTCCTCGACGCGGGCGAGGGGTCCGTGCTGGTGGAGTTCGGCGGCACCAAGGTGCTGTGCGTCGCGTCGTTCACCGAGGGCGTGCCGCGCTGGCGCAAGGGCTCGGGCGAGGGCTGGGTGACCGCCGAGTACGCGATGCTGCCGCGGGCCACCGGCAGCCGGTCCGACCGGGAGTCGGTGCGCGGCAAGGTGGGCGGGCGCACGCACGAGATCTCGCGGCTGATCGGCCGGTCGCTGCGCGCCGTGGTCGACGTCGCCGCCCTCGGCGAGAACACGATCGTGCTGGACTGCGACGTCCTGCAGGCCGACGGCGGCACGCGGACCGCCGCCATCACGGGCGCGTACGTCGCCCTCGCCGACGCCGTCGCGTGGGCGACGTCCGAGCGGCTCGTGAAGCCCGGCCGCACGGTGCTCAAGGACTCCGTCGCGGCGGTCAGCGTCGGCATCGTCGACGGCGTACCGGTCCTGGACCTGCCGTACGTCGAGGACGTGCGGGCCGAGACGGACATGAACGTCGTCACGACCGGCTCCGGGGCCTTCGTCGAGGTGCAGGGCACCGCGGAGCACGCGCCGTTCGACCGTGCCGAGCTCGACGCGCTGCTGGACCTCGCCGTGGCCGGCACCGCACGGCTGACCGCCCTGCAGGCCGCGGCCCTCGCCGCGCCCGCGGGTGACGGGAGCGCGACCCGCGCGGTCGCGCCGTGACGCCGGTCGACGGCGTCGTCGTCCCGGCCGGCACCCGGCTGGTGCTCGCGACGCACAACGCGCACAAGGTCGGCGAGCTGCGCGCGATCCTGGCGCCGGCGCTGCCCGACCTGGACCCGGCCGCGGTGCTGGGCGCGCGTGACGTCCACGCGCCCGAGCCGGTCGAGGACGGGCTGACGTTCCAGGAGAACGCCCTGATCAAGGCCCGTGCGCTGGCGGCCGCCACCGGGGTGGCCGCGGTGGCGGACGACTCCGGACTGAGCGTCGACGTGCTCGGCGGTGCGCCGGGGATCTTCTCCGCGCGCTGGGCCGGTCGGCACGGCGACGACGCGGCCAACCTCGCGCTGCTGCTCGCCCAGCTCGCCGACATCGCGCCCGCCCACCGCGGCGCGCGCTTCGTCTGCGCGGCGGCGCTGGTGACGCCCGACGGCACCGAGCACGTCGAGGTCGGCACGCTCGAGGGCACGCTCGCGACGGCGCCGCGCGGCACGCACGGATTCGGGTACGACCCGGTCCTCGTCCCGCACGGCGACACCCGCACCTGCGCGGAGCTCACGCCGCAGGAGAAGAACGCGATCAGCCACCGCGGGCAGGCCTTCCGCGCCCTCGTGCCGCACCTGGTGGCGGCGCTGCGCACATGACCGCGCCGGCGGCACCGCGGCCCGGCGACGTCCAGCTCGTCGCCGAGGCCGTGACGTTCGGCTACCCCGGACGGCCCGTCCTCGACCGCCTCGACCTCACGGTCGCGCCGGGCGACCGCATCGGGCTGGTGGGGGAGAACGGCGCGGGCAAGTCCACGCTGCTCGGCGTCCTCGCCGGCCGCCTGCACCCGCAGGGCGGCACGGTCCGCCGGCACGGCACGCTGGCGGTCGTCGAGCAGGACCTCGCCGTGGCCGAGGGGGACACGATCGGCACGCTCGTCCGGGCCACGGGCGCGTCGACGCGCGCCGCGGCGGCCGACCTGCAGACCGTGATCGACGCCTTCGACCACGAGGGCGGGGACGTGGCCGCGCTGTCCGCGGCGATCGCGCGGTACGAGCACCTCGCGGCCTGGGACGTCGACCGGCGCGTCGACGAGGGCCTGTCGCGGCTGCACGCACCCCGGGACCACGCCCGCCCGCTGGCCGAGCTCAGCGTGGGCGAGCGGTACCGCGTGCGCCTGGCCTGCCGGCTGGCCGAGCGCGCCGACCTGCTGCTGCTCGACGAGCCCACGAACCACCTCGACGCCGGCGGCGTCGAGCACCTCACGGCGCAGCTGCGGGCGTGGACGGGCGGCCTCGTCATCGTCACGCACGACCGCCGCCTGCTCGACGACGTCATGACCGCGATCCTCGACATGGACCCGTCGATGGACGGGCGGCCCGTGCTCTACGGCGCCGCCCGCTACGCGGACTACCGGTTCGCGCGCGACCAGATGCTGCGCCGGTGGCGGGCCCGCTACCGCGCCGAGCGCAAGCGCGCCCGCGTCCTGGCGCAGCGCCTCGACGCGTCGTACGAGGGGCTGTCCGACGAGTGGCGCCCGCCCAAGGGGTCGCACGCCCACCGCCGCGCCACCCGGGCACGGCAGCACGTGAAGGCGGCGGACCGCCTCGTCCAGCGTCTCGAGGCGCAGGCCGTCGAGGTGCCGGTGCCGCCCCCCGCCCTGCAGTTCCCGGACCTGCCCTCCGTCCCCGCGGACTACGCGGGTGGTCCGCTCGTGGACCTGCGGGGCGCCCGCGTCGCGGGGCGGCTCGACCTGCCGGGCCGCCGGGTGGACGTCATGCCGGCGAGCCGGCTGCTGGTCACGGGCCCGAACGGCGCCGGCAAGTCGACCCTGCTGGCGGCGCTCGTGGGGTCGCTCGCGCTGGACCGGGGCACGCGGACCGTGGCGCCGGGTGTCCGGCTGGGCGTCCTGGCGCAGGAGGGACCGGGGGAGCGCGCGGCCGCACCGGGCGGCACCTCGCCCACCGCGTTCGACGCCTACGCGCGCCACGCCCTGGACCTGCTGGAGGCCGGCGCGCTCGACCCGGACGCCCTGGTGCCCGTCGCGGCGCTCGGCCTGCTCACCGAGGAGGACCTCGAGCGTCCCCTGCGGGAGCTGTCCGTCGGTCAGCGCCGCCGGTTCGACCTGGCGTGCGCGCTGCTGGCGGCGCCGCACGTGCTGGTGCTCGACGAGCCGACCAACCACCTGTCCGTCGGGCTCGTCGACGACCTCACGGTCGCGCTGCGGGCCACGTCGGCCGCCGTGGTCGTCGCGACCCACGACCGGCAGCTGCGCGCAGACCTGGCCGACTGGCCGCAGCTCGAGCTCGGCGCCTGACGCGGCCCGGGGCGCCGGCGCGGGTCAGGGCAGCCGGCCCGCCCACGCCATCGCCTGGCGCAGCAGCAGACCCTGCCCGCCGTTCATCTCGATCTGCACCGCCTCGGCGCACGCCTCCTCCGGCGTCAGCCAGGCCAGGTCCAGCGCGTCCTGCTGCGGGCGGCAGTCCCCGGCCACGGGGACCACGTACGCCAGCGACACCGCGTGCTGGCGGGGGTCGTGGTACGGCGTCACCCCGGGGGTGGGGAAGTACTCGGCGACCGTGAACGGCTGCGGCGACGCCGGCACCTGCGGCAGGGCGACGGGGCCCAGGTCCTTCTCGATGTGCCGCAGCAGGGCGTCGCGCACCCGCTCGTGGTACATCACGCGCCCCGACACCAGCGCGCGGGACATCACGCCCTCGTTGGTCACGCGCAGCAGCAGCCCGACGGCGACGACGTCGCCCGACTCGTCGACGCGCACCGGCACCGCGTCGACGTAGAGGATGGGCAGCTGCCGGCGCGCGGCGCCGATCTGCTCGGCGGACAACCAGCCGGCGGGGCGCTCGGGGCCAGGGGGGAACTCGGCGGACGCGGTCACCGTGCAGTTCTACCCCGTCCCCGGCGTGCGGGCCGCATCGCCTCGCGGGGTGCGGGCCGGGGTGACGGAATAGGGCCGGACGGGTGGGTGCTGTACGGGGGGAACCCCAGCAGGACGGAGACACACCCATGAGCACCATCACGCTGACTGCCGACACCATCGGCGGCACGGTCAAGGACAACGAGATCGTCCTGATCGACTTCTGGGCGGCATGGTGCGGCCCGTGCCGCATGTTCGCGCCCGTCTTCGAGGCGTCCAGCGAGGCGCACCCGGACGTCGTGCACGCGAAGGTCGACACCGAGGCCGAGCAGCAGCTGGCCGTGGAGCTCCAGATCACGTCCATCCCGACGCTCATGGCGTTCCGGGACGGGATCCTCGTCTTCAGGCAGGCCGGCGCGCTCCCGGCGCCGGCGCTCGAGCAGGTCCTCGCGGGCGTCAAGGAGCTCGACATGGACGAGGTGCGCGCCAAGATCGCCGAGCGGTCCGCGGTCGCCTGAGACCCCGTCGCGAGCGGCGGGACGAACCGTTTCGGGGCGTCCCGCCGTTCGCGGTTGCGGGACCTGGACGCGGTGTTAGCGTGATGTGAGATCGCTCTCACCACAGCGTGACCAACGGGGGTCGCGCGGGGACCGGTCGCGGTGCGGCGCAACGGAGCGGCGCACCGGTCGCAGGGGCGACCGCCGCGTGCGCGAGTGCGCGACGGGGTCGCCTTGGGGGCTTCACACCATGCAACCAACAGCACGGACCCCACGGGGGTCCTCATCCCAGCATGCCCTGGACACGGTCACGGTGCCGTGGTGGCGACGCGGTCTCGCCATGACGGCGGCGCTCGCACTGGCCGGCGCCGCGGCCCTCGTCGTCGTCCCGCGGGACGCCGCCGTCGCCGCCGAGGGGATCGTCGACGTGGGCGCGGGCGGGTACGCCGCCGCACCGGTCGGGCCCACGCCCGAGGGGTGCGACTCGGTCGAGGCGGACCCGCGCTCCGCCCTGACCGACGACGCACCGTCCGGTGCGCTGCCCACCAACGACTGGTGGTCGTCGCTGCTGTACAAGCGGCTCGACTGCCGGCTGAGCGAGCCGCTGCACGCCCACCCGGTGTCGTACCAGCCGACGCCCGGGGGCCTCGGGCTGTCGACGCCGCGGGAGGCGACGCTGTCCGGGACGCCCGGCGGCATCGGTGAGTTCCACTTCCAGTTCGTGCAGGACGTCGTGGTCGGCGTCGCCGGGCTCGAGGCCCCGACGGTGCAGGTCGCGGGCTGGACGGACTGGACGGTCACGCCCTCCTGGTCGGACGGCACACGCAGCCTGCGCGCGACGATCGGGCACGGGCTGCCCACCTCCTGGTACCACGTCGAGGGCGGCGACGCCGTGCTGTCGTCCACCCACGACGTCCGTGTGTGGGCGCAGGACGGCGCGACGCTCGGCTTCACGGCCAACGGTCACGACTACGCGGTGCACGCCCCGACCGGCGCGACGTGGGACGTCGCCGGCACCACGCTCCGCTCGTCGCTGGGCGGCAAGGGGTACCTGGCGGTGACCGCGCTGGCCACGACCGCCGACGCGACCGACGCCGATCGTGCCGCCGCGCTCGCCGCGGTGGACGCGTCCGCCCTGGCCGAGGTCACCGGCACCACGGCCTCGTACACCTACGACGCCGCCGCCGGCGTGGTCCGGACCACCTACCGGCTGGAGACCACACCGCTGGAGGCCGGCGCGACGGGCGCGCTCGTGGCGCTGTACCCCCACCAGCAGCGGTACGTCACGGCCGTCGACGGTGACGAGCTCGACGCCACCTACCCCAGCCCGCGCGGGGCCATGACGGCCTACGCGGGCACCGCCTCCTTCACCACCGCCACGCCGTTCACGGGCGTCCTGCCCGAGGTGCCGGCCGTCGCCACGTCGACCGGCGCGGCCCGCGCGACGCTGGACGGGCTGCTGGCCGAGGTGGCCGCCGACCCGCTGCCGATCCTGCGGGCCGACACCTACTGGACCGGCAAGGCCCTGGGGCGTGCGACGCGCATCGTCGAGATCGCCGACCAGCTGGGCGAGACGCAGCTGCGGGACGAGACCCTCGCGCGCGTCCGCGCGACGCTCACCGACTGGTTCACGGCCACGCCCGGCAAGACCGGGCAGGTCTTCGCCTACGACGAGCGGTGGGGCACCCTCATCGGGTACCCCGCGTCGTACGGCTCGGACACCGAGCTGAACGACCACCACTTCCACTACGGGTACTTCGTCGCCGCGGCCGCGACCCTGGCCCGGTTCGACCCGCAGTGGGCGTCGGACGGGCAGTACGGCGGCATGGTGGACCTGCTGATCCGTGACGCCAACGGGTACGACCGGTCCGAGACCCGGTTCCCGTACCTGCGCGACTTCGACGTGTACGCCGGCCACGACTGGGCGTCGGGCCACGGGGCGTTCGTCGCGGGCAACAACCAGGAGTCGAGCTCCGAGGGCATGAACTTCGCCGGAGCCCTCGTGCAGTGGGGCGAGGCCACCGGGGACACGGCCGTGCGGGACGCGGGCGCGTACCTGTACGCCACGCAGGCCGCGGCGATCCAGGAGTACTGGTTCGACCGGGCGGAGGCGATCCCGGACGGGTTCGGCCACTCGACCCTCGGCATGGTCTGGGGCGACGGCGGCACGTACTCCACGTGGTTCTCCGGCGAGGCCGAGATGATCCAGGGGATCAACACGCTGCCCATCACCGGCTCGCACCTGTACCTCGGCACACGACCGGACGACGTCCGGTCCAACTACGCCGAGCTGGTGAAGGCCAACGGTGGCCCGCCCACGGTCTGGCAGGACATCCTGTGGAGCTATCTGGCGCTGGGCGACCCCGACGAGGCGCTGCGCCTGCTGCAGGCGAACCCCGGCTACCCCGTGGAGGAGGGGGAGTCGCGGGCGCACACGTTCCACTGGATCGCCAACCTCGCGGCGCTGGGGACGCTCGACACCACGGTGCACGGGGACACCCCGCTGTCCGCGGTGTTCGTGAAGGACGGTGCCCGCACCTACGTCGCCGCCAACGTGACGTCGGCACCGCGGACGGTGACGTTCAGCGACGGGACACGGGTGTCCGTGCCCGCCGGGAAGACGGTGGCGACGGGGGCGCGGACGTGGTCGGGCGGGGGTGCCGTGGGCGGTCCGACGGCCGGTCCGACGACCGGTCCGACGGCGAGCCCGACGCCGACGCGGACCCCGCGTCCGACGGTGAGCCCGACGCCGACGCGGACCCCGCGTCCGACGGTGAGCCCGACGCCGACGCGGACCCCGCGTCCGACCGAGAGCCCGACGCCGACGCGGACCCCGCGTCCGACCGCGAGCCCGACGCCCACCCCGGGCACCGGCCTGACGTTCGCGCTCGGCCGGGACGGTGCGCTCGTCGGGACCCCGGGTCCGGCGGGCTCGCTCCAGGTGCCCGCCGCACGCGGGATCGACACCGTGGCCGAGCCGCCGGGGGCCCTCGTGCTGCAGGCCACCGGCCTGACCGCCCGGGCCACGGGCGGGACGACGACGTTCGACCTGATGGTCGACGCCGGCGCCCACGTGGGCAACGGCACCCGCCTGTCGGTGCAGTACGACCTGACGGGAGACGGGACCTGGGACCGGGTCGAGGTCTACCGGTACCTCGCGACCGACCCGCTGCCCGGCGGTGAGCGCTACACCCAGGCCGTCGGCCTGGACCGCGCGACCGGCGTGCTGGGCGACCTGCGCGGCGGCACCGTCCGGGTGGCGCTGTGGAACGCCATCGGGAGCGGGCCGTCGACCGTGGCGACCGAGGGCTCCGTGATCGGGCTGCCGTTCCGCTGACGCCGGCGGCGGGGCCGGGGCGCACACCCCGGCCCCGCCGTGGTGCGGGAGGCGGGAGTCGAACCCGCACGCCCTTGCGGGCACCAGGACCTAAACCTGGCGTGGCTGCCGTTTCACCACTCCCGCGTGCGCCCAGAGTCTGACACGTGCCGACCCCGGGCACCTCGGTGGTCAGTCGATGCCGAGGTCCCGCCGCAGCTTGGCGACGTGGCCCTTGGCGCGCACGTTGTACTGCGCGAGCGCGACCTTGCCCTCGGGGTCCACCACCACGGTCGACCGGATGACGCCGGTCGACGTGCGTCCGTAGCTGGTCTTCTCGCCCCACGCGCCCCAGGCCTCGAGCGCGCGGTGCTCGGGGTCCGCCAGCAGGGGGTACGTCAGCGCCTCGTCCTGCGCGAACCGCGCCAGCTTCTCGGGCGAGTCGGGCGAGACGCCGAGGACGGCGTACCCGGCGGCGGTGAGCGAGGCCAGCGAGTCGCGGAAGTCGCAGGCCTGCGTCGTGCAGCCCGGGGTGCCGGCCGCGGGGTAGAAGTAGACGACGACCGAGCGGCCCCGCAGGTCCTGCAGCGACACCTCCTCGCCGGTGCTGCTGGGGAGGGTCAGGTCGGGGGCGGTGTCGCCGACGGCGAGGCGGGGCACGGTCACTCCTGCGGGTCGTGGGGGCGGGACGACGGACGCCAGCCTAGATCGCGGCGGGGTAGCGTCGGCGACGTGAGTGCACCGAACGAGACGCCCCGCGAGGGCGCCGGCCGTGACCTGCCCCTGCGCATGCTCAACGACCGGCTGCTGGTCGAGCTCGACTCCGACGCCGCCGAGCGTCGCACGGGCGCCGGGATCCTCATCCCGCCGACGGCCGCCATGGGCAAGCGCCTGGCGTGGGCCAGCGTGGTGGCGGCCGGTGAGCACGTGCGTCAGGTCAAGGTCGGCGACCGTGTGCTGTTCGACCCGGAGGACCGCGCCGAGGTGGAGGTGTCCGGCAGCACGTACCTGCTGCTGCGGGAGAAGGACGTGCACGGCGTGGCGGAGCCGCGGGCGACCGGTGAGGGCACCGGCCTGTACCTGTGACCGGCGTGTCGTGCGCACCCGCCGTCGTGTCTTCGTGACGGCCGGGTTCGCGTCGTAGGGTCCGGGTGAAGGTCGGGGGACCGCGACTGTCGCGCGTGCGACGAGGAGGACCATGGACGAGCGCATCCCGGCGGACGACCCGGGCCGGACCCACGAGGTCGGTGCCGGCACGGAGGGGTCCGTGCCCGCACCTGACGAGAACGTCGTGCACCCTGGGCTCGACGCGGCGCAGCACGCCCAGGAGCTGCTGGCCGAGCACGTGCCGCTGACGCTGCTCGTCGACCTGCTCGCACCGACGGGCCAGACGTCCGAGGAGCTGCTCGTGGCCGAGGGGCTGCCCGAGGACGAGTGGTGGAGCGCGGACGGCGGCGCGCCCTCCGGCGCGTGAGGGTGGTCACAGCAGGCCCGCAGGGGCCTTCCGGTTCGACCACCGCCCCCGGATCCTGCTAATCTCATCCAGCCGCGCGCCTCTAGCTCAACTGGCAGAGCAGCTGACTCTTAATCAGCGGGTTCTGGGTTCGAGTCCCAGGGGGCGTACCAGCCACGCAGCCCCGTCAGGTCCGCCTGACGGGGCTGCGTCGTTCCCGGACCAGGGCGGACACCCGACCCCGGCGCAGCTCGCACCCCCGGCGACGCGTCCCGGCGGGCACGTCGCGTCCCGGCGCGTCACCATGTCCTCACCTGTCGAGGACGGAGCGGTGATGGCCGACGAGCGGAGCGGGACCCCGGAGCAGGACGGCACGGGCGAGGCCGGACGGGCCGCAGGCCCCGGTCCGCAGGGCGGCGGGGGCGCGGACCGCCCTGCCGGCTCCTACCCTGCCGGCTCCTACCCTGCCGGCTCCGACGACGAGTTCGACGTGGTCGTCCTCGGGGCCGGGGCGGTGGGGGAGAACGTCGCGGACCGCGCGTCGCGCACGGGGCTGCGCGTCGCCGTCGTGGAACCCGCGCTGGTCGGCGGGGAGTGCTCCTACTGGGCCTGCATGCCCTCCAAGGCACTGCTGCGGCCCGGCGACGCGCTCGCAGCGGCCCGCGCGGTGCCCGGCGCGGACACCGCGGTGAGCGGCGTCCTCGACGTCGCGGCCGTGCTGGCCCGCCGCGACGAGGTCGCCGCCCACTGGGACGACGCCGGGCAGGTCGCGTGGGTCGAGGGCGCCGGACTGACGCTGGTGCGGGGGCACGCGCGGTTCACGGGTCCGCGCACGCTCACGGTCGAGAGGGCAGACGGGACCACCCGCCCCCTGCGCGCCCGCCACGCGGCGGTCGTGGCCACCGGGTCGACGGCCGTCGTGCCCGACGTGTTCGCGGGCGTGCGGGCGTGGACCAGCCGTGAGGCCACGTCCGCGCACCGGGTGCCCCCGCGGCTCGCCGTCGTCGGCGGGGGCGTCGTGGCCACCGAGATGGCCACCGCCTTCGCGGACCTCGGCAGCGAGGTCACCGTCCTGGTCCGCGGCCGGCGGCTGCTGCCGGCGGCCGAGCCGTTCGCTGGCGCCGCCGTGGCGCGCAGCCTCCAGGACCGCGGCGTCCGCGTCGCGTTCGGCGCGTCGGTGACGGCCGCGTCCCGCGACGAGGAGGGGGTGCACCTGACCGTGGACGGGAGCGCCGACGGCGCGGCGGGTGCCACCGACGTCCTCACGGTCGACGAGGTGCTGGTCGCCACGGGTCGCCGGCCGGCCACCGACGACCTGGGGCTCGAGGTGCTCGGTCTGCGACCTGGAGACCCGCTGGCCGTGGACGACCGGCTGCAGGTGACGGCGGTCGAGGGCGGCTGGCTGTTCGCGGCGGGCGACGTCACGGGCCGTACGGCGACCACGCACCAGGGCAAGTACGACGCCCGGGTCGTGGGGGACGTCGTGGCCGCCCGGTTCGACCCGCGGGGTGCGGACGAGGTCGCGGGCGACCCGGCGGGGCTGTCCCGGGCCGCCGAGGCCGCCGCCGTGCCGTGGAGCCGGTACCGCGCGACCGCCGACGTGGCGGCGGTGCCGCAGGTCGTCTTCACCCGGCCCCAGGTGGCGTGGGTCGGGCGGACCGAGGCGCGGGCGCGCGAGGACGGGCTGGACGTCGAGGTCCTGTCCTACGAGCTGGGCGACCTCGCCGGTGCCACCGTCACGGCGGCCGACTACGCGGGTCGGGCGCAGCTCGTCGTGGACCGCGCGCACGACGTGGTGGTGGGGGCGACGTTCGTCGGCCCGGACGTCGCCGACATGCTGCACGCGGCGACCGTGGCGGTCGTCGGGGAGGTGCCGCTCGCGCGGCTGTGGCACGCGGTGCCCTCGTACCCGACCCTCAGCGAGGTGTGGCTGCGGCTGCTGGAGGCGGCGGGTCGCTGACCCGCCGCCTCCGGCGGTCCGTCAGTCGTCCGAGGCGGCCAGCGAGCCGTCGGAGGAGGTCACGAGCCCCACCGCCGCATCGCCCTGGCGCACCGCCTGACCGATGAGCGCGAAGTCGTAGGACTTGAACTCGCCGACCGACAGGTCGTACGTCTCCTCGAGGCCCACCTGGCAGAACGGGCGCTCGGGGCACTCCGGCGGACCGGCGAGCACCACGTCGCCGCACGTGGCGGCGAGGTCGGACAGCGTCTGCAGGTCGTGCTCCTGGGCGAACTCCCCGGTGACGGCGAACGCGTTCTGGTCCTGCGCGGCCGACGCCTCGCCGACGACGATCCCGCTCTCCTCCGCCAGGGGCGTCAGGGCGGTCACGGTCTCGTCCACGTCGCTGGAGGCCACGGTCGGTGCGTCCGCGCCGTTGACCTGCGCGTTGAGGAACGTCGCCAGCGTGGCGGCGTACTCCGGGACCGCGGCGAGCTCACCGGACTGCAGTGCGGGCAGGTACGTCTCGCGGGCACCGATGGTCTGGGCCCGGGCGTCGAAGCCGGCGCTGCGCAGCACCTCGGCGTAGATCTCGGCCAGCGTGATGCTCTCGGAGAAGTTCGCCGCGCCGACCGTCAGCGTCGTCCCCGTGCCGGCGCTCGTGTCGTCCGCCGCCAGGCCCTCCTCGGCGACGAACTCCGTGGCGACCTCGCTGGAGGTGCGCCGGTCGACGTCGACGGCCTTGTTGAGACCGATGAGCCGGTCGGTGTCGAGCGCGGCCGAGACGGTGTCGAGGAGCTCGACGACCTCCGGGTGGTCGGCGGCGACCTGGGCGTTGACCGCCGGGATGATGTTGTCGGCGTTCTGCAGGCCCTTGTCGTCCTCGAGCACGACCAGGCTCTCGCCCGCGACGGGCGCGCAGGCGGGCAGGTCGGAGCCGGCGGCGGACGTCTCGGCCTGACCGCCGCCGGAGCCGGGTGCGCCGCAGGCGCTGAGCGTCAGGGTCAGCGCGGCGAGGACGCCGAGGGTGCGGGAGCGCGGGCTGGTGCGCATCGGAGGTCTCCTGTCGAGGGGGTGGGCACCGGGGTGCGGCGGTCGGGGGAGCGGCCGACCTCGGGCGGTCGGCCGGCGGGATCAGGGGGCTGGGCGGGTCCCGGGCACCGCGCCCGCTGCGGCGGGTACGCGGTGGCGGCGCGGGCGGACGTCGGCACGCTCGTCCGCGGTCGCGGCGCGGCCCCGCCCGCGCAGGCCGCGCGGGGTGACCGCGCGCTCGACCAGGGCCAGCAGGCCCTCGACGACCAGGCACAGCGCCGCCACGAGGATGCCGCCGGCCAGTGCCTTGCCGTACCGCTGGGTGGCGAAGCCGCTCACCACGATCGTCCCCAGGCTCGTGCCACCCACGAGGGCGGCCAGCGGCACCGTCGCGAGCACCTGCACGGTGCCCGTACGGATGCCGGCGGCGAGCAGCGGCAGGGCGAGCGGCACCTCGACGGTCCACAGCGCGCGGACGCCCGACATGCCCAGGCCCCGCGCCGCGTCCCGCACGTCGGGGTCGACGCCGCCGACGCCGGTGACGGCGTTCGCCAGGATCGGGGGGACGGCGAAGACCGCGCACGCGATGGCAGTCGCCGGGCCGCCGAACCACCCCGCGGCGGCGAGCAGGGTCAGCAGCGCGAGCGTGGGCAGCGCACGTGTCGTGTTGGCGACCACGACGCCGACGGTCGCGCCCCGGCCCCGGTGGCCGAGCCACAGCCCCACGGGCAGGGCCACCACCAGGGCGATCGCCACGGCGACCCCGGAGATGGCCAGGTGCGTGCCCGCGAGGGCGAGCACCCCCTGGCGGCCGGTCCAGTTGAGCGGGTCGTTGAGCCACCGCAGCGCCTCGGTCAGGACGTCCATGCGGCCTCCTGCGAGCCGACGGCGTCGCGTGCGACGGGGCGGGTGCGCGAGCCGCGCCGCCACGGCGTCAGCACACGGCCCAGCAGCGCCAGGGCGAGGTCGGCGACGAGGGCCAGCACCAGGCACAGCACCGTGGCCGTCATGATCTCGGCGTGGTAGCCGCTGCGGAAGCCGCGGAACATCAGCTGGCCGAGCCCGCCGTAGCCGACCACGACGCCGACGGTGACCAGCGCGACCGTGCTGACGGTCGCGAGCCGCAGGCCCGTCACGACGGCCGGCACGGCCTGCGGCAGCTCGACCGTCAGGAGCAGCCGCACCCGCCCGTAGCCCATGCCGCGGGCGGCGTCCCGGACGGCCGGGTCGACGCCCTGCAGCCCGACCAGCACGTTGCGGACCAGCACGAGCAGCGCGTACACGACCAGCCCGATGAGCACGGTGGTGCGCCCGATGCCCGTGGCCGGCGCGAGCAGGGCGAACAGCGCGAGCGACGGGACCGTGTAGAGCACGCCGGTGGTCGCCAGCACGGGTCCGGCCAGGCGGGGGCGCAGGTGGGCGAGCGCGGCGAGCGGCAGCGCCACGACCAGGGCGATGAGCACGGCCTCGGCGGTCAGCGACGCGTGCTGCTGGGTGTAGCGCAGCACGTCGCTCCCGTTGCGCTCGAGGTACTCCCACGAGAACCACGGGTTGGTGGCGGTCGCCAGCACCTGCGCGGTCGGCATGGGCCCGAACCTACTGACGACCTCCGACACCCGCGAGCGGGCGGTCCGGCGGCTCGCGGGTGTCGGTGCGTGCCGCTAGCGTCGCTGCCCGTGACCACGTCCGCGCGTACCGGGCCGACCCGCGGGCCGGCCGTGCCCGCCGCGTCGCCGGACGCCGCCATCCGGTTCGACGCCGTCCGCAAGGAGTACGCGGGGTCCGTCGCCGTCGACGACCTCACCCTCGAGGTGCGCGAGGGTGAGCTGCTCGTGCTCGTCGGGCCGTCGGGCTGCGGGAAGTCCACGACGCTGCGGATGGCGAACCGCCTGGTGGAGCCCACCTCCGGACGCATCGTGCTGGGCGGGGAGGACGTCACCGACGTGGACCCCGTCGCGCTGCGCCGCCGCATCGGGTACGTCATCCAGAACGTCGGGCTCTTCCCGCACCGCACGGTGGCGCAGAACGTCGCGACCGTGCCGAGGCTCCTCGGGTGGGACCGGCGGCGCGCGCGCGAGCGGGTCGACGAGCTGCTGACCCTCGTGGGGCTCGACCCGCAGCGGTACGCGCGGCGCTGGCCGCACGAGCTGTCCGGCGGTGAGCGGCAGCGCGTCGGCGTCGCCCGCGCCCTGGCCACCGACCCGCCCGTGCTGCTGATGGACGAGCCGTTCGGTGCGGTCGACCCCGTCGGCCGGGCGCGGCTGCAGCAGGAGTTCGCCCGGCTCCAGCGGGAGCTGGGGACCACCGTGATGATGGTCACGCACGACATCGACGAGGCGGTCCGCATGGCGGACCGCGTCGTCGTCCTCAGCCGCGGTGCGCGCGTCGAGCAGCTCGCGCCCCCGCTCGACGTCGTCGCCCGGCCGGCGTCCCCGGCCGTCGCGGACCTGGTGGGCCGCGGCCGGACCGCGCGCCTGCTGGCTCTCGGCCGGCTCGAGGCCACCGACCTGGACGAGGAGGGCGCGCCGGAGGGCACGGGGCAGGGAGCTGCGGGGCCGCGGGTGCGGCCCACGGTGCGGCTGGGCGCCGAGCTCGGGGACGTCGTCGCCGCCCTGACCGACGTCGCCGACGCCGCGGACGGCGGCCGGCTGGACGTGCTCGACGCCGACGGCCGCGCGGTGGGCACCACCTCGCCGGGCAGCGTCGTGCGGGCGCTGCACCGGCTGACCGCACGGGAGGACGCCGAGGCCTGAGCCGGTGCGGGGCCGTGCGCCGACGCGCCCGTCGCGACGTCCCCGGACGGTCACACGCCCGGCGCGTGCGCGTCACACGGCGTGGGTACAGTGCGGACGTGAGCGAATCCACCGCACGCCTCGCCCTCGCGACCTGCGCCCAGCTGCCGGACCTCGACCCGGACGACCTGCCGCTGCGCGACGCGCTCGCTGCGCGGGGCGTCCCCACGGACGTCGTGGTGTGGGACGACCCGACGGTCGACTGGGCCGCCTACCCGCACGTCCTCATCCGCTCGACGTGGGACTACACGGACCGCCCCGCCCAGTTCGCCGACTGGACGCGGCGCGTGGAGCGCACCTCCACGCTGTTCAACCCGGCGGACGTCGTCGCCTGGAACATCGACAAGGCGTACCTGCGGGACCTGGAGCAGCGCGGCGTCCCGATCGTCCCCACCATCTGGCTCGACCCGGAGCGCAACCTCAACGCGCGCGCCATCCACACGCGGTTCCCGGCGTTCGGTGACTTCGTGATCAAGCCCACCGTCAGCGCGGGCTCGCGCGACACGGGCCGGTACGACGCGGGGGTCACACCGTCGCGCTCGCTGGCCATCACGCACGCCAAGAACCTGCTCGCCGTGGGCCGGCGCGTCATGCTGCAGCGCTACCTCACGCAGGTCGACACCCAGGGTGAGAGCGCGCTGGTGTACGTGGACGGCGAGTTCAGCCACTGCGTGCGCAAGGAGCCGCTGCTCGAGGGTCCGTACCGGGCGGGGGAGAAGGAGGGCGTCCTGTTCCGCGAGCGGGTCCTGGCCGCCCGCGACGCCACCGAGCAGGAGCGTGCCGTGGCCGACATGGTCGTCTCGGAGCTGGGCAAGATCTTCCCCGACCGTGCGCCCCTGCTCTACACCCGCGTCGACCTCATCCCCGACGACGAGAACCAGCCGGTCGTCCTCGAGGTCGAGCTCGCCGAGCCGTCCCTGTTCTTCGAGCACGCCCCGGGGGCCGTGGAGCGGTTCGCGGACGCGGTGCGCGCCCGACTGTGACGCGTCCGTCACGCGTCCCGCGGTCCACCGCGGCGTCGCGTGACGACCACAGCCCCGGTACCCGCTACACTCGTCGTCGGCCCGGCGCTCGCGTCGGACCAGGTGCCGCAGGACCGCTCCCTCCGGGGAACGGCCGGACCGGCACCGCGGTGGCTATAGCTCAGTAGGTAGAGCACCTGGTTGTGGTCCAGGGGGTCGCGGGTTCAAGTCCCGTTAGCCACCCCATAGCAGTAGGCTCCTGACCTGGGAGAACGTCCACGGGGATCGAACATTGATCCCCGTGGACACACCCCGAGGACACACGGAAGCCTGCAGGAGGCCGCAATGGCACCCAATCCGCAGCCGTACCGGGCCAAAGGCGGCGCCATCTCCTGGCATGTCCGCTTCCGTGTCCGCGGGCACGCGAACCCCGTCAAGGAGACGTTCGGCCCGTTCGACAACGATCCTGACGGGGAGCGCGCGTACCGCGAGGCGCGGAAGTTCGCGGACCTCGTCGAGTCCGCCGGCGGTGACGCGGCGCGCGCGACCCGCCGTCAGGGCGAGGACAGCGCCCGCACGATGCCGACGCTGCGCACGTGGTTCGACAAGCACCTCGAGGCGGTCGCGTCCTACGCGGCGGGCGGCACGGTCTACGGGTACTACCGGGAGGCTGAGCGCACGTGGCTGCCGCACCTCGGCGGCCTCGCGCTCGACGCCATCACCCGCGACTCGGTCACTCGGTGGGTCGCCTGGCAGCGCGAGCAGGAGACGTCGCGCTCGGTGAAGGCGCGGGAGAAGGCGCGCGATGCTGGCCTCCCGGAGCCGCCCAAGGTGCTGGTGTCCCAGAAGACCCTCAGGAACGCGCACGGGCTGCTGTCGTCCGTGCTGCAGGCAGCCGTCGAGGCCGAGCTCATCCCGCGCAACGTCGCCAAGGGCATGTCGCTCCCGTCGGACGAGGAAGAGCACGAGATGGAGGTCTTCACCGCCGACGAGTGGGACCGGATGTACGACGCCCTGCCCGAGCACTGGCGGCCTCTCGCGCTCTTCCTGCTCGTGATCGGGGCGCGCATCGGTGAGGCGTCGGCCGTCATGGTGAAGGACATCGACCTCGGCGCGGGCACGGTGCGCCTGCGGCGGGCATGGAAGAAGGGTGAGCGGGACTCGCGCTACCTCGGCACCACGAAGACCCGCCGTGGGGTGCGGACGGTCGTCATGGGGCCCGCCCTGACGGAGGCTCTGCGCCCGCTCGCCGAGGGCAGGGAGGCTGACGCGCTCGTCTTCACGGCGCCTGAGGGTGGCAGGGTGTACGCCCAGCACTTCCGGAACAGGGTGTGGCAGCCGGCGCTCAAGCGGGCGGGCATCACGAAGCATGTGACGCCGCACGGTCTGCGGCACACGTCCGCGTCGTGGCTCCTGGGCAAGGGTGTGGCTCCTCAGGTGGTGCAGCACCGGCTCGGGCATGAGTCGCTGTCGACGACGTCGAAGGTCTACGCGCATCTGCTGACCGACGCGCAGCTTGCGGCGGTCGAGGTCATGGACCAGGCGACGCGGCGACAGATCGCGCCGTGAGCGGGGGTGGGTGAGGGTCGGTTCTTCACCCGGTCGCGTACTGGCGCACCTCCTAAACTAGGAGGTAGAGTGAGTGTCACGAGGTCAGGGGAACAGCCCCAGACCACCGGGCCAGACGGAGGCCATCATGCGCAGCACCAAGTTCTTCAACGTCGTCGAGCTCCAGTCCTACACCGACGCGCAGGTCGAGTTCATCGCCTCCGTCGAGGGTGACTACACCGACGAGGACCGCAGCCTCGCGTCTATCAAGGCGGACTACCCCGAGGAGATGGCCGCCCGCGCCTGACCCCAACGACACGACGCCCCGCCCCTCGCCACGAGGGGCGGGGCGCTCGACTACCAGGAGGACGACATGGACGAGGGCGAGCAGAAGCGCCGCATGGACCCGGGCGAGTTGCAGACGATCCGTGAGGCGCTGGGCCTGACGGGAGACCACCTGGCGGCGATGCTGTCGGTCAACCCGCGGACGCTGCGGGCGTGGGAGGCGGGCCGGGAGCCGATCCCGCGGCGCGTCGGCGGGGAGGTCGAGGTCATCGAGGAGTACACGAGGGGCGCTGTCGAGGAGGTCGTCGCGGCGCTGCAGGACGCTTCCGACGTGGCTGTGCTGGTGTACCGCACCGATGAGGAGATGCATGCGGCACGGCCGGACATGTCCCACCTGCCTGCCCGGTGGTGGCGGCACGTCGTCTACCGGGCTGCCGAGCGTGTCCCGGGCGTCGAGATCGTGAGCGCGGCGTCCGATGCCTGAGGCTCGAGCGTCCCGCATCGACCCGGACACCCGCGCGGTCGTCGTCACCACAGTCGCCCTCGTCGGCACTCTCGGCGCTGTCTCCTTCGCCGTCTCCTTCGCCGGCCTGGTCGCGGTCGCTGAGTGGGCCGAGCTGCCCCGGTGGCTGCGGTGGGCGGTCCCCGTGTTCGTGGATGGCGCACTCCTGGCCTACACCCTGGCGATCCTGGTGCAGCGCGCGCGGGGTGAGAGCACGCGGTTCTCGTGGGCCGCGCTCGGGACGTTCACCCTCGTGTCGGTCGGGGCGAACGCCGCGCACGTCCTCGGCACGGGCGACGTCCAGGACTGGCGCACCCTCGTCGGTGCCGGCCTGGCTGCCCTCGCGCCCCTGGGTGTCCTGGCTGCGACTCACACGGTGGCGGATCTGGCTATCGCGCGTCCCGGGGTGGTCCAGGTGTGGGACGAGCCGGGACAGCAGGTGGATCAGGTGGCTGAGGCGCGGCGGCTGCGGGAGGTCGAGGGGTTGTCACATCGGGCGATTGCGGCCACTCTCGGCGTCAGCAAGTCGACCGTGGCCCGCTGGGTGGCTCATGCCGGGGCGGTCGAGGTGGCGTGAGGAGCCAGCCGTGAGTGACGAGAAGAAGCCGAGCCGGATGGACGAGTTTCTGCGGATCGTCGGCGCGGTGGCGCTGCTGTACGGCGGGATGTACGCGCTCTCGCAGTGTGGTGGTCCGGCGGCGCAGGGCTGCTCCTACAGTGATGGGCTCACAGGGGCTGAGTGCTAGCCCCGCCGCACATCCCCAGCCCTCACCCACACCACCCGCGGGTGTAGCCGCTGCTCCCTGGTGGCGACGCGCACGAGGTCCCGGGTCCACTCGAGCGCGAGGCCGTCGATCCATTCGTCGCCGCTGGTCCACTCGATGCGCACGTGCACGGGGATGGGGTGGTCGACGTCGCGGTGGTCGCCTGGTGGCACGGGGAGCACGTTGGGTGGGTGCTCGACGCCTTCGAGGGCTGGGCGGGTGTTGTCCATGGGGCCAGTGTGCGGGCATGACGAAACGCCCCTCCCGACCCGGCGTGGGTCAGGAGGGGCGTTCGTGGTGGTGGGTTAGGCCACGATCATGAGTTCGACGTCGTCCATGTCGATGACCTCGCCGGTGGTGATGGCCGCGTTCGTGTCGACGTAGCAGCCGACGCGGGCCGTGGTCTTGCCCGCAGACACAACCCCCTCGATCTCGATGCGCTGCCACCCACCGGTGGCGATCTGCTTGGCCCCGATGATCTGCAGGCTGGGCGACCCTGTGTTGAGGGTGGGGTAGATCACGCGGCCGGGGAGCGCCTTGACCCATGCGACGCCGCGCACGACCACCCCACCGGTGACCGCGCCAGTCGTGGTGATGACGCCGTACCCGCTACCCCCGGTCCCGCTGTAGGTCCCACGCAACACGTAGGAGCCGCTGTGTGCGGCGGCCCCGACGTTCGGTCGTGTCAAGGTCGCGTTGAGGGAGGTTGCCCCGGTTGTCGTGGTCTCGAACGAGGGGTCACTCAGGAGGTTGGTCGGGGTTGCGGTGGTGATGTTGTCGCGGATGTCGGCGCTGTTGTCGACGGCCTGCTCGTTGAGCAGGCCGCCGGCGACGTTCTCCACGAAGCGGTTCCCCGTGATGCGGGGGCGACCAGAGGCGTACTCGGCGGCGCCCGCGAGGGCGAGCCCGTAGCCTGCGTTGCGCCGCGCGACATTGTCGACCACCCGGAGGCGACCCGTAGACGCGGCGAGCCTGACCCCGTCACCGGCGTTCCCGAGGATCTCGTTCCCGACGACACTGAGGTCGACCGCGGCGACATCGAGCCGGATGCCGGCACCGGCGTTGTTCTTGATCTTGCACCCCTTGACGGTGATGCCAGTGCCCACGAGTGCACCCGTGGGAGCCCACACACCAGGGCCAGCGTTGTCGAAGATCAGCACGTCGGAGAGCGTCAGGCCGCCCTCAGCGACATCCCGCAGGATGACACCGCCTCCGGCCTGTGCACCGTTGCCTGAGATCGTCCCGCCCGAGATGAGCACGTCCTTGCCGCCACCCTTGGACGCGCCGGTGCCGCGCAGGATCACGCCCGCGTACTCGTTGTCCACGAAGTGGCAGCCCGTGTACGTGGACCCGTTGCCGCCGGCCTCGAACAGGCCGTGCCAGTTCCGCTTGCCGATGCACCCGACCATCGAGAAGCCGCGCGAGCTGTACAGCGCCTCAGGTCGGTTCAGGTGCTCGATGAAGAACCCGTGGGAGTAGTTGTTGAACGACAGGCAGTTGATGAGCGTGACGGACTCGTTGGGTGCGCCGCCGTTGCCGATGCCGAAGCCCGCGCCTGTGCCGTTGCGGTTCGGGGGGACGCCGCGACCGGCGTTCGACGCGACGCAGTCCACGAGGACCGAGTCTTCGAGGAAGTCGCACCCGAAGCCGGTGGCCCACGAGTTGTGAATGTGGACCCTCTCCCAGCGGGCGCGGCGCATGTGCTGGATGAACATGCCCTTCATGGCGTGGTTGTAGCCGCCACTACTCTGGTTCGCGCAGTCCACCGTGAAGCCGGTGAACACCAGGTCGTCGTGGTACTGGCCCTCGACCCACTCGTCTCCGGTGAACCCGTGCAGGAAGGCTGTGTTGCCGAAGGGCAGGAACGTGGTCTGTGCGGGCCCCTGCCCAACGATCCCCACGCCGGACTTGTAGAGCACGTTGATGTCGGTGGCCTTGAATCGCCCCGCGGGGAAACTGACCTGGTACGGCAGCTTCCGGCCGAGCGTGGGTGTCTGTGCGGCGTACTCGACGGCGAGCGTGTCCCATGCCCGCTGCAGGATCGCGCTCATGTCGACCTGCCCGGTGGGGTCGAGCGTCTCTCCGGGGAGAAGGAAGCCCCGGATGTCTCGCACCAGGGTGGTGGGCGCGAACGAGTCGCGCGCGACACCCAGGCTCACAGCGTCGTCGTCATCCACGGGCGCCGCGGTCTTGAGCGTGCCCGCGCCGGTGCGCCGCGCCACGGTCTGCGGCTCGGGGGCGACGGTGGCCTGGCCGATGGACGCCAGCGCCGCCTCAGCAGCCTCAGCCGCAGCCCGCGCCGCCACCACGTCCGCACCCCACGAGTCCGGCACCGACACCGCGTCACCCGCGACCGTGGACGCCGGGACCGTGGTGTCGAGGTCCAGCACGCCATCACCCTCGGGCAGGACGAAAGGACCGATGGTGAAGGGGACGCCGATCGACCGCCCGGCCTCGTCGAGGTAGCGGACCTGCGCGATGTACCGGTGGCTGTACGCACCCTCCGCCGACACATCGAGGATCGCGCCGCTGCGGCCGTCCTTCCAGCCCTGGACGTCAGTGCGCGGCAGAGTCAGCACCACCTCGCTGCCAGGCTCAGACGTCGACTGCGTGCCCACGTTCTCGAACCGGTAGCCAGTCGCCGCCCACACCAGCGGACGGCTCGCGGTCACGGTCACCTGCACCCGCAGCAGGGCCGCCGACTCAAGGACAGTCGCACCCCCCACGGACACCGACCGCACAGGGACATAAGAGGGGAGGGGCATCTTGACTCCTCAGTCGGTGGTGCCGGGGGGTGTGCGGGGGTGACTCAGCGGGCGTGCTTGCCCACAGCGATCTCGTTCGCCAGCGACGGGCCGTCACTGCGAGTGATCGCGTCCGAGCCGATCGACGTCAGCAGCGACAGGACGAAGCCGCCGGCAGCGAAACCACCGACCTCGGGCCACGCGACCGCCAGGACGTTGAGCTGGTCGGCACCGAGGACGAGGATCGCGGCCTGGGCGGCGGACTTCACGGCACGCTCGAGCGAAGCGATCCAGAAGCGGCGAGTGAACACGGACATGGGGTCTCCTCAGAGGTCGTCGGCGATGCTCGCCGGGGGGATAGGAGGCGCCGGGATCCCATCCGGCATGTGCCGGGTGATCCACATCGTCAGGCGCCGCACATGCTCGATCGCCGACCAGTACCGCGACCGCCACGTCTGGATCTCCTCATCCATCTGCGCGATCTTGCGGTCCTGCGCGTCGAGGCGTTCGTCCTGCTTGCCCAGCCGCTCGAGCAGCGGCTTGATCTGCGTCTCGTGGAGCGCCTGCACCAGGCGGTCCCACTCCTCGGTGTTTGCCGCACGCAGGACGGCAGCACCCTCGTCGTGGTCGCGGCGATTCTGAGCACGAGCCCGGAAGATCAGGACCAGGCCACCGCTACCCACGATCGCGCCCAGGGTGCCGCTGATCGCCGACAGCCACTGGATTGCGCTCACAGCGCCCCTCCCTGGCTGTGCACCGCCCGGTGGTACCGGTAGAGCCGCACCATCAGGACGCCCGCGCGGATCAGAGACGCGACCCCGACAGCGCCGATGATCGCCGCCACCAGGGCCACACCCACCGTGTCCGAGTGCCGCACCAAGACCACCGAGTACCCGCCAGCCGTCAGCCCTAGAGGCACACGCCCGCCGAGCTCCACAGCCCAGCCCACCGGTGCGTGCGTCAGGACGCCGATGAGCGACACCGCAGCGGCCACGGTGAAGACGGCCGCCCACAGGACGGACGCCGACGACCCCGCCGTGGCTATGAGCGCCGGCGGGTGCGTGTCCGCCGCGAGCATCACGACCCCACCGGCGGCACTCGCCGACAGCAGGGTCACCGTGTCGGGGGTCCGCTCGTGGCGGTGACGATGTGGCATCAGCCGAGCCCGCCGAGGACCCGCCGCAGGACACGCTCAGTGGCGGCCTCGACCTGCGCCTCAGTGAGGTCCGTCTCATCGGCCAGCGCCGACACGACCGCCGGGACGAGAGCCGTGGTCACCGACTGCGCCAGGGCCTGCTCGTCGACTCGCGCACCGGACAGCAGGGAGCGCATCGCGACGGCCCACCACGAAGAGGGGTTCGCCGCCGCGATGTCACCGATGTTCTTCCGCAGCGTCTCGGCGGTGCGGCGGTCGGACGAGTCGACCCACCACGGCGCACCCACTCGGCCAGGACCGCCGTCGCCGAGGTTCGAGCGCAGAGTCTCGGCGATCAGCGTGGGCAGCGCCTCCGCCAGCAGCCGAGGAAGGTTCTCCGCCAGAGTCACTGCCGTGATGCGCTTGAGGTCCTGCTCGCTGTACGGCATGTCGTCCTCCTGGTCGATGCCCGGGATGGGCGCGGTGATGATGTCGGGGAGCGTGATGCCGCCGCCGGAGCTGCCGGGGTTGCTGACGGTGGTCGCGCTGCTGCGCAGGTTCACGCCGCGAGCCCGGAAGAACGGCTCGGGGTCAACCGCGCTGGTGGACGTCGACCACGACACGCCAGCCTCGAAGCACTCGAGGTGCAGGTGTGGACCGGTCGCCGCACCCGTCGCGCCCATCGCACCGAGCACCTGCCCGGCCCGCAGCGACGCACCAGCACCGACCGTCGGGCCCGCGAAGTGCTGGTACCGCAGCGCCGAGCCGTCAGTGCACCGCTGCACGAGCCAGTACCCGCGGACGGTGGAGTACCCCGAGGCGAGCACGGTGCCGTCGGTCGCGGCGAGCACAGGGAAGCCGAGCGCCCCAGCGCGCTGGGGCGCGAGGTCGATGCCGCGGTGCCACGTCGAGCCGACGCCGCCAGGGGACGAGCGGGGGCCGTAGTCGGACGTGAAGCGCGCGCCTGCACCGGCGGGACGGATCCACGCCATCAGGAGGTCACCGGGCCGAGATCCGTGACCGAGAGCTCGTTGATGAACTGGCCGTCGTAGCCCACGCTCGCAGCGCCCGCCCCGCTCCACACCGACAGCGAGTGCGCGCCAGGAGCGACCGACACGACCTTGGTGAGACCATCGATCACGCGCCGGTCACCGTGGTTGCCGCCGTACGAGTAGTTCATCGTCCCGACGAATGTGCCGTCCACGCGGAACTTGATGTTGACCGCGCCCGTGTTGCCGCCGTTGTACATGAACGCCGTCCACGTCATCTTCACCAGGTGATTCGGACCCGGAGGAATGACGAAGTCGGTGACCTCGGCGTTCTTGGTGTCGACGGGCCCGACGCCTGTGGCACCGATGGTCGCCACGCGCGGCTCAGCGATCGGCGCTGCCACACGGCTGCCCTGCGTGGCGCCGTCGTACATCCACAGCGTCCGCGTGTCGACCTGGTGCACGTACAGCGGGCTGCTCGGTGTCGGAGTGTGCGCCGCAGCGACCGCCTCCCGGGATGCCGCGTTCGCCGCCGGGACGATGCCACCACGAGCAGCCGACCGCGCCGCAACCGGGGTGATCGTCACCGAGGCGTGCGACGTCTGCGTCGCGCCCGCAGACACACGAGCCTCCGCCAGGACCAGCGCACCAGCAGGCACCGAGCCGGTGGGCCGCGACGGCGACCCGCTCGAGCTGCCCGATGTGACACCGACCTGGACCTGGGAGTCAGCGTCGCCGGAGTCCACGTCACGCTGACGGACCCAGATCAGGTCCCAGCGCGACCCGGACGCAGGCGCAGCAGCCACCGCAGGCGTCGGCGTCGTCCCATCGATGGACGCGAGCACCGCCCCGTCGCTGGCCCCGCGTGTCAGGACCACGTGCCCGGCGCTGACGGTGTACGTCCACCCCGATGTGCCACTGACGGCGCACCCGGACAGGACCCCGGGAGTGACGCCCAGGTCCCCAGCGGGAGCCACGAGGCCCGCCAGTGCCAGGCGTGCGTCCTGCGGAGAGGTCCCCGCACTGGCGTCCTTTCGGACAAAAAGCCCACGACGACCGGCCATGTGCGCCTCCAAAGGGTGAAGAGAGGGCGGGCCTATACCACAAACGGGTGAGCCCAAGTAACATTCGAGCCATGCAGATCAAGGGGGCCATCATTGGATCGGCCGTAACACTCGTCGTACTCGCAGGCGGTCTGTCCGCCGCGGCACTGGCAAACGCTCAGGAATCGCCCGAGAGCGAGCCGACGCCCACCCCGACCGTGGAGGCGACGCCGACCGTGACGCCCACCCCCGAGCCGACCCCGGAGGCTGTCGTGACTCCCGAGCCCGTCATCGAGGAGCCCGCGCCCGTCGAGCCCGCACCGGTCGAGCCCGCGCCCGAGCCGGAGCCCGTCGAGCCCCCCGCGGCCGAGCCCCCCGCGCCTCGGTCCGGCGACAACGCCGTTCCCCCGCGTGACCTCGACCTCGGAGTCCCGCCGCCGCCCAACGACGGCGGCTTCCCCTCTGGCCCTACCGGCTAAAGAGGGCGACCCCTTCGATGCCTGCGAAGTTCGTCGCGTCCGCGCCGACCGGAGCAGTGGTCCGGACACTGGCCCACACCTGCACCTGAGTCGCGCCCGGCGGGATGAGGTGGGTCACGCTGTGGGGTGCCGCGACCGTCGACTGGAACCCGTTGGCGATCGTGTCCTGGCACGTCGCGCCCCATGACTCCGCCGCGCCAACGACCTTCGAGTACGTCTGCACGTACAGGTAGACCGTCGCCCCCGAAGAGTTGTAGCAACGTGCGACGGACGAGCCCGAGAATGTGAACTTGGTGAATCCGGCGGGGATCGGCAGGGTGCAAACGCCATGCGCTGCGAACGTCGTCCCGTAGCCAATCCCAGCGCTGTTCCCCGCCGCATCAACGAACTCGATGGGGTTCGAGAGCGCCTCGTTGTCGATGATCCCCGCCGGCAACGACAGAGTGCCCTCGATGCGCATGTCACCGGAGAACGTCGCGTCGCCGCTGACGTCGAGCGACCCCAGAACCTCAAGGGTCCGCTCGATCGTCATCGACTCCGGAGTGACCCGGATCCCAGCCGACCGCAGGATCGCGGACCCGACGTCGTTGAGCTCGCCGCGGATCCGCTGCAGCTGCTGAGCGAGGTCCGCGAACGCTGACGGGTCGTTCTGCCGACCCGGACCCTGCAGGCTCGTCACCCCGCCACCTCCGTCGGAACCATGCTCAGATCCACGAACGCGGACCCGACCGAGCCCTTCATCGACGCCAGACGAGTCCGGTACATCCCCGGGTCGAGCAGCACCATGTCCTCACCCACCCGGATCGACCACCAGTCACCCGGGCGGTACTGACCCACACGCTCGTCCGCATGCACACGCAGCGACCACGTCTGCCACGGCCTGTCGTTACCCTCGAGGTCCGCCGCAGCGTGACCATCGATCGTGGCCTGCTCGATCACCGACGAGTACGACCGCGCCGACTCGAGCAGCGGGTAGCCCGCAGCGATCAGGTCCGGTCGCGTCGCAGGGCGTGAGATCAGCGTGGCCTCGTCCGTGCCCGAGCCCTTGGCGAACGCACGCACAGCCGCCGACGACGCATCCTCCGTCACCGAGAAGTCCGCGACAGAGCCGCGCGGGGCCGACGTGTCGAGCGCCCAGTCGATGCCCGCCTGGTGCAATGTCGGATCAGCCGCCGTGCCCACGCGCATCACCCACTCGATGCCCATGCGATCGGCAGTCATGCGCGGATCGAACGCCACCTCGGGGCCACCCTGGACCTCGGACAGCTCACGAAGACGCTGCTCCACCGTCGCCAGGTCAGACCCCGGGTACGTGCGCTCATGCCCGCCCGCCTCATCCGGCGGCAGCACGATCGGCAGGTCACCGCCAGTGTGCGCGAGAGCCGCCTGCACCAGGCGCTTGGCGATCGTCCCCAGCGACAGACCCGACCAGGACAGCGACGACGACGCCACCGCACCAGCCGTACCCCACGCGATCTGATGCGACAGCAGCAGCCGGTGATCGAAGGCCGCCCGCAGCCCAGTCGCACGGACCTCCAAGCGGCCCGACGCCCGATCCATCGAGCGCTGCCACACCGGACCCGCCTCGATGACCCGCTCACCAGCCACGACCGCCATGAAAACCCGCGTCGGCTCAGTCGCCACACGGATGTCCGACCGCTGACCGCGACCAGGACGCCACCGCACCACACCCGCCGGAGCAGGGGACACCGTGCGCTCGAGACGCTGGAACTCGGCGGCCGTCAGCGGGATGGACGCCGAGATCGACCCCGCACCACCGGCCGAGATCGACCAGTCCGCAGCAGCCACCGGCACCGCCACCAGCCGCCGACCCGTCCGCAGCTCACCCAGGATGATGCTGTACACGCGTCACCACCAAGCGGGTCGGAAGATGACAGTGAGCGTGCCGTCAGCGAACGGACCATCAGGGATGAACGCAAACGACGCCGACTCACCCGGACCCACAGGCGACCACTCGGCGCGCGTGAGCATGCCGCTGTAGTCGACATCGCCGCCGTTGAGGACCACCAGACCCGTCGCCGAATCGATCAGCAGACGATCACCAGCAGCCACCGACTGCGCGAACGACAACCGCCGCCCCGACTCCACATGCACGATCGAGAAGGGCGGCGTGGGGCCCGTCACCTCGAACTGCGGAGAGGTCGCCGCGGTGCCGATGTTCGTCACCGTCACCCGGCCTGTGGAGCCCTGAGCGCCGAACTCGAGGTAGCCCGTGTCAGTGACGCCATCCGTGAAGAGCGGGAACTCGAGACCGCCCGCGGCGAAGGGGAAGCTGGTGCTCTCGTTGATGGTGTCGCCGTAGCGGAGAGGGTCAGCCGCTCGCCACTCGATGACGAACGGCACGACGCCCACGGCCCAGTCGAGATCCGTGGGCGTCTGGAACGCCGTGAGCCTCGCCGTCGCCGTCAGCGTCCGACCAGCCCTAGTGATCCGCAGATCCTCACCCGACCCGCCACCCGGAGCCCACGTCATCACGCTCGAGAGCTCAGCCAGCAGCGCATCCCGGTCAGGCGACACGATCTGCCCGCCCAGGGTGACGATCCGCTCATCGGACCACACGGGGGTGTCGAAGCCCCCGTGAGCGAGCGGGCGGCCGGGCGAGTCCCCGCGCGAGGCGGGCAGTTCATCCCAGCCACGCAGCGACCTGACGCCAAACGGGGAGCCACGGTCAGACGAGAGCGTGAGCCCCCGCCACTCGACAGTCGTGCACGAGAGCGTCACCGCGACCTCCCCGCCGTCTGCCGCTGCCAGGCCGCCTCGAACTCCTTGACCGCCGCCCGGGGATCCGCGACCACCATGCTCCCGATCAGCGGCGCACCATCCCGCGGCGAGCCGGGGACCTGGACCACGACAGGCGCCTGAGTGGCCGACGGGCTAGATGCGTACTGCCGCACATGCCCGCCGTCCGCGAACCCAGGCGCAGGCCGGTACGTCCCCGCGTTGACCGCAGCCATGAACGCCGAGCCGTACTTGGCGACACTCGCCGCCTTGATGACCCACTCGCCGTTCGACAGCCACGCCGGGATCGAGTCCGACGTGCCCGTGCCAGGACCATGCACGCCGCCACCACCCGGGAAGCCCCGCGTCGCACCACCAGTCGCGTACCCCAGCACACCGAAGGGGTCACCCACAGGCCCACCGGTAGCCATCGCCGCCTGCCCGTACTGCTTGATCGCCACCGACGCCGTCACCGTCTTGCCGTCGATGCTGTTCAGCGTCTGGTCGAGCACGCCGAGCCGCGACAGCGCGTCAGACAGGCCCTTGACCGCGACCTCCACGCTCACGTCCGCGGGGATCAGCCCGAGCTCATCCGCCAGGCGGTGCGCCTCGTCAGACGTCATGCCCATCTGACCCGCGACCGACAGGAACCGGTCACGCGTGGTCTGCATCTGCGCCTGCAGATCCTCCTGCGTCGACCCGTTCTCACGCATCGATGCGATGACATCCCAGCCAGCCGACGCCACGTCATCGAGAGCCGCCTGGTTCGCGCGGCCCTTCTCCGTGGTGATGTCGAGCGTCGCCCCGTTCTCCTTGAGTGCGGCGTCGGCGTCAGCCACCGACTGCTCGAACTGCCGCTCCGCGTCCCGAAGCGACAGGACCACGCCGGCAGCCTCCTGCTGAGCCTCGACGAGCTCCTTGAGTGCGTCGGTGTACTGCTCGGTGGTCTGCGTCCCAGCGCGCTGCGCGTCGGCATACCGCTCCACTGCCGAGGCGGCGCCATCAGAAGCCACGCCCGCCGCCTCATCCGCCCGAGCCTTGCGGACAGCCTCCTTCTCGGCCGCGCTCAGCCCAGCGGCCTCACGGTCGAGCAGGCCGATCAGGTCCTCCGCCTTGGCCTTCTCCGGCGCGCCAAAGGTGTCCAGGTACTCACGCCGCGCGGCCGTCACGCGCACAATCGCGTCCCGCTCGCCCAGGACGTAGCCCGTGAGGTCGTCAGTGGCGATGCCGAGCTCATTGGCGAAGTCGATCAGCGCGACCGGGTTCTCGCCGAACAGCCGCTCACCGACGGACTGCCCAAACTCCATCTTCGATAGAGCGCTGTTGATCTTTCGGACTGTCGCCTCGGTCTGGTTGCCCGCGCCGTCGAGCGTGTCAAGGTACTCGTCCGCCCTGGCTCGAGCCTCCGCCGCGTTCTTCGCCCAGTTGGCGAACGCCAGGGTCCCGACCGTGATGACCGCCGCGAGCCCACCAGCGAGCGCACCCGCCGCCTTCATCGAGATCCCGAGCCCCTGAACCGCGGCCTTCGTCTCGTGCACGCTCGTCACGAGCTTGCCCAGCCCGCCGATACCCAGCGTTGTGAGGCCGCCAGCGCCGACCAGGAGAGTCGTCGCCGACAGGATCGGCTCAGGCATCCCGCCGATGGCGTCGACCGCTGACTCGGCACCCTGCGCCATCTCCCGCAGGACCGCGTTGGCACCTGAGCCGGACTGGATGAGCGCCGTGTCGAGAGACCCGCCCAGCCGCTCGACGTCGCCCACGAGGTTGTCCGTCCGGATGCGCGCCTGCTCGGCCGCATACCCCTGCTCGTCGACCGCGTCGGTCCACTTCCGGATCCCCGGCTCGCCCTGCTCGTACAGCACGTTGGCCGCACGCACAGCATCCGACCCGAAGATCGTCGCCATGGCAGCGTTGCGCTGCTCCGGCGTCAGATCACGGAGCGCGTTCTGCAGGTTCCCGGCGAACTCGGCCAGGCCGATGAACTGACCCTGAGAGTCGTAGGCCGAGATCCCCAGCTCGTCCATCGCCCGCTGCGCTTCCTGCGACTGCGGGGTGAGGCGCTGCAGCATGCTCTTGAACGACGTGCCCGCGTCAGAGCCGACGAGGCCAGCCGACGCGAACGCCGTCAGGCCGGCGGTCGTCTCCTCGATCGACAGGCCCGTCTGGTCGGCGACGAGGCCGGCCTGCTTGAGCGCCATCCCGAGGTCGCCGACGCCGCCCTGAGCCTTGCCGGCACCCGCGGCGAGGAGGTCCGCGATGTGCGAGACCTGGTCACCCTTGAGCCCGAACTGGGTCATGGCCGTGGCCGCGATCTCCGCAGCCTCGCCCACGTCCATCGCGCCCGATGCCGCCAGGTTCAGCGCCCCACCAAGGCCGCCACCGAGGATGTCCGCCGTCGAGACGCCCGCCTTGGCCAACTCCTCGATCGCACCCGCAGCCTCGGTCGCGCTGTACTGCGTGTCAGCGCCAGCCTCAATCGCCGCCTGCCGCAGCAGGCCCATGTTCTCGGCCGTCTCCATCGTGGCCGCGCCGACCGACGACATCGCCTGGTCGAACTCCGCGAACCGCGTCACCGCGAGGACGGAGAACCCCGTCAGGACGAGCCCCGCCTTGGTGAAGCTGCTCGAGATGTGATCGATGTTCTGCTGGTTCTTCCCGACCCACTCGTCCGTGCGGTTGGCGGCATCCTGCGTCGCCTTCGCAGCTGTCTTGAGGCCATTCACCAAGCCGGTGACGTTCGCCCCGATGTTGATGACGATTGAGCGGTCGGCCACAGTTCATCCCCCCATCCGCGGATTCCGCTGGCACACTGCTCGGATGGACAGAAAGCGCGATCGATGGTTGACCGGCGCTGGGGCTGGCCTTGCGGTGTTCCTCATCGGGGGAACCCAGGCGCCCGGCGAGCTGTGGTGGGGCATCGCCCTCGTCGCGGCATCCCTCGCGGTGTGCGTCGGGATCGCCAAGCGCGTCTAGTCCTGACGGACAGTCACGCCCCACAGCAGCCCCGACATCTCCCCCTCGGGGTTCGCCTTGCGGTACGCCTCCTGCGCCTGCGAGAGGCCCGTCCGGATGTGGCAGCGCACCGGCGCGGCGACCTGGCGCTTGAACTCCGTCATGGGGTCCTGCGCGATCTCCTTGGGCCATCCACACCCGCAGGGGCACAGCACGTCACGCCGGTACTCCTCGAGCGCGAGCATCCACGCACGCTCCGTGTCATCCCACTCGACCTCGAGCGACGACGACACCATCCGGCCCTCGTCGTCGTACTCGTAGACCGTGCGCGGCTCCCAGCCAGTGAAGCGCTTGAGGCTGATGCCTAGGCGCTCGGCCGCTTCGAGGTCTGCTCGGAGCGCTGGATCACGAGCGACGCGGCCGGCGAGAAAGGGGCGCTCGTCACGCCGTTGTTCAGCGCGAGGACAGCCTGGGCGAAGTCGTTCCACTGGGCCGTCGACATCTCGTCGGCCAGCGGCTCCCAGTCACTCGCGGGGGAGAACGGCACGTCCGACCCGTCGCGGTTCTGCACCGACGTGATCGCCTGCACGATGACCTCGTCCAGCGCCGACACGTTGACGTCCAGCGCCTTGTCCGTCTCATCACCCGGGCGCGGGGGGTTCGCCGCGACGAACTCCGCCCACTTCTTGCGGGGGAGCGCCTGCAGCGTGAAGTGCACCGTGTGGTCACGCATCTGCTGCTCGATGGCCTGGACCGCCGCGGCGGCGTCACGGATCTCCGTCGACACCTCGCGCGCATCCTGGGCGGCGGCGTTGCGAGCGTCCTGCAGAGCTGCCACGGCGCGGTCGTGCTCCGCCTTCAGAGACAGGTTCACGCACAGGGGGACGACCTTGGTCGCCCGGGTCAGGGTCAGGCTCACGGGATGGCTCCTCGGCTCAGGATCGGCTCATGAGGTGGTGCACCCCTCCCCGGTGTGAGCCGACACCGGGGAGGGGTGGTGCATGGGTCAGGCAGCGGCGAGCGTGACCGTCTCGACGTCGCCCGTGATGAACGCCGACCACGTGCTGCGCAGGACGCTGTTCGCCTCCGCGGCAACCTCGGCCTTCACGCCCGCGACGAACGGGACGACCGTCACAACGTCGCCCGTGGCGAACGGCTCATCGAACGCCTTGCCGCGGCGACGGATCGCGTACCGCTGAGCACCCTCGGGCAGCGTCTCGACCAGCAGGTTGCTGGTCTCCGCGTTCGGGCTGTTCGTGTTGTCGATGCCCGTGATCGTCAGGCCGTACGTCTTGCGACCCGGCGAGCCGAACGTCTGCGTCGAGCACTCACGCTCGTCCGTGATCGTGCCCTGGTCCGTGGTCAGCGCGAAGCCGCCCGGGGTCAGGTAGCACGAGATGTCGTCTCCGCCGTTCGCCTCCGCGACCGTCGGGACCTCGCCCGCGACCGTCGTGACGATGACCGTACGGATGTTGCCGTCGGCCGGCGTGCTGGGGATCAGCGCCATGTCGGGATCACTCCTTCTCGGTGGTGCCCTCGCCGGCCGGCGTGGGCTCGCCTCGGCGCGACTTGCGCTCGAGGAAGTGCTTGGTGGGGCGGATCACGGTCGACGGCGGGTAGCGGTCGCCCTTCACGAGCTCCACACGGCCCTTGCTGATGAGCGGGGAGCCCTCCGGCTCGTCCCACTCGTGCTTCGTGACCGGGTCCTTGACACGCAGATAGACAGGGCGGCGGGTCATGTCACTCCTCCGGAAGTCGAGCAGCAGCGAACTCGAACGACATCGGCACCGACACCAGACGCTTGTTCGCCGCCTGCACCGTGACGTTCGTCGTGTACGGCTGCGACGAGCCGCGAGACAGCAGCGGACCGCACAGCCAGCCCGGGACCTCAGGACGGCGACCCTCGAGCGCGTCCGTCGCCTCACCCGCGAGCCGCAGCGCACCCGTGTCGGTCGCCGCAGAGATCAGCAGGGACACCCGCACCACGAACGCCTGCGGGGGAGACGCCTCCGACCGCTCACTGACGCCCGGGACACTCACGCGCATCGAGCGCCACGGCAGGGGCGTCTCGTCGGGGATCTCACCCAGCAGCGTCCCGGCCGGCGCGAGGGCCAGGACCGCCCGCGCCAGGACGTCGTAGGCGCTCACAGCATGCCGCCGAGCAGATCGTCGAGCGCCTTCATCATGCGCGGCTGCTCACGGTCCAGCGGGCCATCGATGTCACCCGTGCCACCACCGCCGCGAGGGGTGCCGAAGAAGAAGATGTTGCCCAGCGCGCCACCCCTGCGCCACTTGTCCGGACCGACCTCGTACTGCACTCGGCCCGGAAGGTAGAACGAGTCGTAGGTGATCGCCTCGGGGAGGCCGTCGCCAAAGTGCGTACTCGCACTCGCTTGCGCGGCGTAGTCCTCCTTGAGGTTCTGTGCGCCCTTCTTCACGACCTTGTCCACGTCGCCCAGTGCGCTCGACGCGACCTTGCCGAGATCCGCCGCGAATCCGCGCAGCGTGCCATCGTCAGCCATCAGGTCACCACCTCGTCCACGAAGCAGCGCGACGCCGTCGCGTACGACTTGTTGAACGGGGCCGTCACCCGGTACGACTTGCCCGTGAGGTTCGGGTCCGTCGCCGACGCAGTCACCGTGACGATGTCGCCAGGCCGCGGCTGCACCGTCACCGGCAGATCCACCCGGTACCGCTGCACCGTCAGGACCGCGCCACCCGCCGTCGGGTTCTGCTCGTACCCCTCGTACGTCTGGACCTTGCAGCGACCCGTGAAGACCGTCTCCATGACGGCCTCGCCCGTGACGTCGTCGACCAGCTCGCCGGGACGCTCGAGCGTGCACGTGTCGGTCATCAGCCGCTCAGCCGCAGCGCGACCGGAGCGGAGAGCAGTGGGCGCGGTCACGGCAGGGGCACCCAGACGTCCGGGTGGACCCACTCGCCAGGGTGGCGACGAGCGCCGCCGGGCGTGATCGTCCACGCGCCCGAGCGACTCGGGATCAGCAGATCCCACTCCTCATCCGTAAGGAAGATGTCCCCACGGCGGACCTGCTCGTTGTAGCGGTACGTGTAGTCGTCGATCGTCTCCGAGGTGTAGCCCTCGGGGTTCCGGATCTTCCGGATGACCGCGTTCGACTCGACCATGACGAGCGTCGCCACAGTCGGAACACCGCCCGTGACGAGCTCGGGCAGGGTAGGGATGCGCGACAGGACGATCGCCTCGGCGTCATCCAGCCACGCCTGCACCTGCGCGACCTCGTCCGGCTCAGAGATGGGGCGGCCGAGCCGCGTTGCCACGTCAGCGACGGTTGCGTACGTCACGGCCGCCCCACCTCCTAGTTGTCGTCCTCGGTGCGCTTGGCGCGCGTCTGGCGCTTCGGCGCGTCCTCGAGCCAGCCGGCCGCCGTGTAGCGGTCGGCCAGCTCGTCAGGAACGTCGACCACGCCGCCGTCGAAGGGGCTCTTGAGCGTCGCCACGATCAGGCCTGCGTCGCGCTCGTGAGCTTGACGAAGTGCGCGATGTCGCGGACCCGGAAGCCGATCTCGATCTCCGCCCGGACCGCGAACATGTTCCGCTGCCAGAGGTTGATCTGCGTCGACCCGTCGGTGAGCGTCGCCTGGTCGGCGATGCTGATCGACACGCCCTCGACCGAGCCCCACGACGCGGACGACCAGTCGCCCGCGAAGCCGAGCTGAGCAGCCGTGCCCGCGCCGGCGCCGTCGGCGTCCGCGAGGTACACGCCCGGGGAGACGTACACCGGCTGACCCAGGAGCTGGGTCACCGAGCCGCCCTCGTTCGGGCCCTGGGTGAACAGCGGTCGACCGAAGCCGTCCACCGCACCCAGGAGCAGGCCGCGACCCTGGGGCGCCATCGCCCAGCCGTTGAGCGTGCCGCCGCCGGTGGCGACGGCCTGGTCCGCGGCGACGAGGCCCTTGTACGTGTTGCCGGCGATGCCGACCGACGCCGCACCCGAGAGCTTGTCGAAGTTCGAGCCGGGGGCCGCGACGTTGCCGAAGACGGTCTGGTCGAACTTCTTGCCGAGCGCCTGCGGGAGCTTGCGGACGAGCTCCTGGTACAGGCGCGCCTTGTCCCGACGGAACTGGTTCGAGAAGGGCACGATGACCGCGAGCGTGTACGGGGTCATGAGCTTGCTGCCCAGCGTGGGCCGGCTGACCGGCTTGTTGTCCGTCTCCGCGACCCACTGGGCCTCGGGCTCACCCGTGATGATGTCCACGGTCACGCCCGGACCCGGGAGCGGGATCTGCTGCGCGAGCTGCATCGCAGCCGAGCTGTACTCGGCCGCCGACCAGATCTCGGCAGAGACGACGGGGTCCAGGCGGACCCCGGTGGTAGTGCGATTGACGTCGATCCCGGCCATCGGAATCCCCTTTCATGCCCTCGCGGGCGGTCAGATGAGGTTGCCGACCTGCTGTGCGAATCGGTCGGCGGCGGTAGCAGCACCCCGCCCGCCCGCTCCTTGCGAGGGGTCGGCCTTCGGGGTCTTGGGACCGCCTTGCGCGGCCAGGTACGGCTTCTTGGTGAGCAGGTCCGCGATCGCCTCGGCGATCTCGTCCTGGTCGACCTCGCCGTCATCGCCGACGTCGAACTGCGACAGGTCGATGAACGTGAGGGCGTCGGTGGGGTCGGACAGCTTGCCCGCAGCAGCGGCGCGGATCTCGGCGCTGAGGATGCGCCCGTTGGCCTTCGCCAGGGCGCGACCCTCGGCCTCCCGCGCGATGCGCTCGGCGTCGTCGGCGGGCGTCAGGTCGTTGACCCTGGCCTCGGCCGCGAGTCGCGCAGCCCGTTCCGTCCGGAGCTTGGCCTTCATGCGGTCCAGCGCCTGCTTGCCGGGGTCAGACAGCGCCTCCTCGCCCTCGAGGGGCGCGTCCACGTCGTCCAGCGGGGCGTCCAGCGCCTCGGGGGCGTCGTCGACAGGGGTCGTGCCGTCGGTCGCGTCGAGCGCGGCGACGATGTCCGGGGTGTCCGTGCTCATGTGCGTCTCTCCTTGCGAGAGGTCGACCGTGCCCCTTGCGGGCGCGGTGGTCAGAGGTAGCCGTTGACTCGCAGGAGTCGCAGGTAGTCGTCGCGGTCGGCAGCGACGCGCGCGATCGTTTCGGGCATGAGGCGTGCCCCTCGGCGTCCCGTAGCGGCGCGTGACGCCCGCCCGCGGCGCGTGGTGCCCTCGGTGGTCGTCAGGACGCTCCTGCCGCCCACCTGTGCCACCTGGACGCCGCGACGGGCGTTGACCACCTGCCCGATGTCGGCACCAGCCCGGATCGCCTCAGCACCCGCCTTGCCGAACGTCGCGTCCTGCTCGTCGGCAGTCAGGGAGTCGAAGTACTCGGCCGGGTTGACGGTCAGGTCACCCGCGACAGACTCGGACGCGGGGATGTGCCGGCAGTCGCAACCGGGGTGGCGCGCGAAGCCTGTGCTCTTGCGGTACCAACGGCCCGCGAGGACCACGCACCGCGAGCACGACGGCGGGTTGAGCATCCGCACGTACCCGCTCACGGGGCGCACTCCCATGCCCAGCGACTCGGCCTGACGACCCGTGTCCGACAGGAGCGTGCCGGTTGCCAGGGACAGCCACTTGCCTCCGGAACGGAGCGCCTGCGCCGTGCTGGCGCCTCCTGCTACCCGGGTCTTGGCGTGCGCCACAGCCCCGTAGAGCAGCGAGTCGACCGGGCGGCCGTCACCGGCCACGCCGACCAAGCCGCGAGCGTTCGGGCGAGCCACTGCCGTTGCGGCGCGCGACTGGCCCGTGTCCTCGAGCACGTCCCGGATGAAGTCGAGAGCGCCCGCAGCCACCCGCGACTGCGCCAGGTCCGTGACCTCGAGCAGCCGGGGCGCGATGCGCGGCCACGACACGTCGAAGTCCTGCCCCATGCGTCGCCAGGTGCGTCGCACAGCCGCTACGGCCTGCACGATCTCCCGACGCTGCTCCCGGCCGTACTCAGCCGCCGATGGCGGCAACGCCTGCCGCAGCATCCTTCTCAGCCTGCTGACGCACGTACGGGTCGGACTCCTCGAGCGCAAGCAGCTCTAGCGCCCGCTCGATCTTCGCCGGGCTCCACCCGAGCTCTTCCATCGCCATCCGGCGCGGGATGAGCGGGCGGCCGTTGACGTCAGTCGCGGCGTACATCTTGACGACCGCGTCAGCACGCGACGCGACCGTCGGCGTGCCTGCGTCGTGCCACAGCGTCTCGATGCCGACGAGATCCTTGGACCAGGCTCCGTCCTTGATCCGCATGGCGATCCGCAGCACCTCGGCGTCGGAGTTGCCGAGAGCGACCTGGTCCCGCTCGGCGATCTTCACCAGCCGCGCCTCGCGGGATCGGATCGCGTCAGCCGACGCCGCGTCATCCGCGGCGAGCCCGAAGTAGTTCGGCGGCAGGCCCGACACGCCCGACGCAAGCCGGGCGTACAGGTCCATCATCCGCTCGAAGTTCTGCATGTCCGACGCGTCGAACTGGAACGTCTTCGCGTCCTTGTTGGCGATCGCCCACACGGCCCCGAAGTACGCCTCCCACACTGGCATGGGCTTGCCGTCGCGGTCGACGAAGTCGCCCTTGGACGCACCGAGCACACCACGCTGGGGGACAGCGTGCGTCTCCTGCGCGAGCTGGGCGTTCGTGATGTCACGCGCCGCGGCGTCGGTCACCGGGATGACGTCCGCCATCGCCGACGTGCCCTGCAGCGTGCGACCCGCGGGGATCGTGGTGCGCCGGCGGCGGAACGTCGGCACGACCGGGACGACGCCCAGGCCGTGCCCGTCGTCGTCGTCGACTTCCCAGCCGCCATCGTTCTTCAGCCACAGGGTCTCGTTCGGCAGGTACAGCGTCGCCGACTTGGCCTGACCGTTCTCGACGTCGTACAGCCGCAGCGCCGACGTGATCTTGCCCGTGCGCGAGTCCCGGTCCGTGATGATCTGGCGCGGCGACTCCACCGTGATGAGCGGGCCACCTGCATCGTCCGTGCCCACACACCGGTACCGACGCCCGTAGACGAGGTAGTCGAGCCGGGACATCAGGTCAAGCTCGTTCATGCCGGCCTCGAGCCACAGCCGCTGCAGATCCTCGTCCGCCGTGTCGCTACCCGGGAGGCGGAAGCCCTTGACGTCGAGGCGGTCCGCGATCGCGTCCACGACGACCCGGGGCCAGTTCACGATGACCGTGAACCGCTCGAGCTCCGGCGGGATCGCGAGCCCGAGCTGCTCGAGCCGCTGCATCCCGTCGTAGTAGGCGTCCGCGTTCTCGAGCGGCACCTGTGCGAGCATCAGGTCACCCTTGAGTCGCTCGAACAGGGCCGACTCGTCGGAGGTCAGCGCACGCGCCACGACGACCTCCTATCGGAACACGATCACGCGGGTGTCTTGGGCATCCCAGCCCTCGGACCGCTGGTCAGCCGCGGCCTCGTGAGCGAGGACGTCGGCCATGAGGATGTCGAACTTCTGCGTCTCAGCCGGCTTGCCGAGGATGTACTTGTCGCCCGGCTTCGCGACCTTCCGCGCCGCCAAGGCGTGCACCTTCGCGACCGGGTCCGCGCTGTGCGTCGTGACGCCCTCCGCGGAGTCCTCGAGGTACCGGACGAGCGCGTCGAACATCCGACCGATCTGGTTCGTCGGCCACGTCACCACGACGTCATCCCCGTACTCGGTAGCCCAGGCGTCCGCCTGCGTCTCCCAGTGCCGGGGGTCGACGTACATGCGCGCGACCGAGTACCGGTCGAAGATCTCCGACACGGCCGCATTGACCTCGCCGCGCGGGATGCGGCCACCCCACTCCTCGGGATTCCAGAACGTCGGCCGCGAATCAGGCCCGTACGTCGGCGTGAACCGGTAGCCGTCGGCCGTCTCCACCCGCAGAGCCGTCCAGTCGCCCGAACGCGAGCCGTCGAAGCCGACCGCCACCCGCTCGCCACGGGCAACCTCACGGTGCGCCTCGGTCGCGTCCCACACCTTCTCGGGCATGTACGAACCGAGGCCCTGGACGAGCCGGTTCCCGAAGAACCGCTCCGCCTGCGTCGGGTCCGTCTCAAGGAGCTCGGCCGCCTCAGCCTCGATCGCAGCCAGGTCTACCCAGGGCGAGCCCTCGTAGACGTACTGGTGGATCTTGTGGCGGTCACGCTTGTTCTTGTACGACAGGTCAGCCGGCGGCTTGCGGTAGAACCGGAAGATGTCCGCCGACCGCGACTCGTACGTCTGCTGAGCCTGCGACGACTCCATCGGGTCCCACGGGTTCGTCGTCTCGATGGAGCGACCGCCCATGCCAGCCAAGCCGCGCCGCATCGTCTGCGAGACCTTCAGGAGCTTGTTCCGGGCCGTGTACAGCCCTGACTCGTCGAAGATCGCGAAGTTGATCGGGTTACCCAACTTGCTGTTCGCCGCCGCCGTCACCGGGTCGATCCGGCCATCCTCCGGGAGGCGGATGAAGCCCTCACGCACCTTCATGCGCTCGAGCAACGGACCGCGGCGGATCATGCCCTGCAGCGGCCGATACACGTTGTCGACCTGATCCTCCGACGTCGCCAGGAGCTGCACCAGCGACGTCGGACGACGCATCCCCATCGGCTCGCCAGGCTCGTAGACATACACGAACCCGCAGCCGCAGCCGTCGTCCTCGCAGCGGTACACCTCACCGCCACGCGCCCAACCAGCGAACAGACACGGGCCCACCGACTCGAAGCACGTGATCGCAGCCGACCACGGACCCTTGCCCGTCTTCTGCGGGCCCACAACCTGCGAACGGCGGTAGTGAAACGCCGTCGCCTGCGCCGGCCGCGTCGGGTCGAACGTCAGGCCCTTGCGCACCCGGTAGTGGTTCACCGCGCACCAGAGCTGCCACCCATCGACCACGAACGGCTGCCCGAGCGAGAAGCCGTCAGGGACGATGCAGTGAGCCTCGATCCAGTCCGCAGCGAGGAAGCCCAGCGTGGGGAAGTCGACGACCCACTCGCTAGTCGCCACCGTTGACGACCTTGAGTTTGGACCGCGACGACGCCTTGGGAGGCGCGGCGGGGCCCTGCTGCTCACGCTTCCCGGCCACCTCGTCCACGGCGACCTTCCAGCCCATTTCAGCCAGGCCGGCGGTCGTCATGCCGATCTGGTCGGCGAACCGGTGGAGCTGGGAGAGCAGAGCGGCACCAGCGTCAGGAGCCTCGCAGCGGACCACGGTCCGCGCGTACAGCGCCACGGTACGGACGCGCCACGACTCGGACGGCATCGACCAGGCGCAGGCCTGGGGGGTGCGCCAGAGATCGGCCCAGACCTCAGCCTCGCGCTCGGTCTCGTCTGGCAGGGGGAACGGCGGCACAGGGCCGTCGTAGCCCTCCGCGGGCAGAGCCGTCAGCTTGAAGCCGCGGCGGTCAGAACGGCCGGACGTCTCCGAAGGGGGAGGGCCGGAACGGTTGCGTGCGCCACCTCGAGGCATCGGTATCACTCCACGGTTGCCGCCTTGCGCGGCGTCGGGAACCCGCTGCGTTGCGCAGCAGGAAGGTCAAGCGTTGGTCAAGCGGGACGCGGGTCCGGACGGTCTGAACCCTCCGCACCAAGGAGCGCCCTCCCCGGCGGTCGTCCTGGGCGCCCCCTCGGGGTCCCCCCCTGGGGTCTCTGTCCGGTTTGCCCCGCCGAATGGTCAAGCGCAGGTCAAGACTGGGCCGCTCTTCCGCGTCGCCCGCCGTCCTGGGTGTTGTGCCGCACCGTCTGTGGCCCCAGGTAGCCGCCACGCTGGTGGTCGTGCCCGAGCTGCCACATACGCCCCGTGATCCGAGCCCCGCATCCATCGGCACACATGACGATCTCGCCGGCGTCGATGCGCCGTTGCCAGTCAGCACGCAGTGCACGGTGGTCCACCCCATACCCACGCTGGGTACTGGTCCCACGCCGCGCCTCGTACTGCCGGGCGTGCCGGGTGCAGTACCGCTCGCCGCTGGTGAGGATCGTCGGGCACGCTCTCGAGCGACCGTCGACCTCGTCCTTGCCGGGGCACCTACGCCCTGCCATGCCGACCCCCAAGGGTCTACGTGATCCCGCCCCGTGTACGGACTCGCCAGCCTCGCATCGAACGTTGGCGCTGGGCCCAGGTACTCCGGGGCGGGTGTCTGTGGTGGTCGCGAGCGGGCCGGGCGAACCGACCGAACGGGAGAAGTGGCAGCACCTCGCGCTACCGGCCCCGCTCGCAACTGGTCGTCGCACCCCGCCAGGTACGACGAAGGCCCGACCTCCGTAGAGACCGAGCCTGTCGTTGGAACTGGTCCAACCTAGTGGCATCTTGTCAAGCCGAAGCGCTCATGTCAACCAACTCTGCGTGCCACCGCGCCACCAACCGCACCGCACCCACGGCGTCACCCGTCCTGCGCCACGCCCGCTGCCACGTCGTCGGATCGATCCGGTGCGCCGAGTCCTGGTCGCACACCACATCCGGGACCACGTTCGCCCGCTCAGGGTCGGCCAGCACCGTGAGGTTCCCACGGCACGCCACCCGCTCACCAAGGTCACTCGTCCCGTGCTCCCAGCACTTCGCCCCGATGCGGATGCTCCGCCGCCCGCTGGGCCGCGCAGTCTTGAGCACGAGGGCCCGCAGCCGCTCAGCGTCGTCACAGAACGCGAGGGCCAGCATCTCGTCCTCGTGCTCGGTGAAGTGCCCGACTCGCTGGGCGATCTGCCGCAGCAGCGCCGGCGTGCTCGTCCCCTGCGGCTCCCAGTCGGTCTCTTCCATGAGCGCACGGGCGAGGAACGTGGCCCACTGATCGACCTCGGACACGACATCGACGACATCCACCCGCACAGGCAGGGGAGCGACCTTCGTGGGGCTGGCGATGCCGCTCGAGTCCTTCGCGCCACCTCCGGCAGCAACGCGCGCGGTCAGCTCGGGCCACATGTCGACAATGGCGAGGATGTCGTAGCGCGCGAGGACGGATGGGTGTCCGCGCCGAATGGCGGTGTCGATCTGGTCGAGCGTGCTCACAACATCCTCCGGTGGCGGGTCCAGTAGACGTGTGCACATTCTACAATCCCCACCCCCTGTTTCCCGGTTTACATCGAGTGTTCCTTGTGGGATATCCACATGGTGACGCCGAACGGGGTCGGGTCATTCGCCCGGCCCCGTTCGGCGCTTCACATCACTTCACTTCACACCCCATGCTCACGCACGGGTGGTGATGCTCACTGGTCCTCATCCCTGCCATGGGTCAGCACGTTGTCGATGCCGATGCGGTACAGGCCGACGGTGTGGTGTGCGGGCTGTCCTTCGGGCGTCACGTTGTCGTACTGGTTGACGTCGTCGTTCTCGTCGGTGATGGAGGTGACTAGTGCCCATCCAATGACGAGCTGTCCGGGGTGCTCTTCGGCCATGTGGGCGCGGAGTGCGGCGTCGAGCGCGTCGAGGGTGTTCATCGGTCGCCCTCCTGCTCGTACGGGTTGGGGATGGTCGACTCGCTGGCGTCGGCGTCAAGGGGCATCACCTGGGCCGCGTAGAACCCACGCGTGAACCCCTCGTCCCACGCCCGTGCCGCCGCCCTCTCCACGGCGGTCGGGTCCGGGCGCGGGCCAGCAGCGGCGAGAGCGGCGGCCATGCGCGGCCGGTTGCGCTCCATGACGTGCGGCGCGACGGCCGTGTGGTCGCCGCCGGACCAGTCGAACCACGCGACAAGTGCCCTCTCGACGGCGGCCGGGTCCAGGTCGTCAGCCACGGCGCGTCGGATCGGCTCGGCGTGCATCTCGTCGATGAACGCCTGCAGGTTCGCCGCCCACACCCCGTCGTCAGCCCGGTCCTCGACGGGCGGGGCGGGGGTGTTGGGGCGGTAGAGGAGCCTCGCGCCCCCCTCGCCCACCTCCAGCACGTCCTCCGCCGGGCACTCCGACAGGAACGGATTCGCCGGGCACCACCAGTGGTCGTCACTGTCTCCGCGCTGCCAAGCGTCGCCGATCGCGTCCAGCACCACGCTCCCCACGGGCAGCGCGTCCAGCTCCTCGACGGTCGTGATCTCGGTCATCGGTCGTTCTCCTTCGTGTCGAGGTCGAACGTCTCGACCTGGGGGCGGGGGTGCTCGTCGACCGCGTGGAACAGGACGTGGTCGCCCTGCCAGTCGGGCGTCACGGGGAACGTGTAGGCGCCGCGCAGCACCTCGTCGCTGTTCTCGAACCAGTCGCGGAGGTTGCACGCCTGGGTGTTGAGGTGGCCGGCATGGCGCGTGCCCTCGTCGTCGTACATCGGGCGGTGCGACGGGACGCCGTCGACCACGGTCTCGTCGGCCCAGCCGTCGTCGCAGCCGCAGTCGTAGACCGCATGGCAGGGGGACTCGGCCGGGGCGTGGCAGTTGAACGTGTAGATGGGCCAGCCGTCGCGGCCGAAATCGGCGGTGACGGTGTGCGTGGCGCTCATGACTTCTCCTGTCCTCGTGCTGCTGCGATGGCTGCGCGGGCAAGGTCTGCGCCGCGGGTGGAGACCTCGGCCCGCGCCGGGTCTGGTGTGGCAGGTGGTGCGGTGGCGGTGTCGGCCTCGAGGTCTTCGGCTCGGCAGGCGCCGCAGTTGTGGGCGGGGTAGGAGCCGTGGCCCGGCTCCTCGCATCGGGCGAAGTGCAGGGCCGTGGCGTCCGAGCCGGCGAGCTTGACGGCCGACCACCAGGGGCCCATCTCGTTCATGCGCTTCGGCGTGACAGTGGCGGTGTCGGTTGCGATGTAGGCCAGTGCGACGGCGACGTCCCGGTAGGCGCGTGAGGCGTGGTCGGCCATGAGCCAGGTGCACAGGGACTTGATGGGCCAGTCGGGGCGCAGTGCGTGTGCCGCCTGTGCGAGTCGTTCGATCTCGGTTCGGGAGAGCATCAGGCGTTGCCTCCAAGTCCAAGCGATCGGGTCTCGCGCGTACGGAACTGGACGATTTGGGATTGGTCTCCATCTCCAACTACGGAAGGCGAGACGACCACATCGGATCGGGTATCGGGTCGGGTCGGGTCGGGAGGATTCGGGGGCGAATCGCCCCCCCGATCGCCCCCCGATTCGGGGGCGATGTCTCCGGAGCAGAATCCGCACGACGGAACAGAGATGTTCCGGGCCACGTGCCAGCGCACGTGATTGCCCATCGCGCCGCCGTCGGAAGCTGCGTTGCGACGCGCCTTCTCGGACGCTGCGTCGGGCTGGAACTCCTCCCAGCCGTGGAATCGCCACCCGTCCTTGACCTCGCGCCACAGGCCCGACTCGACCAGGGCAGAGGCGTCCTTGGTGTTGTGTCCGAAGACCGCAATGACGTGCCTGGGGATGCGTCCATCGGTACCCATGCCGGCCGACCACGACCCCGCAGTTGCCCACAGGGCGCGGGCGCGGATCGGCGTTGCGAGCCACTTCGGGTGGCCCCAGAGGCGGTCGTCGACCTTGAACCACGTCATGCGGTCACCTCCGGGCGAGGGAGCGACCGTCCGTAGTCGTCGACCCGCGTCTCGGGCCACTCGTCCCACGCACATGTCTTGCAGAGGCGCCGGCGGTCCGGGTTCACGAGCGAGGCGACGCGCTTCGGGTTGAAGTACATGCCGCCGCCGATGACGGCCATGTGGATCGACGTCGGGTGGGTGGACTCGCGCCCGCACCCGTCGCAGCGGACGGTCGGCGGGTCCATCGAGACGATGCCGTGAGCCGCCACGCTGTTGACGAAGTGCGGCCACGGACCGCGCATGGGCGGCTGCTCGAGCTCGGCCAGGAGGTCCAGGAGGTCGGACATCACGCCTCCCCGAGCACTGGTCGGTCACCGGTCAGCAGCGCCACGAGATCCCCGAGGGTGCATGTGACGTACTGGTCGGCCGGGTTGGTGGTCCCGCGGCGCTTGTGCACCACGAGCCCGGCGAGTGCGTCGTCGTTGCCTGCCTCGATGTGGGCCTCACGCACCCACCCGGACAGGTCGACGCGCGTCACGTCCTTGACCTCGATGACGAGTCGTCGGCCCCGGTGGCGCAGGCCGGCGATGTCGCCCCTGTCCTTCGCGCCGGTCTTGACGCGACGGTCGATGCGGTCGTCGTCGAGCACGAGTGCGAGGTAGTCGGCCACGGACCGCTCGAAGCGGGACCCGGCGGCCTTGGCGGAGGCTCGGTTGCGGGTCACGACGCCTCCTTGGGCTCGCTGGGCATGTGCTCGAGCGTCATCTGGTGCACCCGTCGCCCGTCCGCGGTGGGCGCGTACTCCTTGCCGCAGCCGCAGACCTTGACGCCGCGGATGATGCGGTCAAGCTCGCGGACGGCCTGGGCGGCGCGGAACTCCCGGGCGAGCTTGTCGATGTCGGCGGCCATCAGAACGGCGGCTCGTCGTTGCGGGTGGACGTCGCAGCCCACGGGTCGTCGGCCATGGGGGCGGGTCGCCCGACGCCCATCCCAGCGCGCGTGACCTTGGCTGTGGCGCGTCGCAGTGAGGGGCCGACGTGCTCGGCGGCGACCTCCCACACGGTGCGCTTCTCGCCCTCGCGGGTCTCGTACTCCCGGGACGTCAGGTCGCCGGCGACGATGACCTCCGTGCCCTTGGTCAGGGACTCGGCGACGTGCTCGGCGGCCTCACGCCACACGGAGCACCGGTAGAAGTCGGTGCCGGCGTCCTTCCACTCGTTGGCCTGGCGGTCGAACTTGCGCCGGTTCACGGCCACGGTGAAGTTCGTGACGGCCGCACCGTTGGGGGTGAAGCGCAGCTCGGGGTCGCTGGTGAGGTTGCCGACGATGGTGATGGTGGTCATGCGTTGCTCCTGGGGGTGGTGGCGGCGACACGGCCGGCGATGAGGGCTGATGCGGTTTCGCGGGTGATGTGGAGTGCGCCCGCGATCTCGTGGTGGGTCATGCCGCGCTGGACCATGTGGACTGCGAGGGCGGCGAGGCGTCGTGTGGAGGCGTGGGCGAACGGGTCGACGGACGGGATCTCGGTGGCCGGTGCGAGTCGGCGGATCTGCGCGTCGATGCGGGAGCGGGCCTGGACGAGCTCGTCGAGGCGCTGCGTGCGGGTGTTCATGACGCCACCTGCTTGGCTCGCGCTCGACGCTCACGCCCGTACTGCGCTTCGGCGTCGAGGCACCGCTGGCAGACGACCTCTCCGCGCTTGGTGTGCTGGACGTAGCCGCTGTGGGTGCCGTGGCTGATGGGCGCGAGCCTGCGCACGGGTGTCTTGCGGGGTCGCGGCGTCCTGCCGTTCTTGGCGCGCTTCTCTCGCTGGTAGGCGGCGTTGGCGGCCCTGCATGGCTCGCATGTCGGGGTGCCCTGGCTGATGTGCCGCTTGTACCCGGCGAGGTCCCCGTGGTCGGGGCGCTCGGCGTGGCCGGCCGTCATCGTGTGACGCTCGGCGGGGGTGAGGCCGCCCCAGATGCCGTGCTGCTCGCCGCGCTCGATGGCGTCCTCGAGGCACAGGAGTCGCACGGGGCAGTCGGCGCAGATGGCCTTGGCGTACTCGACCGTCTTGCGCTCGGCCCTGGTGGGCGTGTCCTTCTTGATCTGCCACAGCTCGGGGTCGTTGCTGGCGCACGCGGCGTTCTCGACCCAGGCGGGGATGGTGGGGAGGGAGATCATGCCGCCGCCCCCAGCATCCCCAGCAGCTCGCGCTCGTCGTCCATGTCGGTCGCGTACCGGCCGACGAGTGCGGTGACGGTGGCGATCTCGCGGCGGGTGGTGGGGTGAGGGTGCAGGGAGTCGAGGAGCTCGAGGTGGAGGTTGAGGGTGGTCATGCGGCACCTCCGACGGTGAAGAGGGGGGACGACCCGTTGACGCCTCGCAGCCAGGCGAGGACGTTCGGCAGGTTCTGATCTGGTCCGAATGCGATGTAGGTGCCGTCAGCGGAGTCGCAGCCGACCGCGGAGGCGTAGCGGAGTCGGCGCTCGGAGTTGACCCGACCCATGTGGACCCACTTGCCTCGGCTCTTCGCCTCAGCGATAAGGGCTCGGGCGTGGCGCCCGAGTTTCCATGCGGTGTCGCCGCCGATGAACAGGACGTCGAAGTCGTCCCAGGGGACGGCGAGGTTCTCGAGCCCGTTCTGTGCGACGAACGCGGCGGGGTATCCGAGGCTGCGAATGCGCGCGAGCCACGGTGCCGAGCGGGCGAGCGTCGCCACGGCGTCCCCGACTACGTCCGGAGCGACCGCGAAGAGGCACCGCCCACGCTGCTCAGGGGTGAATGCCTGCAACCAGGCGAACCACGCGTCGTCGCCGGGGTACCCCTTGCCGAAGCATCCGTTGTCGGCGCACCACGCGGCACCGGGGGGGATCGGGTTGCCCTGTTTGGGTGTGGCGATCATGTTGATGAGTCCGGAGTTCATGGCGTCACGCACGCTCTGCGTGGACGGATTCCCGAAGTACCGCACGGCTCACCGCCCACCCGACCGCGAGGAAGGCGACGGTGGCCCACGCCTTGCCCACGAGTTGACCGGGGGTAGCCGGCAGGACCGCAGCGGCGCCGAAGGCGACGGTCAGGAAGACCACGGTGTCGACGACTGCGCCAACGACGTTCGATGCGATGACAGCTGCAGCCCACCGGCGGTCACCGAGCCGCGAGCGGCGGCGTAGGGGCGTGTAGACGGCGAAGTCTGCGAGCTCCGACAGGAGGAACGCTGCGGCGGAGGCGAGCGCGATGAACGGGTCCGCGAGGAGGAACGACAGCCCGGCGCCGGCGACGACCACTGCGAGCACCCCGCGGCGACCGAGCGAGTCTTGCGTCACATCTCGCAGGGCGAGCGCCGCCCCGGCCGCGAAGGTCCCCGCGGTGGCGCTGAGGCCGAACCCGACGGGGACGAACCCGAGGCGGGTTGTCAGGTAGTTCGCCACAACGGTCGTGGCGACGAAGGCGGCTGCAGCGGCTGCGCCGGCGATTGGGCGGCGCTCTGGTCGCCCTGGTCGTGCAGTGGGTACCTTCGTACGGCTCGTGCTCATGGCGCGAGTTCCTTCCTGAGTGGAGGCGGCGCCCGGCTGCGGGGACTTCTTGGCGGGAGATCCGCAGCCGGGCGTGTGGGTTAGTGGGTGGTGGTGCGCCTGCCGAGGACCGGCAGGTTGAGCGGGATGCGATCGGGGGGTCGTGCCGGCAGCTCTCCGTCGCCGCACCACTCGGGCTTGAGGCGGGGCGGGTGGGACACCTCTGCCGACGAGACGTGGACCGTGACCCCCGGGGCGAGCTCGCGCTCCGGCCTCTTCGTGACTCGCCAGGGGCTCACGTCGGCTCCTTCGTGCTGTGCGGGCAGGTGCTGACGTGCCCGCGGGTGGGGTGGAGCTGGCAGAGGGGGTCGCAGTCGACTTCCACAGGCCCAGATCCACATTGGGGATGTGGGCCTGTGGATGTGTCAGTCACGGTTCTGCCTGCGTGCGATCCGGTTGGCCCGGCGCATGGCGGCGTCCCATGAGGCGGTCCAGGTGAGGCGTCGGATGCCGAGTTCGGTGTCGTCGTAGATGACGCACCAGCCGGTGCCGCGGACGGTGGAGTGGGCGCGGGTGACGCGGGGTCTCACTGGTCGCCCTCGATCGGCAGCGTCTCGGCCGCCGCGTCGAGCTCGGCCTTGCGCGCCTTGATGCGCTCCCGAGTCGCGGCGTCTGCGGTCTGGTACGCCAGTCGCAGCGCCTCCTGGTCCGTGCAGGTGGCGATGTCGAGGGCGGGGGTGGGCGCCGACTCGGTGAGCGGCTTGACGACGTGTGCCGCCCGCTTCCCCCGGGTCGCGGTGAGCATCATCGTCAGCGGCCTGTCGATGTCCGAGAGGTGACTGATCTTGACGCCACCCACCTTGTCCGCCCCGAACCGGACCTCGGGGTCGCGGTAGAGGGTCATCCGCCGGCCGACGTAGGCGTCCGACTCCTTGCCCCAGGCGATGACCAACACCCGCCTCATCGACTTGGAGGGTCGGTACGCGCGGCCGGGGGACTCGACAAGGTGCACGTCGATGGGCTGCTCTGCTGCTCCGGCGGTGACGCGCTCGACGGTCACGGTCACGGGGCCACCGATGAGGTCATCGGCGTTGATCTGGTCCGACCGCGGGGCGATCGTCTGCGTGAGGTCCATCTGTCACACCACCATCTGGTCGTCGTAGTCGTCCTCCGCCTCGTAGATCGCCCACTGGGGCAGACCGACGGGGTGGATGACGGTTGGGTCGTAGCCGGGCCACTGCCCGGTCCTGGTGCATTCGGCGTAGATCTCGCGGGCACGGGCGGCCTTGAGTGCGCCGATGTGGAGGGCTTCCTCGTCGAGCTGGATCACGGAGACGAGGTGCGGTGCGTTCTTCTCGACGACCACGTGCAGGAACTCGGGCCGCTCGCCGGTGACTGCCTCGTGCGCCTCGCGGTACCAGTCGGTCGAGAGGTCGTACCCGAAGGACGCGACCGCCCGTCCGAAGCCGGAGGGGTTGGCGTCGGCGGCGGTCTTGAGGTCGACGATCTGCCCGGGGTTGAGCCGGTCGAACCGTGCGCGGCATCGGACGCCCGTGGCCTCGTCGGTCCAGAACGCCGACACCTCGGACTGCCCGTCGCCCGTGAACAGGGGTCCGGCGATGGGGTGGTTCGCGACGGCATCGGCCATCGCGATCGCCCGCTCGTAGTCGGCCAGGAGGATGGCGATCTGCCCGGCGTCTCGTGCCGCACGCCGCTCCTCCTGTGCCGCCTTCCCGCGCCATGAGTCAGCCTCGACGACCACGACGGGCCATCCGGTGCCGAGCACGAGGCCGTGGACGACGCTGCCGAGGTCGAAGGCGTCGGAGTGCCAGGGGTGCTCCTGCTGCCACTGGTACAGGGCGGGTGCGCGCAGGAGGGTCTTGGCTCCGGTGGACGACAGCTCGGGGCCGGAGTGGTACTCCTGCTCGGGCATGGACAGCACCAGCCCGTCGCGCTTGGTCATGACGCTCATGCCGCCCCCCTCTCGTCCCTGGCCGCGTCCTGCATCTCGTCGTGCCACCGCATCCCGCGGTCGATGTCTCGTGCGTCGGTCTGCCAGCGGGTGAGTCCGGGTGCGGGGATGTTCTGCCACTCGGGGGTGGCGGGGATGGTGGTCACGCCGGCCTCCCGTAGCAGCCGCAGTCGCGGTCCCAGCAGCCGCCCGCGTTGCATGCCTTCGAGTGCATGCAGCAGCCGCAGTCGGGGCAGCGGGAGCCGTGGCAGTCCTGCTCGTTGTGCGGGTAGAGGCTCATGCCGCACCCCCGCTCTCGACGACCGCAGCCGCCAGCGCGATCCCGGCTGCGTAGGTGGCCTCGCCGCGCGCCCGAGCCGCGTTGACGAGGGACCACAGACCCTCGGCCTGCCGCTTGCGATCCAGCTCGGCCACGCGCTCGACCAGCCCTGGCATGTCGTTCGTCCAGTGCTGCCCGGACAGCGGCTCGTAGTAGACGAGGTCGCCCGCGATCAGGTCGTCGATGATGTGGTCGGCGAGGGACTCGTCCTCGATGTCGTCGTCTGGTCGGGTGATGAGGTCGGTCACGGGGTCACCGCCTCCTTGCCGGCGTCGGTCAGTACCACCGTGGCCCGCTTCGCGCCCCAACCTGCTGAGCCAACGGCGATGAGCCCAGCACGGCGAAGCGCCTCGTAGGGCTGCGCGCGCAGCGGCGGCCAGTGGCCCTCGTGCATCCACTTCATCGGACCCGGGCCAATCGGCCACCTCCCGTAGACCTTGCCCTGGCTGACGAGGGTGAGGGCGGTGCGCTGGGCGACCGTGAGGCGGGGTGCCTTCTCGTTCACCATGAGAGTCCTCCGTGCTTCTGTCGTGTCATCCGTGCCCGCCACGTGTTGAGGAGGGTGCGGTCTGTCTGGTGGATGGGTGCGCCGCGCAGTGCGTTGACCTGTGCGTCGCGGGTGGTGTGCCGGCGCTCGTCGGCGCGGGCGATGGTGGCTGGGGAGGTGGGGTTGGTCATCGGGTCACCACCGTGATCGGGAACGCGCCGGGGGTCTCGGCGGTGACGCCGTTCCACGACATCCACCACTCGGGCGGGCCGGCGAGCGTGACCGCGTACATGTGGTCGACGCCGTCGGCGTCGCACGGGTCGTCGAGCCACCCCGCGACCTCGCGGTCGTAGTCGTCCACCGCGGCAGCGAACGTCTCGGGGTCGACGTGCCCGTGCGTGTAGACGTAGGTGCCGTCTTCGTCCTCGATGATCGGAAGGCCGCGGAAGGTGTACCCGCTGCCGGAGTCGAAGTCCTCAGCCGTCAGGGGCGGGAGCGGGGGGTTCGGGTGCTCACTCATGCCGCACTTCCCTTCATCAGTCGCCACGTGCCCAGCAGGCGGCGGGTGTCCTCGTCGATGGGTGCGCCCTTCAGCGCGTTGACCTGCGCGTCCCGTGCGGCGTCTCGTGCACGCTGGTCGGCGCGGCAGGTGATGCACTCGAACAGCGCCGGCGCGACCTCCTCGAGGCCAGCCAGGGCGACGTGCTGGCGGCACAGGTGGCAGGTGTGGCGGTACCTCATGCCGCACCTCCTGGTCGCTCACTCAGCTCGGCGATGCGGTCTGCGGCGTCGCGCAGGGTCATGAGTGCCATCCATCCGGTGTCGCTGTGGGATCCGTGCTCGATGTCCACCGCGCGCCAGGCCATGAGTGCGGTGAGTGCCTGGTCTGCCTGGTCGAGGTGGACGAGGGCGGGGATGGTGGTGGTCACGGGGTCACCTCCGACAGGGCGGCGGTGATGTCCTCGCGGAGGTGGTGTGCATGCACGAGGCCGCAGTCCTGGTCGTAGTCCATGGACGCGGAGAAGTCGGCAGCGTCCGCCAGGTCCAGCACGTCCCCGAGTGCCTTCGCGAGCGCGGGGAGGAGGGTGCGGGCGGCGGCGATCAGCGCGCCGTCGACGTCACACACCTCGGGGACCACGTACTCACCGTCCGCGTCGAAGACGTGGCCGCCGGAGTGGTCGCCGTTCTGGTTCTGCCCGCCGTAGGGCTCGTGGTGCCACGGTGCCTTGCTCGCCGCCTCCGACAGCGCGAGGGCCTGGGAGATGACGTCGCGGGCGGTCACGGGGTCACCTCCACGCGGACGCCGGCCTGCACGAGGTCCTCGAACGTGGCGCCCTCGATGCGAGCACCCGCCTCGGCGAACGCCTGGATGAGGGAGGCGACGGCGGCGCGGTCCACGGGCGGGTTGGCGCGCAGGTACTCAGCCAGGGCGAGATACCTCACGGCCAGCTCGCGGGCCTTCTCGGCGGTGAGACTGTTGGTGATGAGGCCCAGGGAGGCCGCCTCCACCTCGACCGCCTCGATGACGATGGCGTCGGCGGGGACGACCTTGACGTCGAACGCCTCGGCCACCGCGCGGAGGAGGTCAGCGACGGTCGGGTTGACCAGGCCGTCCTCACCCGCGCCGATCCGGACGAACGCGCGAGGCGGGTCGTAGCCGTGGCCGAGGAGGCCCATCACCACCTCGGAGCCGTCGTAGTGGGCGCAGGGTGCAGACGCCTCTCGGTCGCTCATCTCTCCTCCTCCGTCATCCCAGCCAGCACGAGCACGAACGTGGCCAGCAGCAGCCACGGGACGATCACGGCACCCGTCATCACGAGGTCGGGGCGTGCGATCTGCATGACCAGCAGCGCCACGGCGGCGAGTGCGGTCAGGGACATGGCGGTGGCGAGGGGGCGGGTCACAGGAGGACGCCCATCGCGCGTGCCGTGGCCTCGTCGTTCGGGTTCCACGGGTTGTCGAGCTCGGCGTCGGCCTCGGCGCGGGTCTCCTCCCAGTCCGCGAACGGGGGGCTGAGGATGTCGGCCATGAGGCGTGCTGCCTGGGCGTCGGTCAGCGGCGGGACCTCACCCATCGGACGCACACCGTCGAGCTCGTCGAGCAGGGATGTGTGGCCGGCGGGGGCATGTGTCGAGTGCGCGTACAGCCAGGCGTCGATGCGGTCACGGAAGCGGCGGAGGAGGCGGGGGATCATCGGGTCACCTCGCCCATCTCGCGCAGGGCGGCGGTGTTGAGGCCGCGGGTGTGGCGGGTGAGGGGTGCGGCGTGACGACCGCTGGCCGCGGCGTGCGTCGTGTTGAGGTGCAGGACGATCGCGGTTGCCGGCGAGTCGGGCTGCGGGGCGAGTGCACGGGCGGTGGCCTCGAGCGTCATGGTGGTGACGGTCATCGGGGCGACGCGCTGGGAACGGGGGAGGTCGCGGCGACGGGGGATCGGCCGGGCGACGGCGACGGTGGTGATCATCGGGTCACCGCCTGCACGCGCACGTTGCGTCCGGTGGTCGCGGCGACGAGGGCCGTCGCGTCGTCGAGCTCGACGGGCGGGGTCAGGGTCTCGCCGGTGTCGGAGTCGACGACGACGTGGCGCGTGTCCTCCTCGGCGAGGATGGCCGTCAGCCGGTCGCGCAGGCTCGTCGCGGCGTCCGTCGTGAGGTAGAGGTCGAGGTTCGCGACGACGAGGTGCACGGCCCCGAAGGCGTCGTCGCGCGGCGACAGGGTCATGCGGTTGATCCGGAGGTCGGCGGGGGCGATGCCGCCGATGAAGCCGTTCAGGGTGGCCATGGGATACTCCTCTGTGAGTGGTGAGCCCCGGCGTTCTGGCATGAGCGGACCGGGGCTTGCTGCTGTGCTGGGTCAGGCGGTGCGGCGGCGCTGCTGCGCTGCCTTGGAGCGGGCCGACCTCGGCTCGATCCTGTGCGGGTCCACGGCGGCGCGACGCTCGGCCTGCCATGCCCGGAAGGCGGTCTCGTCCACGAGCCACCTGCCGCCCTCGACGGGCTGGTACCCGCCGGGGATGCGGCCGGCGCGCAGGTAGTCGACGGTCGTGGCGCGCGAGAGGTGCAGCTCCTCGGCAACTGCGGAGGCGGAGAGCGTGGTCATCGGTAGACCACCTCGCCGGTCTCGCGGCAGTAGGCGACCTCGTAGCTGCGGAGCGCCGCTCCGGAAGGCCACTCCGACGGGCCCGCCGACAGCCCGGGCGAGATGACGTCGCCCGTTTCCCGGTCCAGCACGTCCCAGGTCTTCACGCTCACGACTCCTCCTCGGGGATCGGTGCCGCGAGGCGGTACACCTGCGCGGGCTTGGTGCGGTTGCGGGACTTGTGCTGCCCGTTGGGGCGGTACTGGCCGGTGGGGATGAGGCGACCCATGCGGACCTGCGCGCAGATGTAGGCGCCGGGCTGGTGCGGGTCGATGTGCCCCGGGAGCAGTGGGCGGATGTCGGCGATGTGCACGTGCCCGGCGTTCTCGCGGGCGACGGTGTTGATCGCCTGCCGGATGTGCTCGCGGTCGTTCCTGCGTCGCCAGTCGCGTGCGACGGCGTCGATCTCGTCCTGCTCACGGATGACCTCGTACAGACCCCGGAGCCACGCCCGGTTCTCCTCGATGAGGTCGGTGAGCGGGCGGACCGAGAGCACAGTGCCGACGCGGCCGTCGGGGTCGACGATCTGGTCGCCGGGCTTGGTGGCGGTCACAGCTGCTCACCCCGGGCGATGCGGGCGGCGATGTGCAGCACTCGCGCCTCGTCGTCGTCGTACTCGAGCGTCTTGGATGCGGTCTTGATCTCATCCGCCACCTGCTCGCGGACCTGGCGGGCGATGTGGGGGAGGGCGGCGGTGACTGCGGCGTGCGCGTAGGCCCGCGCCGAGAGCGGCTGCCCCTTGTCGGAAACCACCTGCCGGTTGAGCACCCCGGCAGCTGCCGCGTCCACCGCCTCGGTCAGGTCGATGTCGCTCATGCCGCCACCTTCTGCTTGTTGGTCTGCCCAGCGGTGCTTGTCTTCTCGGGCACGAAGAAGAGGTCCATGGGGACGTCGAGCGCCTCGCAGATGAGCTCGGCCGTGCGCCCCTTGTTGAGGGACTGGGTTCGGCCGGCGATCAGGTTGTCGATGGTCCCCGGGACGCACTCGGCGTAGCGGGCGAGCCGCCGGGCCGAGAAGCTCTTGGCCTCCATCCGCTTCACGAGCATGTCAACCGAAACGAGCTTGTGCCGCGTACCCACCGGCCACCTCCTGCGCATCGTGACGACCCTGCGGGGTGCCGTCGCTGTAGTACCCATCAAACCCTCCTTAGGCGTCGGCGTCAAGCGCCGCTAGGTAGAAAGGTAAGCGGTACTTAGGCACCAGCGCAAGGGGCAGTTTGCGGAAGCGGGGTAGATCCTGGGCTTGGCCATGCGGTCCAGGGCCAGTGTGGCGGGGGTCACGTTAGGCGCGAGGGTGCTCAAACACGCCAAACATCGTTAGGCAGTGCCTAACATGCGAGGGCTAGACCGCTGCCCGGATCCGCCAACACGATGAGGCCGTGATGAACGCACCCGACCTGGCGGCACTGATCGCCGACGCCAAGGGAGACCGGTCCTACGACCAGATCTCCCGGGCGGCCGGCGGCAAGCCCACAGCGGAGCGTCTGCAGCAACTCGCCACCGGGGAGATGAAGACCTTCCCCGGGCCGGCGACGATCGAAGCCCTCGCACGCGGCCTCGGTGTCACCGTGACGGATGTCGTCTCGGCCGCCTGCCGTTCGCTCGGGATCGAGGTGCACTACGGCGCTACGCCGGGTGCGCTGACCATCCCGGGAGCGGGGGCCCTGCCCGCACCAGCTCGTCGGGCGATCGAGGACGTTGCTCAGCAGATGCTTGCGCTACACCAGGCGGCCGAGCCTCGAGAGGACGTGATGGGCAATGCTGAGCACCCCGCCCCCATAGGTGCCGCCCCGATCGGCGTCGTGAGTACGAGTGTCACGCCGCCTCAGACGCGACCCGTAGCAGCCAGTCGTACGCCCGACGAAGAGCCGCCTCGGGCAGGCCGGCGCGGATCAGGCCGACGTGCCGGTCGCTGATGTAGCAGACCTCTACGTCGAGGTCGGGGACCTCCACCACGGTCACCCCTAGTGCGCTGAGCAAGAGCTGGTCTCCCACTGTCGTCCTCCCCCGGGCGTGTAGTGCGCCTCACTATGAGTCAAACGTCCGACAGTGGCCAGGGCTCCGATTCGGTCGAAACGGGCTGAGAGTGGGTCGAAGTGGTGAGTCGTTTCACCCGCTGGTGGTAAGGGCTTGCCATGAACGCCCGGAGCGCAGCCGGGGGAGCCGAGAGCGTGCTCGCCGTGGGCACGCCTAGGCCCGCATGTGCACACCGTGTCCACGGACACGCCGATACTCCGAAATCGGGGGTCAGACCCCTTTGGCTCGCGGGACCAGAAAGTGCCTCTGACCAGGTATCTACGCTGGTAGCGTGTGTCCTGTATCCACAGCGGGTCTCTCTTTCAAGTCCCGTTAGCCACCCCATAGCAGTAGGCTCCTGACCTGGGAGAACGTCCACGGGGATCGAACATTGATCCCCGTGGACACACCCCGAGG
>NZ_FOSE01000004.1:265518-587126 GCF_900114185.1 Cellulomonas sp. KH9
GGGACCAGAAAGTGCCTCTGACCAGGTATCTACGCTGGTAGCGTGTGTCCTGTATCCACAGCGGGTCTCTCTTTCAAGTCCCGTTAGCCACCCCACGTGCGCAGGGCGCCGACTCCGGTCGGCGCCCTGCGGCGTTCCCGGGGTCACGCGTCGGGCAGCACCCCGCGCTTGACGCTCGTGGCGACGACCTCCGCGGCGATGCGGCGGGCCTGGGCCGAGTCCGGGCCCGGTGCGGCGGGCAGCAGCGCGGCCCGGTAGTAGCGCAGCTCGTCGATGCTCTCGAGGATGTCGGCCAGCGCCCGGTGCCCGCCCTTCTTCTCCGGTGCGGCGAAGTAGACGCGGGGGTACCAGCGACGCGCCAGCTCCTTGATCGAGGACACGTCGATGATCCGGTAGTGCAGGTGCGCGACCAGCTCGGGCATGTCGCGGTCGAGGAACGCCTTGTCCGTGCCCACCGAGTTGCCGGCGAGCGGCGCCCTGCCCGGCTCGGGCACCCACGTGCGCACGTACTCGAGCACCTGCGCCTGGGCGTCCGCCAGGGTCGTGCCGTGCTCCAGCTCGGGGAGCAGCCCGGACGTGGTGTGCATCGTCCGGACGAAGTCGCCCATCTGCGCCAGGGCGTCCGGCGGCGGCGCGACGACGACGTCGACGCCCTCCCCCAGGACGTTGAGCTCGGAGTCCGTGACCACCGCGGCGATCTCGACGAGGGCGTCGCGGCCCAGGTCGAGCCCCGTCATCTCGCAGTCCACCCACACGATGCGGTCGGCACTGGTGTGGGCGCCCGTCGCGGGGGCGGTGGTCGTGGTCGGTGCGTCGTCGGCGGTGCTGGTCACGTCGACAGACTAGGACGCCCGTGCCTCACGGGCCGCCGCGCGTCGCGTCACGAGGGGGCGACGGGTCGCCCGGCCGGGTGGGTGACGGCGGTGCCGCAGGGACCACGGGGCCCGGCAGGGTCGCTGCCGCGGCGGCCGCCGCCACGACGAGGACGCCGGCGGCGGCGCCCAGCAGCTGCGCCGACTGCCAGGACGTGCCCGCCCACAGCGTCGCCCCGAGCACGACCCCGCCGGCCAGGGCGCCGAGGGCGAGCCGGCCGAGCCACCGCAGGGCGATCAGCCCCGCACGGCGGTACCAGGGCGTGGGGGGTGCCGACCGGCGGCCGTCGTGCCGCCCCATCACGCGCGACGCCCGCCGGCGGCGGGGTGGCTGCGGGCGGGCGTGAGCACGGGGTCATGGTGCCACGTGCGAGGTGCGCGAGGTGGACCGCCGAGCAGGCGCCGGACGGCGGGTCGCGGCGGGGGAGCGGGCCGGGTCCGGTGGGCGACCGCGGGCGTCCGCCCGGGTGGACAGCGCCTCGTCGTTCGCGCGTGCCAGCGCCCGGCGGCGCAGGCGCTCGAGGTGCTCCTGGCGGTGGACGTCGTAGGTGGTGAAGGGATGCATGACGGCTCCTGAGGGCGTGCGGTGGCGCACCCCGGCGGGGTGTGCCTCGTGGTGGACGGGATGCTCCACTGGACCAGAGCGCGCTCGTCGGCGTCACGACATTTCCGGCGCCGGGTGGCCCGTGGGAGGATCTGCGAGGTCCACCGGCGGGTCGGCGCCGGTGCGGGGAGCGGGAGGTGTCGTGTCGTCCCGACACCCTGCCGCCGCGACCGGCCGCGCCGTCGGGCCGTCGACCGGGCCGGACGGCCCCGCGCCCGTGGACGAGCGCCGGCACGACCCGGCACCCGCACCGGCCACCGACGCCGCTGAGGCTCCGGCCACCGGCACCGCCCGCGCGCGAGCCTCGGCGACCGCCCGCGGCTGGGTGCTGCCCGCCGGCGCGGGGCTCGCCGTCGCGCTGGTGTTCACGGCGTACTCCGTCGCGCAGTGGCAGGCGTTCGTCGTGCGCTCGTGGGACCTGGGGATCTTCACGCAGCTGGCGGCGCGGTACGCGGCCCTCGACGCGCCGGTCGTCCACATCAAGGGGCCGGAGTACAACCTGCTGGGCGACCACTTCCACCCGCTGCTGGTGCTGCTGGGGCCGGTGTACGCCGCGTTCCCGCACGCGTTCACGCTGCTCGTGGTGCAGAACGTGCTCTTCGGTGTGACCGCCGCCGTGATCGCGTGGGCGGCCGTGCCGATCCTGGGCCGTGTCACCGGCAGCCTCGTCGGCGTGGCCGCGGGCCTGAGCTGGGGTCTGCAGAGCGCGGTGGAGGCGCAGTTCCACGAGATCGCGTTCGCCGTCCCGCTGCTCGCGGTGTCGCTGGCCGCGGCGCTGCGCGAGCGGTGGCGCACCGCGGCCGTCGCCGGGGCGCTGCTCGTGCTCGTCAAGGAGGACCTCGGTCTGACGACCGCCGTCCTGGGGGTCGTGCTGGCGTGGCGCGCACGACGTCCCGCGCTGCTGCTGCTCACCGCGTGGGGCGTCGGCGGCTTCCTGCTGGCCACGCGTGTGGTGCTGCCGCTGCTGAACCCCGACGGGGAGTGGGCCTACGGGTCGCGCCTCGACCTGGCCGCCGCGCTCGCGGATCCCCTCGCCCTCTACGACCCCGCCAAGGGCCACACGCTGTGGCTGCTGGTGGTCGTCACGGGCGGCATCGCGCTGCGCTCGCCGTTCGTGCTCGTCGCCGGTCCCACGCTGGCGTGGCGGTTCCTGTCGCCGGAGCCGGGGTACTGGGGCCCCACGTGGCACTACAGCGCCGTGCTCATGCCGATCGCCTTCATGGCGATGCTGGACGGCGTCGACCGTGCCCGGCGCGGCCGCGTGCGGTGGCTGCGGCACTACAGCCGGTACGCGCCGGTCGTGGGACTGACGGCGTGCCTCATGCTGCTGCCCCAGCTGCCCCTGTGGCAGCTGACGAACCCCGGCCTGCACTTCGGTGCGCCCCGCGCCCAGGCTGCGCGGGACACGCTGGCCACGATCCCGGACGGCGCGGTCGTCGAGACGGACGTCGGCCTCATGTCGTACCTCGTCGACCGCACCGACGTGTACTACCTCGGCAACCGCAACCCCGTGCCGGAGTACCTGCTGGTCGACCGGCAGTCGGGCGGCGTCCCGCAGGAGTGGGGGGACGTCCTGCAGGTGGCCGAGCTGCTGCACCCGGGCGTCCCGTTCGAGGTCGTGCACGTGCAGGACGGGTACGAGGTGGCGCGCGCCGTCGTGGGCTGAGTCGCCCGGCGCCCCCGGCAGGACTCGAACCTGCAACCGACGGATTAGAAGGCCGTTGCTCTATCCATTGAGCTACGGGGGCCAGTGCGGACCAGCGTAGTGGCGTGCGCGCGACGGCCCCGCGTGGACGTGCGACGTGACGCCGACGCGCAGACCTGTGACCTGTCACCCGCGCGCCGCGTTTGGCCTGGTCAGGTGTGGCACCGACAATGGTCCCGTGAGCGCGCAGCCCGGAACCGTGCCTGCGCAGCCGTCCACGTCTGCGCCGGGTCGCTCGGTGGTGCCCACGGATACCGCGGAGATGCTGGCCAGGCCGCTGGCCCAGACGTCCCTGCTGGACGCGGTACGGGACCTGCGACGTGACGTGGGGGCCACCAGCTTCCCGCTGGAGATCCCCGGCGTCGCGACCGCGCGGGCGTCCCGGGCGCGCCTGGTGGACCAGCTCGACGAGCACCTGGTGCCGCGTCTGACCGAGCTGTCGGCGCCGGCGGTCGTGGTCGTGGCCGGCTCGACGGGCGCGGGCAAGTCCACCCTCGTCAACTCGCTCGTGGGGCGGGAGGTCACCGCCGCCGGCGTGCTGCGCCCGACCACGCGCGAGCCCGTGCTGGTGCACCACCCGCTCGACACCGACCTGCTGTCGCACCACCCGGTGCTCGACGAGGTGCGGGCCGTGGCGGCGGACACGGTGCCCCGCGGCATCGCGATCCTCGACGCCCCCGACCTCGACTCGGTCCTCGACTCCAACCGTGACACCGCGCACCGGCTCCTCGAGGCGGCGGACCTGTGGCTCTTCGTCACCACCGCGGCCCGTTACGGCGACGCGCTGCCGTGGCGGGTGCTGGAGGCGGCCGTCGAGCGCAGCACGTCGGTGGCGATGGTCCTCAACCGGGTGCCGGCGGCGTCGCTCCCGACGGTCCGGGGTGACCTGCTCGACCGGCTGCGCACCCACGGGCTGGCCGGCTCCCCGCTGTTCGTCATCCCCGACGTCGGGCCCCACTCCGGTCCGCTGTCGGGCGCCGTGGTGGCACCCGTCCTGCGGTGGCTGACGATGCTCGCGGGACCCGACCGGGCGCGCACCGTGGTCGCACGCACGCTGCGGGGTGCGCTCGGCGCGCTGCGGCCCTGGGTCGACGAGCTGGCCGAGGCCGTGCAGGACCAGGCCGATGCCGCGCAGCACGTGGCGCAGGTGCTCGACGAGGCCACGGCGGCGCCCCGCGACGCGGCGGTGGAGACGATCCGTGCCGGGGCCGTCGCGGACGGCGCGGTGCGGGCCCGCTGGGCCGAGCTCGCCGCGCAGCGCGCGCCGTTCGCCCGGCTCGTCGGCCGGTCCGGCCGCGTGCGCGGCACCGCCCGCACCGGCCGCGGCCGGGCGGCGGCCGTCGCGCCGCTGCTCACCGACCTGACGACGTCCACGACCGCGGTCCTCACGGCGGTCGGTCAGCGTGGCGACGCGGCGCTGCGGGCCGCGCTCACGGGGCCGGGTGCGCCCGCCGGCGCGACGTCGGTCCTCGAGCGCTGGCCGGACGGTGAGGCCTCCCGCGTGTCCGCCGCCGAGCGTGCCGCGCGGGCCTGGGTCGGTGAGGGCTCGCGTGCCGCGCGCGCGACCCTGGCGGGCAGCGGCGCGGACGCCCGGCGTCGCGCGCAGGTCGCCAAGGCCGTCGGGGAGGACGCGCTGGCCGCCCTCGCGCTGGCTGCCGCGAGCGGTGTGGACGAGGCCGCCGAGGCGACCCGCACGCTGCTCGGGCCCGCAGGCGACGACCTCGTCGCGACGCTGCGCGACGACCTGGAGCGGCGGGCCCGTGCGCAGGTCGACCTCGAGCGCACCATCGCCGGCCGCGCGCTCGACGACCCCGACCTCGCGGCCGACGCGTCGTCGCGGCTGCGGCTCCGCCTCGCCGTCCTGAAGGGCCTGACGTGAGCGACGACCCCACCAGCACGTCGACGGTGCCTCTCGTCCCGGACGGTGACGCACACCGGATCGTGGTGCCGACGCCGCCCGGCGGGGCCGTCCGCGGGGCGACGACCGCCGCGCTGGAGGATCGCGTCGACGCTCTCGACGGCGCGCTGGCCGTCGGTGGCACCCGCTTCGACCCCGAGGTCGTGGCGAAGGTCGGCGACACCATCGACCGGGTGAGCGAGCGGCTGGCGCTCGGGGTCGACCACACGGTCGTCGCCCTGGCGGGTGGCACCGGGTCCGGCAAGTCCAGCCTGTTCAACGCCGTCAGCGGCCTGCAGTTCGCGGACGTCGGGGTGCGGCGGCCCACGACCTCACGCGTCACGGCGTGCGTCTGGGGCGGCGACGGCGACCCGCTGCTCGACTGGATCGGCGTGGAGCCCGAGCACCGCATCGAGCGCGAGAGCCTGCTGGACGGGGACCGGGAGGCGTCGCTGCGCGGGCTGGTGCTGCTCGACCTGCCCGACCACGACTCCGTCGCGCCGGAGCACCGCGACGTCGTCGACCGCGTGCTGCCCCAGGTCGACCTGCTCGTGTGGGTGGTCGACCCGCAGAAGTACGCCGACGACGCGTTGCACTCCGGCTACCTGCGGCGCATGACGGGCCGCGACGCCTCGATGCTCCTGGTGCTGAACCAGGTGGACACCGTGCCGGCCGACGTGCGTGCCGACCTCGCGGCGGACGTGCGGAGGCTGCTCGTCGAGGACGGCCTGCCCGACGTCGCCGTGCACGCCGTGTCGGCCGTCACCGGTGACGGGGTCCGCGAGCTGCGCGACGTGCTCGCCGCGGCGGTGGCACGCCGGTCCGTGGCGGCCGCGCACGCCGACGCCGAGCTCGCCGACGCCGCGCGCGCGGTGCTGACGCAGGTCGCGCCGCGCGAGCCCGCGCCGAACGCGCTGGCGCTCGGGGTCGTCGTCGACCGGCTGGCCGCGGCCGCCGGGCTGACGGCCGTCGGCGCGGCCGTCGCGGCGGCCGTGCGCGGCGGGTCGGGCCGTGCGCCCCGCCTGGGCGACGTGCACGCCGACGGCGTGGGGCTGGCCCGTGCGTCCTGGCTCTCCGGCGCGACGCAGGGGCTGCCGCAGCGCTGGGCGGCGGACCTGCGCGACCGGGTCGCCACCACCGTCGAGCTGCGGCTGGCCGTGACGGACGCGCTCGCGCACGTGCCGGTGGCGGCGCGCCGGTCCCGCGGCGCCGCCGTGCTGCTCGTGCTGGCCGCGCTGGCGGGGCTGGCCGGCCTCGTCGGGGCCGGGCTGCTCGTCGCCGACGCGCAGGGCGCGGCGCTGCCCTGGGCGCCGCCGGGTGCGGTGGTGGCCGGCGTGCTCGCGCTGGCGCTCGTGCTCCTGGTGGCGTCGCTGCTCGTGCGGGGGCGTGCCGCCCGCACGCGGGGTGAACGTGTCGTCGCGGACGGTCGTGCCGCGATCGAGGCGGCCGCCCGGGGGCGGCTGCTGACCCCCACGCAGGACGTGCTCGCAGAGCACCGGCACGCGCGGGAGCTGGCCACGCGGGCCCTCGCGACGGACTGACGCCCTGTTCGACGGGCCCCGGCCGGCCCGAGCCGTCCACAGCCCCGTCCGCGTCGTGACGGTCCACCGGTGGCGGAGGCCCGGTGCCGCGCCGTTCGCGCGCGCCGCACGATGGCTGCTCGACGCCCCGCGCTCCGCGGGGCCACGGCAGACAGGGGACCGCGATGGGAACGCACACGCAGGACGTGACGGTCGTCGGCTGGGTCGGATCCGACCTGCGCAGCTACCACCTCGACGGGGTCGGTGGCGTCCCGTACGCGCAGTTCCGGCTGGCCTCGACCCGGCGGGTGCTCGATCGGGAGACCGGCGCCTTCCGTGACGGCCCGACGCTGTGGTTCACGGTGAAGGCCTGGCGCACCGTCGCCGTCAACCTCGCGGCGTCGCTGCGCAAGAGCGACCCGGTCCTGGTGGTGGGGCGGCTCGGGCAGTCGGAGTGGGTCGCGCAGGACGGCGCGGGGCGCACGGAGCTGGTGCTGGAGGCGCTGGCGGTCGGCCACGACCTGGCGTACGGCACGGCGCAGTTCCGCCGCACCATGGCGGGCGGGCGCCGCGGCCGGGACGACCTGCCGGGTGACGGCACCGAGCCGGACCCGACCGGTCTGCCCGAGGTCACGGGGTCGGAGGGTGTGTTCCCGGACGACCCGTGGGCGTCCGCCGCGGACGGGACGCAGCCGGCGGACGCGCCCGACGGGGACGAGTCCGGACCGGGCGAGCACGACGGGTCCGGCGCGGGCGGCGGGAGCGCCCGGGCCGGGGTGGACGCTCCGGCGCTCGCCGCACGCGGGTGATCGCCTAGGCTGGTGGATCGGCATCCGGCGCCGGCGGCCGGGCGGTGACAGCGCGACCCCTTGTCCGCACCTCGGTGCGGCAGGGGAGCGCGCGCCCCGGCCCGCGGCACCACCAGACCTACGAGGAGCGGACGAGCACTCAGTGGCTGAGTTCATCTACACCATGTACAAGGCGCGCAAGGCGCACGGCGACAAGGTCATCCTCGACGACGTCTCCCTCAACTTCCTGCCCGGCGCGAAGATCGGCGTCGTCGGACCCAACGGGGCGGGTAAGTCGACGATCCTCAAGATCATGGCGGGCCTCGACCAGCCGTCGAACGGTGAGGCGCGGCTCTCCCCGGGCTACACGGTCGGCATCCTGCAGCAGGAGCCCCCGCTGAACGAGGAGAAGACGGTCCTCGGCAACGTCGAGGAGGGCGTCGCCGAGATCAAGGGCAAGCTCGACCGCTACAACGAGATCTCGGCCCTCATGGCGGACCCTGACGCGGACTTCGACGCGCTTCTGGCGGAGATGGGTCAGCTGCAGGAGGCCATCGACGCGGCCGACGCCTGGGACCTGGACGCCCAGCTCGAGCAGGCGATGGACGCGCTGCGCTGCCCGCCGCCGGACGCCGACGTGTCGGTGCTGTCCGGTGGTGAGCGTCGTCGGGTGGCGCTGTGCAAGCTGCTCCTGGAGAAGCCCGACCTGCTGCTGCTCGACGAGCCCACCAACCACCTGGACGCCGAGTCCGTGCTGTGGCTCGAGCAGCACCTGCAGCAGTACCCCGGCGCGATCCTGGCCGTCACCCACGACCGGTACTTCCTCGACCACGTCGCGGAGTGGATCTGCGAGGTCGACCGCGGTCGGCTGTACCCCTACGAGGGCAACTACTCCACGTACCTGGAGAAGAAGCAGGAGCGCCTGCAGGTCCAGGGCAAGAAGGACGCGAAGCTCGCCAAGCGTCTGAAGGACGAGCTGGAGTGGGTCCGGTCCAACGCGAAGGGCCGGCAGACCAAGTCGAAGTCCCGCCTCGCGCGGTACGAGGAGATGGCCGCGGAGGCGGACCGCACGCGCAAGCTCGACTTCGAGGAGATCCAGATCCCGCCGGGCCCGCGCCTGGGCTCGGTCGTGCTCGAGGCCACGAACCTGGAGAAGGGCTTCGACGGCCGCAAGCTCATCGACGGGCTGAGCTTCACGCTGCCGCGCAACGGCATCGTCGGCGTGATCGGTCCCAACGGTGTCGGCAAGACGACGCTGTTCAAGACCATCGTCGGGCTCGAGCCCCTGGACGGGGGCGACCTCAAGGTCGGTGAGACCGTCTCGATCTCCTACGTCGACCAGTCGCGCGGCGGCATCGACCCGAAGAAGACGCTCTGGGAGGTCGTGTCCGACGGACTCGACTACCTCAAGGTCGGCAACGTCGAGATGCCGTCGCGGGCGTACGTCGCCGCGTTCGGCTTCAAGGGCCCGGACCAGCAGAAGCCGGCGGGCGTGCTGTCGGGTGGTGAGCGCAACCGCCTCAACCTCGCGCTCACGCTCAAGCAGGGCGGCAACCTGCTGCTGCTCGACGAGCCGACCAACGACCTCGACGTCGAGACGCTCGGCTCGCTCGAGAACGCCCTGCTCGAGTTCCCCGGCTGCGCCGTCGTGGTCTCCCACGACCGGTGGTTCCTCGACCGCGTGGCGACGCACATCCTCGCGTATGAGGGCACCGAGGAGAACCCCGCGAACTGGTACTGGTTCGAGGGGAACTTCGCCTCGTACGAGGAGAACAAGGTCCAGCGCCTCGGCGCCGACGCTGCCCGCCCGCACCGCGTCACGTACCGCAAGCTGCGTCGCGACTGACGCAGCCCGCACCCCCGACGGCCCGGGCGAGCACCGCTCGTCCGGGCCGTCGCGCGTCCGGCGGGTCACCCGTCGGCGGGTCACCCGTCGGCGGGCTGCCGCGGGGGTGGTCGGGCAGACTGTGCGGCATGACGGAGCCCGAGGTCAGCGACGCGCACGCGGCCCCGGTCGGCGCGGGAGGCGGGCTCCTCGGCACGCTCGAACGGCTCCGGGCGCGCCTGGGTGCGCTCACCCTGCCGCTCGAGGGCCCCGGGGTCGACGGGGCGCGCGCCGACCGGGCCGCCGCGGCCGCCCAGCTCGACGACTACCTGCTGCCGCGGCTGCGGGCACGGTCCGCCCCGCTCCTGGTCGTCGTCGGGGGATCGACCGGCGCGGGCAAGTCCACCCTCGTCAACTCCCTGCTGGGTTCGGAGGTGACGGCGCCGGGCGTGCTGCGCCCCACCACGCGGGCGCCGGTCCTCGTGCACCACCCGCTCGACGAGCGCTGGTACTCCACCGAGCGCGTGCTGCCCGGCCTCGCCCGGCTCACCGGCCACCCCGGCGCGGGCGCCCGGGGGGACGACGCGTCGATCGACGCGGCGCGCGCGCTGCGCCTCGTCGCCTCCGACGCGCTGCCGCGCGGCCTCGCGCTGCTCGACGCACCCGACGTGGACTCCGTGGACGTCGGCAACCGGCGCCTGGCCGCCCAGCTCCTGGACGCCGCCGACCTGTGGCTGTTCGTCACCACGGCGGCCCGCTACGCCGACGCCGTCCCGTGGGACGTGCTGCACCGGGCCGCCGCACGGCACGCGCAGGTCGCGCTCGTCGTCGACCGGGTCGACCCCGGCACGGAGGAGGTCGTGCAGGACCTGCGCCGCATGATGGACGAGAACGGCCTGCCCGACGCCCCGCTGTTCCTGGTACCCGAGGCGCCGCTCACGGACGGGCTGCTGCCGGAGCAGGCGGTCGCTGACGTGGCCACGTGGCTGACCGCGCTGGGCGCCGACGCGCCCGCCCGCGAGGCCGTGGCGACGGCGACACGCGACGGCGTGGTCGACGACCTGGTGCGGCGGACCCGCGTGCTCGCGGACGCCGCCGACGTCCAGGTCGCGACCGACTCACGACTGCGCCGGACCGTGGCAGCCGCCTACGACGACGCCGCCGCGCACGTGCGCGCCGCGACCTCCGACGGGGCGATGCTGCGCGGCGAGGTCCTGGCCCGCTGGCAGGAGCTCGTCGGCACGGGTGACCTGCTGCGGTCGGTCGAGCAGGGCGTCGGGCGGGTGCGCGACGCCCTCACCGGGTTCTTCCGCGGCACGCCCGCGCCGGCGCCGCGCGTCGAGCAGGCCATCGCGCACGGGCTCGCGGCGGTCGTCCTCGACGCCGCGGACGAGGCCGCGGAGCGCACCCACGCCGCGTGGCGTGGCGACCCCGCAGGGGCCGCGCTGCTCCAGGGCCTCGACCTGGCCCGTGCGTCCACCACGCTGCGGGCCGAGGTGGACGCGCAGGTCCGCGGCTGGCAGTCCGACGTGCTCGCGCTCGTGCGGGAGCAGGGGCAGTCCCGCCGCGGCACCGCCCGCTACCTCTCGTTCGGCGTCAACGTCGCCGGCGTCAGCCTGATGGTCCTCGCGTTCGCGTCCACCGGCGGGCTGACCGGCATCGAGGTCGGGATCGCCGGCGGCACGGCCGTCGTCGCCCAGAAGCTCCTCGAGGCGGTCTTCGGTGACGACGCCGTGCGGCGCCTCACCGTCGAGGCCCGCGAGCGGCTCGACGCGCGTGTGACGGACCTGCTCGCCCGCGAGGCCGAGCGGTACACGGCCCAGCTCGACGCGCTGGGCGCCGCCCAGGCGGACGGTGCAGAGCTGCGGGCCGTGGCCGAGGACGTCGAGCGGGCCGCGCGCGCCGACCGTGCCGCACGCCCGGCCGCGGCGTCGAGCGGCCCGTCGCCCGCCGTCGGCCCCGCCCTGCGTGGCGCCGGTGCGACGCGTCGCGGCGGGACCCCCGGCGGCACCGTGAGCGGCACCGCGTCCGGGGAGCAGACGCCCCCGGCGGACGGGGCGACCGCGCGCCGGGGCTGGTGGCGGCGGCTGCTCGGCGGCCACCGGCGGGACGGCGCATGAGCCCGACCCTGGACGAGCGTCTCGACGCGCTGTCCGCGGCCCTGGACGCGGGCGGTGAGCGGCTGCCCGCGCCGCTGGTCGCACGGACCCGGGACCTGCTGGAACGGGTGCGGGAGCGTGCGGGCCTGTCCGCCGAGCACACCGTCGTCGCGCTCGCGGGTGCCACCGGGTCGGGCAAGTCCTCGCTGTTCAACGCGCTCGTGGGGGACGAGCTCGCGGCCACGGGAGTGCAGCGACCCACGACGTCGCACCCGCTGGCGGTCGTCGTCGGCGAGGACCCGGACGGCAGCGGCCCGGGACAGCTGCTGGACTGGCTCGAGGTGCGTCGACGGCACGCCGTGCCGCCGGCGGTGGCAGCAGGGCTCACCGGCGGGCTCGTGCTGCTGGACCTGCCGGACCACGACTCCGTGGTGGTGGAGCACCGGCTGCGCGCCGAGCGGCTGGTCGCCCGCGCTGATCTGCTCGTGTGGGTCGTCGACCCGCAGAAGTACGCCGACGGGGCCCTGCACGAGCGGTACCTGCGACCGCTGGCAGGCCGCGACGACGTCGTGGTGCTCGTGCTGAACCAGGCGGACCGCCTCCCGGCCGCGGACGTGGCCGCCGTCGTGGCGGACCTGCGCCGGCTGGCCGCGGACGACGGGCTCCCGCGCGCCCGCGTCGTGGCGGCCTCGGCCCGCAGCGGTGACGGTGTGGCGGACCTGCGCGCGCTCGTCACGCGGGCGGTCGAGCGTCGTGAGGCCGGCAACCGGCGGTGGGTGGCGGACGTGCGCGCGGCGGCGCTCGAGGTGGCCGACGCGTGCCGCGACGTGCCGGGGGAGCGGCGGCGGTCCGCGGCGACGGACGACCTCGTCGCAGCGCTGGAGGACGCCGCAGGCGTGCCGACCGTCGTCGCCGCCGTGCGTCGCTCCGCGGTGCGCCGCGCCGCGGCGCACACCGGCTGGCCGCCCGTGCGGTGGCTCGCCCGGCTGCGTCCGGACCCGTTGCGCCGGCTGCACCTGGCGCCGCGCGCAGCGGGTGCGGACGTGTCGCCCACGTCGCTGCCGCCCGCCGGCGCGGCGCAGCGGGCGCGTGCCGCGACGGCGGTGCGGGACCACGCCGACGCGGTCCTCGCGGGTGCACCGGACGCGTGGGTCCTGGCCGCGCGGGCGCGCGTCACGGCGGCGGACCTGCCCGAGGCCCTGGACCTGGCGGTCGCCCGCACCCGCCTGCTCCCGGAGCGCCCCGTCTGGTGGTGGCGCGCCGCCGGTGCCGTGCAGTGGCTGCTGCTCGCGGCCGCCGTCGCGGGGGCCCTCTGGCTGGCCGGCCTGGCGGTTCTGGCGTACCTGCAGCTGCCCGACCCGGTCACACCGGTCTGGGGGCCGGCCCCCGCCCCCACCGTGCTGCTGGTGGGCGGCGTGCTCGCCGGGCTGCTGGTGGCGCTGCTCGGTGCGGTGGCGGCCCGGCTCGGCGCGCGGGCACGCGCCCGCTCCGCCCGGCGACGGCTGCGTGCCGCCGTCCAGGACGTGGCGCGCCGGCTCGTGGTGGACCCGGTCGCCCAGGAGGTCGCCTCGCTGCGCAGCTGCCGGGACCTGGCCACCCGCGCCGCGGCCCGCTGATCCCGGCGGACCGCGTGCCCGTGCGGGACGTGGGCGCTGCGCGTCCCGATCCGCCCGTGCGGCAGGATCGACGTCGGCCGTCGCACCCGCCGCCGCTCCGGGCGGCGCGGTGCGGCGCCACCCGAGGCCCGGCGGACCGTCGCGGCCGGCACAGGAGGGAAGTCGATGGCGAGGATCGAGGTCCCGGTCCAGCTGCGCTGGTCCGACATGGACGCGTACGCCCACGTGAACAACGTCGAGATGCTCCGCCTCCTGGAGGAGGCGCGCATCGAGGTGTTCTGGCGTCACCCCGAGGGACCGGACGGCGTCGTCCCCGACGGGGCACGGCCGACGGCGGTGCTCGACGCCGGGCCGGGGGCGCTGACCTCGACGCTGGTCGCGCGGCAGGAGATCCAGTACGTCCGGCCGCTGCCGTACCGGCGCGCACCGGTCGTCATCGAGCTGTGGATCGGGCACCTGGGCGGCGCGAGCCTCGACGTCTGCTACGAGGTCCGGGACGCGCCGACCGCGGTCGCGGGCTCGGAGGTCTACGCCCGGGCGACGACGACGATCGTGCTGGTCGACTCCGCGACGGGTGCACCGCGCCGCCTGACGGCGCAGGAGCGCGCGGTCTGGGAGCCGTACGTCGAGGACCCGGTGGTCATCCGCCGCCGGGCGTGACCGGGGCCACGTCCCGGTCGGCGGTCGTCCCGCTCGCCGTCGGGCCGCCGCCGTCCGACGCACCCCGGTCGCGTCGGGCCCGCTCGGCCGACCGGGCCGCGCGGGCGACGTTGCGCTGCATGCCACCGAACACCACGCCGTGGAAGGGGTAGACCGCCCACCAGTACAGCTGCCCGGCCAGGCCGTGCGGGTGGAACAGGGCGCGCTGCGCGAACACCACGGGCGGGCGACGCCACTCGGCCGGCTCCCACGGGGTGTCGTCGGGCACGGCGGGCGTCGCGTCGTCGTCCAGGGAGGTGTCGGCGGGCTCCACGCGTAGCTCGAGCCACGCCAGCCCGGGCAGCCGCATCTCGGCCCGCAGCCGCAGCAGCCGGCCGGGGACGATCTGCTCCACGCGCCAGAAGTCGACGGCGTCGTCGAGCAGCAGCCGTGCCGGGTCGCGGCGACCGCGGCGCAGCCCCGGACCGCCCACGACCCGGTCGAGCAGCCCGCGCACCCGCCAGGCGAGCGCCCACGAGTACCAGCCGCGGTCGCCGCCCACCGCCTCCACCACGCGCCACAGCGCGGCGGGGGAGGCGTCGACGCGCACCCGGCGCTCGTCGACGTACAGGGTCCCGCCCGCCCAGTCGGGGTCGGAGGGCAGCGGGTCGCTGGGCGCCCCGGGCGGCGTCGCGGACGACCACCGCGTGGTGACGCCGGCGCCCTGGACCCGGGCCAGGGCGAGGCGCACGGCTCGGTCGAAGCCGATGAGCCCGCCCGGGGGGTCGGGCACGTACCGCGCGACGTCGTGCTCGTCGCACACCACCTCGTGCACCAGGGACTCCACCAGCGGGCGTGCCAGCCCGCCGGGCACGGGCGTGACCAGCGAGACCCACAGGCTCGACAGCCGCGGGCTCAGCACGGGGACCGCGACGATGGCGCGCCGCGGCAGGCCCGCGATCCGTGCGTACCGCTGCATCATGTCGCGGTAGGTCAGGACGTCGGGCCCGCCGATGTCGAACGCCCGCGACACGTCCGGCGGCATCGCGGCCGACCCGACGAGGTACCGCAGCACGTCGCGGATCGCGATGGGCTGGATCCGGTTCTGCACCCAGCGCGGCACGGTCATCGCCGGCAGCCGCTCCGTGAGGTACCGCATCATCTCGAACGACGCCGAGCCGGAGCCGAGGATCACCGCGGCCCGGAGCACCGTGGTCGGCACGCCGGACGCCAGCAGGATCTCCCCGACCTCCGTGCGGGAGGCCAGGTGGGGCGAGAGCTCCTCGCCCTCGGGGTACAGGCCGCCCAGGTAGACGATCCGGCCCACGCCCGCCTCGCGTGCCGCCTGCGCGAAGACCAGCGCGGTGTGGCGGTCGCGCTGCTCGAACGTGCGGCCCGTGCCCAGCGAGTGGATCAGGTAGTACGCGACGTCGGCACCCTCCAGGCCCGCACGGATCTGGTCGGGCTCGGCCGCGTCGGCCGCCACGACCTCCACGTCGTCGTACCACGGGCGTCCGCGCAGGCGCTCGGGGTGCCGCGCCAGCGCCCGCACCCGGTAGCCGGCGGCGAGCAGCTCGGGCACGAGCCGGCCGCCGACGTACCCCGTCACCCCGGTGACCGCCACGAGCGGGGCGTCGGGGCGGGGCCGACCGTCCGGTCCGGTGCCCGGGACGAGTCCGTCCAGCGTGCGCACGACCGGCTCGGGGGCGAGGTCGGCCCGGAGGCCGGCCCCGTGCTCGGGGTCGTCGCCGTGCCCGGGGGCCGGCGGGACGTCGGTGCGCGCGTCGCTCATCCGGGCAGTGTGCGGCCGGGGGCGCGGGGCCGCACCCGGGGGCGTTCAGTCCGTCAGCAGGGCGAGGGTGCGTCGCTCCGCCACCTGCTGCGACCGTGTCGGCGCGATGGTCTCGCCGCGTTCCCACAGCTCGATCACCCGCGGGTCGACGTACGACGAGCGGGCGACGGTCGGGGTGTTGCCGAGCTCCTCGGCGACGTCCTTGACCACCGACGCGACGACGCGGCGCCGCCCGCGGTCGCTGTGCGGCGCCGGACCGGCCTCCGCCAGCCCGCGGGCCGCCAGCACGGTGGCGTGCCAGGTGCGGAAGTCCTTGGGCGTCGCCTCGCCCAGCCGGTCGCGCACGTACGCCCCGACGTCGCTGCTCGTCACGTCGTGCCAGCCCGCGTCGTCGCGCCACGCCAGCAGCTCCGGGCTGTCGTCGCGGCGCCGCAGCAGCGTGCGGACCAGCGCGGCGACCGTCTCGTCGTCGACGACCGTGTCGCGGATCTGACCCGACTTGGCGGGGAACCGCAGGTGCACGGCGCCGGGGCGGCCGTCCTCGTCAGGCAGGACGTGCACGTGCTCCCGACGCAGCGTCGCGAGCCCGAAGGACCCGTGCCGACGGGTGTACCCCTCGGTGCCGACCCGCAGGTAGGCGCGGTCCAGCAGGCGGAACGCGAGGGCCAGCGCCTTGTCCCGCGGCATGCCCTCGAGCGCCAGGTCGGCGCGCACCCGCCGGCGCGCGGCCGGCAGCCGACGGGCCACCTGCAGCACGTGCTCGTGCTTGAGCCGTGCCCGCCGGGCCTGCCACTGCAGGTGGTACAGGTACTGGCGGCGCCGCGCCTCGTCCAGCCCCGCGGCCTGGATGTGGCCGTTGTGCCAGGGGCTGACCCAGACCTCGCGCCAGGCCGGCGGGATCGCGAGCGTCGTGAGGCGCTCGAGGTGCTCCGGGTCCTCGATGCGGCGCCGCTCGTGGTCGAGGTACACGAAGCCGCGCCCGGCCCGGCGGCGCGTCCAACCGGGCTGGTCGAGACGCACACGTCGGAGCCGGACCATGCCGCAGAGTCTCGCCCGCCGGCGCGCGTCACGCTCGTCGAGCGCGAGTCGCCGGGGTCAGTCCGGGACCCGGACCATGCCCTCCTGCGCGATGGAGGCGACGAGCGTGCCCTCCCGGTCGAACACCCGCGCCGCGCCCAGGCCACGCCCGCCCTGGGCGCTCGGGGACGTCTGGACGAACAGCAGCCAGTCGTCGACCCGGACGTCGCGGTGCCACCACATGGCGTGGTCGAGGCTCGCCATCGACAGCCCCGGCGTCGCCCACGGCCGACCGGCGCGGCGCAGCACCGGCTCGAGCATGATCTGGTCGCAGCCGTAGGCGAGCAGCGCACGGTGCAGCAGCTGGTCGTCGGGGACGGGCCCGCGGGCCCGCGCCCAGACGCACTGGTCGCCCTGGCTGCCCTGCGCGCCGGCGCGCAGGTAGATCGACCCGTCGACGTGGCGCAGGTCGAACGCGGACTCCTGCGCCCAGAACCGGGCCATCGGGTGGTCGACGTCACCGAGCGCGTCGAGGGCCGAGCCGACCTCCTCCGGGTCCGGGACGTCGGGGGGCGTCTGCGCGTACTCGATGCCGGGCTGCCGCTCCTGGAAGGAGGAGATCATCGACAGGATCGGCGCGCCGCCCTGCAGCGCGTGCGTGCGCCGGGCGGAGAACGAGCGGCCGTCGCGCAGCCGCTCCACCGCGAAGCCGATGGGTGCGGAGTCGTCCCCGGGCCGCAGGAAGTAGCCGTGCAGCGAGTGCGGCAGTCGGCCGTCCGGGACGGTGCGGCCTGCCGCGAGCAGCGCCTGCGCCAGGACCTGCCCGCCGAACACGCGGCCCTGCGGCTGCGGGAGGCTGAGCCCCTCGAAGGTGTCCGGCTCGCTCGGGTCGGCCGTCAGGTCCAGGGCACGCAGCACCGCCCCGACGGGGTCGTGGCTCGCATCGGGCAGGGTCATGGTCAGTCCTCGAAGGTGTTGAGCATGGAGTGGGCCGCGCGCTCCAGGTAGTCCCACAGCTGCCCGCGGTGCAGGGGTGCGAGGTCGAGCGAGTCGACGGCGGTCCGCATGTGCCGCAGCCAGCGGTCGCGGGCGTCGGGGTTGACCTTGTACGGCGCGTGCCGCATCCGCAGCCGGGGGTGGCCGCGCTGCTCGGAGTAGGTCGTCGGTCCGCCCCAGTACTGCTCGAGGAAGAGGGTGAGGCGCTCGGCCGCGGGCCCGAGGTCCTCCTCGGGGTACATCGGCTGCAGCACCGGGTCCGCCGCGACGCCGCGGTAGAACTCGTCGACGAGCCGGACGAACGTCTCGTGCCCGCCGACGGCCGCGTAGAACGAGTCGTCTCTCACGCCGCCCATCCTCACACGCGGCCCCACCTGGACGGACGTGCCCGGGGTGTGCGTCGCGCCACCCCGGTGACGGTCACAGCCCCAGCTCGTCCAGCACGGGCAGGCCCGCGCGCACCGCGGCCCGGGCGTCGGCGGCGCTCGCCGCGTCGGCGGCACGGCGCGCCAGCACCCGGCACGTCGCGAGGTCGGTGGCGGCCAGCACGGCCGCGACGTCGGGCAGCGCCCGGGGCGTCATCGACAGCGACGTGACGCCGAGCCCGACCAGCACCACCGCCAGCGCCGGGTCCGCAGCGGCCTCGCCGCAGACGCCGACGGGCCGCGCCTGGGCGGCGCCTCCCAGCGCGGTGGCCTCCACGAGCCGCAGCACGGCCGGCTGCCAGGCGTCGGACAGGCCCGCGACCGCGCCGAGCAGCCGGTCCGCGGCCATCGTGTACTGCGTGAGGTCGTTGGTGCCGACGCTCGCGAAGTGCGCGTGGGCGAGCAGGGGGCCGGCCAGCAGCGCCGCGCTCGGGATCTCGACCATGATCCCGGCGGTGCGCAGACCGTGCCGGGCGCACGCGGCGACGAACGACTCGGTCTCGTCGACCGTGGCCACCATCGGCGCCATGACCCAGGTCGTGGTGCCCGGGTGCTCGGCGGCCGCACGCGCGATCGCCGTGAGCTGGTCCTCGAGGACGTCGGGGCGTTCCTGGGCCACGCGCAGGCCGCGCACCCCCAGCGCGGGGTTCGCCTCGGGCGCCGCGTGCAGGAAGGGCAGGGGCTTGTCCGCCCCCGCGTCGAGGGTCCGCACGACGACCTTGCGGCCCGTGAACGCGGCCAGCACGCGGCCGTACGCCGCGGTCTGCTCGTCGACGTCCGGCGCCTGCGTGCGGTCGAGGAACGCGAACTCCGTGCGGAACAGCCCGACACCCTGGGCGCCCGCGGCGGCGGCCGCCTGCGCGTCGGCGGGGTCGCCCACGTTGGCGAGCAGCTCGACCCGGTGGCCGTCCGCGGTGCGTCCGTCGCCGTCGAACGTGCGCACCGCCGCACCCCGGGCACGGACGCGCTGCACGGCGTCGTCCGTCGGGTCCGCGACCACGGTGCCGGCGGCGCCGTCCACGAGCAGCTGCGTGTGCTCGGCGAGGTCCAGCACCTCGGTCGCGGCGACGACCGCCGGGATGCCCCGCGACCGCGCCAGGATCGCGGTGTGCGACGTCGGCCCGCCGGCGGCCGTGACCACCGCGAGCACGCGCTGCGGGTCGAGCGTCGCGGCGAGCACCGGTGCGAGGTCCTGCGCGACCAGCACGTACGGGTACGGGCGCACGGGTACGCCGGGGGCCTGCAGACCCGTCAGGTGGGCGACCAGCCGGTCCCGCACGTCGACCACGTCGCGCACGCGCTCGGCCATGTACCCGCCCAGCAGCTCGAGCTCGGCGGCGACCGCGTCCGCGGCCTCCCACACCGCCCGCTCCGGCACCAGGTGCTCGTCGCGCACCCGCTGCTGGGCGTCGGCGACCAGGGAGGGGTCGGCCGCCATCGCGGCCGTCGCGTGCAGCAGCGCGGCGCTGTCGCCCTCGGCGGCCTGCGCCGCGGCGTCGAGCTCGTCGCGCACGGCCGCCGCGGACGCGGCGACCCGCTCGGCTGCCGCGTCGGTGTCGGAGCCCGGCGGCAGGCGCCGGCCGGCGGGGGGCTCGGCGACGGCGTCGGGCAGGCGCACCGCAGGCCCCACCACGCGTCCCGGGCTCACGCCGATGCCCCTGACGACGTACGTGCTGCCCACCCCGGACCTCCTCGGTACCGCCGGGACGAGGGGACGGTCGTGCGGCCGCCGTCGTCGCCGTGCCCCCGCAGTCTGGCCCGGGCCCACCCGAAGGTCCAACGCGGTCGCGCGCCCGGCACACCCCGCCCCGCACGCCGCGGGCGGCGGCAGGGGCGCCGCGCGGTGGCGCGGCGGTAGCCTGGGGTCCGACCGTGCACGCCCGGTCGATGCCGTCGGCGGGGTACCCCGCCGACGCCGCACCCGGGCGCCGGCGACGACGAACCAGGGAGACCCATTGAGCAAGGCAGAGCAGATCCTGGCCGCACTGGGCGGCGAGGCCAACGTCGTGGACCTCGAGCCCTGCATCACGCGGCTGCGGGTCGAGGTCGGTGACGCGCAGCTGGTGGACGAGGCCGCGCTCAAGGCGAGCGGTGCGTTCGGCGTCGTGCGCTCGGGCCGCATCGTGCAGGTGATCGTGGGACCCGAGGCGGACAACCTCGCCGCCGAGCTCGACACGCTGCGCTGAGACCGGCCGCCGCGTGGCGCAGCTGCGGCTGACCAGCCCCGTACCGGGCGTGGTGCGGGCGTTGACGGCCGTCCCCGACCCGGTGTTCGCGGAGCAGATGGTGGGGCCCGGGCTCGCGGTCGAGCCCGACCGCACGGGCCGGCAGGACGTGCTCGCGCCGTGCGACGGCGTCGTCGGCGCGCTGCACCCGCACGCCTTCGCGCTGGAGATCGAGGACGGTCGGGCGGTGCTGGTCCACGTCGGCATCGACACCGTCACCCTGGCGGGGCAGGGGTTCGAGCTGCACGTCGAGCGCGGCCGTCACGTGCGGGCGGGCGAGCGCGTGCTCACCTGGTCGCCCGTGGACGTGGCCGCGGCGGGCCTGTCGACGATGTGCCCCGTCGTGGCCCTGCAGGCGGACGCCGCCGACGTCACGCTCCTCGTCGCCGAGGGTGAGCGGGTCGAGGCCGGCCGCCCGGTGCTGGGGTGGACGGCCGGCTGACCGTCAGCCCGCCGGCGCCGGCGGGGGATCGCGGCGCTCGACCGCGTCGTGCACCGGGGTGTCGTGCGGATCCCGCGGCGGGGCGTCGGCCTGCTGTGCGTCGCCCTGCGGTGCGTCGCCCTGCGGCGTGCCGTCGGCCCGGTCCGCTGCCGGCCCCGGACCGTCGCTGCCGGCGGCCCCGCCGTCCGCGGTGTCGGCGCTGCTCGCCGCGCCGTCCTCCGCCGCCGCCGGGACCAGCCCGAGGCGCTCCTGGTGCGCCACCAGGGCGTCCCGCTGCCCGGCCAGCGGCATGCCCGCCGCCTCGAGCGCCTGCCGCACCGCGACGCGCAGGTGCCGGGCCACCTCCCACTGCATGGCCGGGGCGGTCCGGACGGACAGGCGCAGCCCGACGGCGTCGGCCGCGAGCTTCTCGGCGCCCGTGACCGTCGGCTCACCCTGGAGGTAGGCGCCGACCACGGGGTCCGCGGCGACGGTGCGCGCCGCCTGCGTGAGCAGCTGACGGGCCTCGTCGAGGTCGACGAAGTAGTCGACGTCGACCTCGACGACGGCCGTGCTGTAGCCCTGCGTCTTGTTGCCGACGCGCACCATCGAGCCGTTCGGGACGTACCAGAGCGTGCCGTCGTCGTCGCGGACCTTCGTGACCCGCAGCCCGACGGCCTCGACCGTGCCCGTCGCGGGGCCGACGTCCACGACGTCACCCACGCCGTACTGGTCCTCCAGCAGCATGAACAGGCCGGAGAAGAAGTCCTTGACCAGGCTCTGCGCACCGAAGCCGACCGCGACGCCCACGATCCCGGCCGACGCGATGAACGGGGCGAGGTTGACGCCGAGGTTGTCGAGCACGAGGAACACGGCGATCGACCACACGACGATCGACGCGGTCGAGCGCAGCACCGAGCCGACGGTCTGCGCGCGCTGGGCGCGCCGCGCGGTCGCCAGCGGGTTCGCCTTGAGCAGCACGGACCCGACCTCGGACCGGCCGAGCGGCCGCAGGACGCCGCGCTCGATGGCCGGCTCGCCCTCGGCCACGTGCCGCGCGATGCGGGAGATCCCGTGGCGCAGCACGAGCAGGACGATCGAGCTGATGACGACGATGAGCACGATGCGCAGCGGGACACCGATGAACCACTCGCCCCACTCCTTGGCCCAGGCGTCCCAGTCGATGCCGTCCGGCTTCAGGACGGGCGGGGGTGTCACGTCGTCGGTCGCGGCCGGTGGCGCGGTCAGCCGCGCGATCGTCAGCGCGCTCACCGAGCGGCCCCCAGCAGACCGGTGCGGTCGGCGACGAACTGCAGCTGCTCGGCCGACAGGCCGATGGTCCGGGACAGCGCGCGGGCGCCGTGGCCCACGCCGATCTCGCGGCGCACCAGGACGGGCCGGTCCGTCGGGTCGGACGTGGTGGCCGCCTGCAGCGCGGCGGCGAGCTTGCGGGCGTGCAGCGGGTCGACCCGGGAGTCGCCCTCGAAGACGGTGAACAGCACCGCGGGGTACGCGGTCCCGGCGACCACGCGGTGGTAGGGCGAGTACCCGAGCAGCCAGTCCAGCTCCTCGGGGACGTCGGCGTCGCCGTACTCCTCGGTCCAGGTCACGCCCAGGCCGAACCGCTGGTAGCGGACCATGTCGAGCAGGGGTGCCGAGCAGACGGCCGCCGCCCACAGGTCGGGGCGCTGCGTCACGGCCGCACCGACGAGCAGGCCGCCGTTCGAGCCGCCCCAGCAGGCCAGCGTTCCCGTGGTCGTCCACCCCTCGGCCACCAGGTGCTCGGCCACCGCGTGGAAGTCGTCGAAGACGTTCTGCTTGTTCCCGCGCATGCCCGCGCGGTGCCACTCCTCGCCCTCCTCGCCGCCGCCGCGCAGGTTCGCCACGACGTACACGCCGCCGGCCTCGACCCACGCGAGGGTCGTCGCGGAGTACGCCGGGTCCAGGCTGATCTGGAAGCCGCCGTACCCGTACAGGACGGTGGGCGCCGGGGCGAGCGGGCGCCCGTCGGCGTCCACGCGGTCCGCGCGCGCCAGCACGAACGCGCGCACGACGGTGCCGTCCGCCCGCGCGACCTCGATCTGCCGGCTGTGGACCGCCGGCACGTCGGGCAGGGCGCCCGGCGGGGCCGCCCACACGGCGACGTCACCGGTGCGCGCGTCGTACCGGTGCACGTGGGGCACGGTCACGTGGTCCGTGTACGCGAACCAGACCTCGGGACCCCCCTCGGGGCGGGTCACCAGGCCCGAGACCGAGCCGAGCCCGGGCAGCGGCACGTGCCCCGTGCGCCTACCCGTGCGGGGGTCGTGCCGCGTCACCTCGCTGACGGCGTGGCGCCGCCACGACGCGAGCAGGGCCGTCGGCTGCGCCGGGTCGCCGTCGTCGACGAACGCGACGTCCTCCAGGACCGCTACGTCGTCCTGCGGCAGGAGCGTCGTCCAGTGCTCCACCCCCGGGGTCGTCGGGTCCGTGACCGCGAGCCGGCCGCGCGGCGCGTCGAGGTCGGTGTGGACGTACAGCCGGCCGTCCCGGCCCACCCACGCGCCGACCTCGGCGTCGAGCCCGACAGCGACCTCGACGAAGATCGGGGCCTCGTGCGCGCCGGGCGCCGTGAGGTCCGCGATCCACACGTCCGTCCGCGGTGCCGTGCCCGCGGACGCCGACACGATCAGCCAGCGGCCGTCGCGGCTGACCTGCACGCCGTAGTAGCTGGTCAGGTCCAGGCCCGCACCGAAGACCTCGACGTCGAGGTCGGGGGAGGTCCCGACGCGGTGCAGCCAGACCCGGCGGTGGTACTGCTGCTCGTCGGCCGGGACCAGGTCCGGGGCGAGACGGCGCACGTAGTAGAACGCCTCGCCGCCGGGCAGCCAGGCGACGGGGGAGTAGCGGGCGCGCTCGATCGGACCGTCGACCGGCGCACCGGTCGCCACGTCGAGGACGTGCAGCACGCTCTCCTCGGTCCCGCCGTGGGAGACCTGGTACGCGAGCAGGTCGCCCTCCTTCGACGGCTGCCACGCGTCCAGGGTGGTGGTCCCGGCGGCGTCGAGCGCGAGCGGGTCGACGAGCACCCGCTCGGTCGGGGTGCCGTCGGCGCCCGGCTCGGCGACGACCACGACCGCGTGCTCCTGGTCGCCGGCGCGGCGCGTGGAGAACCGGCGCGCACCGCGCCACGCGGGCGCACCGACGGACCCCGCACCCAGCAGGGCGGCCAGCCGGTCGCGCAGCGTGGCGTCGGCGAACGGGGTGCCGGTCGCGGCGGCGGACACGCGCGTGCGGTACGCGGCGTACAGGTCGTCCTGCGCACGCGACCAGCGCGCGGTGCGCTCGTCGTCCGGGTCCTCCAGGACGCGGTACGGGTCGGCGACGCGGCGCCCGTGCAGGTCCTCGACGAGGTCCGTGCGCGGGGCGTCGGGGTAGGGGGCTGCGGGCGGGACGGGGCGCGCGGTGGCGCGCAGCGGCTCGGTCGTCACGGTGCCCCAGGCTACGTCGCGCCCGGCGGTCCTGCGGTGGGTCACTCGTCCGGCCGCGCGGCCCCCCGGGGCGCTGCACCGGGCGTGCTCTGGCAGGATCGAGGGGTGCCACACACCACCTTGCACGAGGACCTGTGGCGGCTCGCCGCCGCCTACGACGTCGTGCCGGCCTACCGCGGCCACGACGGGCACGACCACGAGGCGAGCGACGAGACCGTGATCCGCGTGCTCGCCGCCCTCGGGGTCGACGCGTCGACGCCCGAGCGGGTCGCGCTGGCGCTGGACCACGTCGAGAACATGCCGTGGCGGCGGGTGCTGCCGCCCGTGGTCGTGCTGCGGCAGGGCAGCTCCGTGAACGTCCCGGTGCACGTCACGCACGGCGACCCCGTCGAGGTGTGGCTGGAGCTCGACCCGGAGGTCGGCGGCGGCCGGCGCGAGGTCGTCCAGGTCGACGTGGTCGTCGAGCCGCGGCAGGTCGACGGGCGGCTCGTGGGCCGCGCGACGTTCGCCCTGCCCGACGACCTGCCGCTGGGCTGGCACGAGATCCGCGCGGAGGGCCCGTCCGCGCACGCGCACAGCCCCGTCGTCGTCACCCCGGAGCGCCTCGAGCTGCCCGAGCGGCTGCAGGACCGTGCCGTGTGGGGCGTCATGGCCCAGCTGTACTCGGTGCGCTCCCGGACGTCGTGGGGCGTGGGCGACCTCGCCGACCTCGCCGAGCTCGGCTGGCTGGCCGCGCACCGCTGGCACGCCGACTTCCTTCTGGTCAACCCGCTGCACGCCGCGGAGCCGGTCGAGCCGCTGACGCCCAGCCCGTACCTGCCGACGACCCGCCGGTTCGTCAACCCGCTGTACATCCGCGTGGAGGACGTCCGGGAGACGGCCTACCTGTCCGCGGCGGACCGCGCGCTCGTCGAGTGGGCCGCCGAGCCCGTGCTCGCGCTCGACGCCGACCCCGGCCCGATCGACCGTGACGCGGCCTGGGCGGCCAAGCGGGCCGCGCTCGAGGTCGTGTTCGCCCACCCGCGCTCGGCCGCCCGCCAGGCCGAGTTCGACGCGTTCGTCGAGGAGGAGGGCGAGGGGCTGCGCGAGTTCGCGCTGTGGTGCGCGCTCGTGGAGCGGTACGGCCCCGTGGCCGGCTGGTCGGACGACCTGCGCGACCCGCTGTCCGACGCCGTCGCGGCTGCCGCCGTCGAGCTGGCCGACCGTGTCGTGTTCTGGTCCTGGCTGCAGTGGGTGGCCGACGAGCAGCTCCAGCGGGCGCAGCGCGTCGTGCGCGAGGGCGGCATGGCGCTGGGGATCATGCACGACCTGGCCGTCGGGGTGCACCCCGAGGGCGCCGACGCGTGGGCGCTGCGCGACGTCCTGGCGACCGGGGCCTCGGTGGGCGCACCGCCGGACATGTACAACCAGCAGGGCCAGGACTGGTCGCAGCCGCCGTGGCACCCCGACGCCCTGGCCCGCGCCGCCTACCGGCCGTACCGGGACATGCTGCGCACGGTGCTGCGGCACGCCGGTGCCATCCGCATCGACCACGTGCTCGGGCTGTTCCGCCTGTGGTGGGTGCCCGTCGGCAACTCGCCGCGCGACGGTGCCTACGTGCGGTACGACCACGACGCGCTGGTCGGCATCCTGGCGCTCGAGGCGCACCGCGCCGGGGCCGTGGTGATCGGTGAGGACCTGGGCACCGTCGAGCCGTGGGTGAGCGACTACCTCTCGGAGCGCGGGATCCTCGGGACCTCGGTGCTGTGGTTCGAGCAGCAGCACGACGGCCGCCCGCGGCCGCCGGAGTCGTACCGCCGGCTCGCGCTGGCGACGGTCACGACGCACGACCTGCCGCCGACCGCCGGGTACCTCGCGGAGGAGCACGTGACCCTGCGCGACCGGCTGGGGCTGCTGTCGACCCCGGTCGAGCAGGTGCGGGCCGAGGCGGCTGCGGAGCGCGAGCGCATGATGAGCGCCTTGCGGGAGCGCGGGCTGCTGGGGCACGACCCGAGCGAGCGCGAGATCGTCGAGGCGCTGCACCGCTGGGTCGCCGCGACGCCCGCGGTGCTGCTGGGGGTGTCCCTGGCCGACGCGGTGGGCGAGCGGCGGGCGCAGAACCAGCCCGGCACGGACCGTGAGTACCCGAACTGGAAGGTGCCGCTGGCCGACGGGACGGGGCAGCTGGTGATGCTCGAGGACCTGTTCACCAACGCCCGCGCCCAGTCGCTGGCCGACGCGATGGGCGAGTGACGACGGACCTGCGCCGCGTGCGGGTGGTGGGGACCTCCGGGTCGGGCAAGACCACGTTCGCGCGGCGCCTCGCCCGGGCGCTCGGGGCACCGCACGTCGAGCTGGACGAGGTCTTCTGGGGGCCGGGCTGGGTCAAGCGTGACGTCGCGGAGGCGGTCGCGGACCTGCGCTCACGGACGGCGGGCCACGCCTGGGTGGTCGACGGCAACTGGGAGTCGCGGCTCGGTGACCTGCTCGACGGCGTGGACGCCGTGGTGTGGCTCGACCACCCGCGCCGCATCGTGATGTCGCGGGTGGTGCGGCGCACGCTGTGGCGGGGGCTCACCCGCCAGGAGCTGTGGCACGGCAACCGCGAGAGCCTGGCGAGCCTGCGGCACCGCGACCCGGACCAGAACATCGTGCTGTGGTCCTGGACGTCGTACCGGCGCGTCGCCGCGCGCTACGCCGCGCGCGCGGGGGACCCGCGGATGGTGCGCCTGCGAGGCCCGCGGCAGGCCGAGGCGTGGCTCCGGGCCGTGGAGCGCGGCGCAGGCCGCTGACCCGTCGGGTCCGCCCACCTCGCGTCCCGCCCCCCGCCCCCCGGACACGCCGACGGCCGGGCACCTGCGTGCCCGGCCGTCGGCGTCACGTCAGTCGCGTGCGCGGTCCGCCTGCTGCGCGGCGAGCGCACGACGCACGCCGTCGCGGGACTCGACCACGAGCCGCCGCAGCGCGGCGGGGGCGTCCGGGTGCCCGGCGAGCCACGCGTCGGTGGCGCCCAGCACGTCGACCCGCGGGTCGTCGGCGAGCGTCGTCGGGTACAGGCCGACGACGACGTTCTGGGCCATCTCGTTGGTCTTGTCCGCCCAGACCCGCTCGAGCTCGGCGAAGTACGGCTCGACCCACGGGACGAGCAGCGCCGTGTCGTGCACGCGCCCGAACCCGCTGATCGTCGCGGCCTGGAGGGCGTTCGGCAGGTCGTCGCCCGTCACGACCGCGGCCCACGCGTGCTCCTTGGCCTCGGCGGTCGGGACGGCGGCCCGTGCGGCCGCGGCGGCACGCTGCCCGGTGGCCGTGGCGTCGGCGGCCTGCTGCGCCGCGATGTCGGCGTCGCCCGCGCGGCCGCCGGCGACCAGGGCGGTGAGGAGCTCCCACCGCAGGTCGGTGTCGACCGACAGGCCGTCGAGCGTGCGCCGGCCGTCGAGCACCTCGGTGACGACGTCGAGCTGGGCGTCGGTGCGCGCCCGGGCGGCGAACGCCTTGAGGAGCTGCAGCTGCTGGTCCGAGCCGGCGGGTGCCGCCTCGGCGAGCGCGAGGAGCCGGTCGGCCGCCGCCGTGGCGGTGGCCTCGCGGTGCTCGGGCGCCACGTACAGGTCGAGCGCGGTCGTCAGCTGGCGCAGCAGCACGAGGATGACGGACGAGTCGGTCTCGTGCGCGATGTTGCCGAGGACGAGCTCGACGAAGTCGCGCGCCGAGGTCTCGCCGTCCCGGGTCGCGTCCCACGCCGCGCCCCACACCAGGGTCCGGGGCAGCGAGTCGGTGAACTTGTCCAGGTGCGCGACCGACGTCGCGAGCGACTGCGGGTCGAGGCGGACCTTGGCGTACGCGAGGTCGTCGTCGTTGACCAGCAGCAGCGCGGGCCGCCGGACCCCGACGAGCGCGGGCACCTCGGTGCGCGGTCCGTCGATGTCGAGCTCGACGTGCACGGTGCGCACCAGGCGCGCGTCGTCACCCTCGCCCTGCAGGTCGTACCCGCCGACCGCGAGGCGGTGCGGCCGCTGCACCGGGTGCTCCGCAGGGACCTCCTGCAGCACGGCGAACGACGTGATGACGCCGTCGGCGTCGACCTCGATCTCGGGGCGCAGCAGCGTGACGCCGGCCTGCTCCAGCCACAGCGCGGACCACGCCGACAGGTCGCGCCCGCTGGTGGCCTCGAGCTCGGTCAGCAGGTCACGCAGCTGGGTGTTGCCCCACGCGTGCTTGGCGAAGTAGGAGCGCACCCCCGCGAGGAACTCGTCCTGGCCGACCCACGCGACGAGCTGCTTGAGGACCGAGGCGCCCTTGGCGTACGTGATGCCGTCGAAGTTGACCTCGACGTCCTCCAGGTCGCGCATGTCCGCGACGATCGGGTGCGTCGAGGGCAGCTGGTCCTGCCGGTAGGCCCAGGACTTCTCGAGCGAGGAGAACGTCGTCCAGGCGCTCGTCCAGCGCGTCGCCTCCGCGGTCGCGAGCGTCGACGCGTACTCCGCGAACGACTCGTTCAGCCACAGGTCGTCCCACCAGCGCATGGTCACCAGGTCGCCGAACCACATGTGCGCGAGCTCGTGCAGGATCGTCACGGCGCGGCGCTCGACGGTCGCGTCGGGCACCTTCGACCGGAACACGTACGACTCGAGGAACGTGACGGCGCCCGCGTTCTCCATCGCCCCGGCGTTGAACTCGGGGACGAACAGCTGGTCGTACTTCGCGAACGGGTACGGGTGGCCGAACCGCTCCTCGTAGAACGCGAACCCGGCGCGCGTGATGTCGAGGATGTTGTCGGTGTCGAGGTGCTCGGCCAGCGAGGACCGGCAGTACACACCCAGCGGGATCGTGCGGCCGTCGCTGCTCGTCAGCTCGCCGTGCTCGCCGTGGTACGGGCCGGCGACGACCGCCGTGATGTACGACGAGATGGGCGGGGTCGTGTCGAACCGCCACGTGGCCGTGCCCTGGTCGCGCCCGCCGTTGAGGTTGCGGCCCCCCTCGACGCGCTGCGGCTCGCCCAGCTGCGGGTAGTTCGACACCACGGTCCAGTGCGCGGGCGCGGTCACGGTGAACGTGAACGTCGCCTTGAGGTCGGGCTGCTCGAAGACCGCGAACACGCGGCGCGAGTCGGCCACCTCGAACTGGCTGTACAGGTAGACCTCGTCGTCCACCGGGTCGACGAAGCGGTGCAGGCCCTCGCCGGTGTTCATGTACGCGCAGTCGGCGACGACGGTGAGCTCGTTCTCCTCCGCGAGGTCGTCGAGCGCGATCCGGGAGTCGGCCACGACGGCCGCGGGGTCCAGGCGGCGCCCGTTGAGCACGACCTCGTGCACCGTCGGCGCGATGAGGTCGATGAACGTGCTCGCTCCCGGCGTGGCGGAGAACCGGACCGTCGACCGTGACGCGAACGTCGTGGGGCTCGTCGTCAGGTCGAGCTCGACGTCGTACGCGTGGGTGCGGACGAGCGCGGCGCGCTCGGCCGCCTCGGCACGGGTGAGGTTCTCTCCGGGCACGGGTTCTCCGATCGTCCAGCGGCGGTGGCCACGGTGGGTGAGCGGCGGCCTTGCCGGTCGGCGGCGACGAGGTCGTGGTCGGCCGGGGCGCAGGCCCGCCGGTGTCGCACGTGCGCGACCCGACGATCATGCCACGCTGGCCAGGGGCGACGGTGGAGCCCCGGGATGTGCGTCGGCACCCCGGAACGTGCACACTCGGGCACGACCGTCAGCGAGAGGAGCTCGGTGTGCCCGTCGTGGACTTCTGGTTCGACCCCGCCTGCCCGTGGGCGTGGATGACCTCACGCTGGATGGACGAGGCCGCGCGCGTGCGCGACGTGGACGTGCGGTGGCACGTGATGAGCCTGTCGGTGCTCAACGAGGGCCGTGACCTGCCCGAGCGCTACCTCGAGCTCATGGCGGACTCGTGGGGGCCCGTGCGGGTGCTCGTCGCCGCGGCGCGGGACCACGGCGACGAGGTCCTCAAGCCGCTGTACGACGCCATGGGCAGCCGCCGCCACCCGGGCGGGCGCACGGACACCGCAGCGATCGTCGCGGAGTCGCTCGCCGAGGTCGGCCTGCCGGCGGCGCTGGCGGACGTGGCCGCCACCGACGAGGTCGACGACCTGCTGCGGGCGTCCCACCAGCGCGCCATGGACCTGGTCGGCGACGAGGTCGGCACCCCGGTCGTCGCCATCGACGGGGTCGGCTTCTTCGGTCCCGTCATCACCCCTGCGCCCCGGGGCGAGGCCGCGGGGCGGCTGCTCGACGGTCTCGCGCTCATGACCTCGGTGCCGGGCTTCTACGAGCTCAAGCGCACGCGCACCCAGGGCCCGGTCTTCGACGACCCGGCGCCCGCGCAGGCGTGAGCGGCGCCGGGCCGCTGCGGGGCCTGAGCCGCGGCGTGCAGGTGTTCCTGCTGGTCGACGTCCTGCTGGTGGTCCTGCTCGTGGTGCTCCTGGTCGCGCTGCCCCGGGGTGGCGCGGCGCGGCAGCCCGCGGCCGCGACGCCGACCCCCACCGCGACGGCGGACGCCGGGGACGACGACGGGGTGGGGTCCGCCGAGTCGGTCACCTTCGACCTGCCCAGCGGCAACATCGCCTGCGAGATGAGCCCCGAGGGCGTCGTGTGCACGATCGGCAGCTTCACGTACGCCGCGCCGCGGGTCACGGGGTGCGACGCGCCGACCGGTCACGTCGTGCGCCTCGACGCCGAGGGCTTCCGGTTCGTGTGCGAGGACGACGGCGTGCCGGAGCTGCCGCGGGACCGTGCGGAGCTCGCGTACGGCGCGCAGCAGACCCAGGGCGGGTACACGTGCGCCTCGGGTACGGACGGGGTGACCTGCACCGACGCGGCGGGCATCGGGTTCCGGCTGGCACGGGCGCAGTGGACCGCGCTGCCCTGAGCCGCCCCTGAGACACCCGCGGGGGCGGCGGTGCGGTGCCGGGGCACGTGCGGCCCGGGTCGACCGGGCCGCACGTCCCTGCGTCACCAGATCCGGACGCGGTCCGCGGGGTCCAGCCACAGCGCGTCGGACGGCTGCACGTCGAACGCCGTGTAGAACTCGTCGATGTTGCGGACGACGCCGTTGCAGCGGAACTCGTCCGGTGCGTGCGGGTCCACCGCGAGCCGGCGGATGACCTCCTCGTCGCGGCCCTTGGTCCGCCACGAGTGGGCCCACCCGATGAACAGGCGCTGCAGGCCCGTGAACCCGTCGATCACGGGTGCCTCCGACACCGGCCGGCCGAGCGCGATGCCGTAGGCGCGGACCGCGATCGCCAGGCCCCCGAGGTCGCCGATGTTCTCGCCGATCGTCAGCTCGCCGTTGACGTGGTGGCTGCCGTGGAGCTGGCGCGGGGAGTACTGCGCGTACTGGTCGACCAGGGACTTGGTGCGGCGCTCGAACTCCGCGCGGTCGTCGGCGGTCCACCAGTCCAGCAACCGCCCGTCGCCGTCGTACTTCGAGCCCTGGTCGTCGAACCCGTGACCGATCTCGTGGCCGATGATCGCGCCGATGCCGCCGTAGTTGACGGCGTCGTCCGCGTCGGCGTCGAAGAACGGGGGCTGCAGGATCGCCGCCGGGAAGACGATCTCGTTCATGCCCGGGTTGTAGTACGCGTTCACCGTCTGCGGCGTCATGAACCACTCGTCGCGGTCGATGGGCCGGCCGATCTTGTGCAGCTCGCGGTCCAGCTCGAACGCGTGCGAGCGGCGCACGTTGCCCACCAGGTCGTCCGCGCGCACGACGAGCGCCGAGTAGTCCCGCCACCGTGCGGGGTAGCCGATCTTCGGCGTGAACCGGTCGAGCTTGTCGAGGGCCCGCTGCCGGGTCTCCTCACCCATCCACTCCAGCGACGTGATCGACTCGCGGTACGCCTCGACCAGGTGGGCGACCAGCGTGTCCATGCGGTCCTTGTGCGACGGCGGGAAGTGCCGCTCGACGTACACCTTGCCGACCGCCTCGCCCAGCGCGCCCTGCACCAGGGAGACGCCGCGCTTCCAGCGCTCGCGCACCTCCGGCGCACCCGAGAGCGTGCGGCCGTAGAAGTCGAAGTTCGCCTCGACGGCCTCCTCGGTGAGGTAGGGCGCACGGGACGAGACGACGTGGTACGTCGCCCACGCCTGCCAGTCCGCGAGGGGGACCTCGGCCCACAGCGCGGCCAGGCCCTCGGCGAACGACGGCTCGCGGACGACGAGCCGGTCCAGCGCGCCGGCGGGCGCGCCCAGCGCCTCGGCCCACGCGCGCCAGTCGAAGCCGGGTGCACGCTGCGCCAGCTCCTCCAGCGTCAGGGCGTTGTAGGTGAGCTCGGCGTCACGGTCCTGCACCACGTCCCAGTGGTGCGCCGCGATCCGGGTCTCGAGGGCCACGACGCGTGCCGCCAGGTCGTCCGGGTCGCCCGCGGCGACCACGGCGGAGACGGGTGCCGCCAGCCGCAGCATGCGCGCGACGTGCGGCAGGTACTTCTCGCGCACGGCCGCGTGCTGCTCCTCGCGGTAGTACGCCTCGTCGGGGAGCCCCAGGCCGCCCTGCACCAGGTGCACGACGTACGTGTCGGGGTCCTTCGCGTCGTTGTCGACGTACAGGTCGACCAGCGAGGCGCCGCCGGTGCGCTGCAGCGTGCCCAGCGCGACGGTGAGCTCGGCGGTCCCGGTCGCACCGTCGACGAGGGCGAGGTCCTCCCGCAGCGGCTCGACGCCCGCGGCCTCCACGGCGTCCGCGTCCATGAAGCTCGAGTACAGGGCGCCGATCTTCGCCTCGACGCCGCCCGTGTCGCCCGCACCGTCCGCCGCGTCGGTGATGATGTCGAGCACCTGCCGCTCGGCCTCGTCGTACAGGGCCCGGAAGGGGCCGTCCATCGCGCGGTCGGGCGGGATCACGTGGGCCGCGGCCCACCGGCCGTTCACGTACTCGTCGAGGTCGTCCTGGGGTCGGACGGCCGGGTCGAGGTCGTCCAGGGGGAGTCCGCTGCGCGTCATGCGGGACAGCCTACGAACTCCCGGTGACGTCAGCGGGTGCCACGCTGCGGCAGGATGAGCACATGCGCATCCACGTCGCCGCCGACCATGCCGGGTACGAGCTGAAGGTCGCGCTCGTCGAGCACCTGCGGGCCGCCGACCACGAGGTCGTCGACCACGGGGCCTTCGAGTACGACGCCCTGGACGACTACCCGTCGTTCTGCTTCGCCGCGGGGGAGGCCGTCGTGGCCGACCCGGGCTCCCTGGGCGTCGTCATCGGGGGCTCGGGCAACGGCGAGCAGATCGCCGCCAACAAGGTGACCGGTGTGCGGGCCGCGCTCGCGTGGAACGCGGACACCGCGCGCCTGGGCCGCCAGCACAACGACGCCAACGTCGTGGCGATCGGCGCCCGGCAGCACTCCGTCGACGAGGCGATCGAGCTCGTCGACCTGTTCGTCGCCGAGCCGTTCAGCGGCGACCCGCGTCACCAGCGCCGGATCGACCAGCTCGCGGCCTACGAGGCGTCGCGCGCCTGACCCCGCGCGGTACCGCGCACGTCCCGGAGCCCCGGGCCGGCGGCGGGGCAGGACGTGACGTCCTGCCCCGCCCCGCTCACCCGGCGACCGGTGCCCGGACGCCCGGGCAGGCGTCGTCGGCGCCGTCGCGGAAGCACCCGACGAGGTGGCCCGGTGCCACCTCGACGAGCCCGAGGTCGTGGGCGTCGGCACCGTCGACCCGTGCGTGGTACAGGCACTCGTCGCCGAGCGCGGCGGACCGCCTCTCCTCCTCGGCTTCGACGTCCTCCCAGCGGCGGTCGAGCTGCGGCACCGACGCGAGCAGCGTGCGCGTGTACGGGTGCCGGGGGTCCGCGAACACGGCCGCCGTCGGGCCCCGCTCGACGACCCGGCCCTGGTGCAGGATCACCACCTTGTCGCTCACGTAGTTGCCGAGCGAGAGGTCGTGCGTGACGAACAGGATGCCCAGGCCGCGGGCCTTGAGGTCCCCGAGCAGGTTGAGCACGTCGATGCGGGTCGACGCGTCGAGCATCGAGATGATCTCGTCGGCGACCAGCAGCCGCAGGTCGAGCAGCAGCGCGCGGGCCACCAGCAGGCGCTGGAGCTGGCCGCCCGAGAGCTGGTGCGGGAACTTGCCCAGCACCTCGCCCGGCACCAGGCCCACGGAGTGCACCGCATCGGCCACGCGCTCGTCCCACGCCGCCCCGGTGTCCTGGGGGAAGTACGAGCGGCGGAGCGTCTCGAACGTGCGGTCGACCTTGAAGATCGGGTTGTACGACGAGAACGGGTCCTGGAAGACGCCCTGCGCGTGGCGGTAGTAGTCCCGCAGACCCCGGTGGCGCAGCGACACGACGTCCGTGCCGTCGAACCTGATGGATCCCGACGTGGCGTTCGCCAGCCGCAGCACCATCCGGCCGATCGTGGACTTGCCGGACCCGGACTCGCCGATGAGGGAGACGACCTCGCCCGGCTGGACGTCGAACGAGACGCCGCGCACGGCGTGCACCGTGCCGGTGCCGAACGTGCCGACCCGGTAGACCTTGTGGACGTCGACGAGCTCGAGCATCACGCCACCGCCCAGCACGCGACCTGGTGACCGGGCGCCACCTCGAGGAACGGGGGCTGCTCCTCGCACCTCGGCATCGCCAGCGGGCAGCGGTCACGGAACCGGCAGCCGCCCGGCGGGTCCAGCAGCGAGGGTGGGCGCCCGACGATCCCGGTCAGGCGCCGGTCGTCGTACCGTTCGCCGACCTTCGGCAGCGCCCCGACCAGCATCTTCGTGTACGGGTGCAGGGGCTGGTCGATCACGGTGGTCGCCGACGCCTTCTCCGCCAGGCGGCCCGCGTACATCACGAGGATGGTGTCGGCCATCTGGTAGAGCACCGAGATGTCGTGCGTCACCACGACGACCGACCGCACGAACTCCCGGTCCCGGAACTCCACGAGCGCGCGGGCCACCGCCTTCTGGCTGGTCACGTCAAGCGCGGAGGTGACCTCGTCGCCGATGAGCAGCGACGGGTCGAGCAGCGTCGCCAGCACCAGCACGACCCGCTGCTTCATGCCGCCGGACAGCTCGATGGGGTACCGGCCGAGGACCTCCTCGTCCAGCCCGACGAGCCGCAGGCGACGCTCCAGCTCGGGCCGCACGTCCTCGTACGCCACCCCCTTGGCGGTGACGAGCTCGCGGATCATCCGCCCGATCTTGCGCGTCGGGTTCATCGCCGACATCGCGTACTGGGGGATCAGCGAGATCCTCCGGTACCGGTAGGGGTCCATCGCGCGGTCGTCGGCGATCGGCAGCTTCTCGCCGTCGAGCGTCACCGTGCCACGCACGTGCTTCATCCGGTTCTCGAGCCGGATCAGCGCCTTGCCGAGCGTCGTCTTGCCGCAGCCCGACTCGCCGGCCACGCCCATGATCTCGCCGTCGGCGATCTCGAACGTCACGCCGTCGAGGGCCTGCACGTCGCCGCGCGTCGTGCGGTAGTGCACCGCCAGGTCGTCCACCCGCAGGCTCATGTCACATCTCCCTCAGCTTGGGGTTGAACACCTCGTCGAGCCCGACGTTCATCACGTACAGCGCGCCGACCAGCAGGGTGATCCCCAGGCCGGGCGGGACGAACCACCACCACATGCCCAGGTGCAGGGCGCTCCACTGGACGGCCTGGTTCATCATCAGACCCAGCGACACGGCGTTCGTGGGGCCCAGGCCGATGAAGTCCAGGGACGCGGCGGTGAGGATGGCGCCGCCGAAGAGCAGCACGAACGTCATGAAGAGGTAGGAGTACATGTTGGGCGCGACCTCGCGGACGATGATCGTGCGCGTGGGGACGCCGGACAGCCGCGCGAGGTCGACGAACTCCCGGGCCCGCAGCGAGAACGTCTGCGCGCGCACGGCGCGGGCCACCCACGGCCAGCTGAACAGGCCGATGTAGAGGGCCTGCATGGGCACGCTGCGCACCCCGAGGTACGTGTTGATGACGATGAGGACGACGAACCCGGGGATGACGAGCACGACGTTCGTCAGCATGGTGAGCAGCTCGTCGACCCAGCCGCCGCGGAAGCCCGCGACGAACCCGATCGTCATGCCGATGACCCCGGCCACCACGCTGCCGAGGACCCCGACGAGGAACGTGCTGCGCAGCCCGGCGACGAACTGCACCCACACGTCCTGGCCGAACATCGTGGTGCCGAACCAGAACTCCCCGGAGGGCGGCTGCATGGTCGGGCCGGCGTAGTCGTTGGGCCCGTGGTCGGCGAACAGCGGTCCCACGAGGCCGAGCAGGGCCAGGCCGAGGATCACCACGGCGGCCCCGACGACCTTGGGGTTCCGCAGCGCGAAGTACAGGGCCTCGTGCCGGCGTCCGGGCAGCCGGCCCGGGCGGGCGTCGGGCACGTCGAGGGCGGCGCCCGCGTCGGGTGCGTCGTCCGCCACGGTGGTGGCGGGTCCGGGGCTGGGCACGGTCATGCGTTGGCTCCCTGCAGTCCGGTCCGCGTGCGCGGGTCGACGACGACGTACACGAGGTCGATGACGAAGTTGGCCACGAGCACGCCGACGACCACGAACAGCAGGGCGCCCTGCAGCAGGAAGTAGTCGGCGTTCTGGACGGCCTGCAGGATGAGGTACCCCAGGCCCGGGTAGGCGAAGACGACCTCGGTGACCAGCGCCCCGCCGATGACGGTGCCGAGCTGCAGGGCGAGGCCGGTGATCTGCGGCAGGAGCCCGTTGCGGAAGGCGTACCGCCGGATCAGGCGCTGCGGCGCGCCGAGCGCCGCGAGGTAGTTCGCGTAGTCCGACTCCAGCTCGTAGATGATGAGGTTGCGCATGCCGATGGCCCACCCGCCCAGCGAGACGAGGAACAGGGACAGGAACGGCAGGAACCAGTGGTGCAGGACGTCGAGCACGAACGCCACCGACATCGTCGGGCGTCTGCCGAAGTCGTAGCCGCCCGCGACGGGGAACCACCCGGCGACGACGCCGAGGCCCCACACGAGGAGGATCGCGAGCCACATGTACGGCGTCGCGGTCAGCAGGTAGGACGCGGGCAGCACGGTGTTGTCGAGCGCCTTGCGGCGGGCGGCGGCCGCGCCCATCCAGTTGCCGACGACCCAGCTGAGCAGGATCGCGGGGAGCATGAGCCCGAGCGTGTAGGGCACCGCCCGGAGGATGACGTCCTCGACGGGGGACGGGAAGAGCCAGATGCTCACGCCCAGGTCGCCCCGCAGCAGCGAGCCCCAGTAGTTGAGGTACTGCTGCCACACCGGCAGGTCGAGGCCGAACAGCTGCTCGTAGTACTCGACCATCGGGCCGATCGACTCGGGGTGCTGCACGCCCGCGCGGGAGATCATGCGCTGCACCGGGTCGCCGGGCATGAGGCGCGGGATCAGCCAGTTGAGCGTGACCGCGACGAGGAACGTCAGGACGTAGAGGGTGGCCTTGCGGGCGAGGTAGGTGCGCACGGCGGTCCAGGGTGCTCGGAGCGGGCGGGGACGGCGGCCCTGCCCCCGGGCGCGACGACGCGCGCCCGGGGGCAGGGCCGTGCGTGTCAGCCGGCCGGCTGCAGCGCCGCCAGGGTGCGCAGGCCACCCATCTGCCAGAAGCCGCCCCACGTGCTGGGGTAGGCGGTGGAGTCGCCGCCGTCGGTGGGCCAGTTCTCCCACGTCGACGTGTTGTACTGCGCCCACAGGCCGTTGTACCAGAGCGGGATCATCGGCATCTGCGTGAGCGAGATCTCCTGCAGCTCACCCATGATCTGCGCGTACTCCGGGCTGTCGCTCGCGGTGCGCGAGAGCTGCTCGACGAGCGCCCACGCGCCCGCGTCGGGCGCGCGGCCGAAGTTGCCGACCAGCTGCAGGTCACGCACGGGCTGGTGGAACAGGTAGTTGTAGTACGTCCACGGCGTGTTGCTCAGGCCGGCCCAGTTGTTGATGAGCAGGTCGAAGTCGCCGCTGGAGCGCGCGTCGTCCACGGCGCCGGAGTCGGGGAAGTCGGCCGTGACGTCGATGCCGGCGGCCTGCAGGTCCTCGGCGATGACGCGCGCCGACTCCATCCAGTCCGTCCAGCCGGCGGGGACGATGAGGTCGAGCTCGATCTTCTCGCCCGCGGGCGTCTCGACGAACCCGTCGCCGTCCGTGTCCTCGTACCCGGCGGCGGCGAGGATCGAGGCGGCCTCGTCCGTGTCGTACTCGAAGCCGTGCTCGTCGACGACGTCCTCGTCGTACAGCGAGGAGTACGCGGGCAGCAGGCCCGTGGGGTGGGCCTTCTGGACGATGCCGCCGTAGGCGTTGGCGACGATCTTGTCGACGTCGATCGCGAACGCCATGGCGCGCCGGAACTCGGCGTCGTCCATGGGTGCGCGCGTGGCGTTGGGCACGAGCACGGCCGTGTTGGCCGAGAGCATGTACGGCGCCTCGTCGAAGTACGTGCCGAGCTTGTCGCTGTCCGCGAGCGTCTGCACACCGGGCAGGAAGTTGTTGCTGAGGTCCAGCCCGCCCTGCAGGAGCAGTCCGAGGGCCACCTCGTTGGACGGGTTGACGATGTCCACGACGTACTTCATCGGGAACTCCAGGCCGAGCGCCTCGGTGCCCCACCAGTCGTCGTTGCGCTCCCACACCATGCGGTCCTGGCCGTGGGTCGAGTACCGGAACGCCCCCGAGCCGATCGGGTCCTCGTTGGCGTTGGAGTTGTAGTCGGTCTCGGCCCACGTCGACACGATGTGCTGGGGCAGCACCGAGCTCGTGTACAGGAAGTTGTCCCACTCCTGGTAGCGCGGGTCGGAGAACTCGAAGGTCACCGTCGTGGCGTCGGTCGCCGTGGCGCTCGACAACCACGTCCACAGGTTGCTCCAGCGCACGTCCGGGACCTTGCCGAGCTCGACCGTGAACACGACGTCCTCGGCGTCGAGCACCTCGCCGTCCTGCCACGTCAGGCCGTCGCGCAGCGTGAGGACGTACGTGTCGGCGTCGGTCCACTCGCCGCCCTCGGCGAGCCAGGGCTCGAGCTCGAGGGTCGCGGGGTCGAACGAGAACAGCGGCTCGTAGAGCAGGCCGCGCACGCCCGTGGCCTCGCCCGACTGGGGGATGGGGTTCCAGCTCGACGGCGGCCCCCACTGTGCACCGCTGGTGAAGACGGTCTCCTCGCGCGGGTACTCCGACACCAGGGACCGGGCCTCGGCGAGGCCCTCGACGTCGGGGGACTCCTCGGGGGCGTCGATCGGGTCGCCCGAGCACGCGGCGAGGGTCAGGGCGGCGGCGGCGGTGGCCGCGACCAGCGGCCACCGCCTGCGGGGAAGGTTCATCGTCGATCCCTTCGTGGTGTGTGGACGTCGTCGTGCACACGGCGACCACCTCCGCGGAGGGATGCAGGCCGACCAGCCGTAACTTTAGTTGGTGAACTAAGTACGACAAGGGCCCGATGTCGGTTGTGACCGATCCGTGACCGGCTGCCCGTCCCGCCCGGGTCAGAAGATCCAGGGGCACACCGGCGCGCGGGAGGAGGCGAAGGCCGCGGTCACCCGGTCCAGGGCGGGCACCTCGCCGGCGAGGAGCCCGGCGGACGCCAGCGCCGTGGCCGACCGTCCCCCGAGGTACAGGGCGCCGAGCTCCCGGACGTCGAGCCGCACGTCGGCCTCGGCCGTGGTGCGCGCGACGTCCGCGGCGCCCGTCCCGTCCACGGCGACGCGCCAGCGCCCGGCGTTCTGCGGGAGCAGCTCGTCCGTCACGTCCAGCACGACGTCCAGCGGTGCCGCGTACCGCCGGGCGGTCAGGGCCGCCGGCAGGTCCAGCAGCCGCACCCACAGGTTGTCGGACGTGCGCCGCTGCACCGGGCGCGGGTTCACGAGGAGGTGGAGCAGCGGGTCGTCGACCGGGAGCATCGGCGTCTCGACCCGGGTGGTCAGGTCGAGGTCGAGCAGGAACGTCCACAGGCGGTGGGTCGCTGCGGCGTCGAGCGCGGCGGCCAGCCGGACCCTCACGGTGTAGTCCGGCCCGGCCTCGCCCCAGGCCTCCTTGCGGGCGAGGAGCGCCAGGCCGCGCACCTCCTGGCCCTCACGGACCGTCGCGAGCAGCAGGGGCTCGAAGCCCTGGCGCCAGGCCGACGGGTCGGCCACGGCTCGCACGCGCAACGGCGCCGCACCGCGCGGCATCCAGCCGGGCCGCCCGGCGCCGGCCCGCCGTCCCAGGTCCTCCACGAGGTCCGCGTGGCGGTCCGGGTCGACGCGCTCCAGGTGGACGGTCAGCGCGTCGCTGCCGGGTACCGGACGCAGGGCGGCCCCGCGGGGCAGCGTCAGCCGGACGTCGTCGGCGGCGCTGCCGTAGCCGAACCGGCCGTAGATGGCGGCCTCCGCCGCGAAGAGCGCCGACACGGGCTCCCCGCGCTCCAGCGACCGCTCGAGGTGCGTCGCGATCATCGCGCGCAGCAGCCCGCGACGACGCTGGTCGGGCCGCACCGCGACCCACGTCAGGCCGGCACAGGGCACGGTGCCGCCCCCGGGCACGGGCATCGCGAACTCGTAGGACCCGTGCACCGCGGCGAACGTGCCGTCCGGCGCCTCGACCGCCATCGTCCGGTCCGGCGGGATCGGGAACGGCAGCGACTCCTCGACCTCCGGGTCGGGGACCACGGCGAACGCGAGCTGGTCGGTGGTGCGGAACTCGGCGAGCCGGTCGGCCGGCACGGCCACGGTGCGGTATCCGGGGGGCAGGGCGCTCATGCGGGTCATCCTGGGCGGTCGGCACGTGCGGGTGCACCTGTTTTCGCCTCCGGTGCGACGCACGGTCGCACGTGCTCGGTGCCGCCCGGGCGCCCGCCTAGGCTCGTCCCGTGACCCCGCCGCGCCCAGCCCCGACCGGCTGGCTGTGGCGTGTGCTGGCCGGGTGGGCCCGGGGCCCGCAGACGGTCGTCGGCGCGGTCCTCTGCCTCGCCGCGGTGCTGTACACCGCGGCCGTCCTGTGGCGGCCGGCGTGGTTCGCCCCCTCGGGGCTGCTCCTGCTGCTGCTCGTCGGCGCGTACGTGCTGCGGTGGCGCGCGCTGCTCGTCCTGGTCGCCTCCGTGGTCCTGCTCACCGCGGGCCTGACCGCGGCGGACGCGGTCGACCTGGGGCAGGTCGTGGTGGTGGTGCTCGGGTGCGGTGCGGTCGTGACCTTCGGGGTCGAACGCGAGCGGCTCGGTCTGCAGGGTGCCCCCGGTGCGCTCATGCTCGTCGACCTGCGCGACCGGCTGAGCGCCGGCGGACGGCTGCCGGCACTGCCCGGACGCTGGCAGGCGGACGCCGAGGTGCGCTCCGCCCACGGCGCCGCGTTCTCCGGGGACTTCGTCGTCGGGCACCGCAGCGGCGGCTCCTTCGAGGTGGTGCTCGTCGACGTCTCGGGCAAGGGCCAGGCCGCGGGTGTCCGCGCGCTGCAGCTGCAGGGTGCGCTGGGCGGGCTGCTCGGTGCGCTGCCGGCCGACGAGTTCCTGCCGGCGGCGAACCGGTACCTGCTCGAGCAGGGCTGGGACGAGGGGTTCGCCACGGCCGTCCACCTGGCGATCGACCTGGGCACGGGCCGGTACCGCGTCGCGAGCGCGGGCCACCCCCCGCCCGCGGTGCTGCACGCGGGCTCCGGTCGCATCGACGTGCTCGACACCGCGGGCGGTGTCGCGCTCGGCATCCTGGAGGACATGCGACCGGGGACGGTGACGGGCTCGCTCGCGCACGGTGACGTCGTCGTGCTCTACACCGACGGGCTCGTCGAGGCACCGGGGCGCGACGTCGACCAGGGGATCGACCGGCTGCTCGGCGTGGTCGAGGCGGTCGTCGCGGCCAGGCCGGGCAGCGCGCACGAGGTCCTGGCGGGCGTGCGCGCCGCCGAGGACGACGACCGCGCGGTCGTGGTCGTGCGGCGGAGCTGACGTGGCGGACGACTACGTCGAGGAGGTCCACGCGCTGGTCGCGGTGATCCCCCCGGGGCGGGTCATGACGTACGGGCTGGTCGCCGAGGTCCTCGCGGACCGCGGGACGGCGGTGGGACGGCCGCCGCGCGGCGGACCGCGGCAGGTCGGGCGCGCGATGGCGACGGGTGGCGACGTCCCGTGGTGGCGCGTCGTGACGGCGGCCGGCGACCCGCCCGCGCACCACCGCGACCGTGCGCTGAAGCACCTGCGCGCCGAGGGCACGCCGCTGACGGCCGACGGACGCCGCGTGCGCGTCCGTCAGGCCGTGTGGTTCCCCGACGACTGACGCCGACCGCCGACCCGCACGGCTGCGGGTGCGGGTGCGGGCGCGACGCTCCTATGGTTCGTCAAGCCGGGGTTGTGCCCTGTTCGAGCTGGCGGAACAGGTCGCGGGCGATGTAGCGCTTGAGGCAGCGGCGGATCTCGCGGTCGGTCTTGCCCTGGGCGCGGCGGCGGTCGATGTAGTCGCGGGTGCGCTGGTCGTAGCGGGTGCGCGAGAGCGCGATGACGTGCAGCGCTCGGTTGAGCTGGCGGTCCCCGGACCGGTTCAGCCGGTGCCGGGTGGTCATCCCCGAGGACGCCGGATCGGTGCGGTCCCGGCGAGCATCGCGAACGCCGCCTCAGAGCGGATCCGTCCGGGGTGGGACCAGGCGATCAACACCTGCGCGGCGACGATCACGCCGATGCCGGGCTGGGTCAGCAGGTCGGGCCGCCAGGCCCGCACGATCTCGCTGATCGCGGTCTCGTGGTCGCGGGCCTCGCCCTGCAGTGCCAGGACCCGGCGCGCCAGGGTCCGCAGGACGGTCGCGGTGGTCACCGTCTGACGGGTCCACGACGATCGGGTCCGCAACCGTGCCGCGGTCTGGACCATCACGGCCGTCGTGGCTCCCCGCACCGGGGCGCGCAGCTCCTCGGGAGCGGTGATGACCAGGGCGTGCAGCTGCCGCTGAGCCATGGTCGCGGCCTCGACCGCCGAGCGGCGGGCGGTCATCAACGCGGCCAGCTCGGCGCGGGGCCCGTCGCCCTTGATGCCGGCGAGGTGCTCGCGGCCCAGCGCCTCGCGCGCGGCGCGGACTGCGTCCAGGGAGTCGGACTTCGCGCCATGACGGCGCGCGGCCCGCTTCGGACGGTCCAGCTCGACGACCTGCTCGTGGGCGGCGCTCAAGAGCCGGGCCAGGCCGGCGCCGTAACCCCCGCCGCCTTCCAGCGCCCAGGTCCGCCGACCGCTGCCCGTGGCATCGGCCCAGGCCACGAGCTCGGCGTAGCCGCCCGGATCGGTGGGCACCGTCAGCTCGGCGAGCTTGCCACCGGTGGTTGCGTCCACGATCGCCGCGGTGTGGGTGTGCTTGTGGGTATCGACCCCGATGACGAGATCGACCTGCTGCGCCAGACTGGTCACTGCGTACTCCTTTGCCGGGGGAACGTGAGGTTCCGGTCCGGCTGGAGCCCGGCAGGACTGTGACGGGACACGCCCCGGCGGCAACCGCGGCGGTCAAGCTCCTGATCAGGCCAGCAACTCTGGTCGGGCCGGGGCCGGCAGGCACGCGCGGACAAGTCGCCGCCAAGGCACGAGACCAGTCAGACCACGAGTCACGCGCGCGCCCACCGACCACAGCCCACCGCTCAGCGAGCCGCGGGCACAACCCTCACAGTCAGCCCAGCGCGCGCCGTGAGGAGATCACGCCCGTGTCGAACCCGGCCAGGTGCAGGCCGCCGTGGAACCGCGCGTGCTCGATCTTCACGCAGCGGTCCATGACGACGTCGAGCCCGGCCTCCTCGCCGCGGCGCGCGACGTCCTCGTGCCACGACCCCAGCTGCAGCCACAGCGTCCTCGCGCCCACCGCGAGGGTCTCGTCGAGGACCGTCGGCAGGTCGTCGTGGCGGCGGAACACGTCGACCAGGTCGGGCACGACCGGCAGGGCCTCGAGCGACGGGTAGACGGGCCGGCCGAGGATCTCGTCGGCGCGCGGGTTGACGAAGTACACGTCGTACGGCGAGCTGGACAGCAGGTACGTCGCGACGAAGTACGACGCGCGCGCGGGGTTGCTCGACGCGCCGACGATCGCGATCGAGCGGGTGGCCCGCAGGATCGACAGCCGCTCGGGGGCGCTGGGCCCCTGCCAGGTGCGCGCGCTCATCGGGCGTCCTCCCGTGTCGTGCCGGTGGCGGCGGTCAGGGCCTGGTCGAGGTCCCACAGGATGTCCTCGGCGTCCTCGATGCCGACGCTGATGCGCACGAGGTCCTCGGGCACACCGGCGGCCTCGAGCTGCTCGGCGGACAGCTGCTGGTGCGTCGTCGATCCGGGGTGGATCACCAGGGTGCGGGCGTCGCCCACGTTCGCCAGGTGGCTGGCGAGCTGCAGCGACTCGATGAACCGGCGCCCCACCTCGCGGCCCGTGACGTCGCCCGCGGGGGCGAGGCGGAACGCGAAGACCGAGCCGGGGCCCAGCGGCAGGTACCGCTGCGCCCGCTCGTGGTGCGGGTGCGACTCCAGCCCCGCCCACAGCACCGAGGCGATGCGCGGGTCGGACTCGAGCCACGTCGCGACCTCGCGGGCGTTGGCCAGGTGCGCGTCGATGCGCTGCGGCAGCGTCTCGACGCCCTGCAGCAGGTTGAACGCCGACTGCGGCGACAGGGCCGGGCCGATGTCCCGCAGCTGCTCGGAGCGCAGCTTGGTGAGGAACCCGTACTCGCCGAAGTTCTCCCACCACCGCACGCCGCCGTAGGACGCGACGGGCTCGGTCATCGTGGGGAACCGGCCGTTGCCCCAGTCGAAGCGCCCGGACTCCACGATCACGCCGCCGAGGGTCGTGCCGTGCCCGCCGAGGAACTTGGTGGCCGAGTGGATGACGATGTCCGCACCGTGCTCGAGGGGGCGCACGAGGTACGGCGTCGACAGCGTGGAGTCCACCACGAGCGGCACGCCCGCGGCGTGCGCGACCTCGGCCAGGCCTGCCAGGTCCGCGATCTCGCCCGACGGGTTCGCGATGACCTCCGTGTAGACGGCCTTCGTCTCCGGGCGGATCGCCGCGGCGTAGTCGGCCGGGTCCGTGCCGGGCACGAACGTCGTCTCGACGCCGAAGCGCCGCAGCGTCACGTCGAGCTGCGTCACCGTGCCGCCGTAGAGCTGGGCCGAGGCGACGATGTGGTCACCGGCTCCGGCCAGGGCGGCGAAGACGAGGAACTCCGCGGCCATGCCGGACGCCGTGGCGACCGCCCCGATACCGCCCTCGAGCGAGGCGATGCGCTCCTCGAACGCGGCGACCGTGGGGTTGCCGATGCGGGAGTAGATGTTCCCGTACTTCTGCAGCGCGAAGAGGTTCGCGGCGTCCGTGGTGTCGTCGAAGACGAACGACGTCGTCTGGTAGATCGGCACCGCGCGCGCGCCGGTGGTGGCGTCGGGGATGCCGCCGGCGTGCAGGGCGCGGGTGCGGAAGCCGAAGCGGTGCTCGCTCACGGTGCTCCTGTTCTGGGGGTGGGTCATCAGGTCGGCCGGTCGGTCAGCGGGGCAGGCCGGCGGTGACGAGCGTGCCGACCTGGTCGACCGCCCACGGGTTCTGCAGGGACGTCGTGTCGCCGAGGGCGGTCCCCTCGACGAGCTGGGTGAGCAGCCTGCGCATGATCTTGCCCGAGCGGGTCTTCGGGACCTCGGGGACGACCAGCACGTGGCGCGGCTTGGCCACCGGGCCGATCTCACGGGCGACGTGCGCGCGCAGCTCCTCGCGCAGCGCGGCGGTCGCGGCGAGCCACGCAGCGACGTCCTCGACGGGGCCCGGGGGTGTGCTCGGGACGACGAACGCGGCGATGGCCTGGCCCGTCACCGGGTCGGCGACCCCGGCGACCCCGGCCTCGCCCACCGCCGGGTGCGCGACCAGCGCGGACTCGACCTCGATCGTCGACAGCCGGTGCCCGGAGACGTTGATGACGTCGTCGATCCGCCCGAGCAGCCACACGAACCGGTCCTCGTCGTACGACGCGCCGTCCCCGGCGAGGAAGTACCCGCCGTGCGGCCCGTGCCCCGCGAACCGCCGCCAGTACGCCTCGAGGTACCGCTGCGGGTCGCGCCACACCGTGCGCGCCATCCCGGGCCACGGCCGCTCCACGACGAGGAAGCCGCCCTGCCCCGGCTGCACCTCGACCCCGTCCTCGCCGACGACCTTCGCGGCGATCCCCGGCAGCGGCCGCGTGGCGGAGCCGGGCTTGAGCGTCGTGACGCCGGGGACGGGCGCGATCATCGCGGCGCCCGTCTCGGACTGCCACCACGTGTCGACGACCGGCGCCTCGTCGCGGCCGAACGTGCGGCGGAACCACACCCACGCCTCGGGGTTGATCGCCTCGCCGACCGTGCCGAGCAGCCGGATGCTCGACAGGTCGTGCCCGCCGGGCAGCTCGTCGCCGAACCACGTCATGAACGTGCGGATGAGCGTCGGGGCGGTGTAGTAGGTCGTCACGCCGTACCGCTCGATGACCTCGAGGTGGCGCTCGCGGTGCGGGGCGTCCGGGGTGCCCTCGTAGATCACCTGCGTGAGCCCGTTCGCCAGCGGCCCGTAGATCTCGTACGTGTGCGCGGTGACCCACGCGAGGTCGGCGGTGCACCAGTGCACGTCGTCGTCCTGGGCGTCGAACACCGCCCAGTGCGACCACGCGGCGTGCGTGAGGTACCCGCCGGAGGTGTGCACCAGGCCCTTGGGCTTGCCGGTGGTGCCCGAGGTGTAGATGACGAACAGCGGGTGCTCGGCGTCGAACGCCTGCGGCTCGTGGACGTCGGGCTGGCGGTCGACGACGTCGTGCCACCAGACGTCGCGCCCCTCGGTCCACGCCACGTCCTGACCCGTGCGGCGCACGACGAGCACGTGCTCGACGTGGTCGAGCCCGGCGACGGCCTCGTCGGCCGCGGACTTCACCTCGACGGCGGACCCGCGGCGGAACTGCCCGTCGCTGGTGACCAGCACCTTCGCCTCGGTGTCCTGCACGCGGAACCGCACGGCCTCGGCGGAGAACCCGCCGAACACGAGGGAGTGCACCGCGCCGATGCGCGCGATCGCGAGCGTCACCACGACCGTCTCGGCGATCACGGGCAGGTAGACCACGACACGGTCGCCGGGGCCGACACCCAGCTCCGTGAGCGCGTGGGCGGCCTGGGCGACCTCGCGCTGCAGCTGTGCGTAGGTGATCGACCGGCGGTCGCCGCGCTCGCCCTCGACGTGCAGCGCGACCCTGTCGCCGCGGCCGGCCGCGACGTGCCGGTCGACGCAGTTGACCGCGACGTTGAGGCGGCCGCCGACGAACCACTGCGCCTGCGGCACCGTGAGCTCGTCGGGCCCGCCGCCGGGCACCGGGACCGGCGGCGACCACGTGTGCGCGGTGTGCCACGGCGTGTCCCACTCGAGGCGGCGCGCGGCCTCCTCCCAGAACGCGACCGGGTCGGCCTCGGCGCGTGCCCAGTCCTCGGGGCGGACGTTCGACGTCGCAGCGAGGTGCGCGGGCGCGGGGTACGTGCGCGTCTCGGTCTGCAGCGCGGTCAGGGCGGTCATGCGAACCTCCGCAGCAGCTGCTTCTCGGCCAGGGCGACGATCGAGTCGGTCAGCTTCCCCATGAGCGCCAGCAGGACGATCGCGAGCAGGATCCGGTCGACCCGCCCGTTGTTCTGCGAGTCCGTGAGCAGGAAGCCCAGGCCCATCGACGACGCGATGAGCTCGGCGGCGACGAGGAACAGCCACGCCTGGGCCAGGGCCAGGCGCAGCCCGGACATGACCGAGGGCAGGACCGCCGGCAGCTGGACCGAGCGGAAGAGGGTCGCGCCGCGCAGCCCGAACGCGCGCCCGGCCTCGACCAGCTGCGGGTCGACGTGCCGCAGGGCGGCGGCCACGGTCGTGTAGACGGGGAAGAAGGCACCGATCGCGATGAGCGTGACCTTGGAGTCCTCGCCGATCTTCATCCACAGGATGAGCAGCGGGACCCACGCCAGCGAGGGGACCGCGCGGATCGCCGCGAGCGTCGGGGCGAGCAGCACGTCGCCCACCCGGGACAGGCCGACGACGGCGGCCACGACGAGTGCGACGCCCCCGCCGAGCGCGAAGCCGAGCAGCACGCGCTGCACGGAGATGGCGACGTGCGTCGCCAGGTCGCCGCGCCCCGCGAGGTCCACGGCGGCACCCCACACGGACGCGGGGCTGGGCAGCTGGTACGGGGCGACGAGCCCTGCCGTCGTGACGTACTGCCACGCGGCGAGCAGGAGCAGCGGCAGGACGGCACCGCCGACGACCCGCGTCGCGCGACGTGACCAGAACGGCACGGGCGCGCGGCGGGCGGGAGGGCCGGGGACGGCGGTCCCGCGCTCGGCGTCGTCGGGCCCGGGGTCGGCGTGCGTGCCGACGGGGTCCCGGGGCCCCGCGTCCACCGGTGCGACGAGCACGGGGACGTCGGTGGGCGGCTCGTCCGCGGGGCGAGCGTGGGGGTCGCGTGCCGGGTCGCTGCCGTCGTCGAACGGGTTGAGCGCACGGTGCGGCCGGCCCTCGCGGTCGGTCACGGGGCCCGTGCCGGCGCCGCCGATCCATCCGTCGGTCATGAGGTGGCTCCTGGGGGAGGAGGGGTGGTGCGGGGGTGCGGCGCCCGCCCGGGGGGCCGGGCGGGCGCCGCGTGCGGTCAGCCTGCGACGTTGGCGGCGTCGGCCTTCTCGGCGAACGTCGGCTCGAACAGCTCCTCCAGCGCGGTGTCGATCGTGGCCTGGTCGGCCACGTCACCGGACTCGACGAAGATCGGTCCGACGACCTCGAGGACCTCGCGCTGCGCGTCGCCCGGCACCGGGTCGACGCCGAGGTTGGTGCGCTCGACGATGACCTTCTCCGCGACCGCCGGGTCGATGCCCGCGACCTCGGCGAGGATCGCCACGACCTCGTCGGGGTTCTCCTGCGCCCAGGCCCGCGCCTTCTCGTACGCGTCGACGACGACCTGCGCGAGGTCGGGGCTGGCGTCGAGGAAGTCCTGCGTGGCGTTGAGGAACCCGTAGGTGTTGAAGTCGATGTTGCGGTAGATCAGCGTCGTGCCGGACTCCGCCTCGCTCGCGGCCATGATCGGGTCGAGCCCGGACCACGCGGCCACGGAGCCCTGCTCGAGGGCCGTGCGCCCGTCGGCGTGCTGGAGGTTCTGCACCTCGACCTCGTCGAGGGGCACGCCCGCCTCCTCCAGCGACTGCAGCAGGAAGAAGTACGGGTCGGTGCCCTTCGTCGCGGCCACGGACTTCCCGGCGAGGTCGGCCACGGACGTGACGTCCGAGCCCTCGGGCACGACGATCGCGGCCCACTCGGGCTGGGAGTAGATGCCGATCGTGCGGATCGGCGAGCCGTTGGAGCGCGCCAGCAGGGCGGCGGACCCGGCGGTGGAGCCCACGTCGACGGCACCGGCGCGCAGCGCCTCGTTGGCCTTGTTCGACCCGGCCGACTGGACCCAGTTCACGGTGACGTCGTCACCGAGGGTCTCCTCGAGCCAGCCCTGGTCCTTGATGACCAGGCTCAGCGGGTTGTACGTGGCGAAGTCGATGTCGAGGGTGTCGGCGCTCCAGGCGGCCTCGTCGCCGGCGGCGGACGGGGCGGCGGCCTCGGGCTCGGCGTCCTCACCGGCGGCGCAGCCGGTCATCGCCAGGGCGGTCACGAGGGCCAGCGCGGTGGCGGAGACGGCGGTGCGGATGCTCATCGTCGGTTCTCTCATCTCGGTGGGTGGGCCGTGGCCCGGGGGCCGGCGCCGGTCGGCGCCGGGGGACGGTCAGATCGAGTGGTGCAGGTCCGGGTCGGGCGGCGGGGCGTGGTGGGTCGCGACCCCCAGCCCTTCGAGGAGCTCGGCCCGCAGCTCGGCGAGCTGGTGGTCGGCGCGGTCGCGCGGTCGCCGCCCGGGGACGTCGATCACCCGGGCCACCGACGCGGTGCCCTCCGGGCAGCGGGCGAGGTTGCGCATCAGCAGGACGCGGTCGGCGAGGTACAGCGCCTCCTCGACGTCGTGCGTGACGAGCAGCACGGTCGTCGGCTCGGCGGCGTGCACGTCGAGCAGCAGGTCCTGCATGCGCAGCCGGGTGAGGGCGTCGAGCGCGCCGAACGGCTCGTCGAGCAGCAGGACGCCGGGGTTGCGGGCCAGCGCCCGCGCCAGCGACGTGCGCTGCGCCATGCCGCCCGAGACCTGCCGGGGCCGCAGGTCGGCGGACTCCTCGAGCCCGACCAGGCGCAGCAGCTCCGCCACGCGCTCGCGGCCGGCGGCCTTCGGCGTGCCGCGGGGCAGGCCGAGCGCCACGTTGGCGGTCAGGCTGCGCCACGGCAGCAGGCGCGGCTCCTGGAAGGCGACGGCCGTGCGGCGGTCGACGCCGCTGACGGGTGTGCCGTCCAGCAGGAGGCGCCCCGAGTCGGGCGTGTCGAGGCCGCTGACCTGGCGCAGCAGGGTCGACTTGCCGCAGCCGGACGGGCCGACCAGGGCGACGATCTCACCGGCGCGCAGCTCGAGGTCGACCGCGTGCAGCACGGTGCGGGTGCCGGTGGGCGTCGCGAAGGTGCGGCGCACGGCGTCGAGCGTGACCGTGTGGGCACGGCGCTCGGTGGTGGTCTGGCTCATGGGGGACGTCCGTGAGGTCGGGCGTGGGCGTCCGGCGGGGGCCGGCGGCCACGAGGGGGCGGGCACCGGCGGGTGACCCGGAGGCGGGTCGGTGTGCTGGGGTCAGCGGGGGCCGGTGCAGGGCTGCATGAGGCAGCACGAGCAACAGCGGCAGCACACGGCGAGGAGGGGGCGGGCGATGGTCATCGCGTCCTCCTGCGCTGTCGGGTGGTCGGGACGATCTCCGGCGATCTCATTATCCGAGACCGGGTGACCACGTTTCGAGCAGACTGTAACCGCACCGCGGCCGTGCGGGCAACGACCGACCACGGCACGGGCGGTCGTGCGGGGTGCCGGACGGCGTCACGTCACGGACGCGGCTGGATCTCCCGGACCACCCAGTCCGCGTACCCGGTGCGGCCGTCGCCCTCGCGCAGGTGGATCCCGTCGTCGTAGAACCAGCCGGGGTTGGCGTCGCCGCCGGACTTCCAGTCCAGGACGCGGGCGTGCGGGTACTCCGGCACCACCCGACCGAACAGCTCGTTGTCGTACTGCTCCCAGGCGCGTGGGACGCGCACGTTGACGACGAAGACCCGGCGGTCCCGCGTCCCCTCCAGCAGGCGGCGCAGATCGTCCTCGGCGACCGGCCCGTTCGTGCCCCCGTGCACCACGACGGTGTCGCCGAGGGTCCCGGCGGCCTGCGCAGCGAGCACCAGGTCGACCATCTCCCCGAACTGCCGGGACACCACGGCGTCCACCGCCACGCCGCGGGCGCCCAGCTCCGCGGCCGCGCCCAGCATCACCGAGTCGCCGAACGCGGTGACCGTCCCCACCTGCTCCGTCGGCGTCGCGGCGGGGGTCGGCACGGGTGCGCGGTCCTGCTCCGGCGCGACGCCCGGCATCGCGCCGGGGTCCGGTGCCGGGGCGGTGGCGGCCGGCGTCCCCGGGACCCCGTCGCCCGCGGCCGCGGGCGTCCGCACCACGCCCAGCACGAGGGCCGTGAGCGCCACGGTCGCAACCACCGCCACGGCACCGGTGCGCACCGCCAGCGACCGTCGCCCGGGGCCGGGGGTCCGCAGCGCCGCCACGAGACGCCGCAGGGCGCCGCGCCGCACCGGCGTCTCGACCCAGCGGTACGACGCCTCGGCCAGCAGGAGCGTCACCCCGACGCGGACGACCGGCGACGCCCAGCCGGGCAGCGTGAGGTCCTGGTCGGGCCTCGTCAGCATGAGGACGGGCCAGTGCCACAGGTAGATCCCGTAGGACCGTTCGCCCAGCCAGCGCAGGGGCTGGCGGGACAGCGCCCGCCCGAGCAGCCCCGCCGGGTCGGCGGCGGCGCCCACGAGCACGACGGCCAGGGCGGAGAACGCGAGGAACCCACCCCGGTACAGCCCCGCGGAGAACTCGTCCACCAGCACGACGCACGCGACGACGCCCACGAGGGCGGCGGCGCCCACCGCGTCGGCGATCCCGGCCTCGAACCGCCGGACCGGGTCGCCGCGCTCGGTGAGCCAGGACCCCGCCCGGCGCCACGTGTGCCAGGGCCGCCACACGGTGGCCGCGGCGACGCCCAGCAGCAGGCCCATGGCGTGCGTGTCGGTGCCGACGTACGCGCGCGTGGCGTCGTGGGGGACCGGCATGCCCTGCCGGGCGGCCATCACCCCCATCGCGACGGTCGACGCCACCGCCAGGCCGGCCGCGACCTGGCCCACCCGGGCCCGCCCCGCCCGGAGCGCCAGCACCGCCGCCAGGGGCACCACGAGGTAGAACTGCGCCTCCACCGCGAGGGTCCACAGGTGCTGCAGCAGCGGGGGACGTCCCGTGAGCTCGAAGTACGAGCGGTCGGCGACGACCTGCCACCAGTTGGACGTGTAGGTCGCGGCGGCCAGCAGGTCGCCGCGCAGCGTCGTCAGGGTGTCCCGCGCGACGAGGCCTGCACCGGCGACGGCCACCAGCACGACCGCCAGCGCCGGGACGAGCCGGCGCACGCGCCGTGCGAGGAACCGCCGGGTGCGGAACGCGCCGGTCGCCGCGACCTCGTCGAGGACGAGCGTCGTCATGAGGTAGCCGGACAGGACGAAGAAGACGTCGACCCCGAGGAACCCGCCCGAGGCCCACGGCACCCGCAGGTGGTAGAGCAGCACCGCGACGACGGCCAGGGCGCGCACGCCGTCCAGGCCGCGCAGGTGGGGCAGGCGCGGGGTGTGGCCGGTCCCGGCGGTCGCCGGGCGCGCCGCGACCTGCTCGACGACTGCCATGCGACCCCTTGCGGACGTTCTCCGTGCGGTGCGGTGCACGCTCCCGCCGGTGCACCGTCGAACCCAGGCTAGGCGGGGCCGGGCGCCGTCCCCGCACCCGGGGCGCCGTCGTGACCAGACTCACGCCACAGCGTCGCGAGCCGGGGCAGCGTGCGGGGGTCCGCCTGGGCCAGCACGGTCGTGACGGCCGTGGTGCGCCAGGCGGGCAGCTGCGCCCGGATGTCGTCCTGCGTGCCGACCAGCGCGATGTCGCGCACCAGCTCGGTGGGGACCGCGGCCGTCGCGCGGGCCCGGTCGCCCGCCAGGTAGTGCGCCTGGATCTCGTCGCACGCCTCGGTGTACCCCAGGCGGTCGAGCACGTCCCGGTGGAAGTTCGCGCCCTTGGCGCCCATGCCGCCGGCGTACAGCGCGATGAAGGGACGCACCGCGTCGGCCGCCGACTCGACGTCGTCTGCCAGCACGACCGGGACCGTCGCGACGACCTCGAACTCCTCCGCGGGGCGACGGGCCGCGGCGCGGCGCGCGAAGCCGTCCGCGAGCAGCTCGCGGTACGTCGCGTCCATGCGCGGGGAGTAGAACAGGGGCAGCCAGCCGTCGGCGATCTCCGCCGCCATCGCGATGTTGCGCGGGCCCTCGGCGGCGAGGTGGATCGGCAGGTCCGCGCGCAGCGGGTGGACGGTCGAGCGCAGCGGCTTGCCGAGCCCGGAGCCCTGGTCCGCCGGCAGCGGCAGGCGGTAGAAGTCGCCGTCGTACGTCACGGGTGCCTCGCGGGCGAGCACCTGCCGGACGACGTCCACGTACTCGCGCGTGCGTGCCAGCGGCCGCGGGTACGGCTGGCCGTACCAGCCCTCGACCACCTGCGGGCCGGAGGCCCCGAGCCCGAGGACGAACCGCCCGCCGCTGAGGTGGTCGAGCGTGAGCGCCGCCATCGCCGCGGCCGTCGGGGTGCGCGCGGAGATCTGCGCGATCGCGGTGCCCAGGCGCACGTGGCGGGTGCCGGCGCCCCACCACGCGAGCGGGGTCAGCGCGTCCGACCCGTAGGCCTCCGCGGTCCACACCGAGTCCAGGCCGAGCGCGTCGGCCGCGGCGACGGCCTGCGCGGCGCCCGGCGGGGGACCCGCCGACCAGTAGCCCGTGTGGTACCCGAGGCGCATGCGCTGCTCCCTGTCGTCGCCGTCGACGTCGCGCCGGTCGGCGCCCGGCCGAGGCTACCCGGTGGTACGGGGGGACCGGGTGCGCTCCGCGAGGGTGTTGAGCAGCGCCGCCGCCGTCGCGGCGTCGTCCACCGTGACGACGTTGACGCGGCCGCCCGTGCGCTCGACCTCGACGGCCTCGCCTCGGCGCAGCACGAACCCGACGCGCCCGCCCGCCCCGACGCGGTAGCCCCAGCCGCCGAACTCGCGCAGCGGATCGACGGTCGCGACGCGCGCGGCCACCACCTCGTCCAGCGGCACGCGCATCGACGGCCAGCCGAACGGCGAGCGGGCGACCAGGCCGCGCCCGTCGACGCTCACGCGCAGCACGAGCGTGGCGGCGAGCAGCGCACCGAGCAGCACGGGGACGACGAGCATGCCCGGGGTGCGCAGCACGATCGCGAGGACCGCGGTGGTGAGCGTGGCGGCCGCGCCGACCGCGGTGCCGACCGGGCTGGTGACGGTCCGGGTCCAGGCCGCGCGCTCGGTGGGCGCGAGGTCCGTGCGCGGGGCGCCGGCGTCCGGTGGGGTGGTGGTCGGCTGGGGCGCCGTCCGGGGCACGAGCAGGGTGACCACGGCGGCCGCGACGACGCCGGCGGCGACGGAGGCGCCGAGGGCCGGGCCGACGCCCGGGCCGGCCGCCGCGTCCGGCAGGTCGAGCTGCGCGGCCAGGGACCCGATCGTGAGCCCGGACATCATCACGGCCAGGAACGTCGACGACGCGGCCGCGAGTCGCCGGGTCGAGGTGTCCCGGCCGGCGAAGAAGGCGAGCGCCCACATGCCGAGCACGAACAGCGGGACCACCACGGCGGGCAGCATCAGCATCTCGGTGAGCGTGCCGAACCCGTCGGGGGCACCGGACGGACCCCAGTGCGTCGCGACGGGGTCGGGCAGGCGCGGCGCCCACGACGCACCGACGGCGACGGCCGCGCCGGTCGTGGCCAGCGGCAGCACGAGGGTCGTCAGCGTCGTGGCGAGCCGGTGCGGCGGGGTCGGGCGGGGGGCGGTCATCGCAGCGCCTCCTTGACGAGGGTGGTGACGGTCTCGGGGGCGACCCGCAGGCGGCGCGCGGTCGCGGCGAGCGCGGCGACGGCGGCGTGCAGGTCGGACAGGTCGGGGTCGCTGCTGCCGGTGACGACGGCGCCCCGGCCGCGGCGCAGCTCGACGACGCCCTCGTCGCGCAGCAGCTGGTAGGCGTGCAGCACGGTGTGGAGGTTGACCTCCAGGGAGGTCGCGAGCTCGCGCGCCGACGGCAGGCGCTCGCCGGAGCGCACCTCGCCGCGCGCGACGGCGGCGCGGACCTGGTCGGCGAGCTGGCCGTAGATCGGCTCGCCGGACGTGGGGTCGATCCGGAAGATCATGGCGCCAGTCTAGTAGTTAGCCAACAACTAGAACAAGTTCACCGGCGCCGGGTCTTGGCAGGCGGGGGCGTGGGCCGCCCGTCGGGGCGGTCAGATGTAGATCGCGGGGTCGTCGACCTCGACGTCGAGCGGAACCTGCGTGCCCCGGCCGCGGATCTTGGCGGGGACGCCCACGGCGATCGCGCCCGCGGGCACGTCCGTGATGACGACCGCGTTGGCCCCCACCTGGGCGTCGTGGCCGACCCACACGGGCCCGAGGATCTTGGCCCCGGCGCCGACCACCACACGGTCGCCGAGCGTGGGGTGCCGCTTGCCGTGCTTCATCGAGCGGCCGCCGAGCGTGGCGCCGTGGAACAGCACGACGTCGTCGCCGACCTCGGCGGTCTCGCCGATCACCACGCCCATGCCGTGGTCGATGAACAGGCGCTCCCCGAGCCGGGCCCCCGGGTGGATCTCCACGCCCGTGGCGGCGCGCGCCATCTGCGACACCACCCGTGCGGGCAGGCGCAGCAGCGGGACGGCCCACATGTGGTGCGCGAGGCGGTAGACCCAGATCGCGTGCACCCCCGGGTACGCGAGCGCGACCTCGAGCCGGGTGCGGGCGGCAGGGTCGTGCCGGTGCGCCGCGTCGAGGTCGTCGCGCAGGGTGCGCAGGAACTGGTGCAGGGGACGCATGGCGTGGACTCCGGTCACGGGTGGGGCGTCCGCCGGGAGGGCGGACGGCTGCGGGCCCGGTCGCCGCGGGGCGACGACCGGGCCCCGCGGCGTCAGTCGAGCAGGTCGGCGTAGAGCACCGAGGTGAGGTACCGCTCGCCGAACGACGGGATGATCGCGACGATCAGCTTGCCCGCGTTCTCCGGCCGCTGCGCCAGCAGCGTCGCGGCGTGCAGTGCGGCGCCGGACGAGATGCCGACCAGCAGGCCCTCCTCGCGCGCGGCGCGCCGGGCGACCGCGACGGCGGTCTCGGCGTCGACGTCGATGATCTCGTCGTAGACGGTGGTGTCGAGGATCTCGGGGACGAAGTTGGCGCCGATGCCCTGGATCTTGTGCGGGCCGGGGGCGCCGCCGTTGAGGATGGGCGACTCGGCCGGCTCGACGCCGACGATCTGCACGCCCGGCTTGCGCTCCTTGAGCACCTGGCCGACGCCCGTGATCGTCCCGCCGGTCCCGATGCCCGCGACGAGGATGTCGATCTCGCCGTCGGTGTCGTTCCAGATCTCCTCGGCCGTGGTGCGGCGGTGGATCTCCGGGTTGGCCTCGTTGGCGAACTGGCGGGCCAGGATCGCGCCGGGACGCTCGGCGACGATCTCGGTGGCGCGGTTGACCGCACCCTTCATGCCCTCGGAGCCCGGCGTGAGGATGAGCTCGGCACCGAACGCCCGCAGCAGCGCGCGCCGCTCCTTCGACATCGTCTCCGGCATGGTCAGCACGACCTTGTAGCCGCGCGCCGCGCCGACGAAGGCCAGGGCGATGCCGGTGTTGCCGCTCGTGGCCTCGACGATCGTGCCACCGGCCTGCAGCTCGCCGGACTTCTCGGCCGCGTCGATGATCGCGACGCCGATGCGGTCCTTCACGGAGTTGGCCGGGTTGTAGAACTCGAGCTTGCCGACCACGCGGGCCGGTGCGCCGTCCGTGATCTTGTTGATGCGGACGAGCGGGGTGTTGCCGATGAGCGCGGTGGCGTCCTCGTAGATGCGTGCCATGGTTCCTCTTCGGTCGGCGCCGCGCCCCGAGGGGGCGGCGGGTGCGGGGGATCTGCGGTGCCAGGGGGCGCCGGCGGTGCGGCGCGGCGGTGACGGTGCCCCGTCGTGACGGGGCGACGGGGCGAGCGCTGGCCGGGGTGCACCGGGATGGTGCGGTGCACGACGGGTGCGTGCGGGCGCGGCAGCGCTCTACCGACACCGACAACAGGTGGGCGCCACGCAGGCGCGCAGGACGGGGGCTACGGCGGCGGGGTGCACGCGCATCGCTCTCCTCGTCCGGGGGCCCGCGTCGCGGGCCGGGCACGGGTGACGACCCGTGGTCGAGCCGACGGTAGCCCCAACACCGCAGCCCGCGCAAAGGTTCCCCGCGAGACGCCCGTCCCGCGATGCGGACACAAGGGTGGTGCCGACCCTCAGCGGGCCGCCAGCCCGACCGCCGCGAGCCACGCCTCGGCGAGCAGGCCGTGGCCGGCCGGGGTGGGGTGCACCCCGTCGAACGCCCACCGCTCGGGCGCGGTGCGCGACGCGGCGGCCGCGAACAGGCCGTCGGCGGGCACCAGCACCGCGCCGTACTCGGCCGCGAGCCGGCGCACGACGTGGATCCGGGGGTCGAGGTCCTCGCGCCACGCGGGGCTCACGGGCGGGACGGGCAGCACGAACGGCTCGACGAGCACGAACCGCGGGTCGAGCCGCTCGCGCGCAGCGTCGAGGACCGCCCGGTAGTGCTCCTCGTACTCGGCCGTCGTCGTGACGTCCCCGGAGCCGAAGCGTCGCCACGTGTCGTTGACGCCGACCAGGACGGACACGACCGTCGGCTCGAGAGCCAGCGCGTCCGGCTCCCAGCGGTCACGGAGCATGCGCGTGGTGTCGCCGCCGACGCCGCGGTTGTGGAACGTCAGCCGCAGGTCCGGCCGCCGCGCCCCCGCGAGCGCCGCCACGATGCCGGCGTACCCGTGCCCCAGCCCCCACGGCGAGTCCGGCTGGTCGTGGTCGCGACCCCACTCGGTGATGGAGTCGCCGGTCAGGAGCACACGGTCGCCGGGCTGCAGGTACGTCGTCGTCACAGCGACACCCCATCACGAGCGGGACTGCCGACGGAAGGCGCGCCAGGACGGGCTCGTGGTGCCGGGACCGGCCGCACACGCGTCCGGGGTCGCGGGTCCGCCGGTAGGGTGAGCGCGTGCCGCCCGCCCGTACCCGGCGGTGCACGGGCTGTAGCGCAGTTTGGTCAGCGCACCGCGTTTGGGACGCGGGGGTCGCGGGTTCGAATCCCGCCAGCCCGACGACGGGGGACCGGCGATCGGTCAGGATCCGCCTCGAAGAGGTCGCCCCGGGCGGGCTACGCCGGGGTCGGGCATGGGGCGGTACCCGAGTCGGAACGCCTCGTCGGTGACAGGCCACTGCTCCCCGCGCTGCCCCAGGACCACCCAGTCGCCGGGGCGAGCCGTCGCCGGTCCCTCGAGCGTGAGGAGCCGCTGCGGACGAGCCACTCGTCGGGCGCGGACAATCCCGAGCCGGTCCCAGGTGCCGTCCGGGCGCGCGCGGTGACCCGCCTCGAACACCCCGGAGGCGACCGACCGACGTGTCCCCGCGGCATCGGTCACCATCCAGTCACCGGGCGCCCCCTGCATATGGTCACCGCCGGACGTGGTCCAGGCGGCCGGCTCCTCGAGGCGCTCCGCCTGCACCGCGCCATGACGCTCGAACGTCCGCCAGGGGCCGAGATCGGGCTCCGGCGCTGCGCCTGGGCGCGCCACCCGGTAGCCCAGCCGGCCCAGGAGCCGGAGCGTGCCGCACACACCCTCCCTCGCCCGTGAACGGTCCCCCTCGTCGAGCTCCTCCCAGGGGCGCAGCGACGGGTGGCGTCGCCGTTCGCGGTCCTTGACAGCACCGGGACGCCAACCGTGCTCCCGGTGGTGCTCGCACCACGAGCGGTGCTCCGCAGCGGCGAGCCCTTCGACCTGGTCCGGTGAGAGCACGTCCGCGGGCAGCGCCGGCTCCTGACCCGCCGAGGTCGCCGTCCACGTCCAACCCAGCCCCGACACCTGGGACAGGGCGCAGGCGACCTGCCGGATGTTCGACTCCTGGGTGAACGGGCTCAGGTCCGCCCACTCCTGCAGACCGGCGTCCCCAGGGCCGGCGAGCCGCTGGTCGAGGTAGGACCGGTGGACCTGACGTCCGAACCACTCCCAGGAGTCGAGGGGCCGGTCCGGCCCGGCTTCCATAGTCGGGCCGGCCAGGTGGAGGCCCCCCATCACCGGCAGGTCGCTCACGCCGCGCGCCTGGGAGTCCCAGGCGATGATCGTCCACTCCGGGTGCGTCGCGGCGAGCAGGGCGGCGCCCGCCAGGCCGGTCGGGCCGGACTCGCCCCCGAGGACGAGCGCGGTGCCGCTCCCGTCGCCCATGAGCTCGCGGCGACGTCCCGCCGAGTCGGGCCGCTCGTCGAGGAAGACCTCCGATCCCGGTTCGGGGGGCCCGTACCGGGCGAGGTGGGCCGTGAGGTGGTCACGCAGCGCCCGTGCCCCCGAGCCCACGAGGTAGACCGCCGGCGTCGCCCGGCGCCCACCGTCGCCGCGCAGGGCCAGCTCCCGGCCCCGCTGGGTGACGGCGGCCAGCAGCGCGACCGAGAAGGGTGAGCAGCCGGACACGACGACCGTGTGGGCCTGCGTGGTCTCGACCAGTCGCAGCGTCGCGTGCGCCGAGAGCTCGACGGCGCTCACGGCGTCGGTCAGCCACCCCTGCTCGTCGATCGCCAGGTGACGACGGCGCCAGTCCTCGGCCTGCCACGGGTCGTCGAACCGGACGACGAGTCGGCCCGGGGTCTGTGTCGTCAGGCGCGGGGCGCCGGTCAGCGCCGCGCGGACGTCGTGGACGATGCGGGTGTTGCGCGAGGGGTCGGCGCCCAGCACGTGCACGCCCACGGCGGCCACCGAGCCGCGTCGGAGCACCAGCGCCCGGATCGCGGCCGGGTCGTCGACGTCCAGCGCCACCGATCGCGCCCCGATCGACGCGGCGAGGGCCCGGGTGTCGAAGTCCGCGACACCCACGAGGACGAGGGTCCGTCCCGTCCCGGATGCGCGGGCGACTGTCCGTACGTAGGGGGCGGTGAGCTCGTCGGCGCCGATCACGACGACGCGCCGCGTCGACAGCGCGACGCGCAGCCGGTCGAACGCGTCCGCGAACAGCACCAGTACCGCGCGCTGGCCGAGCACGGTGACCGCGGCGAGCGCGGCGATGCGCGCCGCCTGGAGCGACATCGGCATGTGGTCGGTGCACCGCACCCCGTCGAAGGGGTTCTCGACACTGCCGAGGAAGAGCCCGGTCGTCCAGGCCAACGGCGTCCAGAACGGGCTCTGCGTCCCGATGCAGGTCCCGTACGCGACGACCCCGAGGATGACGACCGTCCCGACGAGCGTGGGAAGGACGATCGCCCCGGCGGGGACGGTGGACCCCGACGCGCGGTACACCGCGACGGCACCGACGAGCACCGTCGCCTGCCAGGCGATCGGCCACCACGCGCCGGGGTCGGTGAACGCCTGTACCAAGAGAGGAGCGCCCGCGGGGTCGGGATGGAGCCAGGCGAGCAGGCCGAGTGCGTAGACGATGCCGAGGCCGACCGCCGCTCGTCGCAGGGACCGGCCCGGTGGCGGCCTCACCCGCGCGGGGCCGGCAGCGCCGGATCCCGCAGCTCGCGGGCCAGGAGGGTCTCGAACGCGTCGACGTCCGCCGGGTCGAGGGCGGGCAGGACGAGGCCGGCGTCGGTGACGTGGCGATGGGCGGCCGTGACCGGCCGGCGGCCGGCCGTGCCCTGCCGAGGCGCGAGCGTGAACCCCGAGACCAGCCGCACGAGACGTTTGGGGAGATCCGCCGCTTCGGCGAGGAAGCCGCCGACGACGGAGTCCTCCACCTTGACGCTGACGACGTCGCCGGACCGGGCCCTTCTCATTGGGACGTAGTCGTCCGTCACCACATTCGGGTAGCGGGCGTAGGCGTGGTCGTACCGGACGAAGCGGGCAGCCAGGTCGGAGGCGATCTCCCGGAAGGGCACCGTGGTGTCCCAGCCGAGCTCCCGGCACGTCGAGGCGCGTTGTGCCTGCGCCCGCGTGAGCGCCTCGGTCGCGTCGGCGACCTGGAGGGTCAGCTTCTCGTGTCGCTCCCGGAGTTCCTGCCAGAGCTGGTAGAGCTCACTGTGCAACCGGTTCCGCATTGACGGCAGGCGGGTGCGCGCCGAGTCGCGCCGGTACCGCGCGCGGCGCTCCACACCGAGCAGGTGGTGCAGCTGTGCCAGCGCGTCGCACCGCACGGCGACCCTGGCCGCGGCCGCCTCACGCCGGCGGGTGCGTGGTGGCGGCGCGGGAAGCCTCGGGTTGACGACGAGGAGGACGAGGGCGAGGGACGCGCCGGCCGCCGCTACGGCCCTGACCGGTTCGGGATCGGCCGCGAGGAGCGCGTACCCCAGCACGACGAGCGCGACGACCCACCACGAACGGCGTCGCCGGCGCTCGGCAGATCGGTCCGCCCGTGCCCGGCGCATCGCCAGGTGCGCACGCTCGGCGGGCATCTGCGCCTCGACCCACTCGACGGCGCGCTCAGGGCGCGACCTGCCCAGCTGGGTGAACAGGTGGGCCACGTCGTGCTCGATCTGCTCCACCAGGGCCGTCTGGGTCGCCAGCTCCGCCAGCTCCGCGACCGCCCACGCTGGCTCGGTGACCGTCACGTCCTTCCAGTCGTCGAGCTCGTCGGCCGCGGCGATCACCCGGATGGCGGCGTCGGCCGAGGCCATCTCGGCAGCGGTCAGGCGCAGCAGTCGCTCGGTCTCGTGCAGCACCACCGTGCGGTGCTCCAGGGCGACGAGAGGCAGGCCCTTCTCGGTGAGCCCCCATACCGCCCCGGTGACGTGACCGAGCTCCGCGCGTGCCTGGGCATGCTCGCCACGGACCAGCTCGAGGGCGTCGCGGAGGCGACGTGGTGTGGTGCCGGCCGTCGCGCGCGGCAGACCGAGCGCGGCCCGAGCGTCGGCGCGCAGGTCCATGACGAAGCCGATGAGGGCCGTCTCGACCGCCGGCTGCACCAGAGCCAGGTCCTCCGACCGCATGAGACGCGCAGCGCGGTCCGGGTAGATGCTCAGGAGCGTGGTCGCCGCCCGGGTGGTGGCCTCCACGTCACCCTGGAGGCCGAGCGCGCGGACGAGCTCCACCAGGGCCTCCCTGCTCGTGCGGTCGAGCTCGATCGCCGTCCGCGCGACGCGGGCGGCGGTGTCGACGTCGCCCGATCGCCGCTCGAGCCGTGCGCGCAGCGTGAGGGTCGCCACCTTCCGACGGCTCACGACGTCCTCGCCGCCCCTGCGGCGGTAGACGGGCGCGTGCACGAGGTCCTCGACGGTCCCCAGCGCGTCCTTCGCGATCGCTCGAGCAACCGCGAGCTCGGTGCGCAGGTTCTTCACCTCGAGGAGACGGGCCGCCACGTAGTTGGTGGACCAGTCGTGGGCGTGGATGGCGCGCGCGCGCATGAGGTGCTCGCGCGCCGACCCGACATCCCCCGAGGTCAGGGAGGCCAGGGCGAACCGTCGTTGCTCGATGAGGCGCACGTAGTCCGGCTCGTTGACGGACAGCTCCGCGGGCAGGGCCCACTGGTCGAGGCCCGGCGCTCCCAGGTAGTCGAGCTCCTGCATGAGCTGTCCGGTCATCGACGCCCCGTCGGCGTCACCGTCGCTCTCCGTCATCGTCGTCACCCAGTCGTCCAGGGTGTCCCGGATCCGGTCCAGGTTGTCGAACGGGTCGCTGACCAGCGTGCCCGTCACCACGTGCTCCTGCACCTCTTGCGCGAAGGCAGCGGCGCGGGGCTCCATGGTGGTGACGTCCCGGGAGAACGCCAGCACGGGGATCCCGCTGTCGCGCGCTGCCCGGAACTCGGCATGGGTCGTGCTGGTCTCGTGCCCGGGGGCGCGGGAGGCGCTGTCGACGTCCGTGTACGTGCGCCCCAGGAGCAGCACCATGACGTCGCAGTCGGTGAGGCTGGTGACCGAGCGGGCGTGCGGCCCGACGGTGGCGGCGCGCCCGTCGTCGAGCGCCACGACGTCCAGCCCGGGCGCGTCGGCGAGCGCGCGGCTCACGACCGACCGCAGCTCGCGGAACTCCTCGAACCGGGACGAGATGAACACGCGTGCCACGCAGAGCCTCCAGAGCGCCGGGAAGGGCTCACGCAGCCCCCACCCACCTATCGGACCGAGCGGTGGTCGAGTGAAGGACGTGCCCGGAAGTCGCCCGAGCGTGCGCTTCTGCGACGTTCCCTCCGCCCGCAGGGGCGGGGGTGCACGGTGACGGGCACGACCGCGGCGCTCCTCGCACCGCCGGCCGCTGGCGGTGGCGCGCACCGCGGCGCCGACGACCGCTCCGGGACCGCGCGGGTGGCTCCCCGCCTCGGCCCGGTCGCGACGACGCACGGGTCAGGAGGGCGGGGTGCTGCGGGGGAACCACGGGGGAGGGAGCGGACGACGGGAATCGAACCCGCGTAGCCAGTTTGGAAGACTGGGGCTCTACCATTGAGCTACGTCCGCACGCGCCCGGCGCGGGTGCCCGAGAGGGCCTGCGACCGTGGCGGCGCAGCAAGGTTACCGGTTCCGCCGCGGTCGTCGCCCCACGCCAGCGCTCCTGTCCGTCGTCGCGCGGTGCAGCCCGCCCCGTGAGGCGCGCGCTTTGGCGGGCGGTCCCTGCCGTGGCGTAGCATCGAGGGTCGCGCGTACGCGCCGTCGGGTGCTCGCACGTCGCCACCCCGGGGCTGGTCCTCGGGGCGGTCACGACGTCGCCCGGGCCGCAGCGTGCAGCGCCTCCCAGAGCGTGAGATCGAAGCGTGCCACCACGTCGGACCCGCCGGCGCCCGGCCATGACCAGTTGGAGATCATCGAAGTGAAGAGCGCCGTCGAGACCCTGGACCCGACGAAGGTCAAGCTGACCGTCGAGGTGACGTACGACGAGCTCAAGCCGAGCATCGACCACGCGTACCAGCACATCGCCGAGCAGGTGACCGTGCCGGGCTTCCGCAAGGGCAAGGTGCCGCCGCGCATCATCGACCAGCGGGTGGGTCGTCCTGCCGTCATCGAGCACGCCGTCAACGAGGGCCTGTCCGGCTTCTACGCCGAGGCCGTCCGTGAGAACAAGCTGCGCCCCATGGGTCAGCCCGCCGTCGAGGTCACGCAGGTCCCCGGCCTCGTCCCCGCCGCCGCCGGTGAGGAGGGCGAGCTGCACTTCACCGCCGAGGTCGAGGTGCGCCCCGAGATCACGCTGCCCGAGCTCGACGGCCTGAGCGTCACGGTCGACGACGTCGAGGTCTCGGACGAGGACGTCGCCGCGCGTCTCGACGCGCTGCGCGAGCGGTTCGGCTCGCTCGTCGGTGTCGACCGTCCGGCGGAGTCGGGCGACTTCGTCGTCATCGACCTCACGGCGACGATCGACGGCGAGCAGATCGACCAGGTCTCCGGCACGAGCTACCAGATCGGCTCGGGCAACATGCTCGAGGGCCTGGACGAGGCGCTCGTCGGGCTGTCGTCCGGCGAGACCACGACGTTCGAGACCGAGCTCGCCGGTGGTGACCGCAAGGGTGAGAAGGCCCTGGTCAGCGTCACGGCGACCGGTGTCAAGGAGCGCCAGCTGCCCGAGGTCGACGACGAGTTCGCCCAGCTCGCCAGCGAGTTCGACACGATCGACGAGCTCAAGGCCGACCTGCGCGAGCAGGCCGCGCGCATCAAGGCGTCGAACCAGGCGGTGCAGGCACGCGACCTGCTGGTGGAGAAGCTGACGGCCGAGGTCGAGATCCCCGTCCCGGCCGGCGTCGTCGAGGCCGAGGTGCACCGCCACCTCGAGTCCGAGGGCCGCCTGGAGGACGACGAGCACCGCACCGAGGTCACCGAGCAGGCCCAGACCGCGCTGCGCAACCAGATCCTGCTCGACACGCTGGCCGAGCAGCTCGACATCAAGGTGAGCCAGAGCGAGCTGCTCGACTACCTGGTCAGCGCGTCGCGCCAGTACGGCATGGACCCCAACACCTTCATCACGACGCTGGACCAGCAGGGCCAGATCCCCGCGATGGTGGCCGAGGTCGCACGCTCCAAGGCGCTGGCCGTGGCGCTGCGCCGCGTCGCCGTCGTCGACGGCTCCGGTGCGGCCGTCGACCTGTCCGAGTTCATCGGCACGGACGAGGAGGACGCGGCGGCCGACCAGGCCGACGCCGCCGCCGAGGCCGCCGTCGCCGCCGACCCCGCGACCGACGTGTCGTCGGTCGCGTTCGGCGAGGACAGCGCCGACGAGAAGGCCTGACCCACCGGGCAGGTCCCCGCACGTCACGACGGCCCCGCCGCGCCCCTCACGGGGGCGGCGGGGCCGTCGTCGTCCTGCCGTGGGCCGGGCGCGCGCCGCGGCTGCGCCGTCAGCGAAACGGTGCGGGGGCGGGACGTGGGCGGGCGCACCCGGGCGTTAGGGTCGCTGCAACGCGTGGCCGACCGTCGCCCCCGGCGGGGGAGCGGACCGGCGCGCAGGGTAGGACGCAGCCAGACGAGGGAGCCTTCGTGAACGAGCAGGTGCCGGCCGTGGCCCGGGCAGATTCTCCGGGTCTCGGTCTCAACGACCACATCTACAACCGACTGCTCCGCGAGCGCATCATCTGGCTCGGCTCGGAGGTCCGGGACGAGAACGCCAACGCCATCTGCGCGCAGATGATGCTGCTGGCGGCCGAGGACCCGGACAAGGACATCTGGCTCTACATCAACTCGCCGGGCGGGTCGATCACGGCCGGCATGGCGATCTACGACACCATGCAGTACATCAAGCCCGACGTCGCCACGATCGCGATGGGCATGGCGGCGTCGATGGGGCAGTTCCTGCTGTCGTCCGGTGCCAAGGGCAAGCGGTACGCGACGCCCCACGCCCGCGTGATGATGCACCAGCCGTCCGGCGGCATCGGTGGCACCGCCACCGACGTGCGCATCAACGCCCAGCTCATCCTGCACATGAAGAAGGTGCTGGCCGAGCTGATCGCCGAGCAGACGGGCAAGAGCGTCGAGCAGATCAACGCCGACTCGGACCGTGACCGCTGGTTCACCGCCCCCGAGGCGCTCGAGTACGGCTTCATCGACCACGTGGTGACGCAGAGCCACTCCGTGACCGGCGGCGGGGGCACCGACCCCGGCACCCCGGCCTGACGGCCCGGCGACGCGCAGAGAACCAGCGAGGAGAACCTTCGTGAGCATGGAGTCCCAGTTCATCGCCCGTGCCGGCCGGTTGGCCGGCGGCGTGGCGCCCGCGTCCCCGACGGGCCGGTACGTGCTGCCGCAGTTCGAGGAGCGCACCGCCTACGGCTTCAAGCGTCAGGACCCGTACACCAAGCTGTTCGAGGACCGCATCATCTTCCTCGGCGTGCAGGTGGACGACGCGTCTGCGGACGACGTGATGGCGCAGCTGCTCGTGCTGGAGTCCACGGACCCCGACCGCGACATCACGCTGTACATCAACTCGCCCGGCGGCTCGTTCACGGCGCTGACGGCGATCTACGACACGATGCAGTACATCAAGCCGCACATCCAGACGGTCTGCCTCGGTCAGGCGGCCTCCGCCGCGGCCGTGCTGCTGGCCGCCGGGTCGCCCGGCAAGCGCCTGGCGCTGCCCAACGCCCGCGTGCTGATCCACCAGCCCGCGATGGAGGGCGGCGGCTACGCGCAGGCGTCCGACATCGAGATCCAGGCCAACGAGCTCATCCGCATCCGCGAGTGGCTCGAGGCGGCGATCGCCCAGCACACGGGCCGGTCGATCGAGCAGGTGCGCGTCGACATCGAGCGCGACAAGATCCTCACTGCGGCGCAGGCCAAGGAGTACGGGATCGTCGACCAGGTGCTCGAGAGCCGCAAGGGTGTGCACCCCACGGTGGTGCAGCCCAGCTGACGTCCGGGTGCCGCGGTCCCGCCCGCCGGGCGGGACCGCGGCAAACGATGGGCCATCGTTGGGCCATCTGCGCGAATCGGGACGCATCGGACGGCGTGTCGTCTCCGACACGCCGCGACGCACCCGTCGGGTTCGGCTGACACGGGGCCGTCGGTGGTGTGCAATGGGGGAACGTGACTCGCGGACCGCGAGGTCACGACGACGGCGCACCGCCGGCACGGCGGAGGGCGACACGAGGGAAGGGGACGCACATGGCGCGTATCGGGGACGGTGCGGACCTTCTCAAGTGCTCGTTCTGCGGCAAGTCCCAGAAGCAGGTGAAGAAGCTCATCGCGGGGCCGGGTGTCTACATCTGCGACGAGTGCATCGACCTGTGCAACGAGATCATCGAGGAGGAGCTCGCCGAGGCCACCGAGGTCGGCATGGTCGAGCTGCCCAAGCCGAAGGAGATCTTCGACTTCCTCGAGCAGTACATCGTCGGTCAGGAGCCCGCGAAGCGGTCGCTCGCGGTCGCGGTGTACAACCACTACAAGCGCATCCAGGCCGGTGAGGGCGCCCGCACCGCCGGCGAGGAGCAGGTCGAGATCTCCAAGTCGAACATCCTGCTGATCGGCCCCACCGGCTGCGGCAAGACGTACCTCGCGCAGACGCTCGCCAAGATGCTCAACGTCCCGTTCGCGATCGCGGACGCCACGGCCCTCACCGAGGCGGGCTACGTGGGCGAGGACGTCGAGAACATCCTGCTCAAGCTCATCCAGGCCGCCGACTACGACGTCAAGAAGGCCGAGACGGGCATCATCTACATCGACGAGATCGACAAGATCGCGCGCAAGAGCGAGAACCCGTCGATCACGCGCGACGTCTCGGGCGAGGGTGTGCAGCAGGCGCTCCTGAAGATCCTCGAGGGCACCACCGCGTCGGTGCCGCCGCAGGGCGGGCGCAAGCACCCGCACCAGGAGTTCATCCAGATCGACACCACCAACGTGCTGTTCATCGTCGCCGGCGCCTTCGCCGGGCTCGACGAGATCATCACCTCGCGCGCAGGGCGACGCGGCATCGGTTTCGGGTCACCCATCCACTCGGCCGACGACCTCGACGTCTACGGCGAGGTCATGCCGGAGGACCTGCTGAAGTTCGGGCTCATCCCCGAGTTCATCGGCCGTGTCCCGATCATCACCACCGTCTCCCCGCTCGACCGGGTCGCGCTCGTGCGCATCCTCACCGAGCCGCGCAACGCGCTCGTCAAGCAGTACCAGCGCATGTTCCAGATCGACGGCGTCGAGCTGGAGTTCGACACGGCGGCGGTCGAGGCGATCGCCGAGCAGGCGCTGCTGCGGGGGACGGGTGCGCGCGGGCTGCGCGCCATCCTCGAGGAGGTCCTGCAGCAGGTGATGTTCGAGGTCCCGTCCCGTGACGACGTGGCCCGCGTGGTCATCACGCGCGACGTCGTCCTGGACAACGTCAACCCCACGCTGGTCCCGCGCGAGGCGTCGCGGGACAAGCGCGCACCGCGTGAGAAGAGCGCGTGAGCACACCCGGAGCACCCGCGGTCCCGTCGGAGCTGGCGCGGCTGCGCGGCAGCATCGACAACATCGACGCCGCGCTCGTGCACATCCTGGCGGAGCGCTTCAAGGCGACGCAGCGCGTGGGGGTCCTCAAGGCCGAGCTGGGGCTCCCGGCGTCGGACCCGGCCCGTGAGGCCCAGCAGGTGGGCCGGCTGCGCCGGCTCGCCCAGGAGGCGGAGCTGGACCCCGTGTTCGCGGAGAAGTTCCTCGCGTTCATCGTGGCCGAGGTGATCCACCACCACGAGGCCATCGCGCAGGGGCACGCGCAGCGCCCCTGACGGACGTCCGTCCGGCTCCTGTCGCCACCCGGTGACCGTTGGCGTGCGCCGGGAGCGTGACCGATGGTAGAGGGGTCAGCCCCGGTGGTCCCACCGGTCGTGCGGTGACGTCGCCGGGGACGTGCCCACGCAGGAGGAGTCCGAATCCATGCACCTGCACTGGCTCAAGCCGCTGCTCGGCCGTCCGGGCCCGTTCGTCACCGTGCACCTCGACGCGTCGCCCGCCGAGGTGGCGGGGGAGTCCGGTCCGATGGACCGGTGGCGCTCGGTGCGTCGGGACCTCGAGCGGGACGGCGCCCCGGCGCCGCTCCTCGACGCCATCGGCGCGCGTGTCGCGCAGCCCGACGGCAGGCGGCACGCCCACGGGCGGGTCCTGGTGGCGGACGCCGAGGAGGTCGTGGTCGACCGGGTGCTGCGGACCGCCCCGACGGCGTCCCGCGGTGTCTACGGCCCGGTGCCCGCCCTCGCGCCGGCGGTCCGTGCGACCGAGGAGGCGGTGGTGCTGCTGCTGGTCGCGGTCGACAGGACCGGGGCCGACCTGCGGTGGGTCGACGCGGACGAGCCGACGGCGCGCGGGCAGGAGGCCGAGACCGTCGACGGGGGGCACGACGAGGTCCACAAGGTGCGCGAGAGCGGCATCGAGCGACGGGGGCAGACGCGCGCCGAGGACTCGTGGCACCGCAACGCCGAGACGGTCGCCACGGCGGTGAACCGCCGGGTGGCGGAGCGGGAGCCCGGGCTGGTGGTCCTCACGGGGGACGTCCGGACGGTGCCGCTCGTGCGCGACTCCCTCGACCAGCACGCCCGCCGCCTGGCCGTCGAGGTCCCGGGTGGGGGCCGTGGCGACGGCATCCACCAGGAGGCGTTCGCGGCGCGCGTCGCGCAGGCCGTCGACGGGCTGCGGGCACGACGCCGCGCGGAGCAGGTCGACCGGTACCGCGAGGCACGTGGCCGGGGCGGTGGTGCCGTGACGGGGCTGGACGACGTCGTCGAGGTGCTGCGCCGCGGCCAGGTCGACGAGCTGGTGGTCGAGCTCGACGTCCTCGACGGCGCGCTCGCCGAGCGTCAGGTGTGGATCGGCCCGGACCCTCTGCAGGTGGCCGTGACCCGGGCAGACCTCACGGACATCGGAGTCGTCGACGGGGAGTGCCGCGAGCTGCCCGCCCAGGTCGCGCTGGTGCGCGCCGTGGTCGGGCAGGACGCCGGCATCACGCTGGTCGAGGACGGTGACGTCGAGCTCGTCGACGGCGTCGGCGCGGTGCTGCGCTGGGCCGACGGCTCGACGCCCAGCGAGTCGGTGCCGACGCAGTCGGCGGACACCCGCCGGCTGCGCTCGGGGGCGTGACCCCTCCCGCTGGTCAGTGCCCGGCGCGCGTGTCCACGTAGAGCCGCTCGATCTGCGGGGCGAAGCTCTGCAGCACGGCCGCCCGCTTCACCTTGAGCGACGGCGTCAGGAAGCCGTTCGCCTCGGTGAAGTCGGTCGTGAGCACCGAGATCTTGCGGATCGACTCGGCCCGGGAGACCGCCTCGTTGGCGCGGGCGACGGCGCGGTCGAGCGCCTCCAGCACCTTCGGGTTCGTCGCGGCCGTCGGGACGTCCATCGGGGGCAGGTCGTGCATCGCCAGCCACCCCGGCAGCATCTCCGCGTCCAGGGTCACCAGCGCGCCGATGAACGGACGCTTGTCGCCCACCACGACGACCTGGCTCACCAGCGGGTGGCCGCGCAGCCGGTCCTCGAGGAGCGCCGGCGCGACGTTCTTGCCGCCCGCGGTGACGATGATCTCCTTGCTGCGCCCGGTGATGCGCAGGTACCCGTCCTCGTCGAGGGTGCCGATGTCGCCGGTCTTGAACCACCCGTCGACCAGGGCCTCGGCGGTCTCCTCGGGCATGTGCCGGTAGCCGCGGAAGATGTGCGGCCCGGAGATCCAGATCTGGCCGTCGTCGTCGACCTTGAGGGACGTGGCGGGCATCGGTGGGCCGACGGTGCCGATCTTCGTCAGCCCGGGCCGGTTCACCGTGGCCGGGGCGGTGGTCTCGGTCAGCCCGTAGCCCTCGAGCACGTGCACGCCGATGCCGCGGTAGAAGTGCCCGAGCCGCTCGCCGAGCGGAGCACCGCCGGACACGGCGTACTCGACGTTGCCGCCGAGCGCGGCCCGCAGCTTGCGGTGCACGAGCGCGTCGGCCGCGCGGTGCTGGGCGCGCAGGGCCGCGCTCGGCCCGGACGGGGTGTCCAGCGCGCGGGAGTAGGCGATGGCGACCTTGGCGGCCCAGCGGAAGATGCGCAGCGAGGCGCCGTGGCCGGCCTTCTGCTCCGAGGAGTTGTAGACCTTCTCGAACACGCGCGGCACCGCGAGCAGGTAGCTGGGCTTGAAGGAGGCCAGGTCGGGCAGCAGGTTGCGGGTGTCCGGGGTGTGGCCCATGACCGCGCCCGACTCGACGCACAGCACCTCGATGAACCGCGCGAAGACGTGCGCGAGCGGCATGAACAGCAGCGTGCGCGACGTGGGCTTGGACACGACCTCGCCCAGGCCGACTGCGCCGTTGCGGGCCAGCTCGACGAAGTTGCCGTGCGTCAGCTCGACGCCCTTGGGCCTGCCCGTGGTGCCGGAGGTGTAGATGATCGTCGCCAGGTCGGACCCCCGGGCGAGCACGCTGCGGCGGTCGATCTCGTTGTCGGACACGTCCATGCCCCGCGTGACGAGCGTGTCGATCGCGCCCTCGTCGATGACGAGCACCTCGCTCAGCCCCGGCAGGTCGTCACGGACCTGCGCGACGGCGGCCGCGTGCGCGGGGGTCTCGACGACCGCGAGGCGCACCCCGGAGTCCGAGGCGATCCACCGCACCTGCTCGGCCGACGACGTCTCGTAGATCGGGACCCCGACCGCACCCGCCGTCCAGATCGCGAAGTCGAGCTGCGTCCACTCGTAGCGCGTGCGGCACATGATCGCGACGCGGTCACCGGGCTGCACGCCGACGGCGACCAGGCCCTTCGCGATCGCGCGGACCTCGGCGACGAACGCCGCCACCGTCACGGGCTGCCACGTCCCCCCGAGGCCGGTCTGCCGCTCCGCGAGCACCCCCTGCGGGTCGCGCTCCAGCCGGCCGGCGAGCAGCGTGCAGAGGGAGGCGCTCGGGTCGGGCTCGACGAGAGTGGGGGAGGTGTACTCGGGCATGGGGGAAGGCTCCTGGAGGCGGACGGACGTCATCACGACACTAGTGCGCGTGCGCGTCAGCCCTGGGGGTGCTGGTGCGTGGGATCGAGCACACGCTGGAGGAAGGCCTGGGTGCGCTCCTCGCGGGGCGCGCCGATGACCTGGTCGGCCGGGCCGGACTCGACGACGAGGCCGTCGTCCATGAACACGACGCGGTCGCCGACCTCGCGGGCGAAGGCCATCTCGTGCGTGACGACGATCATGGTCATGCCGGCGTCGGCGAGGTCGCGCATGACGCCGAGGACGTCGCCGACGAGCTCGGGGTCGAGCGCGGACGTGGGCTCGTCGAACAGCATGAGCTGGGGGTCCATCGACAGCGCCCTCGCGATCGCCACGCGCTGCTGCTGGCCGCCGGACAGCTGCCCGGGCACGGCGTGGGCGCGGTCGGCCAGACCGACGCGCTCGAGGTTCGCCAGGGCGACGCGCTCGGCCTCGCCCTTGGACCGGCGCAGCACGCCGCGCTGGGCCATGGTGCAGTTCTCGAGCACCGACTTGTGCCCGAACAGGTTGAACTGCTGGAAGACCATGCCGACGTGGGTGCGGACGCGGTCGATGTCGACGTCGGGGTCGGTGACCTCGACGCCGAGCACGTCGATCCGCCCGGAGCTCGGCTGCTCGAGCAGGTTCACGCAGCGCAGGAGCGTGGACTTGCCGGAACCGGACGGGCCGATGACGCAGACCACCTCGCCCGCGGCGACCTCGAGGTCGATGCCGCGCAGGACCTCGCGCTCGCCGAACGACTTGTGCAGGTCCTTGACGGAGACGACCGTGCCGTCGCTGGGGCTGTCGCTCACTTGCCGCGTCCCTTCGCTGCCGTGCGCCGCTCCAGCCAGCGTGTCAGCTGGCCCAGCGGCAGGGTGATGATGAGGTAGCAGGCGCCGGCGACGAACAGCGCGGTCAGGCCGCCCTGCGCGGTGCTCAGCGCGTCGCGGCCGATCTTGGTGAGCTCGTACTCCGCGACCTGCATGCCGAGCAGGAACACCAGCGAGGTGTCCTTGGTCAGCAGGATGATCTCGTTGGTCAGCGGCGGCAGCACGATGCGGAACGCCTGCGGCATCACGACCTGGACGAGGGTGCGCCCGTGGGACATGCCCAACGACCGCGCCGCCTCGATCTGGCCCCGGGGGACCGCCTGGATGCCTGCACGCAGCGTCTCGGCGATGTACGCGGACGACACGACGCCGAGCGCGATGGACGCCTTGGCGAGCATCGAGGGGATGTTGACGCCGAACGCGATCGGCACGGCGAAGCCGACCGACAGCACGACGAGCAGCGCGGGGATGCCGCGGAAGAACTCGATGTAGGCGGTCGCGATCCACCGGTACGCGGGGACGGACGACAGCTTCATGAACGCGAGCAGGGCACCGAGCGGCAGGCCCACGGCGAACGCGCCGAGGGTGTACTTCACGGTGTTCCACAGGCCCATCGGCATGCGGCTCGCGAGCTCGGCCGCGACGGCGGGGTCGAACAGCTGGGTGGTGACGTTCGACCAGTCCGTCAGCGTGACGACGGCGAGGACCGCGGCGGCGAGCACCACGTACTGGACGACCCGGGTGATCCGGGCGCGGGTGCGCGGGCTCGTCCGGCGGCGGCCGGGTGGCATCTGCAGGGTCTGCGGGGCGGTGGTCATGCGCACTCCCGGGTCGTGGCGGTGCGGGGCCGGCGTGGGCCGGCCCCGCACCACGTGGGGCGTCAGTCGGCGAGGGGCGCGGTGCCGATGCGCTCGGTGTAGATGGCGTCGTAGGTGCCGTCCTCGTGGATCCGCTCGAGCGTCGCGTCGACGGCCTCGAGGAGGGCGGTGTTCCCCTTCTTCACGCCGAGCCCGTACTGCTCGCCGGTCGGGAAGGTGCTGGTGACCTCGAGGCCGTCGGAGACGAACGCCCCGAGCACGGCGATGTCGTTGACGACGGCGTCGACCTGACCGGTCTTCAGCGCCTGGATCTGCAGCCCGAGGTCCTCGAACTGCACCGGGGTCAGGCCCTGCTCCTCGACCCAGGTCTCGCCCGTGGTCGCCATCTGCACGGCGATCTTCTTGCCGGCGAGGGACTCGACGTCCTCGATGCCCGAGCCCTCGGTCACGAGCAGGCCCTGGTCGGCGTCGAAGTACGGCTGCGAGAAGTCGAACTTCGCGGCGCGCTCGTCGGTGATCGTCAGGCCGGACGCGCTGATGTCGCAGGCGCCGGTGTTGAGCGAGGCCCCGGACTCCAGGGTGTCGAACGGCGTGACGAGGACCTCGAGGTCCAGACCGAGGTCCTCGGCCACCTCGCGCGTGATGTCGATGTCGAGGCCGACGATCTCACCGTTCTCGTCCTCGAACTCGAAGGGCTCGAAGGGCGGGTTGGTGCACACGGTGAGCGTGCCCGGCGTGACGAGTGCGAGCTCGCCGTCGGCCGGTGCGGCGTCGTCGGAGCCCGAGCAGGCGCTCAGGACGAGCAGGGCCGCGGTCGCGAGCGCAGCGGCGGGCAGGTGGTGGCGCATGGGGGGTCCTTCCGAACGGATCAGTGCGCGCATAACTATACGCCTCACATCATTCCTATCCGGCACGGCGACGCCAGGGACCTCCGTCCCCGGGCCGGGTGCCGGCACGGCAGCGCCCGCCGCCGCCCCGAGGGCGTCGGCGGGCGCACGAGCAGGTGCCTCAGCGGGCGACCGCCTCGCCGAGCAGCGCGTCACGCGCCACCACGGTCTCGCCGGTGCCGGTGACGAGCTCCAGCGTGCCGGTCGCCCGGCCCGCGTTGCGCACGTCCTCGAGGGCGGCCTCGACACCGGCGCGCAGGGCGTCCGGCACCTCGAGGACCGCGTGCTCGACGGGGGTGCGCATGGAGACCTTCGCCTCGGACTTCACCTTGCGCAGCGCGGCGAGCGCGGCGCCCGCACCGGCCACGAGGCCGGGCGCGGCGTCAGCGGCGGCGGCGCGCAGCGCATCGCTGGTCGGCCACGGCGCGCGGTGCACCGTGCCCTCGCGCCACCACGACCAGACCTCCTCGGTCGCGTAGGGGAGCACCGGGGCGAACAGGCGCAGCAGCGTGTCGAGCGCGAGGCCCAGGGCGGCACGCGCGGACGCCGTGCCGGGCGTCACCTCGGCCGCCGACGCGCCCGCACCGTACGCGCGGTCCTTCACCAGCTCGAGGTAGTCGTCGCAGAACGTCCAGAAGAACGTCTCCGTGAGCTCCAGGGCGCGCGTGTGGTCGTACGCCTCCAGGGCGGCGGTCGCCTGGTCGACGACCTCGGCCAGCCCGGCGAGCATCGCCCGGTCGAGCGGCTGCGTGACCAGCGCGGGGTCAAGCGACACGGGCTCGTCGGCCGGCCCGAAGGACAGCACGAACTTGCTCGCGTTGAGGACCTTGATGGCCAGGCGGCGGCCGATCTTCATCTGGCCGACCTCGAAGGCCGCGTCGGTGCCCAGACGGGCGCTGGCCGCCCAGTACCGCACCGCGTCGGAGCCGTGCTCCTCGAGCAGGCCCATCGGCGTGACGACGTTGCCCTTGGACTTGCTCATCTTCTTGCGGTCCGGGTCGAGGATCCAGCCGCTGATCGCCGCGTGCTTCCACGGCAGCGAACCGGACTCCAGGTGCGCCCGCACGACCGTGGAGAACAGCCAGGTGCGGATGATGTCCTGCCCCTGCGGGCGCAGGTCCATGGGGAACGTGCGCGCGAACAGGTCGGGGTCGTCGAGCCACCCGCACGCGATCTGCGGGGTGAGCGAGCTCGTCGCCCAGGTGTCCATGATGTCGGGGTCCCCGACGAAGCCGCCGGGCACGCCGCGCTGGTCGGCGGTGTAGCCGGGCGGGACGTCGCTCGACGGGTCGACGGGCAGCGACGCCTCGTCGGGCACGATCGGCGAGTCGTACCGCGGCTCGCCCTGCTCGTCGAGCGGGAACCACACGGGGATCGGGACGCCGAAGAACCGCTGGCGCGACACGAGCCAGTCGCCGTTGAGGCCACCCACCCAGTTCTCGTAGCGCACGCGCATGAAGTCCGGGTGGAACTCGAGCTCGCGGCCGCGCGCGAGCAGCTGCTCGCGCAGGTCCTCGTCCCGCCCGCCGTTGCGGATGTACCACTGACGGCTCGTGACGATCTCGAGGGGCTTGTCGCCCTTCTCGTAGAAGTTCGCCTTGCGCTGCGTCGCCACGGGCTCGCCGAGCAGGTCGCCGGACTCCCGCAGGCCCGCCACGACGGCCTCCCGCGCGCTGAACGTCGTCTTGCCGGCCAGCTCGCCGTAGAGCGTGCGGCCCGTGTCGGACGTCAGCCACTCCGGGGTGTCGCGCAGGATGCGGCCGTCGCGGCCCACGACCGAGCGCGTCGGCAGCCGCAGCTCGCGCCACCACTGCACGTCGGTGAGGTCACCGAAGGTGCAGCACATGGCGATGCCTGCGCCCTTGTCCGGCTCGGCCGCCGGGTGCGCCAGCACGGGCACCTCGACGCCGAACAGCGGGCTGGTCACCGTGGTGCCGAACAGGTGCTGGTACCGCTCGTCGTCGGGGTGCGCGATGAGGGCGACGCAGGCCGGCAGCAGCTCGGGACGCGTGGTCTCGATGACGACCGGCTCACCGTCGGGGCGGTGGAACGCGACCTTGTGGAACGCACCGGGGTAGTCGCGCGCCTCGAGCTCGGCCTGGGCGACGGCCGTCTGGAACGTCACGTCCCACAGGCCCGGGGCCTCGGCCTGGTACGCCTCGCCGCGCTGCAGGTTGCGCAGGAACGCGCGCTGGGACACGGCACGGGCCGTCGCACCGATGGTCTGGTAGGTCATCGACCAGTCGACCGACAGGCCCAGCCGGCGCCACAGCGCCTCGAACTGCAGCTCGTCCTCGGCCGACAGCCGCTCGCACAGCTCGATGAAGTTGCGGCGCGAGACCGGCACCTGGTCGGCCGGCTTCACGGCCTTGCCGTCCGTGCCCTCGTGCGGCGGGACGAAGCCCTCGACGTAGGGCAGCGACGGGTCGCAGCGCACGCCGTAGTAGTTCTGCACGCGACGCTCGGTGGGCAGGCCGTTGTCGTCCCAGCCCATGGGGTACATGACCGCGCGGCCGCGCATGCGCTGGAACCGCGCCACCACGTCGGTGTGCGTGTACGAGAAGACGTGGCCGACGTGCAACGACCCCGACACGGTCGGCGGCGGGGTGTCGATCGAGTACACCTGCTCGCGCTCGGCGGTCCGGTCGAACGTGTACGTGCCGTCGTCCGCCCACGTGCGCGCCCAGCGCTCCTCGAGGCCGTCCACCGTGACCTTGTCCGGTACCTGGCGGGCGGCGCGTGCGCTCGTCGGGGTCTCGGGGCTGGGGGTCAGGTCGCTCATGCCACCCATCCTCCCAGATCGAGGCACCCGGCCGTGCACGCCGCCGACGCCGCGTGGGGCCCGCGTCGGCGCGGTGCGTCAGCCGGTGAGGGGCCCGCCGCGGGCGTCCAGGAGGTCCTGCAGCACGACCTGCTCACGGCTCTGGGAGTCGACGATGCCCTGTGCGAGGCGCGTCACCTCGGGGTGCCGGGCGTGCTCGGCGGCGTACCGGGCCATCTCCACGCCGCCGACGTGGTGGTCGATCATCAGCGACAGGAACAGGCGCTCGGCGGCGGTGCCGTCGGCGTCGCGCAGCGCCGCCATGTCGGCCGCCTGCACCCACCCCGGCATCGTGGACAGCCCGCCCGCACCGTCGGCGTCGGCCGCGTGCGCGTGCCCCGTCTCCCCGCCCATCCAGGCCATCGGCCCGTCGGGGGACGCGGCCGGCAGGCCCCACAACCGCAGCCAGGCCGCCATCTGCCCGATCTGCTGCTGCTGGATGGTGAGGATGTCGAGCGCGATCGCGCGCAGCGTCTCGTCGTCCGACCGGTCCCTGACCAGGACCGCCAGCTCGACGGCCTGCGCGTGGTGCGCCTGCATGTCGCGGGCGAACCCCGCCTCGACCGAGCCGTCGGACGGGGTCGCGGCGTCGGGGCGCGCGACGAGCGTCGCCCCGACGGCCGTGCCGACCACCAGCGCCAGCAGGACGAGCAGCGCCACGACGGCGCGGCCGGTCCCCGACAGCCCGACGAACGCCTGCCCCAGCGCGGACCGGGTGCGGTCCGCCGGCGCAGGTGTCGGCGAGGAGGCGTCCGTCACGCGGGCGACCCCACACCGTTGCTGCAGAGCGCACCGGCCTCGGGCAGCTCGGGGTTCAGCAGGTACTTGCGGACGAAGACGGGCAGCCGCTCGTCCTCGGCGTCGTCGAGCTGGAGCTGCACGCCCCACGCGGTCGCGACCACGGGCGACGGCAGGCCGTCGTACGGCGAGACCAGCACGTAGGGGCGGCCGTCGGCGAGCGCGTGCAGCGCCGCGACCTGGTCGGCCGGCAGGTCGGGGGAGTGCGTGATCCAGACGGCGCCGTGCTCGAGGGAGTGCACCGCGTGCTCGTCGACCACGGGGGCGTCGTACACGCCGCAGTTCTGCCACACGGCGTTGTGCTCACCGCCCACCGGCGGTGTCTGCGGGTAGTCGACCTCGGTCGTCACGTGGTCGAACGACAGGCCCTCGAAGGTCTCGACGCCCTCGATCTCCTGCCCGGCCTGGGCCTCGAGCTGCGAGGTCCGGCGGGACTCGCCCACCAGCACGACCGCGGTGGCGGCGATCAGCCCGGTGACGAGCGTGCCGATGACGCCGAGGACGATCGCGGTCTGCCGACGGGACGAGCGGCGCTGCGCCGCCTGGATCTGCGCGAGCCGTGCGGCCCGCTCCTCGCGCTGGGAGGACGTGCTCATGCGGGGTTCTCCGTCTCGGTGGGCCGCTCGGGGCTGTGGCCGGTGGATGGTCGGGTGGTCGGTCAGGCTACGCGAAGTTGAACCGTCAACCAAGGTGGTGGGGGGATGTGCGGCGCGCCTGCCGCACCCCCGCTCTCGCCACGCTCTCGACCGGGTCGGCGGCCGGGGCTAGCGTGACCTCCCGAGGAGCCGACGTCCCTGGGGGCCGAGCCTCCGGCGGTGCCGGGACGCCGACGCCGTCCCTCGTCCCGTCACGGCCGCGCTGCGCGCCGGCGGGCCGACCACCGGGAGACAGGGTGCAGGGCTCCGGCGCGCGCAGCATCGGGATCGTGGCGGGGCTCGTCGCCGCACTCGCGTTCGCGACGAGCGGGCCCGTGGTCAAGCCGCTGCTGGCGGCGGGCTGGAGCCCTGGAGCCGCCATCGTGGTCCGGCTCACGGTGGGCGCGCTGCTGCTGGCCGGCCCGGCGCTGTGGACGCTGCGCGGTCGCTGGGACGCGCTGCGCACCGACTGGGCCACCGTCGTCGGCCTCGGCCTGCTGGGCGTCGCCGGGGCGTCGACGCTGTACTTCCTCGCGGTCGACCGGCTGCCCGTCGCGGTCGCGCTGCTGGTCGAGTACACCGGCCCGCTGCTCCTGCTGCTGTGGTCGTGGGTGCGCACGCGGCGCGCGCCGGCCCCGGCGACCCTCGCGGGTGCCGGGCTCGCCATGGGTGGCCTCGTCCTCGTGCTCGACCTCACCGGGACCCTGCGGCTCGACCCGCTCGGGCTGCTGTTCGCCGCGGGGGCCGCGGTCGGCAACGCCGCGTACTTCGCCCTCACCGCGCGGCCCGTCACGCTGCCGCCGGTGAGCCTGGCGGGCGCGGCGATGGCCGTCGGCGCGACCGTCGTGGGGCTGCTGGCGGCCGTCGGGGTGCTCCCGGTCGAGGCGCCCGACGTCCGCGTCGAGGTGCTCGGGACGCAGGTGCACTGGGCGGTCCCGCTGCTCGTGGTGGCCGCGGTGCCCACGGCGTTCGCGTACGGCGTGTCGGCCGTGTCGGTGCGGCTGCTGGGGGAGCGGCTCGCCTCGTTCCTCGCGTTGTCGGAGGTGCTGCTCGCCGTCCTGCTGGCCTGGCTGCTGCTGGGCGAGCAGCCGCTGGTCGTGCAAGGGGTCGGTGCGGGGCTGGTGGTCGCGGGTGTCGCGCTGGTGCGCACCGGCGCCGACCGCGACGTGCGGCGGGGCGCGGCCCCGCCGCCGGCCGTCGACGTCCAGGCGGCGTCCGGGGCCGGCTGAGCCGGGGGTCCGGCCGCCCGGCGGGCGTCATCCGCCGGGCCGGACCCGCAGGATCCGCTCGTTGCTGTTGTTCGCGACGGAGTCCTTGTCACCGCGCGTGCTCGTCGTCAGCCACAGCGAGCCGTCGGCGGACGGCTCGACCGTGCGCAGCCGGCCGTAGGTGCCCGACAGCAGGGTCCGCACGTCGGTGAGCTGCCCGTCCGCCGTGATCGTCGCGCGGTACAGGCGGGTGCCGCGCAGGCACGCGATCCACAACGAGTTCCCCGTCACCGCCAGACCGCTGCACGACGCGGAGGCCACGGGCAGCGTCAGGCGCGGCGCGACGAGCCCGGGCCCGGAGCAGTCGCCGCTGGTGCCCTCGCACTGCGGCCACCCGTAGTTGCCGCCACGGACCACCACGTTGGTCTCGTCCATCAGGGAGTTGCCGAACTCCTGCTGCCACAGGCGTCCCTGGGCGTCGAACGCCAGGCCCTGCGGGTTGCGGTGACCGTAGCTCCACACCGCGTTGCCGAAGGGGTTGTCGGCGGGGACCGATCCGTCGGGAGCGATCCGCAGGACCTTGCCCGCGAGGTTCGACGTGTCCTGCGCCCACTGCGGGTTCTGGCCGTCGCCCGTCGCGACGTACAGCATGCCGTCGGGCCCGAACCGCAGCCGCCCGCCGTTGTGGTACTTGTTGCGCGGGATCCCGCTGACCAGCACCTGCGGGGTGCCGCTCAGGGCGCCGCCGGAGTAGCGGATGCGCACGACGCGGTTGTCGGTGGTCGTGGTGTGCATGACGTACAGCCAGGGCGACGTCGCGAAGTCGTCGGCGACCTCCAGGCCCAGCAGCCCGCCCTCACCGTCCGTGCCCGCGACCCCGGGCACGGTGCCGACCACGCGGGTCGCACCCGTCGCGGGGTCCAGCCGCACCACCTGGAACGTGTCGCGCCGCCCGTAGAGCACCGAGCCGTCCGGCAGCTCGACGAGGCCCCACGGCAGGTCCCGCTCGGTGGTCGCCTGCGTGACGGAGCAGATCGCCTCCGTGCAGGTGCCGCCCGTGGTGACGCGCACGGCGTCGGAGTTGGGCGAGCGGTTGCCCGCCTGGTCGCGCGCCCGGACCCGGTACGCGTAGGTGTAGCGCTCGCGCAGGCCGGAGTCGACGAACGTGAGCACCGAGCCGGAGGTGCTGCCGACCACCGAGCCGTTGCGCAGGATGTCGTACGCCGTGACGCCGACGGCGTCCGTCGCGGCCTGCCAGGTGACCGTCACCGTGGTGCCCGTGGCCCGCACGGCGACGCCCGACGGGGCGGTCGGTGCCGTGGTGTCCACCTGGCAGGCCGGCACGCGCAGCTCGAGGGTCGTGCTCGCCTGCGACACGTTGCCCGCGGCGTCGCGGGCGTTGACGTACAGGCCCCAGGTGACGCCGGGCACGAGGGTGAGGAGCGCCTGCGTGGCGGTGCCTGCGACGGTCGTCATGTGCTGCCCGTCGTGGTAGACGTCGTACGCCACGACGCCCACGTCGTCGCTCGATGCGGTCCACGTCAGCCGCACGGCGGTGCAGCTCAGCTCGCTGGTCCGCAGGCCGGACGGCGGTGTGGGCGCGGTGGTGTCGGCGGCCACCGCGGACGGGGCCACCGGGGCCGCCGTCGCGGCGGGCGCGAGGGTCACGGCCAGCGCCGCCACCAGGACCAGGACGAGGGCAGGACGGGTGCGAGTCATGGGGATCCAATCGCCGACGCTGGGACGAATGTGCCCGATCCGGACGGGTCCCGCCAGGCCGGCGCGCGCGACCGAAACGGTTCGGACGTGAACGCCGTGCCCTCGCAGGTGCGCCCGACGACGCCCGACGCGCTGGTCAGGCACGTGGCGGACCTCGTGACCGCGGTCCCCGGCCGGTGCCGCGTGCTGGTCGACGGTGCCGCGCCGGTGCGTCCGCAGGAGCCGGCCGACGCGCTCGTCGACGCGCTGCGGAGCGCGGGCCGCCCGGTCGTGCGCGTGCACGCCGACGACTTCCTGCGGCCGGCGTCCCTGCGGTACGAGCACGGCCGGCAGGACCCGGACGCGTACCTCGAGGACCGGCTGGACGCCGGTGCGCTCGCGCGCGAGGTGCTCGACCCGTTCGCCGTCGACGGCACCTACCTGCCCACGCTGTGGGACGCGGTGCGGGACCGCGCCACGCGCGCGGCGCGCCGGCAGGCGCCGCCGGACGCCGTGCTCGTGGTGGACGGTGAGCTGCTGCTGGGCAGGTGGTTCGACGTCGAGCTCACCGTGCACCTCACGGTGCGCCCGGCGACGCTGGCACGACGGCTGGGCCCGCACGACGCCTGGATGCTGCCCGCGTTCGCGCGGTACGAGCAGGAGGTCGCCCCGCAGGACGTCGCGGACGTGGTCGTGCGGGTGGACGACCCGCGGCACCCGGCGCTCGTCGTCCGCTGACCCCGCCGGAGCCGCGGGCCTCGTCCCGCACCCCGCGGCGGACCGCCGGGTGCGGGCTAGGCTCGACGGCACAGGGGACGAGCACCAGGAGGCGCACCACGTGGCAGGGCTGACGATCGGGTACGCGGCGATGCTGGAGCAGTTCCACCCGCGGGAGGCGGTGGAGCTGTCCGCGTACGCCGAGCAGCACGGGTTCTCCGGCGTGATGGCCGCCGACCACTTCCAGCCGTGGGTGCCCGCGCAGGGGCAGTCGTCGTTCGTCTGGAACGTGCTCACCGCCGTCGGCGAGCGCACGACCGGCGACATGGGCCCCGGCGTGACGGCGCCGACGTTCCGCTGGCACCCCGCGATGGTCGCGCAGGCCTCGGCGACGCTCGCCGCGATGTACCCGGGCCGGCACTGGCTGGGCCTGGGCTCCGGCGAGGCGCTGAACGAGCACGTCGTGGCCGGCTACTGGCCCGAGGCGCCCGAGCGCATCAACCGGATGTTCGAGGCGATCGACATCATCAAGAAGCTGTTCGCGGCCTCGCTCGCCGGCAAGGACGTCAAGCACGCCGGGCCGTTCTACAAGCTCGAGTCGACGCGGCTGTGGACGATGCCCGAGGAGGCGCCCGAGATCCTCGTCGCCACCGCCGGCCCGGTCACCGCCAAGCGCACCGGCAAGCACGCGGACGGGATCATCACGGTCGGGGCGCCGCTGGAGAAGATCAGCGGCCTGTTCGGCAAGTTCGCCGAGGGTGCGCGCGAGTCCGGCAAGGACCCGGACACGATGCCGAAGGTGCTGCAGCTGCACCTGTCGTGGGCGCCGACCGACGAGGAGGCGCTCGCCAACGCGATGCACGAGTGGCCCAACGGCGGCATGAAGTTCCCCAAGGCCGACATCCGCTCCCCGTTCGACTTCGAGCAGATGGCCAAGCTGGTGCGCCCCGAGGACTTCACCGGCCGCATGGTGATCTCCGCCGACCCCGACGTGCACCGCGCCGAGATCCAGAAGTACGTGGACCTCGGGTTCGACCGCATCTACCTGCACAACGTCGGCCGCAACCAGCGCGAGTGGATCGAGGTCTTCGCCTCCGACGTGCTGCCGAAGCTGTCGCGGTGAGCGCGGGCGAGCTGCGCGTCTGGGCGCCCGACGGCGTCCCCGAGGTCGTCCCGGGCGACGACCTGGTCGCGCTGCTCGTGGCGGCGCTGCGCGCCGACGCCCTCGACGAGCCCGGGCACGCGCTCGCCGACGGTGACGTCGTGGTCGTCACCAGCAAGGTCGTGTCCAAGGCCGAGGGGCGCGTGGTCGCCGCCGACGACCGCGAGCAGGCCATCACGGACGAGACCGTGCGGGTCGTGGCGACCCGCGAGCACGCCGGGGGCGTCACCCGGATCGTCGAGAACCGGCTCGGCCTGGTGATGGCCGCGGCGGGCGTCGACGCCTCGAACACACCCGAGGGCACGGTGCTGCTGCTGCCCGTCGACCCCGACGCGTCGGCCCGGGCGCTGCGCGCGGGGCTGGTCGCCGCGTTCGGCGTGCGCCTCGGGGTGCTCGTCACCGACACGGCGGGACGGCCCTGGCGGCAGGGCGTCACCGACCTCGCCATCGGTGCGGCCGGCGTCGACGTGCTGGACGACCTGCGCGGGCAGCTCGACACGTTCGGACGACCGCTGACCATGACGGTCGCGGCGGTCGCGGACGAGATCGCGAGCGCCGCCGAGCTCGTCAAGGGCAAGGCGTCGGGCCGGCCGGTCGCGGTGGTGCGCGGCGTGGGGCAGGTCGTCACCGCCGACGACGGTCCGGGTGCGCGCGTGCTGGTGCGCACGGGGCCGGACGACATGTTCCACCAGGGCTCCGCGGAGGCGTACGCGCAGGGGTGGAAGGACGCGCTCGAGCGGCCGGAGCGGTGACGGACGACACGTACCGGCCGGACCCCCGGCGCTGGAAGGCCCTGACGGTCTGCCTCGCCGCGGGCTTCATGACGCTCCTCGACGTGAGCATCGTCAACGTCGCCCTGCCGTCGGTGAAGGAGGCGCTGGACGCGTCCGACGCCGTGCTGCAGTGGGTCGTGTCCGGGTACGCGCTGACGATCGGGCTGGTGCTGGTCGCCGCGGGCCGGGTCGGTGACGCGCTGGGACGACGCACCGTGTTCATCGCGGGCGTGGTCGTGTTCGCGGTCGGGAGCCTGCTGGCGGGCACCGCCCAGGACGGCACCTGGCTGGTGGTCGCGCGGCTCGTGCAGGGCGTCGGCAGCGGCATCGTGGGTCCGCAGGTCTCGGGGCTCATCCAGCAGCTCTTCCGGGGACCGGAGCGCGGCATCGCGTTCGGGCGGTTCGGCACGACCGTCGGCATCTCGACGGCCGTCGGGCCGCTGCTCGGCGGCCTGATCCTCGCGGTCGCGGGCCCCGAGCACGGCTGGCGGTGGGTCTTCCTCGTCAACCTGCCCGTCGCGGTGCTGGCCGTGGTGCTGGCGCTGCGCTACCTCGACCCGCCCGCGCGGCGCGAGCGGGTCGCCGACCTCGACCTGGTCGGTGCGCTGCTCCTGGGTCTGGGTGTCGTGGGCGTCCTGTGGCCCACGGTGTCGCGCTCGTGGGGCGCGCTGAGCCTGGTGGTCGCCGGTGCGGGTGTCGTCGCGCTCGCGGGGTTCGTCGGGTGGGAGCAGCGGGTGACGGCCCGCGGCGACGTGCCGATGGTGCAGCCGTCCCTGTTCCGCAGGCCCGGGTTCAGCGCCGGTGCGCTGCTCGGGCTGCTCTACTTCTCCGGCTTCACCGCGATCTTCTTCGTCCTCGCGCTGTTCTTCCAGGACGGCGCCGGGTACACGCCCCTGCAGGCGGGCGTCGCGATCACGCCCTTCGCGCTCGGCTCGGCCGTCAGCTCGGTGGCCGGCGGGCGGTGGGTCGGTCGCGGTGGGCGACGCGTGGTCGTCGCCGGCCTGGTGGTCGTGCTGGTCGGTGTCGCCGCCACCGACGTGGTCGTCGGGCTGCGCTCCGCCGGTGCGGACGTCGGCCTGTGGACCGCGCTGCCGCTGCTGGTCGCCGGGGTCGGCTCGGGGCTCGTCATCGCCCCCAACCAGACGGTCACGCTCTCGCGCGTGCCCGTGCCGCAGGCCGGTGCCGCCGGGGGCGTGCTGCAGACGGGGCAGCGCCTCGGCGCGGCGACGGGCATCGCGGTGGTCGGCAGCCTGTACTTCGCGGGCGTCGCGGACGGTGACGGCGCGGCGGGGGTCGCGCACGGGCTGCGCGCCACGCTCGCGCTGCTCGGCCTCTCGCTGGCCGTGGGTGTCCTGGACCTGGTGCGGACGTCGCGGAGCACGCCCGCGGGGGAGCCGGTGTGAGCGGGCCGGGGGACGTCCCGGACGTCGTGCTCGTGGTCGACGCCGCCAACGTCGTGGGCTCGCGTCCCGACGGCTGGTGGCGCGATCGCGCCGGCGCGGCCACGCGTCTGCTGGACCGGCTGGCGCGTGCGGTCGGGGCCACGGTCACCGACCCCACCGGTGCGCCCGTGCGTCTCGCCCGGGTCGACGTCGTGCTCGAGGGGCAGGCGCGCGCCGCCGTCGACCCCGGGGTCCCGGGCCTCGTGGTGCACCACGCCCCGCACGACGGCGACACCGAGGTCGTCGCCCGCGCGCGGGCCGCGGGACCCCACGTGCTCGTGGTGACCGCCGACCGCGGACTGCGGGCGCGCCTCGACGACGTGCCCGTGACGGGACCGGGGTGGTGGCACCGGCTGGACGCCACGCTCGCGGGGTCGTCCGACGACGGGCCGGGCGACGGAGGCTGAGGACGAGGGCTGCGGACCGGTGCCGGGACCGCCCGGGAGCGGCTCAGGCCGCGGGCGCGGGCGCCGAGCCGACCGTCGGGCGCCCGTAGACCAGGCGTCGGTACAGGGACTCGGCAGGTCCGCGGCGCCCCGCCGCCTCGAGCCGCACGGCGACGACGACCGTCACCAGCCACACGCCGACGGCCCACGCCACCACCTGCGAGGTCCCGAGGCCCGCACCCAGACCGCCGGCCCACGGCGCCAGCGGCAGCACGAACAGCACCGACTGCAGCAGGTAGCACGTCAACGAGCGCGCGCCCACGGCACGCAGCGCGCGGCCGACGGGCCCGAGCGTGGCGGGCGTGGTGCCCCGGGCGACGACGACCCAGCCCACGAGCGCCGCGAACGCGACACCACCCGCGGCGCCCGTCACGAGGTGCAGGGTGCCGGACCCGAAGGCGTCGAGCACCGACGGTTCCCGCAGGCGCGCGACCGCGGTCGCGAACGGCGCGCCGCCGAGCACGCTCACGGTCAGGCCGACGACCGCGGTGCGGCGCAGCAGGCGGACGTGGTCCGCGGGACGTTCCAGCAGCTCGCGTCGCGCCGCCCACAGGCCGGCCAGGACGAGGGGCAGCGCCATGAACGCCCCGACCGGGGCGGCGGCGAGGCCACCGAGGAGCCGCATCCCGAGCGCGACCAGCGGGCTGCCGGTGCTGGTCGACGCGAGCGCGTCCGCCGACCCGAGCGACGGGTCGAGCACCAGGACGCTCCCCAGCAGGCCGTTGAGCAGGCCGGTGAGGGGCAGGACGAGCGCCGCGGTGACCAGGAGCGCACGGTCCGGCACGCGCACGAGCGCGACCGCGAGCAGCCCTGCCAGGCCGTACGCGCCGAGGATGTCGCCCTCGAACAGCAGCACCACGTGCGCGGCCCCGACGGCGAGCAGGACGGTGGCGCGGCGCAGCAGGTCGGTGCGGCAGGCCGCCCACGGGACCCCGGCGGCCGCGCGTCGTCGGACGACGACCCCGATGCCGTACCCGTACAGCAGCGCGAACATCGGCATCGTCCGGTGGTCGACGAGCAGCGACACGACGCCGTCGACCGCCCGGTCGAGCGCCGAACCGTCGACGGGCCGGAAGCCCAGACCGATGGCACCGGTCGACAGGTGCACCACCGAGTTCGCGATCGCGATGCCCAGCAGGGCCAGCCCGCGTGCGAGGTCGGGCGCGACGGCCCGCTGCGCCGTCGGCACCGGCCCCACGCGCGGCGGTGCGACCCGGTGCGCGTCGACCGGGGGCGCGTGCGGGACGGGTGACGTCGGCGCCGGTGGTGCGGTCGGGAGCAGCGGCGGCGGGGGCGGCGTCGTCATGGCGACATCGTCGCGGGTGCGGGCCGGCGTCCGCGTCGGCCGTGCGGCCGGTCCTGTGTCGGTCCCGGGGTGGATGCGGCGGGTGGCCGCCGGCTCACCGCGTCCGCGTCAGCGGGCGGCCTTCGCGGCGGCCTTGGCCGCGCGCTTGGTCTCGCGGACCTTGCCGAGCGACGCGGCGTCGCGCACGTCCGCGATCGACCGGAACTCGTCGTCGCCGTACGCGCCGGCGGCCTCGCGCCAGCCCGCGGGCTGCACGCCGCGCTGCTTGCCGAGCAGGGCGAGGAAGATCCGCGCCTTCTGGTCCCCGAACCCCGGCAGCGCCTTGAGCCGGCGCAGCACGGTCCTCCCGTCGGGGTCGCCCTGCGTCCACAGGCGCGTGACGTCACCGTCGTACTCGTCGACGACCGCGCGCGCGACGGCCTGGATGCGGCCCGCCATGGACCCGGGGTACCGGTGCACCGCGGGTGGGGTCGAGCACAGCGCGACGAACGCGTCGGGGTCCGCGTCGGCGATGCGGTGCACGTCCCACCCGCCCATGCGGTCCGCGATCTTCGCGGGCCCGGCGAAAGCGGTCTCCATCGCCACCTGCTGGTCCAGGAGCATCCCCACCAGCAGGGCGAACGGGTCGGAGTCGAGCAGGCGGTCGGCCTCGGCGTCGCCCGTCATCCACAGGTCGGTCATGGGCACCATTGTCACCCGGCCCGCACGCGCAGGGCCGCGAACGACAGCATCGTCGGGATCGAGGCGAACCAGCGCTCGTGCTCCGTCCAGGCGCTCTCCGGCACGTCCCGGGCCGGCAGGGACGGCGGCTCGTCGAGGTCGACCACCGCGAGCCCGGCGTCACGCAGCCGCCCGACGTACCAGGACAGCGGGCGGTGGTAGTGGCGGTGCCCGCCGAAGGTCTCGACCCACCGCTCCTCGTGCCCCAGGTACCCCGTGACGCGGCGGTGCCGCTCGTGGTCCTGCGCGGGCTGCTGCCCGAAGAAGGCAGGGTGCAGGATGCTCGCGACGAGCACGCCCTCCTCGGACAGCCGCACCGCGACGTCGGCCAGCAGCCGGTCGAGGGTCGGCACGTCCATGAGGACCATGTGGCACAGGACGACGTCGAACGGGCCGGGCAGCCAGCGGTCCAGGAACGGTGCGAACCGTCGCCGGAAGGAGTCGTCGGCACCGCCCACCGTCGCCGCGTACACCGGCGCCGAGCGGTCCCACGCGACGAGGTCGGCCGTCGACCCGTCGTCACCGGTCACCGTCGCCCCCGTCCCGTGCGCCCGCGTGCGGCCTGCGGCGTCATCGTGGCGCACACGGGCCGGGCGCGCCAGGTCGGGGTCACCCGCCCGGACCGCCCCTGCGGACCGTCCGTCCGGACCACCCGCCCGGGCCGCCCCTGCCGGCACGACGGCCCCGGCCGGATGCGCGCACGTCGACGGCCCAGGTCCTGCTGCTGTGCGCGGGGGTCGCGGCCGCCCCGAGCCGTCGGCCGACGCCGGCTCAGCGGACCGCGGGCGCCCCGCCGTACGCGATGACCGGACGGCCCGTCGTCGGGTGCGCCAGCACGTGGGCGTCGACGCCGTACACGTCCCGGACCAGCGCGGACGTCAGCACCTCGGCCGGCGGCCCGGCCGCCGCGAGGCGGCCCGCGGACAGCACGACGACGTGCTCGCAGAACGCCGCCGCGAGGTTGAGGTCGTGCAGCGCGGCCACGCTCGTCACGCCGAGGTCCCGTACGAACGCCAGCATCGAGAGCTGCGCGGCGACGTCGAGGTGGTTGGTCGGCTCGTCGAGCAGCAGGAGACGCGGCTCCTGGGCGAGCGCCCGGGCGATGTGCACGCGCTGACGCTCACCGCCCGAGAGCGTCGACCACGCGCGGTCGGCCAGGTGGGCCGCCGACGCGGCGTCCAGCGCCCGGTCCACCGCACCGGCGTCGTCGTCCGTGCCCCACAGCGTGCGGTACGGGATGCGGCCCAGCGCCACCACCTCGCGCACGCTCAGCGGCACCGTCGCGCCGGAGTCCTGCTCCAGCAGGGCGACGTGACGGGCGCGCACACGCCGCTCCATCCGGTGGACCGGCACCGCGGGGGTCGGGTCCGCGGCACCCGGGTCGGTCACCAGGACGGCCCCGGCGTCCGGTGCCAGCAGACCGGCCACCAGGCGCAGCAGCGTCGTCTTGCCCGCACCGTTGGGGCCGAGCAGCCCGGTGAGCGCACCGGGGGGCGGGGTCGCGTCGACCCCGTCGAGGACCCAGCGGCCCCCCAGACGCGTCCCGACGCCGGCGATCGTCAGCTCCACGTGCCGCCCCGTCCTCGCCGCAGCAGCACCGCGAACACGGGCACACCGATCAGGGCGGTCACGATCCCCACGGGCAGCTCGCGCGGGTCGAACACCGTGCGTGCCAGGGTGTCCGCCCAGACCAGCAGGACCGCACCGGCGAGTCCTGCGACGGGCAGCAGGCGGCGGTGCGCCGGGCCCGTCACCACCGACACCGCGTGCGGCAGCACCAGGCCGACGAACCCGATGGCGCCCGACACCGCGACCATCGCCCCCGTGAGGACGGCGACGAGCGTCATCATCGCCCACCGGGTGCGGTCCACGTCGACGCCCAGCGCCGCGGCCGCGGTGTCGCCGAACGTGAACGCGTCGAGGCGGCCCGCCGTGACGAGCACGACCGTGCCGACCACGACCAGCGCACCGCCCGCGATCGCCACCGACGACCACGTGGCCCCGGCCAGCGACCCCATGAGCCACGACAGGATCTCGCGGTACGAGTCGCCCGTCGCCGTCCAGAAGATGACGAACGACGTCGCCGCGGCGGCCAGCTGGGAGATCGCCAGCCCCGCGAGGACGGCGCGCGTCGGGGTGAGCGTGCCTCCCGTACGGGCCAGCGTGAGCGTCGCGACCAGCGCCGCCAGCGCCCCGACGAACGCCGCGACCGGCAGCAGCAGACCGACGCCCAGCACCAGGACCGCCACGGCGCCCAGCGACGCCCCCGACGAGAGCCCCAGCAGGTACGGGTCCGCCAGCGGGTTGCGCGTCATCGACTGCATCACCGCCCCGGCCACCGCCAGGCCCGCACCGACGGCGGCCGCCGTGAGGACCCGCGGCAGGCGCAGGTCCCAGACGATCGCGTCGTGCAGGCGCGGCACGTCCGGCGCGCGCAGGCCCAGGTGCGCGAGCACCGAGCGGACCACCTCGCCCACGGCGACGTCCGCGGGGCCGATGGTCACGGCGACCAGCAGCGTCACGACGAGCGCCGCCGACCCCACCGCGACGAGCAGCGCCAGGGGTGGGCGCAGCGGGGCCCGGGCGTCACCCACCAGCAGCGGGCCGGCGGGCGGCCCGCTGCGCGGGGGGCGGAGGCGGCGGTGCAGCATCGGTGCCGGTCAGCCCTCGGTGGGGGCGGGCGTGCCGGTGTCCAGCGCACGCACCGCGTCCGCGATGTCGGACGCGGCCTGAGCGTTGCGCACACCGGCCTCCGACGCGGCGAACGGGACCACGACGTACCGCTGCTCGCGCACCGCGGTGAGCTGGGAGGCGGCCGGGTGCGCCGCGAGGAAGTCCATCTTCTTCTGCGCGGAGTTCCACGCGGAGTCCACGAGCACCAGCACGTCCGGGTCCGCCGCGACGACCTGCTCCCAGCCGACCGACGTCCAGGTGTCGTCGACGTCCGCGAACACGTTGGTCAGCCCGGCGGTCTCCATGAGCATCTGCGGTGCACCGATCCCGGCGCCCACGTAGGGCGTGTCCGTGCCGGACGACCACCACGCCGCCGTCGCGCCGTCCACCGGCTCGATCGCGTCGAGCGTCGCCTGCTGCTCGGCGACGACGTCCGCGGCGGCCGCGGGGACCCCGAAGACGTCACCGACCTCCCGGATCTCGCCCAGGACGTCGTCGAACGTCAGCGGGTCCGGCTGGTACGCCGGGTCCTTGCACGCGCTGGGCGACACGTAGGTCGCGATGCCCAGGGCGTCGAGCGTCGAGCGCTCGCCCGCGCCGTCGGCGCTGAGGTTGGACTCCCAGCCCGCGTACACGAGGTCGGGCTCCGCCTCGAGGAGGGCCTCCTGGCCCGGCACCTTGTCCGAGAGGACCGGGACGTCGGCGACGTCCGCGGCCCACCGGTCCGGGACGGGTCCGTCGGCGAACGCGGTGCCGACCAGCGCGTCGGCCAGGCCGAGGGCGAGCAGCATCTCCGTCGTGGACGACTTGATCGTCACGACCCGCTGCGGCGGGCTGTCGAAGGTGATCTCCGTCCCGCAGTTGTCGAGGGTCACGGGGGCGTACGTCGCGGGCGCGTCCGACGGCGTGGCCGACGGGGCCGCGGCCGGGGCGCCTGCCGAGCACGCGGCGAGGGCGAGCAGGCCGGCGACGGCGGAGGCGCCGAGGGCCGCGCGGTGCGCGTGCCGCGGGGGCGCGGTGCGGCTGCGGGTGGGGGTGCGGGGGGCGCTGGGCGGGGCGGGCGACGGGTGACGACGGGCGCGGGGCATGGTCTCTCCGGGAGGTCGCTGCCGCGCACGCCGTCGGGCGCGGGAGGGATGGGGGCGGACGCACGTCGCGTCGCGGAGGACCGACCCAGCACGGGGCGGTACGACCCGACCAGAGCGAGGTCGGGTTCCGACGTGCAAGCCTAGGCGCTCCGCCCACCGGCCGTGCAAACCGTGGGCGCACGACGGAGCGGTGTGCGTGACGTGTCACGCACACCGCTCGGGGTCGGCCCGTGCCGGTCGAGGCCGGCTGGTCAGGAGGCGGAACAGGTCACCCGCGCGCCCTCACCGTTCCCGGTGCCCTGGAAGCCGAACGTCGTGCTGCCGCCGGCGGCGACCTGCCCGTTCCAGGACGCGTTGGTCACGGTGAACGCCGACCCGCCGGTCGACTGCCCGTTCCACACCTGCGTCGCGCTCGCCCCGGTGGCGAGCGTCACCGTGACGCGCCACCCGGTGACCGGTGCGCTGCCGGCCGTCACCGTGACGTCGGCGACGAACCCGCCCGGCCAGCTGTTGGCCAGCCGGTACGTCGCGGTGCAGCCGGTGCCGGTGCCCGGCGTGGGGGTCACCGACGGCGTCGGGGTCACCGAGGGGGTGATCGACGGGGTGGGCGTCACCGACGGGGTGACCGAGGGCGTGGGGGTCACCGAGGGCGTCGGCCCCGGTCCGGCGTCGCCCCACGCGTCCTGCAGGAAGGCGGCGATGGTGTCCCAGCTCGGGTTCGGGGTGCCCCGCGTGACGGTCTCCCGGCAGCCCTCGACGGTGCGGACGGTCTGCTGCCCGTAGCGCGAGGCGCTCGTGACGTCGGTGTGGCTGTGCCCGGCGCCCGGCACGGAGAAGAACCGGGTGTCGACGCACGCGGCCTTGAGCGCGTCGTAGAGGATCTGGGTCTGCGCGTGGGGCACCACGTTGTCGCTGAGCCCGTGCAGCAGCATCATCGGGGGGTCCTGGGCGTCGACGTACGCCAGGGGGTTGGCCTGCTGCGCCTTGTCGCGGCAGGTGGGGATCGCGCAGCCCAGGAGCTGGGCCTCCGGAGCGCTCGGGCTGTCGTGGTCGATGAAGCCGCCGGGGTCCTGCTCCTTGAGCCGCTGGAAGTCGGTGGGCCCGAAGAAGTCGACGCCCGCCTGCACGTCGCTCGAGACCCCGTAGACGCCGACCTGCCCCTCGAGGGACTCGACGCCGCCGGTCAGGGCAGCCATCGCGGCCACCCAGCCGCCCGAGGAGTCGCCCATGGAGGCGAAGCGGTCCGGGTCCAGGCGGTACCGGTCGGCGTAGGCGCGCAGGTACCGGATCGCGGCCTTGACGTCGTGGACCTGGGCCGGGAACTTCGCCTGCGAGCTGGACCGCACGCTGACCCCGGCCACGGCGATGCCGCGGGGGTTGAGCTGCTGCGCGATCGCGGCCGCACCGGACTTGCCGTCGTCGGACGTCCATGCCGAGCCGGTGGACCACACGACGAGCGGCCAGGGCCCGGGACCGTCCGGCACGTACAGGTCGAGCAGGTGGCCGCGGCTGCCGGCCGGATCGGCCTGGGCGTAGGCGATGTTCGTGATCGTCTCGGCCTGGGCGGCGGTGCCGAGCGAGGCGACCGCACCTCCCGCGACCAGCGCCACCACCCCCAGCCATGCGGCGGTCCTGCTGCGCGTCCTGGTCATGACGTGGCTCCCCTCGCGCGGTTGTGACGTTCCACCATGGCGGCACCGCGTCGGACCGGACCAGGGCCGAAACCATTCGGGCACGGGGCCCGGGTCGATCCCGCCCGGTCAGGGTGCCGCCGCGGCGGCCAGGGCGGCGGCGACCACCTCGACGTCCTGGCTGCGCAGCGCGCCGACCGTCACCCGCACGAACCCGTGCGGCCCGGGCGGGACGGAGAAGAAGGGGCGCCCGCGCGCGACCCGCACGCCCGCGGCCTCCAGCCGCACCAGCGCGGTCCGCTCGTCGTGCACCGGGACCCACACGTTGATGCCGTCACCGGGGGGCACGTGCACGCCGTGGCGTGCCAGGGCGGCGCTCAGCGCACGTCGACGCCCGTGGTAGACCCGGCGCGCGTGGGCCACCGCCTCCACGGCCTGGGCGTCGGTCAGCAGGTCCGCCAGCACGTGCTGCAGCAGCCGGCTCGTCCAGCCCGGGCCGAGCATGCGCCGGGCCACCAGCCCGTCGAGCACGAGGGCCGGGCCCCCGACGGCGGCGATGCGCAGGTCGGGCCCGTGCGACGTGGAGTACGAGCGCACGTGCACCACGCGGTCGGCCAGCAGAGGCCCCAGGCTCACGTCGCGGGACGACGCGATCTCCCCGGAGTGGTCGTCCTCGACCACCCACAGCCGGGCCGCCGCCGGACGCAGGACCGCGGCCAGCTCCCGCACGCGCGTGGGGGAGGTGGACACGCCGGTGGGGTTCTGCGCGCGCGGCTGCAGCAGCACCACCCGCACCCCGGCGCGCACGGCCTCGGCCAGGGCGTCGGGGCGCGGTCCGTGGGCGTCGAGCGGGACCGCGACCCGCTCCAGCCCCAGGTGGTCGAGCAGGTCGAGCACCGGCGGGAACCCGGGGTCCTCGACCGCCACCCGGTCGCCGAACCGCACGACCTGCTCGAGCACCCGGCTGATCGCGTCCACCGCGCCGTCGACGACCGTGAGCCGCTGGGCGAGGAACGGCCACGACGCGCGCAGCAGCCGCTCGAGCTCCGGCACCACCGGGTCATCGAGGTAGCCGGCCGTCGCCAGGGCGGGCGCGCGCCGGGCGACGCGGGCGAGGGCGGGGGCGAGGTCCGGCAGCAGGGCGGGGTCGGGTGCGCCCGCGGCGAGGTGCAGGCGTGCCGCGGGGCCGTCGGCCAGGTCCCGGTACCGCGGGGGCAGCCGGGCGGCCGGCTCCGGCAGCACGGAGGTGCCGGCGCGGCCGCGCGAGACCACCAGCCCGGCCGACGCGAGCGACTGCCACGCCGACCCGACCGTGGCGGGGCTGACGCCCAGCGCCCGGGCCAGCTCGCGCACCGTGGGCAGCCGGTGCCCCGGCAGCAGGTCGCCGCTGTGGACCAGGCGGGCGATCGTCGCGGCGATCCCGCGCGGGGTGCGGTCGGTGACGAGGTCCGCCAGCTCCTGCGGTGACATGGGCGCATCGTCGCGCGCGGGTGTTGCCGCCGCGTGTCCGGCGGATGAGCGGACGCTCACCACGCCGGGCGAGCGGGCCCGACCCGTCAGCACCGGCGTGCCATGCTCGTCCCCACCGACCTCCGGGAGCCCGCATGACCACGTCCGCCGACCGTCCCCGCCGCGCCCTCGTCACCGGCGCCTCGTCCGGCATCGGAGCCGCGACGGTGCGCCGCCTGCGCGCCGACGGCTGGGACGTCGTCGCCACGGCCCGCCGCGCCGACCGCCTCGCCGCGCTGGCCGACCAGACCGGCGCCGACGTCGTCGTCGCGGACGTGACGCGCGACGAGGACGTCGACGCGCTCGTCGCGCACGTGCGCGGCACCGGCGGGCTGGACGCGGTGGTCAACAACGCCGGCGGCGCCCTGGGCCAGGACACGGTCGAGGACGCGGACCTCGACGGCTGGCGCACGATGTACGAGCTCAACGTGCTGGGCACCCTGCGGGTGACCAAGGGTGTGCTGCCGCTGCTGCGCGAGCGCGGGCAGGGCGACGTGCTCGTCGTCACGTCGACCGCGGCGCACGGTGCGTACCCCGGCGGCGCCGGGTACACGGGCGCCAAGCACGCCGAGCGGATGCTCGCGACGACGCTGCGCTGGGAGCTGGTGGGCGAGCCGATCCGCGTCATCGAGATCGCGCCCGGTGCCGTCGCCACCGAGGAGTTCTCGCTCGTGCGGTTCGCAGGGGACGCGGAGCGGGCCGCGCAGGTCTACGAGGGCTACCAGCCGCTCCTCGCGCAGGACGTCGCCGACACCATCGCCTGGTCGCTGTCGCGCCCGTCGCACGTCAACGTCGACCTGCTCGTCGTGCGTCCGCGGGCCCAGGCCAACAACACCACGATCGCCCGGACGGGGGTCTGAGCGCCGGTCCGGGTGCGGTGCCGGCGGTGCGTCCTAGGCTGGACGGATGCCGCCCCCCGACGCGTCGACGACGCGTGCCCTGCTGCGTCTGGTCCGGTGGGCGCGTCCCGCCCTGCCGCGTGTCGTCGCCGGTGGCAGCGCCACGCTCGTGGCCAGCCTCATCGCGCTCGCGGTGCCGCAGGTGCTGCGCGGGGTGGTCAACGGTCCGCTGCTGACCGACGGCTCCCGGGCGGCGGTCGTCCAGGCCGCGCTCCTGGTGCTGCTGCTGGGCGTCCTCGAGGCCGTGCTCGTGTGGTGCCGCCGCGCGCTCATCGCCACCCCGGGCACGGGCGTCGAGCGGACCATGCGCACCGACCTCTTCCGCCACCTGCTGGACCTGCCGGTGGCCGTGCACGACCGGTGGTCCGGCGGTCAGCTGCTGCAGCGGTCGATGGGCGACCTGCACACCGTGCGCCGGTGGATGGTGTTCGGGTTGGTGCAGCTCGTCGTGTCGGCCACGACCGTGCTGGTCGGGGCGGTCCTGCTGCTGGTGACGAGCCCGCTGCTCGGTGCCGTCTACCTGTGCGGGGCGGTGCCGGTGGTCTGGCTCGGGTTCCGGTTCCGGCAGGACTACAAGGTCGTCGCGCGGCGTGCCCGCGACCAGGCGGGCGACCTGGCGACGAGCGTCGAGGAGTCCGTGCACGGCATCCGCGTGCTCAAGGCCTTCGGCCGCGGCGACGACGCGCTCGAGGACTTCGTGCGGCAGGCCGACGAGCTGCGCGGCACCGAGCTGGACAAGGCGCGCGCGCAGTCGCGCATGTCGTTCGCGCTGGCGTGGATCCCGGAGACGACGCTCGCCGTCGCGCTGGGGCTCGGCGTGTGGCTGGCGGCGACGGACCGGGTGAGCGTCGGCGCGCTCGTCGCGTTCTTCGCCACCGCCGCCGTCATGACCCGGCCCGTCGAGAGCCTGGGGCAGCTGCTCGGCATGACGCTCGACGCACGCGCCGGCACCGACCGGTTCCTCGAGGTGATGGACACCGCCCCGGCGCTCAGCGACCCGGCCGTGCCCGCCGCGCTCCCGCCGGTGCCCGCCGAGGGGACGCGCGTCGAGCTGCGCGACGTGCGGTTCGCGCACGGCGCCGGCACCCGCGAGGTGCTGCGGGGCGTCGACCTGGTCCTCGAGCCGGGTCTGACGACGGCGCTCGTCGGCCTGACCGGCAGCGGCAAGACGACCTTGCTGCAGCTCGTGCCCCGGCTGTACGACGTGACCGGCGGTGCCGTGCTCCTCGACGGGGTCGACGTGCGCGACCTGACCCGCCATGACGTGCGCGGCGCCGTGGCCGTCGCGTTCGAGGACCCGATCCTGTTCTCCGCCTCCGTGCGGGACAACGTGCTCATGGGGGTCCCGGTGGAGCGGCTGGCGGCGATGAGCCCGCAGGAGGCGGACGAGGCCGTGCGCGTCGCGCTCGACGTCGCCCGCGCCGGGTTCGTGCACCGCCTGCCGCAGGGGCTCGACACCGTCGTCGGCGAGGAGGGCATGAGCCTGTCCGGCGGGCAGCGCCAGCGCGTCGCGCTGGCCCGCGCGATCGCCGGGCGACCCCGCGTCCTCGTGCTCGACGACCCCCTGTCGGCGCTCGACGTCGCCACCGAGGCGGAGGTCACCGCGGGGCTGCGGCGCGTGCTGACCGGCACGACCACGCTCGTGGTCGCCCACCGCACGTCCACCGTGGCGCTGGCGGACCGGGTCGCGGTGCTGGAGGACGGTCGTGTCACCGGGGTGGGCCGGCACGCCGACCTGCTGGCGACGCACCCGCACTACCGGTACGTCCTGACGGCCGAGGCCGGTCCCGGGTCCGGTGCGCCCCCGAGGGTGCCGGACCTGCGCGGTCTGGCCGAGGAGGTGCGCCGATGACCGCGGCGACGGCCAGCACGGTCGCGCCGGCACCCGGCGCGGACGGCGACGCGGAGGAGGTCCGCGGACGCTCGCTCGCCCTGCTCCGCTCGCTGCTGCGGCCGGTGACGCGCCGCGCCGCCCTGACCGCCGTCGTCGTCGTGGTGGCCCAGCTCGCGCTCGTCGCCGGGCCGGCGCTCGTGGCGGTCGGCATCGACCGCGGCATCCCGGCCCTGCGGGCCGGTGACGCCGGACCGGCGCTGCTGGTGGCCGGCGGGTACGCCCTGACGGCCCTGGTCGCCGGGCTGTTCACCGCCGCGACGGTACGCCTGGCCGCGACGGTCAGCCAGGCCGTCCTGCTCGACCTGCGGCGCCGGGTGTTCCGGCACACGCAGCGCCTCAGCCTGGAGTTCCACGAGCGGTACACGTCGGGGCGGATCATCTCGCGCCAGACGTCCGACCTCGAGGCCCTGCGCGAGCTCCTCGACGGCGGTGTCACCACGCTCGCCGCCAGCGGGCTGGCCATGGTCTTCACCGCCGCCGGGCTGGCGCTGCTGGACTGGCGCAGCGGGCTGGTGCTGCTCGTCGCGGTCGTGCCGGGCGTGGTCCTCACCCGCTGGTTCCAGCGTCGCTCGCAGGCCCAGTACCGGCGGTCGCGGACGGCCGCGGCCCGGGTCATCGTCCGGTTCGTCGAGACCATGACGGGCATCCGCGCGGTGCAGGCGTTCCGTCGCGAGGCGCAGGTCGCGGGGGTCTACGAGGCCGAGGCGGAGGAGTACCGGGCGGCCAACGCCGAGGCGATCCGCGTCAACGGCGTCTTCGACACCGGCCTGGTGCTCATCGGCAACGTCACCGTCGCCGCGGTCCTGCTGGTCGGTGGCCTGCGGGTGCTGGACGGCGGGCTCGACGTGGGCGTGCTGGTCGCCGCGGTGCTCTACGCACGGCGGTTCTTCTCCCCGCTCGCGCAGATCGGGATGTTCTACAACTCGTTCCAGTCCGCCACTGCCGCCCTCGAGAAGCTGTCCGGGCTGCTCGCCCAGGAGCCCACCGTCCCCGACCCGGTGCGGCCGGTGCGCCTCGAGCAGCCCCGTGGCGACGTGCGCTTCGAGGGCGTCGAGTTCGGCTACGGCGACGGACCGTCGGTCCTGCCGCGCCTTGACCTGCACGTCCCGGCCGGGCAGACCGTCGCCCTGGTGGGCGAGACGGGCGCCGGCAAGTCCACCGTGGCCAAGCTCCTCGCCCGGTTCTACGACCCGCGGACCGGGTCCGTGCGCGTGGACGGCGTCGACCTGCGCGACGCGGACCCGACGGACCTGCGCGCCGCCATGGTCATGGTGACCCAGGAGGCGTACCTGTTCTCCGGCTCGGTGGCCGCGAACATCGCCCTGGGCCGGCCGGGTGCGAGCCCCGCGCAGATCGAGCAGGCGGCGCGGGCCGTCGGCGTGCACGACCTCATCGCGGCGCTGCCGGACGGGTACGACACGGACGTCGACACCCGCGGCGTGCGGCTGTCCGCCGGGCAGCGCCAGCTCGTGTCGTTCGCGCGGGCCTTCCTCGCCGATCCCGCCGTCCTCGTGCTCGACGAGGCGACCAGCTCGCTGGACATCCCCGGGGAGCAGCTCGTGCAGGAGGGGCTGCGCACCCTGCTGACCGGCCGCACCGCGGTGGTGATCGCCCACCGGCTGTCGACCGTCATGCACGCGGACCGCGTGCTGGTCGTCGACGCCGGTCGTGTCGTCGAGGACGGCAGCCCCGACGAGCTGGTCGCGGCAGGCGGTCGGTTCGCGGCGCTGCACGCCGAGTGGCAGCGATCGTTGCGCGGCGACTGAGGCTCGGCGACCGGCGCCGGGGTCAGGGTGGTCCGAGCAGCCGGTGCGCCTCCAGGGCCAGTGCGAGGGCGGTGCGCGTCCGCGGGTCGTGGAGGTCCGCGTCGAGCAGGTCACCGATGCGCTGGAGGCGGTGCTTCATCGTGGTGTAGTGCACGAACAGCCGCCGGCGCGGCTCCTCGCGGGGCCGCGCCCGTCACATCGTCACAGGTGACGCGCGGCGTACTCGTGCAGGGCGTCACGCACGAACGCCGCGCCCCGCTCGTCGTCGCCGTAGTGGCGGGTGAACCGCGGGTCGGCGACGTACATGTCGGCCAGCCCGAGCACGTACCCCCGGGCCGGTGCGTCGCCGTCGCGCGGCGTCCCGGGCACGTCGCCCAGCCACTGCACGTGCCGGCGGGCGATCTCCTGCGCCTCGTCCGACGCGGGGTCGGTGCCCGCCGCCGCCGCGGCCGCCCAGTCCCGGGCGAGCGCCGCCGAGCGCTCCTGCCACGTGGCGCGCTCGTCGGCGCTCCGGCTGCGCCACCAGGCGTCGCCGGCGGCGTAGGCGTCGGCGCCCCAGCGCTCCTCGACCTCCTGCCGGTGCTGCGTGTGGTCGAACCCGTCGAACATCTCCTCGACCATCAGGTCGCCTCCCTCGTCGCGTGCGGTGAGCGTCCGGCGCACCGAGGCCGCCTGCCGGGCGAGGCGGTCCTGCTCGGCCGTGAGCCAGGCGAGGTGCCGGCGCAGTGCCGTCGCCTCGTCCGTCTCGCGGTCCAGCACCCGGCGGATCTCGGCCAGCCCGAGCCCCAGGTCGCGCAGCAGCAGGATGCGCTGCAGCCGCACGAGGGCGGCGTCGTCGTACCAGCGGTACCCGGTGTCGGCGACGCGGCTGGGAGTGAGCAGCCCGATCGCGTCGTAGTGACGCAGCGTGCGGCTCGTCGTGCCGGTCAGTCGGGCGACCTCCTGGATCGACGCCTCCACGGCTCCTCCTCGGCCTCGGTGTGCGGACCCGGTCGACCGTAGGAGCTGACGCGACGTCAAGGTCAAGCGGGTCGGCGGCCGCCCGCTCGTCAGGAGGTCGGGCGACCCTCGCGCAGCCAGCGCGAGTCGTCGTTGACGTACGCGTAGTACAGCCCGATCAGGAGCCCGCCGCCGACGAAGTTCCCGAGCAGCGCCAGGCCGACGTTGCCGGCGGCGAGCCCGACGTCGATCCCCTCCTGCAGCCCGACGATGGTGAACAGGACCGTGTTGGCGACCGAGTGCTCCAGCCCGAGGAAGGCGAAGATGAACACGGCCACGATCATGACGAGCGACTTGGTGACGTCGTCCCGGATCAGGCCGTTGTAGACCAGCAGCATCGCGAGGTTGATGCAGAAGTTGCAGAGCACCGCGCGCACCAGCAGGTCGCCCCACCCCGTCGGCCCGTCGGCGACGAACGCGAGCTTGTGGTCGACCGCGGTCACCATCTGGTCGAGCGTCGCGCCCTCCGCGAGCGTGGAGAACCGCACCAGCACCGCGACCAGCAGGCCGCCCACGAAGTTCCCGGCGAAGCACAGGCCCAGCAGCCGCAGCGCGCGGCCCCACGTGGTGCGGCGGTGGTAGGCCCCGATCGAGACGATCATCATGTTCGACGTCAGCAGCTCGGACCGCGAGTAGTAGATGAACACCAGCGCCCAGCCGAACAGGACGGCGCCCGCCATGCGGCCGATCAGGTAGAGCGAGGTGCCGCCGACCGTGATCTGCGCGAACGCGGACACGACGGCGTAGTGCGCCCCGTACAGCAGGCCGATGATGATCCCCGCCATCGCGGCGCGCATGACGTAGCGGCGGCCCAGCGCGCCCGCCATGGTGGTCTTGGTCTCCAGCGCCTCGAGCACGGTGCTGATGAACTGCTTGCCCGGGAACAGGGGGGACTCGGTACCGGCGCTCACGGCACCACGGTGGCACACATCCGCCGAGGCCGGTGCGTGGGACGCGCGGCCGGTCCCGCACGCCCGGGTGCGTGCGGGACCATGGGGGCATGACGACGACGGAGGCCGCGCCCGGGCAGGACATGCCGACCGAGCGCGAGGTGCTGGACTGGGAGACGTTCGGCGCAGCGACGCGCGAGGTGGCGCAGACGGTCGTGGACTCCGGGTTCGTGCCCGACGTCGTCGTGTCGGTCGCGCGCGGCGGCCTGCCGCCCGGCGGGGCGATCGCGTACGCGCTGGGCACCAAGGCCGTCGGCACCATGAACGTCGAGTTCTACACCGGCATCGACAGCACGCTGCCGGAGCCGCAGCTGCTGCCGCCGCTGCTGGACACCGACGCGCTGCACGGGTTGCGCGCGCTCGTGGTGGACGACGTCGCCGACTCCGGTGAGACGCTCGCCCTGGTCAAGAGGCTGCTGTCCGCGCACTGCGCCGAGGTGCGCACCGCCGTGCTGTACGCCAAGCCGCGCTCGGTGATCGACCCGGACTACGTGTGGCGCCGCACCGACCTGTGGATCACGTTCCCGTGGTCGGCGCTGCCGCCGGTGCGACCGACGCGCTGAGCTCGGCCCGCCCGGGCGTGCGGAGCGTCTCCAGCACCGTCTCGGCCAGGCGGTCGACCGTCGGCACGACCTCGAGCGCACCGGCGCGCGCGAGCTCGCCCGGCTGCGCGTAGCCCCACGCGACCCCGACGCAGTCGACGCCGTGGGCGCGCGCGCCGTGCACGTCGTGCTCGCGGTCACCCACCATGAGCACGGGCCCGGCGGGGCGCAGCGCGGCGAGCGCCGCCGCGACGACCGTCGCCTTGGACGACGGCACGTGGTCCAGCGGGGCGCCGAAGACGCCCTCCAGGAAGGGCGCCAGGCCGAAGCGCTCGCAGATGGGGCCGGCGAACACCTCGGGCTTGCTGGTCGCCACGGCCAGCCGCACGCCGGCGTCCCGCAGCGCGGCGAGCTGCTCCGGGACCCCGGGGTAGACGCTGTTCTGCCACATGCCCGTCTCACGGAAGTACGCGCGGTACGCGGCGATCGCCTCCGGCACGCGGTCGGCAGGGACGTCGAACAGGGCGAACGACTCGGCGAGCGGCGGGCCGACGAACCGCCGCAGCGCGGTCGCGTCCGGCACCGGCAGCCCCAGCGCGGTGAACGCGACGCGGGCGCTGGCCGCGATGCCGGGGTAGGAGTCGGTCAGGGTGCCGTCGAGGTCCAGCAGGACCAGGGGTGCGTGGGTCATCCCGGCCATCATCCCAGGGGGCGCGCTCAGCCCGTCACGCGGGCCAGCACGGCGGCCGGCACCTCGGCGGGCGACGCGAGCACCTCGACCGCGCCGGCTGCGAGCAGCTCCTCGGCGCCCCCGTAGCCCCACAGCGCACCGAGGCAGGGCAGGTCGTGCTCGGCGGCGCCGTGCACGTCGTGCTCGCGGTCACCGAGCATCACGGCCCGCACCGGGGCGTCGTCGCCGACCGTCTCCCGGACCCACGCCAGGGCGCGGCCGATGATCTGGCCCTTCGACTCCGACTCGTCGTCCGGGGCGCCGACGACGTGGTCGAGCAGCGGCGTCAGCCCGACCTCGTCGCAGATCGGTGCGGCCCACCGCAGCGGCTTGGCCGTCGCGACGACCAGGAGCACGCCGGCCTCGCGCAGCGTCACCAGCGCCTCGGGGACGCCGTCGAACACCCGGGTGTCCCACACCCCGACGTCGGAGAAGTGCGTGCCGTAGGCGGCGACGGCCGCGTCGAGCTGCTCGGCGCCGACGCCGTGGGTCGTGAAGGACCACGTGATCGGGGGGCCGGCGAAGGAGCGCATCACGGCCTCGGTGGGGGTGGGCAGCCCGACGTGGGCGTAGGCGTGGCGCACGGACGCGACGATGCCGGGGGCGGAGTCCATGAGCGTGCCGTCGAGGTCGAGCAGGGCAACGGGTCGTGCGGAGGTCATGGGCTGATCGTGCCTGGTCGCCCTCGCGTCCGGCCATTCACCCGACTGCCTCTTGACAGTCGACAGATGTCTATCGAAGATCGATAGATGACGTCCTCACGCAGGCTCGCGCTCCGCATCGCTCTGGTGTGCCTGCTGGCCGGGTCGCTGCTGCTGCAGGGGCTCCTGCCGGCGCTGGCGGAGGTGGTCGGCGGCGGGTACGCCGAGACCGAGCGGCTGGTCGTGCCCTACGCCCTCACCGCGATCGCCGCCGTCGCGGGCCTCCAGGTCTGCCTCGTCGCCGGGTGGTGGCTGCTGGGGCGCGAGCGCCGGGGGGAGCTCGTCGCGCCACGCTCCCTGCGGGGTGTCGACGCCGCCACGGCGGGGCTCGTCGCGGCGACCCTGCTCGCGGCGGCGCCCCCGGCCCACCTGCTCGTCGTCGTCGGCGTGGGAGGGCCCGGCGTCGTCCTCGCGCTGGTCGCGTGCGTCGCCGGCGGGGCCGGCCTCGTGCGGGTGCTCCGCTCGCTGCGGGCGGACCTGCGTGCGGCGGTCGACCGGGCGGTCGTCGACGACCCGGCCCGCACCGACGTGCCGCGTGCGATGCGCTCACGCCACGGACGCCGATAGACTCCCCCCACAGGCATCGACCCGGCCATCACCGGTGAGCCTCCGGAAGAACGGGATCCGCGCCACGGTGCGGCGTCCTCAGTAGAACCGGACGGGGCAGGCCCGTCACAGCCGCAGGTGAGAGGCCGGGGACCCGTCCCCGGCAAGCGAGGTGGTACCGCGGTGGTGCCCGGGTGGTCCGGGTGTCGTCGTCCTCGTGGCCGTACCGCACCCCCGGGTGCGCGAGACCAGGAGCCCCGACCGTGGCGTACCCGCTGCACCGCACCTCCGACGGCACGTCCGCCGGCACTCCCGCGACCGTCCCGCCGAGCCCCGACCTGCCCGCCCTCGAGCAGGACGTGCTGCGGTACTGGGAGGCGGACGACACGTTCCGCGCCTCGGTGGCGCTGCGGCCCACGGGCGAGAACGGCGACAACGAGTACGTCTTCTACGACGGCCCGCCGTTCGCCAACGGCCTGCCGCACTACGGGCACCTGCTGACCGGCTACGCCAAGGACGTCGTGCCGCGCTACCAGACGATGCGCGGCAAGCACGTCGAGCGGCGCTTCGGGTGGGACACCCACGGCCTGCCGGCCGAGCTCGAGGCCGAGCGCAAGCTCGGCATCACCGACAAGTCGCAGATCGACGAGATGGGCATCGCCGCGTTCAACGAGGCGTGCCGCGAGTCGGTCCTCACGTACACCCAGGAGTGGCAGGAGTACGTCACCCGGCAGGCGCGCTGGGTCGACTTCGAGAACGACTACAAGACGCTCGACCCGTCGTTCATGGAGTCGGTGATCTGGGCGTTCAAGCAGCTGTACGACAAGGGCCTGGCGTACGAGGGCTACCGCGTCCTGCCGTACTGCTGGCGTGACGAGACGCCGCTGAGCAACCACGAGCTGCGGATGGACGAGGACGTGTACGCCTCGCGCCAGGACCCGGCCATCACCGTCGGGTTCCGCCTGGACTCCGGTGAGCTGCTGCTGATCTGGACCACGACCCCCTGGACGCTGCCGTCCAACCTGGCCGTGGCGGTCGGGCCCGACGTCGAGTACGTCGTCGTCGAGCCGACCGCCGGGTCGCCGTTCGGCGAGGCGCACCCGGGGGAGCGCGTGGTGCTCGCCGCCGCGCGCCTGGGTGCGTACGCCCGGGAGCTCGGCGACGAGCCCACGGTCGTCGCGCGACTGACGGGCGCCGACCTCGTCGGCCGGCGCTACACCCCGCCGTTCGACTACTTCGCGGGCCACGAGCACGCGCACCAGGTGCTCGCCGCGGACTTCGTCACCACCGAGGACGGCACCGGCGTGGTGCACCTGGCCCCGGCGTTCGGCGAGGACGACATGGTGGCGTGCGACGCCGCCGGCATCGTGCCGGTCGTGCCCGTCGACTCCAAGGGCCGGTTCACCGCGCAGGTCACCGACTACGCGGGCACCCAGGTCTTCGAGGCGAACAAGCAGGTCATCGCCGACCTGAGGAACGGCACGGGCCCGCTCGCGCGCGTCGACGCGGCCCACCGCGCGGCCCTCGTCCGGCACGAGACGTACGAGCACTCCTACCCGCACTGCTGGCGCTGCCGGAACCCGCTGATCTACAAGGCCGTGTCCTCGTGGTTCGTGCGCGTGACCGAGTTCAAGGACCGCATGGTCGAGCTCAACCAGGGCATCGAGTGGATCCCGGGCCACATCAAGGACGGCCAGTTCGGCAAGTGGCTCGAGAACGCGCGCGACTGGTCGATCAGCCGCAACCGGTACTGGGGCACGCCGATCCCGGTGTGGGTGAGCGACGACCCGGCGTACCCGCGGGTGGACGTCTACGGCTCGTTCGCCGAGCTCGAGGCGGACTTCGGCCGCCTGCCGCTCAACGACCAGGGCGAGCCGGACCTGCACCGGCCGTTCGTCGACGACCTCACGCGCCCCAACCCGGACGACCCCACGGGCCGGGCGACGATGCGCCGCATCCCCGACGTGCTCGACGTGTGGTTCGACTCCGGGTCGATGCCGTTCGCGCAGGTGCACTACCCGTTCGAGAACCGTGAGTGGTTCGAGCACCACTACCCGGGCGACTTCATCGTCGAGTACATCGGCCAGACCCGCGGGTGGTTCTACACGCTGCACGTGCTGGCCACGGCGATCTTCGACCGTGCGGCCTTCCGCAACGTCATGTGCCACGGCATCGTGCTGGGCGACGACGGCCGCAAGGCCAGCAAGTCGCTGCGCAACTTCCCTGACCCGGTCCTCATGTGGGACAAGTACGGCTCGGACGCCGTGCGCTGGTCGCTCATGTCCTCGACGATCCTGCGGGGCGGCAACCTCGTGGTCACCGAGGAGGGCATCCGCGACGGCGTGCGCCAGGTGCTGCTGCCGCTGTGGAGCACGTACTACTTCTTCACGCTCTACGCCGGGACGGCCGACGACGGGCGCGGGTACACCGCGCAGCGCGTCACGGCCGAGCGCGCCGCGGGCCTCGCACCCATGGACCGCTACCTGCTGGCCCGTACCGGTGACCTCGCGACCCGGATGACCGCGCTGCTCGACGAGTACGACATCCCCGCCGCGTGCGAGGCCGTGCGCGAGCACCTCGACCTGCTGACGAACTGGTACGTGCGCACCCAGCGCGACCGGTTCTGGTCGGAGGACCACGACGCGTTCGACACGCTGTGGACCGCGCTGGAGACGCTCACGCGCGTCATGGCGCCGCTCGCCCCGCTGGTCACCGAGGAGGTGTGGCGCGGGCTCACCGGCGGGCGTTCCGTGCACCTCACCGACTGGCCGGTGAGCGTGCAGGCGCCGGGCGAGGACGCCCCGGTCCTGCACGGGGAGGACGGGTGGTCCGCCGTGGCCGGCGGCGGGTACGTCGGCGAGGCGCTCCTCGTCGAGGACCCGGCGCTCGTCACCGCGATGGACGAGGTCCGCGCCGTGGTGTCCGCGGCGCTCGGCCTGCGCAAGGCGCACCAGGTGCGCGTGCGCCAGCCGCTGCGCCGGCTCACGGTCGCGGTGGCCGACCCGGCCGCGCTCGCGCCGTACACCGACCTGCTCGCCGCCGAGCTCAACGTCAAGCAGGTCGACGTGGTCGAGGCGGACGCGGCCACGACCGAGCGCTTCGGCATCACGCAGCGGCTCGCGGTCAACGCCCGCGCGGCGGGCCCGCGCCTCGGCCGGGCCGTGCAGCAGGTGATCAAGGGCGCCCGCTCCGGCGCGTGGCGGGTCGACGGGGGGACCGTCGTCGTCACCACCGACGCCGGTGACGTCGCGCTGCAGCCGGCGGAGTACGAGCTGACGACCGTGGTCGGCGAGGGTGCGGGGGCCGACGTGGCCGCCGCCGTCCTGGCCGGCGGCGTGGTCGTCGTCCTCGACCTCGCGCTCGACGACGCGCTGCGCGCCGAGGGGTACGCCCGCGACGTCGTGCGGGCCGTGCAGGACGCACGCAAGGCCGCGGGGCTGCACGTCGCGGACCGCGTGGACCTCACGCTCGTCGTCCCGACCGCGCACGTGGCGGACGTCGAGGCGCACCGCGACGTCGTCGCCGCCGAGACGCTCGCCACGTCCGTGACGATCGAGGCCGCCGACGTGGCCGAGGTCGCCGTGACCGTCGTGCGGGCCGACGCGTGAGCCGCGAGCGGGGTGGCGCGGACCACCTGCGGGACGAGGCGGCGCGGGCCGCCCGGCAGGCGGCCGACGAGGTCTACCGGGCGATCCTGGGACGCGCGCCGGAGCAGGACATCGACCCCACGCTCGACCGCGTCCGCGACGTGCTGGAGCTGCTGGGCGACCCGCAGCGGGCGTTCCGCGCGATCCACGTCACGGGGACCAACGGCAAGACGTCGACCGCCCGCATGATCGAGCGGCTGCTGCGCGAGCACGGCCTGCGCACGGGCAGGTTCACCAGCCCGCACATGACCCGGGTCACCGAGCGGATCAGCATCGACGGCGAGCCGATCAGCGACGAGCGCTTCGTCGAGGTGTGGCAGGACGTCGCGCCCTACATCGCGATGGTCGACGAACGTCACCTCGCGCAGGGTGGCCAGCGGCTGTCCTTCTTCGAGGTCTTCACCGTCATGGCGTACGCGGCGTTCGCCGACGCGCCCGTGGACGTCGCGGTGGTCGAGGTCGGCATGGGCGGGCGCTGGGACGCGACCAACCTGGTCGACGCCGAGGTCGCCGTCATCACGCCGATCGCGATGGACCACGAGCGCTACCTCGGCCACACCCTCGTCGAGATCGCGTCGGAGAAGTCCGGCATCGTGAAGGACGGCGCGACCCTGGTGCTCGCGCACCAGACCGACGACGTCGAGGGCGTCGTGCTGGCGGCCGCCGCCGAGCGCGGGGCGCGCGTCGTGCGCGAGGACGTCGACATCGCGGTGGTCGAGCGGCAGGTGGCCGTCGGTGGTCAGCTGGTCGCGCTGCGCGGGCTCGGCGGCATCTACACCGACGTGTTCCTGCCGCTGTACGGCGAGCACCAGGCGCACAACGCGCTGCTGGCGCTCGCCGCCACCGAGGCGCTCCTGACCGGCGGCGCGGCGCTCGACGGTGCGGTCGTCGAGGTGGCGTTCGCCGACGTCACGTCCCCGGGCCGGCTGGAGGTCGTGCGGTCCAGCCCGACCGTGCTGGTCGACGGTGCGCACAACCCCGCCGGCGCCGAGGCGCTGGCGGACGCGGTCGAGGAGGCGTTCGACTTCACGCGTCTCGTGGGTGTCGTCGGCGTCATGGCGGACAAGGACCCCGAGGGCATCCTCGCGGCCCTCGAGCCGCTGCTGGCCGAGGTGGTCGTCACGCAGGCGTCGAACCCCCGCGCCATGGACGCGGACGACCTCGCGGAGGTCGCGATCGACGTGTTCGGGGAGGACCGCGTGCACGTCGCCGCGCGCCTGCCCGACGCGATCGACGTCGCGGTGCAGCGCGCCGAGGGCGAGGCCGAGCGCGGCGCCGGCGTCCTGGTCACCGGGTCGATCCTGCTCGTCGCCGAGGCGCGCATCCTGCTGGGCCGCCCCTGACCGTCCCCGTCCGTCCGTACGGTCCGCCCGCCACCTGCACGCATGTGCAGGTGGCGGGCGCGGTCCCGCCTTGACGACCGTCCGGGCCCGGGGTGAGGTGGACGAGCCACCGCCGCGCACGTCGAAGGAGCCGAGCATGAAGAAGCTCATCAACGACCCGCAGGACGTGGTCGCCGAGTCGGTCGAGGGGTTCGGTCTGGCCCACCCGGACGTCGTGCGGGTGCACACCGACCCGCTGTACGTCGCACGGGCGGGCGGCACCGTGCCCGGCAAGGTCGGGCTGGTCAGCGGCGGGGGCAGCGGCCACGAGCCGCTGCACGCGGGGTTCGTGGGCGTCGGCATGCTGGACGCCGCCGTGCCCGGGGCGGTCTTCACCTCCCCGACCCCCGACCAGGTCGCCCCGGCGATCGTGGCGGCCGACGCCGGGGCCGGGGTCCTGACGATCGTGAAGAACTACACGGGCGACGTCCTCAACTTCGAGACGGCCGCCGAGCTGGCCGAGGCGGACGGCACGACGGTGCGCCAGGTCCTGGTGGACGACGACGTCGCGGTCGAGGACTCGCTCTACACGGCGGGCCGGCGCGGCGTGGCGGGCACGGTCGCGGTCGAGAAGATCGCCGGTGCCGCCGCGGAGCGCGGTGACGACCTCGACGCGGTCGCCGCGGTCGCGCAACGGGTGGTCGACAACGTGCGCACGATGGGCCTGGCGTTGACGGCCTGCACCGTGCCGCACGTCGGACGGCCCAGCTTCGACCTGCCGGACGACGAGATCGAGATCGGTATCGGCATCCACGGTGAGCCCGGTCGCCACCGGGTCGGCCTGGAGAGCGCCGACGCGCTGACCGAGAAGCTGCTGACGCCGGTCGTCGACGACCTGGGGCTCACGGGCGGCGAGAAGGTGCTCCTGCTCGTCAACGGCATGGGTGGCACGCCCGCGTCCGAGCTGTACGTCGTCTATCGTCGAGCACGCGCGTTGCTCTCCGAGCGACGGGTCGAGGTGACCCGATCGCTCGTCGGCAACTATGTGACATCGCTGGAGATGCAGGGCGCGTCCGTCACCGTCCTCCGGCTGGACGACGAGCTGACCGCCCTGTGGGACGCCCCGGTGCACACCACCGCGCTGCGCTGGTGAGTGACATGGGTGGGGACTCGGGGAGGCGGGGCGGATGACGCTGGACGCGGCATGGGCGGTCGACTGGGTGCGCCGCAGCGCGGCGACGGTCGACGAGCACCGGGACGAGCTGGTCGAGCTCGACCGGCAGATCGGCGACGGCGACCACGGGGAGAACCTCGCGCGGGGCTTCCGTGCGGTCGTCGCCAAGCTGGACGGGCTGGACGCCCCGCCGACGACGATCGGCGACGTCCTGCGGCTCGTGGCGACCACGCTGATGTCGACCGTCGGCGGCGCCGCGGGCCCGCTGTACGGCACGGCGTTCCTGCGGGCGTCGAAGGCGGGCTCGGCCGCTGCGCTCGACCGGGACGGCGTCGTGGCCCTCCTGGAGGCCGCGCTCGACGGCATCGTCACGCGCGGGCGCGCCGGGGCGGGCGAGAAGACGATGGTCGACGCCTGGACGCCGGCGGTGGCCGCGGCGGTCGACGCCGCCGACCACGGTGCGCCGCCCTCGCAGGTGCTCGCCGCGGCGGCCCGTGGTGCGCAGGCCGGCGCCGAGGGGACGGTCCCGCTCGTCGCGACCAAGGGGCGCGCGAGCTACCTGGGGGAGCGTTCGGCGGGGCACCTCGACCCGGGGGCCCGCTCGAGCGCCCTCATCCTGGCAGCGGCCGCCCAGGCCGCCGCCGACGCGGACTGACGGACGACGACCCGCGCCGGTCCCGGCGCGGTGCAGGGCAGCGCGCGGCGGGGACGCCGCGAGGGAGGCAGGACCGGTGACGGACCAGTGGGCGCCCGTGGCGCTCGTGCTCGTGTCGCACTCGCGCACGCTCGCCGAGGGCGCGGCGCAGGTCGCCGCGCAGATGGCTCCGGGGGTGCGCATCCTGCCGGCGGGGGGCACCGCCGACGACGGCCTCGGCACCAGCTTCGACCGCGTGGACGCGGCCGTGCGCGAGGCGACCGCCGGCGGGGGCTCGGTCGTCGTGCTCACCGACCTCGGGTCGGCCGTGCTCACCGCGGAGTCCGTGCTGGAGGCGACGGACGGGGCGACCGCCGACCGCGTGCGGATCGCGGACGCGCCCTTCGTCGAGGGCGCCGTCGCCGCGGCCGTCACCGCGCACGGCGGCGCGGACGTCGACCAGGTGCTGGCGTCCGCGCAGGCCGCGGGGCGCACGTTCGGGCCGGCGGGCACGGTGGCGGCGGACACCACCGCGGGTGTCGTCCCCGAGGGGGCGACCGCGCCGGTGGTGGGCCCCGACGGATCCGTGCGCGCCACGACCGTCCTGCGCAACCCGTTGGGCCTGCACGCGCGGCCGGCGGCGCTCATGGTGCGGATGCTCGCGCCGTTCGACGCGAAGGTCCAGGTCAACGGCGTGAACGCCGCCAGCGTCCTCGAGCTCATGAAGCTCGGGGCGGTGAAGGACGACGTCCTGGTCGTCACGGCCCAGGGCCCGCAGGCGGCCGAGGCGGTGCAGCGGCTCGTCGCGGACGTGGAGGCGGGCTTCGGGGAGGTCTGAGCCGCCCGGCGGGCGCGGCTAGCCTTGACCGATGAGCACGCACCACCCGGCACCCTCGCGGCCGAAGCGTCCCGCCATGCCGCAGTTCACCCAGATGACGCTCGTCCTCGAGGCGCTGCTGGTGTTCTTCGCGACCCTCGTGGCCTTCGGGCTGAAGGTCGCACCCCCCGCCACCGTGTGGACGCTGGGCGGCGTCACGGCCCTGATCCTGCTGCTGCTCGCGGGGTACGTCGGGCGGCCGGGCGGCTACGTCGCCGGCACGGTCGCGCAGGTCGCCGTCCTCTCCTTCGGCGTGCTCGTGCCGATGATGTTCGTCATCGGCGGCGTCTTCGTCGTGCTCTGGGCGGTCTCGCTGTGGCTGGGCGCCAAGATCGACCGCGAGCGCGCGGAGTACGACGCGGCGCACCCGGAGGGCTGACGGGGTCCCGTCGACCGCCCCCGTCCGGACACCGGACGCGGCAGCCCGGTCGGCCGCGGGTCCCCGCTAGGGTTGCCGCCATGTCTGACGCACCCCACACGCAGCGCACGCTCGTCCTGGTCAAGCCCGACGGAGTCCGGCGCGGACATGTCGGCGAGGTCCTGCGCCGCATCGAGACGAAGGGCTACACGCTCGTCGCCGTCGAGCTCCGCCAGGCCGACGAGGCCCTCCTGGCCGAGCACTACGCCGAGCACGCGGGCAAGCCGTTCGTGGGTGCGCTCATCGACTTCATGCGGTCCGGGCCGGTGCTCGCCGCCGTCGTCGAGGGCCACCGGGTCATCGAGGGCTTCCGGTCCCTCGCCGGCGCCACCGACCCGACCGTCGCCGCACCGGGCACGATCCGTGGCGACCTGGCCCGCGACTGGGGCACCAGGCTCATCGAGAACATCGTCCACGGGTCGGACGGCGAGGAGTCGGCGGCTCGCGAGATCGGCCTGTGGTTCCCCGGCCTGTGACGCCCTGACGCCCTCGCGACGCGGGGCCGCACACGCCCGGGCACCCGGGCGTGCGCGGCCCCGCGTCGTGTGTTGCCTAGGCTGCCTCACGTGCACCTCAAGACCCTGACCCTGCGCGGGTTCAAGTCGTTCGCCTCGGCGACGACGCTGAGCTTCGAGCCGGGGATCACGTGCGTCGTCGGGCCCAACGGCTCCGGCAAGTCCAACGTCGTGGACGCGCTCGCCTGGGTCATGGGGGAGCAGGGTGCCAAGTCGCTGCGCGGCGGCAAGATGGAGGACGTCATCTTCGCCGGGACGTCCGGCCGCCCGCCGCTGGGGCGGGCCGAGGTCTCGCTGACGATCGACAACACCGACGGGGCGCTGCCGATCGAGTACTCCGAGGTCACGATCTCGCGGACGTTGTTCCGCAACGGCGGCTCCGAGTACGCGATCAACGGCCGCGGCTGCCGCCTGCTGGACATCCAGGACCTGCTGTCCGACTCCGGCCTGGGTCGGGAGATGCACGTCATCGTCGGGCAGGGCCAGCTCGACGCGGTGCTGCGCGCGACCCCCGAGGAGCGGCGCGGGTTCATCGAGGAGGCCGCGGGGGTCCTCAAGCACCGCAAGCGCAAGGAGAAGGCCCTGCGCAAGCTCGACGCGATGCAGGGCAACCTCACGCGCCTGGGCGACCTCACCACGGAGATCCGCCGCCAGCTCGGTCCGCTCGGCCGGCAGGCCGAGGTCGCCCGCAAGGCGGCCGTGGTCCAGTCGGACCTGCGCGACTCGCGGGCGCGGCTGCTCGCGGACGACCTGGCGCAGCTGCGCGCCCGTCTGGAGCAGGAGATCGCCGACGAGTCGGCCGTCCGGGAGCGTCGCGAGCAGGTCGAGACGGCTCTCGCCGAGGCCCGCGGCCGGCTGGCTGCGCTCGAACGGCAGGCCGCGGAGGCGGCGCCGGCCGTGAGCGAGGCCGGTGACGTCTGGTACCGGCTCTCGTCGCTGCGCGAGCGCGTGCGCGGCACCGCGTCGCTCGCGGCGGACCGCGCGCGGCTGCTGGGGACCGCCACGAGCGAGCGCAGCACCGGGCAGGACCCCGCGGACCTCGAGGCGCAGGCCGCGCGGGTGCGCACCGCGGAGGCCGAGCTCACGGCGGACGTCGAGCTCGCGCGGGCCGCCGTCGCGGACGCGGGGGCCGCGCGGCAGGAGGCGGAGGCCGCCGCCGGCGCGGCGGAGCGGGCGCTGGCCGACCTGCAGCGCAGCGCCGCCGACCGCCGCGAGGGTGTCGCCCGGCTCGCCGGGCAGGTCGCCGCCCGCCGCAGCCGGGTCGAGGCGACGGAGGCCGAGATCGGCCGGCTGCGCGCGTCGCTCGCTGCGGCCGAGGAGCGCGCCCGCGACGCGACGACGCAGTTCGCGGCGCTGGAGTCCCAGGTCGCCGGCGTCGAGCAGGGCGAGGAGGGTCTCGACGCCGAGCACGAGGCCGCCGCCGAGGCCCTGGACTCCGCGACCGCCCGGGTCGCGGAGCTCGAGGACGCGCTGCGCACCGCCGAGCGCGAGCGGGACCAGCAGACGTCCCGCGCCGAGACGCTCGAGATGTCCCTCAGCCGCAAGGACGGTGCCGGTGCGCTGCTGGCCGCCGACGCCCTGCCGGGTGTCGTGGGTTCGGTCGCAGCGCTGCTCAGCGTCGGCGAGCGCGACGAGGAGGCGATCGTCGCCGCGCTCGGGGCCGTGGCCGACGCCGTCGCCGTGGAGTCCGTCGACGCCGCCGTCGACGCGATCCGCCACCTGCGCGCGGAGGACGCGGGCCGCGCCACCCTGCTCGTCGCCGGCGCCGCGCCCGACGCCCACGTCGACCTGCCCGCGGGTGCCGACCGCGCCGTCGACCTCGTGCAGGCGCCCCCGACCGTGCGCGACGCCGTGCGTGCGCTGCTCGCGGACGTGGTCGTCGTGGACGACCTCGCGGCCGCGCGGCCCCTGGTCGCGGCGCACCCGCACCTCGTGGTGGCGACCCGCACCGGCGACGTGCTCTCGCGCCACCGCGCGTCCGGGGGGTCCGCGTCGGCACCCAGCGCGCTGCACCTGCAGGCCGCGCTCGACGCGGCCCGCTCGGCCGCTGCGGACGCCACCGCGAGCGCCGAGCGCCTCCGCTTCGAGCTCGCCGCGGCGCGGGAGGACCGTGCCGCGGCGCAGGAGCAGGTGGACGCGACCCTCGAGCGCCTCAACGAGTCCGACGCCGCCCTCGCGGCCGTGGCCGAGCAGCTCGGCCACCTGGGGTCCGCGGCCCGCGCCGCCCGCGCGGAGGCCGAGCGCGTCCAGCGGTCGCTGGAGGCGGCGGGCGCGACGCTCGAGGCCGACCACGCGACGCTCGTCGAGCTCACGGAACGGCTCGCCGCCGCGCAGGAGGCGCCGCAGGACACCGAGGCGGCCATCACGGAGGCGACCGCACGCCGGGACGCGACGGCGCAGGCCGCGACCGCCGCCCGCGGCCGTGAGACGGAGGCGCGCCTCACGCTGCGCACCGGTGAGGAGCGGGCCCGGGCGCTGGCGGGCCGTGCCGAGTCGCTGGAGCGCGCGGCGACGGCCGAGCGGGCCGCGCGGGAGAAGGCCGCCCGCCGCGAGCAGGAGCGGGCGCGGCAGGCCGCCGTGGCGCGCGCCGTGCAGACCGCCGCGGTCCGCACCGGCGAGCTGCTGGACCGGGCGCTGCGGCGCGCCGCGGACGAGCGTGACGCCGCCGAGGCCGCCCGCGCGGAGCGCGACGCCGCCCTGACGACCGTCCGGGCGCAGGTCGACGTGCTGGTGCGGGACCTGGCCGAGCTCACCGACGTCGCGCACAAGGACGAGGTGGCCCGCGCCGAGCAGCGGCTGCGCATCGAGCAGCTGGAGACCCGCGCGGTCGAGGAGCTGGGGCTCGACCCCGAGGTGCTGCTGGAGGAGTTCGGTCCGCACCGTGACGTCCCCGTCGTCCTGCCGCCCGGCACCGAGCCGGCGCCGGACGCGCCGACCGCCGTGCCCTACGTGCGGGCGGAGCAGGAGAAGCGGCTGCGGGCGGCCGAGCGTGCGCTCGCGCAGCTCGGGCGGGTCAACCCGCTGGCCCTCGAGGAGTTCGCGGCGCTGGAGGAGCGGCACCGGTTCCTCGTCGAGCAGCTCGCGGACCTCAAGAAGTCGCGCAGCGACCTGCTGGAGATCGTCAAGGACATCGACCAGCGGGTCGAGCAGGTGTTCACCGAGGCGTACCGGGACACCGCCGCGGCCTTCGACGTCGTCTTCCCGCGGCTGTTCCCCGGCGGTGAGGGGCGGCTGGTGCTCACCGACCCGGACGACATGCTGACCACGGGCATCGAGGTCGAGGCGCGACCCGCCGGCAAGAAGGTGAAGCGGCTGTCGCTGCTGTCGGGCGGTGAGCGCTCGCTCACGGCCGTCGCGCTCCTGGTGGCGATCTTCAAGGCGCGGCCGAGCCCGTTCTACGTCATGGACGAGGTCGAGGCGGCGCTGGACGACGCCAACCTCGGACGGCTGCTGGAGATCTTCCGGGAGCTGCAGCAGGACTCCCAGCTGATCGTCGTCACCCACCAGAAGCGCACCATGGAGATCGCGGACGCCCTGTACGGGGTGACGATGCGCGGCGACGGCGTGACCACCGTCATCAGCCAGCGCATGACCGAGGACGTCCCCGCCTGAGCCCCCGTCCCGGTCCGGGTCACCGGGCCGGTGGGTGGTCGGGTGACGCCGTGTGAAGGTTGTGCGGGGGTTGCCCGGCACACCGGGCGTGTGCGCGCCGGTCGCCGGCGGCGGTCGCAGAATCGTGTCGTGGCCGTCGTCATCACGCTTCTCCTCGCCGCCCTGCTCGTCGCCGCGGTGGTGCTCGTCGCCGTCCCCTCCGGGAGTGACGGCGAGAGCCCGTGGGTCGCGTTCCGACGTGGCCTGCGGGCACGCCGCGACCCGGACGCCGAGCAGACCGAGGCCGCCCGTGCCGCCGCCGCACGTCCGGTGGACCTGTCCCTGGCCGACTTCCTGCGGGCGACCGCCTCGGAGGGCGACGGCTACCTCCACCCCGACGAGCTGGCCGAGGACCTGCGACTCGCCCGCGAGCGTGCCGCCCACGTGCTGCGCGTCGGCCGCGAGACCACCCGGGCGCACGACGTCGGGCCCGACGGGGCACGCAGCCACGACGCCCACCGGTGATGCGGTCCTGACACCACCCTGACGTCCCGGGTCGCACCGGGGCCGCGCGGCCCGACAGACTGTCCGCGTGGACTTCAACGACCTCCTGCCCTACCTCGTCGGCGTGCCGGTGCTCGCCGCGGGCGTCGCCGCCGCGGTGCGCCTGCGCCGGCGTCCCACCGACACGCCGCCCGCCGACACCCCTGCCGCCGACACCCCTGCCGCCGGCAGCCCGCCCGCCGCGGGCGCGCAGGCCGCGGGGACCGCCGTCGCGGACCGTCCGGCCGCGCCCGCCGACGCCGGGCCGGCGGCGCCCGACGAGGGCCCGGACGGCGCGACCGACCTGCTCGAGGTCCCCGAGGACCTCGCGACCCCGCCGCTGGAGACCCCGGCCCCCACCGCGGGCCGGCTGCGGCGGCTGCGCGAGCGGCTCGCCCGCTCGGGCTCGCCCCTCGGCACCCGGCTGCTGGGCGTGCTCTCGCGCGACCAGCTGACGGAGGACGACTGGGACGAGCTCGAGGAGACGCTCCTGCTCGCGGACGTCGGCGCCGGCCCCACGGACGAGCTGATCCAGGCGCTGCGCACGCGCGTGCGCGTGGAGGGCCTGCGGGACGGCGAGCAGGCGCGCGCCGTGCTGCGCGAGCAGCTCCTCGCGCTCGTGGACCCCTCGCTCGACCGCACGCTGCACACCACGCCGTCCACGGGGGAGGACGGTGCGCGCGTGCCCGCCGTCGTGCTCGTCGTCGGGGTCAACGGCACCGGCAAGACCACCACGGTCGGCAAGCTGGCGCGCGTCCTGGTGGCCGACGGCAGCAGCGTCGTGCTCGGGGCGGCCGACACGTTCCGCGCCGCGGCGGCCGACCAGCTCGAGACCTGGGGCTCGCGCGTGGGGGTGCCCACGGTGCGCTCCGACCGCGACGGGGCCGACCCGGCCGCGGTCGCGTTCGACGCGGTGCGGGCGGGCGTGCGCGACGGCGCCGACGTGGTGCTGGTCGACACGGCCGGCCGGCTGCAGAACAAGGCCGGCCTGATGGACGAGCTCGGCAAGATCACGCGGGTCATCACCCGGACGGCCCCGCTGTCCGAGGTCCTGCTCGTGCTGGACGCGACGACCGGGCAGAACGGCCTGAACCAGGCGCGGGTGTTCGGCGAGGTCGCCGGCGTCACCGGCATCGTGCTGACCAAGCTCGACGGCACCGCCAAGGGCGGCATCGTCGTGGCCGTGCAGCGCGAGCTGGGCGTGCCGGTCAAGCTGGTCGGCCTGGGCGAGGGTCCCGACGACCTGGCGCCGTTCGACCCGGAGGCGTTCGTCGACGGTCTGCTGCAGTCCTGAGCCGCGACCGGGCCCCGTGCCGGGGCCCGGTCCGGTGCGGACCGGCTGTCGGGACGCGGCGTCCCGCACACTGGACATTTGCCCAGCACGAAACCCAACGTTTACGCGCGGGGGTCGGCTGTCACACGCGTGTAACCCTCGCGCCGGTACCGCGAAACGCGATCGCTCCACAGTTGTCCCCGTCCGGCCGCCCGGCTGGCGAGGGGAGTGCAGACATGGAGTGGGACACCGGAGCCGCAGCCTGGATGCTGACGTCAGCATCCCTCGTGCTCCTCATGACGCCAGGACTGGCGTTCTTCTACGGGGGCATGGTCAGGGGCAAGTCCGTCCTCAACATGATGATGATGTCGTTCGGCGCCATGGGCGTCGTCGGGGTCCTCTACGTGCTGTGGGGCTGGTCGATGTCGTACGGCTCGAGCGTGGCCGGCGTGTTCGGCAACCCGTTCGACCAGTTCGGCCTCAGCGGCACGCTCTTCGACGCGGACGGCCAGCCCATGGTCGGCCTGGGGAACTACCCGCAGGTCATCGACGTGGCGTTCCAGGTGACGTTCGCGATCATCACGGTCGCGCTCATCAGCGGCGCACTGGCCGACCGCACCAAGTTCGGGACCTGGATGGCGTTCGTCGCGGTGTGGGTCACCGTCACGTACTTCCCGATGGCCCACATGGTCTGGGGCGGCGGGCAGTTGTCCGGCGCCGAGGGCTCGATCGCGGCCGCCATGTTCGGCACCACCGACGGGGTGGCCAACACGGCGCCCATCGACTTCGCGGGCGGCACGGTCGTCCACATCAACGCCGGTGTCGCCGCGCTCGTCCTGGCGCTGCTCATCGGCAAGCGCAAGGGCTTCGGCACGGAGGCCATGCGGCCGCACAACCTGCCGTTCGTGATGCTCGGTGCCGCGCTGCTGTGGTTCGGCTGGTTCGGCTTCAACGCCGGCTCCGCCTTCGGTGCCGACGAGAACGCGGGCATGGCGTGGGTGAACACGACGACCTGCACCGCCGCAGCGATGCTCGCCTGGCTCATCACGGAGAAGATCCGTGACGGCCACGCGACGTCGCTGGGTGCCGCGTCGGGCATCGTCGCCGGCCTCGTCGCCATCACCCCGGCCGCCGGTGCGCTCCGCCCGGTCACGTCGATCGTCCTGGGCGTCATCGCGGGCGTGCTCTGCGCCCTCGCCGTCGGCCTGAAGTTCAAGTTCGGCTACGACGACTCGCTCGACGTCGTCGGTGTCCACCTCGTCGGCGGTCTCGTCGGTACCGTGATGATCGGCTTCCTGGCCGCCGACACGGGTCTGTTCTTCGGCGGTGGCGCCAACCAGCTCATCATCCAGATCGTGATCGCGCTCGTGGCGGTCGTCTTCTCCGGTCTGACGACGCTGGTGATCGGTCTCATCCTCAAGGCCACGCTCGGGTGGCGCGTCTCGCAGGACGTCGAGGTCGGCGGCATCGACCTCGCGGTGCACGGCGAGACGGCGTACGAGAACCTGGGCGGCGCCCGTGTCGTGTCGGAGGTGAAGTGATGACGAAGCTCGTGACGGCGATCATCCAGCCGCACCGGTTGGACGACGTGAAGTCGGCCCTCGAGGCCGCCGGGGTCCGCGGACTCACGGTCAGCGAGGCCAGCGGCTACGGCCGGCAGAAGGGCCACACCGAGGTCTACCGGGGTGCGGAGTACACCGTGGACCTGGTGCCGAAGGTGCGGATCGACGTCCTCGTCGCCGACGAGGACGTGGCAGGGGTCACCGAGGTGGTCGTCCAGGCCGCGCAGACCGGCAAGATCGGTGACGGCAAGGTCTGGGTGGTCCCGGTGGAGGACGTGGCTCGCGTCCGCACCGGTGAGCACGGCGACGACGCGCTCTAGGTCGCAGCCCACACATGACGACCGAACGGCCGCCCGCGGGGGGCGCGGCCGGGTCACCGCAGCAGCCGCAGGTCCCGTACCCCGCCGGGGTGCGGGACCTGCGCGCTGCCCGGCTCGACCTGGCCTCACGGATGACGGGACCGGGTGGGGACGGGGTGGCGCGCCGACGCGCCGTCGCGGACCTGGTGGTGGGTGCGCTCGCCCGCCTCTGGACGGAGGCGACGGACGGGCGCGACGTGCAGGGCGTCGCCCTGGGCGTCGTGGGGAGCATCGGACGCGGCGACGCCGGCCCGGTGTCCGACCTCGACCTCCTGCTCGTGCACGAGGGACGGGCGCGCTCGGCCGAGGAGCTCGGCGGCCTGGCCGAGCGGCTGTGGTACCCGATCTGGGACGCCGGGCTCGACCTCGACCACTCGGTGCGGTCGCTGGCGCAGTGCCGGCAGGTCGCGTCCAAGGACCTGCCCGCAGCGGTCGGGCTGCTCGAGCTGCAGCCCGTCGCGGGCGACGGCGTCGTCATCGCACGGGCGACGTCGGCCCTGCTCGCGGACTGGCGCTCGGCCGCGCGCCGCCGGCTGCCGGAGCTCCTCGCGTCGACCAGGCAGCGCGCGGACCGGCACGGGGAGCTCGCCTACCTCATCGAGCCGGACCTCAAGGAGGCCCGCGGCGGCATCCGTGACGCCGTGGTGCTCTCGGCGCTCGCCGCGACGTGGCTGACCGACCGGCCGCACGGGGCCGTCGACCACGCGTACACGCACCTGCTCGACGTGCGCGACGCGCTGCAGGTCGTCACGCGGCGCCGCACCAACCGCCTGCTGCAGGCCGACCAGGACGAGGTCGCCGCGCTCGTCGGCTTCGACGACCGGGACGACCTGCTCGCGTCCATCGCCGAGGCCGGGCGCGTGATCTCCTACGCGCTCGACACCACCGCACGCAACGCGCGGCAGGCCCTGCAGCGCCCCGCCCGCAAGCCGGTGCTGGTGCGCGGACGACGGACCCCGCCCCGGCTGCGCACGATCGCCGAGGGCCTGGTCGAGCACGACGGCGAGATCGTCCTGGCCGTGGACGCCCGGCCCGCCGAGGACCCGGTGCTGTCCCTGCGCGCGGCCGCGACGGCCACGCGCACGGGGCTCGTGCTGTCGCCGGTGACGGTGGCGAGCCTCGAGGCGACGCCGCCGCTGCCGACCCCGTGGCCGCGGGCGGCCCGCCAGCAGCTGCTGCACCTGCTGGGGTCGGGACAGGCGCAGATCCCCGTGTGGGAGGCGCTGGACCTGGCCGGGGTGGCCACCACCTGGATCCCGGAGTGGGCGGGGGTGCGCAACCGTCCGCAGCGCTCCGCCATCCACCGGCACACCGTGGACCGGCACCTCGTCGAGACCGTGGCGCGGGCAGGCCGCGACCGCCGCGCGGTGCAGGCCCCCGACACGCTGCTGCTCGCGGCGCTGCTGCACGACATCGGCAAGCGCGCCGGGGCGGGGGACCACTCCGTCGAGGGTGCGCGCCTGGCGGGGCCGGTCGTGGCGCGCATGGGCTTCGGCCCGCAGGTCGTCGGCGACGTCACGCGCCTGGTCCGGGAGCACCTGACGCTCTCCGAGCTCGCCACGACGGCCGACCCCGACGACCCGGCGACGATCGCACGGCTCCTCGACGCGGTCGACGGCAGGGCCGACCTGCTGACGATGCTGCGTGCGCTGACGGAGGCTGACGCGTCCGCCGCGGGGCCCGCCGCGTGGACCGCGTGGCGGGCCACGCTCGTCGACGACCTGACCGCCAGGGCCGCACGGGCGCTGGCGGGTACCCTGGGACGTCCGTAGCCGTCCGTCCGACCACCGCGAGGCCCAGGTTGTTCGCCACCCTCTCCGACCGTCTCACGTCGACGTTCAAGAACCTTCGTGCGAAGGGTCGCCTGTCCGAGGCGGACATCGACGCGACGATCCGCGAGATCCGCCGTGCGCTGCTCGACGCGGACGTCGCCGTGCCCGTCGTCCGGCAGTTCACCGGCGCCGTGCGCGAGCGCGCCCTCTCGGCCGAGGTGTCGGGGGCCCTGAACCCGGCGCAGCAGGTCGTCAAGATCGTCAACGACGAGCTCGTGGCGATCCTCGGCGGCCAGACGCGGCCGCTGACGTTCGCCAAGCAGCCGCCGACCGTCATCATGCTCGCGGGCCTCCAGGGCGCCGGGAAGACGACGCTCGCGGGCAAGCTCGCGCGGTGGCTGCGCGAGCAGGGGCACACGCCGCTGCTCGTCGCCGCGGACCTGCAGCGTCCCAACGCCGTCACGCAGCTCCAGGTCGTCGGCGAGCGTGCCGGCGTCCCTGTCCTCGCGCCGCACCCGGGCAACCAGGGCGCGGACGACGTGCTGCCCGCCGGTGCCGACCCCGTGGCCGTCGCCCGGGCCGGCCTCGAGACGGCCCGTCAGAAGCAGCACGACGTCGTGATCGTCGACACCGCCGGCCGCCTCGGCGTGGACGCCGAGCTCATGGCGCAGGCGGCGGACATCCGCGACGCCGTCTCCCCGGACGAGGTCCTCTTCGTCGTCGACGCGATGATCGGCCAGGACGCCGTGACCACGGCGCAGGCCTTCGCCGACGGCGTCGGGTTCACCGGTGTGGTCCTGTCGAAGCTCGACGGTGACGCCCGCGGTGGTGCGGCGCTGTCGATCGCCAGCGTGACCGGGCGCCCGATCATGTTCGCGTCGACCGGTGAGAAGCTCACCGACTTCGAGGTCTTCCACCCGGACCGCATGGCCTCGCGCATCCTCGACATGGGCGACGTCCTGACGCTCATCGAGCAGGCCGAGAAGGCGTTCGACGCCGGCGAGGCCGAGAAGATGGCCGGCAAGCTCGTCTCCGGCGAGGACTTCACGCTCGAGGACTTCCTCGTGCAGATGCAGCAGCTGAAGAACATGGGCTCCATCAAGAAGATGTTCGGCATGCTGCCGGGCATGGGGCAGATGCGTGAGGCCCTGGAGAACTTCGACGAGCGCGAGGTCGACCGGATCGAGGCGATCATCCGCTCGATGACGCCGGGTGAGCGGCAGAACCCGAAGATCATCAACGGCTCGCGCCGTGCGCGCATCGCGCGTGGGTCCGGCACCACCACGAGCGAGATCAACCAGCTGCTCGAGCGGTTCGACGGCGCCCGCAAGATGATGCGCCAGATGGCCAAGGGCGGCGGCATGCCCGGCGGGATGCCCGGGATGGGCAACCTGCCCGGCATGGGCGGCAAGAAGTCCCGTGGCAAGCAGGCGCCCGCGAAGCGGGCCAAGGGTGCCCGGTCGGGCAACCCCGCCAAGCGGGCCGAGCAGGAGCGTGCCGCGGCCGCGCGCGCGGCGGGGGCCACGCCGGCCGCACCCGCGGGCTCCGCGTTCGGCCTCGGCGGCGGCGCACCGGCTCCCACCGACCCCGCGTCCTTCGACCCGAGCGACCTGCCGACCGGGCTGGGTGACCTCTTCAAGGGTCGCTGACGCGCGTGATCACGCACCTGCGCGGCACGGTGGTCGTCGACGACGACCACGAGGTCGGTCAGGCGTGGGTCGTGGGGGACCGGCTCACCCTGGAGCGGCCGGGCCGTGCCCCGGACGCGGTGCTCGAGGGCTGGGTGCTGCCGGGCCTCGTCGACGTGCACTGCCACGTCGGCCTCGCGTCCGACGGCCCGGTGGACGACGCCACCGCGCAGGCGCAGGCGCGCGCCGACCGGGACGCCGGGGTGCTGCTCGTGCGTGATGCGGGCTCGCCCGCGGACACCCGCTGGATGGACGCGCGGGCGGACCTGCCGCGCCTGCTGCGGGCCGGTCGGCACCTGGCGCGCCCCAGGCGGTACCTGCGGCACTACGGACGCGAGCTGACCGACCCCGCGCAGCTGCCGCAGGCCGTGCGCGAGGAGGTGGCGCGCGGCGACGGCTGGGTCAAGCTCGTGGCCGACTGGATCGACCGTGACCTCGGACCCGACGGCGACCTCCGGCCGCTCTGGTCGGACGCGGTGCTGGCGGACGCGGTCGCGGCCGCGCACGACGCGGGCGCCCGCGTCACGGCCCACACGTTCAGCCACGAGGCGCTCGACGGGCTGCTCGACGCCGGCGTCGACGGGCTGGAGCACGCGACCGGCGCGACGCCGGAGCAGGTCGAGCGCATCGCCGCGGCCGGGGTGCCGGTCACGGCCACGCTGCTGCAGGTGGGGCAGTTCGCCGCGATCGCCGCGCAGGGCGAGGCGCGGTACCCCCGGTTCGCCGCGCGCATGCGTGCGATGCACGCCCGGCGGTACCAGCACGTGCGTGACCTGCACGACGCGGGCGTGCGGGTGCTGCTCGGCACCGACGCGGGCGGCACGATCGCGCACGGCCGCGTCGCCGACGAGGCCGCCGAGATGGTGCGCGCCGGCATCCCCACGCACGACGTCGTCGCAGCCGCGTCCTGGCGGACGCGTGCGTGGCTGGGCGTGCCGGGCGTCACCGAGGGCGCGAGCGCCGACGTCGTCGTCTACGACGAGGACCCGCGCGCCGACGTGCGGGCGCTGGCCCGTCCGACCGCGGTCGTGCTGCGGGGGGCGCGCGTCCGCTGACCGGTGGTCCGGGGGCGACGTGCCGGGGACCGACGGGTTGGGAGCGGTCGGTCACGTCTGGCACAATGGTCGGTTGTACTCGGTCCGTGCAGCCCCTCTACCTGCCCGGTGCCGTGTCCTCCGGCCGGAACGGCGCACCCACCCCACGGGACGCGCCGCGAGGCCACCCCAGCAGACATCAGGAGAACACCACCTCGTGGCAACGAAGATCCGTCTCAAGCGCATGGGCAAGATCCGCGCGCCGTACTACCGCATCGTCGTCGCCGACTCGCGCACCAAGCGCGACGGTCGCGTGATCGAGGAGATCGGCAAGTACCACCCCACCGAGGAGCCCTCGCTCATCGAGATCACCTCGGACCGGGCGCAGTACTGGCTGGGCGTCGGCGCGCAGCCGACCGAGCAGGTGCTCGCGCTGCTCAAGGTCACCGGTGACTGGCAGAAGTTCAAGGGCCTGCCGGGCGCCGAGGGCACGCTGCGCGTGAAGGCCCCCAAGGCCGACCCGAAGGCCGCCGTCGAGGCTGCCGCGCTCGACGCCGAGAAGGTCAAGGCCAAGGCGTCGGAGAAGAAGGCCGCCGCCACGGAGGAGCCCGCCGCGGCTCCCGCCGAGGACGAGCAGGCCTGATGCTGGCCGACGCGCTCGAGCACCTCGTGCGGGGCATCGTCGACCACCCCGACGACGTCCACGTCCGTGCGTCGTCGCTGCGCCGCGGTGAGATGCTCGAGGTGCGCGTGCACCCCGAGGACCTCGGGCGCGTCATCGGTCGGGGCGGCCGGACCGCGCGTGCGCTGCGCACGGTGGTCGGGGCGCTCTCGCCGGACGGTGCCGTGCGCGTCGACGTGGTCGACGTCGACCGGCGCTGACCGCAGACACCCGACGGCCCGGTCCCTCGACGAGGGACCGGGCCGTCGTCGTCCCCGACACGTCGGGGGAGGGAGTGACATGCTGCTGACCGTCGCCAGGGTCGGGCGTCCGCACGGTCTGCGGGGTGAGGTCGCACTCGACGTGCGCACCGACGTCCCGCAGGAGCGTCTGGTCGTCGGAGCCCGGTTCGTCACCGAGCCCGCCGCGGCGGGCCCGCTCGAGATCGCGCACGTGCGCGAGGCCCAGGGCCGTTGGTACGTGACGTTCGCGCAGGCGGACGACCGCACCGCGGCCGAAGGGCTGCGCGGCGTCGAGCTGCTCGTCGACAGCGACGAGGACGCGGACGACGACGACGGCTGGTACCCCCACGAGCTCGCGGGGCTGCGCGCCGAGCACGTGGCCGACGGGCGTCCGCTCGGCGAGGTCGTGGGGCTCGAGCACCTGCCGGCCCACGACGTGCTCGTGCTGCGGGAGCCCGACGGTGCGCGCACGCTCGTGCCGTTCGTCGAGGCCATCGTGCCCGTGGTGGACGTGGCCGGGGGCCGGGTCGTGCTCGACCCGCCGGGCGGTCTGCTCGCGGCCGACGCGGCCAACCTCGTCGTCAGCGACGAGACCCGCGGCACGGGCGAGGAGGCCTGAGGCGTGCGCGTCGACGTCGTCTCGATCTTCCCCGAGTACCTCGCGCCGCTCGAGCTCTCGCTCGTCGGCAAGGCCCGGACGGCCGGGCTCCTGGACCTGCAGGTCCACGACCTGCGCACGTGGACCGACGACCGGCACCGCACGGTCGACGACACGCCGTTCGGCGGTGGCGCGGGCATGGTCATGCGCCCCGACGTGTGGGGCCGCGCGCTGGACGACGTCCTGACGCCCGGCGCCCACCTGATCGTGCCGTCGCCCGCCGGGGCGCCCTTCACGCAGCGCACGGCCGAGGCGCTGGCGACCGAGCAGCACCTCGTCGTCGCCTGCGGTCGCTACGAGGGGATCGACGCCCGCGTGGCCGAGCACTATGCCGCGCAGGGCCGCGTGACCGAGCTGTCCCTGGGGGACTACGTCCTCAACGGCGGCGAGGTCGCGGCGCTGGTCGTCGTGGAGGCGGTGGCGCGGCTGCTGCCCGGTGTGGTGGGCAACCCGGAGTCGCTGGTCGAGGAGTCGCACGGGGCGGCGGGGCTGCTGGAGTACCCGGTCTACACCAAGCCGGCCACGTGGCAGGGGCACGCCGTCCCCGACGTGCTGCTGTCGGGACACCACGCGCGGATCGAGCGCTGGCGTCGCGACGAGGCGCTGCGGCGGACGGCGGCGCGGCGGCCGGACCTGCTGGCGGCGCTCGACGTCGCGGCGCTCGACCGCCACGACCGGGCCGTGCTGTCGGACTGCGGGTGGGACGTGGTGGACGGGGAGCTGCGTCCTGCGGGACCCGTGCCCGGGCAGGACACGCGCGCGGTGTGAGCGCCGTGCGATCCGCGGCTCGCGGCTTGGGTCGGTGCGGCGCGGTGTGGCAGACTGTGGCCTCGGTGTGCGTCGAGCGCCTCTCTGCCGCAGGGGAGGGTTCACGACGCGCGGACCGGACCGGCCCCGTGCCGACGATCCGGACCGACCGACCAGACCCGAACCACGGGCGCCTGCCCTGCCCCGGCAGCGCGCGCGCCCGTCGATCACGTTCCTGACCTGCGGCAGGGCGGGGAAGCGACACGACATGCAGACGCTCGACGCGGTCGACGCAGCATCGCTGCGCCAGGACCACCCGGACTTCCGTCCCGGCGACACCCTCAAGGTCAACGTGAAGGTCGTCGAGGGCAACCGCTCCCGTATCCAGGCCTTCCAGGGCGTCGTCATCGCCCGCCAGGGTGCCGGCGTGCGCGAGACCTTCACCATCCGCAAGATCAGCTTCGGGGTGGGTGTCGAGCGGACGTTCCCGCTGCACACGCCGTCGCTCGACTCGATCGAGGTCGTCACCCGCGGTGACGTGCGTCGCGCCAAGCTGTACTACCTGCGGGCGCTGCGCGGCAAGAAGGCGAAGATCAAGGAGAAGCGCGAGCAGGCACCGGCCAAGAAGGGCTGACCTGCTGCTCTCCCGGCACGACGCGACGGGCGGTTCCCCCTCGGGGGAGCCGCCCGTCGGCGTCCCCGCCGCCGCGCCGCGCGGGTGTCCGGCACCCGTCCACCGGGGTCTCGGGCTCCGGGTGGGCACCCCACGAACGCTGCGTCCGTGCGAGAGTGTGACCGTGAGCGAGTTCCGACCCGACGCGACGGGGCCGATGCCGTCCCCGACCCGCGCCACCCCCACCGCCGCCCGTCCGCTGTGGACGCCCACGGGCGCCCAGGGTGGCGGCAGCGGCCAGGACTGGGCGAGCCGGTCGCGGGACGCCGGTGACGGTGACGAGGGCACGGACGAGCCCGTCGTGGGCTCCCGGCGCCGGAACCGCGACACCGTCCGGCGCCGCCCCGGGACCGCGTGGTCCTGGCTGCGCGAGACGGCGATCATCCTGGTCAGCGCGCTGGTGCTGTCCCTGGTCGTCAAGACGTTCCTCGTGCAGGCGTTCTTCATCCCGTCGCAGTCGATGCAGGACACCCTGGTCGTCAACGACCGGATCCTGGTCAGCAAGCTGACGCCCGGCCCCTTCGACATCAAACGCGGGGACGTCGTGGTCTTCAAGGACCCCGGGGGGTGGCTCAACCCGCAGATCCAGGAGCCGCGCAGCCCCCTGGCGGAGGCGGTCACCGAGGGGCTCACGTTCGTCGGGCTGCTGCCGCAGGACGCCGGCGAGCACCTCGTCAAGCGGGTCATCGGCCTGCCGGGCGACCACGTGGCCTGCGCGGGGCCGGGCCAGCCCGTCACGGTCAACGGGGTCCCGATCGACGAGGAGTACCTCGCCCCGGGCTCCCAGCCGAGCGAGCGCGCGTTCGACGTCGTCGTGCCCCCCGACTCGCTGTGGGTCATGGGCGACAACCGGCAGCACTCGGCGGACTCGCGGTACAACACCGGCAGCCCGGGCGGCGGGTCGGTGCCCGTCGACAACGTCGTGGGGACCGCGTTCGTCACCGTGTGGCCGCTGGACCGCTTCACGCTCCTGCAGAACCCGTCCGCGACGTTCGCGGACGTCCCCGACGCGGGATGACGTCGGCGGCACCCGAGACCCCTGCGCGGACGCCGGTGCGGGTCGCGCGCCGCGCCGCGAGCCGTCCCACCCCGCACCTGCGGCACGAGCGGGCGCTGCTGCGCACGGGCCTGCGTCTCGTGGCCGGCATGGACGAGGTGGGCCGGGGGTCGCTCGCCGGCCCCGTGTCCGTCGGCGTCGTCGTGGTCGACCTCACCACCCGGTCGGCGCCGCGCGGCGTGGCCGACTCCAAGCTGCTCACGCCCGCGGCCCGGCGCGCGCTGCTGCCCGCGCTGGGCCGCTGGGGCGTCGCGCGCGCGGTGGGCCACGCCACGCCCGACGAGATCGACGAGCGGGGGATCGTGGCGGCCCTCCGCCTGGCGGGCACCCGGGCTCTCCGGTCGGTCGTCGACGTGGTCGGCCCCGTCGACGCCGTGGTGCTGGACGGCTCGCACGACTGGCTCACGCCCCCTGCTCCCGACCTGTTCGGCACCCAGGACGACCTGTTCGAGCCGCCGCGTGACCTGCCCGTGCCGGCCGTCCACCTCAAGGTGAAGGCCGATCGCTGCTGCGCGAGCGTCGCCGCCGCGAGCGTCCTGGCCAAGTGCGAGCGGGACGCCCTCATGGTGCGCCACGCCGCCGCCCACCCCGCCTACCGCTGGGACGAGAACAAGGGGTACGCGTCGCCCGAGCACCTGGCGGCGCTGCGGGAGCACGGCCCGAGCCCGCTGCACCGCCGGTCCTGGCGGCTGCCCGGCGTGCAGGAACCGCCCGTGGCGACGCGCGGGCCCGGGTGGGAGGTCGATGCCCTGCTCCCGGACCCGGGGCTCGCGCCGGGGTGGCGGGACGACGCCGTGCCCGCGTCCCCGCGCGGGTGGGCGTCCGACGCACCCGACGATGAGGGATGATGGTCCGGTGAGCGCCGAGGACCTGGAGAACTACGAGACCGACATGGAGCTCGCCCTGTACCGCGAGTACCGGGACGTGGTGGGCCTCTTCTCGTACGTCGTGGAGACGGAGCGACGGTTCTACCTCGCGAACCACGTCGACCTGCAGGTCCGGTCGGCCGCCGGCGAGGTCTACTTCGAGCTGTCGCTCGTCGACGCCTGGGTGTGGGACGTCTACCGCTCGGCCCGCTTCGTGAAGTCGGTGCGGGTGGTGACGTTCAAGGACGTCAACGTCGAGGAGCTGGCCAAGGCCGAGCTCGACCTCGGGTCCGGGGCGGGCTTCACCCGCTGACACGGGCGGTCCGGCGCCGCGCCCGCAGGGACGCCGGCGCGCCGCGACCGAGCCGACCACAGCCCCGGCGGCGGTCCGCGTCGCCCACGGATCGTCACCGGTCCTCACCGCTGACCGCCGCGCGCGCGGCAGGGTCGGTGCCGGAGGTGGTCGACGTGCGGGCGAAGGACGCGGTCGGGCGGTACGGGGAGGACGTGGCGACGGCGTTCGTCACGCAGGCGGGCTGGACGGTCCTGGCGCGCAACTGGCGGTGCGCCGAGGGTGAGCTGGACATCGTCGCGCTCGACGGTGACGCGGTCGTGGCGGTCGAGGTCAAGACCCGGCGCTCGGACGCCTACGGGCACCCCGCGGAGGCCGTCACGTACCGCAAGCTGGCGCGGCTGCGGCGCCTGACCGCGCGCTGGTTGCGGGAGCACGACGTGCGGGCGGGTTCCGTGCGGGTCGACGTCATCGCCGTGGTCCTGCCGCGCCGCGGCGCGGCCCAGGTCGAGCACCTGGTCGGGGTGGTCTGAGTGCTCGGACGCACCCGCGCCGTCGCGCTCGTGGGACTGGTCGGCCACCCCGTCGACGTCGAGTCCCACCTGGCGCCCTCGTTGCCGGGATTCACCCTCGTCGGCCTGCCCGACGCCTCGCTCGCCGAGGCGCGGGACCGGGTGCGCGCCGCCGTGACGTCCTCCGGGCTCGCGTGGCCGACGCGCCGGATCACGGTCAACCTCTCGCCGGCCACGCTGCCCAAGACCGGCTCGTCGTTCGACCTCGCCGTCGCCGTCGCCACGCTCGCCGGCGCGGGACTCGTGGACGCGGCGTCGGTCGCTGCCTGGGTGCACCTGGGCGAGCTGGGCCTGGACGGGCGGCTGCGGCCCGTGCGCGGTGTGCTGCCGTGCGTGGCGGCGGCCGTCGCGGCGGGTCATCCCCGGGTCGTCGTCCCACGCGGCAACGCAGTCGAGGCGTGCCTGGTGCCGGGCGCGCAGGTGCTGGCGGCGGACAGCCTCGCGCAGGTCGCCGCGCACCACGGCGCCGAGATCGAGGTGCCCGACGTCGAGCCCGTGCACGACGTGCGGACGGCGACCTCGCGCGGCACGGCACCCGACCTGGCGGACGTGCTCGGTCAGGAGGACGCGCGCCACGGCCTGGAGGTGGCCGCGGCGGGCGGGCACCACCTGCTCATGGTGGGACCGCCCGGCGCCGGCAAGACGATGCTCGCGGCCCGACTGCCCGGCCTGCTCCCCGACCTCTCCGAGCCCGACGCCGTGGAGGTCACCGCCGTGCACTCCGTGGCCGGCACGTTCGACCCCGCGCAGGGTCTCGTCCGCCGACCCCCGTTCGAGGACCCGCACCACACCGCGACGCCCGCGAGCATCGTCGGCGGCGGGTCGGGCACGCCACGGCCGGGGGCGGCCTCCCGCGCCCACCGGGGCGTCCTGTTCCTCGACGAGGCCCCGGAGTTCACCTCGGGGGTGCTGCAGACGCTCCGGCAGCCCCTCGAGCACGGCGAGCTGGTGCTGCACCGCGCCGGTGGCACCGCGCGGTACCCCGCCCGGTTCCAGCTGGTCCTGGCGGCCAACCCGTGCCCGTGCGGCAACGCGGTCGGCAAGGGGCTGACGTGCACCTGCCGCCCCGAGCAGCGCCGACGCTACTTCGGCAAGCTCTCGGGCCCGCTGCTCGACCGGGTGGACCTGCAGCTCGAGGTGCCGGCCGCTCGCCCGGCCGGTGCCGCGGGCGAGGCCACGGTGGCGGTCGCGGCACGGGTCGCGACGGCACGCCTCGCGCAGCTCGCACGGTGGCGGGGCACGGCGTGGCGCACCAACGCGGAGGTTCCCGGCCGGGAGCTGCAGGCGCGGCTACGCGCCGACCGGCGGCTCGTGGCCGACCTCGACCGTGCCGTGGACCGCGGCACGCTGAGCCTGCGCGGGGCGGACCGTGTCCTGCGGGTCGCGTGGACGCTCGCCGACCTCGAGGGCCGGGACGGCCCCCGGCGCACGGACGTGGCCCACGCCCTGGTGCTGCGGACGCGGGGGCACGGCGCGTGACGGGCGTCGGGGTGCCCGGGTGGCTCACCGCCCGGGTCCGGCAGGACGACGACCGGTCGTCCCGGGCGGTCTGGAGCGCGCTGGCCGAGCCGGGCGACGCGGTCGCGGGGGCACTGGTCGGTGCGTGCGGCGCGACGGCGGCGCTGGACTGGGTGGCCGGCGTGGTGAGCGGCGCGGTCCCGCAACCGCTTCCGCTCGTGCCGACGGACTCCCCGGACGCGGCGGCCCGCCGCCTGCGGGCGGCGGCGGAGCGCTGGGCGGCGCGCTGGCACGCCGTGGACCCGGACCGGGACCTGGCCGCGGCGGCGCGCTGCGGGGCACGGCTCGTCGTGCCGGGCGACCCGGCGTGGCCGTGCGGCCTCGACGACCTCGGTGCACTCGCCCCGTTCGCCCTGTGGGTGCGGGGAGCACCGCCCTCGGCACCCCGGTCGGTCGCGCTGGTCGGCGCGCGTGCGTGCACCACCTACGGCGAGCGGGTCGCCGTGGACCTCGCCGCCGGGCTGGCAGGGCGCGGCTGGGCCGTCGTCTCGGGCGGGGCGTACGGCGTCGACGCCGCCGCGCACCGAGGTGCGCTGCTCGTCGGCGGCCCGACCGTCGTGGCGCTGGCCGGGGGAGTGGACCGTGCGTACCCGGTCGGCAACGCGCGGCTGCTGGAGGAGGTCGTGGGCACGGGCGGGAGCCTGGTGAGCGAGGTGCCGCCCGGTGCCGCGCCCACCCGCAGCCGCTTCCTGCAGCGCAACCGGCTGATCGCGGCGATGTCGGCGGCCACGGTGGTGGTGGAGGCCGCGTGGCGGTCGGGCGCCGCCAGCACCGCGCACCACGCGGCGCGGCTGCTGCGACCCGTGGGGGCGGTGCCCGGACCGATCACCTCGGCCGCCTCGGCCGGGTGCCACCGGCTGCTGCGCGAGGGCGTCGCCGTGTGCGTGACGGACGTCGACGAGGTCGTGGACCTGGCGGGCGACGTGGGTGCCGACGTCGCGCCGGTGCACCACGAGGACGACACGCGCGCCGTCGACGGCCTGGACCCGCTCGCGCGTCGCGTGCACGACGGCCTGTCGCGACGGGTGCCGCACGACACGGCGCAGGTCGCCGCGCGCGCCGGGACGACCGTGGCGCAGGCGCGTGCGATGCTCGGGCTGCTCGAGCTCGAGGGCCTCGCACGCCGCCTCGGGTCGGGATGGGTCGTGGATGCCGCAGGTGAGTAGCGGATGGGTGAAAAAAACCGGCGTTCGTGGGAATCCTCGCCGCCGGATCGGACATTGACGGCCAATCCGAGCAGAAGTTCGCGGGCGGTCTGGGAACCATCCTTGTCGAACTGCGTGCGCCACGTCACCTTAGGGGCATGCACATGGCCGCGATCAGCACCGGAGCCGCTCAGCGCGAGCTCCTGCGCGCTGATTTCGCGACCCATCTGCGGGCCCAGCGCGGGGTTTCGGCCCACACCGTGCGGGCGTATCTCGGTGACGTGGACCATCTGCTGGACCACGCGGCACGTCATGGCGCGACCGATCTCGGCGACGTCGACATCGCGATCCTGCGGGGGTGGCTCGCCGCGATGGCGAACGCCGACCGCAGCCGCGCCACCCTCGCGCGGCGGGCTGCCGCGGCTCGGACCTTCTTCCGCTGGGCGGTCCACACCGGCCGCGTCGCCACCGACCCGACCCTGCGGCTCGGGACGGCGCGTGCCGCCGGCACCCTGCCCACCGTGCTCGCCGTCGAGCCGGTCACCCGCCTGCTCGACGCCGCACGGGACCGCGCCCTCGACGGCGACCCCGTGCACGTGCGGGACTGGGCGGCGGTCGAGCTGCTCTACGCGACCGGTGCCCGCGTCGGCGAGCTCTGCGGTGCGGACGTCGACGACCTCGACGCTGCCGAGCTGACGCTGCGCGTCGTGGGCAAGGGCGACAAGGAGCGCGTCGTCCCCTTCGGTCGGCCCGCGGCGCAGGCGGTCGACGCCTGGTTGCGCACGGGACGTCCGCGTCTGGCGCGCGACGGCTCACCGCCCGCGCTGCTCCTGGGCAGCCGCGGCGGCCGCATCGACCAGCGGCAGGTCCGCACGGTCGTGCACGACCTCGCCCGCGAGGTCGGGGTCGAGGACGTCGCGCCGCACGCGCTGCGCCACACCGCGGCCACCCACCTGCTCGAGGGCGGCTCCGACCTGCGGACGGTCCAGGAGATCCTCGGCCACGCCAGCCTGTCGACGACGCAGCGCTACACCCACGTCTCGGCGGAGCGCCTGCGCTCCGCCTTCCAGCTCGCCCATCCGCGGGCGTGATGCCGTGACGACCACCCGGGGCGCGGTGCCCTCCCTCCGCCCGACGACCAGCACCACCCGCAGAGAGACGGAGCCGACGATGACGGCCCTGCACGACGACCTCGCCGAGACGGGCGCCCCCGTCGCCCTGCGGGCGTACCGCCCGGGGACCGCCCCGGCCGGCGTGATCCCCCAGCAGCGTCCGGCCGTCGAGGGTGCTGCGCCCTCCGGGCCGCCGACGGACACGACTCCCGTCGCGCCCGTCGAGGTGTCCGCGGTCGACGCGGCGTGGACGCGGTTCACCGCGACGCACTGCCCGGAGGCGCGCGAGGAGCTGATCCTCCACTACGTCCCGCTCGTCACGGCCGTCGCCGGGCGCATCGGCATGCGCCTGCCCTCGACCGTCGAGCACGCCGACCTCGTCTCCTACGGCGTCTTCGGGCTGATCGACGCGATCGAGAAGTACCGGACCGACCGTGCCGTGCGGTTCGAGTCGTACGCCTCCTCGCGGATCCGTGGCGCCATCATCGACGAGCTGCGCGCGATGGACTGGGTGCCCCGGTCGGTGCGGACCAAGGCGCGCGCCGTCGACCGCGCGTACGGCGAGCTCGAGGCCCTGCTGCACCGCGCGCCCACCGAGGCCGAGGTCGCGCAGCGGCTCGAGCTGCCCGTGGGGGAGCTGCGCGCCGTGTACTCGCAGCTGGCGTCCGTCAACATCGCCGCGCTCGACGAGATGCTCGCCGGCAGCGACGACCGGCCCGGTGCGGCCACGCTGGCGGACACGCTGGGCGACCGCCGTGCGGACGACCCCGCGGGCTCCGTCGAGGCGCAGGAGACCAAGTACCTGCTCTCGCGGGCCATCGAGTGCCTCGGCGAGCGTGAGCGCCTCGTCGTGGTCCTCTACTACTATGAGAGCATGACGCTCGCGGAGATCGGGCGCGTGCTCGGGGTGACGGAGTCACGCATCTCGCAGATCCACACCGCGGCGATGGCCCGGCTGCGCACCCGCCTGCTGGACGCCGAGCGCGCCTGACCCCCCGTGGCGCTGCCGACCGCTCACCGCAGCGGGAGGAGCACCACCGGGCCGTGGCCCGGCAGCAGGTCCCAGGGGTCGACGTAGCGGTCACCGTCCCGGACGCCCCAGTGCAGCGCGGGCCCTCCCGGCGTGCCGCCGTGGGCGTCGCCCGCGAGCGTCCCCAGGGCCTGGCCCGCGTCGACACGGGCACCCTTCCCGACCTCCACCGCCAGGGGCTCGAGGCTGCTGCGCAGGCCGTCGTCGTGCAGGACCGTCACGACGCCACGGCCCGCGACGTCCCCCGCGAAGGTCACCGTGCCGGCGCGGGGGGCCCGGACCGTCGTCCCGGGTCCGGCCGCGACGTCGACGCCGCGGTGACCGGCCATCCACGGCTGCGGCGGCGGGTCGAAGGCGCGCACCAGCCGCGGTACGCCGTCCACCGGCGCCCGGTACCCGCCCACCTCCGCCTCCTCGGGATCCGCACGCGCCGGGACCGCGCTCACCCGGACGGCGGTGGGCGCGACGACGCCGCCCGTCAGGACGGGCGACCCGCGGTCGGCCCGCGCGGCGCTGACGGGCGCCGTCGCGCGGGCACCCGCGACGCGAGCAGCCGGCGCATCGGCGAGGGGACGCCCGCCGGGCGCCGTCGCGACAGGGCCCGCGCCCGCGGAGAGTGCGACCACGGACCGGTCGACCGCGGGCAGGGCCACCACGACGAGGGCGCCCGCGACGAGGGCGAGCACGGACAGGGCGACGACGGACAGGGCGCGGCCGGGCAAGGCGACGGGACCGTGACGCAGGGCGGTCGCGGGCGGGCGGCAGGCTGAGGGCACCGGCCCAGGATGGGCGGCCGCCCGGCCCCGCCGCCCCCGGCGGTGCCGCGGCTGGGGACGAGGGTCCACGGCGCGGGAACGTGGTCGGCTCGGCGCGTGGGGGCAGGCGCGGCCGGTGCGTCGGGGAGGCCTCCGTCGGTGGGATAGACTTCTGCCACGACCGGCGTGTGCCGGTCGAATTCGCGTGCCACGACCTCGGTCGTCCACCTCCACGCCCGACGCCCGTCGAACCGCCCTGTGCGGGACCGGCGGCCGGACGGCGGGGACAGGACGGCAGGGTCTCGTCCGCAGCGGTCCGGGCCTCGTGCCCGGCGCGGACGGGGTGTGGCACCAGGGGCACGGCCGCCGGCCGTGCCGACAACCGAGATCGCGGGCCCGGGGGGTCCGCACACATGCGCGTGCACCTCGCGGTGCATGCCGGAAGGACGTGCCATGGCCGTCGTGACCATGCGCCAGCTGCTCGAGAGCGGTGTCCACTTCGGGCACCAGACCCGCCGCTGGAACCCCAAGATGAAGCGCTTCATCTTCACCGAGCGCAACGGCATCTACATCGTCGACCTGCAGCAGTCGCTGTCCTACATCGACCGCGCGTACGAGTTCGTCTCCCAGACGGTCGCGCACGGCGGCTCGATCCTCTTCGTGGGGACGAAGAAGCAGGCGCAGGAGCCCGTCGCCGAGCAGGCCGCCCGTGTCGGCATGCCCTACGTCAACCAGCGCTGGCTCGGTGGCATGCTCACCAACTTCACCACGGTGCACAAGCGCCTGCAGCGCCTCAAGGAGCTCGAGCAGATCGACTTCGACGACGTCGCGGCCTCGGGCCTGACGAAGAAGGAGCTGCTCGTCCTCCGTCGCGAGAAGGACAAGCTCACCAAGACGCTCGGCGGCATCCGTGACATGGCCAAGGTCCCCTCGGCCGTGTGGATCGTCGACACGAACAAGGAGCACCTCGCGGTCGACGAGGCGCGCAAGCTGGGCATCCCGGTCGTCGCGATCCTCGACACCAACTGCGACCCCGACGTCGTCGACTACCCGATCCCGGGCAACGACGACGCCATCCGCGCCGTCCAGCTGCTGACCCGCGTGATCGCCGACGCGGTCGCCGACGGCACGCTCAAGCGGCACTCCGGTGGCGCCGCGGCCAGCCAGGCGGGCGAGCCCGCCGCCGAGCCGCTCGCCGAGTGGGAGCGGGAGCTCCTGGCGGGTGCCGAGGCCGGCCTGCAGGACCCGGCGCTGGCGCCGGCTGCGGTCGACGCCGCCGCCGCGCAGGCGGGCGACCCGCAGGCCGCCCCGGGTGAGGCGACGCCGGACGAGTCGGCCGTCGCTCCCGGTCAGGACGCCGCGCCCGCCGTCGAGGCCGCTGCCGCGGCCGAGGCGCGCGAGGAGGCCACGGTCGAGGGCACCGAGCCCGCCGCCGAGGGCACCGAGCAGGCCTGACGCCAGCGCCCCCGGGCGCCCGGTACGACCCCACGGGTGCGGCGCGGACCACCGCGCCGCACCCGGCATGCCGAGGACGTCGGCATGACGAGAACTCGAGGACGGACGGAACTGATGGCGAACTACTCGCTGGCAGACATCAAGGCCCTGCGCGAGCGCACCGGTGCGGGCATGCTCGACGTGAAGAAGGCCCTCGAGGAGGCCGACGGCGACGCCGACAAGGCCCTCGAGATCATCCGCGTGAAGGGCCTCAAGGGCGTCGGCAAGCGCGAGGGCCGCGCCGCCTCCGACGGCCTTGTCGCCGCGCACGTCGGCCCGACGGCCGACGGCGAGGGCCAGGTGGGCGTGCTCGTCGAGGTCAACTCCGAGACGGACTTCGTCGCCAAGAACCAGACCTTCATCTCGCTGGCCGACCGCGTGCTCGCCGCCGCGGTCGCCTCGGGTGCCGGTGACGCGGACGCGCTGCTCGCGGCCGAGTCCGACGGCACGCCCGTGCAGACGGTCGTCGACGAGACGGCCGCCACGCTCGGCGAGAAGATCGTCGTGCGGCGCGTCGCGCGTCTCGCCGGCGAGCACGTCGAGGTCTACCTCCACAAGGTCAACAAGGACCTGCCCCCGCAGGTCGGCGTCCTCGTGGCCACGGACGCGGCCGGTGCCGCGGTCGCGCGCGACATCGCGACCCACGTCGCGGCGTTCTCGCCGACGTACCTGACGCGTGACGAGGTCCCCGCGGACGTCGTGGAGAACGAGCGCCGCATCGCCGAGGAGACGGCGCGCAACGAGGGCAAGCCCGAGGGTGCGCTCCCGAAGATCGTCGAGGGTCGCCTCAACGGGTTCTTCAAGGAGTCCGTCCTGGTGGACCAGGCGTTCGCCAAGGACAACAAGAAGTCGGTCGGCCAGGTCCTCGCGGAGGCCGGCGGCACGGTGACGGGCTTCGTCCGCTACCGCGTGGGCGCCTGAGCGACACGATGACGACGGTGGCCCCGGCCCGCGTGGGCCGGGGCCACCGCCGCACCGGGTGCCCGCGGTCCGCCGGGCGACCCGCACCGACCCAGCGGGCACGCGCCACGCGGCGCACGAGCGAGGTGGAGGACACGTGAGCCAGCAGCCGTCGTCGCAGGAGCAGCACCGGAACGGGTCCGGGGACGCACGCCGCGTCCTGCTCAAGCTCTCGGGTGAGAGCTTCGGTGGTGGCTCCATCGGCCTGGCCGTGCCCGTCGTGCGCCGGATCGCCGGCGAGATCGCCGCCGCCGTGCGCAGCGGCGTGCAGGTCGCGATCGTCGTGGGCGGGGGCAACTTCTTCCGCGGCGCCGAGCTGCAGGTCAGCGGGATGGACCGGGCGCGTGCCGACTACATGGGCATGCTCGGCACCGTGATGAACTGCCTCGCCCTGCAGGACTTCCTCGAGCAGGCGGGCGTGAGCACCCGCGTGCAGACCGCCATCACGATGGGCCAGGTCGCCGAGCCGTACATCCCGCTGCGCGCGATCCGGCACCTCGAGAAGGGGCGCGTCGTGATCTTCGGCGCCGGCGCGGGGATGCCCTACTTCTCCACCGACACCGTGGCGGTGCAGCGCGCGCTCGAGACGCACTGCCAGGAGGTCCTCATGGGCAAGAACGGTGTCGACGGCGTCTACACGGCGGACCCCCGGCGAGACCCCGACGCGCGCAAGCTGGACCACCTGACCTACACCGAGGCCATCGTGGGCGAGCTCGGTGTCATGGACACGTCGGCGCTCAGCCTCTGCCGTGACAACGACGTGCCCATGCGGGTCTTCGGCCTCGAGGCCGAGGGCAACGTCACGCGCGCCCTCGAGGGTGAGAAGATCGGGACGCTCATCACTGCGAGCTGAGCACGACGACGGCGCCGCGCGGCGCCTGCAGGCCCAGGTCCGCACGACACAGACGAAGGAGCACCGGTGATCGACGACACACTCCTCGAGGCCGAGGAGAAGATGGACAAGGCCGTGGAGGTCGCGAAGGAGGACTTCGCCGCCATCCGCACCGGTCGGGCGAACGCCGCGATGTTCGCGAAGGTGTTCGTCGACTACTACGGCTCGCCGACGCCGCTGCAGCAGCTCGCGTCGTTCAACGTCGTCGAGGCGCGCACCATCCTCGTCTCGCCGTTCGACAAGTCGTCGATGACGGCGATCGAGAAGGCGCTGCGCGACTCCGACCTCGGCGTGAACCCGACGAACGACGGCAACGTCGTGCGTGTGGTGCTGCCCGCGCTGACGGCCGAGCGTCGCAAGGACTTCGTCAAGCTCGCCAAGTCCAAGGCCGAGGACGCGCGCATCTCGGTGCGGTCGATCCGTCGTCGTGCCAAGGAGGAGCTCGACCGCATCGCGAAGGACGGCGAGGCGGGCGAGGACGAGGTGGGGCGTGCCGAGAAGGAGCTCGAGGCGCTGACCAAGAAGCACGTCGAGCTCGTCGACCAGCTGCTCGCCTCCAAGGAGAGCGAGCTGCTCGAGGTCTGATGACGCAGCTCGCCGCTCCTCGCACCACCCGCGCCGGTCGGAACCTCCCGGCGGCGGTGACGGTCGCCGTGGTCCTGCTCGGCGCCGTCGGGGCCTCCCTGTTCATCCGCAAGGACGCGTTCGCGGTCTTCGCCGTGCTCGCCGTGTCCGCCGCGATGTGGGAGCTGGCACAGGCGTTCGCGCGGCGCTCGATCCACCTGCCGCTGGTCCCGCTGATCGTCGGCGCCGCCGGCATCCTCGTCTCGGCGTACGTCGCCGGACCGGAGGCCCTGTTCGTGGCCTTCCTGCTGACCGTCGGCGGTGCCGTGGTCTGGCGCGTCCTCGACGGCAGCGGGGAGGCGGCCCTGCGGGACGCGTCCGCTGCGACGTTCGCCGCCGCGTACCTGCCGTTCCTCGGCGGGTTCGTCATGCTCATGCTCGCCGAGCCCGACGGGCCGGCGCGGGTCGCGCTGTTCATCCTGCTGGCCGTCGCGTGCGACACCGGCGGCTACGTGGTCGGCACGCTCCTGGGCCGCCACCCGCTGGCACCCTCCGTCAGCCCCAAGAAGTCGTGGGAGGGCCTGTTCGGCTCGCTCGTCCTGACGAGCGTCGTGGGTGTCGTCGGCATCCAGACCGTGTTCCACGGCGAGCCGCTGGTCGGCGCGATCCTGGGCGTCGGGGTCGTCGTGAGCGCGACGCTCGGCGACCTGGCCGAGTCGATGATCAAGCGCGACCTCGAGCTCAAGGACATGGGCCGGCTGCTGCCGGGCCACGGCGGCGTGCTCGACCGGCTCGACTCCCTCCTGCTCACCGCCCCGACCGTGTGGGTGCTGCTCACGTACCTGCAGCCCCCGGCCGGGTGACCGCACCGCCCACCCCTGGAAGGAGGCGCCGACCGTGAACGCCACCCCCGTGCGCCTGCAGCTCACCGCCCCGACCCGGGGCGCGCGCGGCAAGCCCCCGCGCCACTTCGTCGACCTCACGCCCGAGGAGCGGGTCGCCGCCGTCACCACGCTCGGTGAGAAGCCGTTCCGCGCCAAGCAGCTCGCGACGCACTACTTCACGCACCTGACGGCCGACGCCGACGCGATGACGGACCTGCCGAAGGCGTCCCGCGACGCGCTCGTCGAGGACCTGTTCCCGCAGCTGCTCACCACCAGCCGCACCCTGACCGCCGACCACGGCACGACCGTGAAGACGCTGTACCACCTGTTCGACGGCGCCAAGGTCGAGTCGGTGCTCATGCGGTACGCCAGCCGCACGACGCTGTGCGTGTCGTCGCAGGCCGGGTGCGGCCTGGCGTGCTCGTTCTGCGCGACCGGGAAGATGGGCCTGCTGCGCAACCTGTCGACCGCGGAGATCGTCGAGCAGGTGCGCGAGGCCGCCCGCGCGCTGGCTGCCGGTGAGGTGGCCGGCGGTGCCACCCGGCTGAGCAACGTGGTCTTCATGGGCATGGGCGAGCCGCTGGCGAACTACAAGGCGGTCATGGCGACCGTGCGCACGCTGGTCGCGCCCGCGCCGGACGGCCTGGGCATGTCGGCACGCAACGTGACGGTCTCCACGGTGGGACTGGTGCCCGCCATGGACCGGCTCGCCGGCGAGGGGATCCCCGTGACGCTTGCGCTGTCGCTGCACGCCCCGGACGACGAGCTGCGCAGCGAGCTGGTGCCGGTCAACACCCGGTGGAGCGTGGACGAGGCGCTGGACTCCGCCCGGCGGTACTTCGACGTCACGGGGCGGCGCGTCTCGATCGAGTACGCCCTGATCCGCGACGTCAACGACCACGCGTGGCGGGCCGACCTGCTGGGCGAGAAGCTGCTCGCCCGCGGCGGGTCCGGCTGGGTCCACTGCAACCCCATCCCGCTCAACCCGACACCCGGTTCGCGCTGGACGGCGAGCGATCCCGAGGTCGAGCGCGAGTTCGTGGCACGCTTGCGGGCGCACGGGATCCCCACGACCATCCGGGACACCCGCGGCAGCGACATCGACGGTGCGTGCGGCCAGCTCGCCGCGGAGGAGGACGAGTGAGCGACGGGATGTTCCGCACCGTCTCCGGCCTGCGTCGGGGCTACGACCCGGACGAGGTCGACGAGTTCTTCTCGCACGCGCGCTCGGTGTACGAGCAGGGCCCCCCGACGGCGCTGTCCGGCGCGGACGTCCGCGACGTCGCCTTCGACCTCGTGCGAGGCGGGTACGTGACCGCGGCCGTGGACGCGGCGCTCGACCGTCTCGAGGCGGCGTTCGTGGCGCGGCACCGCGCGCAGTTCGTCGCCGAGCGGGGCCAGGAGGCCTGGATGGCGCACCTCGGCGCGCAGGCCCGCACCCTGTACGGGCGGCTCGGTCGCCCGGACGGCGACCGCTTCGCGCCGCCCGAGGGCCGCAAGCCGGGCTACGAGCCGGCGGACGTCGACGAGCTGTGCCACCGACTGGTCGCCTACTTCGACACCGGGGCGCCGCTCACGGCCGCCGAGGTGCGCGCGACGACGTTCCGGCGCCGCAACGGGCGCAACGGCTACGCGGAGGGGCCCGTCGACGCGTTCGTGGCGCGTGCGGTCGAGGTCCTTCTCGGCGTCGAGTGAGCGCGCACGCCGACGGCGCTGCGCGCCGGTCCGTCGTCGTCCTGGGCTCCACGGGGTCCATCGGGACGCAGGCCCTGGACATCGTGGCGGCCAACCCGGACCGGTTCACGGTCACCGGCCTGTCCGCCGGGGGCGCACAGGTCGCGCGGCTGATCGCCCAGGCGCGCCGGTTCGGCGTGCCGACCGTGGCGGTGGCCGACCCCGCCGCCGCCGCCGCCGTGCGGGACGCGCTGCCCGGGACGCGGGTGCTCGCGGGACCCGACGCCGCCGCCGAGCTGGCCGGGTCCGGGGCGGACGTCGTGCTCAACGGCATCACCGGGTCGGTCGGTCTGCTGCCCACGCTCGCGGCGCTGCGGGCCGGGAGCACGCTCGCGCTGGCGAACAAGGAGTCGCTGGTCGTGGGGGGCGCGCTCGTGCACGCGGCGGCTGTCCGGCCCGACCAGATCGTGCCGGTCGACTCCGAGCACTCGGCGATCGCCCAGGCGCTGCGCTCCGGGAGCCGGGCCGAGGTGGCGCGGCTGGTGCTCACCGCGTCGGGCGGGCCGTTCCGCGGCTGGACGGCCGAGCAGGTCGCGGCCGCCACGCCGCAGCAGGCGCTCGCCCACCCCACGTGGTCGATGGGCCCGGTCGTCACCGTGAACTCGGCGAGCCTCATGAACAAGGGCCTGGAGCTGATCGAGGCGCACCTGCTCTTCGACGTGCCGGTCGCGGACATCGCGGTGGTGGTGCACCCGCAGTCGGTCGTGCACTCCATGGTCGAGTTCGTCGACGGGTCGACGATCGCGCAGGCCTCGCCGCCCGACATGCGCCTGCCCATCGCGCTGGGGCTGGCGTGGCCCGACCGGGTGGCGGGCGCCGCGCGCGCCTGCGACTGGTCCACCGCGACGTCGTGGACGTTCGAGCCGCTGGACGAGACCGTGTTCCCGGCGGTCGGGCTCGCACGCGCCGCCGTCGCCGCCTCGGCGACGCACCCGGCGGTGTACAACGCGGCGAACGAGGAGGCGGTCGGGGCGTTCCTGGCCGGTGACATCGGCTTCGGCCAGGTGGTCGCCACCGTGGAGCGTGTGCTGGGCGAGCACGTCGGCACCCCGGCCACGGAGCTCACCCTCGGGGCGGTCCTCGACGCCGAGCGCTGGGCCCGCACGCGCGCGCACGAGGTGCTGGCAGCGGGCTGACCTGCCGACCCCGGACCGGTCGTGTCAGCCGCCCGTGACGCGGGCGAGCAGCCCGCCGGTGCGTCCCACGCGGCCGGTGCGCCGCTCGGCCCGGTCGGCGCGGTGCGCGGCCCAGCGGGCCGCGGTGATGCCGGCCCACCGCACGGGCTCGGGCTCCCACGGCGGCGACCGGTGGCCCACCCAGGGCAACCGCGTCAGTGCTGACTCCGCACCGGTGACGAGGTCGGCGAGCGTGCGCCCGGCGAGGTTCGCCGTCGCGACGCCGTCGCCGACGTAGCCACCGGCCCACCCGATCCCGGTCGCGGTGTCCAGGCCGACGGAGGGGTGCCAGTCGCGGGGCACCCCCAGCGGACCGCCCCACGTGTGGGTCACCGCGTGGCCGGCCACCGACGGGAAGAGGTCGACGAGCGCCCGCCGCAGGTGGGCGTGGACGCGCGGTGCGTGGTCGTGCGCGGGCTCCACGGTGGACCCGAGGTGGTACGGGGCGCCCCGGCCGCCGAACGCCAGGCGGTCGTCCGCGGTCCGCTGCCCGTACACCAGCAGGTGGCGGGCGTCGGTGAACGTCTGCCCACGCTGCAGCCCGATCTGCGACCACACGTCCGCCGGGAGCGGCGCGGTGGCGATCATCAGCGAGTACACCGGCACCAGCGCGCGGCGCGTGCCCGGCAGCGTCGGGGTCCACCCCTCGGTCGCGCGGACGACCCACCGGCACCGGGCCGTGCCCCGGTCGGTGACGACCGCCCGTGGCGCGATGCGCAGCGCACGGGTGCCCTCCGCGATGCGGACCCCCCGCTGCTCGACGACGCGGGCGAGCCCGTGCGCGAGGCGCGCGGGCTGCACGCGTGCGCAGTCGGGCGTCCAGGCCCCGCCCAGCACGTCCGTCGCCCGCACGTGCGCGGCCACGCCCTGCGGGTCGAGCAGGTGCAGCTCGTCACCCCAGCGGCCGGCCTCGGCGACCTCGGCGGCGACGCGGTCCACCTGGGCGGCGTTGCGTGCCAGCGTCACCGTGCCGCCGAACCGGAAGTCGCAGTCGATCTGCTCGGCCGCGGTCACGCCACCCACCTCGACCACCGTGTCGCGCATCGCGGCGCGCATCGCGTGCGCCGCGTCCGGGCCGTACCGCCGCGCGAGCGCGTCACCCCCCACGGGGAACAGCGCCGAGCACCAGCCGCCGTTGCGCCCGCTGGCGCCGAACCCGGCGGCGTGCGCGTCGAGCACGAGCACGTCGAGCGACGGGTCGGCCTCCAGCAGGTAGTAGGCCGTCCACAGGCCGGTGTACCCGGCACCGACGACGACGACGTCCGCGGTGGTGTCCCCGTCCAGCGGCGGGCGGGGGCGGGCGGCGGTGGGGTCGTCGGCGACGACCTGGTCCCACCACAGCGAGACGTCCGCGAGCGTCACAGCCGCGCCCACGCCCGCGTGAGCACGTCGCGCAGGATCTGCTCGATCTCGTCGAACTGCGCCGGCCCGCAGGTCAGGGGAGGGGCGAGCTGGACGACCGGGTCGCCGCGGTCGTCGGCGCGGCAGTACAGGCCCGCCTCGTACAGGCCCGGGGTGAGGAACCCGCGCAGCAGCCGCTCGGACTCCTCGTCGTCGAACGTCTCCCGGGTCGCACGGTCCTTGACCAGCTCGATGCCGTAGAAGAAGCCCTCCCCGCGGACGTCGCCGACGATCGGCAGGTCCAGCAGCCGCTCGAGGGTGCTGCGCAGCACCGGGGCCTCGCGGCGCACGTGGTCCACGACGCCCTCGGCGTCGAACAGGTCCAGGTTCGCCATCGCGACCGCGGCGGACACCGGGTGGCCCCCGAACGTGTACCCGTGCGCGAAGCTCGTCGTCCCCGTCGCGAAGGGCTCGAACACCCGGTCCGACACGATGCACGCGCCGATGGGGGAGTAGCCGGAGGTCATGCCCTTGGCGCACGTGATCATGTCCGGCACGTAGCCGAGGTCGGTGCACGCGAACATCCCGCCGATGCGGCCGAAGGCGCAGATCACCTCGTCCGACACGAGCAGGACGTCGTGCTCGTCGCAGATCTCGCGCACGCGCTCGAGGTAGCCCGGCGGCGGCGGGAAGCACCCGCCGGCGTTCTGCACGGGCTCGAGGAACACGGCCGCCACCGTGTCGGGGCCCTCGAACTCGATGGCCTCCGCGATGCGGTCCGCGGCCCAGCGGCCGAACGCCTTGGGGTCGTCCCGCAGGTGCTCCGGCGCCCGGTAGGCGTTGGTGTTGGGCACCTTGTGCGCGCCGGGGACCAGCGGCTCGAAGGGCGCCCGGAGCTCGGGCAGGCCCGTGATGGCCAGGGCGCCGTGCGTCGTGCCGTGGTAGGCGATCGCCCGCGAGACCACCTTGTGCTTGCCGGGCTTCCCCCGCAGCCGCCAGTAGTTCTTCGCCAGCTTCCACGCGGTCTCGACGGCCTCGCCCCCGCCCGTGGTGAAGAAGACCCGGTTCAGGTCGCCCGGCGCGTAGGACGCCAGCCGCTCGGCGAGGTCGATGGCCTGTGGGTGGGCGTACGACCACACGGGGAAGTACGCGAGCTCGCGCGCCTGCGCCGCGGCGGCGGCGGCCAGCTCCTCACGGCCGTGGCCGAGCTGCACGACGAACAACCCGGACAGCCCGTCGATGAGTCGGTGCCCGTCGGCGTCCCAGATGTGGTGCCCCTCGCCCCGCACGATCGTCGGCACGCCCGCCTCCCACGCGCTCTGCCGGGTGAAGTGCCCCCACAGGTGGGTGCGGGCGGCCGTCTGCCGGTCGGTGCCGAGCGGCGTGGTGCTCATCGCGTCCCCCAGTTGTAGAGCTGCTTGTGCAGGCGCAGGTACACGAACGTCTCGGTGCTGCGCACGCCCGGCAGGGCGCGGACGGCGTCGTTGAGCACGGTGAGCAGGTGCTCGTCGTCCTCGCAGACGACCTCGACCAGCACGTCGAACGACCCGGCGGTGACGACGACGTAGTCGACCTCCGGGATGGTCGCGACCCGCTCGGCCAGCTCGTTGAGGTCCCCGTCGGCCCGGATGCCGATCATCGCCTGCCGCCGGAAGCCGACCTGCAGGGGGTCGGTCACCGCCACGATCTGGATGACGCCCTGCTCCTGCAGGCGCTGGACGCGCTGGCGGACGGCCGCCTCGGACAGCCCGACGGCCCTGCCGATGGTGGCGTACGGACGTCGGCCGTCCTCCTGGAGCTGTTCGATGATGCCCTTCGCCGCCGCGTCGAGCGCGACGGCGGTGCGGTCCCGCTGCGTCATGCCCCCGATCGTGGCGCGGACGGCGGCGCGGCCGCAAGGGATTCCGTCGGCGCGCAGGGGCGGGCGCGACGGATCCGTCACCCGGACCGGGGCAGCACCCCGGATTTCGATCTCCTCGTGGCCGTCGCCCTACCGTGCGGGCCGCCGGCGCACTAGCCTCGCCGCACCGCACGCCACGTCGGCCGCCCTGCGGGGCGTCAGGAGGACGACCGTGACCGACACCCCGCTCGAGCTCGGCAACGTCGTCGACGGCCGGGACGTCCCGGCGCGCGACGGGTCCACCACCGCGGTGGTGGACCCCAGCACGGGCCGGTCGTACGGCACGGCGCCGCTCAGCGGTCCCGAGGACGTCGACGCGGCGTACGCCGCCGCCGACCGCGCCGCCGCCGGGTGGGCACGCACCACGCCGGCCGAGCGGCAGGCGGCACTGCTCGCGCTGGCCGACCTCGTCGACGCGCACGCCGACGAGCTGGTGGCCGCGGAGTCCCGGAACACGGGCAAGCCGCTGCACCTGACGGTGACCGACGAGGTGCCGCCGTGCGCCGACCAGCTGCGGTTCTTCGCCGGGGCGGCGCGCGTGCTGCCCGGTCTGGCGGCCGGTGAGTACCTCGAGGGGCACACGTCCTGGCTGCGCCGTGAGCCCGTGGGCGTGGTCGGGCAGGTCACCCCCTGGAACTACCCGCTGATGATGGCGGTGTGGAAGATCGCCCCCGCGCTCGCGGCCGGCAACACGGTCGTCCTCAAGCCGTCCGACACCACACCGGTCACCACGGTGCGGCTGGCCCGGCTCGCGGCGCAGGTGCTGCCGCCCGGCGTGCTCAACGTCGTGTGCGGCGACCGCGGGACCGGTCGCGCGGTCGTCGCCCACCCGCGCGCGGACATGGTGGCGATCACCGGGTCCGTCCGCGCCGGGCGGGAGGTCGCGCGCGCGGCCGCGGACGGCCTCAAGCGCGTCCACCTCGAGCTCGGTGGCAACGCCCCGGTCGTCGTGTTCGACGACGCCGACCTGGAGGCCGCGGCGGAGGGCATCGCGGACGCGGCGTACTACAACGCGGGCCAGGACTGCACGGCCGCGTCCCGCGTCCTGGTCCAGGCCGGTGCGCACGACGACCTGGTCGCCGCGCTCGCGCGGGCCGCCGCCGCGCGGCGCACGGGGCCTCCGGACGACCCGGAGGTGGCCTTCGGGCCGCTGAACAACGAGCGGCAGCTGGCACGGGTCACCGGGCTGCTGGCGCGGCTGCCGGCGCACGCCACGGTGGTGGCGGGGGGCGGCAGACCCGCCCGTGACGGCTGGTTCCACGAGGCGACGGTGGTCGACGGGCTGCAGCAGCAGGACGAGATCGTGCAGGAGGAGGTCTTCGGCCCGGTCGTCACCGTCCAGACGTTCACCGACGAGGAGGAGGCGGTGCGTCTGGCGAACGACGTCCGCTACGGGCTCGCGTCCTCGGTGTGGACCCGGGACCACGCCCGGGCGCTGCGGACGACCCGCGCGCTGGACTTCGGCGTGGTCTGGGTCAACACCCACCTGCCGTTCGTGGCCGAGATGCCGCACGGCGGCTTCAAGCACTCGGGGTACGGCAAGGACCTCTCGCTGCTCGGGCTCGAGGACTACACCCGCGTCAAGCACGTGATGTCGGCGTTCGACGCGTAGGCCGTCGGAGGGTCGCTCCGGGCGGCACGCGCAGGGGGCGCGGACGAACGCGGACGAACACGGACGAGTCCGACCCGTGGTCACGCCTGTCGCTCCCGCGGGGCGCGCTCGTAGCATGTGCGCGCCGTCGCCGCACCACGGGTGTTCTCCGTCGCGAATGTTCCACCGATGGAAACTTTTCGTTGCAACAGGTGCTCGGCGCGACGGATTCCTTGTGCGGGCACCCGCGGGTGCGCCACCATCCACGCAGGCCGGGGGCGGCCGCGAGAGGAGCGAGATGAGCAGCGGTCGACGTGAGCTCCCGGGTGACCCCCGTGTGCGCGAGCTGGTGCGGCAGGCCCGTGGGGTGTCCCGCCGCAGGTTCCTCGCCGGTGCGGCGGGCACGGCCGGTGCGGGCGCGCTGCTCGCCGCCTGCGGCACCGCCGGCTCGACCCGCGCGGAGGACGGCGGCGGGGGCGCCGGGGGCCCGCTGCGGTGGGCGAACTGGACGCAGTACCTCGACCAGGACGAGTCGGGGACGAGCTTCCCGACGCTCGCGGCGTTCGAGGAGCGGTCCGGCATCGCCGTCGACTACGCGGAGGACGTCGAGGACAACGACTCGTTCTACGGGAAGGTCTCGCGCCAGCTCGAGAACGGCCAGGACATCGGCTACGACGTCGTCACCCTCACCGACTGGATGACGGCACGCTGGATCCGCCAGGAGTACGCGGCCGAGCTCGACCGGTCACGGATCCCCAACGCCGACAACATCCTGCCGAACCTCGCGGCGGTCGACTTCGACGACGGCCGGCGGTTCTCCCTGACGTGGCAGTCGGGCTTCGCCGGGATCGCGTGGGACACCCAGGCGATCCCCGACGGGCTGCGATCCGTCTCGGACCTGTGGGACCCGCAGTACAAGGGCCGCGTCGAGGTGCTGTCGGAGATGCGCGACACCATCGGGCTGATCATGCTCGAGAACGGCACGGACCCCGCGGGCGACTGGAGCACGGACGACTGGTTCGACGCGCTCGACGTGGTGCAGCGCCACCTCGACGACGGGCAGATCCGTCAGGTCCGGGGCAACTCCTACGTGCAGGACCTGGCCTCGGGCGACGCCGTGGCGTGCATCGCGTGGTCGGGTGACATCACGTCGCTGAACTACGAGTACGACGGGCGGTTCGCGTTCGCGATCCCCGACGCCGGCGGCACGCTGTGGAGCGACAACCTCATGGTCCCTCGCGCGTCGCCGCGCAGGGCGCAGGCCGAGGAGCTGTTCGACTACTACTACGACCCGCAGGTCGCCGCGGAGGTGGCCGCCTGGGTCAACTACATCACGCCGGTGCAGGGCGCCCAGGAGGCGATGGCGAGCATCGACCCCGAGCTCGCCGAGGACCCCATGATCTTCCCGACCGAGGAGATCCTGTCGCAGGTGCGCGTGTTCCGGACGCTCACCCCCGCGGAGGAGGAGCGCTACAACGGGCAGTTCCTCACGGCGATCGGGGCGTGAGGACGTGACCGCGGTCGGCACGGACGACCCGACGGTCGAGCGCGCGACCGCGGCGGGGGCCGCGCTGGAGATCGAGGGCGTCAGCAGGCGGTTCGGTGACTTCCTCGCGGTGGACGACCTCACCCTCGCGGTCGCGTCGGGCACCTTCTTCGCGCTGCTCGGCCCGTCGGGCTGCGGGAAGACGACCACGCTGCGGATGGTCGCCGGGCTGGAGCGGCCCTCGGCGGGCACCGTGCGCCTCGCCGGTCAGGACGTGACGGGCGTCCCGGCGCACCGGCGCCCGGTCAACACCGTGTTCCAGTCCTACGCGCTCTTCCCGCACCTCGACGTGCTCGAGAACGTGGCGTTCGGGCTCCGCCGGCGCAGGACGCGCGACGTGCGGGCGCGGGCGCTCGAGGCGCTCGAGCTCGTCGAGCTCGCGCACCTCGCCGACCGGCGTCCGGCACAGCTGTCCGGTGGGCAGCAGCAGCGGGTGGCGCTCGCGCGAGCCGTGGTCAACCGGCCGGCCCTGCTCCTGCTGGACGAGCCGCTCGGCGCGCTCGACCTCAAGCTGCGGCGGCGGATGCAGCTGGAGCTCAAGCGCATCCAGGCGGAGGTGGGCATCACGTTCGTCCACGTCACGCACGACCAGGAGGAGGCCATGACGATGGCCGACACCGTCGCGGTGATGAACCGGGGTCGCATCGAGCAGGTCGGCGCGCCCGCGGACCTGTACGAGCACCCGCGGACCGCGTTCGTCGCGAACTTCCTGGGGCAGTCGAACCTGGTCCCCGGCACCGTGGTCGAGGTGCTCGACGGCGGGCGGGTGCTGGGCGTCGACGTCGCCGGCACCCGGCTGCGCGTGCCCGCGGCCCGCAGCGTCGCGGCAGGTCCCCGCGTGCTCGTGGGCGTGCGACCGGAGAAGATCCGGCTGGTCGGGGCGGACGAGCAGGTCGGCACGGCGCACGACGTCCTGCGGGGCGGCACCGTGGTCGACACGTCGTTCACCGGGGTCAGCACCCAGTACCAGGTGGACGTGGGCGCGCTGGGCACGGTCGGGGTCTTCGCCCAGAACGCCGGCGGGACGCCGGTCCACCCGCCCGGCACCCCGGTGGCGCTGGCGTGGGACCCGGACTTCGCCTTCGCCCTCGACGGCGACGAGGAGCCCGCCGCGGGCACGGTCGACCTGGACGACGAGCCGTGAGTGCGGCAACGGTGCTGAGGCGGTCCCGCGCCGGCACCGCCCTCGCGGGGCAGCCCCCGGCACCGGCGGGCGGACGCGGCGCACGCCGCCTCCTGGTGCCGGGCGTGCTCTACCTCGGCGTGTTCTTCGTGCTTCCCGTGGGCACCCTGCTCGCGACGTCCCTGTACGCGCCCGTGCCCGGCGGCGAGCTGGGGCAGTACACGCCCGCCCTGCGGTGGCAGAACTACCCGGAGGCGCTCGGCGCGTTCTGGCCCCAGCTGGTCCGCTCGTTCGCGTTCGCGGGCGCCGCGACCGTGGTGGCGCTCGTCGTCGGGTACCCGATGGCGTACGTCATCGCCGTCCGGGCCCGCGGGCGCCGGACGCTGCAGGGGCTGCTCGTGGTCCTGGTCGTGGCGCCGTTCTTCACGAGCTTCATCCTGCGGACCATCGCGTGGAAGCAGATCCTCGCGGACGGGGGAGCGGTGGTCGGCGCGCTGCGCTGGCTGCACGTCCTGCCGCCGGACGGCCGGGTGTCCGCCACGTCGGCCGCGGTCGTCGTGGGCCTGACGTACTCCTTCCTGCCCTTCATGGTCCTGCCGCTGTTCGCCGCGCTCGAGCGCCTGGACCCCCGGCTGCTGGAGGCGGGGGCCGACCTGTACGCCGCACCCGCGACGACGTTCCGACGCGTGACCCTCCCGCTGTCGATGCCGGGCGTCGTGGCCGGCACGCTGCTGACGTTCATCCCCGCCGTCGGTGACTACGTCAACTCCTCGCTCCTGGGCAACAGCACCACGACCGTCATGATCGGCCAGGTCGTCGACGCCCGGTTCTTCCGGCTGCTGGACTACCCGACCGCCGCGGTGCTGTCGGTCGTCCTCATGGTCACGATCCTCGTGCTCGTCACGGCGTACGTGCGGCGCGCGGGCACCGAGGACCTGGTGTGACCCGGCTGCGGCTCGGCGGCGCGGTCGTCCCGACGTTCGCCGCGCTCGGGTTCCTGTTCCTGCTCGTGCCCGTGGCGTACACCGTGCTGTTCTCGTTCAACGACGGTGGCAAGACCAACCTCGTGTGGCGCGGGTTCACGCTCGACGCGTGGCGGAACCCCTGCGGTGCGCCGCGGGTCTGCTCCGCCCTGGTCGGGTCCCTGCAGGTCGGCGCGGTCTCGACGGTCGTCGCGACGACGCTCGGCACCCTCCTGGCCATCGGGCTCGTGCGGGCGCGGTTCGGTGGTCGCCCGGCGGTCGACCTGCTGGTCTTCCTGCCCATGGCCACGCCCGAGGTCGTCCTCGGCGCCGCGCTCGTCTCGCAGTTCCTGTCCCTGCGCCTGCCGCTCGGGTTCGGCACCGTGGTGCTGGCGCACGTGATGTTCTGCCTGAGCTTCGTGGTCGTGGCCGTCAAGGCCCGCGTCTCGACGCTCGACCCGGCGCTCGAGCAGGCGGCGGCGGACCTGTACGCCACGCCCTGGCAGGCGTTCTGGCGCGTCACGTTCCCGCTGCTGCTGCCCGGGATCGGGGCCGCCGCCCTGCTGGCCTTCAGCCTCAGCTTCGACGACTTCATCGTCACGAGCTTCACGTCGGGCGGGTTCACGACGTTCCCGAAGTTCGTCTACGTGTCGGCGACCCGGGGCATCCCCCCGCAGGCCAACGTCATCAGCTCCGCGATGTTCGTCCTGGCGCTGCTCGTCGTGCTGGTCGTGCAGGTGGTCGCGCGGGCGCGTCGCCGCTGAGCGCTGCGCCGCCCGGGGGACCGGCGCACCGGTTCACAGGCGGACCGGGGATGATGTGCTGCGGCGGACGTACCCTGTCCGCGCACGCAGGGCCGACCGCGGCCCGCAGGAGGGGGTGTCGTGGAGACCGTCGTCGGGGTGCTCGTCTTCGTCGTCGTGCTGCTCGGCTCGATCGCGCTGCACGAGGTGGGGCACATGGTGCCCGCCAAGCGGTTCGGCGTGCGCGTCAGCCAGTACATGGTCGGGTTCGGCCCCACGCTGTGGTCCCGCACGCGCGGTGAGACCGAGTACGGCATCAAGGCGCTGCCGCTGGGCGGGTACGTCCGGCTCATCGGCATGTACCCGCCGGACGAGGCCGTCGGCGCGCGGGCGCCGCGCACCTGGTGGCAGCGACTGGCCGCCGACGCGCGTGCCGCCAGCGCCGAGGAGATCCGCCCCGGCGAGGACCACCGCGCCTTCTACCGGCTGACGACGCCCAGGAAGCTCGTCGTCATGCTGGGCGGCCCGGTGATGAACCTCCTCATCGCGGTGGTCCTGCTGCTCGTGGCGTATGTCGGCATCGGCGTGCCCGTGCCCGGCACCACGGTCGCGAGCGTCTCGGAGTGCATCGTCGCCGCGGACGCGCCGGCCGGTACCGCGTGCGCGGCGGACGACCCGCCGGCGCCCGCGGCGGCCGCGGGCGTGCAGCCGGGGGACCGCCTCGTGTCGTTCGACGGCGTCGAGGTGACCTCGTGGGCGCAGGTCAGCGGTCTCATCCGGGACGCCGGCGACCGGACGGTCCCGCTCGTCGTCGAGCGGGACGGCCGGCAGGTCGAGCTGACGGCCACGCCCGTGGTGGCCGAGCGCCCCGTCGTCGACGACGACGGCTTCGCGGTGACGGACGACGCCGGCGCGGTGGTGACCCGCGAGGTCGGGTTCCTCGGGCTCTCCCCGGCGTCGGTCATCCAACGGCAGTCGGTCGGCGAGGCGCTGTCCGTCGCCGCGTCCGGGACGTGGCAGACCGTGCAGGTGGTCGTGACGCTCCCGCAGCGCGTGGCGGACCTCGTCACCACCACCGCCACGGGTGGTGAGCGGGACCAGACGTCGATCGTCGGCCCCGTGGGGGTGGGCCGGTTCGCCGGCGAGATCGCGGCGATGGACACCGAGCCGGTCGCGGTGCGTGCCGCGGGTCTGCTGTCGACGCTCGCGATGCTCAACCTCGCGCTGTTCGTGTTCAACCTGCTGCCCCTGCCGCCGCTGGACGGCGGGCACGTGGTCACCGCGCTGTGGGAGGGCGCACGGCGTCAGGTCGCCCGCCGACGCGGTACCGCGCGACCGCGGCCGGCCGACTCCGCGCGCCTCGTGCCGCTCGCGTACACGGTCTTCGTCGTCCTGGGCGGCGTCGGTCTGCTGCTGGTGTACCTCGACATCGTGGACCCCGTCCGGATCGGCTGACCGGTGCGGCGGGCGCCGCGGTCGTGGACGTCCGGTGACGGCTCGGTGAGCATGCGTGTGATGCACCCCGCCCTCCGCGGACGCGGGCGCGGGAGGATGGGATGATGGGAAGGTGAGCACCCCGATCAGCCTCGGCATGCCGCAGGCCCCCGCACCCGTGCTGGCCCCGCGGCGCCCCACCCGCAAGATCCGCGTCGGCAAGGTCGAGGTCGGCGGCGACGCCCCGGTCTCGGTGCAGTCGATGACGACGACGCCGACGACCGACATCAACCGCACGCTGCAGCAGATCGCGGAGCTGACGGCCTCGGGCTGCGACATCGTGCGGGTCGCCGTGCCCAGCCAGGACGACGCGGACGCGCTGCCCGCGATCGCGCGCAAGTCGCAGATCCCCGTGATCGCGGACATCCACTTCCAGCCGAAGTACGTGTTCGCGGCGATCGACGCCGGCTGCGCGGCCGTGCGCGTCAACCCGGGCAACATCCGCAAGTTCGACGACCAGGTCAAGGAGATCGCCCAGGCGGCCACCGACGCGGGCGTCTCGATCCGGATCGGTGTCAACGCCGGCTCGCTGGACCCGCGGCTGCTCGCCAAGTACGGCAAGGCGACGCCCGAGGCGCTCGTCGAGTCGGCCGTCTGGGAGGCCTCGCTGTTCGAGGAGCACGGGTTCCGTGACTTCAAGATCAGCGTCAAGCACAACGACCCCGTCGTCATGGTCCGCGCGTACGAGCTGCTGTCCGAGCGCGGCGACTGGCCCCTGCACCTCGGTGTCACCGAGGCCGGGCCGGCGTTCCAGGGCACGATCAAGTCCGCCACCGCCTTCGGTGCGCTGCTGAGCAAGGGCATCGGCGACACCATCCGCGTGTCGCTGTCGGCCCCGCCGGTCGAGGAGGTGAAGGTCGGCATCCAGATCCTGCAGTCCCTGAACCTGCGCCCGCGCAAGCTGGAGATCGTCTCGTGCCCGTCGTGCGGTCGCGCGCAGGTCGACGTCTACACGCTGGCCGAGAAGGTCACCGCGGGCCTGGAGGGCATGGAGGTGCCGCTGCGCGTCGCCGTCATGGGCTGCGTCGTCAACGGCCCCGGCGAGGCGCGCGAGGCCGACCTCGGTGTGGCCTCCGGCAACGGCAAGGGGCAGATCTTCGTCAAGGGCGAGGTCATCAAGACCGTGCCCGAGTCGATGATCGTCGAGACGCTCATCGAGGAGGCCATGCGGCTGGCCGAGACGATGGACCCCGTCGAGGCGGGCAACGGCACGCCTGTCGTCAGCGTCGGCTGAGTGACGGGCGCGGACCGCGTCGCCGCACGCGCGACAGCCGCGTGTGACCTGGGGCACAATCAGGACATGGTGCTGCCGCCGGCGACGACGCTCTCGGGACGCACCGGTGCGGCCGTGCTCGGCGACGGCGACGTGCCGGCCGCCCTCGCGGTCTGCGCGACGGACCCCGTCGGGTCGGTGCTCGCCGCCAGCCGCCTCGAGCACGCGGCGACCGTGGGTGTGCGGCGGGCCGGCGGCGAGCTGTGGGGCTACGCCGAGGACGACGTCCTGCTGGCGATCTGCTGGGTCGGCGCCAACCTGGTCCCGGTCGTGGGGACGAGCGACCCGGCGGTCCACACCCGCGCGACGGCAGCGTTCGCCGAGCTCGGTGCCACCCGCGGGCGCCGCTGCTCGTCGATCGTCGGCCCGGCGCCGACCGTGCTCGACCTGTGGGGCCGGCTGCGCGGCACCTGGCCCGTGGAGCGCGAGGTGCGGGCGCACCAGCCGTCGATGGTCCTCGACACCGAACCGCTCGTCGCGTCGGACCCGCGGGTGCGCCGTTCCCGCGCCGACGAGTACGACATCGTGCTGCCCGCGTGCATCCGCATGTTCACCGAGGAGGTCGGGTACTCCCCGGCCAGCGGCCCGGGGGGTCCGTACGAGACGCGGGTGCGCCGGCTCGTCGAGGAGGGACGCTCCTTCGTGCTGGTCGACCGCTCGGGCGGGTGGCGCCGGCCACGGGTCGTGTTCAAGGCCGAGGTGCCGGCCGTGGCCGGTGGCGTCGCCCAGGTGCAGGGCGTGTGGGTCGACCCCGAGCGCCGCGGCGAGCGCCTCTCCGAGAGCGGGATGGCGGCAGTCGTCCGGGCGACCCGCGCCGACGTCGCACCCGTCGTGTCCCTGTACGTCAACGGCTACAACACCCGGGCCGTGAGGGCCTACGAGGCCGTCGGCTTCCGCGAGGTCGGCGCGTACGCCACCGTGCTGTTCTGACCGGCCGGGCGCCACCGCGACCGGCGGCCGGCGTCAGCGCAGCAGCCGCGACATGCGCCGGTCCGCGAGCGGCTTGCCCCCGGTCTGGCACGTGGGGCAGTACTGCAGCGACGAGTCCGCGAAGGACACCTCGTGGACCGTGTCCCCGCACGGGGTGCCGTCCCACCCGGGGCACGGCTCGCCGGTGCGGCCGTGCACGCGCATGCCGCGGCGCTTGGCGTCCTTCAGCTCGGCGGCCGGGCGCCCCGAGGCGGTCGCGACCGCCTCCGTGAGGACCTCACGGATCGCGGTGTGCAACGTGCGGGTGCGGGCCTCGTCGTAGGAGCGGGTGGGGGCGAACGGGCTCGTGCGGGCCACCAGCAGGATCTCGTCGGAGTAGGCGTTGCCGATGCCGGCGATCGTGCCCTGGTCCCGCAGCAGGCCCTTGACCTGCTGGTTGCGTGCCGCGAGCAGCTCGCCCAGCCGCTCGGGCGTGAACTCGTCCGAGAGCGGCTCGACGCCGAGCGTCGCGATCGCCGGCACGTCGTCGGGGTCCGCGACGACGTGCACGGCCAGCCGCTTGCGCGTCCCCGCCTCGGTCAGGTCGAAGCCCGATCCGTCGTCGAACCCGACGCGCAGCGCGATCGGCGACCTCCCGGGCCGCGCGGGCCGCTCCGGCAGGTCGTCGTACCAGCGGACCCAGCCCGCACGGGCGAGGTGCCACACGAGGTGCAGCGGACCGTCCGCAGGGGAGTCCACCGCGGTGTCCAGCCACTTGCCGTGCCGCGCCACGTCCGTCACCCGCCCACCGCGCAGCGCGGTCGGGGCGGGGCGGAACGTCTTGAGCGCACTGATCGCCGCGACCTCGACGCGGGTCACGGTGCGGCCGACCGTCCGCCCGCGCAGGTGCTGCGCGAGCGCCTCGACCTCGGGCAGCTCCGGCACGGGGTCATCCTCGCACCGGGGGGCGCCCCGCCGCCCGCGCACGGTCCGCCGGTGCGCGCCGGGCATCGACGCCCGCGCAGCGTCGGTGCGCGCCCGGCACGCGCACTAGGCTCGTCGCCATGCTCCTGCGCATGTCCACACTGTTCCTCCGTACCCTGCGCGAGGACCCCGCCGACGCCGAGGTCGCCAGCCACCGGCTGCTCGTGCGCGCGGGGTACATCCGCCGCGCCGCCCCCGGGATCTACACCTGGCTGCCGCTGGGTCTGCGGGTCCTGTCGAAGGTCGAGCAGGTGGTCCGCGAGGAGATGGCGGCGATCGGCGCGCAGGAGGTGCACTTCCCGGCCCTCCTGCCCAAGGAGCCGTACGAGGCGACGGGCCGGTGGGCGGAGTACGGGCCCAACATCTTCCGCCTCAAGGACCGCAAGGGCGGCGACTACCTGCTCGCGCCCACGCACGAGGAGATGTTCACGCTCCTGGTGAAGGACCTGTACTCCTCGTACAAGGACCTGCCGCTCGCGCTCTACCAGATCCAGACCAAGTACCGCGACGAGGCCCGGCCCCGCGCCGGCCTCATCCGCGGCCGCGAGTTCGTCATGAAGGACGCGTACTCGTTCGACGTCGACGACGAGGGCCTGGCGGCGTCCTACGAGGCGCAGCGCGGTGCCTACCAGCGGATCTTCGACCGGCTCGGGCTCGAGTACGTCATCGTCGCCGCGACCTCCGGCGCCATGGGCGGCTCGCGGTCCGAGGAGTTCCTCACCCCGACGGCCATCGGCGAGGACACGTTCGTGCGCTCGCCCGGCGGGTACGCGGCGAACGTCGAGGCGGTCACCACCGTGGTGCCCGACGCGATCGACTGGTCCGCCGCGCCCGCCGCGCACGTCGAGGACACCCCGGACACGCCCACGATCGACTCGCTCGTCGCGCTCGCCAACGAGCGCCTGCCGCGGGACGACCGGCCGTGGACGGCCGCGGACACGCTGAAGAACGTCGTCGTGGCGCTCGTGCAGCCCACCGGTGAGCGCGAGCTGCTCGTCGTCGGCCTGCCCGGCGACCGTGAGGTCGACCTCAAGCGGCTCGAGGCCGCCGTCGCGCCCGCCGAGGTCGAGCCCGCGGGGGACGCCGACTTCGCCGCGCACCCCGAGCTCGTCCGCGGGTACATCGGCCCGTCCGTGCTCGGGCCCAACGTGCCCGTGGCGGACGGCGAGGAGCGCACCGCGCTGCGTTACCTCCTCGACCCCCGCGTGGTGCCGGGCACCCGCTGGATCACGGGCGCGAACGCGCCCGGACGCCACGTCTTCGACCTGGTGGCCGGCCGCGACTTCACCGCCGACGGCACCGTCGAGGCCGCCGAGGTGCGCGCGGGCGACCCCGCACCCGACGGGTCGGGCCCGCTCGAGCTCGCGCGCGGCATCGAGATCGGCCACATCTTCCAGCTGGGTCGCAAGTACGCGCAGGCCCTCGGCCTGACGGTCCTCGACCAGAACGGCAAGTCGCGGGTCGTCACCATGGGCTCCTACGGCATCGGCGTCACGCGCGTGCTCGCCGCGCTCGCCGAGGCCAACCACGACGACCGCGGGCTCGCCTGGCCGGCCGACGTCGCGCCCGCGCACGTCCACGTCGTGGCGACGGGCAAGGACGCCGCCGTCTTCGAGGCGGCCGAGGCCCTGGCCACGACGCTGTCGGCGCGCGGCGTCGAGGTGCTGTACGACGACCGGCCCAAGGTCTCGCCCGGTGTGAAGTTCGCCGACGCCGAGCTGCTGGGCGTCCCGCTCGTCGTGGTCGTCGGACGTGGCCTGGCCGAGGGCGTGGTCGAGGTCCGGCCGCGGGTCGGCGGCACCCCCGAGCAGGTCCCCGTCGCCACGGCGGCCGACCGCGTCGCCGAGATGGTCGACGAGCTGGTCGCCGGCTGACGCCCGCCCCGGCGCGATCGGGACGACGCCCGCTCGACCGACCTCAGCGGCCGGGTCGGGCGGGCGTCCCGCGTCCGGGCCGACCGTCGGCCTCGGTGCCGGCGGTCAGCCCACCGGGGTGGTCGCGAGCTCCGGCATGCCGGGGAAGGGGACGGCGGCTGCGCCCCAGGCGACCGCGGCGACCGTCGCCGTGCGCAACGACGCGATCGCGTCGGCCCGCGCCCCCGCCGGCGCGTCGGCCACGGCCTGTGCGGAGGCGTCGGCCACGGCCTGCTCCAGCGTGCGGGGCAGGGCGTCGGCGACCGTCGGGTCGTCCAGCCCGCCGGGCAGGGCGTACGCGGCCCGGCGCGGGTCGGTCGGCCGGCCGACGACGCCGGCGGTCGCCGCCCACGTGTCCGACGCCCGGCGGTGCCCGTCCGCGGCTGCCAGCAGGGTGGCGCGCCGGTCGTCCGCAGCGCGGGCGGCGAGGACGGCCAGCGTCCACGCGGCCTCGTCGTGCGCGAGCGCCAGGGCCCTCGCGCCGTCCCGTGCCGCGGGCGTCGCGTCACCGGGGGTCGCCTCACCGGTGGGCGCGGCCGTGGGGTCGGCGGTGGCGTCTGCCGCCGTGCCCGCGGCCACGTCGGGCGCTGCGGGGGCCGGGTCGGGGCGCGGCGCGCCCGTCGCGGCCGCGAGCCGGTCGGCCAGCGCGTCGCGCGACACCGACACCGACGCCACCAGCCGGGCGAGCGCACCGTCCGGCACGTCGTCCGCGTCGTCCGCCGCACGCGCCGCGTCGTCCACCAGTGCGCCCAGCACGCCGGTGACGTCCGTCACCGCGGGCGTCGTCGCAGCGGTCCCGGGCGTGGGCGTCGCGTCCGGCAGCCCGGAGTCGTAGACGCCGCCGAGGGCCTCGACGTGCCGGTCCGAGAACGCGGCGACGTCGTCCAGGACGGTCCGGGTCGCCTCGTCGGCGGACGGTGCGGCGGCGCGCGCGGCGTCGGCCAGCGCGAGGGCGTCGTCCACCGTCCGGGCCCGGACCTGCTCGATCGCGTCCGGGGACGGCTCGGCCGGCGGCGGTGACTCGAGCCGCACGCCGCACCCGCCGAGCGCGAGCGCACCCGTCAGCAGGGCGGACGCCACGCGCAGCAGCGGTGCGCGCCGGCGCGTGGACGGGTGTGCGGGGGGTGGGGTGGGGTGGCGGTCCATCGGGCGCGATCCTGCCATGCCCGCCGCCCACGGCCCGGCACGTCCGGTGGGGACGCCGGGAGTCGTTAGGCTGGCTCCACAACGTCACAGGGTCGCCGCCTGCGCCCCACCGTGCAGGAGAGTCGACAGGAGGCCGGGTCATGGGCGCGCCAGCCACCGCACCCCGGGTGCGGGAGATCGTGGAGGCAGCCGTGACCGGTGCCGGTCTGCTGCTCGACGACCTCCAGGTCGCCGGCAGCGGACGCGGCACGGTCGTGCGCGTGGTCGTGGACCTGCGCGACGAGGACCCGGGCACGCTCGACCTCGACCGGGTGGGTGACGTCACGCGCGCCGTGTCGGACGCGCTCGACGCCGCCGACGTGCTGCCCGCGGCCTACACGCTGGAGGTCGGCAGCCCCGGCGCCGAGCGCCCGCTCACGGCCGCACGGCACTGGCGGCGGGCCCGGGGGCGCACCGTCGTGGTGCGGTGCACCGACGGGCGCACGCTCACCGGCCGCCTGGAGCAGGTCGGCGACGGCGAGCGGCCGGACCTCGTGGTGGTGCCGGTGACGGCCCCCGGCAAGGGCCGTCGGCCCGTGCAGGGCGCGCCCGTGACGCTGACCTGGGACGACGTGCGTGACGCACGGGTGCAGGTGGACCTCGCCGCAGTGCGCGACGCCGAGGACGACGACGACGCGGTCTCTCGGGACGGCGCAGGAAGGGGCTGACGTGGACATCGACATGCAGGCGCTGCGACTCATCGAGCGCGAGCGGGAGATCAGCCTCGACGTGCTCGTCGAGGCCATCGAGCAGGCGCTGCTCTCCGCCTACCACCGCACGCCCGGCGCGCAGGCGCGCGCGCGGGTCGAGCTGGACCGGCGCAGCGGTCACGTGACCGTCTGGGCACGCGACCCGCTGCCGGAGGACGCAGAGCCCGGCACGCCGGACACGCCGGAGTACGAGGACACCCCCGCGGGCTTCGGCCGCATCGCGACCGCGACCGCGCGTCAGGTCATCGTGCAGCGCCTGCGCGACGCCGAGGACGACCAGGTGCTCGGCACGTTCCGCAGCAAGGCGGGCGAGGTGCTCGGCGGCGTCATCCAGCAGGGACGCGACCCGCGCACCGTGCTCGTCGACGTCGGCGGTGTCGAAGCCGTCCTGCCGGCGCACGAGCAGGTGCCGGGGGAGCGCTACGTGCACGGCGAGCGGCTGCGCGCCTACGTGCTCGACGTCGCCCGCGGTCAGCGCGGGCCGCAGATCACGCTGTCGCGCACGCACCCGAACCTCGTGCGCAAGCTGTTCGCCCTGGAGGTGCCGGAGATCGCCGACGGCACGGTCGAGATCACCGCGATGGCCCGCGAGGCCGGCCACCGGACCAAGATGGCCGTGCGTGCGAACGTGCCCGGCGTCAACGCCAAGGGCGCCTGCATCGGCCCCATGGGCGGGCGGGTGCGCGCCGTCATGGCCGAGCTCCACGGCGAGAAGATCGACATCGTCGACCACTCCGACGACCCGGCCGAGATGATCGCCCACGCGCTCTCCCCGGCACGTGTGCTCGACGTCACGATCGTCGACCCCGTCGCCCGTGCCGCACGCGTCGTGGTCCCCGACTACCAGCTCTCCCTCGCCATCGGCAAGGAGGGTCAGAACGCCCGTCTGGCCGCGAAGCTGACCGGTTGGCGCATCGACATCCGGTCCGACGCGGAGCCCGCGGAGGGCGCCGCACCCGGGCCGTCCCGCGGTGCCGACGACCCGGCTGCGGGGGCGTCCGGTCCCGTCCGGTGACCAGGCGCGCTAGACTCGCTGAGGCTGGGCCGGCTGCCCGGCTCTCCTCGCCGAGCAGGCGGAACCCCGATCCCGCGCCCCAGGCGCCCGAACAGGGTCCCGTCCGCACGTGTGTGGGGTGCCGTGCGACCGGCCTCAGGTCGGCCCTGCTGAGGGTGGTGCTGTCCGACGACGGCGCGGGAGATCCCGTGCTCGTGGTGGACGAGCGCCGCCGGATGCCGGGCCGGGGTGCGTGGCTGCACCCCGACCAGCGTTGCCTCGAGCTCGCCGTACGACGGCGGGCCTTCGGCCGGGCGCTGCGGCACACCGGCCCCCTGGGGGTCGATGTCGTGGAGCAGGTCGTCACGCGGCTCGCCGTGCAGGATCAGCCACAGCACAGCACCACGGTGCCGGGACCGACTCCGGTACCGACCGTCGACCGGGAAAGCGGGTTGGAAGCCGATGGCTACCCGATGAGCACGCACCGATGAGTACCCAGCGATGAGTACCTCGCACTAACGACGGTCCGACCCTGTCCGGGCGGACCAGGACAGGAGAGATGTGGCCAAGGTCCGCGTCTACGAGCTCGCGAAGGAGCTCGGGGTCGACAGCAAGACCATCATGACCAAGCTCAACGAGCTCGGAGAGTTCGTCCGCTCGGCGTCATCGACGATCGAGCCCCCCGTCGTGCGCAAGCTGCGCGACACGTACCCGGTGGGCGGCTCCGGCAAGCCCGCCGCACCCGCGCGCCCCGCCGCGCCGCAGGCGGCCGCACCGTCCGGGGGCACGCCCGCCCCGGCACCGGCGCGTCCCGCGGCACCTGCCGCTCCCGCACCGGCCGCTCCGGCGCCGGCCGCGGCAGCACCGCAGGCCCCGGCACCCCTGGCCCCGGCCCCGCAGGCTCCGGCACCGCAGGCCCCGGCCGCGCAGGCCCCGGCGCCCCAGGCTCCGGCCCCGCAGGCGCCCGCCGCCCAGTCCCCGGCCCCGCGCGCGGCCGCACCGGCCAACCCCGGTGCCCGTCCGTCGCAGTCGGCCCCGCAGGGCGCCCGTCCCGGCGCACCCCGTCCGCCGCAGTCCGGTGGCCAGGGCGGTGCCCGTCCCGGTGCCCCGCGTCCCGCGGCACGTCCGGGCAACAACCCGTTCGCCCCGGCCCAGGGCATGCCCCGCCAGGGCGAGCGCCCCGGCGGTCCGCGTCCCGGCGGCCCGCGTCCGGGCAACAACCCGTTCGCCCCCTCGCAGGGCATGCCGCGTCCCGGTGACCGCCGTCCCGCACCCGCCGAGGGTGCGCCCGCGGCGGCTGCCGGCGAGCGCCCCGGCGGTCCCCGCCCCGGCGGTCCGCGTCCCGGTGGCCCGCGCCCCAACCCGGGCATGATGCCCGGTCGCACGCAGAGCGGCGTCGGTCGCCCCGGTGAGCGTCCGGCCCCGGCCGGCCGCGGCGGTGGCGGTCGTCCCGGCGGTGGCGGCGGCGGGTACGGCGCCCGTCCCGGTGGCGGCGCCCCCGGTGGCGGTGGCGGCTTCGCCGGTCGTCCCGGCGGTGGCGGTCGTCCCGGCGGTGCCGGTCGCGGCTCCACCCAGGGTGCGTTCGGTCGCGCCGGTGGTCGCCCCGTCCGTGGGCGCAAGTCCAAGCGGGCGAAGCGCCAGGAGTTCGAGCAGATGCAGGCGCCGTCGCTGGGCGGCGTGTCCGTCCCGCGCGGCAACGGCAAGACGGTCGTGCGCCTGCGTCACGGCTCGTCGCTGAACGACTTCGCCGACAAGATCGACGCCAACCCGGCCTCGCTCGTCACCGTGCTGTTCCACCTCGGTGAGATGGCGACGGCGACGCAGTCGCTCGACGAGGACACCTTCGGTGCGCTCGCGTCCGAGCTCGGCTACGTCATCGAGATGGTGTCGGCCGAGGAGGAGGACCGCGAGCTGCTCGGGGCCTTCGACATCGACCTGGAGGCCGAGCTCGAGGCCGAGGGCGACGAGGTCCTGGAGGCACGGCCCCCGGTCGTCACCGTCATGGGTCACGTCGACCACGGCAAGACCAAGCTCCTCGACGCCATCCGGTCCACGGACGTCGTCGCGGGCGAGGCCGGCGGCATCACCCAGCACATCGGTGCGTACCAGGTGCGCGCCGAGCACGAGGGCGTCGAGCGGGCCATCACCTTCATCGACACCCCGGGTCACGAGGCGTTCACCGCCATGCGTGCCCGTGGTGCCCAGGTCACCGACATCGCGATCCTCGTGGTCGCGGCGGACGACGGCGTGATGCCCCAGACGATCGAGGCGCTCAACCACGCGCAGTCGGCCAACGTGCCGATCGTCGTCGCGGTCAACAAGGTGGACAAGGAGGGGGCCAACCCCGACAAGATCCGCCAGCAGCTCACCGAGTACAACCTGGTGGCCGAGGAGTACGGCGGCGACACGATGTTCGTCGACGTCTCCGCCAAGCAGCGCCAGGGGATCGACCAGCTGCTCGAGGCCGTCCTGCTCACCGCGGACGCGGCCCTCGACCTGCGGGCGAACCCCGACAAGGACGCGCGCGGCGTCGCCATCGAGGCGAACCTCGACAAGGGCCGCGGTGCGGTCGCGACGGTGCTGGTCCAGTCCGGTTCGCTGCACGTCGGTGACGCGATCGTCGCCGGCACGGCCCACGGCCGCGTGCGCGCCATGCTCGACGAGCACGGCGAGAACCTCACCGAGGCGGGCCCGGCCCGTCCCGTGCAGGTGCTCGGTCTGTCCTCGGTGCCCCGCGCGGGCGACACGTTCCTCGTGGCGCCCGACGAGCGCACCGCGCGTCAGATCGCCGAGAAGCGTGAGTCGGCCGAGCGTGCCGCCCTCCTGGCCAAGCGCCGCAAGCGCATCAGCCTCGAGGACTTCACGCAGGCGCTGCAGCAGGGCAAGGTCGAGACCCTCAACCTGGTCCTCAAGGGCGACGTGTCCGGTGCCGTCGAGGCGCTCGAGGACGCGCTGCTCAAGATCGACGTCGGGGACGAGGTCGACCTGCGCGTCATCCACCGCGGTGTGGGTGCCATCACGCAGAACGACGTCAACCTGGCGACGGTCGACAACGCGATCATCATCGGCTTCAACGTGAAGCTGGCGCCGCGTGTCGAGGAGCTGGCGGACCGCGAGGGCGTCGACGTGCGCTTCTACTCGGTCATCTACCAGGCGATCGACGACGTCGAGGCGGCCCTCAAGGGCATGCTCAAGCCGGAGTACGAGGAGGCGCAGCTCGGCAGCGCCGAGGTCCGCGAGATCTTCCGCTCCTCGAAGTTCGGCAACATCGCCGGGTGCATCGTGCGCTCCGGCGAGATCCGCCGGAACACCAAGGCGCGCGTGCTCCGCAAGGGCAAGGTCATCGGGGACAACCTCACGATCGAGTCGCTCAAGCGGTTCAAGGACGACGCGACCGAGGTCCGCGAGGGCTACGAGTGCGGTATCGGCCTCGGGTCGTTCAACGACCTGCAGCTCGAGGACGTCATCGAGACCTTCGAGATGCGCGAGAAGCCGCGCAGCTGACGATCGTGAGGTCGTCCCTCGGACGACCTGACGGGAGGGACGGCGGGCCGCACGGCCCGCCGTCCCTCCCTCCGATCGTCCTCGTCAGTTCGTCACCCCTCGTCACCCTTGCGGTGAGGAGGGCTAGGGAAAGGTGGCGGCATGGCCGACACAGGACGGGCGCGCAAGCTGGCCGAGCGGGTCCAGCAGGTGGTCGCGCAGATGATCGACACGCGGGTCAAGGACCCGCGCCTCGGGTTCGTGACGGTGACCGACGTCCGCGTCACCGGCGACCTGCAGCACGCGGACGTGTACTACACGGTCCTCGGTGACGAGGAGGCCCGTGAGGGGTCCGCGAAGGCGCTCGAGAGCGCCAAGGGCCTCATCCGGTCGGAGGTCGGCAAGCAGACGGGCATCCGTCTCACGCCGACGCTGGCCTTCCACCTCGACGCGGTGCCGGAGACGGCGGCGCACCTCGAGGAGGCGCTGTCCGAGGCGGCCCGGCGGGACGCCGAGGTGGCACGGCTCGCCGCGAGCGCCCGGTACGCCGGCGAGGCCGACCCGTACCGTCGCGACGACGACGAGACCGGCACCGACTGAGCACCCCTCGACGGGCCCCGCGCCACGGCCACGTGCCGGCGCGGGGCCCGTCGTGGTCGCCGGCCCGTCTCCCATGTCGTCGTGGCGTCGTTCCGGCGTCGTCCCGGCGTCGTCGCGCTGCCCGCCCGCCCGACGTCCCGGTGCGGTGTCCCCGGGGCAGCGGTGGACGCACCCGCGTGCGGCACGCCGTGGGTCCGCCGCTAGCCTGGCCGGATGCCGACCGCACCGCACCACGTCCCGGTGTCCGCATGAGCGCCCCCGCGCGCCGGGGTGACGCCCGGCAGGCCGGGCCCCGCCGGCCGACCGCCGCCGACGGGCTCCTCGTGGTCGACAAGCCCGCGGGGTGGACGAGTCACGACGTGGTCGCGCGCGTGCGGCGGCTGGCGTCGACCCGCAAGGTCGGGCACGCCGGGACGCTCGACCCCATGGCGACCGGTGTCCTGGTCCTCGGCATCGGCAGGGCCACCCGGCTGCTCACGTACGTCACCGGGGCGGACAAGGACTACGCGGCGACCGTGCGCCTGGGCGTGGCCACCACGACGGACGACGCGGAGGGTGAGGTCGTGGCCCGGGTCGACGCGTCGGCGGTCGCGCGCGCCGAGCTGCTCGCGCGCGTGGCGGCGCTGACCGGCGACATCCGCCAGGTCCCCAGCGCGGTGTCGGCGATCAAGGTCGACGGGCAGCGCGCCTACGCGCGCGTGCGCGCCGGTGAGGACGTCGAGCTGGCCGCGCGGCCCGTGCGCGTGGCCCGGTTCGAGGTCGTGGCCGCGCGGCCCGACGTCGACGACGGCGTGCCGGTGCTGGACGTCGACGTCGAGGTCACCTGCTCGTCGGGGACGTACGTGCGGGCGCTGGCGCGGGACCTCGGTGACGCCCTCGACGTCGGCGGGCACCTCACGGCCCTGCGTCGCACACGCGTCGGCGGGTTCGGGCTGGGGCAGGCGCGCACCCTCGACGAGCTCGGTGCGACGCCGGACGACGTGGCGGTGACCGTGGTGCCGCTCGCGGAGGCGGCCCGCGGTGTGCTGCCCGTGCGGGAGCTCACGGAGCCGGAGGCGCGGGCGCTGTCCTACGGGCAGGGCGTCGACGCTCCCGACGCTCCCGATGCTCCGGGCGGCCCGCTGGCGGCTATCGCGCCCGACGGGACGCTCGTCGCGGTCGTGGAACGGCGGGGTGGGCGCCTGCGGCCCGCGGTGGTGTTCGCGCCGGCGTCCTGACCTGCAACGGGAGGGGACGAAACGATTCGCGGCCGGGCGGGCCCCGGCCGTGGCTTCCGGTTCGTCCGGTTCGCCCGTAGCCTGTCGCCCGCAGGACGGGCGCCCGGCACGCCGAGGTGTGGGAGCGCTTCTAGTCACCCCGGGGAGACGACGTGGTTTCTCGAACGACACGACGCGCGGCGCGCGCGGCGACGGCGATCGGCAGCGCGGCGGTGCTCGCGGCGGTCGGTCTGCTGCCGGCGGTCGCGGTCGACGACACCTTCGACGACGGACCCGGCGCGTGGATCGCGTACGGCACCGACGGCGGGATCGACACGAGCAGCGGCGCGCTGTGCGTGGACGTGCCCGCCGGGTCGGCGCAGTACGGCGTCGGCGTGGTGCTCAACGGCGTGGCCGTGGAGCAGGACACGACGTACACGCTCGCCTACACGGCCCGGGCGACCACCGACGTGACGATCCGCGCGCTGGTCGGCCAGAACGGCGCGCCGTACGGCACCGTGCTCGACACGAGCCCGGCGCTCACCGCCGAGCCGACGGCGGTCGAGGAGACGTTCACCGCCACCGCGTCGTACCCCGCCACGCCGACCGACGAGGCGCCCGAGGGGCAGATCGCCTTCCAGCTGGGCGGCTTCGCCGACGAGGCGTGGACGTTCTGCCTCGACGACGTGTCGCTGAGCAGCGACAGCGAGCTGCTGCCGCACACGTCGTTCGCCGAGGACCTGGGCCCCTGGGGGCTGTACGGGACGGGTGACCCGACGTTCGCCGACGGTGAGATGTGCGTCGAGGTGCCCGGCGGCAACGTCAACCCCTGGGACGCGGGCCTGTCGTTCACCGGCCTGCCGATCGAGGAGGGCGAGAGCTATGTGCTGTCCCTGACGGGGCGCACGGAGCCCGCGACGCCCGTCCGGGTGATCGTCGGTGAGGGCGGCGGCGCGTACCGCACCGCGTTCGAGCAGTCGGCGGCCCCGCTGACCGAGGAGCGCACCACACTGTCGTACCCCTTCACCGCGGGGCTGACGTTCCCCGCCGACGGTGACGCGCCCGGTCAGGTCGCGATCCACCTCGGCAAGGCCGCGCCGTACACGTTCTGCCTCTCGGAGGTCTCGTTGAGCACGTCCGCCACGCCGCCGCCGCCCTACGAGCCGGACACCGGTCCGCGGGTCCGCGTCAACCAGGTCGGCTACCTGCCGCAGGCGGTCAAGCGCGCGACGCTCGTCACCGACGCGACCGAGGCGGTCGGCTGGCAGCTGCTGGACGCGGACGGCGAGCAGGTCGCGCAGGGCCGGTCCGAGCCGGTCGGCCCGGACGCGTCGTCGGGCGAGAACGTCCACGTGATCGACTTCTCCGACGTCACGACCACCGGGGCGGACCTCACCCTCGTCGCCGACGGTGAGACGAGCCACCCGTTCGCGATCGCGAAGGACCTCTACTCCCAGCTCCGCTACGACGCGCTGAACTACTTCTACCTGGCGCGGTCGGGCATCGACATCGAGGCCTCGATCGTCGGCGAGGAGTACGCCCGGGAGGCCGGGCACGTGGGGGTCGCCCCCAACCAGGGCGACACCGACGTGCCGTGCATCGGCCCGCGCGACTACTACGACGGCTGGACCTGCGACTACACGCTCGACGTCACCGGCGGCTGGTACGACGCGGGGGACCACGGCAAGTACGTCGTCAACGGCGGCATCGCCGTCGCCCAGCTGCTCTCGACGTACGAGCGCACGCTGACCGCGCCCGGTGCCCGCGCCGGTGCGCTCGACGACGGCACGCTCGACCTTCCCGAGCACGGCAACGGCGTGCCCGACGTGCTGGACGAGGCACGCTGGGAGCTCGAGTGGATGCTGACGATGGTGGCCCCCTCCGGTGAGTACGCCGGCATGGTGCACCACAAGATCCACGACGAGGGCTGGACGGGCCTGCCGCTGGCCCCGGCCGACGACCCGCAGGCACGCTCCCTGCACCGCCCGTCCACCGCGGCGACGCTCAACCTCGCGGCGGTCGCCGCGCAGGGTGCACGGCTGTTCGCCGACATCGACCCGGAGTTCGCCGCGACGCTCCTGACGACGGCGCGCAGCACGTACGAGGCGGCGCTCGCGCACCCCGACGTGTACGCGCCCGCCGCGGCCGGCAGCGACGGCGGCGGCCCCTACGACGACGCGGACGTCAGCGACGAGTTCTACTGGGCGGCGGCCGAGCTGTACGTCACGACCGGGGACGACCGCTACGCGGCGGACGTCACCGCGAGCCCGCACCACACCGGTGACGTCTTCGGGCCGGGCGGGTTCTTCTGGGGTGGCACCGCCGCGCTGGGCCGCCTCACGCTCGCGACGGTCCCGAACGGGCTGCCCGACCGTGCCGAGGTGCGCGCGTCCGTCGTGGCCGCCGCGGACCGGTACCTCGCGGCCCAGGCGCAGCAGCCCTGGGGCTCGGTCTACTCGCCCACCGGCGGGGTCTACGACTGGGGCTCGAACTCGTCGGTGACCAACGTCCTCGTGGTGGTCGCGACGGCGTACGACCTCACGGGCGACGAGTCCTACCTGCAGGGGACCCTGGAGGGGCTCGACTACCTGTTCGGTCGCAACGCGCTCAACCGGTCGTACGTGACCGGCTGGGGCACGGTCTCCTCGCAGAACCAGCACTCGCGCTGGTTCGCGCACCAGCTCGACCCGTCCCTGCCCAACCCGCCGAAGGGGTCCTTGGCCGGGGGGCCCAACTCGATCCGCAGCACGTGGGACCCCACCATGCAGGCGACGCTCCCCGAGGACTGCGCCCCCGCGACGTGCTACCTGGACGAGATCAGCTCGTGGGCGTCCAACGAGATCACGGTCAACTGGAACTCGTCGCTCTCCTGGGTCGCGTCCTTCGCCGCGGACCAGCAGGACGGCGCGCCCGCCGCGGTCGCCCCGGTGGTCACCACGCAGCCGGTCGACGTGACGGCCGCGCTGGGGACGATGGCGACGTTCACGGCGGCCGCGACCGGTGTCCCGGCGCCCGACGTGCGCTGGCAGGTCCGCTCCGGCGGGACGTGGCGGGACGTGCCCGGTGCGACGGGCACCACCCTGCAGGTCGTCGCCACGTCGGCGAACGCCGGTGCGCAGTACCGGGCGGTGTTCACCAACGCCTCGGGCACCGTCACCACCACCGGCGCACGCCTGCTGGTGCCCCAGCGGGCGCCGTCCGTCGTCCGGCACCCCACCGACACGGCCGGTCGGGTCGGCACCTTCGTGGAGTTCACGGCCGCCGCCAGCGGGCAGCCCGCACCCACCGTGCAGTGGCAGTGGCGCTGGGGGAGGGGCCCGTGGCTCCCGGTGCCCTTCGCCCGCAGCAGCACGTTGCGCGTGCTGGTGACGCCGCTCGCCCTCGGGACGGAGTACCGCGCGGTGTTCCGCAACCCCGCCGGCACGGCCGTGACCGACGGCGCCCGCCTCACGCCGCGGTTCGGCCGCTGACGCGGTCCGCCGGCCCCGGGCACGTCCGCCCGGGGCCGGCGGTGCCGTGCGGCCCCCGCGTCGTGGCAGGCTTGTCCGCCGGGACCCGCGACGGGCGGGTGCGGTGGACGGGAGCTGGTGTGCAGGTCTGGACCGACGTGTCGCAGGTGCCCCCCGGGTGGGGGCCGTCCGTGGTGACGCTCGGGAACTTCGACGGCGTCCACCGCGGGCACGTCGCGGTGCTGACCCGCATGGTCGACGACGCGCGCGCGGTCGGTGCGCACGCGGTGGCCGTGACGTTCACGCCTCACCCCGCCCAGGTCCACCGTCCGGACGAGGCGCCCGAGCTGCTGCTCGGCGACGCGGACCGGCTCGAGCTGCTCGCGGCCACCGGGTTGGACGCGGTCCTGCTCGTGCCGTACACGCTCGCGTTCGCGCGCCAGAGCCCCGAGGAGTTCGTGCAGCGCTACCTGGTGGCGGCGCTGCGGGCGCGCACGGTCGTCGTCGGCCACGACGTGCGGTTCGGCTGGCAGAACGCGGGCGACCTGACGACGATGCGCCGGCTGGGGGAGCGGTACGGGTTCACGGTCGACGTCATCGACGACGTGCGTCCCGGCGGGGCGGTCGAGGACACTCCCGCGCACCGACGCTGGTCCTCGACGTGGGTGCGTGAGCTCCTGGCGCGCGGTGAGGTCGAGGAGGCGGCGCAGGTGCTCGGCCGGCTGCACCGCGTCCGGGGCGTCGTGGTGCACGGCGACGCGCGCGGGCGCGAGCTGGGGTACCCGACCGCCAACCTCGGTGACACGGTGGGCATGGTGCCCGCGGACGGCGTCTACGCCGGGTGGTTGCGGCGTGCGGAGCGCCGCCCCGACGAGCTGCCGGTGCCGGCCGCCGACCGCCTCCTGCCCGTCGCCGTCTCGATCGGCACCAACCCGACCTTCGGTGGCCGTGGACGCCGGGTCGAGGCCTACGTGCTCGACCGCACCGACCTGGACCTGTACGACGAGGAGGTCGTGCTCGAGCTCGTCGCGCGGCTGCGCCCCACGGTGCGCTTCGACACGGTCGACGCGTTGCTGGAGCAGATGGCGCAGGACGTGCGCGACGTCCGCAGCGAGCTCCGTACGGGTGCCCCTGGCACCGCATGACGAGGTGAGCGGCGTGTCCTGGTAGTCTGGGCGAGCCGTACGACCGGCCGCGGACCGAGAGAGCCCGGGTGGACATGCCCCGGCGCACCGCGCAACGAGAATCCTGAGGAGACCCTGTGCCGCTCGACCTTGCCACCAAGCAGTCCATCATGACCGAGTACGCCACCCACGAGGGTGACACCGGTTCGCCGGAGGTCCAGATCGCGGTCCTGACGCAGCGGATCAAGGACCTCACGGAGCACCTGAAGACCCACAAGCACGACCACCACAGCCGCCGCGGGCTGCTGCTGCTCGTCGGGCGCCGTCGCCGGCTGCTCGGCTACCTGCAGAAGGTCGACATCAACCGCTACCGCGCGCTCATCGAGCGCCTCGGCCTGCGCCGCTGAACGACCCGCACCAGCCCGGACCGTGTCGGTCCGGGCTGGTCCTGCGTCGGGCCCCGTCCTCACGGACGGCCTGACGCGGGTCAGCACGACACGCACCACCCGCACCACCGCACGACCAGCACAACCACCGCGCCGACCCCGCTCGTCCGGTCCTCGGTAGTGGCCCCCGGAACACGTGTCCGGGCGCCACGGTCGAAGACCGCCGCGGGGCAGGGCGGCGCCTTCGAGAACAAGGAGGGCACCCATGGAGGGTCCCGAGATCCAGTTCGCCGAGGCCACGATCGACAACGGTCGCTTCGGCACCCGCACCGTCCGCTTCGAGACCGGCAGGCTGGCCAAGCAGGCCGCCGGTGCCGCCGTCGCGTACCTCGACGACGACACGATGCTGCTGTCGGCCACCACGGCCGGCAAGCACCCGCGTGAGCAGTTCGACTTCTTCCCGCTCACGGTGGACGTCGAGGAGCGGCAGTACGCCGCCGGCAAGATCCCCGGCTCGTTCTTCCGTCGCGAGGGTCGTCCCTCGACCGAGGCGATCCTCGCCTGCCGCCTGATCGACCGCCCCCTGCGCCCCCTGTTCGTCAAGGGTCTGCGCAACGAGGTGCAGGTCGTCGTGACGGTCCTGTCGATCAACCCCGACGACGCGTACGACGTGCTCGCGATCAACGCGGCGTCGATGTCGACCCAGCTGTCCGGCCTGCCGTTCTCCGGCCCGGTCGCCGCGACGCGCCTGTCGCTCGTCGACGGCCAGTGGGTCGCGTTCCCGCGCTACTCCGAGCGCGTGCGCTCGACGTTCGACATGGTCGTCGCCGGCCGCATCGTCGGTGACGACGTCGCGATCGCCATGATCGAGGCCGAGGCGCCCGAGGGTGCCTGGAACCTCATCCACGGCGGCGGCGGCACCGTGCCGACCGAGGACGTCGTGGCGCAAGGCCTCGAGGCCGCCAAGCCGTCCATCCGCGCGCTGGCCGAGGCGCAGCAGCAGCTCGCCGGTCAGGCCGCCAAGGAGACGCAGGTCTTCCCGACGTTCCCGGACTACCAGCCGGACGCCCTCGCCGCCGTCGAGCAGGCCGCCACGGCGCGTCTGTCGGACGCGCTGACGATCGCGGACAAGCAGCAGCGCGAGAGCCGCCTCGACGAGATCAAGGCCGAGGTCCAGGGCGAGCTCGCGGAGCAGTTCGAGGGTCGCGAGAAGGAGATCTCCGCCGCGTACCGCTCGGTGCAGAAGCAGCTGATCCGCCAGCGCATCCTCACCGACGGCTTCCGCATCGACGGCCGCGGGCTGCGCGACATCCGCACGCTGTCGGCCGAGGTCGAGGTGCTGCCCCGCACGCACGGCTCGGCGCTCTTCGAGCGCGGCGAGACGCAGATCCTCGGCGTCACCACGCTGAACATGCTGCGCATGGAGCAGCAGATCGACTCGCTGTCGCCCGAGACGCGCAAGCGCTACATGCACCACTACAACTTCCCGCCGTTCTCCACGGGCGAGACGGGCCGCGTCGGCTCGCCGAAGCGCCGCGAGATCGGCCACGGCGCGCTCGCCGAGCGTGCGATCGTCCCGGTGCTGCCGGCCCGCGAGGACTTCCCCTACGCGATCCGCCAGGTCTCCGAGGCGCTGAGCTCCAACGGCTCGACGTCCATGGGCTCGGTCTGCGCCGCGACCCTGTCGCTGCTCAACGCCGGTGTGCCGCTGCGCGCACCCGTCGCCGGCATCGCCATGGGCCTGGTGTCCGACACGGTCGAGGGTGAGACCCGCTACGCGGCGCTCACCGACATCCTCGGCGCCGAGGACGCGTTCGGCGACATGGACTTCAAGATCGCCGGCACGCGCGAGTTCGTCACGGCCATCCAGCTCGACACCAAGCTCGACGGCATCCCCGCCTCGGTGCTCGGTGGCGCGCTGACCCAGGCGAAGGAGGCTCGCCTCGCGATCCTCGACGTCATCGCCGAGGCGATCGACGTGCCGGACGAGATGAGCCCGTTCGCCCCGCGCGTCATCTCGGTGAAGGTGCCGGTCGACAAGATCGGCGAGGTCATCGGCCCGAAGGGCAAGATGATCAACCAGATCCAGGAGGAGACCGGCGCCGACATCTCCATCGAGGACGACGGCACGGTCTACATCGGCGCCACCGACGGACCGTCGGCGGAGGCCGCACGGGCCGCGATCAACGCGATCGCGAACCCGCACATGCCCGAGATCGGCGAGCGCTTCGTCGGCACCGTGGTGAAGACGACGACGTTCGGCGCGTTCATCTCGCTGTCGCCCGGCAAGGACGGTCTGCTGCACATCTCGCAGATCCGCAAGCTGGTCGGCGGCAAGCGCGTCGAGAACGTCGAGGACGTGCTGGCCATCGGCCAGAAGGTCCAGGTCGAGATCGGCGAGATCGACCCGCGCGGCAAGCTCTCGCTGCACGCGGTGCTCGACGAGTCCCAGGGTGAGGGCGGCGACCAGGCCGCCGAGCCGGCGACCGCCGACGCCTGACGTGCCGCAGCAGCTCCCGCTCGTCGCACCCGGTTCGCCGGGTGCGGAGCTGGTCGTCGGGCAGGAGGGTGCCGCCGCCGTGCGGCGCACCGTCCTGCCCGGCGGCGTCCGGGTCCTCACCGAGCACATGCCCGGCATGCGCTCGGCGACCGTCGGCGCCTGGGTCGGCGTCGGGTCCCGGGACGAGACGTCGGGCCACTTCGGCTCGACGCACTTCCTCGAGCACCTGCTGTTCAAGGGCACGGCGCGGCGCACCGCGATGGACATCGCGGAGGCGTTCGACGCCGTCGGTGGTGAGGCCAACGCCGCCACCGGCAAGGAGCACACGTGCTACTACGCGCGGGTGCTGGACACGGACGTCCCGATGGCGGTGGACGTCATCGCGGACATGGTGACGTCGGCGCGGCTCGACCCCGCCGAGCTCGAGACCGAGCGCGGGGTGATCCTCGAGGAGCTCGCGATGAACGACGACGACCCGTCGGACGTCGCCCACGAGCAGTTCGCCACCGCGGTCTTCGGGGACACCCCGCTCGGGCGGCCCATCGGCGGCACGCCGCAGACGATCCGCTCGGTGCCGCGCGACGCGGTCTGGGAGCACTACCGCGAGCACTACCGGCCCGAGACCCTCGTGGTGACGGCCGCCGGCGGTGTCGACCACGACGCGCTGTGCGCGCAGGTCGAGGCGGCACTGCGCACGGGCGGCTGGGAGCTGGGCGCCACCGACGTGCCCGCCGGGCGCCGCGTGGGTGCGACGTCGGCGCCGACGGCCGGCGCGGAGCTGACGATCCGTCGCACGACCGAGCAGGCGAACGTCATCGTCGGCGGCACGTGCCTGAACGCGACCGACGAGCGGCGGTTCGTGCTCTCGGTGCTGAACGCCGCCCTGGGCGGGGGCATGTCCTCGCGGCTGTTCCAGGAGGTCCGGGAGAAGCGCGGGCTGGCCTACTCGACCTACTCGTTCGCCAGCGGTCACGCCGAGACGGGCCTGTTCGGCCTGTACGCGGGCTGCACGCCGGCGCGGGTCGACGAGGTCACGGCGCTCATGGTGCAGGAGCTCGAGCGCATGGCGGACGAGCCGATGGGGGCGGCCGAGCTGTCCCGCAGCATCGGCCAGCTGTGCGGCGGGCTGGTGCTCGGCATGGAGGACACCGGGTCGCGCATGAGCAGGCTGGGCAAGGCCGAGCTGGTGCACGGCGAGCTGCTCGACATCGACGAGTCGCTGGCGCGCGTCCGTGCGGTCACGGCGCAGCAGGTCCAGGCGCTGGCCGGTGAGCTCGCCGCCGCGCCGCGCAGCGTGGTGCGCGTCGGTCCCTTCGGGGACTGACCGGTCCCGTCGTGCCCCGGGATCGGGGCATGATGGGGCATGCCCGTCGCCGTGGACTCCTACCGTCGGTTCCCCGTGCCGAGCGCCCTCGCGGGGGTGGCCGAGCACGCCTGGGTCGCCCGCCACGCCGCGGGCCGCGCGCACGCCGAGGTCCTGCTCCCGGACGGTCGCGGCCTGCTGCAGATCGTGCGCGGTGGCGGCGGTTCGGTCGTCGAGCCGCTGACCGGGGAGCGGACGCCCGACCGCGACGGGGTCCGGGGCGCCTGGACCCACGCGGTCGTCGGTGAGCAGACCGGCCCGGTGGCCCGGCTGGGGGTGCAGCTGCACCCCGCCGGCCTCGCGCGGTTGCGGGAGGAGCGCCCGACGGCCGACACGTGGCTGGCGCCCACGGAGGTGCTCGACGAGAGCAGCCTGGCCACGGCCGGGGAGCAGCTCGCCGCGGGGGCGGACGACGCGGCGGTGGCGACGGTCCTCGGGGCGCTGGCTGCCCGGCCCCGCCGCAGCAGCGCGGACCTCGACCACCTCGACGACGCGCTGGCGTTCGTCGACGAGCGTCGTGGCCTGGTGCGGGCGACCGACGTCGCGCGGGAGGTGGGCACCAGCCTGGGAGAGCTGCACCGGTGGTGCAGCCACCTGCTGGGCACGAGCCCGGCGCAGTACCTCTCCGCCGTGCGGTTCAGCACCTTCGTGCGGGAGGCCGTGGGGGCCGGACCGGTCGACGCGGCCGCGACGGTCGCGGCGATCGAGTGGTACGTCGCGGCGGGCTACCAGCCTCGTGAGGTGGAGCGGTTCACCGGGCTGCCGCCCGTCGAGCTGCGGCGGCTCGCGGAGCACCTCGCGCAGCGGTTCGGTCCCGGCGCGCTCGCGCACTGAGGCGACGTGGTGCGTCGTGGCCGGTGCGGGAGAGCCCCCGGTCGCAGGCGTGCGGGCCGCGGACGCGCCGCGACCCGCGGGTGCGTGGCGACTAGGGTGACCTGCCGTGAGCGAACCGATCCGCGTGGCCGTGCTGGGCGCCTCCGGGCGCATGGGGGCGCAGACCGTGCGCGCCGTGCAGGGGGCCGACGGCCTCGAGCTGGTGGCCGCCCTCGACGCGGGTGACGACCTGCGCGCCGTGACCGACGCCGGTGCGCAGGTCGCGGTCGACTTCACGGTGCCCGCCGTGACGGAGCAGCACGTGCACACCCTGGTGGACCAGGGCGTGCACGCCGTCGTGGGGACGACCGGCTGGGACGAGGCCTCGCTCGGGCGGGTGCACGACCACCTGACCCGGGCCCCCGGCATCGGCGTCGTGGTCGCACCCAACTTCGCGCTCGGCGCGGTCCTGGCCATGACGTTCGCACGGCAGGCGGCCCGCTGGTTCGAGTCCGCCGAGGTCGTCGAGCTGCACCACCCCGACAAGGTCGACGCACCGTCGGGCACCGCGCGGCACACCGCCCAGGGCATCGCCGCGGCGCGCGCCGCCGCGGGCCTCGGGCCCGTCCCGGACGCGACCGCCCAGGCGCTGGACGGGGCACGGGGCGCGGACGTCGACGGTGTGCGGGTGCACGCCGTGCGCCTGCGGGGCCTCGTCGCGCACGAGGAGATCCTGCTGGGCAACCCCGGCGAGATGCTGACGATCCGGCACGACTCGTTCGACCGGACCAGCTTCATGCCCGGGGTCCTGCTCGCCGTGCGCCGGGTGGCGGACCGTCCCGGGCTCACCGTCGGCCTCGATCACCTGCTCGACCTCCCCGCATGACCGACGGACCCGCGGCACGCCGTCGCCGCACCGGTCTGCTCGCTGCGGTCGCGCTGACGGCGCTCCTGGCGATCTACGTCTGGCTGGTCGCGCTGCGTGCCGTGCAGCTGATCGGCACCGGGCAGACGGTCGGCATCGTGCTGGGCGTGGCGCTGCTGGTGGCGCCGCTGCTGGTGCTCGCCCTCATCACGCGGGAGTGGCTGCTGGCGCTGGACGTGCAGCGCATGGCCGACGAGCTGGCCGCGACAGGGGACCTGCCCGTCGACGACCTGCCGCGCTCGCCGAGCGGTCGCATCGACCGGGCCGCGGCGCGGGCCGCGTTCGGCCCCCACCGCGAGCAGGTCGAGGCGGACCCCGGTGACTGGCGTGGCTGGTACCGGCTCGCGTTCGCGTACGACGCGGCGGGGGACCGGTCACGCGCACGGGCGGCGCTACGCACCGCCAGCCGGCTGCACCGGGGCAAGGGCGCGGCCGCGGACCTGCCCTGACGGGGCGGCCGGGTCCGCCGGGCCGCCGGTGGTACGGCCGCCGCGCAGCGCGCGACCCGGCTCAGATGCCGGCGTACCAGCGGCGCTCGGTGACCACGTGCGCCTCCTCGTCGGGTCCCGGACCCGTCGCGAGGCGGCGGCTGCGCCCGTCGGGACCGAGGCCGGCGCCGGACAGGAAGCGCTCGCGCGCCGCGTCCCCGTCGACCACCCACGTCTGCACCTGGTCGGCACCGTCGGCGCGGAGCAGGTCCACCGCGGCCGCCAGCAGGCGTGACCCGTGCCCGGCGCGCTGGTCCGGCGGGTCGACCTCGAGGGCCAGGACCACCCCGCCCGGTGCCTGCATCGGGTCGGGCGGGGCCACGGGGGCGACCGACGCGACGCCGACCACGCGGGGGCCGTCGCACGCGACGAGCACGTGGTAGCCCGGCCCGGGCGGCGCGGTCACGGCCTGCCGCCACCGCTCGACGAACGCCTGCTCGTCGAGCGAGTCGAGCACGACCTCCCCGAGGACGTCGACGTGGGAGGCGCGCCACGCGGCGAGCTGGATGCGCGCGATGCGCTCCTCGTCCCCCGGGACGGCGGGGCGGACGGAGACGTCAGCGGTGGGCAGCACCCGGTGAGCCTAACCCTGCCGGTGGGCGCCCCGGCGGCCCGTCACGGCATGCCGAGCAGGCGCAGCCCGGCGGCCGTCGCCGCGGCGAGCAGCACGACGACCACGAACGGCGCGCGCAGCGCCAGTGCCACGGCGGCCACGGCCAGCGCGGGCAGCCGCGCGTCGAGCACGACGCGTCCGCCGTCGGTGGCGGCCTGCACGGCGACGAGCGCCGAGAGCAGCGCGACGGTGACGAGGGCTGCCACGCGGGCGACCCGCGGCTGGGCGAGCCAGTGCTCCGGCAGGACGTGGCCCGCGAGCTTGATGGCGAGGCACGCCAGGCCCGCGAGCAGCACACCGCCCCACAGTGCGGTCATCGCACCGCTCCGGGTACGGGCGGGCGCCCGGTCGTGACCAGGCCGACGACCACGGCCGCCAGCGCGGCCAGCAGCACCGGCACGCCCGCGGGCAGCAGCGACGTGGTCGCCAGCGCCACGACCACCGCTGCCCCGGCCACCGCCTGCGCGGCGCGGCCGGCCAGGCGCGGCCACACCAGCGCGAGGAACGCGGCCGCGGCCGCGGCGTCGAGCCCGTAGGCGCGCGGGTCACCGAGGCGGTCGCCGGCGAGCGCACCCAGCAGCGTGAACAGGTTCCACAGCAGGTACACGCCCACCCCGGTCCACCAGAACCCCACCCGCGCCGCCGCCCGGGTCGGCTGGGCGGTCGCGACGGCCGTCGACTCGTCGATGGTCAGCTGCGCAGCCGGCAGGCGCCGGGACCACGGCAGGTCCAGCAGGGGCGTGAGCTGCGCGCCGTACAGCCCGTTGCGCGCGCCGAGCAGAGCCGCGGACGCCACGGCGGCACCCAGGGCACCCCCGCCGCCGACGACGCCGATGAAGGCGAACTGGGAGCCTCCCGAGAACATCAGCAGGCTCAGGGCCATCGTCTGCGGGACCGACAGGCCGGCGGCGACGGACAGCGCGCCGAACGAGATGCCGTACAGCCCGGTCGCGAGCGACACCGAGACCGCCTGCCGGCGCGCGGCGGAGACGGGGTCGTACGGGGTCACGTCCTCAGTCTCCCGCACGGTGACCACCCGACCGCGCGCGCGGGTGCCGGCGGTACGCCCAGCACCCCGGGGCGGGTGCCGTGGCCTCAGAGCGCCACGTACACCGGGTCGAGGTACTCCTCGAGGCCGAGCTCGCCGCCCTCCCGGCCCAGGCCCGAGGTCTTGACCCCGCCGAAGGGTGCGCTGGCGTCGGAGACCATGCCCCGGTTGATGCCGATCATCCCCGCTTGCACCTCCTCGGCCAGTCGCATCGCCCGGCCGACGTCCCGCGTGTACGCGTACGCCACCAGCCCGAACGGGGTCGCGTTGGCCAGGCGCAGCGCCTCGTCCTCGTCGTCGAACGTGACGACGGGCGCGACGGGCCCGAAGATCTCCTCGGTCACCACGCGGGCGTCCGGCGCGACGTCCGTCAGCACCGTCGGTGCGTAGAAGTACCCGGCGCGGCGCGGCGCGGTGCCCCCCGTGCGGACCCGGGCACCGCCGTCGGCGGCCTGCGCCACGACCTCCGCGACGCGCTCGACCGCCGCGCGCTCGATGAGCGGACCGACCGTCACGCCGTCGTCGGCGCCGTGCCCCAGGACGAGCCCCTCGAAGGCCCGCGTCAGCCGACGCGAGAACTCGTCCGCGACGGACGCGTGCACGAGGAACCGGTTGGCCGCCACGCACGTCTGGCCGGAGTTGCGCATCTTGGCCTGCACCGCGCCCTCGACCGCGGCGTCGAGGTCGGCGTCCGCGAAGACCAGGAACGGGGCGTTGCCGCCCAGCTCCATCGACGTGCGCAGGATCGACGGGGCGGCCGCGGCCAGCAGCGTGGCGCCCACCTCGGTCGACCCGGTGAACGACAGCTTGCGCAGCCGCGGGTCGGCCAGCAGCGGCTCGCTGATCCGCCGCGCGGACGACGAGGGCACGACGTTGAGGACGCCCGCCGGCAGGTCCCGCGCCTCGAGCTCGGCACGGACGACCTCGGCGACGTACGCCGTGGTCAGCGGCGTGAGACGCGCCGGCTTGACGACGCACGTGCACCCGGCGGCCAGCGCGGGCGCGATCTTGCGGGCGATCATCGCGATCGGGAAGTTCCACGGCGCGATCAGCAGGGCCGGGCCGACCGGTCGGCGCAGCACGAGCTGGTGGTGGGTGCCCGCCGGGGACCGGCGCGCGAGGCCGTCGACCCGGACGGCCTGCTCGCTGTACCAGCGCACGTACTCCGCGGCGTACGCGACCTCGGCGCGGGACTCCGCCAAGGGCTTGCCGCCCTCTGCGGTCACGAGCGCCGCGATGTCGTCCGTGCGGGCCACGAGCGTGTCGAAGACGGCCCGCAGCAGGTCCGAGCGCACGCGGGGCGCGGTGCGGCGCCACGGGTCGAACGCCTCGCAGGCGGCGTCGAGCGCGTCGCGGGCGTCCGACTCGTCGGCGTCGGCGACCTCGAAGATCGTGCGGGCCGTCGCCGGGTCCTCGACCTCGAACGTCGCGCCCGATCTCGCGCCACGCCAGCGCCCTCCCACGAGCATCCCGGTGGGCAGGTGCGCGGCGACGGTCGGCGGCAGCGGCGAGGTCATGCCGACCATCCTCGCGCCCTGCCTACGATGTCGCCATGACGGAGCCGGCCGACGCCACGCACGCCCCGACGACCGACGTCCCGACGCCGTACGAGGACCTGCTGCGCCTCGTCCTGGCCACGGGGACACCCAAGTCCGACCGCACCGGCACCGGCACGCGCTCGCTGTTCGGGCACCAGCTGCGCTACGACCTGCGCGCCGGGTTCCCGCTGGTCACGACCAAGCGGGTCTTCTTCCGCGGCGTCGCGGAGGAGCTGTTCTGGTTCCTGCGCGGGGAGTCGAACATCTCCTCCCTGGTCGAGCGCGGCGTGCACATCTGGGACGAGTGGGCCGACGCGGACGGTGAGCTCGGGCCCGTCTACGGCGTGCAGTGGCGGTCGTGGCCGACGCCCGACGGCGGCCACGTCGACCAGCTCACGCGCGTGCTGGCGGACCTGCGCGCGAACCCCGACTCCCGGCGGCACGTCGTGTCCGCGTGGAACGTCGCCGAGCTCGACCGCATGGCGCTGGTGCCGTGCCACGCGTTCTTCCAGCTCTACGTCGCCGACGGGCGGCTGTCGTGCCAGGTGTACCAGCGCTCGGCCGACCTGTTCCTCGGCGTGCCGTTCAACATCGCGTCGTACGCGCTGCTCACCCACATGATCGCCCAGCAGGTCGGCCTCGAGGTCGGTGACCTGGTGTGGACCGGCGGCGACTGCCACGTGTACGACAACCACGTCGAGCAGGTCCGCGAGCAGCTCTCGCGGGTGCCGTACCCCTACCCGACGCTGCGGCTGCGCCCGGCGGCGTCCCTGTTCGACTACACGTGGGACGACGTGGCGGTGGAGGGCTACGTCCACCACCCCGCGATCTCCGCGCCCGTGGCGGTCTGACGCGTGATCGGTCTGGTCTGGGCGCAGACGCCCGCCGGGGTCATCGGCGACGCCGGCACCATCCCGTGGCACGTGCCCGAGGACATGGCGCACTTCCGGGAGGTCACGGCGGGCGGCACGGTCGTCATGGGGCGCGCCACGTGGCAGTCGCTGCCCGACCGGTTCCGGCCGCTGCCGGGGCGCCGCAACGTCGTGCTGTCGCGCGACCCGACGTTCCCGGCGCCGGGGGCCGAGGTGCTCACCGACCTCGACGCCGCGCTGCGCAGCGCGCCGGACGTGTGGGTGATCGGCGGGGGAGCGGTCTACGCCGCGGCGCTCGACCGCGCCGACCGGCTCGAGGTGACGGTCGTCGACCTCGACGTGCCCGGTGACACCGTGGCGCCCGCGGTCGGGCCGGGCTGGCGGCTCGTCGTCGGCGGCCCGGACGCGCCGTGGCGCACCTCCCGGACCGGGACCCGCTTCCGGTTCGACACGTGGGAGCGGTGACGGACGGTCCCGGACCGGTGGTTGGAAGGGGCGACGCGGACGACGGGTCCGAGCGGTACCGTGTGCCCATGCCCGCCGTGACCTCCGCAACCCACCCGTTCGGGTCGCTGCTGTCCGCCATGGTCACCCCGATGACCGCGGACGGCGCCGTCGACCTCGAGGCCACGGTCCGGCTCGCGAAGCACCTCGTCGACGCGGGGCACGACGGCCTGGTCCTCAACGGCACGACCGGTGAGGCGCCGACGACCCACGCGCCGGAGAAGGCCGAGATCGTCGCCGCGGTCGTCGAGGCCGTCGGTGACCGTGCGTACGTGGTCGCGGGCGCCGGGTCCAACGACACCGCGCACGCCGTCCGCATGGCCGAGCAGGCCGCGGAGGCCGGCGCGCACGGGCTGCTCGTCGTCACCCCGTACTACTCCCGTCCGTCGCAGGACGGCATCGTCGCCCACGTGGGAGCCGTCGCCGCCGCCACGGACCTGCCCGTCATGCTCTACGACGTCCCGGGGCGTGCCGGGGTCCGCCTGGCCGCGCCGACGATCGACCGGCTCGCCGCACTGGACCGTGTCGTGGCGATGAAGGATGCCGCGGGCGACCTGGTCGCCGCGGCCCAGTCGATCGTGCGCACCGGGCTCGCCTGGTACTGCGGGGACGACGGGCTCGCCCTCGCGTCCCTCGCGCACGGGGCGGTCGGTCTCGTGGGCGTCGCGACGCAGGCCGCGCCCGAGGGCTTCGCGCGCCTGTTCGCCGCCTGGCAGGCCAGCGACGCCGCAGGCGCGCTCGACGTCTACCGTTCGCTGCTGCCCGTGATCACGGCCCTCAACGGCGCCGGGTTCCAGGCGACCGCCGCGAAGGCCGCGCTCGTCGAGCTCGGCGTGCTCCACAGCCGGGCCACCCGGCTGCCCCTGGTCCCCTTCACCGACGACGAGGCCGCCGACGTGCGTGCCGGTCTGGCGGCCGCAGGTCTGCTGGGCGTCGTCGCGGGCACCGACCGCGCGTGACGCAGCGGTCGGGACCCACCGATCCCTCAGGAGCTCCATGAGTCACCCGCACCCCGACCTGACGCTGCCCCCGCCGCTGCCGGAGGGCGCACTGCGCATCGTCCCTCTCGGCGGCCTGGGCGAGGTCGGTCGCAACATGGCCGTCCTGGAGTACGCCGGTCGGCTGCTCGTCATCGACTGCGGCGTCCTGTTCCCCGAGGACCACCAGCCCGGCGTCGACCTGATCCTCCCCGACTTCGACTACATCCGGGACCGCCTGGACGACATCGACGCGATCGTGCTGACGCACGGCCACGAGGACCACATCGGTGCCGTGCCGTACCTGCTGCGGCTGCGCCGGGACATCCCGCTGGTCGGCTCGCAGCTGACGCTCGCGTTCGTCGAGGCCAAGCTCAAGGAGCACCGCATCGCGCCGCTGACGCTGCCGGTGCGCGAGGGGCAGGTCGAGCAGCTCGGCGCCTTCGAGTGCGAGTTCGTCGCCGTCAACCACTCGATCCCGGACGCGCTCGCGGTCGCCGTGCGGACCCCCGCCGGCACCGTCCTGCACACCGGCGACTTCAAGATGGACCAGCTCCCGCTCGACGGGCGCATCACGGACCTGCGGGCGTTCGCGCGCCTCGGTGAGCAGGGCGTCGACCTGTTCATGGTCGACTCGACCAACGCCGAGGTCCCCGGCTTCGTCACCCCCGAGCGGGAGATCGGGCCGGTCCTCGACCAGGTCTTCGCGGAGTCCACCGGGCGCGTCGTCGTCGCGTCGTTCGCGTCCCACGTGCACCGCGTGCAGCAGGTCATCGACGCCGCCGTCGCCAACGAGCGCAAGGTCGCCCTGGTCGGCCGGTCGATGGTGCGCAACATGGGCATCGCCGCCGAGCTCGGGTACCTGCGGGTCCCCGACGGCGTCCTGGTCGACCAGAAGCAGATCGAGAAGCTCCCCGACGACCGCGTCGTGCTCATGTGCACCGGGTCGCAGGGCGAGCCGATGGCGGCCCTGTCGCGCATCGCCAACGGCGACCACAAGGTGTCCGTCGGCCCCGGTGACACCGTCGTGCTCGCCTCGAGCCTCATCCCCGGCAACGAGAACGCCGTGTTCCGCGTCATCAACGGCCTCATGCGGCTGGGTGCGCGCGTCGTGCATTCGGGCAACGCGAAGGTCCACGTCTCGGGCCACGCCAGCGCCGGCGAGCTGCTCTACTGCTACAACATCCTGCGGCCGCGCAACGTCATGCCCGTGCACGGCGAGGTGCGCCACCTCATCGCCAACGCCGCGCTCGCGGTGAAGACCGGTGTGCCGGCGGACCGCGTGGTCCTCGCGGAGGACGGGGTGGTGGTCGACCTGATCGACGGCCGCGCCCGCGTCGTCGGCGCCGTGCCCTGCGGCTACGTGTACGTCGACGGGTCGAGCGTCGGTGAGCTCACCGAGGCCGAGCTGAAGGATCGCCGGATCCTCGGGGACGAGGGCTTCGTCTCCATCTTCGCCGTCGTGTCCTCCGGTGACGGCAAGGTGCTCGCCGGTCCGCAGATCCACGCCCGCGGCGTGGCCGAGCAGGACGACGTCTTCGACGAGATCCTGCCGGTCCTCACGGCCGCGCTCGAGGACGCCGCCCGCTCCGGCGCGACGGACACGCACCAGCTGCAGCAGGTGATGCGCCGCGTCGTGGGCCGCTGGGTGTCCAACAAGCTGCGCCGTCGGCCGATGATCATCCCCGTGGTCGTCGAGGCCTGATCCGCTGACGAGGCGCCCTCCCTCCCGGCCGACGCCCGGGGGAGGGCGCCTCGCCGCGTCCGGGTGCCCCCGGGTCGCGCGGTCAGGCCGGGTGGCGGCCCGGAGCTGCGCCAGCCGTTCGTGCTCCGTCGCGACGGCGCGCCGCGTGGCCGCGTCCCACGCCGTCCACGGGTCGACGTCGAGGGCGAGGCGCCTGCCGCGGGCACGCGGGCGCCAGGTGCCGACGACGTCGCCGTCCCGCAGCACGGCGCCCGGCCGACCGAGCGCCGGCCACAGCGCCGCACGTCGCGCGGCGTCCCGTCGACCTCGACCTCGGTGACGTCGGGCGGCCACCGGTCCGTCACGCGACGCGGCGCGCACCACGGCAGGGCTGGTGGCCCTCGCGGTCGTCACGATCGAGTCCGGCGGGTGGTTCCTGCTGCGGGTCGTGACGGGTCGTGCCCCGGCCACCGACTTCCAGCGCTCGTTCTACCGCGCCGGGCACGCCCACGCCGGGGTGCTCGTCACCCTCGGACTGGTGTGCCTGCTGCTCGGGGAGGCGACCTCCCCGACCGGGGGCCGGCGGTGGCTCGCGCAGACCGGCGTGCTCGTCGGCGCCGTGCTGCTGCCGGCCCGGTTCTTCCCGTCCGCCGCAGGGGCCGGCCGGACGCGGCCCAACCGCCTCGTCGTCCTGCTCCCGCTCGGTGCGCCGGCCGTCGCGGCCGGTGTCGTGAGCCTCGGCATCGGGCTGCTGACCGCTCGAGGGGGCCCGATTCACCCGGGAGTGGCGGGCGCCACCGGGCGACACGACCCCGGCCGACGGGGGACCGGGGCCCGGTGCGGCTACCGTGAGGACCATGGCGACCCGTACGACCCCCGGCCCCGCGCGTCCCACGCGTGCCTCCGGTGCGTCGCCCCGGTCACCCAAGGGCGGCCAGCCGCGCGGCGGGTCACGCCCGGCGGGGCGTGGTGCCCCACCCGCACCCCGTCAGGCCGCCCTGCCGGTGCGCATCGTCCGCCGTGTCTGGATGGGCGCGGCGCACCTCGTCGGCGGGACCGCCCGGCACGTCGGGGCCGGCGCCCGTGAGCTCGACCCCGCGCACCGGCGCGACGGCCTCGCGCTGACGCTCGTCGGCCTGGCCGTGGTCGTCGCCGCGCGCGAGTGGTGGGACCTGTCCGGTACGGCCGGCGACGTCATCCACAACGTCGTGGCCGGCACGTTCGGCGTCGTCGGCGTCGCGGTGCCCGTGGTGCTGCTGGGCGTCGGCGTCCGGCTGATGCGGCACCCGGACCGGGTCCAGGCCAACTCGCGCATCGGCATCGGGCTCAGCGCCGTGACGATCGCCGTGTGCGGCATCGTCCACCTCACGCACGGGCTGCCCAGCACGCAGGACATGGCTGCCGTCCGCGCCGCGGGGGGCATCGTCGGCTTCGCGGTCGGCACGCCGCTCGCCACGCTGCTGACCACGATCGTGGCGGGACTGCTGCTCGGGATCCTCGCCTTCTTCGGGGTGCTCGTGGTCACGGCGACGCCCGTGCACCAGATCGGCCCCCGCCTGCGCGGCCTGTACCGCCGCCTCACCGGCCAGCACGAGCACCCCGCCGAGGACGTGGACGAGGACGCGCCCCTGGTGATCGAGGCGCTGCACAGCGCCCGCCCAGAGCCGCCGGCCAAGAAGTCGCGCCGTCTGCTGGGCCGCCGCCGGGCCGAGGACGCGGCTCCGCCGGAGGACGGTCGGCTGGACGGGTACGAGGGCGACGAGGCGTTCGAGCGCGCCGCCGTCGTGGCGCGTGAGGAGGAGGAGGCCGCCGCCGCCGCGGCCGCCGCCGACGCGCTCGAGACCCGGCGCATGGCGCCCACCGCGCCCACCGTGCCGATGGCGGCCGTGGAGCCCGACCTGCCCGCGCCGCCGACGAGCGGGGTCCCGCGCGGTGAGCAGCCGATGCTCGAGGGCGACGTCGTCTACATCCTGCCCACCGAGGACGTGCTGGCGAAGGGCGCCCCGCACAAGGTGCGCTCGGCCGCCAACGACCGGGTCGTGGAGTCGCTGACGTCCGTCCTGGAGCAGTTCGAGATCGACGCGCAGGTCACCGGGTTCACCCGGGGGCCGACGGTCACCCGGTACGAGGTCGAGCTCGGGCCCGCCGTCAAGGTGGAGCGCGTCACGGCGCTGAGCAAGAACATCGCCTACGCCGTCGCCAGCGCCGACGTGCGCATCCTGTCGCCGATCCCCGGCAAGTCGGCCATCGGCATCGAGATCCCCAACACGGACCGCGAGACGGTCGCACTGGGCGACGTGCTGCGCTCGTCGGCGGCCAAGCGCACCGAGCACCCGATGGTGATCGGGGTCGGCAAGGACGTCGAGGGCGGCTACGTCGTGGCGAACCTCGCCAAGATGCCGCACCTCCTGGTCGCCGGCGCCACCGGCGCAGGCAAGTCGTCGTTCGTCAACTCGATGATCGTCTCGATCCTCATGCGCTCGACGCCGGACGAGGTCCGGATGATCCTGGTCGACCCCAAGCGGGTCGAGCTCACGTTGTACGAGGGCATCCCGCACCTCATCACCCCGATCATCACCAACCCGAAGAAGGCCGCCGAGGCCCTCGAGTGGGTGGTGCGGGAGATGGAGGCGCGCTACGACGACCTGGCGATGTTCGGGTACAAGCACATCGACGACTTCAACGCCGCCGTGCGGGCCGGCAAGGTCAAGCCGCTGCCCGGGTCCGAGCGCAAGATCGCGACCTACCCGTACCTCCTGGTGATCGTCGACGAGCTCGCCGACCTCATGATGGTCGCTCCGCGCGACGTCGAGGCCTCGATCCAGCGCATCACGCAGCTCGCACGGGCCGCCGGCATCCACCTGGTGCTCGCCACCCAGCGCCCGTCCGTCGACGTCGTCACCGGCCTCATCAAGGCGAACGTCCCCTCGCGTCTCGCGTTCGCCACGAGCTCGCTCACCGACTCCCGCGTCGTGCTGGACCAGCCCGGCGCCGAGAAGCTCATCGGCCAGGGCGACGCCCTGTTCCTGCCGATGGGCGCCGCCAAGCCCATGCGCACCCAGGGCGCGTGGGTCTCGGAGTCCGAGATCCACGCGGTCGTGGAGCACGTCAAGACGCAGCTCAAGCCCGTCTACCGCGAGGACGTCGCCGTCGTCGCGACCAAGAAGCAGGTCGACGAGGACATCGGCGACGACCTCGACCTCCTGCTGCAGGCCGCCGAGCTCGTCGTGACCACCCAGTTCGGCTCGACGTCCATGCTGCAGCGCAAGCTGCGGGTCGGGTTCGCCAAGGCCGGACGCCTGATGGACCTGCTCGAGTCGCGCGAGATCGTCGGCCCGTCCGAGGGCTCGAAGGCGCGCGAGGTGCTGCTGCAGCCGGACGACCTGCCCGCGACGCTGGCGATGCTGCGCGGCGAGAGCGCGCCGGAGCCGGCGCCGCCGGCGGACGAGGAGAGCCCCGGCGGGCACGTCCCCGCCGACGGCGACTGAGCGGCCACGGCGTGGACGCTGGTCTGGTCGGCCCGTACAGCATCGTCACCACGGTCATCGCGGTGGTCGCCGTCGGCGCGCTCGCGACCGTGCTGGTGCTGCTGCGCCGTGAGCGGTCGCAGGCCCGGCGCAACGCCGACCTGGTCCGCGTGGCCCGGCAGCTGCACCGGCGCTACGACGCGCTGCAGCGCGTCACCGCCGAGGGTGTCGTGGTGCAGTCGCGGGACGGGCACGTGCTCGACCTGTCGGAGCGGGCCGCGCAGATCCTCGGCGTCGAGCGGGAGGCCGTCGTCGGGGTGCCGGTCTCGCGTCTCCCGGTCGTCCTGCTGGACGACCGGGGCCTCGCCGTGAACCCCGGTCTGGTGCTGGGCCGGCACGAGGGCGACGCGGACGAGCGCACCACGGTGGTCACGCTGGTGCCACCGGGCCCGGGCAACCGGCCGTCGGTGGTGCAGGTGACGAGCCGCACCGTGCCCGCCGAGGAGGACGGGGAGATCGCCGTGCTCACCACGGTGGTCGACATCACCGCCCGCCACGACGTGGAGGTGGCGCTGTCCCGCAGCGAGACGCAGTTCCGGGTCGCGATGGAGAACGCGCCGATCGGCATGGCCCTCGTGGACCTGGACTGGCGGATCACCGAGGCCAACGTGGCGCTCGCCGAGCTGCTCGGCACCCACGCCGCGGCGCTGCGGGGCTACCGCGTCGACGAGCTCAGCGCGCCCGAGGACCGCGCCGCCCAGCGCATGGAGATGGACAAGCTGCTCGGCGGCGGCCAGCAACGGTTCTCGCTGGAGATGCGGTGCCGGCGCGCCGACGACCAGCTCGTGTGGGTCGTCCTGGACGCGGCGCTCGTGCGCGCCGCCGACAGCAGGCCGGACCACTTCGTCGTCCAGGTCCGCGACGCCACGGAGTCCCGGATGCAGGCCGAGATGCTCACCCACCGGGCCATGCACGACCCGCTGACGGGGCTGGCGAACCGCACGCTGCTGCAGGAGGTGCTGCAGGCGGCACTCGCCCAGCCGGGTGCGGTGGACCGCATCGCGGTGCTCGCGTGCGACCTCGACGGCTTCAAGGACATCAACGACCGGTACGGCCACGCCGCGGGCGACGACATCCTCGTGCACGTCGCCGGGGTGCTGCGCGCCGCGACGTCCGGCAGCGGCACCGTCGCGCGCCTCGGCGGTGACGAGTTCGTCGTGGTGCTGCAGGACGTGCACGCCGCCAAGGCGGTCTTCGAGGTCGCGAACGAGATCCACTCCGGGCTCGCCGAGCCCGTCCGGGTCGGCCGTCGGCGGCTCGGGGTCCGGGCGAGCATCGGCATCGCGCTGGCCGAGCCGCACCTGGTCGAGGCGGGTGCGCCGACGCTGCTGGCGGCGGCCGACGCGGCCCTCTACCGGGCCAAGCAGAGCGGCCGCGGCCGCACCGAGGTCTACGACACCTCCATGGAGATCGCCGCGCCCTCGAACGTGCACCGCGAGCTGGTGGAGGCCATCGAGGCCGGTGAGCTGGTGGTCCACTACCAGCCGATCGTCGACCTGTCCGACGGGCACGTCGTCGGGTACGAGGCGCTGGTGCGGTGGCAGCACCCCCATCGCGGGCTGCTGCTGCCGGGGGCGTTCCTGCCCCAGGTGCAGGAGGCCGGGGTGTCCGTGCTGCTCGGGCAGCTCGTGGCCACGCAGGTCGTGGAGCACCTGGCGGGGACCGCCGACGACGGACGCTGGGTGTCCGTCAACGTGTCCGCCGACCAGCTGGGGGACTCCGAGCTCGCCACGCGGCTGCTGCAGGACCTCTCGCGGCACCGGGTGACGGCGGGCCGGCTCGTCCTGGAGCTCACCGAGTCGTCCCTGGTCGCGTCCGGCACCCGCATCCGCCACGAGCTGACGCAGCTCTCGGCCGCGGGCGTGCCGATCCTGCTCGACGACTTCGGCACGGGCGTCTCGCCCCTGTCCTACCTGCGCGACCTGCCGGTCGCCGGGGTCAAGCTCGACATGTCGTTCACCTCCGGCATCCCGCACGACCCGACGGCCGGCAAGGTGGTGCGCGCGCTGGGTGCGCTGGCCCGCGAACTCGCGATGGTCACGATCGCCGAGGGCATCGAGAACGAGGAGCAGGCCGACTTCCTGCGCCGCAACGGCTGGCGGTACGGGCAGGGCTGGTTGTACGGCGGCGCGCGCCCGATGCCCTGACGCCGGCTGCGGCGCCCCGCGGCGGGGGCGTGCGCCGCGTGCCGCGGGACGCACCAGCGTGGGTGCGGGAGGAGCAGCGGGGACGTGCGGCCCGGCTCACCGACCACGCGGGACGGCCACCGGTCCGGGTCCCGTGGGTGAGGTCGGTGCGGGTCGCTCGGGTGCCGCGGTGCCCGCGGCGGCACGCACGAGCGCGAGCCGGTCGGCGACCTGGGCGGCCGTGAGGCCCGCCGTGCCGGTCGGCACGTCGACGAGCGCGTGCACCCTGTGCCCGCCGCGGCGGTCCACCGTGACGGGCGTCCACTGCACCCCGACCACGCGCGCGGGCCCGGCAGGTGTTCCGGCGGCCGGGTCGGCCCCCGTCGCGACGACCTGGGCGGTCAGCAGCAGCCCGGACGCCGTGGCGGGCGAGCAGCACGCCTCGTCCTGGTTGGACACGTAGTTGCCGAGGCCGTAGGCGACCCACATCCCGGCGCCACCCGGACCGCCGGCCAGCTGCTCGACCGGCTGGGGCACGTGGGCGTGGTGCCCGATCACGAGGTCGACCGTGCCGGCGTCGGCGAGGCGCTGCGCGACCGCCCGCTGCACGTCGGTCGGTGCCGTGCGGTACTCCGTCCCCCAGTGCAGGCTGACCAGGACGACGTCGGCTCCGGCGGCACGGGCCGCACCGGCTCGCGCGAGGACGTCGTCCGCGTCGAGCAGCTGCACGGACCACGGCTTGTCGGCGTCGACCGGCATGCCGTTCGTGCCGTAGGTCGCCGAGAGGTGCGCGACGGTCACCGTGCGGCCGGCGCGCTCCAGGCGGTAGAGCTGCGGTGCGGTGTCCTCGACCGCCGACCGTGCGGTGCCCGCGTGTCCCAGCCCCGCGGCGTCGAGCGCGTCGAGCGTGGCGACGACGCCCGCCCACCCGCGGTCGACCGCGTGGTTCGAGGCGGTCGAGCAGCCGTCCCAGCCCTGGTCGGCCAGCCCCGCCGCGAGCTCCGCCGGGGCCCCGAAGACGGGGTAGCCCGACGGTGCCGAGCGGCCCGGCGCGACGGGCACCTCCAGGTGGCACAGCGCCAGGTCCGCGCCCTGCACCCACGGGTCGAGCGGATCGAGCAGGCGGCCGAAGTCGTAGCCGTCGCCGGCCCGGGCCGAGCGCAGGACGGGCATGTGCGGCAGGACGTCGCCCGCGGCGACGACGGTGAGCTCCACGTCCGGGTCCGGAGCGGGCCGCGGGGTGGGCGTCGCGGTCGGGCGCGACGCGTGGGTCCCCGCCACCGTCGGGACGGGCGGTGCCGGTGCGGGCCCGGAGGCGAGTGCGCCGGCGGCGCCGGCCGCGCCGACCAGCACCAGCGCGGCCAGGGTGCTCACCACGGCCACGGGGAGCACCCTTGCTCCCGGGTCCCGGGCATGTCGAGGCACGCCCGGACGCTAGCCCGACGGGCCGGCCCACGACACCGCCGGACGTGTGGTGCCGCAGGTGAGGGGCACCCGGTCGGGCGGCCCACCGCCCGGCGCTTAGGCTGTGCGCGTGGTCTCCGACGCTCCCTCCGCCTGGAACCCGGCCAATGTCGTCACCGTGCTGCGCATCGCCGTGGTCCCGTTCTTCGCCGTGGCGCTGCTGGCCGACGGCGGGCACACCGTCGGTGGCCGGTTGCTGGCCACGGGGCTCTTCGTCCTCGCCGCCGCGTCGGACCGCCTCGACGGGTGGCTCGCGCGCCGCTCCGGTCAGGTGACCGACCTCGGCAAGATGCTCGACCCCATCGCGGACAAGCTGCTCATCGGCAGCGCCCTGGTGCTGCTGTCGTGGCTGGGGGACCTGTCGTGGTTCGTCACCGTGGTGGTCCTCGTGCGCGAGCTGGGCATCACCGTCATGCGGTTCTTCCTGCTGCGGTACGTGGTGCTGCCCGCCTCCCGGGGCGGCAAGCTCAAGACCGTGCTGCAGGCCGTGGCGATCTCGCTGTACCTGCTGCCGCTGGACCACCTGCCGGCGGTCGTCGGGGTCCTGGCCGCCGTCGTCATGGCCGTCGCCGTCCTGGTCACCGTGCTGACCGGGCTCGACTACGTCCGGGACGCCGTCCGGATCCGGCGCGCTGCCGGGCTGCCGCCGGCGGCCGGGCTGTGAGCGTCGCGCCGGCCGCCGTCCTCGACGCCGCGGCGCGGCGCGGGTGGTCGCTGGCCGTGGCGGAGTCGCTCACCGGTGGTCTGGTGACGGCCACGCTCGTCGACGTGCCCGGCGCCTCGCGCGTCCTGCGCGGCGGGGTGGTCGCGTACGCCACGGAGCTCAAGGCGAGCGTCCTGGGGGTCGACGCCGCCCTGCTCGCGGCGCGCGGCGCGGTGGACCCCGAGGTGGCGGTCGCGATGGCGACGGGCGTGCGGCAGCGCCTCGCCGCCGACGTGGGGCTCGCGACCACGGGCGTGGCCGGCCCCGACCCGCAGGACGGCCACGCACCGGGCACGGTGCACGTCGCGGTGGTCACCCCCGAGGGCGACCACGTGCGCAGCCTGCACCTGCCCGGCGACCGCCGGGACGTGCGCACCGCGGCCTGCGCGGCGGTCCTGGGCCTCGCCGCGGAGGTGCTGGGCCGCTGAGCCCGGGAGTCACCCGCCATGTCACCCGCATCCGTCGCCGGCTCCGGGAACACCTCGCGGGGACGTCGCGTTGGGTGGGGTATGACCAGCACCCGACCGCCGCTGCGCGGCACAGGCGCACGTGTGGGCGGCGCGCGGTACGGTGGACGTCTCCCGGCTCCTCGGCCGGGAGCGGCAAGTGCGACGGCCCCCCGTGGGGCGGGTCCGTCGGAGGACCGGGGACACGACGTGAGGGGAGGAGCCCAGATGGTCGTCCTGCGACGAGAGATCGGCGACGTCCTGCGGGACGCGCGCCAGCGCCAGGGCCGCACCCTGCGTGAGGTCTCCTCGGCCGCCCGCGTCTCGCTGGGGTACCTCAGCGAGGTCGAACGTGGGCAGAAGGAGGCGTCGTCCGAGCTGCTCAGCAGCATCTGCGACGCGCTCGACGTGCCGCTCTCCCTCGTGCTGCGTGAGGTCAGCGACCGTGTCGCCGTGGCGGAGGGTCTGCTGATCCCCGACACCGTGCCTGCGGACCTGACCGCCTGCGCGGGCGTCGGCGGTACCGACCGTGCGCTCGGCGGCGACGCCGGATGGGCGATGCCGCGTTCGGAGCTCGCACCCGTCGGCTGAGCCGGCACCCGTCCCGCGCGCGTCGCCGAGGCGACGCGCGCGCGGTCGGCATGCCACAGGGGACCCGCAGTCGGCGCTCCTCGGTCAGGGACGACCTCGGACCTGGCAGCCCGGGCACCAGTAGACCTGCCGCTGCGTGGGCTGCTCGCCCACGTCCCCGCGCGCGACGCGCGCACCGCACCGCAGGCACGTGCGACCCTGCCGGCCGTACACGGCCGCCGTCGGCCGGCCCTGCGCGACCGAGGCCCGCAGCAGCGCCCGCGCCGCGCGCAGCACCTCCGCGGCGTCCGTCACCCCCGATGCCGGGGCCCAGGGCCACCACCCCCGCGCGAACAGCGCCTCGGCGGTGAAGATCGTGCCGATGCCGACCGCGACCCGCTGGTCGAGCAGCACCTCCGCGACCGGCCGGGTGCCCTGAGCGGCCCATCGCCGCAGCGCCTCCTCGATCCCCGGCGTGGGCAGGTCGAGCACCGGGGGCCCCGCCCACGGGACGCCCGGCGTGCTGTCGAAGTCGCCGTCGAGGACGTCCGGGCCGAGGTGCGCGAGCAGGGTCCGCTCCGCGCTGGTCGGGACCACGTCGAGCATGCCCAGGTGGTGTCCCACCGCGGTCCAGCGCTCGTCACCCAGGACGGCCCGGACGTCGGGGGAGCGCGCACCCGCGCGTGGCCCGCCCGTGGGGACGATGCGCCAGGTCCCGTCCATGCGCAGGTGCGTGTGCAGGGTGCGGCCGTCGTCGAACCGGGTGAGCAGGTGCTTGCCGTACGGCCGGGTGCCCAGCACGGTGCGGCCGACCAGGTCGACCGTCGCCGCGGTCGGCCAGCGCAGGTCGGCCCGGATCAGCCGACGGCCGGCCAGCGCCCGGTCCAGGTGCGCGGCGGTGCGCCGCAGCACGTCACCCTCGGGCACGACGTCCTCCGGGGTCCCTCACGCGACCTGCAGCCGCAGGCCGCGCGGCGTGGTGACGAACCCCGCCGCCGTGAGGGCGGTGACCACGGGGGAGCGCAGGACGTCGGCGGACAGGACGGGCGCCCCGTCGATCCGGTCCACGGTCAGCCGACCCGTGCGGCGGTCGCGCGCGGTGACGGCGAGCGCCTGCGCGGCCGCTGCGAGTGGCGGGGGGTCGTCGGTGAACGTCAGCAGGGTGCGCCCGCCGCGCTCGAGGTAGAGCACGAGCGCCCCGTCGACCAGGACGACGAGCGCACCGGCCTTGCGGCCCGGGCGGTGGCCGGTCGCGTCGCGCCCCGGCGGCGCGTCGGGCCAGGCCAGCGCGGCGCCGTACGGGTTGGCAGGATCGGTCGCGGCCAGCACCACGGACCACGGTGCCTCCTGCCGGGACGCGGGGCTCCCCGCACCGGGCGACCAGGTGCCCGGCCCGGCAGGGCCACCCCATGCCGGCGGGGCGACGTCCTGCCACGGGAGCGTCGGCCCCGCGGGTCCGGCGTCGCGGCGGTCGGCCGCCTGCTCACGGGCACGGTCGACGACCTCCGCGTCGGTCCGCAGCCGGTCGACCGCACCGGGCAGGGCGAACTGCGACCCGCCCAGCCGCTCGACGAAGTACCCACGGCGGACCTGGCCCGACTGCTCGAGCGCGGTCAGCACGCGGTACACCGCGGCGAACCGCCCGCCGATGCCCTCGGCGGGCGCGACGGCCCGCGTCAGGACGCCGTGCCGGTCCAGGAGCTGGGCCGCCAGGGCGTGCGCGCGCACCGTCACGTCCGGTTCCCGCGCGGGGAGCAGCGACCACCGCCCGGCGCCCGGCCCGGAGGGCGGTCCGGCCGTACGGGGCACGGTCCCCGTCGGTCCCACACCGAGCCGGCCACCGGCACGCAGACCGAGGCGCGGCCGCACCGGACGCCCGCGCGCAGGGGCGGGGCGGGTGCGGTGCGCGGTGGAGCCCCCGGCCAGCCACGCGCGCAGCGGTCCCAGGCCGTCGTTGGTGACGCGACCCGCCCACACCAGGTCCCACAGGGCGGTCAGGACGCCTGCGGTGCCCGGCGGCGCGTCCTCGTCCGGCCACTCCGCGGCGACGCGCTCGACGATCGCGGCGAGGAACCAGGCTCCGCCGCCCTCGAGCGCCGCGAGCACCGCCCGGTGCACGCGGTCGGCCGCCGGGGCGTCGGGGTCGTCGAGGTCCGGCACCGGGGCGAGGGTGAGGTCCGCGACCGCGGTGGGGTGCAGCGAGACGAGCCCGTCGTGCCCGGCCAGCGGGGCGTGCCCGGCCCAGAGCACCTCACCGGCGGCCGTCAGCTCGTCGAGCATCGCGGGCACGTAGTCGGGCACCCGCGCCGGCAGCACGTGGGTCTCCAGCGCGGACGCCGGCACGGCGAAGCCTGCCAGCTGCTCGACGGCACGGGCCACCGCGTCGACGCCGCGCAGGCCCGAGAGCCGCCGCCCGACGGCCTGCACACCCTGCCACTGCGGCAGGAAGACCCCCAGCGCCTGCGGGTCGACGGGCTCCACCTGCGCGCGCAGCGCCGCGAGCGAGCGCTGCCGCAGCCGGCGCAGCACGTCGGCGTCGCAGAACTCGTCGCCGGTGCCGCCCAGCACGTCGGGCCGCAGCCGGCCCTGCACCAGGACGCCCGACGTCTCGAGCCGCCGCAGCACCTCGGTCACCACGGCGACGCCCAGGCCGAACCGGGACGCGGCCTGGGCGGCGGCGAACGGCCCGCGCGTGCGGGCGTGCCGGCGCAGCAGGTCGGCCAGGGGGTCGGGCAGCACCTCGGTGAAGACCTCCGGCACCCCGACGGGCAGCGCCACGCCGAGGGCGTCGCGCAGCCGTCCCGCGTCCTCGACCGCTGCCCACTGCTCCGCGCGGTCGGCCGGCACCCCCGCGAGGCGGACCCGGATGGCCCGTCGCGCCGCCGCGAGCTCGTCGAGCCACACCGGGACCGCGTCGCGCAGCTCGGGGCGGGTGCGGGCCGCGACCTCGGCCGCCGTGAGCGGACCGTGGCGCCGCAGGACGTCGGCGACCTGCTCCAGGGACCCCGCCTGGCGGTCCGGGGCGGTGCCGGCCAGCTCGGCCTCGGTGCGCTCGACCGCCTCGGGGTCGAGCAGGTCGGCGAGCTGCGACTCGCCGCCGGTACCGAGCAGCTCGGCGAGCAGCGTGGGGTCGAGCGTGAGTGCAGCGGCCCTCCGCTCGGCGAGCGGGGCGTCGCCCTCGTAGAGGAACTGGGCGGTGTAGCCGAACAGCAGCGACTGCGCGAACGGCGAGGGGTGCGGCGTCGTCACCTCGACGACGCGCACACGTCCGGTCCCCACGTCCCGCATGAGCCCGGACAGGGCCTCGGTGTCGAAGTCGTCCTGGAGGCACTCGCGCACGGCCTCGAGCAGGATCGGGAAGTCCGGGTACCGGGCGGCGACCTCCAGCAGCTGTGCCGCGCGCTGGCGCTGCTGCCAGAGCGGCTGACGGCGGTCCGGGCGGCGGCGCGGCAGCAGCAGCGCGCGCCCGGCCGCCTCGCGGAACCGGGCCGCGAACATCGCGGACCCGCCGAGCTCGTCCCGGACGGCGGTGAGCACCTCGTCCGGGTCGAGCAGCAGGTCCTCCAGGGTCAGCCGGGGGCCGTCGCCCGCGCCCGCGTCCTCGCCCCACGCGCTGTCCGCCGCGCCGTCCAGCACGTCCGGCAGGCGCAGCACGATGCCGTCGTCGGCGTGCATCGCGGCCGCGTCCACCCCGTAGCGCTCCCGCAGGCGGCCGGCCAGCACCAGCGCCCACGGGGCGTGGACCCGCGCCCCGTACGGCGAGTGCAGCACGACGCGCCAGTCACCCAGCTCGTCGCGGAACCGCTCCACGACCAGCACGGTGTCGCTCGGCAGCTGCCCCGTCGCGGCCTGCTGGTCGCGCAGGTACGCCAGCAGGTTGTCGGCGGCCCACGGGTCGAGCCCCGCACCCTCGGCCCGCGCCCGCGCGCCCGCGTCCGGCAGCGCCGCGACCTCGCGGACCCACGCGCCCACCGCCCGGCCCAGCTCGGCCGGCCTGCCGGGCGCGTCACCCTTCCAGAACGGCAGCCGCCCCGGGATGCCGGGTGCGGGCGTGACGAGCACGCGGTCGGGCGTGATGTCCTCGATGCGCCACGTGCTCGACCCGAGCGTGAACGTGTCCCCGACGCGCGACTCGTAGACCATCTCCTCGTCGAGCTCGCCGACGCGCTTGCCGCCGCGCAGCCGACCGCCCGTGCGCTCGGCGTCCACCGCCACGTCGGCCGTCGTGTCGCCGCCGGCCAGGAAGACCCCGAACATGCCGCGGTCCGGGATCGTGCCGCCGCTGGTGACGGCGAGACGCAACGCACCGGGCCGCCCCGACAGGACGTCCGCGACGCGGTCCCACACCACCCGCGGGCGCAGCTCGGCGAAGTCCTCCGACGGGTAGCGCCCGGCGAGCATGTCGAGCACGGCGCGCAGGGTCACGTCACCCAGGTGGGCGAAGGGTGCGGCACGGCGCACGACACGCGCCAGGTCGTCGACGGGCCAGTCGTCGACGGCCACCATCGCGACCACCTGCTGGGCCAGCACGTCCAGCGGGTTGGCCGGGACGGCGAGCGCCTCGAGCTCCCCGGTGCGCATGCGCTGCGCGGTCACCGCCGCCGGCACCAGCTCGCCGCGGTACGTCGGGAAGACCACGCCGCGGGACACCGCACCGACCTGGTGACCCGCACGCCCCACGCGCTGCAGACCGCTCGCGACCGACGGCGGCGCGCCCACCTGGACGACCAGGTCGAGGGCACCCATGTCGATGCCGAGCTCGAGGGAGCTGGTGGCCACCACGGCCGGCAGCCGGCCCGCCTTGAGCTCGGTCTCGGTGCGGGTGCGCTCCGCGCGGCTCATCGACCCGTGGTGCGCGCGCGCCACGATCGTCGCGGCGTCCCGCGTGTCGACGCCCGCCGCCGTGCCCGACTGCCCGGGCACGGCCGCCGCACGCACCGACCCGGGGTCCGGGACGTCGGCACCGTGGCGCTCGGCCCAGACCTCGTTGATCCGGGCGGTCAGACGCTCGGCCCCGCGCCGGGAGTTGGTGAACACCAGGGTCGACCGGTGCGCCGCCACCAGGTCGACCACCCGCTCCTCGACGTGCGGCCAGATGGACGCGCGGGGTCGCTGGTCCTCGACCGTGGGCGCCGGGGCGCCGGGCGCCGGCGCGCCGAAACCCGCCAGGTCGGGGTCGATGCCCGGGCCGCCGTACCGTCCGACCGACCCCGGTGCGGTCCCCGCCGCGCCCGGCCGGCCCGCGGCCGCCAGGTCGCCCAGGTCGGGCACGGGGACCACGACGTCGACCTCGATCACCTTCTGCGAGGGCGGCTGCACCACGACCACGGGCCGCCCGCCGTCCTGCGGCGTGCGCGCGCCGCCGAGGAAGGAGGCGACGGCGTCGACGGGCCGCACGGTCGCGGACAGGCCCACCCGCTGGGCCGGGCCCGGGCCGCCCTCCGCCTCGAGCAGGGCGTCGAGGCGCTCCAGGCTGACGGCGAGGTGCGCACCGCGCTTCGTCCCGGCGACCGCGTGGATCTCGTCGACGATCACCGTGCGGACGCCGGCCAGGCCGCGGCGGGCACCGGACGTGAGCACGAGGTACAGCGACTCCGGTGTCGTGATGAGCACGTCCGGCGGGGAGGTCGCGAACGCCCGGCGCTCCGCGGGCGGGGTGTCACCCGTGCGGATGCCGACGGTGACCTCCGGCAGGGTCGTCCCCAGGCGGGTCGCCGCCTGCCGGATGCCGACCAGCGGGGAGCGCAGGTTCCGCTCCACGTCCGTGGCCAGCGCCTTCAGCGGCGAGACGTACAGCACGCGGCAGCGCTGGGTCCGGTCCTGCGGCGCCGGCCCCGTCAGCAGGCCGTCGAGACCCCAGAGGAACGCCGCGAGCGTCTTGCCGGACCCCGTGGGCGCCACCACCAGCGCGTGGTCGCCCCCCGCGACGGCCTCCCACGCACCCGCCTGCGCGGCCGTGGGCGCGTCGAAGGCGCCCGTGAACCACGCACGGGTCGGCGCGGAGAACCGGTCGAGAACCACGGGGCCATTGTGTCGGGCGCCACCGACACGCGCGCGGTCCCGCCGCACGGTGGCAGGCTGGGGGTGTGAGGCATCGCGAGCTGGCCGGTCTGGTGGACGACGTGCTGGGCCCCGTCCAGGGCCGGCTGCTGCTCGACGAGATGGTCCTGGGCGAGCTCGGCGGCCGGACCGGGGCCGCCGCCCTCGCCGACGGGGTCGAGCCACGCGTCGTGTGGCACGCGCTGTGCGACGCCCTCGGCGTCCCGGAGTCCGACCGGTGGGGCAGGGACCAGCACCGCCAGGCGCCACCGCGGCAGGCGGGGCGCTGACGCGATGACCGGGGCCGGTCCCGCGGCGGGCGGCGAGGGCGACACGCCCGCGCCGGCGGGCCGCGCGCGGTGGCTGCCCCGCCCCGGCGACGTCCTCGACGCGCTGTTCGCGCTCGCCGTGACGGCGCTCGGGCTCGGGATCGCGATCGCCCTGGTGGACGGCATCTCCGCCGTCACACCGTGGGGCGTGCTGCTGGTCGCGCTCGCGGTGGGCGTCGGCGACCTCGCGCTCCGCGCGCCGCTGCGGCTGCTGGCCGGGGTGGCGGGTGCCGCCGGTGCCCTCGTCACGGGTCTGGCGGCCCAGGTCCTGGTCGTGTGGGCGGCGCTGCAGGTCGCCCCGGGCGTGGAGGTGCGCTCGGGGTGGTCGGTGCTGTGGGTCCTGCTCGTCACCGCGGCCGTCATGGCGGCCGGGCGGTGGCTGTGGGGGTCGAGCGACAACGCGTACGTCGTGGCCGACGTGGTCCGTCGCGCCCGGCGCCGCGCCCCGGCGGGCGCGCCGGCGGGCGTCGTGCGGCCGCCCGGGCTCCTCGTCGTGCAGCTCGACGGCGTGGGTGCGCCCGTCCTGGAGCAGGCCATGGACGCCGGGCTGGTCCCGACCCTGCAGCGCTGGGTCGACTCCGGGAGCCACCGGCTGACCACCTGGTGGTCGGCCGTCCCCAGCACGACGCCCGCGGCGCAGGCCGGTCTGCTCCACGGGGCCGCCGACGCGATCCCGGCGTTCCGCTGGTGGGACCGCGGCCTGGGCCGGCTGGTCGTGACCAACCACCCCGCCGACGCCGCGGTCGTCGAGGAGCGGATGAGCGACGGGACGGGGCTGCTGTCGGGCGGCGGCACGGCGGTCGCGACCATGTTCTCGGGGGACGCCGCGTCGTCGTACCTCGTGATGAGCCGCAGCCGGCGTCACGGGCTGGGCCCCGGTCCCGGGTACGTCCGCTTCTTCGCCCGACCGTTCGTGCTGGCCCGTGCCGTGGCCGGCACCGCGGGCGAGATCGTCAAGGAGCTCTACCAGGCGCGCCGCCAGGCGGTGTACGACGTCCGGCCGCGCGTGTCCCGGGGCGGCTGGTACGTGCTGCTCCGCGCGGTGTCCAACGTGCTGCTGCGCGACCTGGCCACGTCGCTCGTCGCGGAGGCGCTCGTGCGCGGCGACCCGACGGTCTACGTCGACCTGGTCGACTACGACGAGGTCGCGCACCACGCCGGTCCCACGCGCCCCGAGTCGTTGCGCTCGCTCGAGGGTCTCGACCAGGTCGTGCGGATCCTCGACGAGGTGGCGCCCCTGGCGCCCCGCCGCTACGACGTCGTCGTGCTCTCGGACCACGGCCAGACGCTCGGGGCGACGTTCGACCAGGTGGAGGGCCGGTCCCTGCTGGAGACCGTCCGGGCGCTGATGGCCGAGCCCGGCCTCGAGGGCGTGGAGAGCGCCGACGGCGAGGGCTGGGGTCCGCTCAACGCGCTGCTGACCAGCGTGCTCGGGCGGTCCGCCGACCCGGTCGTGCTCGGGCCGGACGCGGGCGCCGACCGGCACCGGGGCCGGGTGCGGCGCGACGACGGCGTCCCGCGCGTGCGGGAGCACGGCCGGGCCGCGCGCCCGACCGCCGACGCCGGCGGGGCCGTGCCGGACGTGGTCGTGGTGGGCTCGGGCAACCTCGGGCTCGTGTGGTTCCCCGAGGCGCCGGAGCGGCTGGTGCTGGAGGACCTGCAGGAGCGGTGGCCCGGGCTGGTGGCCGGGCTGGCGGCGCGGCCCGCCGTCGGGGTCGTCGTCGTCGACTCCCGGACGCGCGGCCTCGTCGCGGTCGGGGACTCGGGGCTGCGTCTGCTGGAGGCGGAGGGCGACGTGGTCGAGGGCGTGGACCCGCTGGCGGCGTACCCGTCGCGCGCCCGGGCGGACCTGGCGCGCGCCGCGCGCCTGCCGCACACCGGTGACCTGCTGCTGGTCTCCACCGTGGGGCCGCGGGACCAGGTCCACGCGTTCGAGGGGCAGGTCGGCTCGCACGGCGGTCTGGGCGGTGCGCAGAACCTCGCGTTCCTGCTGCACCCGGCGGACCTCGGGGTCGACGACGCACGGTGCGAGGACGTCGACGGGCGCCGGATGCTCGTCGGAGCGGACGCGGTGCACGCGCAGCTGGTCGCGTGGCTCGGGGAGCGCGGGCTGCGAGGGCGCCCGGTCGCGGCGGGGCGGCCCGCCGCGGGGGAGCGCGCATGAGCGTGCGGGTGCGCTGGCTGGGGCACGCGACGGTCGTGCTCGACGTCGGGGGCGTGCGGCTCGTCACCGACCCCCTGCTGCTGCCGCACGCCGGGCTGCTGCGCCGCCGCGGGGGCGCCCCGCGGCGGGCCGACTGGCGCGGCGCGGCCGCCGTGCTCGTGTCGCACCTGCACCACGACCACGCCGAGCTCGCGTCGCTGCGCATGCTGGGACCGGTGCCCGTGCTGGCGGCACCCTCGAGCGCCCACTGGCTCAGCACGCACGGTGTGGACGGTGTCGGGCTGCCGGAGGGCCGGTGGCGCACCGTCGCGGGTGACGTGCGGGTGCGCACCGTCCCGGCCGAGCACGGTCACCGCCCCATGCCGCACCGCCCGAACGCCGCCACCGGGTTCGTGGTGCGCGGCGCCGGCGTGACGGTGTGGTTCGCCGGGGACACCGGTCCGTTCCCGGGGCTGGCGCGCGTCCCGGAGCTCGCGGGTGCGCCCGTGGATCTCGCGCTCGTCCCGGTCGGGGGGTGGGGTCCGCGGCTGTCGGGGGGCCACCTCGACCCTGTGGAGGCGGCCCGGGTGTGCGCCCTGGTGGGTGCCCGGGTCGCGGTCCCCGTGCACTGGGGCACGCTGCACGCACCCGCGGGTCGCCGGCTGCCGCCGGGCTGGATGGACCGGGGCGGGCGGGCGTTCGAGGCGGCGGTGCACCGGGAGGCGCCGGACGTGCGGCCCTGCGTGCTCGCGCCCGGCGAGGCCGTGGTGGTGGACCCGGTGCGGGTACCCGCCGCACCGTGAGCGACACGCGCGTGTCGTGGTAGGCGTCGAACAGGTGTTCGGGTAGCGTGGTGCCCGGTGACACGGTCGAGCCGACCACAGCCCTACCCGGTGACGAGCCGGTCGCGGGGGTGGGGGCGGTCCGGTCGGGATGTCGGTGGTCGGGCATAGCGTCGCCGCGACAAGACCAGCCCCCGCAGGCGCAGCACGTGCTGCACGAGACGACGAGGTGGACCCATGCCCGCTGCTCCTGACCGTTCCAAGGCCCTCGAGGCCGCCCTCAGCCAGATCGACCGCCAGTTCGGCAAGGGCTCGGTCATGCGCCTCGGCGACGAGACCCGTGCCCCCGTCGAGGTGATCCCGACCGGCTCGATCGCGCTGGACATCGCGCTCGGCATCGGCGGGCTGCCCCGTGGGCGTGTCGTCGAGGTGTACGGCCCGGAGTCCTCCGGGAAGACCACCGTCGCGCTGCACGCCGTCGCCAACGCCCAGAAGGCCGGCGGCATCGCCGCCTTCATCGACGCCGAGCACGCGCTCGACCCCGAGTACGCGAAGAAGCTGGGCGTCGACACCGACGCGCTGCTCGTGTCGCAGCCGGACACCGGCGAGCAGGCGCTCGAGATCATGGACACCCTGATCCGCTCGGGTGCGATCGACATCATCGTCATCGACTCCGTCGCCGCCCTCGTGCCGAAGGCGGAGATCGAGGGGGAGATGGGCGACTCGCACGTCGGTCTGCAGGCGCGACTCATGTCGCAGGCGCTGCGCAAGATCACCGGTGCGCTCAACGCGTCCGGCACCACCGCGATCTTCATCAACCAGCTGCGCGAGAAGATCGGCGTGTTCTTCGGCAGCCCCGAGACGACGACCGGTGGCAAGGCGCTGAAGTTCTACGCCTCGGTCCGCATGGACATCCGGCGCATCGAGACCCTCAAGGAGGGCACCGAGGCGGTCGGCAACCGCACCCGCGTCAAGGTCGTCAAGAACAAGATGGCCCCGCCGTTCAAGCAGGCCGAGTTCGACATCCTGTACGGCGTCGGGATCTCCCGCGAGGGCTCGCTCATCGACATGGGCGTCGAGCACGGCTTCGTCCGCAAGTCGGGTGCGTGGTTCACGTACGACGGCGACCAGCTGGGCCAGGGCAAGGAGAACGCGCGCAAGTTCCTGCGCGACAACCCGGACCTGGCCAACGAGCTGGACAAGAAGATCAAGGAGAAGCTCGGCATCGGTGCCAAGGTCGACGCCCCGGCCGACGCGCCGGTCCCGGTCGACTTCTGAGCACCGTGACGGGTGCCACCGGCCGGTCCGCGGCGCGTCGCCGCGGCCGGTCGGCGACCGAGCCGCTGCAGGACGGCGCCGCCGTGCAGGACCCGGACGCCGACCACGAGTCGGTCGCCCGCAGCATCGTCCTGCGCCGGCTGGCCGCCGCGGCGCAGTCGCGGGGGCAGCTGGCGGACGCGCTCGCGCGTCGTGACGTGCCTCCCGACGTCGCGACCCGTGTGCTCGACCGCTTCACCGAGGTCGGCCTGATCGACGACGCGGAGTACGCCCGCATGTTCGTGCGGTCACGGCACGCCGAGCGTGGTCTGTCGCGCCGGGCGCTCGGCGTCGAGCTGCGTCGCAAGGGCATCGACGACGAGACCGCCGCGGCCGCGCTCCAGGACCTCGACGACGAGGACGAGGAGCACGCCGCACGCGAGCTCGTGCGCCGGCGCCTGCGCTCCACGACCGGCCTCGAGACGCAGGTCCGCGTCCGGCGCACCTACGGCGCGCTCGGCCGCAAGGGGTACGCGCCAGGCCTGGTCGCCCGGCTCGTGCGGGAGGAGCTGGCGGCCGAAGGGCTCGAGGACGACATGGCGAGCACACCGCCCGACGACTGACAGGCGGAGCGCGCCGCCCGACGACTGACGGGGGCGCACGCCGCCCGACCGACGGCGGAGCGCGTCGCCCGACCGACGGGTGACCGCCACCGGTGCGGACGCCCCTCCGCCGTCGTGCGTCCCGGCGTCGTCCGGCGTCGGTGCGCGTCGTGCGTCGTGTCCGGTCCCGCGAGGGCTCGGGCCGGGCGCCGTGCGATCATCCGAGACGTGTCCGCGTCCGTCGAGCCCGAGGTCGGGCGGCCGGCGCGCGCACTCGTCGACCGGAGCCGGGCGCTCGCGGACCGCGCGCGGGGCGTGATCGACCACCTCGACGCCGCCGTCCTGCAGGTCGCGGACGCGGTGGCGCAGGACCGCGAGCGGCGGGTGCTCGCCGAGCTGGCGCTCGTCCCGGTCACCCGCCTCGGCGACGCCACCGACCGCAACCTGCGACTCGGCCGGCTGGTGGACGCCGGCTACCACGCCGCGGCGGACCTCGTCGGTGTCCCCGCCGCCACCCTGGAGCAGGTCCCGGGCGTCGGGCCGCGCACCGCGCGGGCGACCGCGGCGGCCGTCGAGCAGCTCGCCGACGCGGTGCGCGAGGTGACCGCCCCGCGGCTGCGGCTCGACCGCCCCGACGGCACGCCCGACGTGCTCGCCACCACCCGGCTGCTCGCCCTGCTCGCCCGCACGCTGCGCCTCGAGCCGCTCGTCGGCCCGCACCGCCAGGAGCTCGCGGACCACGTGCGCACGGTCGACGCGTGCGCGCCGGCGGCAGCCGTCGCGCGGCACCGGCTGCGGTACGCGGTGGCCCGGCGCCCGACCAGGCAGGCGGCCGTGCGGGCGCTGCGGGTGCTGGCCGACGCGGACCACTGGGCGGCCCGCTCAGGGCTCCCCGCGCTCGTCGACCGGCTGCAGGCCGCCTGCGCCGAACCCGACCCGCCGCAGGCAGCGCTGTGGGACGACGTCGAGACGCGGCCCGCCACGTACACCACCGAGCTGCTGCGGCTGGTCCCGCACGCGGTCGACGTCGCCGCCGAGCGCGGGCTGCTCGCCGCCGAGCTGGCGGCCCAGGTCGCCGACCACCCCCTCGACACCACGAAGCTGCGGGTCCGGCTGCGCGGGTACCAGGACTTCGGTGCGCGGTTCCTGCTGCACCAGGGGCGCGCGCTGCTCGGTGACGAGATGGGCCTGGGCAAGTCCGTCCAGGCCGTCGCGGCCATGGCGCACGTCGCGACGCAGGGCGCGACCCACCTGCTCGTCGTGTGCCCCGCGAGCGTGCTGGTCACCTGGCAGCGGGAGATCGAGCGGCACTCCGCGCTCACCGTGGTTCGCGTGCACGGTCGCGACGCGGCCGCCGAGGGGGAGCGCTGGCGGCGCGAGGGCGGTGTCGCGGTGGCCACGTTCGGCTCCCTGCACCACGTACCCTCGCTCGACGCCCCGGTACCCGGGCCGCAGGTCGCGCCGGGGCAGGTCGACGGCGCGGACGCGTGGTCCGCCGGCGGCGGTGCCCCGCTCGGCATGCTCGTCGTCGACGAGGCGCACCTCGTCAAGAACCCCCGGGCCGAGCGGTCCCGCGCGGTCGCTGCGTGGGCGGGGCGCACCTTCCGCGTGGCGCTGCTCACCGGCACCCCGATGGAGAACCGCGTCGGGGACTTCGTCGCGCTCGTCCGGCTGCTCCAGCCCGACCTCGCCGACGGTCTGCCGCGCCACCTGGGTGCCGCCGGCAGGGACGCGTTCCGGCGCGCCGTCGCGCCGGTCTACCTGCGGCGCGACCGCGACGACGTGCTGGTCGAGCTCCCGGCGCTCACCGTGGTGGACGAGTGGGAGGAGCTGACGCCCGAGGGGCGGCGCCGGTACCGGGAGGCCGTGGCCCGCGGGGACCTCATGGGGATGCGCCGCGCCGCGTCCGTCCACGCGGGGCACCCCACGTCCGGCAAGCTGGGCCGGCTGCTGGAGGTCGTCGCCGACGCGCGGGCGCACGGCCGCCGGGTGGTGGTGTTCTCCTGGTTCCGCGAGGTGCTCGACGTCGTGGCGCAGGCGCTGGTGACCCACGGCGGCGCGACGGTGCTCGGCCCGCTCACGGGCGACGTGCCGCCGCACCGCCGCCAGGAGCTGGTCGACGAGCTGGCCCGGCTCGACCCCGCCGCCGGGGCGGTGCTCGTCGCGCAGGTGCAGGCCGGCGGCGTCGGACTCAACCTGCAGTGCGCATCCGTCGCGGTGCTCTGCGAGCCGCAGCTGACGCCCGCGGCCGAGGCCCAGGCGTTCGCGCGGCTGCACCGCATGGGTCAGCTGCGCCCCGTGACCGCGCACCGGCTGCTGGCCGAGCGCACGGTGGACGAGCGTCTGGTCGCGCTGCTGGCCGAGAAGTCCCGTGAGTTCGACCGCTACGTGCGCGACTCGCTGCTGGCCGAGCAGACCGTGCGAGCCGTCGACGTCACGGCACCGGAGCTGGCGCGGGACCTGGTCGCGTGGGAGCAGGCGCAGTGGGGGACGGGCCCGCTGTGGGAGGAGTTCGCCGACCCGGCGGCCCGCTGACCGCGCGGCGGGACGCCTCCGGGGCGCCCACCGGCGACAATGGTCGCGGCGCCGTGGGCGCGCCGATCTGGAGGAGGTGCCGTGGAGCCGGGTGCGATCGCCACCGTGGTGGGTCTGCTGGGGGCGTGCCTCGTCGCACTCATCCTCGTCCTCACGGCACGTCGGGAGGCCGACGAGCAGCGTCGCCGGGCCGCGCAGGACGTCGCGCAGATCCGCGACGACGCCCGCGCGATGCTGGCCGACGCCGAGCGTCGGGAGCGTCGCGTCGCGGACAGGGAGCGGGAGCTCGCCGCGGAGCGCACCGAGCTCGCCGAGCTCGAGCGTCGCACCCGCAGCGAGGCGGACGCCCTGGCGGAGGCGCGCCGGGCGGGTACGCGCGAGCTCGACAAGGCCGAGCGGGTCGCGGCCCGCACGCTCGCGGACGCGGACCGGGCGGCCAACGAGCGGCTTGCCGACGCCCGGGCGCGCGCCCGTGCAGAGCTGGAGTCCGTGAGCGGTCTGACGCAGGACGAGGCGCTCGCCGAGCTGACGCGCCGCATCACCGACCAGGCCGTCGACGCCGCCGCGGCGCAGGTCCGCCGCGCAGAGGCGCAGGCGCGGCGCACGGCGGACGCCCGTGCGCGGCGGATCGTCGCGACCGCCGTGCAGCGCGTCGCGGTGCCGACCAGCGCACAGCCGGTCGTCACGATCCTGCCGCTGCCGTCGGACGAGATGAAGGGCCGCATCATCGGCAAGGAGGGCCGCAACATCCGGCACTTCGAGGCGTTGACCGGCGTGAACGTCCTGGTGGACGAGACCCCGGACACCGTGGTCCTGTCCTGCTTCGACGCGGAGCGCCGGGAGGTCGCCCAGGTGGCGCTCGAGGCCCTGATGGCGGACGGCCGGATCCACCCGCAGCGCATCGAGGCGGCGTACGCCGAGGCGCTGGCCGGCGCCGACGACCGGCACGACGCGGCCGGCCACGACGCGGTCGAGCGCGCCGGCATCGACCACCTGCACGCCGACCTTGTGCGGACGATGGGCCGGCTGCGGCTGCGGTCGTCGTACGGGCAGAACGTGCTGGAGCACCTCGTCGAGAGCGCGCAGATCGCCGCGGCCATCGCCGCCGAGGTGGGTGCCGACGTCGCCGTCGCCCGGCGCGGTGCCTTCCTGCACGACGTGGGCAAGGCACTCACCGGTGAGGTCCCCGGGACGCACGCCGCGATCGGCGCCGACCTGGCGCGGCGGCTGGGGGAGTCCGACGCCGTGGTCAACGCGATCGCCGCGCACCACGACGAGGTGCCCGCCACCACGGTCGAGGCGGTGCTGGTGCAGGCCGCCGACGCGATCTCCGCGGCACGACCCGGCGCCCGCCGGCAGGAGATCGACCAGTACGTCGAGCGCATGGGGGAGCTGGAGTCCCTCGTCGCGGCGCACCAGGGCGTGCGCCGCGTGCTGGCCATGGCCGCCGGACGGGAGGTGCGCGTGGTGGTCGAGCCCGACGAGGTGGACGACCGCGCGCTGCCGCAGCTCGCCTCGGCCATCGCCAAGCGCATCGAGGCGGACCTGACGTACCCGGGCGAGATCCGGGTGACGGTCGTGCGCGAGCTGCGCGCGAGCGCCACCGCCGGCTGACGGGCCCGCTCCGGACCGGGTGGGCCGAACGGCGCACGTCCGAGGGGTGCGCCCCCGACGATCGCGTCGCCTCAGTGCCCCGTCGTGGCCCCCCGCGGTGCCGGCCCGGGTGCGGTGACGTCCACCGCCGGTGCGGCGGTGCGTCGTGTGCGACCCTGCAGGCGCAGCGCGAGCCGCGACAGGCTGATGTTGACGACCAGGTAGATCCCGGCGCCGACGGTGAACAGGGCCACGACCGACGCGTTGCCGAAGTACTGCGCGTTGTTCTGGATGGCCTTGAGCAGCTCGGAGTACCCGACGATGAAGCCGAGCGAGGAGTCCTTGAGCAGGACGACGAGCTGGGCGACCAGGCTGGGTGCCATGGTGCGCAGGGCCTGCGGCAGCAGCACCAGCCGCAGCGTCTGGCCGCGGGACAGTCCGATGGCGGCCGCGGCCTCGGACTGGCCCTTCGGCAGGGCCGCGAGCCCGGCACGCACGATCTCGGCGATGACGGCCATGTTGTAGACCGTCAGGCCGAAGATGACCGCGGCGAAGGCGCTCCAGCCGAACGCCAGCAGGGCGAAGAACATCATGAGCAGCACCGGCAGACCGCGGAACAGCTCGATCACGACCGACGCGGCGACGCGGACGGGTGCGAGGCGCGTGGTGCGGAGCACGGCCAGCACCAGACCGAGCAGCAGTGCCAGGGGCGCGGCGACGGCCGCGGCGCGCAGTGTGGCGCCCAGGCCGACGACGAGCAGCGACCGCCACACGTCGAGCGCGCTCTGGTTCTTCGGCGGGTCCCACAGGACGGCCCAGCGGTCGGCCTCGAAGACACCGCGTCCGGCGGCGTACCAGGCACCCACACCGACCAGGGCGAGGACGAGAAGGCCCCCGACGACGGAGCCGATCCGCTCGCGGCGGCGCGCGAGCGGGCCGGGGGCGTCGTACAGGACCGAGGTCGCACGGCTCATCGGGCGAACGCCACCTTCCGCTCCAGCAGGTTCGCGAGCTGACCTGCCGGGATCGTCACGACCAGGTAGAACAGCGCGACCCCGGCGAGGACGAGGACGACGTCGGCCGGGTTCTGCTGCGCGAGCCGCCGGCCCGTCGCCGTGAGCTCCACGACGGCGAACCCGGCGGCGACGGACGTGTTCTTCGCCAGGGCGATGATGACGTTGATCAGGGGCGGGATCACCGAGCGCACCGCCTGCGGCAGGATCACCGACGTGAGGGACTGCCCGAACGTCAGGCCGATCGCTCGCGCGGCCTCCGCCTGCCCCACGCCCACGGCGTTGATGCCCGAGCGCACGGCCTCCGCGACGAACACCGACGTGTAGGCCGTCAGACAGCCCACGGCCGTCCAGTAGCCGAGCGGCAGCACGACGCCGAACTGCGGCAGCACGAGCACCGCGAAGAAGAAGATCAGCGTGAGCGGCATGTTCCGCAGCAGCTCGGTGTAGGTCGCGGCGAACACGCGTAGCGACCCCAGGGGTGAGACGCGCATGGCGGCCACGGTCAGGCCGATGACGAGCGCGCCGAGGCCCGCGACGATCGTCAGCTGCGCGGTCATGCGGAAGCCGGCCAGGTAGGCCGGCATGTTGTCGGCGATGACCATGAGGTCCACGCGCGTCCTCCGGGTGCGTGCTCGTGCGGGCGGTCGGGCGCGCAACCCCGCCGCCGCGCGGGAGGCGGCGGCGGGGGTGCGGGTGCTCAGTAGCGGTCGACCGTCGGGGGCTCCGGGGCCGGCAGCACGGTGCCGGCGGTGGACTCCCACGCCTCGCTCCACGTGCCGTCCTCGAAGCTCTCCTCGAGCACGTCGTTGATCCACATGCGGAAGTCCGTGTCGTCGAGCGCGAGGCCGATGCCGTAGGGCTCCTCGGTGAACGGCTCCCCGCGCACCTCCATGTCGTCGTTGTCGGCCGCGAAGCCGGCGAGGATCACGTTGTCGGTGCTGATCGCGTCGACCTGGCCGTTGCGCAGCGGCTCGATGCACTCGGAGTACGCGCCGAGCGCCTGGACCTTCGCCTCGGGGTAGTTCTGCAGCAGGTTCGCCTCGGGCGTCGACCCCGACACGGTGCACACGTTCTTGCCCGCGAGGTCCTCGGGGCCCTCGATGTCGGTGTTGGACGTCATCGTGAGGATCGACTGACCGGCGAGGTAGTACGGGCCCGCGAAGGACACGACCTCCTTGCGCTTGTCGTTGATCGTGTAGGTGGCGACGACGATGTCGACCTCGCCGTTCTGGATGAACGGCTCGCGGTTGGACGAGATCGTCTCCTTCCACTCGATGTCCTCCGGGGCGATGCCCAGCTTGCCGGCGATGATCTTGCCGATCTCGACGTCGAAGCCCTCGGGCTCCCCGTTGGGGCCCACGAGGCCGAACAGCGGCTGGTCGAACTTGGTGCCGATGGTGATCGTGCCGGCCTCCGCGAGGGCCGCCATGGTCGACCCCTCGGGGAACTCGGCGGTCTCCTCGGCGGGTGTGGCCCCGCCCGCGGGCTCGGTGCCCTCGCCGTCGTCGGAACCTCCGGCGCACGCCGTCAGGGCGAGGACGGTGGCGGACATCAGGGCGATGAGCCCGGTACGGACGGGTCGCATGGTGCGTCTCCTTCGTGGCGTCGGCGCGTCGCGGCTGGGTCGACGTCGCGCCGGTACGGGTGCGGGGCCCGGGGCCGGGTCCCCGTCCATCAGTGGGTGAGGATCTTGGACAGGAAGTCGCGCGCCCGCTCGCTGCGAGGCGCCGTGAAGAAGGTCTCGGGGTCGGCGTCCTCGACGATCTGTCCCGCGTCCATGAACACGACACGGTGGGCGGCGCGCCGCGCGAACCCCATCTCGTGGGTGACGACGACCATCGTCATGCCGTCGCGCGCCAGGCCGACCATGACGTCGAGGACCTCGTTGATCATCTCGGGGTCCAGCGCCGACGTCGGCTCGTCGAACAGCAGGGCCTGCGGCTTCATCGCCAGGGCCCGGGCGATCGCGACACGCTGCTGCTGACCGCCGGACAGCTGCGCGGGCAGCTTTGCCGCCTGGTCGGCGACGCCGACGCGGTCGAGGATCTCCATCGCGGTCGCCCGCGCCTCGGCCGGGCGGACCTTCTTGGCCTTGACCTGGCCGAGCGTGACGTTCTCCAGGACCGTCTTGTGCGCGAAGAGGTTGAACGACTGGAACACCATGCCGACGTCGGCGCGCAGCCGCGCGAGGTCCCTGCCCTCCGCAGGCAGCGGCTTGCCGTCGAGGGTGATCGTCCCCGAGTCGATCGTCTCGAGTCGGTTGATGGTCCGGCACAGGGTCGACTTGCCCGACCCGGAGGGCCCGATCACCACGACGACCTCGCCGCGGTGGACGGTGAGGGACACGTCCTTCAGCACGTGCAGGGCACCGAAGTGCTTGTCGACGTGCTCCAGGACGATGAGTGGCTCGCCCGTCGGACGTGCGGCGGCGCCTGCGGACGGTCGCTCGGCGGTGGTGCTGTCGGCCATTGCTCGAACCTACGGGTGCTGTGTTGCGGACGCCATCGTTGCACGTCACGGTCCAGTAACAGCCCGTTCACACGGATTCTCCCCGGCGGCGCACCGCCCCGCGACGCGGAGGTGCTCCGGGGGGCGTCGTACCCTGGTGACGATGTCCACGACCCTGCCCGCCCCGGCGCCTGCGCACGTCCCCGGCCCCGCGACCGTCGGTCCACCGGACCCCGACGTGCGCCCGCGCACGTACCTGGTCAAGACGCTCGGCTGCCAGATGAACGTGCACGACTCCGAGCACATGGCCGGGATGCTCGAGCAGGCCGGGTACGTGCCCGCGGCACCCGCGGAGGCGGCCGCGGAGGACGTCGACGTCCTGGTCATCAACACGTGCGCCGTCCGGGAGAACGCGGCCGACAAGCTCTACGGCAACCTGGGCCGGCTGGCCGGCACCAAGCGGACGCGCCCCGGCGGCATGCAGATCGCCGTGGGCGGCTGCCTGGCGCAGAAGGACCGCGCGGGGATCGTCGAGCGCGCCCCCTGGGTCGACGTGGTGTTCGGCACGCACAACCTCGACGTGCTGCCCACGCTGCTCGAGCGGGCGCGGCACAACGCCGCCGCCCAGGTCGAGATCGCCGAGTCGCTGCAGGTCTTCCCGAGCACCCTGCCCACGCGTCGCGAGTCCGTCTACGCGGGCTGGGTGTCGATCAGCGTCGGGTGCAACAACACCTGCACGTTCTGCATCGTCCCCCACCTGCGCGGCAAGGAGCGCGACCGCCGCCCGGGCGAGATCCTCGCCGAGGTCGAGGCGCTCGTCGCCACGGGTGCCATCGAGGTCACCCTGCTCGGTCAGAACGTCAACTCCTACGGCGTCGGGTTCGGCGACCGGCACGCCTTCGGCAAGCTCCTGCGCGCCGTCGGCGCCGTCCCCGGGCTCGAGCGGGTGCGGTTCACGTCCCCGCACCCCGCGGCCTTCACCGACGACGTCATCGACGCGATGGCGAGCACGCCCACGGTCATGCCGCAGCTGCACATGCCGCTGCAGTCCGGCTCCGACCGGGTGCTGCGGGCCATGCGCCGCTCGTACCGGGCGGACCGGTTCCTGGGCATCCTCGAGCGGGTGCGCGCCGCCATCCCGCACGCGGCGATCACCACCGACGTCATCGTCGGGTTCCCGGGGGAGACGGACGAGGACTTCGAGCAGACGCTGCGCGTCGTCGAGCAGTCCCGCTTCTCCTCGGCCTTCACCTTCCAGTACTCCCCGCGCCCGGGCACGCCCGCCGCTGACCTGCCGGACCAGCTCCCGCGGCACGTGGTGCAGGAGCGGTACGAGCGGCTGGTCGCGCTGCAGGAGCGGATCTCCGCGGAGGAGAACGCCGCCCAGGTCGGCCGCACGGTGGACGTCCTGGTCGCCGAGGGCGAGGGACGCAAGGACAGCGCCACGGCGCGCATCTCCGGACGGGCGCAGGACAACCGGCTCGTGCACCTGGCGCTCCCCGTCGGTCTCGACCCGGCCGACGCACCCCGCCCGGGTGACCTGGTGACCGTCGAGGTGACCCACGGCGCCCCCCACCACCTCGTGGCGGACTCCGGCCTCGTGCCGGGCGGGGTCTTCCGGGTGCGGCGCACCCGGGCCGGCGACGCCTGGCAGGCGCGGGCGGAGGGCCGCGAGGAGCACGCGCACGGCGCGTCCGGCGGCGCCTGCGGCACGGGCGCCCCCGCACCCGCCGGTCCGGTCGTGCTCGGCCTGCCCGCGATCGGGCGCCCGGGCGCCTGACCCGGCCGGGGCACCCGCGACCCGGGTCCTTCGGACCAGGCCGCCACCAGCGGTGGGGTCTTCAATGGGTGGGACGGCGTTGCCGTCCCGCAGCCCCGTGGAGCCGTCATGTCCGAGGTCTTCCTGTTCCTCGCCCAGCAGCCTGTCCTCCTGCTGTTCGTCGTCATCGGTGTCGGCTCGGCCATCGGGCACGTCCGGGTCCGCGGCGTCGGCCTCGGGGCAGCCGCGGTGCTGTTCCTGGCCATCGGGCTCTCGGCGTGGGCCGCGTCGTACGGGGTGAACCTCGAGATCACCGAGGCGCTGGGCACGCTCGGGCTCTGCCTGTTCACGTTCTGCGTCGGCCTGGTGTCCGGCGCCACGTTCTTCTCCTCGCTGCGCCGCAGCCTCGCGCCGATCCTGGCCGTGGCCGGCGTCCTGGTGGCCAGCGCGGCCGTCGCCGTGGGCGTCGGCGGCGTCCTCGGGATCGACCGCGCGGTGGTCGCGGGCGCGTGGGCCGGCGCGGTCACCAACACCCCCGCGCTGGCGGCGGCGCGCGACGCCGCCGGGGACGCGACCGGCCCGACCATCGGGTACGCCGTCACGTACCTGTTCGGGGTCGTGGGCATGCTGGTCGCGGTGTCGCTCGCGCTGCGGCACCGGGACCTCGACACCGACGCCCCGCCGACGCTCGTCACCCGCACCGTGCGCGTCGAGGCGACCGGGCGACCGCGCATCGAGGACCTGGAGGAGCGGCACGGGGACCGCATCAAGTTCTCCCGCGTGCGGCGCGGCGAGGAGGCCCCGATCCGCACCGCCGACGGGGGTGACCTGCTCCTGCTCGACGACCTCGTCACGGTCGTGGGCCCCGCCGAGGACGTCGACGCGGTCACGCGCGAGCTCGGGCACGCCTCGTCGCACCGGCTGGAGGCGGACCGGCTCTACCTCGACATGCGGCGCATGACGGTCTCCGCGGAGCGGGCCGCCGGGCGCACCATCGGCGAGCTCGACCTGCTGCACCGGTTCGGTGCCACGATCTCGCGGGTGCGTCGGGGGGACGTCGACGTCGTCGCCACGGACGACTTCCAGCTGCAGCTCGGCGACCGGGTGCGCGTCATCGCGCCCCGCGAGCGCATGGCGGAGGTCTCGGCGTGGTTCGGCGACTCGGCGCGCGGGCTCTCGGACATCGTGCCGGTCGTCCTGGGCGGCGGCATGACCCTCGGGATCCTGCTGGGCGCCGTCGCGTTCCCCGTGCCCGGCGGTCACTTCGCCGTCGGGTCGGCGGCGGGGACGCTGCTGGTCGGCCTCGTGCTGGGCCGGCTGGGACGCGTCGGACCGGTCGTCACCGCCATGCCCTACACGGCGGCCCAGGCCATCGCCGAGCTCGGTCTGCTGATCTTCCTCGCCCAGGCGGGCACGCGGGCCGGCGCGCAGATCGGTGCCGCGTTCACGTCGGGGGACTGGCTGCGCATCCTGCTGCTGGGCGCGGTCGTGACCACGTTCGTCGCCACCGGGCTGTACCTCGTCATGCGTCGGGTGTTCCGGGTCGGGGGGACCCGCCTGTCGGGCATCGTCGCCGGCGCGCAGACGCAGCCCGCGGTGCTCGCGTTCGCCAACGGCCGCACGGGGTACGACGCGCGGGTCGCCCTGGGCTACGCCCTGGTGTACCCGGCGGCCATGGTCACCAAGATCGTGCTCGGGCAGCTGCTGGGCGGGCTGTGAGCGTCAGTTGTCGGGCACGTCCGGGGGCGGGGTGTCACCGGGGACGACGGGCTCCAGCGCGGCGAACAGCTGCACGCCGGTGCCCAGCCCGCAGGCCAGCAGCTGCGCCAGCTGCAGGTCCGTGACCCCGGGCTCCAGGTCCGCCGAGACCTCCGCGTAGACGGCGAGCGCGCCGTCCTCCTCGCGCACGTAGGCCTTCGGCCAGATGCGCTCGCGGTTCCAGTCGTTGATCGCCAGCGCCAGCGGGCGGCGCTGCTCGAGGGGGAGCGTGCGCTGCCACCTCCCGCGGACCTGCAGGATCTCCTGCTGCTCACCGAGCAGCAGGAACCAGAACCGGCTGCCGTCCCACGTGCCGGTGAGGTCGCCGTCGTCGTCCACGACGAAGCGGTAGCCGCGTCCCAGCAGGTAGTCGGCCACGCGGTCCCGCGTCAGGGGGCGCGGCGGCTCGTCGTCCAGCGGCGTCGTCTTGGCCGGCTTGGGCAGGCCGCCGAGGACCCGCAGGAGCCACCCGGGGGCGCTCACGGGGCCGCCCCCGCCGGGTCCGGGTACCGCTCGTCCAGCGCGTCGAAGAGCATGCTGCCGGTCGACAGGCCGCAGAACAGGATCTGGCTGAGCTGGGCGTCGGTGGCACCGTGCTCGAGATCGGTGGCGACCTCGGCGACCACGTGGACGCGGCCGTTGTCCCGCACCCGGGCGTACGCCTTGGGCCAGATGCGCTCGGCGTTCCACTCGTTGCACAGGTCGAGGACCTCCTCGAGCCGCTCGATCGCCAGCTCGCGGTGCCACTGCCCGCGCACCTGCAGGATCTCGGACTGCGCGCCGAAGAGGAAGAAGTAGAACAGCCGGCCTCGCCACAGACCGCCCAGGTCGCCGTCGTTGTCGACGAAGTACGAGAACTGGTTGTCGGTCATCCACGACGCGATCCGCGCGGGGGAGACGGGTGTCGGCGCCGCGCTGCCGTGCTCGACGGTCCCCAGCTCGCGGGCCAGCAGCTCCGCGACCCGCTCGTGGAGGTCGGCGTCGTCCACGCCGACCTCGGGCGTGCCGGTGACCGGGCGGGTGCCGGACCACCACCGGCGTGCGCGCTGACGGAACCACCCCATGCGCCGACCCTACCCGGCGCCGCCGACGAGCGGCCTGCCGGTGCGCGGGGCGGGACGGGCGCACGCGGCGCGTTACGGTCGGTCCGTGCTCGTCGCTGCCGCTCTCGTCCCGGACACGGTGCTCCTGCTGCCCGGCGTCGCGGGGCGTTCCCCCGAGGACCCCGCGCCGGTCGCGCTGCGGCGGGCGGCGGCCACCGCGACGGCGCGTGCGGTCGCCCACGCCGACCGGGTGGTCGTGGTCGCGCCCGGCCCGCTCACGCGGTGCGTCGTCGGGCCCGTGCACGCCGGTGCCGCGGCCGCGGGGGTCCCGGACCACCTGCTCGGCGCGCCCGTGCCCGACCTCGTCCTCGGCCCCGTGCCCGGTGCGCCGCCCGTCCCGGGAGCGCCGGGGACCGGTGCGGTCGTCGGGCTGCGGTCGGCCCTCGACGCCGGTGTCGCGGCGGACCGGCTGCACCTGCTCGAGGTGGCGCCCGGCCCGGTGACCGGGCTGCGGGCCGTGGGTGCGGCGCTCGGCGCGGACGTGCCGACGGCCCTGGTCGTCGTGGGCTCGGGATCCGCGCGGCACGGCCCGGGCGCCCCGCTGCCGCAGGACGCACGGGCTCCCGCGTGGGACGGCGCCGTGGTGGCCGCGCTCCGCGCAGGCGCTGGCCGGGCCCGCGACGCGCTCGCGGGGGCGGACGCGGGGACGGCGGCCGACCTGGCCGCCACGGGCTGGGCGCCGTGGCAGGTGCTGGTCGGCGCGCTCGACGCGCTGCCGCCCGGTGCGCCCGCCCTCGCGCCGGAGGTGCTGCGCGCGGACGTGTGGCACGGCGCCGCCCACGCCGTCGTGCTCTGGGAGGTCGCGCCGTGAGCCTCGTCGTCGCGGTCGTCGGCCCCACCGCCACCGGCAAGTCCGACCTCGCACTCGACCTCGCGCAGGCCCTGGGCGCGGAGGTCGTCAACACCGATGCCATGCAGCTGTACCGCGGGATGGACATCGGCACGGCGAAGCTGGCCCCGGAGGACCGCCGCGGGATCGCGCACCACCTGCTGGACGTGCTGGACCCGCTGGAGGAGGCGTCCGTCGCGGACTACCAGCTGCTCGCGCGCCGTGTGCTGCGGGACGTCGACGCCCGGGGGTCGCGGGCGGTGGCCGTCGGGGGCTCCGGGCTGTACGTGCGCGCCCTGCTCGACCGCATGGAGTTCCCCGGCACCGATCCGGAGGTGCGCGCGCGCCTCGAGGAGCGCGTCGAGGTGGAGGGTGTCCGTGCCCTGCACGACGAGCTGGCCGCGCTGGACCCGGTCGCCGCCGCCGGCATCGGGCCGCGCAACGCCCGCCGGGTGGTGCGTGCGCTGGAGGTCGTCGCGCTGACGGGGCGCCCGTACTCCGCGACCCTGCCCCGCCACGAGTACGAGGTGCCGGCCCTGCAGATCGGTCTGGACTGCGACCGGGCCGCGCTGGACGCCCGCATCGAGGTGCGGGTGGACCGGATGTGGGACGGCGGCCTGCTCGCCGAGGTGGAGCGCCTCGAGCGGCACGGGCTGGGTCGCACGGCGTCGCGCGCGGTCGGGTACGCGCAGGCGCTCGCCCACCTGCACGGTGGGCTCGACGCCGATGCGGCGCGTGCCGCGACGGCCGCCGGCACGCGGCGGCTCGCCCGCAAGCAGATGGGCTGGTTCGGGCGCGACCCGCGCGTCCACTGGCTCGACGCCCGTGACCCGGACCTCGTCGCGCACGCGCTCGAGCTGGTCGAGGCGGCCGACGCCGACCGGCTCCCGCCGCCCGACCCGGACGCACGCGTGCGCCGTACGCTGGGCTCGTGACCGCCCCCACCGTCCCCGTCGCGAGCACCGTCGCGAGCACCCCCGCGGACCCTGCGGCGACGTCCGCCGCAGCGGGTGCCGCCGCGCCCGTGACGCTCACCGCCGTCCGGGGGCACGGCACGCAGAACGACTTCGTGCTGCTGGACGACCGGGACGGCGTGCTCGACCTGACGGCCGCGCTCGTGGCACGGCTGTGCGACCGCCGGGCGGGCGTGGGCGGGGACGGCGTCATCCGTCTGGTCGCCACCCGGCACGTCCCCGACGCGCCGGACGGCACCGCCGCGACGCCGTGGTTCATGGACTACCGCAACGCGGACGGGTCGATCGCGCAGATGTGCGGCAACGGCGTGCGCGTGTTCGCCCGGTTCGCGCAGCGGCTGGGGCTGTGGGACCCGGCGACCGGGCCGCTCGCGCTCGGGACGCGTGCCGGCGTGCGGACGGTCGCGGCCACGGAGCCCGACGTCGGGTCCGGTCCCTGGTTCACCGTCGGGATGGGTGCGGTCACGCTGCCGGCGGGCCCCGACGCCCTTGCGGTCGGCGGCGACGCGCACGTGGACGTGGCCGGCCTGACCGTGACGCGCCCGGGCCTGTCCGTCGACGTGGGCAACCCGCACACGGTCGTCGTGCTCGCGCAGGAGCAGGACCTGGAGGCGGCGGACCTGACCCGGGCGCCGGACGTGACCCCGCTGCCGCCGCAGGGGACGAACGTCGAGCTGGTGGTGCCGCTGGGCGAGCAGGTCGCCGCCGACGGGACGGTCGTGGGGCGCCTGCGGATGCGGGTGCACGAGCGCGGCGTCGGCGAGACGCGGTCGTGCGGGACGGGCGCCGTCGCGGCGGCCGCCGCCGTCCGCGCCTGGGGCGGCTCCCAGGCCCCGCGCACGTGGCTCGTCGACGTCCCGGGCGGGACGCTGCGGGTCACGCTGCACGCCGACGGCCGGGCGGACCTGGCCGGGCCGGCCGTGCTGGTCGCCGACCTGGTCGTGGACGTGGCGGCGCTGGACGCGTGACCGCGGCGTTCACGGCGTCCGACCTCGGGTCGCCGCTGGGGGAGCGGGCCACGCTGCTGCAGGTCTCGACGGCGTTCTGCGCGCCGTGCCGTGCGGCCCGGCGCGTCCTGGCGCGGGTCGCCGACGCGGTCCCCGGGGTGCGGCACGTCGAGGTCGACGTGGCCGACGCCCCGCACATCGCCGCCGCCCTGGCCGTCACCGCCACACCGACGGTCGTGGTCCTCGACGCCGACGGCACGGTCGTCGCCCGCGCGCAGGGCGTGCCGACGCCGCGTCAGGTGCTCGGGGCGCTCGGTGCCGCGCTGCCCGCGGAGCCGTCCGACGGCGCGAGCGCCCCGCGCCGCTCGGTCGGCGGGACGCCGACGCGCCCCGCGACGAGCACCGCGCCCAGCGCGAGCACGCCCGTGAGCAGGAACGACCCGACGAACGGCGCGGGGCCGGCGTAACCGGCCGCGCCCCCCGCGGTCACGAACACGACGCCGGTCAGCGCGAGCGCGAGTGCCGCGCCGACGGAGTCGGCGATCGAGTTGGCGGCGCTGTTGCGTCCCTGGTCCGCGGGCGTCGACCACCCCAGCAGCAGGACGTTCAGCCGGGACGAGCCGACGCCCATGCCGGCCCCGGTGGCGGTCCACACCCCCACGAGCGCCCACGCCGGCAGCCCGAGCGCCGTCACCAGCGTCGCGCCCGCGACCCCCACGAGCACCAGCGCCGTGCCGATGCGCACGGCCGTCCGGCTGCGCAGCCGGGACCCCAGGCGGCCCTGGACGACCGACCCGACCGACCACGCCAGCGCGGCCGTCGACAGCCCCAGGCCGCTGGCGGTGGTGCCCCACCCGTCCCGGTCGACCAGGAGGTAGGGGACGTACACCTGCGCCCCGAAGAACGCGCCGGAGACCAGGACGCGGGTCGCGATCACGGCGGGCAGGCCGGGGCGCGCACGGAGCGCGCCCTGCGGCACGAGGGGACGGGTGGCGCCGACAGCGCCCAGGGCGGCCGTCACCGCGACGACCTGGGACCACGGCGCGGGCAGCTGCGCGGCGACGTTGAGCGCGAGCACCGCGACCGCGACGAGCACCGCCCACGCCACCCGACGGGCCGCACGGTCACCGGAGGGGGGCGCCGTCGCCCGGTCGGGCACCGCCGACCCCGCGAGGCCCCGCACCGCACCCAGCAGGGGGATCGTGGTCGGGACGACGAGGACGGCGACGGCGAGGAACACCCAGCGCCACCCGGCGAGGTCCGCGACGAGACCCGCGAGCGACGGCCCCACCACCGACGGCAGCACCCACGCCGTGGAGAACCACGCGAACACGCGCGGGTGCAGGACCGGGGGGTACGCGCGGGCGACGACGACGAGCAGCGTGACGTTGACGACGCCGCCCCCGAGCCCCTGGGCGAGCCGCCCCAGCACGAGCACCGGCATCGACGCCGCCGCCCCGGCCACGACGAGACCGACCACGAACAGCGCGACGCCCGCGGCGAACGGCGGGCCCGGCCCGCGCCGGTCGGACCACGCGCCGGCGACCACCATGCCGACCACCCCGGTCGCCAGCGGCCCGGCGAACGCGAACGCGTACAGGGCGCGCCCGTCGAGCACCTCGGCCACCTGCGGCATCACGGTGGTCACGGCGAACGACTCGAAGGCGACCAGCACGACCAGCGCGAACATCGCCGCGGAGATCGTGCGTCGGGCGCGCCACATCGCGTCCGGGGTGGCGTCCTCGGGGGGTGTCACGGCGTGACCGTCACGGCGCGACCCGCAGCACCCGGAACCCCTTCGCGCTGGCCTCGCGGGTGGTGGGCAGCCCGGCCTCCTCCACCAGCCAGCGGTGCAGCGGGTCGGCGCCGAGGTTGCGTCCCACGACGAGCCAGCCCTCGCCGCCGGGTGCCAGCCGGGGCAGCCACCGCGTCAGCAGCTCGTGCAGCGCGGGCTTGCCGATGCGCACCGGCGGGTTCGACCAGACCGCTGCGAACCGCAGGTCGTCCGGGACCTCGTCGGGGGTCGCCGCCACGACGTTCGTCAGGCGGAGCCGCGCGGCGTTGCGGCGCACCAGGTCGAGCGCGCGCTCGTTCACGTCCACCGCCCACACCCGGGCGTCGGGCGCGAGCAGCGCGAGGGTGAGGGTGACGGGTCCCCAGCCGCAGCCCAGGTCGAGCAGGTCGCCGCGGTCCGGCGGTGCCGGCACCGTCCGCAGCAGCACCTGGGTGCCCAGGTCGACGTGGTCGGGGGAGAACACGCCCCCGGCCGTCTCCACCTCCACGTCGCGTCCCGCCAGGTGCACGCGCAGCGTGCGGCGTTGCTCGGCGGAGGCCGGTCGGGCCGTGAAGTAGTGCTGCCCCTGCGGGTCGTCGGTGCCGCTCACCTGCCGAGGCTAGCGGTGCGCGAGGGGTGTGCCTGCAGCGAAATCCCGTCGCGGGCGTCGTACGTGCGTGCGATCCTGGACACAGCCATCCGCCGACGAGAGGACCCGCGTGGACGACCGAGAGCACACCACCGACGAGGCGCAGCAGGCGCCGGCGCGCAGCGCGCAGGAGGTGGCCGACGACGTCGTCGCACGTGTGCTCGCCCGGGCCGGTACCGCGCTGCAGTCCGGCGGGACGTCGCACACCGCCTTCGACGGCGACCAGCTCGACCTCGAGGAGCGCACGTCGCTGCGACGGGTCTCCGGCCTGTCGACCGAGCTCGAGGACGTCTCCGAGGTCGAGTACCGCCAGCTGCGGCTCGAGCGGGTCGTGCTCGTGGGCCTGTGGGGCTCCGGCTCGGTCGAGGACGCCGAGAACTCGCTGCGCGAGCTCGCGGCCCTCGCGGAGACGGCGGGCTCGCAGGTCCTCGACGGGCTGCTGCAGCGACGCCGGACGCCCGACCCCGGCACGTTCCTCGGCTCGGGCAAGGCCGCCGAGCTCGCGACCCTGGTCGCGGCGGTGGGCGCGGACACCGTCGTGGTCGACGGCGAGCTGGCGCCGTCGCAGCGACGCGCGCTGGAGGACGTCGTCAAGGTGAAGGTCGTCGACCGCACCGCGCTGATCCTCGACATCTTCGCCCAGCACGCCAAGTCGCGTGAGGGCAAGGCGCAGGTCGAGCTCGCGCAGCTGGAGTACCTGCTGCCGCGTCTGCGTGGGTGGGGCGAGTCGATGAGCCGCCAGGCCGGTGGCCAGGTCGGCGGCGCCGGCGCGGGCATGGGCTCCCGCGGTCCGGGTGAGACGAAGATCGAGCTGGACCGCCGCCGCATCCGCAACCGGATGGCGAAGCTGCGCCGGGAGATCGCCGCGATGGCACCCGCGCGCGAGACCAAGCGGGCCTCCCGCAAGCGCAACGCCATCCCGTCCGTCGCGATCGCCGGCTACACCAACGCCGGCAAGTCGTCGCTGCTCAACCGGCTGACCCACGCCGGTGTGCTGGTCGAGAACGCGCTCTTCGCGACCCTCGACCCGACGGTGCGCCGCGCGGAGGCCGCCGACGGACGCGTCTACACGCTGGTCGACACGGTCGGGTTCGTGCGTGCCCTGCCGCACCAGCTCGTCGAGGCGTTCCGCTCGACGCTGGAGGAGGTGGCCGACGCCGACCTGATCCTGCACGTGGTGGACGCGGCGCACCCGGACCCCGAGGGGCAGATCGCGGCCGTGCGGCACGTGTTCGCCGACATCCCCGGCGCCATGGACGTGCCCGAGATCATCGTGCTGAACAAGGCCGACCTCGCCTCCCCGGAGGCGGTGGCGCGCCTGCGCTCGCGGGAGGTGCACTCGGTCGTCGTGTCCGCCCACACCGGGGAGGGCATCGAGGAGCTCGGGGCGCTGATCGCCGACCAGCTGCCGCGCCCCGGCGTGCAGGTCGAGGTCGTGGTGCCCTACGCGCGCGGTGACCTCGTCAACCGGGTGCACGAGCACGGCGACATCGACCACGAGGAGCACACGGCCGCCGGCACCCTGCTGCGCGCCCGGGTCGACGCGGGCCTGGCGGCGGAGCTCGAGGCCGTGGCGCGCACGGCCTGACGGCCGACCGGCACGGGTGCGGTACGTCGCGTCCCGGCGGTCGGTCGGGCGCGAGGGGCGTGGGTGCCCGCGACTACGCTGACGCGGTGCCCGACCCCCGACCCGCCTCGTCGACCGACACCGACGACGGCTCCCGCGCCGCGCACGGGGCCGCGGAGGTCGACGAGCTGCTCGACCTGGCCGTCGGGGCGCTCGGCGGCGGGCGGCGCGACGGGCAGCACGCGATGGCGCAGGCCGTGGCCGACGCGCTGCGTACCGGTGAGCACCTGCTCGTGCAGGCCGGCACCGGCACGGGCAAGTCGCTCGGCTACCTCGTGCCCGCCGTGCGCCACGCCGTGCTCGCCGAGGAGCGCGTCGTGGTGTCGACCGCGACGCTGGCGCTGCAGCGCCAGGTGCTCACGCGCGACCTGCCGCTCGTCACCACGGCCCTGGCGTCGCGGCTGCCGCGCCAGGCGCAGATCGCGCTGCTGAAGGGCTGGCACAACTACCTCTGCGTCCACAAGGTCGCCGGCGGCTACCCGTCCGACGACCAGGGCACGCTCTTCGACGTCCCCGAGCGGCCCGGTGCCGCCGAGCACCCGCCGGTGGTCGAGGACGGCGACACCGTGCGCGAGTCGCTGGGCGAGCAGGTGGTCCGCGTGCGCGAGTGGGCGGAGGAGACGACGACGGGCGACCGCGACGACCTCGTCCCCGGCGTGTCCGACCGTGCGTGGCGGCAGGTGTCCGTGACGGCCATGGAGTGCCTCGGCGGGACGTGCCCGATGCTCGCGGAGTGCTTCCCGGAGGCCGCACGGGCGCGCTCCCGGGAGGCGGACGTGGTCGTGACGAACCACGCGATGCTCGGGATCGCCGCGTCGGGCTCGCCCGGTGTGCTGCCGGAGCACCAGGTGGTCGTCGTCGACGAGGCGCACGAGCTGGCCGACCGGGTCACCGCGCAGGCGACGGCCGAGCTGTCCCTGCCGGCGATCGAGCAGGCCGCGCGCATGGCGCGGCGCCACGGGGGCGTCCCCACCACCGACCTGGACACCGCCGGGCAGCACCTCGCCAGTGTCATCGTGCCCCTGCCCGAGGGTCGGTTCCCCCGCGGGCTGCCGGAGGACGTGCGCCTGGCCGTCGCCGCCGTCCGCGACGCGGCGCGCACGCTGCTGACGGCCCTGAAGCCGGAGGCGGGTGCTCGCGACGCCGCGGACGGGGGCCGCAAGATGGCCAACTCCGCGATGCTCCTGCTGTTCGAGGTCGCCGAGCGGATGGCCGCCGACCCCGAGCAGAACGCGTCGACCGTGCTGTGGTGCGCGCGGGGCGAGGACCGCCGCGGCGTCACGACGACGCGGTTGCACGCGGCGCCGCTGGCCGTGGCGGGCCTGGTCCGCAGCAACCTGCTGGCGGGGCGCACGGCGGTGCTGACCTCCGCGACGCTGACGCTCGGCGGCTCGTTCGACCCCGCTGCCCGCTCGGTGGGGCTGGCGGTGCGCCCGGACGCGGCACCCGTCGGGCCGGAGGCCGTGGCCGGTGCCGCGACGACGGGCGTCCCCGCGCCCGGCGGCACGCAGCCGCCACCGGCCGGCGACGAGGTCCTGCGCTGGCGCGGCCTCGACGTGGGCAGCCCGTTCGACTACCCGCGCCAGGGCATCTGCTACATCGCGCGCCGGCTCCCGCCGCCGGGACGCGAGCCGGCCACGGACGCCCAGCTCGACGAGATCGCCACCCTGGTCGAGGCGGCCGGCGGCCGCACGCTCGGCCTGTTCACGTCCCGCCGGGCGGCGACGGTCGCGGCGGAGGCGATGCGCGAGCGGCTGGACGTGCCGGTGCTCCTGCAGGGGGACGACCAGCTCCCGACGCTGGTCGCACGGTTCGCGGCGGACGAGCCGACGTGCCTGTTCGGCACGCTCTCCCTGTGGCAGGGCGTGGACGTGCCGGGCCCGGCCTGCCGGCTCGTCGTCATCGACCGCATCCCCTTCCCGCGTCCCGACGACCCGGTGCGCTCGGCCCGCTCCGACGCGGTGGCCGCTGCGGGCGGCAACGGGTTCATGTCCGTCGCCGCCACCCACGCCGCGCTGCTGCTGGCCCAGGGTGCGGGGCGGCTGGTGCGCTCGGGGGAGGACCGGGGGGTGGTCGCGGTGCTCGACCCGCGGCTGGCGACGGCGCGCTACGGCGAGTTCCTGCAGCGGTCCATGCCGCCGTTCTGGCGGACCACCGACCGCGAGGTGGTGCTCGCCGCGCTGCGCCGGCTCGCCGGTTCGGACTAGCCTCGTGCCTGGGGCGTGCGGACCGGGCGTGCGCGCCCCGTGCTCGGCTCGACGCCCGTGACGAGGGGAAACACCATGGTCGACGCCATCGAGGGCGATGAGTACGCCCTGAGCACGACGCCGTCCGTGCCGCGCCGCACGTCGAAGCTGGGCATCGTCGGCGCGGGTGCGGTGGGCTCGACCATGGCCTACGCCGCCCTGATGCGCGGTGCGGCGCGCACCGTGGCCCTGCTCGACGTCAACCGGGCGAAGGTGGACGCGGAGGTCCTCGACCTGTCGCACGGCATCCAGTTCACGTCGATGGCCGAGGTGATCGGGTCGGACGACGTGGCCGTGATGGCGGACTGCGACATCGTCATGTTCACCGCGGGCGCCAAGCAGAAGCCCGGCCAGACCCGCATCGATCTGGCCGAGGCGACGATCTCCCTGGTCAAGAACGTGCTGTCCGGCATCGTGGAGGTCGCACCGAACGCCGTCTACGTGATGGTGACCAATCCGGTGGACGTCGTGACGTACGCGGCGATGAAGATCTCCGGGCTGCCGCCCGGGCAGATCTTCGGGTCCGGCACCGTGCTCGACTCCTCGCGGCTGCGGTACCTCATCGCGCGGCACACCGGCGTCGCGGTGCAGAACGTGCACGCGTACGTCGCGGGGGAGCACGGCGACACCGAGATCCCGCTGTGGAGCTCGTCGACCATCGGGGCCGTGCCGATCCTCGACTGGGAGGGCACGGGCGGCAACGGCCCCCTGACGCGCGAGGTCCGCGACGCCATCGCGCGGGAGGTCGTCGAGTCCGCCTACCGCATCATCGAGGGCAAGGGCGCGACCAACTACGCGATCGCCCTGGCGGGGTCGCGGATCATCGAGGCCGTGCTCAAGGACGAGCGGCGGATCCTGCCGGTGTCCTCCTTGCTGGACCAGTACCTCGGCATGTCCGACGTCTGCCTCAGCGTGCCCTCGATCGTCGGCGCGGCCGGCGTGCTGGAGCGGCTCGAGGTGCCGATGTCCTCCGACGAGATCATGGGGATGCGGCGCTCGGCGGAGGCCGTCCGGTCGGTCGCCCGCCGCTTCGGCTTCTGACCCCGGACGTCGTCCCCCGCCGCCCGGCAGGGCACCGCCGCCGGGCACGGCCGGTGGCCTGCTCGGGCGGGCGGCGAGGGCCGGCCCCGGCGTGCCGCGGCGTCAGTGCGAGCGCAGGGCGCTGATCAGCTCGGCCTTGCGCATGCCGGAGCGGCCCTCGATGCCGATCTCGGCCGCGCGTCGGCGCAGGTCCGCGAGCGTCCAGTCGTCGTAGTCGCCCGACCGGCCACCCGCGCGGCCGACCGCCGAACGCCCGCGGGCGGCCGCGGCGTTGGCGATGCGCGCGGACTTCTCCTTGCTGTTGCCCTGGTCCCGCAGCTCCTCGTAGAGCTCGGGGTCCTTCACGCTGGGGCCGGGGTCGCGACGTGCGGGCATGGTTCCTCCCTGCGGGCTGGCCGTGCGCCGGGACGTCCGGCGCACGGCCACAGCCTCGCGCGGCGGGCGACCCGCCGCACGGCGACGCGGTCGGGCGGCCGCGCGGGCGCTACAGGCTGCGCAGGACGCTGACGACGCGGCCGAGCACGGTGGCCTCGTCGCCGTCGATCGGTGCGTAGGCCGGGTTGTGGGGGAGCAGCCAGACGTGGCCGTCGGCCCGCTTGAGGGTCTTCACCGTCGCCTCGCCATCGATCATCGCGGCGACGATCTCGCCGTTCTCGGCCACCGGCTGACGACGCACGACGACCCAGTCGCCGTCGCAGATGGCGGCGTCGATCATCGAGTCGCCGGCCACCTTGAGCAGGAAGAGCTCACCCTCCCCGACCAGCTGGCGCGGCAGGGGGAAGACGTCCTCCACGACCTGCTCGGCGAGGATCGGCCCGCCGGCGGCGATCCGGCCCACGACGGGCACGTACGACGGGGCGGGGGTGCCGTCGCGCTCGGGCAGCTCGGGGTCGGGCGCGGGGCCGTCCGTGCGGGCGCCCCAGCGTGCGACGCTGCGCGCGTCGTCCGGCTGCACGACCTCGATGGCGCGCGGTCGGTGCGGGTCGCGCCGCAGGTAGCCCTTGCGCTCGAGCGCGGTGAGCTGGTGCTTGACGCTGGACGGGCTGGTGAGCCCGACGGCGTCACCGATCTCCCGCATGCTCGGCGGGTAGCCGCGCTGCTCGACCGAGGCGCGCACGGTCTCCAGGACGAGGCGCTGCCGCGTCGTCAGCCCGTCGCCCGGGACCTCCTCGGCGTCGGTGGGGGACGCAGCCGCGGCGGCGGCCCGCCCCCGGGCCTGCGTCGTCGAGCCGTGCTGCACGTCCACTGCGCCTCCTGCGTCGGTCGACGCGGGGCCCGGGGCGGGACCCGCGTGCGCCGGGCGCCGCCACCCGCGCCGACCCTCGCCCTCGGGGGGACGAGCTCCGGCGACGGTCGCCGCCTCCGACGTCGCCGGGGCGATGTCGGAGGTCGGTGGTGCACTCGTCGCAGCACTCACCCTAGGGGCGGGGGGTGGACGGATCAAACATCTGTTCGATCGTGTCTCGACGCGTGTCGGTCCGGTCTGGTAGACATCGTACAAGCGTTCGACGAACAGGTGTTCGACGAGGGCGGATGGACGCCGGTTTCCTGGCCGAGGCCGAGGACCGGGGTCGACGACGAGAGGAGCGCAGGATGACCGCGATGACGACGTCACGGACGGTGCGAGCGACAGCAGGTGCTCGTCCGGTGCGTCCGGCACCCGTGGTCCAGGGCGCGCGCCCGCGTGCTGCTCAGCCGACGGGGTCCTCGTCGACGCTGCACCTGACACGCCGCGGCCGGGTCGTCGTCTGGACGCTGGCTGCGGTGGTGGCGCTCGGCGTCGGCGGTGCCGCCGGGGCGTGGGCCGACGGGACCGCGGCCGCGCCCGAGGTGCGGCGCGTCGTGGTCGCACCCGGGGACACCCTGTGGGGGATCGCCGCGGACGCCGCCTCGCCGGGTCAGGACGTGCGGGACGTCGTCCTCGAGCTGATGGCGCTGAACGAGCTGCCCTCCGGCGGGGTGCAGGCCGGCCAGACGGTGGTCGTGCCGGCGCGCTGAGCGCACGGTGAGGGGTGCAGGAACGTCACGCGGCCGGGCGGGACCGGCCGTCGCGGGCCGCCGGCGGCGCCCATCGCGCCCCGTCGGCGGCAGGGATGTTGCGGCGGCAGGCCGTACCGCTTAGCGTCGCGTGCGTCCGCGCGGCACTGTCGAGGCGGACGTCATCTGCGCCACGCCGAGAGGTCCGCTGTGCACTGTCCCTTCTGCCGGCATCCCGACTCCCGTGTGGTCGACTCCCGCACCTCCGACGACGGGTCCTCGATCCGGCGTCGCCGCCAGTGCCCGAGCTGCCACCGTCGGTTCACCACCGTCGAGACCGCCAGCCTGTCCGTGGTCAAGCGGTCCGGTGCCACCGAGCCGTTCAGCCGCGAGAAGATCGCCAACGGTGTCCGCAAGGCGTGCCAGGGGCGACCCGTGAGCGAGGACGACCTCGCGCTGCTCGCGCAGAAGGTCGAGGAGAGCCTGCGCACGTCCGGCTCGGCCGAGATCGACGCCTACGAGATCGGCCTGGCGATCCTCGGTCCGCTGCGTGAGCTCGACGAGGTCGCCTACCTCCGGTTCGCCAGCGTGTACCAGGCGTTCGACTCCCTGGAGGACTTCGAGACCGCGATCTCGGGTCTGCGTGCCGAGCACCGAGCGCGCGAGGGCGAGGGCGACGCACCCTCCGGGCCGCCGCCGAGCGGGGTCTGACCCGCCGTCCGGCGTGCCCCGCAGGAATGGGCTGGCGTGGACGGCCGCGGTCGACCACGCTGGGACCGCCGGTGTGACCACGCCGGCGAGCGGGAGGACATGCACATGACCCAGGACGATCAGCCGTCGGCAGTCAGCGACGAGGCCAAGGAGAAGTTCCGGGCCGCGCTCGAGCACAAGAAGGCCCAGGGCCACCGCAGTGCGGACGGCAGCCGCAACACCGGCGCCGTCCACGGCGCGGAGACGGCGGGGCCGGTCCAGCGTCGGTTCCAGCGCAAGTCCGGCTCGGCCTGACCGGTCCGGGACCGGCAGCGAGCACCAGGGGGCCGCGCAGCATCTGCTGCGCGGCCCCCTGCGTCGTCCTCTGCGTCCCCCGGCGTCGTCGGCGCGGACGTCGCCGTCCGGGCCCGCGGGCACGGACGGGCGTCCGGCCCGCTCAGTCGAGCAGGCGCAGCCGCAGCGACTCCGGGCGGCCGCGCAGCACGTCGGCCACCTCCTGCGGGACGGGCGACGCCACGTCGGTGACCACGTAGCCGAGCTCGCCGCGGGTGGCGAGCAGCTGGCCCTCGATGTTGACGCCGTGCTCGGCGAGGGTCGCGTTGATCGTCGCCAGGACGCCCGGCACGTTGCGGTGCAGGTAGGCGATGCGGTGCGCGTCCGGGCGCTGGTCGAGCGCGAGGTTCGGGAGGTTCACCGACAGGTTCGTCGAGCCGGTCGCCAGGTAGTCGCGCACCTTGTTGGCGACGAACTGGCCGATGGCGGCCTGCGCCTCCTCGGTCGACCCGCCGGTGTGCGGCGTGAGGATGACGTTGGGCAGGCCCCGCAGCTCGGACTCGAACGGGTCGCCCTTGCGCTTGGGCTCGGTCGGGAAGACGTCGACCGCTGCGCCCGCGACGTGGCCCGACAGCACGGCGTCGCGCAACGCGGCGTAGTCGACCACGAACCCGCGGGACAGGTTGAGGAAGATCGAGCCGGGCCGCATGCGGGCGATCTGCTTGGCGCCGAACATGCCGGCGTTCCCCGCCCGCCCGTCGACGTGGAGCGTGACGACGTCCGCGGCCTCGAGCAGCTCGTCGAGGGTGTCCATACGGCGCGCGTTGCCGAGCGCCAGCTTCTCGGCGGTGTCGTAGAACACGACGGACATGCCGAGGTTCTCGGCGAGCACGGACAGCTGCGTGCCGATGTTGCCGTAGCCGATGATGCCGAGCGTGCGGCCCCGCACCTCGTGCGCGCCGGTGGCCGACTTGTTCCAGACGCCCGCGTGCATCTCCTTGTCGAAGACGGTCAGGCGGCGCGTCAGCGAGATGATGTCGGCGATCGCGATCTCCACGACGGACCGTGTGTTGGAGAACGGTGCGTTGAACACGGCGATGCCGTGGCCGGCGGCGGCCTGCAGGTCGATCTGGTTGGTGCCGATGCAGAACGCGCCCACGACCTCCAGGTCGGGGGCGGCTGCCAGCACCTCGGCGGGCACGTCGGTCTTGGACCGGATCCCCAGCACCTGGACACCGGCCAGGGCCTCGACGAGCTCGGCCTCGTCGAGCGCGCCGGTGCGCGTCACGACGTCGAAGCCGGCGGACTCGAGGATGGTCCGGGCGTGCGGGTGGAGGTTCTCGAGGAGCAGGGCGGTGGGCACGCCTCATGGTGCTCCCGTCCGCGGCGTGGACCAAAGCCGTCCCGAGGGCCGGGACGCCGCCGCCCGGACACCGGGTGCCCGGGGGGAGCGGTGCCCCGGGGCCGCGAGCGGCGAGGTCCACCGGCGACCCGCCGGTCGGGCTCAGGGCTGCCCGGCGAACCCCGCGGGCAGGTCCCGGGCGTGCAGCACGTGCAGCGCGTGCGTCGGACGCGTCATGGCCACGTACAGGTCGCCGGCCGAGGCGGCGAGGACCTCCGCGGGCTCCACGAGCACGACGACGTCGAACTCGAGCCCCTTGGCCTGGCCCGGCGTCAGCACGACCAGCGGCGCGTGGAGGTCCACCGCGTCGCCCGCGGGGACGTCGCGCCCGGCCGCGACGAGCGTGGCCCGCACCTGCGCGGCGCGCTCCGGCGTGGCCACCACGGCGACCCGTCCGGCACCGGCCGCGTCGCGGACCTCCTCCGTCAGCGCGTCGGCGCGCTCGGCGGCGGTCGCCGCGAGGTGCGCGTCGTCGACGCGGGTGCAGGTGAGCGCGTCGGGGACGTCGCGCGCCGAGGTCTGGGGGCTGACCGGCAGCCCGGCCGCGAGCGCCACCCGGCGGGCCGCGTCCGCGACGACGGCGGGGGTGCGGTAGTTCACCGTGAGCTCGGCCAACCGCCACGACCCGCGCAGCAGCGGGTCCAGCATCGCGGCCCACTCGTGCGTGCCGCCGGCGGCCGAGGTCTGCGCGACGTCGCCGACGATCGTCAGCGACCGCGTGGGGACCCGTCGCAGCAGGGCGCGCCACGCCATGGCGGACAGCTCCTGCGCCTCGTCCACCACGACGTGCCCGTAGGTCCACGCACGGTCCGCCGCGGCGCGCTCGGCCGTGGTGAGCGACGGGCCGCTGCCGGCGAACCGTCCTGCGAGGGTCTCGGCCGAGACGAGGTCGCCCGCACCGGTGCTGCGCAGCACCTGCCGGGCGTACTCCACGTCGGCCGCACGCTGCTCGGCCTCGGCACGCGCCTGGGCACGCGCCGCCTGGTCGTCCTCGCCGAGCAGCTCCGCCGCCTCGTCCAGCAGGGGGACGTCCGCCGGCGTCCACGGGGCGTCGGCCGGCCGCGCCAGCAGCGCGCGCTCCCGGGGCGACAGCTCCGGTGCCGCCGCCTCCAGGCGGTGCGGCTTGGTCCACAGGTCCCGCAGCAGGCCCTGCGGCGTCAGGGGCATCCAGGCGAGGTTGAGGGCCACGCGGATCTCGCGCGTCGTGCGCAGGTCCTCGACGATCTCGGCGCGGTCCTCCGGTGCCACGTCCCCGCCGAGCTGCTGGACGTACTGCTCCGCGAGGCGGCCCAGCATGTCGCGCACGAACGTGACGCGCGCCAGGTTGTGCGGGCGGTGCTGGCGGCGGGCGCGGGCGATCGCGGACGCGACGTCCTGCGGGCGCACCACGACCGTGCGCCCGTCGATGCGCACGCGCGTGGGCTGCTGCGGCACCCGCTGGCGCTGCCGCACCGCACGGGCGACCACCTCCGCCATGACGGTGCTGCCCTTGAGCCGGGCGACCTCGTCGGGCTCGGTGCCGCGGGCCTCGACGCCCGGGAACAGGTCGGCCAGGGTCGCGGTGACGACGCCGGTCTCGCCGAGGGACGGCAGGACCTGGTCGATGTAGTGCAGGAACGTGCGCGACGGCCCGACCAGCAGCACGCCGGAACGCTCCAGCAGCCGGCGGTGGGCGTACAGCAGGTAGGCCGCGCGGTGGAGCGCGACCGCCGTCTTGCCCGTGCCGGGGCCGCCCTGCACGACCAGGGCACCGGCCAGCGGGGACCGGATGATCGCGTCCTGCTCGGCCTGGATGGTGGCGACGATGTCGCCCATGCGCCCCGTGCGGGCGGCGCCCAGCGCGGCCAGGAGAGCACCCTCGCCGGACACGCCGGCCAGCGACGCGGGGTCGACCCCCTGCGCGACGAGCGCGTCGAGGTCCAGCACGTCGTCCTCGAGCCCCGTGACCCGGCGTCCCGCGGTCACCAGGTGGCGGCGGCGCACGACGCCGTCGGGGTGCGCGGCGGTCGCGCGGTAGAACGCCTGCGCGGCGGGTGCGCGCCAGTCGGTGAGCAGCGGTGTCTGCTCCTCGTCCGTCAGCCCGATGCGCCCGATGTAGCGGCGGTCCCCGTCGTGCAGGTCGAGACGGCCGAACGCGAGCCGGTCCTCGACGGCCTCGAGCTGCGCGACCCGGTCCTCGTACAGCGTGGCGAACGCGTCGCGCTCCGAGCGGTTCTGCGGCGAGCCCGACGGTCCCGCACGGCGCACGGCTGCCAGCCGCCGCCGCGCCTGCGCGCGGAGCGTGTCGAGGCGCCCGTACAGGCCGTCGACGACCTGCTGCTCACCGGCCAGCTCGTTGTCGATCGCTGCCACGCGTGCGGACACCCCCGTCACGCCGGGACGGACGCCCGGTCGCCACGCCCCGCACGGACGCGGGACGCACCGCCTCGCGGGCGGCCGTCCATTATCCGCGACCCCGCGCCCCCGTCGCACCGGGCGCGCCGTCACGCGACCGTGACCTCATCCGGGAGTGGTGCGACCAGCCGGAAGCGGTCCCCCTGGCTTACAGTGCGTCCACACCGACGGAAGGACGCATGTGCACGGCTCTGTGGCGCCTGAGCAGGACGTGCGGTCCGGCGCACCCGGGGACGACGACGTGCCCCTGCGCATCCTGGTCGTCGAGGACGACGAGGGCGACGCGGTCCTGGTGCGCGAGCACCTGCAGGACGGTGGCCTGCCGCACGAGACGGTGTGGGTGCGCACGGTCGACGAGGCGCTGCTGCACCTCGACGCGGACTGCGTGCTCCTGGACCTCGGCCTGCCGGACGCGATGGGGCTGAGCGCGCTGCAGCGGGTGCTGGCCGCCGGCGCACCGCCGGTCGTCGTGCTCACCGGCCTGACCGGCACGGACGCCGGGGTCGAGGCGGTCGCCGCCGGCGCCCAGGACTTCCTGGTCAAGGGCGACGTCGACGCGCAGCTGCTGGCCCGTGCCGTGCGCTACGCCGTGCAGCGCCGCCGCCTGGAGGACACCGGCCGGGCGCTCTACCGCAGCCTCGTGCGCGCGGCCGAGACGACCCGCCTGGAGCGGGCGCTGCTGCCGACGCCCGCGGTGAGCGACGACCGGCTCGAGGTGCGGGTCGGCTACCGGGCGGGCCGTGACGGTCTGCTCGGCGGCGACTTCTACGACGTCGTCGAGCGGCCGGACGGCACCGTGCTGGCGATGGTGGGCGACGTCTGCGGCCACGGGCCCGACGAGGCTGCGCTCGGTGCCACCCTGCGGACGGCGTGGCGCACGCTCGTGCTCGCGGGGATCGCCGCCGACGACATCCTGGGCCTGCTGGAGCGTGTGCTCGCCGCCGAGCGCGCGCGACCCGAGGTCTTCACGACCGTCTCGATGCTCGCGGTGCACCCGGACCGGCGCACCGCCGACCTCTACCTCGCCGGGCACCCCGTGCCGCTGCGTCTCGGCACGCCGTCGACGTTGCTGCCGTCCGGCGCCCGCGGTCGGGCGCTCGGCATCCCCGTGGGCGGCGGCTGGCCTCGCCAGCGGCTCGACCTGGGGGACTCCTGGCGGGTCCTGCTCTACACCGACGGCCTGCTGGAGGCCACGGTCGGCGACGGCACGCAGCGGCTGGGCAAGGCCGGCCTGCTCGACGTGGCCGACCGCACCGTGCTGGGCACGGCCGAGTCCGACGGGGCGGTGCGCCCCGACGAGGACCCGGTCCTGGGGCGGATGCTGTCGGCCGTGCGGGCTCGCCACGGGGGCGACCTCGTGGACGACGCCGCCGTCGTGCTCATCGGGTGGGACGGGTGAGCGCCGCCGCGACCACGGCGGGCGCACGGACCGGGAGCACCCTGCGCCGACGCCTGACCGCGCTGCTCGTCACGACCGGGGCGCTGCTGGGGCTGGTGCTCGTCGTCGCGGGGTTCGTGCTGTCCCGTGCGCTGACGTCCCAGCACGAGGTCACCGAGGTGTACTTCGACGCGGTCACGCGCGCCGACTCCGCGTACGTCCGTCTCGTCGACGCCGAGACCGCGGTCCGCGGGTTCGCGCTCACGGGTGACGAGATCACGCTCGAGCCGTACGACCGGTCGCGCGAGGCGGACGTCACGTTCACGGTCCTCGCGGACGAGCTCGCGCAGACCACCCCGGACGCCGAGCTGGTCGCCGACGCGCGCGCCGCGGCGGACGCCGCGGACCGGTGGCACACGGAGTTCGCCCAGCCGATCATCGCGCAGGTCCGCAACCAGGGCGGGGAGGCGGTCTCGGCGACCGAGGTCGAGGCAGGGCGCGTCCTGTTCGACGAGGCCCGCAGCGCGATCGAGGCGTACCTCACCGAGCTCCGCAAGGACCGCGCGACGGCCGTGGCCGAGCTGGAGACCTGGACCGCGGCCACCGGCGCCCTGGTGCTGCTGCTGGTGGCCGGCGCCGTCGCGATGGGCGTCTCGCTGTCGTTCGCGCTGCGCCGCTGGATCCTGCTGCCCTTGACCGACCTCGGGCAGGCGACCCGGGCCGTGACCCAGGGCGACCTCGGCCACGTGGTGCGCGTCGAGGGCCCGGGGGAGATCGAGCAGCTGGCCTCCGACGTCGAGCAGATGCGGCTCGGGCTGGTGACGCAGCTGGCCGAGCTCCGGTCGTCGCGCGAGGAGATCGCCGAGGCCCACCAGCGGCTCACCGAGCAGGCGGAGGAGCTGCGGCGGTCCAACCGCGACCTCGAGCAGTTCGCCTACGTCGCCTCGCACGACCTGCAGGAGCCCTTGCGCAAGGTGGCGAGCTTCACGCAGCTGCTGCAGAAGCGGTACGGCGGCCAGCTCGACGAGCGGGCCGACCAGTACATCGACTTCGCCGTCGACGGCGCCAAGCGCATGCAGCGGCTCATCCAGGACCTGCTCGGGTTCTCCCGTGTCGGGCGCGTCGGCGGCGAGGTCGTCGACGTCGACCTGGCGGCCGCGCTGGCCCGCGCGCAGGACCAGCTCTCCGAGCGCATCGAGGAGTCCGGCGCGGTCGTCACGCACGACGAGCTACCGGTGGTGCGCGGCGAGGAGCCCCTCCTGGTCCAGCTCTTCCAGAACCTCGTCGGGAACGCGGTGAAGTTCCGGCACCCGGACCGCCCGCCGCGCGTGCACGTCAGCGCGCACCGGGTCGAGGGCGCGTGGGAGATCGAGCTGCGGGACAACGGCATCGGCATCGAGGCGCAGTACGTGGAGCGCGTCTTCGTCATCTTCCAGCGCCTGCACGCCAAGGACCTCTACGAGGGGACGGGCATCGGCCTGGCCCTGTGCAAGAAGATCGTCGAGTTCCACGGCGGTCGCATCTGGATCCCCGAGACCGAGCACGAGGGCACCACGATCCGGTGGACCCTGCCCGTCGCGGACGACGAGACCCCCGGTGACGGGGACGAAGGACGGAGCTGACAGTGTCGGATCAGAAGGTCATCGATGTGCTGCTGGTCGAGGACGACCCCGGCGACGTCCTCATGACGCGTGAGGCGTTCGAGCACAACAAGGTGCGCAACCGGCTCTCGGTCGTCGCGGACGGGGTCAGCGCCCTGGAGTTCCTGCGCAAGGAGGGCGAGCACGCCGACGCCCCCACGCCGGACCTCGTGCTGCTGGACCTCAACCTGCCCCGCATGGACGGGCGCGAGGTGCTCGAGGCCATGAAGTCCGACGAGACGATGCGCGCCATCCCCGTCGTCGTCCTGACGACGTCGGAGGCCGAGGAGGACGTCGTGCGCAGCTACTCGCTGCACGCCAACGCGTACGTCACCAAGCCGGTCGACTTCGACCGGTTCATCGACGTCGTGCGGCAGATCGACGAGTTCTTCGTCGAGGTCGTCCGGCTGCCCGGTCGCTGACGGACACCGCCGCAGGCCGGGAAGAGGCCGACCCGCGGCGGTGTTGTACCGCTCGACACCACGACGAGAGGTGAGTGGAGAGCGATGCTGGACCCCCGGGAGATCTACGACGTCGACCCCGACGTCGCCGCGAGCGTGGACGACGCCGCGCGGCGCGGTGCGCGGCCCGTGCTGGTGCACGCCGTGCGCGGGTTCGTCGACGCCGGTCACGCCGGGCAGGTCGCCGCGGACCACCTCGCCGCCCTCGGTGACGCGCAGCGCCTCGTCACCTTCGACGTCGACCAGCTCGTCGACTACCGCGGCCGGCGCCCCGTGATGACGTTCGACTCCGGCTGGACCGACTACGACGCCCCCGAGCTGGTCGTCGACCTGCTGCGCGACGCGCAGGGCGTGCCGTACCTGCTCCTGCACGGCCTGGAGCCGGACCTGCAGTGGGAGCGCTGGGTCGCCGCCGTCCGCCAGGTCGTCGAGCGCTTCGACGTCCCGCTGGTGGTCGGGCTGCACGGCATCCCGATGGGGGTGCCGCACACGCGGCCCGTGTCGGTGACCGCGCACGCGACCCGCGCCGAGCTCGTGGCGGACCACACGTCGATGTTCGGCACGGTGCAGGTGCCGGGGAGCGCGTCCGCGCTGCTGGAGCTGCGCCTGGGGGAGTCCGGCCACGACGCGATGGGGTTCGCCGTGCACGTGCCGCACTACCTCGCGCAGTCGTCGTTCCCTGCGGCCGGGCTCGCCGGACTGCGTCACGTGGAGCGGGCCACGGGTCTCGACCTGGGGCTCTCCTCGCTCGAGCCGGCGGCGGCCGAGGTGATGCAGGAGGTCGAGCGGCAGGTCGAGGGCTCGTCCGAGGTCGCTGCGGTGGTGCAGGCGCTCGAGGAGCAGTACGACGCGTTCACCCGCAGCGTCGGGCGCACGAGCCTGCTGGCGCAGGCGACCGACCTGCCGACCGCCGAGGAGATCGGCGCCGAGCTGGAGCGGTTCCTCGCCGAGCAGACCGACCAGGGCGGCGGGGACGGCCCCACTCCCTGAGGTGCGCGGCGCGTCCGTCGTGACCGGATCGTTGTGACCCCCGCCCGGGAGTCGTCGGATTTCGTGGCGTACGCCACACCCGACGTGCGAGGATGCTCACCGTTGCAGTGGCGTACGGACGCTCGACCGGCCCGCTGCCCCTCGCCCCCCGGGGCGCGGTGCGCGGAACCATCGGGTCCCCGGCTGGCCGGGGATCGCACCACCCGGTGCCGGACGTGAGGCGCTGCGGCACGCCACGGGCACCGGTCCGCGGCGGTCACCCGGTGGGACAGAAGGATGCAGGACATGGCACAGGGCGCGGTCAAGTGGTTCAACGCCGAGAAGGGCTACGGGTTCATCGCCCAGGACGACGGCGGCGCCGACGTCTTCGTCCACTACTCGGCCATCGACACGCAGGGCTACCGCTCGCTGGACGAGGGTCAGCGCGTGGAGTTCGAGATCACGCAGGGTCAGAAGGGTCCGCAGGCGGAGCACGTCCGCCCGCTGTGACCACTGCCCGGCCTCGGCCGGGCACCTGCGGCGCACAGGGTCGCACCCGCCCGGGTGCGACCCTGTGCCGTGCCCGGGCCCGTCACCCGGCGGGGTCGCGGGCCGGGTGCGGCTCGTCGGGCGGTGCCGGCCCGTCGGTCGGCGGCGGGTCGTGCCGGGGTGCGGCCGCACCGGTGAGCGTGCGCACCTCGTCGCCTGCCACGAGGCGCGCGGGGACCGGGAGCGTGCGCAGCGTCCGTGCCAGGCCGGCGTCGTCGAGGAGGTCGGGGTCGTCGGTGGCGACGAGCAGCAGGTTGCCGTAGCGCCGCCCGCGCAGCTGCGCCGGCTCGGCGACGACGCCGACGTGGGGGTAGACGGCGGCCAGCGTCGCGAGCTCGGCGCGCGCCAGGGCGAGGGGGGGTCGGTCCGCGCAGTTCGCGACGTAGACGCCCCCGGGTCGCAGCACGCGCCGCACCTCGCGCGCGAACTCCACCGTCGTGAGGTGGTCGGGTGTCCGGTCGCCGGCGAACACGTCACGGGCCACCACGTCGTACGTGGCGTCGGCGAGCCCGCTCAGCTCCGCCCGCGCCTCTCCCGTGCGCAGGCGCAGCCGCGGGGCACGGGGCAGCTCGAACCACTCCCGCGCCAGGCGCGCGACGTCCCCGTCCAGCTCCACGGCGAGCTGGCGCGACTCCGGGTGCCGATGGGCCAGCGCACGGGCCAGCGCGCAGCCGCCGGCACCCAGGTGCAGCACGGTCAGGTCCGGGCGCCGGTCGGCGAGCACCTCGACGACGGCGGCCGCCTGCTGCATGTACTCGAAGTCGAGCAGGCCCGGGTCGTCGAGGTCGACGAACGAGCTCGGGACGCCGTTGACGAGCAGGGTGGCGGCGCGCGGACGGCCGGGCTCGGGCACGACCTCCACGGTGCCCGTGGCCACGGGGACGGGGCCGACCGGCCACGGGGGCGACGTCGGGGCGGACCGGGATGTCGGTGGTCGGCGGGACGATGGGTCACGACGTCGGGCAGCCACGCCGTCACCGTACGTGGTGAGGGCGCCGCGGGCGGACCGGGGCGGCGCGGGGCAGGACGGGTCTCCGGGGCGGCGGGACCAGGAGGTGGTCGGGTGTTGACGGGTTCGAACAGGTGTTCGAAGATGGACCAGGCGGACGGACCGCCGCGACGGGAGGTGCGGGCGATGGTCGGACGGGTGAGCCTGCTGCACGCAGCGACGGTTCCGCCGCAGAGTGCGGAGCTCCTGGCGCGCGCGGACGCCGAGCTGCTCGCTGCCCAGTTCTCCGGCGAGCCGTGGGAGATGTTCTCCCACGCGCACCTGGCCGCCCTGCGCGCGGGTGCGGCGCTCGTCGCCGCCCGGGGGCGTCCGTCGGGTCGCGGTGCGCCGCGGACCGTGTGGGGGATGCTCGACGCGGTCGCACCCGAGCTGCACCGGTTGTCGGCGCTCTTCGCCCAGGGCGCGACGCTGCGTGCCGCGGTCGACGCAGGGCGTTTCGAGGCGGTCACCCAGGCCCGTGCGGAGCGGTCGTTGTGCGCGGCAGAGGACCTGGTCGACGCGGTCCGGGACGCCCTCGCGAGCGATGCAGCGCCCTCGGAGGAGGGCCAGGTCGCGATTGTCAGGTGAAACCGGGGCGGATACCGCCCCGGTGGTGGCGTCGGCACCGTTCCGTGCCGCATGATGATCGCCCTGCCGACGGTCGCTCGACTACCACCTTGGTGCCAGCCGATCTATCCTGAGGCCACATAGTCCACCGGAGTGCGACGGGGGTCGGGATGCCACTCTCCGAGTACGAGCAGCGCGTGCTCGAGCAGATGGAGCGCCAGCTGACGTCTGACGACCCTCGGCTCGCCAATACGCTGACGCGACGGGGCGGTCACCGGCCCGTCACGCGCTACGTCATCGCCGGCGTCGGAGCGGCCGTCGGCCTGCTCCTGCTGGTCGTCGGGGCTGCGACGTCGCAGCCTTGGCTGGGTGCGACCGGCTTCGTCGTGATGTTCGCGGCCGTGGCGTTCGCGTTCGCCGCGCCACGCGGCGAGCCCACCGGGCCCCAGGGCACCGTCGGCGCCGACGGTGCCGTGCGGCGTGCGCCTGCCGCAGGCCGGAAGCAGGGGTTCATGGCGCGGCTCGAGGAGCGGTGGGACCGCCGCCGCGAGGGTCACTGACCCGTCGTCGACACCGCTCGTCCCCACCCGCCGCGGCGCGGGGACTCTGACACGGGTCGACGCACCTGACGACCCGACGCGTCGGCGCCGACGCACGTGTCGCAGCGTCGTCGGCCCGCCTGGTCCGAGGCTCGGGACCGCCGTGTCCGCGCTCCGGTCGCGCGGGCGTCCGGGTGACGGGCGGCCATCGGAGCGCTGCACCGCCGCGCCCGCCGGTCCGGCCCCGGACCCGGGTCAGCCGGTGGGGACCGGGGTGCGGGCGCTGCCCTGCGCCAGGAGCTCACGGAGCCCGTCGCGGACCTCCTGCACCCAGCCGTCCAGCTCGTCGGCGCTGTGGGCGGGCGGCGTGGGCGCGTAGCGCGTCCGCTCCACCGCCAGGGCGAGGTTCTCCAGCGCGGTGAGCGCCTCTCCGGACAGGCCGCTGCCGGTGCGCGTCTCGAGGGTGCGCTGCACGTGGCGGACCGCGCCACGAGGGCTGGTCGAGTCGGACCAGTGGATGTCGATGCGGGCCACCTCGCGGCGCAGCGCGACCCACGCGTCGTCCGGGACGGTGGCGCGACGCCGGCGCCGGGACATCAGGTAGACAGCGAGCCCGGCACCCGCGGCGAGGAGCCCCAGCCCTGCGAGCAGGAGGACGGTCGTCCACGGGGACTCCTCCTCGGCGGTCGCGCCCGGCGTGCTGGGCGCCGCGCTGGGCAGGGTGTTGGGCAGGGCGTCCTGCTCGCCGCGCCCGAGCTCGTCGGGCACCGAGCCCGGTGCGGTGATCCCCGTGAAGGGGTCCGCCCACGCCGGCGGCGGTCCGCTCTGCGAGGCGGGGGTCGGCTCGAACCGGACCCAGCCCAGTCCGTCGAAGTAGAGCTCCGGCCAGGCGTGCGCGAGCCGTCCGGTCACGACGTACGCACCGTCGTCGTCGCGCTGACCAGGCAGGAACCCGACGCCGATGCGGGACGGGATGTCCAGCGTGCGCGCCATCATCGCCATCGCGGTCGCGAACTGGACGCAGTAGCCGCGGCGGTCCTCGAGGAAGTCCCAGACCGCGTCGGTGCTCCGGGCCGGCGGGACCCGCGTGTCGTACGTGAAGTTGGCGGTCGAGCGGAGCCAGGTCTGCAGGTCCAGCGCACGCTCGTAGGCCGTGTCGGCGTCCGCGGTGACCTCGGCGGCCAGCGCCGTGATGTCGTCGCGGTGCTGCGTGTCGGGCACCGTCGTGTACAGGTCGAGGTCCGGGGGAGTGCCCACCGGGGTCTCCCGCAGGTCGTCCGCCGTGAGCGTCGGCACCTGCACCAGCATCCGGTAGGACAGGCCCGCCCCGGTCGAGCGGCGACCGACCACCTCGTCGCGCTGCGGGTCGTACCCCCAGGCGCCCTCCACCGCGACGGTGCGGGGGAAGGTCGGGACCGGCAGGCGCCGCTCACGCAGCGCCCCCACCTCGATCTCGACCTGGGCGAGCGTGCCGGCGGCCGCATCGGGTGCGGTGCCGCGCAGCTGCGGGTCGGACGACAGGAGCGTCGTGGGGTCCCACGGCGCGAGGTCGTCCGCCTCCGTCCGGTTCCACAGCCGCCCGTCGAACTCCGCCATCGTGAAAGCCCGCAACGGTCCGACCAGGCGTGCGTCCACCGCCGGTGGCGGTGCCGGGGTGGGGCTCGCGCTCGGCGTCGCCCCGGAGTCCTGCCCGGCCGGGCTGCTGGGCGCCGCGAGGGCGTCCTGCTCGGTGCCGGTGCCGTCGTCGGCGAACGCCTCGGCTGCGTCGTCCGCGGACCCCGCGGCGGCGGCGGCGTCCGCTGCGTCGTCCGCTGCTGCCGTGTCGGCCGCTGCCGTGTCGGCCGCTGCTGCCGTGTCGTCCGCTGCCGTGTCGGCCGCTGCCGTGTCCGCCGCGGCCGGGTCGGTGACGCGGTAGGTCAGCACCACCTGCGCGGACCGTGTGCCCAGGCTCTCGCGCAGGTCGAGGTCGTCGCTCAGCTCCAGCGGGCCGATCGGGCCGTCGCCGAACGTCGGCAGGGCGACGCTCGCCCAGCCGGGCAGCTGCATGAGGGGCGGGCCGGCGAGGACGCTCGAGCCGACCAGCGCCAGCCCCGCCACGGCAGCGGTGGCGGTGCGCCGCGCCCGGCCCGCCTGGGCGTGCAGCGGTGCCGCGCCGTAGGCGAGCAGCGCGAGGTAGGCCGCCGCGGTCCAGAACACGGGGGCGGCACCCGCGGGGAACCCGAGGACGATCGCCGGCACCCACAGGGCCAGCAGCGGCAGGCCGGCGACCGCGGGGACGCGCAGGCCGAGCACCGCCGCGTCCACCAGGAGGTACACCACGAGGCCGCCGACGACCAGGAGCATCTCCGAGGGCCGGACGTCGGGCATCGGCACCAGGGAGTCGTTGACGACGACCACGCCCTGGCGTGCGGTCGCCCAGGCGCGGCGGACCGCGTCGAGGTCGGGCAGGAACTGGGGGCGGCCGGGGGGTGCGCCGTACCGGAGCACGACTCCCACGAGCGCCACGAGCGCCCCGACGACGGACGGCACCCACCAGCGTCGCGAGGCGGCCCGTGCCAGGGCCGTGGCGCCGGCCACGACGAGGACCCCGACGTACGCCACGAGGAGCCACCGACGTCCGGCGACGAGCCCGGCGAGCGCGAGCAGCCCCGCCCACGTCGCGACGACGCAGAGCGCCGCCCCCACGACGGCACGGGCGCCCTGCTCCGGTCCGGCGGTCACCGGGTGCTCCCCAGCAGGCGCAACCAGCAGGTCACCGGGTCCTCGCCCGTCGTCACCTGCGCGACGCGCCACCCTGCGCGCCGCAGCGCGGTGGCCGTGACCTGGGTGTCGCGGGCGCCCCCGGCGTTCCGGCCGTCGGCGCGCACGACGGCCCAGCCCTGCCCGGCGTCGCCCAGGTGCGCGAGCGCGCCGCACCCGGCCGACGACATCGAGCCGACCACGGCCAGCACGATCTCACCGGCGGTCCGCGACGTGTCGAGCCTGCGGGTGGCGTCGAGCACGGCGGCCTCGGCGTCGTTCGCGGTGCGCGCCGGCGTCAGGTCGAGCGTCAGGTCCAGCAGGGCCGCACGGGCCTCGGGGCCGCTGCGCGCGTGCACGTAGGGTGCCGCGGTCGTGCTGCCGGCCGCGACGAGCCGGACGGGGTGGCCGCTGTCGAGCATGGCCAGGGCCATCGACGCCGCGAGGGAGATGGTCCACTCGGTGGCGGTGGCGCGGACCGGCAGGTCGAGCAGGACCGTCACGGGACGCATGCCGGCGCGTTCGTCCGAGCGGACGAGCAAAGTGCCGCGGCGTGCGCTGGACGTCCAGTGGACGCGCCGCAGGTCGTCGCCCTCGCGGTAGTCGCGCAGGTTGGCGTCGTCGGTGGACGGCGTCCGCGCCCCGAGCGCGACCCGGTCGGGCTCGCCCACGAGCACGTCCGAGGGCGCGGGCAGCGCGACGACCGCCGGCCACACCGCGACGTGGGACTCGGTCCCGAGGGTGGTGCGCGACCGCACCACCCCGAACATGTCGGTCCGTGTGACCACGAGGGGGCCGAGGGGCCAGCGGCCGCGCTGGGAGGCGTGCACGGGGTAGCGGACCGTGGCGTGGTCGGGTCCCCGGGCGACCCGGGCGCGCAGGCTGCGGCCACCCGAGAGCTCCACGGCGGCCTGCTCGGAGAAGCGCAGCCCGGCGAGCCGGGCCCGGCCGGGGCGGTCCGTCGCGCGGATGTCCACGCGGACCTCCGCGTCCTGGCCGGCGTGCACGGGGTCCGGGCGGACCTCGCGGTGCACGGTCAGTCCTCGACGGCCGCTGGTGGCGTCCACGACGAACGCCGCGACGAGTGCGGCGACCGGCAGCGCCAGCAGGAGCAGGCCGACGCGCACGAGGTCGATGGAGCCGAGCCCGATGCCCGCCTGCATACCGACGACGCCCGCCGCCGCGAGCGCCCAGCCGCGGGGCGTCGGGCGTCGGTCCATCAGCCGAGCACGCGCCGCGCCCGGGCGAGGGGCTCGGGCTTCGGCAGCGGGGTGCGGGCCACGATGTCGGTCACCACGTCCTGGGTCGTGCGCCCGGACAGGCGGGACTCGGTGCTGGGCAGCAGCCGGTGCGCGAGCACGGGCACGGCGAGCTCCTGGACGTCGTCGGGCAGGACGTGGTCCCGCCCGGACATCGCCGCGAGGGACTTCGAGGCCCGCAGCAGCTGGATCGCGGCCCGGGGCGACGCCCCCAGGCGCAGCCCGCTGTCCTCGCGGGACGCCGTCACGAGCGCGACGATGTACCGCTTGATGGACGGCGCCGCGTAGAGCCGCCGGGCCAGGTCGATGTACCCCTGCACCTCGGCAGCATCCGTCACGGGACGCATACGCGCCAGGGGGTCCGCGTCCTCCTGCTGGTCGAGCATCTCCAGCTCGGACTCGACGCTGGGGTACCCGACGGTCAGGCGCGCCATGAACCGGTCGCGCTGCGCCTCGGGGAGCGGGTACGTGCCCTCCATCTCGACCGGGTTCTGCGTCGCGACGACGAGGAACGGGCGAGGCAGCGGGTAGGTGCGGCCGTCGACGGTCGCCTGCGCCTCCTGCATGCACTCGAGCAGGGCCGACTGGGTCTTGGGCGACGCCCGGTTGATCTCGTCACCGATGACGACGTGGGCGAAGACGGGTCCCGGGCGGAACTCGAACTCGTGGGTCTGCGCCCGGAAGATGTTGACGCCGGTGAGGTCGCTGGGCAGCAGGTCGGGAGTGAACTGGATCCGGCCGACCTGGGCGTCGATGCTGCGGGCGATCGCCTTGGCGAGCGTGGTCTTGCCGACGCCCGGGACGTCCTCGAGCAGCAGGTGCCCCTCGGCCAGCAGGACGGCGAGCGAGACCCGGACGAGGTCGGGGCGGCCGGACACGACCGACTCGATCCCGGTGCGCAGGCGGGTGGCGGTCTCGACGAGCCCGTCGAGCTCGTGCGGGGACGGCAGTGGCTGCATGTGGACGACTCCCTCGGCGACTGGAACGAGAGTACGCATGAGTGGTCGTCCGCGGGGCGAGGTTCACCCGCACCGTGCGCGGGGCGCCGGTGCCCCGGACGTGCGCGGACGGTGCTCCGGGGCCCCGGGACGCCGGTCCGCGGCACCCCCCACATCCCTCCACCACGGCCACCACGGCTCGTGCGTCGCGGTGCCCGGCGGGAGAGGTATGCCGCCTTGTCACGGGTTCGTCCCCGTGGGCCCGCTCCGGGTGCGCTCCGGGGCGCGCCGGGCCCTCCACTTCGCTCCACAGCGCTGACCTGCTGCGACGCTCACCAGACGGGTGAACTTGGCCTCTTGACAAGATGCAGGTGGAGGGAAGTGGAGTACCGTGGAGGCACGTGGAGAGGGCGGGAGACATCCCGCTCCCGGGGTGGCTGGGCAGTGCGCGGACAGCCCCGACGCGTGGGGGCCACGGACCCGGGACGAGCAGGAGGGGAGTGAGGTGTCGTATGAACCGACAGGCGCCTACGGCTCCTTCGCGCCCTTCCTCGGGACGTACACGCCGCGCCTGGACGACAAGGGCCGGCTCATCCTCCCGGCGAAGTTCCGGCCGCAGCTGGCCGGGGGGCTCGTCATGACTCGCGGGCAGGAGCGCTGCCTGTTCGTGCTGCCGATGGACGAGTTCCGCCGGATGCACGACCAGCTGCGGACCGCACCGGTCACGAGCAAGCAGGCGCGTGACTACCTGCGGGTGTTCCTCTCCGGGGCCAGCGACGAGCTGCCCGACAAGCAGGGGCGCATCTCCATCCCGCCGATGCTGCGCACCTATGCGGGGCTCGACCGGGACGTCGCCGTCATCGGCACCGGTACCCGGGTCGAGATCTGGGATCTCGCCGCCTGGGAGACCTACTTGTCCGAGCAGGAGGCGGGTTACGCCGACACGACCGAGGAGGTCTTCCCGAACGGCCCGTTCTGAGCCGTCGGCCGGCCCCCGGGCCACCGCGTCGCCACCCCTGTACCCGTCGCACCGCACGCCGTCGCCGCACCGTCACGGGGCGCGCGGCCCGTCCACACCCCGTCGTCCTCACCCGTCCGTCGAGACCTCCTCCCGTCCTCTCTGACGCCACTTCCCCGGCGCCAGAGGGTCGGTGGGGGATCTGGCCGGTCGGTGGAGGGATCGTCCGGCCATCTCCCTGTCCCACCAGCACCACCAGTCCCATCAGCACCACCAGTACCGGCAGTTACCGAGCAGCAGCACCGTCAGGAGCGAGGAGGGGCGATGAGCGAGCAGACCGGCGCGGGTGCGTCGTCGCGGCACACGCCCGTCCTCCTGCAGCGCTGCCTCGACCTGCTCGCCCCCGCCCTCGCGGCCCCGGGCGCCGTCATGGTCGACTCCACGCTCGGCATGGGCGGGCACACCGAGGGCGTGCTGCGCGCGTTCGAGCACGTCCGGGTCGTCGGCATCGACCGCGACCCGCAGGCGCTGGCGCTCGCGAGCGAGCGGCTCGCGCCGTTCGGTGAGCGCTTCACGCCGGTGCACGCCGTGTACGACGAGATCCGTGAGGTGCTCGACCGTCTCGGCATCGCCGAGGTGCAGGGCGTCCTCATGGACCTCGGCGTCTCCTCCTTGCAGCTCGACGAGGCGGAGCGCGGGTTCGCCTACGCGCAGGACGCCCCCCTCGACATGCGCATGGACCCGACCACGGGCCCGACCGCGGCCGACGTGCTCAACACGTACGACGAGCGGGACATCGCGCGCGTCCTGCGGGTGTACGGCGAGGAGCGGTTCGCGGCCCGCATCGCGCGCGGCGTCGTGCGGCGTCGTGCGCAGGCCCCCCTGACGCGGACGTCCGAGCTCGTCGACATCGTGCGCGCCGGCGTGCCGGCCGCGACCCGCCGCACCGGCGGCCACCCGGCCAAGCGCACGTTCCAGGCGCTGCGGATCGAGGTCAACGGCGAGCTCGCCGCCCTGGAGCGCGCGGTGCCGGCGTCGGTCGAGGCGCTCGCGGTCGGTGGCCGGATCGTCGTGGAGTCGTACCAGTCCCTCGAGGACCGGATCGTCAAGCGCGCGCTCGCGGTGGGCGCCACGTCGAGCGCCCCGCCCGACCTGCCGGTCGAGCCCGCGACGCACGCGCCCTACCTGCGCCTGCTGACCCGGGGAGCCGAGGAGGCGGACGCTGACGAGCTCGCCCGCAACCCCCGCTCCCAGTCCGTCCGCCTGCGCGCCGCCGAGCGCCTGCGCCCCACCCCCGACCACCTGCGCACCCCGAGGAGAGCCGCATGAGCGCCCAGCCCCTGGCCGCCGCCCGCACCGGTGCCGCGCGTGCGTACCCGCAGCCCGCTCGCCCCGCGGCCGCGCCGCCGCCGCGCCTGCGGGTCGTCCGGGCACCGGCCCAGGCCCGCTCGCGCGTGCCCTTCGTCCTCGCGTGCATGGCTGTGCTCGGCGGTGCCCTGCTCGCGGCGCTGCTGCTGAACACGCAGATGGCGTCGCTGGCGTTCGAGCGCTACGAGCTGTCGAACGAGCTCGGGCGGCTGCGGCAGGACCGCATGGACCTCGTCGCCCAGCTCGACGCGCGGTCGTCGCCGACGCAGCTGGCCGAGGCCGCACGGGCCCGCGGCATGGTGGAGGCGAACGGCACCGGTTGGCTGCGGCTCGCGGACGGCAGCGTCCAGGGGGCCCCGGCACCCGCCGACGGATGAGCCCGCGCGCGACCGGCCCGGCGACCCCGGGCGTCCGGCCCGTACGGCGGCAGCCGGCCGTGCGGGTCGACCCGCGCGTCGCGACCGCCCGTCCGGGGACCCGTGGCACGGTGGGCCGCGTGGACGAGCGTGCCGGCACGGTGCCGCGCCGACGGCCCGGCCAGGAGCCGACCGCCCGGCGCGCGGCGACGCCCGCACGCCCGACCGCGGCCGTCCCGCCCGCGCGCGGCGGCGGTGGCCGCCCGCCCGTGCGGGGTGGTGGCCGCCCGCCGGCGCCGCCGGTGCCGCCGACCGTCGTGGCCTCGCGCCCGCGGATGCTGACGCTGGTCGTCGTGCTCGGGCTCGTCCTGGTGACGTTCGCCGGCCGGCTGGTCCACGTGCAGGTCGTGGCCGGACCCGAGCTGGCGCAGGAGGCGCGCGAGAACCGGATGACGACCGCCTCGGTCATCGGTGCCCGCGGGGAGGTCACCGACACCAACGGCGTCGTGCTGGCGACGTCCGTCGAGCGGTACGACATCTCCGTCAACCAGCAGCGGATCGCGCGCTACCAGGCGCGCGGGTCGACCGTCGGGCTGGACGGCGCCGCCGGCGTCGCGGCCCGGCTGGCGCCGCTGCTGGACATGAACGCCGCGGAGCTCGGCGGCAAGCTCGTCGGCGACCGGCCCTTCGTCTACGTCAAGAAGAACGTGCTGCCCGACGTGGCGCGGGAGATCCGCGCGCTGCGGATCGACGGCGTCAACGTCGACAAGGTCCCCGACCGCGTGTACCCCAAGGGCACGGTCGCGGGGAACATCGTCGGCTTCGTGAACTCCGAGGGGGTCGGGCTCCAGGGGCTGGAGTCGGCCCTGGACGAGAACCTGCGGGGGGTCAAGGGCACCGAGCGCTTCGAGCGGGGCAAGGGTGGCCAGCCGATCCCCGGCGGTGCGAGCGAGCAGACCCCCGCGCGCGACGGGAGCTCGGTGCGCCTGACGCTCGACTCCGACCTGCAGTGGAAGGCCGAGGAGGAGCTGCGCAAGCAGGTGGCCGCGATGGGTGCGACCGGCGGCACGGTCGTCGTCATGCGGCCGACGGGAGAGGTGCTCGCGCTGGCGGAGTCCACCGCGTTCGACCCGAACGACCCGGGCGCCCTCGGCACCGGCTCGCTGACCCGCAGCGTGTCCGACGTGTTCGAGCCCGGGTCGACCGGGAAGGTCGTGACGATGGCCGCCGCGCTCGAGGAGGGGCTCGTCGGCCCCACCGACCGCTTCACCGTCGCGGACCGGCTGACGACGCCCAACGGCCAGACCTTCAAGGACTCGCACGACCACCCCGTGCAGAAGCTCACCGCGACGGGCATCTTCGCGGAGTCGTCCAACACCGGCACGATCCAGATCGGCGAGCGGCTGTCGCTGGAGCAGCGCCACCGGTACCTCTCGCTGTTCGGGTTCGGCAGCCGCACGGGCATCGAGATCCCGGGCGAGTCGGCGGGCATCCTGCACCCCTACGAGCAGTGGGACGGCCGCTCGCAGTACGCCGTGCTCTTCGGCCAGGCGGTGTCCGTGAACGCCCTGCAGGCGGCGAGCGTCTTCGCCACCATCGCCAACGGGGGCGTGCACGTGGCGCCGCACCTGGTGGCGGGCTGGACCGATCCCGACGGGACGTACGCGCCGCGGCCGGCGCCCGAGGGGACCCGGGTGGTGTCCGAGCAGACGGCGGACACCGTGCTGTCGATGATGGAGAGCGTCGTCGACGACGGGACCGGCGGCAACGCCGCGATCCCCGGGTACCGGGTCGCGGGCAAGACCGGCACGGCGCAGAAGTTCGCACCGGCGGGCATCACGGCGTCGTTCATCGGCGTCGCGCCCGCGGACGACCCGCAGGTCGTGACGGCGGTCATCCTGCACGACCCCAGCGCCTCGATCTTCGGTGGCACGGCGGCGGCGCCGGTCTTCTCGACCGTCACGTCGTACGCCCTGCAGCAGCTGGGGGTCGCGCCCTCCGGGACACCCGCGTCGCTGTTCCCGGCGACGTGGGAGTGAGCCGGCGGGGTAGATTTCTCCCCATGACGTCCCCCCTGGGCCGGCTGCGCCCCGAGCACCCGCCGGTCCGCAGGGTCGACGACCTCGTCGGCGAGTTCGGACTGCGCTCCGACCGCCCGACGCAGGGTCTGACCTTCACCGGCGTGACCGTCTCCAGCGCTGACGTGCAGCCCGGTGACCTGTTCGTCGCCGTCCCGGGGCTGCGCGTCCACGGAGCCCGCTTCGTGCCCGACGCCCTCGCCCGCGGAGCCGTCGCGGTCCTCACCGACGCGGAGGGCGCCGCCTGCGTGCCCGCCGACGCCGGCGTCCCGGTGCTCGTCGCCGACGACCCGCGCGCGCTCGCCGGGCCGATCGCCGCGTGGGCGCTCGACGACCCGGCGTCACGGCTCGTGACGGTGGGCGTCACCGGGACCAACGGCAAGACCACGACGACCTACTTCGTCGACGCCGCGCTGCGCGCCCGGCACACCACGACGGCCGTGCTCGGCACCGTCGAGCTCCGGATCGGCGACGTCGCCGTCGAGAGCCCGCGCACCACCGTCGAGGCCCCCGTGCTCCAGTCGCTGCTGGCCCTGGCCCTCGAGCGCGGCGCGACCGCGCTGACCACGGAGGTCTCGTCGCACGCGCTCGCGCTGGGACGGGTGCGGGGCATGCGGTTCGACGTCGTCGGCTTCACCAACCTGCAGCGCGACCACCTGGACTTCCACGGCGACATGGAGGGGTACTTCCGCGACAAGTCGCGGCTGTTCGACCCGGACCAGGCGCGCCGCGGCGTCGTCGTCGTCGACGACGAGTGGGGCCGGCGCCTCGCGCAGGAGTCCCCGATCCCTGTGGAGACCGTCAGCACGCACGTCGGCGCGCCGGAGGCGGAGCAGGCCGACTGGGCGGTCGTCGAGGCCGACGTCGGCCTGGACGGCGTCGGCTCGCGGTTCGTCCTGCGCGGCCCCGACGGGGCCCGCCACGAGGCCCACAGCCCGCTGCCCGGACTGGTCAACGTCTCGAACGCCGCGCTCGCCCTGGTGGTCGCGCACGCCGCGGGCGTCCCGCTCGACGCGGCCGCCGAGGCCGTGGCGCAGGCGCACGCGATCCCCGGCCGCATGGAGCGCGTCGTCGAGCGTGGTGACGGCTGGCCGCTGTGCCTGGTCGACTACGCCCACACGCCGGACGCGCTCGAGCTCGCCCTCGAGGCGGTGCGGCCCATCACGCCCGGCCGGCTCGTGCTCGTGTACGGCTCGGACGGCGACCGGGACCGCGGCAAGCGCCCGATCATGGGGCAGGTCGGCGCCCGGCTGGCCGACGTGCTGGTCGTCACCGACGAGAACCCCCGCTCGGAGGACCCCGCGTCCATCCGGGCCGCCATCCTCGAGGGCGTGCGCGACGTGCGCCCCGACCTGGCCGACGTGCACGAGGCCACGAGCCGTGCGCAGGCCATCCGCGACGCCCTTCGTCTGGCAGGACCGGACGACACCGTGATCGTCACGGGCAAGGGCCACGAACCGACCCAGGAGATCGCCGGGGTGTTCCACCGCTACAACGACCGAGACGTGTTCCTCGCCGCCCGCGCCGAGCGCCGGGAGCAGCACGCGTGATCGCCCTCACAGCGGCCGAGATCGCGGCCGCCACGCACGGCAGCCTGGCCGGCGTCGCCCCCGGGCACGTGGTGGCCGGCCCCGTCGTCACCGACTCGCGGGAGATGCTGCCGGGCGGCCTGTTCGTCGCGCTGCCCGGGGAGCACGTCGACGGCCACGACTTCGCCCCGGCGGCCGTGGCGGCGGGCGCCTCGCTCGTCCTGGCCGCACGCCCGCTGCCGGGGCTGCCGTGCGTCGTGGTGCCCGACGTGGAGCGCGCGCTGGGCGACCTGGCGCGCGACGTGCTGGTCCGGCTGCGGGACGCGGCCGCGCAGCCCGGGGGGTCGGGCCTGCGCGTCATCGGGGTCACCGGCTCGGTCGGCAAGACGACCACCAAGGACGTGCTCGCGCAGGTGTGCGGCGCGGCCGGCCCCACGGTCGCCCCTGTTCGTTCGTTCAACAACGAGATCGGCCTGCCCCTGACGGTGCTGCGCGCCGACGAGCAGACCCGGTTCCTCGTGCTCGAGATGGGTGCCAGCGGGCCCGGCCACCTCACGTACCTCACGGACATCGCACCGCCGGACGTCGCGGTGGTGCTGGTCGTCGGGCAGGCCCATCTGGGCGGCTTCGGCGGCGGCATCGACGGGGTCGCACGGGCCAAGGCGGAGATCGTCGCGGGGCTGGTCCCGGACGGGACCGCCGTGCTCAACGCCGACGACCCGCGGGTGCGCGCCATGGCGGCGGCGGCCCCCGGCGAGGTCGTGCTGTTCGGCGCGTCGCCGGACGCGCGGGTGCGCGCGGAGGACGTGCGCCTCGACGGGTCGGGCCGGGCGCGCTTCCGGCTCGTGCACGTCGTGGGCGACGCCCGCGAGGAGCGTGCCGTGGAGCTGCGGCTCGTCGGCGAGCACCACGTGCACAACGCGCTCGCCGCCGCCGCCGCGGCGCTGACGGCCGGCATCCCGCTCGACGACGTCGTGGCCGGCCTGTCGGCCGCCGACGCGCTGTCGCCGCACCGCATGCACGTCGTCGACCGACCCGACGGCGTCACCGTCGTGGACGACTCCTACAACGCCAACCCCGACTCGATGCGGGCCGCGCTCAAGGCGCTGGCGGTCATCGCGGGACGGCAGCGGCGCTCGGTGGCGGTGCTGGGCGAGATGCTCGAGCTCGGCGAGGAGTCCCGCGCCGCGCACGACGCGATCGGGCGGCTCGTCGTGCGGCTCAACATCGACCTGACCGTCGTCGTCGGCGACGGTGCGCGCGCCATCCGCGACGGCGCCAACCACGAGGGCTCGTGGGGTGACGAGGTCGTCCTGGCCGACGACGTCGACGCCGCGGCGGCGTTCCTGGCCGACGAGCTGCGCCCCGGTGACGTGGTGCTCGTGAAGTCCTCGTTCGGCGCCGGTCTGTGGCGGCTCGGCGACCGGCTCGTGGGGGCCGACGCATGAGGGCCGTCCTCATCTCGGGCGGCATCTCGATGCTCGTCGCGCTGCTCGGCACGCCGCTGTTCATCCGCTTCCTGGTCAAGCGGCAGTACGGGCAGTTCATCCGGCAGGACGGGCCGACCGCGCACTTCACCAAGCGCGGCACGCCGACGATGGGCGGTGTCGTCATCATCGGCGCGACGCTCGTCGGATGGGGGCTCGGTCTGCTGCTGACGGGCACCACGCCCAGCGCGTCCGCCCTGCTGGCGCTGTTCCTCATGACGGGTCTGGGGGTCGTCGGGTTCCTCGACGACTTCATCAAGATCTCGCGGCAGCGGTCGCTCGGGCTGAGCCCGCTGTGGAAGATCGTCGGCCAGGGCGTCGTCGGTGTGGTGTTCTCCGTCCTGGCGCTGCAGTTCCCCAACGAGCAGTTCCGCACGCCGGCGTCGACGCGGATCTCGTTCATCCGCGACACCGGGCTGGACCTGGCGTTCGCCGGCGCGACCGTCGGCCTCGTCCTGTTCGTCATCTGGGCGAACTTCCTCATCACCGCCTGGTCCAACGCCGTGAACCTCACCGACGGCCTCGACGGCCTCGCGACCGGCGTCTCGCTCATCGTCTTCGGTGCGTACGTGCTGGTCGGGGTCTGGCAGTTCAACCAGACGTGCCAGAAGCTGCTGTCCGCCGGGCCACGGTGCTACGAGACGCGTGACCCCCTGGACCTGGCGGTCGTGGCCGCCGCCATCACGGGTGCCCTGTTCGGCTTCCTGTGGTGGAACGCGAGTCCCGCGAAGATCTTCATGGGCGACACCGGGTCGCTCGCGCTGGGCGGCGCGCTCGCCGCGCTGACGATCCTCACGCGCACGGAGATCCTCGGCGCGATCATCGGCGGTCTGTTCGTCCTCATCGTGCTCTCGGACGTCATCCAGATCGGCTTCTTCAAGATGACCGGCAGACGCGTGTTCAAGATGGCACCGCTGCACCACCACTTCGAGCTGTCGGGGTGGGGCGAGGTGACGATCGTCATCCGGTTCTGGATCATCGCCGGCCTCTTCGTCGCGCTCGGGGTCGGCATCTTCTACGCGGAGTGGGTGGCGCAGTAGGTGGACGCACGCTTCGACGGTCGCACGGTGCTCGTCGCCGGCCTGGGCGTCTCCGGGCGCGCCGCGGCGCAGGTCCTGACGGACCGGGGCGCGCGGGTGGTGACGTTCGACGAGCACGCCCCCGAGGCGGACGCCGCGGACGTGGCCGGGCTCGTCGCCGAGGGCCTGCGCGGGGCCGACCTCGTCGTGACCTCCCCGGGTCTGCCCCCGACCCACCCGGTCCTCGCCGCGGCGGGGGAGCGCGGGGTGCCGGTGTGGAGCGAGGTCGAGCTCGCGTGGCAGGTCCGCGTGCCCCGGGACGGCGGCGACGGGCATCCCGCCCCCTGGCTCGCGGTCACGGGGACCAACGGCAAGACGACGACCGTCGGCATGCTCGAGTCGATCCTGCGTGCGGCGGGACGGCGCACCGTCGCCGTGGGCAACGTGGGCACGCCCGTGGTGCTGGCGGCCGTGGACCCGGCGCTGGACGTGCTGGCGGTCGAGCTGTCGAGCTTCCAGCTGCACCACACGCACTCGATGTCCGCGCAGGCGGCGGCCGTGCTCAACGTCGCGCCCGACCACCTCGACTGGCACGGCTCGCTGGCCGCGTACGCCGCGGACAAGGGGCGCATCTACGAGCGGGCGCAGGTCGCGTGCGTGTACGACGCGACGGACCCGGTCACCGAGGACCTCGTCCGCGAGGCCGACGTGGTCGACGGGTGCGTCGCCGTCGGGTTCACGCTGGGGATGCCCGGCGTCGGGCAGCTCGGACTCGTCGAGGACGTGCTGGTGGACCGGGGCTTCGCCCGGCTGCGCCACACGCACGCCGCCGAGCTCGGCACGCTCGCCGACCTCGCGCAGCTCGCGGGCCCGGCCGGGGTGGTCCCGCCCCACGTGGTGCGCAACGCGCTCGCGGCCGCCGCGCTGGCGCTCGCCCACGGTGTCGACCCCGTGCACGTCCGCGACGGGCTGCGCGGCTTCGCCCCCGGGGCGCACCGCATCGTGACCGTCGGCCGCGTCGACGACGTGGCGTACGTGGACGACTCCAAGGCGACCAACGCGCACGCCGCCGCCGCCTCCCTCGCCGCCTTCGAGCCCGGGTCGGTCGTGTGGATCGCGGGCGGGCTGGCCAAGGGCGCGCAGTTCGACGACCTCGTCCGCACCCGGCGCGACCGGCTGCGCGGGGTCGTCCTGCTCGGGGTGGACCGTGCGCCGCTGCGCGAGGCCCTCGCCCGACACGCACCGGATATCCCGGTGATCGAGCTGGACGCCGGTGACACTGAGCCGGTGATGACGCGCGCCGTGCACAGCGCGCGCCGGCTGGCGGCCGGCGCGCCCGAGGGCGTGCCCGTCACGGTCCTGCTCGCCCCCGCGTGCGCGTCGATGGACCAGTTCACGTCCTACGCCGCCCGCGGCGACGCGTTCGCGGCGGCCGTGCGGTCGCTGCACGGCGAGGTCGGGCAGGAGCGGCAGCCGGACGGTCGGCCGTGAGCGCCGACGCGCCCGCGCGCCCCCGCACGGCCCCCACCCGCACGGTCACACCGCCCGGCGGGACGCCGCAGGTCCGCGAACCGTCCTTCCTCGGCACGTGGAACTCGGCCGTCACCAGCTACTACGTGCTGCTGGGCTCGACGTTCCTGCTGGTGGCGATCGGCCTCGTCATGGTGCTGTCGAGCTCGAGCGTCGAGTCGCTGGCGGCGGGGGACTCGCCGTACGCGGTCTTCCTCAACCAGGCGCGGTACGCGCTCATCGGGCTGCCGGTGCTGCTGCTGATGTCGCGGTTGCCGGTCCGTGCGGTGCGGGCGCTCGCGTGGCCCGCGCTCGGCGGCGCGATCGCCTTCCAGATGCTGGTGTTCACCCCGCTGGGCTGCGGCGAGGGCGGGAACCTCAACTGGGTGTGCCTGCCCGGGTTCTCGGCGCAGCCGTCGGAGGTCGTCAAGCTCGCGCTGGCGATCTGGCTCGGTGCGCTGCTCACGCGCAAGCTGCCCCTGCTGCACGAGTGGAAGCACGCCCTGGTGCCCGTCGTGCCGGTCGCGGGGATCGCGATCGGCGTCGTGCTGCTGGGCCACGACCTCGGCACGGCGATGGTGATGGTCCTGCTCGTCGCGGGCGCGATGTTCGTCGCCGGCGTGCCGCTGCGCATCTTCGGGTTCGCGGCGCTGCTGGCCGCGGGCGGCGTGGCGGCGCTCACCCTCGGCAGCCCGAACCGCATCAACCGGATCATGTCCTGGCTCTCGGACGAGTGCGACAAGACCAACGAGTGCTACCAGAGCCTGCACGCCGGCTACGGCCTGGCCACCGGCGGCGTCAGCGGCGTCGGCCTGGGGCAGAGCGCCGAGAAGTGGTCGTATCTGCCGGCGGCCCACAACGACTTCATCTACGCGATCCTGGGGGAGGAGCTCGGCCTCGTGGGCACCCTGCTCGTGCTCGGTCTGTTCGCGCTCCTCGCGTTCGCGATGATCCGCATCATGCGCCGGCACCCCGACCCGTTCGTCAAGATCACGACGGCCGCCGTGTTCGCGTGGGTCGTCGGCCAGGCGGCGGTCAACATCGCCGTCGTCATCGGCCTCGCGCCCGTGATCGGCGTGCCGCTGCCGCTGGTCTCGGCGGGCGGGTCGGCGCTCATCATGACGATGGCCGCCCTGGGGCTGGTCCTGTCCTTCGCCCGCACCGAGCCGGGCGCCGCCGAGGCCCTGGCGGCCCGTGCCTCGGTCGTGCGCCGCTCCCTCGCCGTGATCGGACGTACCCGTGGCTGACGCGACCTCCGTCCTCCTGGCCGGCGGCGGGACCGCCGGCCACGTCAACCCGCTGCTGGCCGTGGCCGACGAGCTGCGTCGGCGCCACCCCCACGGACGGTTCGCCGTCCTCGGTACGGCCGAGGGCCTGGAGGCCCGGCTCGTGCCGGAGCACGGGTACGACCTGGCCGTTGTGCCGCGCGTCCCCCTGCCGCGCCGCCCCACCGTCGACTGGCTGCACCTGCCCGGCCGGCTGGGTGCCGCCGTGCGTGCGGCCGAGGACGCCATCGCGCAGATCGACGCCCAGGTGGTCGTCGGGTTCGGCGGGTACGTGGCCACGCCCGCGTACCTCGCCGCCCGGCGCCGCGGCATCCCCGTCGTCGTGCACGAGCAGAACGCGCGGCCCGGCCTGGCCAACCGCCTCGGCGCACGCTGGGCCGCCGCCGTCGCCGTCACCTTCGAGGGCACCGCGCTGCCCGGCGCGCAGGTCACCGGCCTGCCGCTGCGGACCGTGGTGCAGGACCTGCTCGCGGCGCGCGCGTCCGACGCCGCGGCCGCACGGCGCGCGGGCGCCGACGCGCTGGGGCTCGACCCCGACCTGCCGACCCTGCTGGTGACCGGCGGCTCCCTGGGGGCGCTGAGCATCAACCGCGCCGTCGCCGGGGCGGCGGGCGCGTTGCTCGCCACCGGTGCCCAGGTGCTGCACCTGACCGGGCGGGGCAAAGCCGACGAGGTCCGGGCGGCCACCGCCGCCGTGCCCGGTGCGGAGCGGTACCACGTCCTGGAGTACCTGACCGCGATGGACCGGGCGCTGGCCGTCGCGGACGTCGTGGTCGGCCGGGCGGGCGCGGGGACGGTCTGCGAGCTGGCCGCGCTCGGGATCCCTGCCGTCTACGTCCCCCTGCCGATCGGCAACGGCGAGCAGCGCCTCAACGCGGCCGGCGTGGTCGCGGCCGGCGGCGGCGTGCTCGTCGAGGACGGCGACCTGACGCCGGCCTGGGTCAGCGAGCACCTCCCGGTCCTGCTGGCCGGCGACACCGGGGCCGAGACCCGGGCACGCATGGGTGCGGCCGCCGCGCGGGTGGGCGTCCGGGACGGCGCCGCGCGCGTCGCGCGGCTCGTCGAGCAGCAGCTGCCCGCCCACCTGCGGACCGCCACCCTGCAGCACCGCACGCCCCCGGCGCACGCACCGGCCGTGGCCGACCCGGGTGAGCGCGGGCCGGTGGCGCTGGCCGACCTCGGCCGCGTGCACCTCGTCGGCATCGGCGGCGCCGGGATGTCCGCGGTCGCACCGCTGCTCGCCGCGCGCGGGCTCGCCGTCAGCGGGTCCGACGCCCACGACGGCCCGGCGCTGGCCGGGCTGCGGGCCGCCGGTGTGACGGTGCACGTCGGTCACGACGCGGCGCACGTCGACGACGTCGACACCGTCGTCGTCTCGTCCGCCGTCCGCGCGTCCAACCCGGAGGTCGCCCGCGCCCGGGAGCGGGGCCTGCCGGTGCTGCACCGCTCGGAGGCGCTGGCCGCGCTCATGGCCGACCGCGACGCCGTGGCCGTCGCCGGAGCGCACGGCAAGACCACGACCTCGGGGATGATCGCCGCGGCCCTCGTGCACGCCGGCGTCGACCCCTCGTTCGCGATCGGCGGCGTGGTCCGCGCGACCGGGGGCACGCTCGGCGGCGCCCGGCACGGGGCCGGGCCCTTCGTCGCCGAGGCCGACGAGTCCGACGGCTCCTTCCTCGCGTACGAGCCGCTGGTCGCGGTCGTCACCAACGTCGAGCCGGACCACCTCGACCACTACGGCACGCGCGAGCGGTTCGAGGCGGCGTTCGAGCGCTTCGCCGACCGGGTGCGCGACGGCGGGCTGCTGGTCGCCTGCGCGGACGACCCCGGCGCCGCGCGCCTCGTCGCCGCGACCCGGGCACGGCTGGCCGCGCGGGGGGTCGCGGTGCGCACCTACGGCACCGGCCCGGACGCCGACGTGCACGTCTCGCCCAGCGAGCGGAGCGCCGACGGGCGGTGGCGGGTCACGCTGACGCCCCGCGACGAGCCCGCCGTGACGCTCCACCTGCAGGTCGCCGGCGCCCACAACGCGCTCGACGCCGCGGCGGCGTGGTGCGCGCTGCGACGGCTGGGCGTCGACGCGCAGCAGGCGGCCGACGGGCTCGACGACTTCGTCGGGACGGGTCGGCGGTTCGAGGACCGCGGCACGGCCGGCGGGGTACGGGTCGTCGACGACTACGCGCACCACCCCACCGAGGTCGCCGCCCTCCTGCGGGCCGCCCGTGAGGTCGCCGACGGCGGTCGCGTGGTCGTGCTGTTCCAGCCGCACCTCTTCTCGCGGACGCGGACCTTCGCCCAGGAGTTCGGTGAGGCGTTCGACCTCGCGGACGCGGTCGTCGTGACGGACGTGTACGCCGCGCGCGAGGACCCGGACCCCACCGTCACGGGAGCCCTGGTGGTCGAGCACGTGCCGACGCCGGACAAGGCCGTGTTCGTGCCGGGGCGGGTCGACGCCGCCCGGGCGGTCGCCGCGCTGGCACGGCCCGGTGACCTGCTGCTGACGGTCGGTGCCGGGGACGTGACCGAGCTCGCGCCCGTCGTGCTCGCCGAGCTCGCCCGCGCGGACGGCGCGGCGGAGCCCCGGGACGGTGCGCGGCCGTGAGCCCGCAGCGTCCACCGGCCCCGCGCCCGGGACGCCCGTCGCCCACCGCGCGTCCCGCCGCCCCCCGTCGGACCGCCGGCCGTCGCCCGGTCCGGGGGGACGACCCCGCCCCGCGCAGCGCGCCGACCGGTCCGGTGCCTGCGCCGCCCGCGGCCTCCGCGCCCGCGCCACCGACCTCCGCCCCGTCGACCCCCGCCCCGCAGACGCCCGCCCCGCAGACGCCCGCCCCGCCGACGCGTGCGCCGGCCGGCCCGCCCGCGTCGCGACCGGGCCGCGGCGACCCCGCCGCGGCATCTGACCGCTCCGACACGCCGGCACGCGGGGTGCGAGGGCCCGGCACGCGACCGACCGCCGCGACGTCGCGCGTCCGTCGGGCGCCCGGTGCGCCGACGGCGCCGGCGACCGACCCCGTCACCGGCTCGACGCGGGCCGTGACCACCTACACCGTCGGCCGGTTCAGCGGGCCGGTGAGGCCCGCGGTCGTCTCGACCACGTCGCGCGAGCGGTTCGCCGAGCGGGCGCGCGCCCGGCGCAACCTCGCGCGGCGCCAGGTGGTCGGGGGAGCGGCCGGCGTCGTGGCCGTCGGGGCGCTCGGCTGGCTGCTGCTGCTCTCGCCGGTGCTCGCGCTCGACGTGACGCAGGTGGAGGTGACCGGCGCCGGCACCGTCGTGGCGGTGGACCAGGTGGTCGCGGTCGTCGACGAGCGTGCCGGCACGCCCCTGCCGCGGCTCGACACCGTCGGGCTGCGGGACCGGGTGCTGGAGGTGCCGGGCGTGCGGGAGGCGCGCGTCGTGCGGCAGTGGCCCCGCGGCCTGGCCGTGCAGCTGGTGTCGCGCGAGCCGGTGGCTGCGGTGCCGGAGGAGGCGCCGGCCACGGGCCTCGTGCTGCTCGACGAGCAGGGCGTGCAGGTGGGGCGTGCCGATGCGGCGCCCGACGGCCTGCCCGTCGTCGACGTCCCGGTCGGGGACGCGCGCACGCTGTCGGCGGTGCTGCACGTCCTCGAGCAGCTGCCGCCCGACCTGCTGGGGCAGGTCGCCTCGGTCGCCGCGGCGAGCCAGGACACCGTCACCATGCAGCTGCGCGACGGCGGCCCCCGGATCGACTGGGGGAGCGCGGAGCAGACCCCCCTGAAGCTCGCCGTGCTGGCCGCGTTGCGTGCCGCGCCCGAGGCCGCGGGCGCGTCCGTCTTCGACGTCTCCGCGCCCCAGATGCCCATCACGAAGTGAGCACGCGGCGTCCGCGGTGCGGATCACGGCGGCGAAGCACGACACGCGCGGCGCGGTCGTTGATCCGTGGTCGGCGGCCACCTAGCGTCACGACCCGACAGCACATCTGACATAACTCTCACCTTCAACCTGAAGGTGAAGGTTGACGAGCACGACCCGCGTCCCGCGTGTCGGGGCGAGCACCAGCGGCCCGGCACGCCGCGACCCGCGAACGAGAGGCACCCACCGTGGCAGCTCCGCAGAACTATCTGGCGGTCATCAAGGTCGTCGGCATCGGCGGTGGCGGCGTGAACGCCGTGAACCGCATGATCGAGGTCGGCCTCAAGGGTGTCGAGTTCATCGCCGTCAACACCGACGCCCAGGCCCTGCTCATGTCCGACGCCGACGTCAAGCTCGACGTCGGCCGTGAGCTGACGCGCGGGCTCGGCGCGGGCGCCGACCCGGAGGTCGGCAAGAAGGCGGCGGAGGACCACTCCGAGGAGATCGAGGACGTCCTGCGGGGCGCCGACATGGTCTTCGTCACCGCGGGCGAGGGTGGTGGCACCGGGACCGGTGGCGCGCCGGTCGTGGCGCGGATCGCGCGGTCGCTGGGTGCGCTGACCATCGGTGTCGTGACGCGGCCGTTCACGTTCGAGGGTCGCCGGCGCTCCGTGCAGGCCGACGCCGGCATCGAGGCCCTGCGCGCCGAGGTCGACACCCTCATCGTGATCCCGAACGACCGGCTGCTGTCCATCTCGGACCGGTCCGTGTCCGTGCTCGACGCGTTCCACTCCGCCGACCAGGTGCTGCTGTCCGGCGTCCAGGGCATCACCGACCTCATCACCACGCCCGGCCTCATCAACCTCGACTTCGCCGACGTCAAGTCCGTCATGCAGGGGGCAGGCTCGGCCCTCATGGGCATCGGCTTCGCCCGCGGGGAGGACCGTGCCGTGCAGGCGGCGGAGATGGCGATCTCGTCGCCGCTCCTGGAGGCCAGCATCGACGGCGCCCACGGCGTCCTGCTGTCGATCCAGGGCGGGTCCGACCTCGGTCTGTTCGAGATCAACGAGGCGGCCCGCCTGGTGCAGGAGGCCGCCCACGCCGAGGCGAACATCATCTTCGGTGCGGTCATCGACGACGCCCTCGGTGACGAGGTCCGGGTCACGGTCATCGCCGCCGGGTTCGACGGCGGCGGTCCGGTGGTGCGCCGGGACTCCCGCGCACTCGGTCAGGTCAGCGGCGCGACCGCCCGGCAGGTGCCCGCGGTGGCCCCCGTCACGAACCTGCCGGGTGCCGGCCAGGCCCCGACGCCGCGCCCCGTGCAGCTCCCCGACGAGGACCTGGTGCCGGTCGGCACCGTCCGCACCACCGGTCAGCCCGGTGAGGCCCTGCGCCCCGAGGTGCCGGCGTTCATGTCGTCGCGGTCCGAGCCCGCGCCCGCCACGGGGTCGCTCGAGGTGCCCCGCGTCCTCGCGGAGGAGCCCGCGCGCCGCGAGCGGGACGAGCTCGACGTGCCCGACTTCCTCAAGTAGGTCGTGTGGCCGACCGCCCGGGGCCGGCGGACGGCGTCGTGATCGACGCCGTACCGCTCGGCCCCGGCGTCGTCGCGGGGTTCACGTCGCGCGCCGGGGGCTGCAGCGACGGCCCGTGGCGCGGCCTGAACCTCGGCACCCGGGTGGGTGACGACCCCGCCGCCGTCGCCGCGAACCGGCGCGCGCTGGAGCAGCGGATCGGTGCGCCGGTCGTGCTCGCGACCCAGGTGCACGGTGCCGACGTGCTGCTCGTCAGCGACGTCTCGTCGCAGGACCTCCCCGCGGACGGTCTGGTGACCACGACCCCGGACGTGGCGGTGGGCGTGTACGTGGCGGACTGCGCGCCCGTGCTGCTCGCCGACCCGGTGGCCCGCGTCGTCGCCGCCGCGCACGCCGGCAGGGCGGGACTGGTGGCGGGCGTGCTGCAGGCCACCGTGGCCGCCATGGTCCGGCGGGGCGCGGACCCGTCGCGTACCGTCGCGGCCGTCGGCCCCTGCATCGCCGGCGTGTCCTACGAGGTCCCCGCTGCGATGCGGGACGACGTGGCGGCCGTCGTCCCCGAGGCGGCAGCGACCACGGCGGTGGGCACACCGGCGCTCGACCTCGCCGCCGGTGCGCGTGCCGTGCTGCTGCGCGCCGGGCTGGTCCACGTCCACGTGGACGGCCGCGACACGTACCGCGACCCCGACCTGTACTCGCACCGGCGCGCGGTCCACGAGGGCGCCGCGGCCACCGGACGGTTCGGCGGCGTCGTCCGGCTGCTCCCGGAGCGTGCGACGCCGGCCGGGTGACCTCGTGCGCGGTCGCGACACGCCCGCGTGTCGCCGCGCTCTCCAGGCCCCGCGTTGCTAGCGTGACCAGCGCGGAGACGATCGACACCGCACCGACACCGGTCCCGGCACCTGCCGGGCGGTCGGTGCCGTCAGGCAGGGCCGCAGGAGTCGGGGAAGCCCGGCGGATGGGAGACGACGCGATGGCCGGAGCGCTGCGCAAGACGATGCTGTACCTCGGCCTGGCCGACGACCGGTCCGACCACGAGGAGTACCTCGAGGAGTACGAGGAGGCGGAGGTCGCCGTGCCGGAGGACAGCTACGAGGCCCAGGTCATGCCGCTGCACCGCACGCCGCGGGTGCAGGCTGCACCGGCGCCGCGCGAGGCGGGGGACCTGCGTCGCATCACGACCATCCACCCCCGCTCGTACAACGACGCGCGCAAGATCGGCGAGGCGTTCCGCGAGGGGACGCCGGTGATCATGAACCTCACGGACATGGACGACGCGGACGCCAAGCGGCTCGTCGACTTCTCCGCGGGGCTCATCTTCGGGCTGCACGGCGCCATCGAGCGTGTGACGAGCAAGGTCTTCCTGCTGTCGCCCGCGCACGTCGAGCTGGCGGGCGACGCCGCGACCGCTGCCGAGCCGGCCACCCGTTCCGGCTTCTACAACCAGAGCTGACGCGTGCGCCTGATCGCCAGCCTGCTCTACCTGGTCGTCCTCGTCTTCTTCCTGCTGCTGCTCGTGCGCCTGGTGCTGGACTGGGTCCAGGTCTTCGCGCGCGACTGGCGACCGACGGGGTTCGCCCTCGTCGTCGCGGAGGTGACCTACTCGGTCACCGACCCGCCCCTGCGTGCACTGCGACGCGTCCTGCCGCCGATCGGCATCGGCTCCGTGCGGTTCGACCTGGCCTTCCTGGTGCTGGCCCTCGTCTGCTCGCTGCTGCTGCAGGTGCTCGGCAGGCTGTCCTGAACGGCCGTGCTCCCGGCGCCCGTACGGGCGTCCGCGGGGTGCGCGCAGCACGCGTCCTCGGAGTGTCGGGAGGCGTGCGCCGCCCGGATTCTCCGCTACCGTGGCCCGAGGTGGTCGGTGGACTGACTGCCGCCGGCCAGAGCCAGTACGACCGACAGAGGTGACGACGATGGCACTGCTCACCGCAGACGACGTCCTGAACAAGAAGTTCCAGGCGACGAAGTTCCGGGAAGGCTACGACCAGGACGAGGTCGACGACTTCCTGGACGAGGTCGTCAACACCCTGCGGGACATCCAGGGCGAGAACGACGACCTGAAGACGAAGCTCGCGGCCGCTGAGCGGCGCATCGCGGAGCTCAGCCGTGCGGGTGCGCAGCAGGCCGCCCCGGCGCCGAAGCCGGAGCCGACCCCGGAGCCGACGCCGGCTCCCGCGCCGCCGCAGCCGGCCCCGGTGCCGGCCATGGCGCAGCCGTCCGTCGTGTCGGCCCCCGCGCCCGGCCCCACGCGGGGCAACGAGCCCGAGTCCGCGACCGGCATGCTCGCCCTGGCGCAGAAGCTGCACGACGACTACGTGCGCAGCGGCCAGGAGGAGTCCGACCGGCTCATCAACGAGGCGAAGACGCGGGCCAACCGGATCGTGCGCGAGGCGGAGGAGACCTCGCAGCGCACCCTCGGCCAGCTCGAGCAGGAGCGTTCGCTGCTCGAGCGCAAGATCGACGAGCTGCGCGTGTTCGAGCGCGACTACCGCACGCGTCTCAAGAGCTACCTCGAGAACCTCCTCGGGGACCTCGAGAACCGTGGCAACGCGCTGCCGCCCCGCTCCGGCCAGGGCCAGTCGGTCCCGGAGAGCCAGAGCATCTGATCGACAGCCCGCCGCCGGGGGCGCGTGCCCGCCCCCGGCGGCGTGGGCGTGCCCGGACGACGTCCGGGTGACCGCCGTCCGCCCGAGGGCGGCCTGCGGGGCGGTGGCCGCCCCGCACGTGAACCGCCGGCTGGTCGGCTCGGCGTGTCGCGTTCCCCCGTGCCCGCCGTGTCCTGTTGTGCGGTGTCCCGTACGCGCATAAGGTCGGCGCACTCGAGACGGGGGGAACGTCCGTGACACTGAATGATGCCTTGAGCACACTGACGACGGGGTTCGACGAGGGACGGGGGGCACCGGCCGCGCTGCTGCCGGTGCGCGACGGCGAGGTGCCGTGGACCCGCGCCGAGATCGACCAGGTCACCGAGGAGCTCACCGCCGACCGCCTACGCCTCATCGACGAGGTGGCTGCGGCCGACGCCGAGCTGTCGGACCTGCTGCGCAACTCCGGCGACGGTGCCGGGGACGACCAGGCGGACTCCGGTTCGTCCGCACTCGAGCGTGAGCACGAGCTCACCCTCGTCAACAACACGCGCGACCTGCTCGACCAGACCTCGCACGCCCTCGATCGGCTCGCGGCCGGGACGTTCGGTGTGTGCGAGTCCTGCGGGCAGGCCATCGGCAAGGCGCGCCTGCAGGCGTTCCCGCGCGCGATGCTGTGCGTGAGCTGCAAGCAGCGGGAGGAGCGGCGCTGAGGCGCCCGTAGACTCCTGCGGTGCCCATGACGGACGACGACACCGCCCTGCCCGACGACCGCCCGACACCCGCCGCGACCACGGCGGGCGACGACGGAGCGGGTGGGGCGGTGCTCGTCGCCCCCGAGCGTCGCCGCCGGCTGCTGCGGGGGCTCGTCGCCCTCACAGCCTCGGTGCTGGTCGTCGACCAGCTCACCAAGGTGTGGGCGGTGGCCGCGCTGGCCCCCGGGGAGCGCACCCCGCTGCTCGGTGACCTGTTCGGGCTCCAGCTCGTGCGCAACCCGGGCGCCGCACTGTCGATCGCGACGGGCATGACCTGGGTCCTGACCCTGGTCGCGGTCGTGGTGGTCGTCGTGATCGTCCGGGTGTCGCGGCGCATCGGCTCGGCCGCGTGGGCCGTGGCCCTGGGGCTGCTGCTCGGCGGTGCGCTCGGCAACCTCGTGGACCGGATGGTGCGCGAGCCCGGACCGCTGCGCGGCCACGTCATCGACTTCCTCGCCTACGGGCGGCTGTTCATCGGGAACGTCGCGGACATCGCGATCGTCGCGGCGGCGGTGCTGGTCGTGTGGCTCACCTCCCGCGGCGTCCACGTCGACGGCAGCCGCGACGGGCACGACGGCGCCGATCCGACGCCGCCCGGCGATCCCGGCCCGGCCGACGGGACCGACGAGCCGGCGAGCACCACGCCCGGCACCACCACGCCCGGAACCACCGCGCCCGGAACGACCGCGCCCGGCACCACCACGGGCGGGGGTGCGGCGTGAGCGGCACGCGGGCGCTGCCCGTCCCCGACGGCCTGGCCGGCGAGCGGGTCGACGCCGCGCTCGCCCGTCTCCTGGGGCTGTCGCGCACGCGCGCCGCGGAGCTCGCCGCCGAGGGTGCCGTCCGCGTCGACGGGCGCCCGGTGGGCAAGTCCGACCGGCTCGTCGCGGGCGCCTACCTCGAGGTCGACCTGGAGCCCGTGGCCACCGCCGTGCCGGCCGTGGTCGCCGAGCCCGTGCCGGGGATGCGGATCGTCCACGACGACGACGACCTCGTGGTGGTCGACAAGCCCGTGGGCGTCGCGGCGCACCCGTCGCCCGGCTGGACGGGTCCCACCGTGGTGGGCGCGCTCGCCGCGGCGGGCTACCGCATCTCCACGTCCGGCTCGGCGGAGCGGCAGGGCATCGTCCACCGGCTCGACGCCGGCACGTCCGGCCTCATGGTCGTCGCCAAGAGCGAGCACGCGTACACCGCGCTGAAGCGCGCGTTCAAGGAGCGCACGGTCGAGAAGGTGTACCACGCGCTCGCCCAGGGTCACCCGTCACCCACGACGGGCACGATCGACGCACCGATCGGCCGCCACCCGTCGTCGGACTGGAAGTTCGCGGTCGTGGCGGACGGCAAGCCCTCGGTCACGCACTACGAGGTGCTGGAGATGCTGCCGGGTGCCTCGCTGGTCGAGGTGCACCTGGAGACGGGCCGGACGCACCAGATCCGCGTGCACTTCGCGGCGCTCAAGCACAGCCTCGTGGGGGACCTCACGTACGGCGCGGACCCGACGCTCGCGGCGCGTCTCGGGGTGACGCGGCAGTGGCTGCACGCCGTGCGCCTCGGGTTCGAGCACCCGGGCACGGGGGAGTGGTTCGAGGCCACGAGCGAGTACCCCGAGGACCTCGTCGCGGGCCTCGAGACGTTGCGGGGTGCGTACTCCTAGACCCGGCGGGGCACGGCCGGGACCGTCGGTGGGGCGACGTAGGATCGCCAGCATGAGTGCTGGAGGATCCCCGGACCCGTCCTTCGTCCACCTCCACGCGCACAGCGAGTACTCGATGCTCGACGGTGCGGCACGCGTCGGCGAGATGCTGGACGAGGCGAAGCGGCTGGGCCAGACGGCGATGGCCATCACGGACCACGGCTACCTGTTCGGCGCCTTCGAGTTCTGGCAGAAGGCGACCGACCGCGGCATCAAGCCGATCATCGGGGTCGAGGCCTACGTCACGCCGGGCACCAGCCGGTTCGACCAGAACCGGGTGCGCTGGGGCGAGGCGCACCAGGCGGCGGACGACGTGTCCGCCCGCGGCGCGTACACGCACCTGACGCTGCTGAGCCGGACCACGGACGGCATGCACAACCTGTTCCGGATGGGTTCGCTGGCCTCGCTCGAGGGCCAGATGGGCAAGTGGCCCCGCATGGACCGCGAGCTGCTGTCGCGCTACTCCGACGGTCTGATCGCGACGAGCGGCTGCCCGTCGGGCGAGATCCAGACGCGGCTGCGGCTGGGGCACTACGACGAGGCGCTGCGGGCCGCGGGCGAGCTGCAGGACATCTTCGGCAAGGACTACTTCTACGTCGAGGTCATGGACCACGGCCTGGAGATCGAGCGCCGGGTCATCAAGGACCTGCTGCGCATCGCCGAGGGGATCGGCGCCCCGCTCGTCGCCACGAACGACCTGCACTACACGCGCGAGGAGGACGCCCACGCGCACGAGGTGCTGCTCGCGGTGCAGTCCGGGTCGACGTTGGACGAGCCGACGAGCGACCAGGGTGGCTCGCGGTTCGCGTTCAGCGGCAGCGGCTACTACGTGAAGTCGGCCGCCGAGATGCGCCGTACCTGGGCGGAGCTGCCCGAGGCGTGCGACAACACGCTGCTCATCGCCGAGCAGTGCGAGGTGAAGTTCAACACCGGCGCCAACTACATGCCCAGGTTCCCGGTCCCCGCGGGCGAGAACGAGGACTCCTGGTTCGTCAAGGAGGTCGAGAACGGCCTGCTGCGGCGGTACCACGGCTCGGTCCCGGACGCGGTCCGCAAGCAGGCGGACTACGAGACCGGCGTCATCACGCAGCTCGGGTTCTCGGGGTACTTCCTCGTCGTCGCGGACTTCATCAACTGGGCCAAGGCGCAGGGCATCCGCGTCGGCCCGGGGCGTGGTTCCGCGGCCGGCTCGATGGCGTCGTACGCGATGGGCATCACGGAGCTCGACCCGCTCGAGCACGGGCTGATCTTCGAGCGGTTCCTCAACCCCGAGCGCGTGTCCTGGCCCGACGTCGACGTCGACTTCGACGAGCGCCGGCGCGGCGAGGTCATCCGGTACGTCACGGAGAAGTACGGCGACGACCGGGTCTGCCAGATCGTCACCTACGGCACGATCAAGGCCAAGCAGGCGCTCAAGGACGCGTCGCGCGTGCTGGGCTTCCCGTTCGCGATGGGGGACAAGCTCACCAAGGCGATGCCGCCGGCGGTCATGGGCAAGGACATCCCCCTGTCGGGGATGTACGACCCCGAGCACCCGCGGTACGCGGAGGCCGACGAGTTCCGGCAGGTCGTGGCCGCCGACCCCGAGGCGCAGCGCGTGCTGGAGACGGCGCGCGGCCTGGAGAACCTCAAGCGGCAGTGGGGCGTCCACGCCGCCGGCGTCATCATGTCGAGCGAGCCGCTGCTCGACATCATCCCGATCATGAAGCGCCCCCAGGACGGCGCGATCATCACGCAGTTCGACCAGCCGGCGTCCGAGGCCCTCGGCCTCATCAAGATGGACTTCCTCGGCCTGCGCAACCTGACGATCCTCGACGACGCGCTCGAGAACATCGTCATGAACGGCAAGCCGCCGATCGAGATCGAGACGGTCCCGCTCGACGACCCGCCGACGTACGAGCTGCTGGGCCGCGGTGACACGCTCGGGGTGTTCCAGCTCGACGGCGGGCCGATGCGCTCCCTGCTGCGCCAGATGCGCCCGGACAACTTCGAGGACATCTCGGCCGTCATCGCGCTGTACCGCCCGGGCCCGATGGGCATGAACTCGCACGTCAACTACGCGCTGCGCAAGAACGGCCTGCAGGAGGTCGAGCCGATCCACCCCGAGCTCGTCGAGCCGCTCGAGGACGTGGTGGGCATCACCCACGGGCTGATCGTCTACCAGGAGCAGGTGCAGAAGGCCGCGCAGGTGCTGGCCGGGTACTCGCTCGGACAGGCCGACCTGCTGCGTCGCGCGATGGGCAAGAAGAAGAAGGAGGTCCTCGACAAGGAGTTCATCCCCTTCCAGGCCGGCATGCGCGAGCGCGGCTACTCCGACGCCGCGATCCAGGCCGTGTGGGACGTCCTCGTGCCGTTCGCCGGCTACGCCTTCAACAAGGCGCACTCCGCGGCGTACGGCGTCGTGTCGTACTGGACCGCCTACCTCAAGGCGAACTTCCCGACCGAGTACATGGCGGCGCTGCTGACCAGCGTGCGCGACGACAAGGACAAGTCGGCGCTGTACCTGGGCGAGTGCCGGCACATGGGCATCACCGTGCTGCCGCCGGACGTCAACTCCTCGTCGGCGAACTTCACGGCCGTCGGCGTCGACATCCGTTTCGGGCTCACCGCGGTGCGCAACGTCGGCGCCAACGTCGTCGACGCGATCGTGGCGGCCCGCGAGGAGAAGGGCGCGTTCACGTCCTTCACCGACTTCCTCGACAAGGTGCCGGCCGTCGTCTGCAACAAGCGGACCATCGAGTCGCTCATCAAGGCCGGGGCGTTCGACTCCCTGGGCCACCCGCGCCGTGCGCTCCTGCTGGTCCACGAGCAGGCGGTCGACGCGGTCATCGACGTCAAGCGCAAGGAGGCGACGGGCCAGTTCGACCTGTTCGCCGACCTGGGCGGCGACGACGAGACCGGCACGGGCATCGCCGTGACGATCCCCGACCTGCCGGACTGGGACAAGAAGCAGCGGCTCGCGTTCGAGCGCGAGATGCTCGGCCTGTACGTCTCGGACCACCCGCTGTCGGGGCTCGAGCACGTGCTGTCCGCGCAGGCGGACGTGTCGATCGCGACGCTCAACGCCGACGAGGCACGCCCGGACGGCTCGACGGTCGTGGTGGCGGGCCTGGTCACCAGCCTGCAGCGCAAGATGTCGAAGCAGGGCAACCCGTGGGCCGCGGTGACGCTCGAGGACATGGAGGGCTCCGTCGAGATCATGTTCTTCGGCGAGACGTACCTCGCCTACTCGACGGTGCTGGCCGAGGACGCGGTGCTCGTGGTGCGCGGCCGCGTGCGCCGACGGGACGACCAGATGCAGCTGCAGGCGATGGAGGTCTCCATCCCGGACACGTCGCAGGCCGCGGACTCCCCGGTCGTCGTGTCGCTCACGGAGGGCCGCTGCACGCCGCCGGTCGTCGAGCGGCTGCGCGAGGTGCTGTCCACGCACCCGGGCGTCACCGAGGTGCACCTGCGGCTCACCAGCCCCGGTCGCGCCGTGGTGATGCGGCTGGACGACGGGCTGCGCGTCGAGCGGTCACCGTCGCTGTTCGGGGACCTCAAGGCGCTGCTCGGTCCGAGCTGCCTGGCGTCCTGAGGCGCGGCGGGCGGTCGGGACGGCGCGCCGCGCTGCCGGGGCCGACGGCGGGCAGGGCCGGTGGGGGCTAGTCCTCGACCGTCGCGCGCTGGACGCCGCCGGGGAGGTCCACCTCGACGACGTCACCGGGTCGCAGCTGCCGGCCGCGGCGGGCCTCGGGCTCGCCGTTGACGGTCACCGCGCCGTCGTCGAGGAGGGCGCGGGCGTGCCCGCCGGTCTCGGCGAGGCCGACGAGCTTGAGGAACTGGCCGAGGCGGATGGGCTCGTCGTGCTGGGTCACGCGTCCAGTCTGCCAGCCGCGGCGGGTCGGTCACTCATCTAACTCTTGCGTTATATAACCCTCGGTGAAAGCATGGGGTCGTGCACCCCATGGACGTCCTGGGCGATCCCGTCCGCCGCCGCCTCGTCGAGCTCGTCGGCGCGGGCGAGCGGCCCGCGGGCGAGCTCGCGGCCGCCGTGGGGGACGAGTTCGGCATCAGCCAGCCGGCGGTGTCCCGGCACCTGCGCGTCCTGCGCGAGGCGGGCCTCGTCACGTCACGGGCGCGCGGCCCGGTCCGGCTGTACACCGTCCGCCCGGAGGCGGTCGACGAGGTCGGCCGGTGGGCGTCGTCCGTGGTGCGGGCGTGGACACCGCGGCTCGACGCGCTCGGCACCGAGGTGGCCCGCGGTCGGCGTGCCAGGACACCGTCCGTCGGCAGCCCCGCCGACGGCACCGACCCCCGCGAGGAGGACGCATGAGCACCAGCACGCCCGGCTCGAGCACCGGCACGCCCCACCAGGGCACCGTGACCGTCGACGGGGACGCCTCCCGGGTCGAGCTCCGGCGGCGCTACGGCACCGACGGCGCCGACCTCTGGGACGCGATCACGTCCCCCGAGCGCGCCCGGCGGTGGCTCGGCGCCCTGTCCGGGGACCTGCGGGCGGGGGGCACCTACGAGCTGCGGATGGGGGAGGGCCGCCCCGGCGCCGACGACGTCGCCCACGGGGAGGTCCTGCGCTGCGAGCCCCCGCGGCTGCTCGAGCTGACGTGGCACTTCCCCGGTGAGCAGCAGTCGCACCTGCGGGTCGAGGTCTCCGAGGACGGCGAGCTCGTGCTGCTCCACACCCGTCTGGAGGCCGCGGCGGCGCGCGACTACGGCACGGGCTGGCAGGTGGTGCTCGACCAGCTGGAGGACGACGCCGCGCACCGGCCGGTGCGTCCGTGGGGCGACCTGTGGGCCCAGTACGCACCCGGGGACGACGCCGCGGGCTGAGGCGACACCGCGGCGGCGGTGCCGGACGGCCCGAACCGCTCCGCCTGGGTCGTCCTAGACTCGATCCCGTGATCTCCCGAATCGACCTGCGCGGTCGCCGCCCCTCACGTCGTGAGCTGCTCCTCGAGCTGCCCCGGGCCGAGCTCGACGTCGAGCACGCCACCACCACGGTGGCGCCGATCCTCGAGGCGGTGCGGACGCGGGGCGCGGCCGCCCTGCGCGAGCTCGGTGAGCGGTTCGACGGTGTGCGTCCCGTGCACGTGCGGGTCCCGGCGGAGGCGGTCACGGGTGCGGTCGGGGCGCTGGACCCGCAGGTCCGCGCCGCGCTGGAGGAGACGATCCGCCGCGTGCGCGGTGTGCACGCCGCGCAGCGTCCGCAGGACTTCACGGTCGAGGTCGCGCCGGGCGCGCAGGTGCGCCAGCGCTGGCTGCCGGTGCGTCGCGTGGGCCTGTACGTGCCCGGTGGCCTCGCGGTGTACCCGTCGTCCGTGGTGATGAACGTCGTCGCCGCGCAGGAGGCGGGCGTGACGTCGCTCGCGGTCGTGTCCCCGCCCCAGAAGGACAACGACGGGCTGCCCGACCCCGTGGTCCTGGCCACCTGCGCGCTGCTCGGCGTGGACGAGGTCTACGCCGTCGGCGGTGCGCAGGCGGTCGCGATGCTGGCGTACGGCGCAGCGGGCAGCGAGGACGTCGACGGCGAGACGCTGTGCGAGCCCGTGGACGTCATCACGGGCCCCGGAAACGTGTACGTCGCGGCGGCCAAGCGCCTGGTGCGCGGCATCGTCGGCATCGACGCCGAGGCCGGTCCGACCGAGATCGCGATCCTCGCGGACGGCACGGCGGACCCCGTGCACGTCGCCGCGGACCTCATCTCCCAGGCCGAGCACGACCCGTTGGCCGCCGCCGTCCTGGTCACGCCGTCGGTGGAGCTCGCGGGTGCGGTCGAGTCGAAGCTCGTCGACCTGGCGGACGCCACCGCCAACCGGGAGCGGGTCGCGGTCGCGCTGCGGGGCACGCAGTCGGCGATCGTCCTGGTGGACGACCTGGACGCGGGTCTCGACGTGGTCAACGCCTACGGCGCCGAGCACCTGGAGATCCAGACGGTGGACGCCGCCGCGTGGGCGGACCGCGTCACGAGCGCCGGCGCGATCTTCGTCGGGCCGTGGTCGCCGGTGTCCCTGGGTGACTACATGGCGGGCTCGAACCACGTGCTGCCCACCGGCGGCTGCGCGCACTTCGCCAGCGGGCTGGGTGTGCACTCGTTCCTGCGTGCCGTGCAGGTGATCGAGTACGACGCCGACGCGCTGGCCGCCGTGGCCGACCGGGTCGTGGCGCTGGCCGACGCCGAGGGCCTGCCCGCGCACGGTGAGGCCGTCCGCGCCCGGTTCTGAGCGACGCGGCCCGCCGTGCGCCGAGCGCGGCGGGGCCGTGCGCGTCCGGCGGACGCTGTGCCCCGCGCGGCGGGCGTCAGCCCACGCCGAGCACGAACGGCAGCACCTCGGTCGCGCCCGCCCGCCGCAGCAGCCGCCCCGTCACGGTGAGCGTCCAGCCGGTGTCGGTGCGGTCGTCCACCAGCAGCACGCGCCGGCCGTCGACCGCAGCCGCGACGTCGGGCGGCAGGTCGACGTGCCGCAGCACGTCCGCCAGGCGCTGCGCAGAGTTCACGTCGTGCCGCGAGGGCGTGCCCGTCGGCAGCAGCGCGCCGACCAGCGGCACGCCGAGCAGCCGCGCCGTCCCGGCCGCCAGGTGCTCGACGAGAGCGCCGCGGCTCTCCGACGCGACGGCCACGACGACGTCCACCGGGGGCGCCCACGCGTCGAGCACGGTGCGCACGGCGGCCCGCAGGTTCACCGGGAGCTCGGTGGGCACCTGCTCGCGCAGCGCCTCGCGCAGCGGTCCGCCCCACCCGAGCGCGTCGAGCCGGCCGACGGCACGCCCCTCGGCCACCTGCTCGCCCGGTGCGATCCGTCCCTTGAGGTCCAGACCGAGCGAGCCGAGACCGCTGGGCCACTGCCGACGGGCGGTCACGGGCTCACCGGGCACCGCCAGCAGCTCGCGCGCGTGCTCGACCGCGCCGGCGTCGGGCACGGCCCCGACACTCGTCCCCGTGCACCGGTCGCAGCGGTCGCAGCGCCAGCCGTCGGGCAGGTCCGGGTCGTCGAGCGCCGCCCGCAGGAACGCCATCCGGCAGCCCTCGGTGGCCTGGTAGTCCAGCATCGTGCGCTGCTCGGCCCGCCGCGCGGCGGTGACGCGGGCGTACCGCTCGCCGTCGTACGCCCACGGCTGCCCGGTCGACTCCCACCCGCCGCGCACGCGCCGCACGGCACCGTCGACGTCGAGGACCTTGAGCATGCCCTCGAGGCGGCTGCGGCGCAGGCTGACGAACGTCTCCAGGGCGGCGGTCGAGAGCGTGCCCTGCGCGTCGAGCGCCGCGAGCGTCGCGCGCACCTGGTCCTCCGGCGGGAACGCGGTCGAGGCGAACCACTCCCAGATCGCCTGGTCGTCGTGCCCGGGCAGCAGCACGACGTCGGCGCGGGCCGTCGCACGGCCCGCACGGCCGACCTGCTGGTAGTACGCGATGGGGGAGGACGGCGCACCCACGTGGACGACGAAGCCGAGGTCGGGCTTGTCGTAGCCCATGCCCAGGGCTGACGTCGCGACGAGCGCCTTCACGCGGTTGGCGAGCAGGTCGGCCTCGGCCTGCTCCCGCTCGGTCGGGTCGGTCTGGCCGGTGTAGGACCGGACGTCGAGCCCGGCCGCGCGCAGGTGCTCGGTCACCTGCTCCACGGCGGCGATCGTCAGGCAGTAGATGATCCCGGAGCCGGTCAACGTCGGCAGCGTCGACGCGAGCCACGCGAGGCGGGTCGCGACGTCGGGCAGCGCCGTCACCTGCAGCCGCAGGCTCGGCCGGTCGAGCGTGCCGCGCAGGACCAGGGTGCCCTCGCCCGGCGCGCCGTCGGCGTCCGTGACGGCGAGCTGCTCGGCGACGTCCGCCGTGACGCGCGCGTTGGCGGTGGCCGTGGTGGCGAGCACCGGCACCCCGGCGGGCAGGTCGGCCAGCAGCGTGCCGATGCGCCGGTAGTCGGGCCGGAAGTCGTGGCCCCAGTCGGACACGCAGTGGGCCTCGTCCACGACGACGAGCCCGGCGTCGGACGCGAGCCGCGGCAGCACCTCGTCGCGGAACCCGGGGTTGTTGAGGCGCTCGGGGGACACGAGCAGCACGTCGACCTCGCCGGCGGCGATGCGCGCGTGCACGTCGTCCCAGTCCTGCTGGTTGGCCGAGTTGAGCGTCTCGGCGGCGATGCCGGCGCGCCGGGCCGCGTCGACCTGGTTGCGCATGAGCGCGAGCAGCGGCGACACGATGATCGTGGCGCCGCGCGGCGGCCCCGCGGCGCCCCGACGCAGCAGCGCGGTCGCGACGAAGTAGACGGCGGACTTGCCCCACCCGGTGCGCTGCACGACCAGCACCCGCCGACGGTCGGCGACCAGGGCCTCGACCGCCTGCCACTGGTCCTCGTGCAGGTGCGCGTCGTCGCGTCCGACGAGGGCCCGCAGCACCTCCTCCGCCTGCGCGCGCAGCGCGACCCGGTCGACGGCGGTGGCGGTGTCCGGCGCAGGGGTGGGCATGTCCGGCAGCGTACGTCGCGACGCCGACACGACCGGTGGGCGGGCGCCGGGCCGGTGCATGCGGCACGGAACCTAGACTCGGGGACGTGACCGCCGCTCCCGACCTGTCGCCCGGCACGCTGCCGCTGCGCCCCGAGCTCGTCGGCATCGAGCCGTACGGTGCCCCGCAGCTCGACGTCCCGGTGCTGCTCAACGTCAACGAGAACCCGTACGCCCCGTCCGACCGCGTCGTCGCCGACGTGGCCGCCGCGGTCGCCGACGCGACCCGCGGGCTCAACCGGTACCCGGACCGCGACTTCGCGGCGCTGCGTGCCGACCTCGCCGCGTACCTCGAGGTCGAGTCGGGTGTGCACCGCGAGCCCGAGCAGATGTGGGCGGCGAACGGCTCGAACGAGATCATGCTGCACGTCCTGCAGGCCTTCGGCGGGCCCGGGCGCACGGCGCTGTCGTTCGCCCCGACGTACTCGATGTACCCGGAGTACGCCCGCGGCACGTCGACCGCCTGGGTCACGGGCCGCCGCGCGGCGGACTTCACGATCGACCCGGGGCACGCGCGCGCGACGGTCGCGGCGCACGCGCCGAGCGTCGTGCTGCTGGCGAGCCCGAACAACCCGACCGGCACGGCGCTGCCGCCGGACACCGTCCGCGCGGTGCTCGACGCGGCCGCCGAGGTGCCCGGCGGGTGCGTCGTGGTCGTCGACGAGGCGTACGGCGAGTTCCGCCGCGCGGGCACGCCGTCGGCCCTCGAGCTGCTGGACGACCACCCGCACCTGGCCGTCAGCCGCACCATGTCCAAGGCCTTCGGCCTGGCGGGAGCCCGCGTCGGGTACCTGTCGGCCTCCCGTGAGCTCGTGGACGCGCTGCGTGTCGTGCGGCTGCCGTACCACCTGTCGGCCGTCACGCAGGCGGTGGCCCGTGCCGCGCTGCGCCACGCCCCCGAGCTGATGGCCCAGGTGGGGTCGCTGCGCGCCGAGCGGGACGCCCTGGTGACGTGGCTGCGGGACCAGGGGTTCACGGCCGCCGACTCGGACGCGAACTTCGTGCTGTTCGGCATGTTCGACGACCGCGAGGCGGTCTGGCAGGGTCTGCTCGACCGCGGTGTGCTCGTGCGCGTCACGGGCCCCGAGGGATGGCTCCGGGTGTCGGTCGGCACCCCGGCGGAGACGGCGGCGTTCAAGGACGCCCTGGTGGAGGTGGCGGGACGATGAGTGAGGCACGCCGGCGCACGGCGCGCATCGAGCGCAGCACCAGCGAGTCCAGCGTGCTGGTCGAGCTCGACCTCGACGGCACGGGACGCACGCAGATCGACACGGGTGTGCCGTTCTACGACCACATGCTCACGGCCCTGGGCAAGCACTCGCTCATCGACCTGACCGTGCAGGCCACGGGCGACACGCACATCGACGCCCACCACACCGTCGAGGACACCGCGATCGTGCTCGGCCAGGCGCTGCGCGAGGCGCTCGGCGACAAGCGGGGCATCTCCCGCTACGGCGACGCGACCGTCCCCCTCGACGAGGCCCTCGCCCAGGCGGTCGTCGACGTGTCGGGCCGCCCGTACCTGGTCCACACCGGGGAGCCCCCGGGGCAGGAGTACCACCTGATCGGTGGCCACTTCACGGGGTCGCTGACGTCGCACGTGCTCGAGTCGATCGCGCACCACGCGGCGTTCACCGTGCACGTCCGCGTGCTCGCCGGGCGCGACCCGCACCACATCGTCGAGGCGCAGTTCAAGGCGCTGGCCCGCGCGCTGCGCGCGGCCGTCGCCCTCGACCCGCGGGTCGACGGCATCCCGTCGACGAAGGGCGCGCTGTGAGCGAGGACGACCTCGACGGCATCGAGATCCCGGACGACCTGTCGGCGCTGACCGCGGCGCCGACGCCCACCGTCGCCGTCGTCGTGACGCAGGTCGCGGTCGCGCCGGCGCTCGCGGCCGCCTGCTCGCTGGCGGGCGTGGACGTGGACGCGGTGCCGTCGCCCGTGGGCGCGCTCGCGGTGCTGCGCGACCCCGCGGCAGGCGTCCCCGCGGCCGGTGCCGTGTCCCGGCTGCTGCGCCAGGTCCCCGTCGTGCTGCTGGAGCGCCGCGCGGGCAAGGTCGCGGCGTCGCAGTGGGTGGGCGGCGAGCACGAGAAGGACCTGCCCGCCGGCCTGGTGCTGTCCGGGGCTCCCGAGGTCCTCGAGGAGCTGCTGCTGGGAGACCTGCCGGCCGGCGAGGTCGAGGGCGTGGTGTCGTCCGTCGGCATGTCGCGCTGGAAGGCGATGCGGCTGCTGGCCGCGCACCGGCGCTGACGGGTCGCCGGGCGGCCGTCCGGTCGTCGGACGACCGCCCGGGGGCGCGTCCCGGCGCGGTTACCCTGGGGTCGTGTCTCCCCGTGTTGTCGTCCTGGACTACGGCTTCGGGAACGTGCGCTCCGCGGTGCGGGCGCTCGCCCGGGTCGGTGCCGACGTCGAGCTGACCGCCGACAAGCAGGCGGCCCTCGACGCCGACGGTCTCGTCGTTCCCGGCGTCGGCGCGTTCGCCGCCTGCATGGAGGGTCTGCGCGCCGTCGGCGGCGACCAGATCGTCGACCGCCGGCTGGCCGGCGGCCGCCCGGTGCTCGGCATCTGCGTCGGCATGCAGGTGATGTTCGCCGAGGGCGTCGAGCACGGGGTGCGTACCGAGGGCCTGGGTCAGTGGCCCGGTGTGGTCGACCGCCTCGAGGCCGACGTCGTGCCGCACATGGGCTGGGCGGACGTCGACGCTCCCGAGGACTCCGTCCTGCTGGACGGGCTCGACGGTGAGCGCTTCTACTTCGTGCACTCGTACGCCGCCCGCTCCTTCCCGCTGGCCGACGCGCCCCCGGCGGGCGAGCACCCGCTGCCCGCCCCGCGGGTGACGTGGGCCGACCACGGCGGCCGGTTCGTCGCCGCGGTGGAGAACGGGCCGCTGTCGGCCACCCAGTTCCACCCCGAGAAGTCCGGCGACGCCGGCGCGGAGCTGCTGTCCCACTGGGTCGGCTCGCTGCGCTGAGCACGTCACCGCACGTCACCGCACGTCACCGCACCGGCCCGTCGGAGGTCCGGGGCGGCCCCACCTGGAGAGGACCCATGACTCCCACGCGTGAGCCCCGGCTCGAGCTGCTGCCCGCCGTCGACGTCGCCGACGGCCAGGCCGTCCGCCTCGTGCAGGGCGAGGCCGGCTCGGAGACGGCGTACGGCGACCCGCTGACCGCCGCGCTCGACTGGTACGCGGGCGGGGCGGAGTGGATCCACCTGGTGGACCTGGACGCCGCCTTCGGCCGCGGCACCAACGCGGTCCTGCTCGGCAAGGTGGCCGCCGACCTGGCGGCCAAGGGAGTCAAGGTCGAGCTGTCCGGCGGCATCCGCGACGACGCGTCGCTCGAGCGCGCACTGGCGACCGGGGCGACCCGGGTCAACCTCGGGACGGCCGCGCTCGAGGACCCGGAGTGGACCGCGGGCGTCATCGCCTCGCACGGCGAGCAGATCGCCGTGGGGCTCGACGTGCGCGGCACCACGCTCGCGGCGCGCGGGTGGACCCAGGAGGGCGGCGACCTGTGGGAGGTGCTCGCGCGCCTCGACGCCGCGGGCTGCTCGCGCTACGTCGTCACCGACGTGACCAAGGACGGCACGCTCCGCGGACCCAACCTGGACCTGCTCCGTGAGGTGTGCGCCCGCACGTCCGCGCCCGTCGTGGCGTCGGGCGGCATCTCCAGCCTCGAGGACATCCACGCCCTGCGCGGGCTCGTCGGGGTCGGCGTCGAGGGCGCGATCGTCGGCAAGGCGCTCTACGCGGGTGCGTTCACGCTGCCGCAGGCGCTGGACGTCGCCGGGCGCCCGTGAGGGGTCGGGAGCTGCCGCCGTCGTCGCCGTTCGCCGGTGACGACGGGTCGGCCGACGCCGGGCTGGCGGCCGTGCTCGCGCGCTACGCCGCCGACGACGCCGCGCTCGCCGACGTCGTGGCGGCGCTCGCGGGTACCCGCGTGCTCGTGCCCGTGCTGGCCGAGCTCGAGGTGGCCGACGTCGTCGAGCACGACGGCCGGGCCCACACCGTCGACAAGGAGGCGTCCGCCGGCATCGTCGCGCTGCGCACGCCGGACGGCCGCACCGCGCTGCCGGTGTTCACCGGCGTCGAGGCGATGACCCGCTGGCGGGCCGACGCCCGGCCGGTGCCCACCGCCGTCGCCCGCGCGGCGCTCTCGGCGGTCGCCGAGGGCTGGGAGGTGATGGTGCTGGACGCCGCCGGCCCCGTGACCGTCGCGCTGCCGCGCACGGCGGTCTACGCGCTGGCGCAGGGACTGGCCTGGCAGCCCGCCGTGCAGGACGGACAGGTCGACGAGGAGGTGCGCACCGCGGTGCGGGCCGCCCTCGCGGACGTCCGGCTCGTCGTCGACGCGGAGGCCGTGCCGGGCACCCGGGCGGAGGTCGCCGTCCGGCTCGCGCTGCCGGCCGGCCTGGACCGCGCCGCGCTCGACCGTGTGCTCGCCCAGGTCAACGACGCGCTCGCGCACGACCCCGTGGTCGCAGCGCGCGTGGACTCCCTCGAGCTCCGGGTCCGCGCGGCCTGAACACCACACCGCGGAGCGGGGCGCAGGTCCGCACGGCGCTCCGCTCTGCACGGCTGTCCCGCGGACGCCCGGCAGGCGCGCGCGACGTCCTGCTCAGCGACGGCGGACGGCCCAGGCGACGGCCCACGCGCTCGCCACCACGGCGGCCACGACCTGACCGCCGAGGATCACGCGGTTGAGGTCGAGGGTCGGCTGCCAGCGGGCCCCGTGGTCGTCCACGACGAAGACGCCGAGCGGCGTCACGTGCGTCGCGAACCCGCCCCCGCCGCCGTCCCCGGTGCCGTGCGCGACGTGTCCCGTGCCTCGGGTGCCGTCGTCGGCGCCGTCCGCGGGTGCCATGTCCCCGCCGCCGCCGCCCGCCCCGGAGCCGGTCAGGCCCGTGACGCGGGCGACCGGCACCACCAGGCGGCCGTCGCGCTCGTACGCCTCGCCGAACACCCGGCGCACCGTGAACGTGTCCTCCGCCGCCCGGGTCAGGGTGCCCGGGTCGAACCTGCGCTCCGTCATGTCGTGCCGTCCCGTCGTCATCGTGGACCGGCCCGCGCTCACCCGCAGGTCGGGGCCGGCGCGAACGCCGTGTCGTCGTCCAGCATGGCGCGCAACGTGCTCACGGGCACCAGAAAGCTCATCCCGTCCGTGTTCTTCGCGTACACGACGCCGATCACGCGGCCGTCCGCGTCCAGCGCGGCCGACCCCGAGCTGCCGGGCTCGACCGGGGCGTCGGTGACGAGCACCTCGCCGAGGTTGGCGTGCAGCGGGTCGGTCACCGCGGCGAAGACCCGGCCGTCCGTGACGGTCAGCTGCCGCCCCAGCGGGTACCCCACGACGGTCACCGGGTCGCCGACCTGGGGGTCGGCCTCCGCCAGGACGGGCGCCGCGGGCAGTGCGTCGACCGTGCGGACGATCGCCAGGTCCGCCAGCCCGGCCGTGCTCGCGGCCTCGGCGGCCACGTCGCGCCCGTCGTAGGTGCTCAGCTGGAGCTCGGCCGAGTCCGCGACCACGTGCCGGTTGGTGACCAGCGTGTGCTCGTCGAGCGCGAAGCCCGACCCGGTCGACAGGCCGCCGCAGCCGATGTTGCGGATCCGGACCGCCATCCGCTGCGCGGCGTCGAAGCCGTCGGGGGACAGCTGGGACCCGGCGGCGTCCACGGGCGGCACCTGGACGGCCGTGGGCACGACGCTCGTCGGCACGGGGGCCGGGGGATCGGGCAGGGCAGCGCACCCGCCGACGACCGGCAGCACCGTGACCAGCGCGGCCACGGGTGCGAGCGTCCGCGTGCGGTGCGGCGTCCTCACCGGGACAGCTCGCTCTGCAGCGAGGCGTTCGCGTCGGAGGCGGCGCCGCAGACGCGCTCGACGTCCGCGCGGAACCGGGCGACGTCGGCCGCGTCGTACGACGCGGCGTCCTGCAGGTAGCCGATCAGCCGCTCCTGACCGTCGACGCACGTGGCCAGCGCGGTGGCGACCCGTCCGGCCGCCTGCGAGATGCGCTCCTGGTAGTCGGCGAGCTGCTGCTGCGCGGCCGTGGTGTCACCGAGCTGCGCCTTCTCGTCGGCCAGCTCGGTGATGCGGGCCTGGGCGGTGGCCAGCTGGGCGCGGGTGGCGTCGAGCTCGCCCGTCGCGGCCTCGAGCTCCGCCTGCGTCTGCGCGAGCTGCTCGCCGTGGGTGCGCGCCAGGGCCTCCCACTCGGCGGCGGACTCCTCCCAGGCGGCCGTGGTCTCCCACAGACGCCAGCCGACCACGCCGGCCGTCGCCAGCACCGCGACCAGGAGCAGCGTGAGCACCGTGGTCGCACGGCGGCCCCGCGGCGGCTCCGTCGGCGCCGGGGCTGTGCGGCGGCCGGCCGCGACGGGCTCGGGCCCGGCCCAGCCCGGCGGCAGGGGGGCGGTCGGCGTCGACGCCCACGGCTCGGGGTGGTGGTGCCCGGGGTCGGGTGTCGGGCCGCTCGGTCCGGTCATCGCCCCAGGATAGGGCGGCGTCGCGAGGACCACGGCGACCCGGTGCGGACGACCCCGGGCCTGCGTCCGGGAGTGTGACGCGCCTCGCCCGTGCCGCACCGGACCATCCGGGCATCACGGGCGCGGGCCGGACGGGCGGCCGCGCGCACCGTGTCAGCATGGTCGATCGTGCGTTCCGCCTACTCCGACGTCCTGCGCCTGCCCGGTGTGGCGCGGTTGTTCCTCATCGGGCTGGTCGCCCGCGTCCCGCACGCCATGTCCGGGGTCGTGCTCACGCTGCACGTCGTCGGGGCGCTCGACGAGGGCTACGGACGCGCCGGTGTCGTGGCCGCGTCCCTCACCGTCGGCCTCGCCGTGGGTGCCCCGTGGCGGGGACGGCTCGTCGACCGGATCGGGCTGCGGCGCGCGGTCCTGCCGTCGGTCGTCGTGGAGTCGGCGGTGTGGCTGGCCGCCCCGCACCTGGACTACGCGGCCCTCGTCGCGGTGGTGTTCGTCGCTGGCCTCTTCCTCGTCCCGGTGTTCTCGGTCGTGCGGCAGTCGTTGTCCGTGCTCGTGCCGCCCGCGCAGCAGAAGGCGGCGTTCGCGCTCGACTCCGTGATGACGGAGCTGACCTTCATGCTCGGCCCCGTGCTCGGGGTGCTGCTGGTGACCGGCGGCTCGAGCGCGCTGGCGCTGACGGTGGTGGGCGTCGCCACCGTCGGCGGGGGCGCCCTGCTGCTGTGGGCCGACCCCCCGACGCGGTCGGCCGTGAGCCCGGCCGACGCCCCCGTGGGGCGGGTCGTGACGCCCCGGCTGCTGGTCGTGCTGCTCGCGGCGGTCGCCGCGGCCTTCGTCATCGTGGGGACGGACGTGTCCCTCGTCGCGGCGCTCAACGACGCCGGACGCCCGCAGGACGTGGGCTGGATGGTCGCGCTGTGGGCGGGCGGGTCGCTGGTGGGCGGGCTCCTGCACGGCATCAGCCCGCGGCAGCCCGCACCGCTCGTGCTGGTGGCGCTGCTCGCGCTCGCCACCCTGCCGGCCGCGTTCGCCGACGGCCGCGGGGCGCTCGCGGCTGCCGTCGTCATCGCCGGCCTGCCCTGCGCGCCCGTCCTCGCGTCGATCAACGCCACCCTCGTGCGCCTGGTGCCCGAGGAGCGTCGCGGCGAGGTCATGGGGTGGGGCGGGACCATGCAGACGGTCGGCAACGCGCTGGGCGCACCCCTGTGCGGGGTCGTCATCGACCGCGCCGGCGCGGGCGCGGGGTTCGCGACCGCGGCGGTCGTCGGCGGCGCCGTGGCCGCCGTGGGCCTCGTCGTGGTCGCGCTCGCCGGGCGGCGGCGTGCACGGGACGGCTCCGCCCCCGTGGTGGCGGAGGGCCTCACCGCGCCGGTGCGGGACCCGCTCGAGGACCCCGCGTGGCGCTGACCCGACCGGAGGGCACCGGCGGGTCGCCGGTGCCCTCCGGTGTCAGGACACCGGGCCGGTGAACGACTCGCCCGGGCCCTCGCCGGGCGCGTCGGGGAACGGCGACGCCTCACGGAACGCGAGCTGCAGCGAGCGCAGGCCGTCGCGCAGCGATCGGGCGTGCTGGTTGCCGATGTCGGGCGCCGAGGTCACCACGAGCGCCGCGAGGGCGGTGATGAGCTTGCGCGCCTCGTCGAGGTCGCGGTGCCGCGACCCGGGCCCCTGCTCGTCGTCCTCCGCCAGACCGCACTTCACGGCCGCGGCGCTCATGAGGTGGACCGCGGCGGCGGTGATCACCTCGACGGCGGCGACGTCGGCGATGTCGCGGACGGCCTGGGTCGTGGGGTCGGTGGCCGCGTCGTCGGCGTGCGTGTGGCTCATGCGTCGATCCTCTCACCGGGCGCCCGGTACCCCGCCCGCACGCACGACGGCCCCGCACCCGGTGGGGTGCGGGGCCGTCGTGGTGGACGGGTGCGTCAGGCGACCGGGACGCTCGCGGTGCCGGGCTCGCCCGTCTCCACGGGAGCGTCGAGGGCCGTCAGGCGCTCGCGCAGCGCCTGGCCGAGGCCGGCGTCGACGTTGGTCCAGTACTGGATGGCGCGCTCACGCACGTCCGAGCGCTTCACGCCGCCGACGTGACCCGTGATCGTGTCGAGGAACCGGGCGCGTGCCGCGTCGTCGAAGACCTCGCGGTAGAGCGTGCCCGCCTGGCCGAAGTCGTCGTCCTCGGGGTGCAGGGTCGCCGCCGTGCGCACGAGCGCACCGTCGGACTCCCAGCCGCCCTCGCCCGCCCGGGCCGGGTCGGCCGCCGGGCCGCCGACCGAGTTGGGCGCGTAGACCGGCGTGGTCGCCGAGGAGAAGGTGTACCGCGCGGCGCCGTCCTGCGAGTACGAGTGCACGGGCGACTTCGGCGCGTTCACCGGCAGCTGCGCGTGGTTGGTGCCCACGCGGTACCGGTGCGCGTCGGCGTAGGAGAAGATCCGCGCGAGCAGCATCTTGTCCGGGCTGGCCGCGATGCCGGGCACGAAGTTGCTCGGCGCGAACGTCGCCTGCTCGATCTGCGCGAAGTAGTTCTCCGGGTTGCGGTTGAGCTCCATCACGCCGACCTCGATCAGCGGGTAGTCGCCGTGCGGCCACACCTTGGTGAGGTCGAACGGGTTGAACCGGTACTCCGCCGCGTCCGCGTACGGCATGACCTGGACGCTGAGCGTCCAGCGCGGGAAGTCGCCGGCCTCGATGTGCTCGTACAGGTCGCGGATGTGGTGGTCGGCGTCCGAGCCGGCCAGCTGCGCGGCGACCTCGGCCGGCATGTTCTCGATGCCCTGCTGGGTCTTGAAGTGGTACTTGACCCAGAAGCGCTCACCGGCGGCGTTGATCCACTGGTAGGTGTGCGAGCCGAACCCGTCCATGTTCCGCCACGTGGCCGGGATGCCCCGGTCGCCCATGAGCCACGTCACCTGGTGCGCCGACTCCGGGGACAGCGTCCAGAAGTCCCACTGCATGTCGTTGTCGCGCAGGTGCGAGCCCGGCAGGCGCTTCTGGGAGTGGATGAAGTCGGGGAACTTGATGCCGTCGCGGATGAAGAAGACGGGGGTGTTGTTGCCGACGAGGTCGTAGTTGCCCTCGGTCGTGTAGAACTTCAGCGCGAAGCCGCGCGGGTCGCGCCACGTGTCGGGGGAGCCCTGCTCACCGGCGACCGTGGAGAAGCGCGCGAGCATCTCGGTCGTCGCGCCCGGCTGGAACACCGCGGCGCGGGTGTAGGCCGACACGTCGTTCGTCACCGTGAACGTGCCGAACGCACCGCCACCCTTGGCGTGCACGACGCGCTCGGGCACCCGCTCGCGGTTGAACTGCGCGAGCTTCTCCACCAGGTAGTGGTCGTGCAGGGCGATCGGGCCGTCGGCGCCGACGGACAGGGCGTGGGCGTCGGAGGCGACCGGTGCGCCGGAGTTGGTGGTGGTGGGCGGGACGTGGGACAAGGTGGGTTCCTCTCGTCGACCGGGCGGACGGGCCCGGCGGGGATCGTGGTGCCGGTGGGCGGCGGTGGGTCAGGCGGCCGACCGGCAGGTGGGGCACAGGCCCCAGAACGTGACCTCGGCGGACTCGACCGCGAAGCCGGACGTCGAGCTGGGGGTGAGGCACGGGGCGTGGCCGACCGCGCAGTCGACGTCGTCGAGCGCGCCGCAGCCGCGGCACACGACGTGGTGGTGGTTGTCCCCGGTGCGCCGCTCGTAGCGGGCCGGGTGGCCCGCCGGCTCGATGCGACGCAGCAGGCCTGCGTCGGCGAGCGCGTGCAGCACGTCGTAGACGGCCTGCACGGACACGTTCGGCAGCGTCGTGCGGACCTCCCGCAGCACCGCGTCGGCGTCGAGGTGCGCGCGACCGCCGAGCGCGTCGAGCACGGCGAGCCGCGGGGCGGTCACCCGAAGCCCGTGCTCACGGAGCAGGTCGGTGTCGGTCACGGGCACACTCGACCACCTTTTCTGGAACCGTTCAAGTTTCTGCAGTCGCAGGGTGTGCGGGGCGCGGCGGACCCGTCGGTCGCGCGAGGCGGCGCCGGTCGAGCGGGGTGCAGCGAGGGTGAGGCCTGCCCGTCCGGCGCCCCAGCGTGTGTGCGGCCGTCGGTCTGCTAGAGTGGTCGAGACTGATCCGCGCTGTCGCGCGCCCTCGTCCTGTCGCACGGCCCTCCGGGAGCACACCCGGGTGTCCGTGCCGGAGTCGGGGACGCACGGTGGGGTGGATGCACAAGTGGAGCTTCTCCCACCCGGCCCCGACCGTTCGGCTCGTCCGACGACAGGGGTCCGGGTCCCGGTCCGCAGGTCGACGGGTTTCGCCCCGTCGGCCGGTCGACGGCACGCCTCGTGCGTCCGTCGGTGCCGGACGAGGCCTCCGCCTGTGCCCAGGGCGGGGGCCTTCCTCGTTCCTGGAGGTCCGACACGACGAACCCGAGGAGCACCACATCAGCGAGCCCCGCATCAACGATCGGATCCGCGTCGCCGAGGTCCGACTCGTCGGACCCAACGGTGAGCAGGTCGGCATCGTGCGCCTGGAGGACGCCCTGCGTCTGGCCCAGGACGCGGACCTCGACCTGGTCGAGGTCGCACCGACCGCGCGTCCGCCCGTGTGCAAGATCATGGACTTCGGCAAGTTCAAGTACGAAGCCGACATGAAGGCGCGTGAGGCCCGGCGCAACCAGGCGAACACGATCCTCAAGGAGATCCGCTTCCGGCTGAAGATCGACCCGCACGACTACGGCACCAAGAAGGGCCACGTCGAGCGGTTCCTCAAGGCCGGCGACAAGGTCAAGGTCATGATCATGTTCCGCGGCCGCGAGCAGTCGCGCCCGGAGATGGGTGTGCGCCTGCTGCAGCGCCTCGCGGCCGACGTCTCGGAGCTCGGCTTCATCGAGAGCATGCCGAAGCAGGACGGCCGCAACATGATCATGGTGCTGGGGCCGACCAAGAAGAAGGCCGAGCAGCGCAACGAGCAGCGTCGCGCCGCCGCCCAGGCGAACCCGGAGGACGGGGAGTCCACGGCGAGCGACGAGCACGTCGAGCACATCCCGTGGCCCCCGGTCGCGACCGAGCGGCGTGCCGCGGAGCAGCAGGCGGCGCCCGCCGCACAGGCTCCCGCCGCGCCGGCTCCCGCGGCCGAGGCTCCTGCCGCGTCGGCCCCCGAGGCGTCAGCGCCGTCCGCCCCGTCCGACGCCCCGCGTCGGTCCGCGGCGCCGCGCCCGTCCTCGGCGAGCGCACCCCGGACCTCGGCACCGCGCTCGTCGGCACCGCGCACCTCGGCCCCCGCGCCGCGGAGCTCGGCACCGGCGCCGCGCACGTCGGCCCCGGCCGCGCGTCCCGCACCGGCGGCGAGCACGCCCCGCCCGCCGGCACCCGCCCCGCGCCCCGCCGCCCCGACGTCGACGCCGAACCCCGCGGCGCGACCCGGACCCCGGCCCGGTGCGACCCCGAAGCCTGCTCCGCGACCCGCTCCGCGCGCCGCGGACGGCGAGCAGTCCGGCTGACATCCGCACGGACGCGCCCACCCCGCGTCCGGACGACCCACGAGTCGCACGACCGTGCGATGCGAACGACAAGGAGACACGGCAGCCATGCCGAAGAACAAGACGCACTCCGGTGCCAAGAAGCGGTTCCGGGTCACCGGCACCGGCAAGGTCATGCGCGAGCAGGCCGGTGGTCGCCACCTGCTCGAGCACAAGTCGAGCCGCCGCACCCGCCGCATCGCCGGTGACGTCGTCGTCTCGCCCGCCGACACCCCCAAGATCAAGAAGCTGCTCGGTCGCTGACCCGCCGGCGCGTCAGCGCCCCTGGCGGAGGCATCGAGCCCCGGACAAGGCAAGGAGCATCACGTGGCACGCGTGAAGCGGGCGGTCAACGCCCAGAAGAAGCGCCGGTCGACCCTCGAGCGGGCGAGCGGCTACCGCGGGCAGCGCTCGCGGCTGTACCGCAAGGCCAAGGAGCAGGTCACCCACTCCCTGGTGTACGCCTACCGCGACCGCAAGGCGCGCAAGGGCGACTTCCGCAAGCTGTGGATCCAGCGGATCAACGCTGCGGCCCGCGAGAACGGCATGACCTACAACCGCCTGATCCAGGGCCTCAAGGCCGCCGGTGTCGAGGTGGACCGTCGCGTCCTCGCCGACCTGGCCGTCAACGACGCCGCCGCGTTCACCGCGCTGGTGCAGGTCGCCAAGTCGGCGCTCCCGGAGGACGTCAACGCGCCCCGGGCCGCCGCCTGACCCACGCGTACCGCCGGCGCCACGGCGCCGGCACCGCGCCCGGCACGCCCCCGTCGTCCTCGTGACGGCGGGGGCGTCGTCGTCCCTGCACACGGGTCGTCGACCGGACCCGGCGGACGCACGGCGCGCGCCGCCGGCGCCGTCCCCGCGCCCGCGTGCGGGGGACGGCGCCGGCAGCGGGGATGATGGGCACGTGCCCGACGAGCTGCTGACCAACCCCCGTGCCGAGCGTGTGAAGGCCGTCCGGGCCCTGGCGAGCCGCAGCGTGCGGCGGCGGTCCGGGACGTTCCTCGTCGAGGGGCCGCAGGCGGTGCGCGAGGCCGTGGGTCCCGGTGCACCGCGGGTGCACGACGTGTACCTCACGCCCGCCGCCGCCCGCCGCCACCCCGAGATCGTCGAGGGCGCGCACGGGGTGGGAGCGCGCGTACGGACCGGGACGCCCGAGGTGCTCGAGGCGATGAGCCCGGACGCCCAGGGCGTGGTGGCGGTCGTGGACCAGGTGCGGGCCGACCTCGACGACGTGCTCGCCGCGCGCCCCCGACTCGTCGCCGTCCTCGCGCACGTCCGCGACCCGGGCAACGCCGGCACCGTGCTGCGTGCGGCCGACGCGGCAGGTGCGGGCGCGGTCGTGCTCACCGCGAGCAGCGTCGACGTGCACAACCCCAAGGCCGTGCGCTCGACCGCCGGATCGCTCTTCCACCTCCCGGTGGTCAGCGGCCCCGAGCTGCCCGAGGTGGTGGCGCGGCTGCGCGCGGCGGGGCTCACGGTCCTGGCGGCCGACGGGTCGGCCCCCCACGACCTGGACGACCTGCTGGACGTGGCGGGCACGGCGCCGGCCGGGGTGCCGGACCTCGCGGCCCCGACCGCCTGGGTGTTCGGCAACGAGGCGTGGGGGCTGCGCGAGGAGGACCTCGCGCTGGCCGACGCCGCGGTGCGCGTGCCCCTGCGCGGGCGGGCCGAGTCGCTGAACCTCGCCACCGCGGCCGCCGTGTGCCTGTACGCCTCGGGGCGCGCCCAGCGCTGAGCCGCGCCGACGGCGCTGCGCACCGCCCCGCGCGGCGCGCCGGGCGCCTGGCAGGCTGGGCCCATGCGACTGTTCGCCGCGGTGTGGCCCCCCGACGACGTGCTCGACCACCTCGACCTCGCGCTCGCCGTCGTGCGGCGGGGCGCGGGCGGTCAGGACGAGGGCGTGCGCTGGTCGGCCCGGGAGACGTGGCACCTCACGGCCGCGTTCTACGGCACCCTGCCCGACGCGGCGACCGACGACCTCGCCGCCGGGCTGGTGGACGTGGCGGCCGGCGCGCGCCCCTTCGGGCTGCAGCTGCGCGGGGCGGGCGTCTTCGCGCACCGCACGCTGTGGGTCGGTGCCTCCGGCGACGTGACGGCGATGGTCGACCTCGCGGCCGGTGCCCGCGCGGTCGGGGAGGCGCACGGTGCACCGCCCGACGCGCGGGTCCGCCACCGCCCGCACCTGACGGTCGGGCGGGCGCGTGCGGGGGCACGCCCGCCGCGGCGGGGCTCCCGCGCGGTGACGGCCGCGCGCGGCGGCCGGGGGCCGGGCCGGGCGGCGGAGGCGGGACGTCGGGACCTCGCACCGGCGGAGGTGTTCGAGCAGGCGCTGGCCGTGTACGAGGGGCCGCGGTGGACGGTCGACGCCCTGACGCTGGTCGAGTCGCGGCCCGGGGCGGGCCGCGGCGGGGGACCGGCGTACACGACGGTCGGGACCTTTCCGCTCGGGGCGTGAGCCGGTGCTGTGGCAGCATGGCCGTATGCGCGCGCACCTGCTCACCCGGACATCGGGTGGTCGACGATTTCCGCGGCCCGTCCCGGGCCGCGCACGCGCGCACGCACGCTGAGGAGCGTGACCGAGGTCCACGTCCGCGCCGGACGTCGCGACCGCCCAGGGACGGGCGCCACTAGACTGCCCAGCCGGCCGACGTGCACCGCGTGACCTGTCCGCGCCGCACGGTCCGGCCGTCGCCGAACCGCCCTGGAAGGTCCTGATGACCAGCGACACACCGCTGTCCCCGCTCGACGCCGCCGGCGTCGCCGCAGCCGTCGACGCCGCCCTCGCGGCGGTCGCCGCCGCCGGCGACCTCGACGCCCTGAAGTCCGCACGCCTCGCGCACACCGGTGACACGAGCGCCCTCGCGCTCGCCAACCGGGCGATCGGCACGCTGCCCGGCCCCGACAAGGCCGCCGCGGGCAGGCTCGTGGGTCAGGCCCGCGGGCGCGTCAACGCGGCGATCGCCGCGCGCACGGCCGAGCTCGAGGCCGAGCGCGACGCGCGCGTGCTCGTCGAGGAGTCGGTCGACGTCACGCTGCCCGCCGACCGCCACCCGCTGGGTGCGCGCCACCCCCTGACGACGCTCTCGGAGCGCATCGCGGACGTGTTCGTCGCGATGGGCTGGGAGATCGCGGAGGGTCCGGAGCTCGAGGCCGAGTGGTTCAACTTCGACGCGCTCAACTTCGGCGTCGACCACCCGGCGCGCCAGATGCAGGACACGTTCTTCGTCGCGCCGCAGGACGGCGACGCGGCCGAGGACGGGTCGGGTCTCGTGCTGCGCACGCACACGTCGCCCGTGCAGGCGCGCACGATGCTCGAGCGCGGCGTGCCGGTGTACATCGCGTGCCCCGGCAAGGTGTTCCGCACCGACGCGCTCGACGCCACGCACACGCCCGTGTTCCACCAGGTCGAGGGCCTGGCGGTCGACAAGGGCCTGACGATGGCGCACCTCAAGGGCACGCTCGACCACTTCGCCCGCGCGATGTTCGGGCCCGAGGCGCGCACCCGGCTGCGTCCCTCGTTCTTCCCGTTCACCGAGCCGAGCGCCGAGATGGACCTGTGGTTCCCGCAGAAGAAGGGCGGGCCCGGGTGGATCGAGTGGGGCGGCTGCGGCATGGTCAACCCGCACGTGCTGCGCGCCTGCGGCGTGGACCCCGACGTGTACTCCGGGTACGCGTTCGGCATGGGGATCGAGCGCACCCTCATGCTCCGGCACGGCATCGCCGACATGCGCGACATGGTCGAGGGCGACGTGCGCTTCTCCCAGCAGTTCCGGACGGTGATCTGACATGCCTCGCATCCCGCTGACCTGGCTCGGCGACCACGTCGAGCTCCCTGCCGGCCTGACGGCCGAGCAGCTGGCCGCCGACCTCGTGCGCGTCGGCCTCGAGGAGGAGGAGATCCACACCTCCGGCGTGACCGGCCCGCTCGTGGTCGGGCAGGTCCTCGAGCTCACGCCCGAGCCGCAGAAGAACGGCAAGACCATCAACTGGTGCCGCGTCGACGTGGGGGCGCACAACGAGCTCGACGACGACGGCAACCCGACGGTGGCGCGCGGCATCGTGTGCGGTGCGCACAACTTCGGCGTGGGTGACCGCGTGGTCGTCGCGCTGCCGGGCGCCGTGCTGCCCGGGCCGTTCCCGATCGCGGCGCGCAAGACGTACGGGCACGTGTCCGACGGCATGATCTGCTCGGCGCGCGAGCTGGGCCTCGGCGAGGACCACGCCGGGATCATCGTCCTGTCGAGCCTCGGCTACGGCGAGGAGGAGACCGCGCCCGGCACGGACGCGCTGCGCCTGCTCGGCCTGGCCGACGAGGTGCTCGAGATCAACGTGACGCCGGACCGCGGGTACTGCTTCGCGATGCGCGGCGTCGCCCGGGAGTACGCGCACTCGACGGGCGCACGCTTCACCGACCCCGGCGTGGCGTCGGACGAGGTGCTGCGCGAGCGCCCCGCCGGGTTCGCGGTCGAGATCGCGGACGACGAGGGCATCCACGGGGTGCCCGGGTGCGACCGCTTCGTGGCGCAGGTCGTGCGCGGCGTGCGCGCGTCCGGCCCGTCCCCGGCCTGGATGCAGCAGCGCCTCACGCAGGCCGGCATGCGCCCGATCAGCCTGGCGGTCGACGTGACGAACTACGTCATGCTCGACCTCGGGCAGCCGATGCACGCCTACGACCTGGCCACGCTCACCGCGCCGGTCGTCGTCCGCCGGGCGCGCCCGGGGGAGAAGGCCACCACGCTCGACGACGTCGAGCGCACCCTCGACCCGCAGGACCTGCTCGTCACCGACTCCACGGGCGGGCACGCCGCACGCGTGCTCGGCATCGCCGGGGTCATGGGCGGCGCGGACTCCGAGGTGGGCCGGGAGACGACGGACCTGCTGCTCGAGGCCGCGCACTTCGACCCCGTGTCCGTCGCACGCTCGTCGCGGCGGCACCGGCTGACGTCGGAGGCGTCCAAGCGGTTCGAGCGGGGCGTGGACCCGCAGCTGCCGCGGGTCGCGGTCGCACGGGCGGCCGCGCTGCTCGTCGAGCACGGCGGCGGCACGGTCGAGGACGCGCTGACGGACGTCGACCGCACGTCGGCGCCGGCGCCGGTCGCGTTCGACCCCGCGCAGGCCGCGCGGCTCGTCGGCGTCCCGTACACGGACGACGAGGTGCGCGCGACGCTCACCGAGATCGGCTGCACGGTCGCGGGTGACGCCGTGCCGTGGCGCGTGGACGTGCCGTCGTGGCGCCCGGACCTGGTCGCCGGCGTCGACCTGGTCGAGGAGGTCGCCCGCCTGCGCGGGTACGACGCGATCCCGTCGATCGTGCCCCCCGCCCCGACCGGTCGCGGGTTGACCCGGGACCAGCGGCTGCGCCGCGCGGTCGCGGACACCCTCGCGGCGTCGGGCCTCGTCGAGGTGCTCAGCTACCCGTTCGTCGGGGCCGACCAGCTCGAGGCGCTCGGCCTGCCCGAGGACGACGAGCGCCGCCGGGCGGTGCGCCTGGTCAACCCGCTCGCCGACGGCCAGCCGCTCATGCGCACGGACCTGCTGGTGACGCTCCTGGACACCGCGCGCCGCAACGTCGCGCGCGGGACGTCCGACGTGGGCGTCTTCGAACTCGGGCTCGTCACCCTGCCGGCGGCCGGTGCCGGTGTCGCGCCGCGCCTGCCCGGTGGGGCGCGACCGGCGGACGAGGACCTCGCCGCGCTCGACGCGGCCGTGCCGCGGCAGCCGCTGCACGTGGCGGGGGTGCTTGCCGGTCTGGCGGAGCCGGCCGGGGTGTGGGGCGCGGGTCGCCGGGCCGACCACGGTGACGCGATCGCGCACGTGCAGCACCTCGCGCGCCTCGCGGGCGTCGAGCTCGCGGTGACGGCCGACCGGGAGCGGGCGCCGTTCCACCCGGGCCGCTGCGCGCGGCTGTCGACGCTCGACGGCGTCGTCGTGGGCCATGCCGGGGAGCTGCACCCGAACGTCGTGAGCGCGCTCGGTCTGCCGGCGCGGACGGTCGCGTTCGAGGCCGACCTGTCGGCGCTGCTCGCGGCGTCGTCGCCCGAGCCGGTCGAGGCCGTGCCCGTCTCGACGTTCCCGGTGGCGAAGGAGGACGTCGCGCTCGTCGTGGCGGACGACGTGCCGGCCGCGGACGTGCTGACGGCCGTGCGTGCGGGTGCGGCGGCGTCGACCGCGGGCGACGTGCTGGAGGACGTGCGGCTGTTCGACGTCTACGTCGGCGACCAGGTCGGGCCCGGGCGCACGTCGCTCGCGTTCGCGCTGCGGCTACGGGCGGCCGACCGGACGCTGACGGCCGAGGAGACGGCCGCCGTGCGGGACGCGGTCGTCGCCGAGGCGCACGCGCGGGTGGGCGCCGAGCTGCGCGCCTGAGCGTCGCGCGACGGGCCGGTCACGGGTCGCCCCGGGCCGGCCCGTCGTCGTCGGTGCATCCGGCCGGTGGGCGAACCGGGGTGAACCGGGCGTCGTCGGATGAGTTCACCAGATAGTTACTGTCGGGTAGTTGCGACGAACCGGATGTACCGCGCAGGGTGAGACCGGCCGTCCGCGTGACGGCCGCTGCTCGCGCGACGAGGCGTGGTCACCCACCCCTCGCGCGCCCGACGGAGGAGATCCGCGTGCACGCACGACGACGGTCCACGGGGGCGCTCACCGCGCTCGCCGTGATGCTCACCGGTGGCCTGGCCACCGCGGGAGCCGCGCAGGCGGCGGTGTCGCCCGACGCGCCCCTGCTGCTCCACGAGGTGTACGGCGGCGGGGGCAACTCCGGTGCGCCGTTCGACCGTGACTTCGTCGAGCTGTACAACCCGGGCGAGGCACCGCTCGACCTGGCCGGGTACTCGCTGCAGTACGCGTCGGCCGGCGGGGCGACGTGGCAGGTGACGCCGCTGTCGGGCAGCGTGCCCGCGGGGGCGACGTTCGTCGTGGGGCAGGCGTTCGGCGCGAACACCGCGGCGCCCGACGTGCCCGTCGACCTCGAGGGCACGGGCGTGCCGATGAGCGGCACCGCGGGCAAGGTCGCGCTGGTGCAGGGCACGGACGCCCTGACGTGCAGCGCGGGGTGCGCCCAGGTGGACGCCGTCGTCGACCTCGTCGGCTGGGGCCCGAGCGCGACCTCGTGGGCGGGGTCCGCACCCGCCCCCGCGACGACGAACGCGACGTCCGTGCAGCGCGACGCCGCCCACACCCACACCGCGGACAACGCTGCCGACTTCCGGGCCGGCGCGCCCACGCCGACGGCGTCCGGTGCGGCACCCGAGGAGCCCGAGGAGCCGGGTGAGCCGCAGGCGGTCACCATCGCCGCGGTCCAGGGCACGGGTGACGCGTCCCCCCTGGTCGGGCGGCGCGTGACGACGTCCGGGGTCGTGACGGCGGCCTACCCGGCCGGCGGCCTCGCGGGCTACGTCCTGCAGGCGCCGGGCACGGGCGGGGACGCGGTGCGCGACGGCTCCCAGGCCGTGTTCGTGTACTCGCCCACGACCGTCGGGCGGGTGGCGGTGGGGCAGCACCTGCAGGTCACGGGTGAGGTCGTCGAGTTCAACGGGCTGACGCAGGTCACCGTCGGCGCCGCCGCCGACGTGCAGGAGCTGCCGACCGCCGACGCTCCCGTGCCGGTGACCGGGCCGTGGCCGGCCGACGCCGCCGCGCGCGAGGCGCTGGAGTCGATGCTCGTCCTTCCGACGGGCGACCTCACCGTCTCGAACACGTACGGCACGAACCAGTACGGCGAGGTCGGCCTCGCGGTCGGCACCACGCCGCTGCTGCAGCCCACGGAGGTGGCGCGACCCGGGTCCCCGGAGGCGGCGGCCGTCGCGGCCGACAACGCCGCGCGGGGGGTCGTCCTGGACGACGGTGCCACGACCAACTTCCTCGGTTCCGGCAACGGGGGCCTGACCCCGCCGTGGGTGTCGCTGCAGAACCCCGTGCGCGTCGGCGCGGCCGTCCAGGTCACCGAGCCGCTGGTCGTCGACTGGCGCAACGGGACGTGGAAGCTCAACCCGACGGCGCCCGTCGTCGCGGGCGGTCCCGCTCCCGTGACCTTCGAGGACGACCGCCCCGCGGCACCCTCTCCGGTGGGCGGCGACCTGTCGGTCGCGTCGTTCAACGTCCTCAACTACTTCACGACCCTCGGTGACGAGGCCGCGTCCTGCGTGGCCTACCGCGACCCGTCGGGCGAGCCCGTGACGGTGCGCGAGGGCTGCGACCAGCGCGGCGCCTGGGACGCGGCGGACCTCGAGCGGCAGCAGGCCAAGGTCGTCGCGGCGATCGAGGGTCTGGACGCCGACGTCGTCGGGCTGCTGGAGATCGAGAACTCCGCCCGCGTCGACGGCGTGGCCGACGAGGCCCTCGCGACCCTGGTCGACGCGCTCAACGCGGGGGCGGGCGAGGACCGCTGGGCGTTCGTGCCCTCGTCCGACGAGCTGCCGCCGGCTGCCGAGCAGGACGTCATCACCAACGCGATCATCTACCAGCCGGCCGCGGTGACCCCGACGGGCGCCGCGCGCGCGCTGGGGGACCAGTCCGGTGACGACCAGGCGTTCGGCAACGCGCGCGAGCCGATCGGGCAGGTCTTCACACCGACGGGCGGGGGCGAGCCGTTCCTCGTGGTCGTCAACCACTTCAAGTCCAAGGGCTCGGCGGGGCCGTGGCCCGGTGACGCCGACGCGGGCGACGGGCAGGGCGCGTCGAACGAGTCGCGCGTGCGCCAGGCGACGGCGCTGCGCGACTGGGTCCCGACCGTCCAGGGCGATGCCGAGGCGGTCGTCCTGGTGGGCGACTTCAACGCGTTCACGCGGGAGGACCCGCTGCAGGTGCTGGACGACGCGGGCTACGTCGACGCCGTCGCGCTGCTCGCGCCCGGCCAGTACTCGTACTCGTTCCAGGGGCTCTCGGGGTCGCTCGACCACGTGCTGCTCAACGAGGCGGCCGCCGGGCGGGCCACCGGTGCCGACGTCTGGGAGATCAACGCCCCCGAGTCCATCGCGCTGGAGTACAGCCGGTACGGCTACCACGGCACGACGTTCTTCGCTCCCGACGCCTACCGCTCGTCGGACCACGACCCGGTGGTGGTGGGGCTGACGGCCGGTGACGCGAACGAGGGCCCGGTCGACCTGACGTTCCTCAACATCAACGACTTCCACGGGCGCATCGACGCCAACACCGTGAGGTTCGCGGGGACGGTCGAGCAGCAGCGCGCGGCGGCCGACGGCCCGGTCGCGTTCCTCTCGGCGGGCGACAACATCGGCGCGTCGCTGTTCGCGTCGGCGGTGCAGGACGACCAGCCGACGATCGACGTGCTCAACGCCCTCGACCTGGGGGCGTCGGCGATCGGCAACCACGAGCTCGACAAGGGGTACGACGACCTGGTCGAGCGCGTGATCGCGGGCGGGCAGAACGCGCGGTTCCCGTACCTCGGTGCCAACGTCTACCGGGAGGGCACCACGACGCCCGCGCTCGACGAGTACGCGCTGCTCGACATGGGTGGCGTGACCGTCGGCGTCATCGGGGTGGTGACGGAGGAGACGCCCACGCTGGTGACCCCGGGCGGGATCGCCGCGCTGGACTTCGGTGACCCCGTCGAGGCCGTGAACCGCGTGGCCGCCGCACTCACCGACGGCGACGAGGCGAACGGCGAGGCGGACGTGCTCGTCGCGCAGTACCACGAGGGGGCGGGCGCGGGCACGCCCGACGGCGCCACCCTCGAGGAGGAGCTCGCGGCCGGGGGCGCGTTCGCCGACATCGTCACGGGCACCGACCCCGCGGTGGACGCGATCTTCACGGGCCACACGCACAAGCAGTACGCGTGGTTCGGGCCGGTCGGTGACGGTGACGGTGACGCGACCCGGCCGGTCGTGCAGACCGGGTCCTACGGCGAGCTCCTCGGCAAGGTCGTGCTGACGTACGACCCCGCGACGGACGAGGTCACGGCCGCCACGGCCGAGAACGTGGCGCGCACGACCACCCCGGACGCCGAGCTCGTGGCCGCCTACCCCCGGGTCGCGGAGGTGGCGCAGATCGTCGCGGCGGCGCTCGCGTACGCGAACGAGGTCGGGTCGCAGCCCGTCGGGTCCGTCACGGCGGACGTCACGACGGCGTTCACCGGAGGGCAGTACGTCGACGGCGGGTACGTCGGCTCGGCGCCGGGCACCACGACGGGTCGGGACGACCGCAGCCGCGAGTCGGCCCTCGGCTCGCTCGTCGCGGACGCCCTGCTCGACACGCTGGCCGCGCCCGAGCGCGGCGGTGCGCAGATCGGTGTCGTCAACCCCGGCGGCATGCGTGCCGAGCTGCTGTACGCCCCCGACGGCTCGGTGACGTACGCCGAGGCCAACGCGGTGCTCCCGTTCGTCAACAACCTCTGGACCACCACGCTCACCGGTGCCCAGGTCGTGACGATGCTGGAGCAGCAGTGGCAGACCAACGCGGACGGATCGGTCCCGAGCCGCCCGTACCTGCAGCTGGGGCTGTCCGACAACGTCACCTACACCTACGACGCCGCACGGGAGCTCGGCGACCGGATCACGTCCGTCACGGTCGACGGGGAGCCGGTCGACCCGGAGGCCGACTACCGCATCGGGACGTTCTCGTTCCTCGCGCAGGGCGGGGACAACTTCCGGGTGCTGGCCGAGGGGACCGGCACCGCCGACTCCGGGCTGATCGACCGGGACGCGTGGATCGCGTACCTCGAGGCGCACCCGGGCACCGCACCGGACTTCGCGGAGCGGGCGGTCGAGGTGCCGGCGCTCACGGAGCCGGTGGCGCCCGGGGGCGAGCTCACGTTCACCGTCGGCGGCATCAACCTGACCAGCCTGGGGGCGCCGGAGAACACGTCGGTCGAGGTGCTCCTCGGGGAGGCGTCGCTCGGCACGTTCCCGCTGGTCCGGGGCGACGGCCCGGACGCGTCGGCGCAGGTGACGGTCACCGTCCCGGCCGACCTCGCGCCCGGCGGGCACGAGCTCACCGTCGTCGCGTCGCCCAGCGGCACGACCGCCTCGGTGCCGTTCACGGTCGAGGTCGCCGGCGAGGCCTCGACCACGACGCTCAGCGCGTCACCGGACACGCAGGTGTTCGGCACGCGCGGGACCCGCGTGCGGCTCACGGCGGTCGTGACGTCGCAGGGTCCGGCCACCGGGTCGGTCCAGCTCGTCGCCGGCGACGACGTGCTCGGCACGGCGTCGCTGCGCGGCGGGCGGGCGGTGCTCACGCTGCCGGCCGACACGCCCGTCGGCACCTACGAGGTCGTCGCGCGGTACGCCGGCACGGACGCCGTGGCGGGCTCGCAGTCCGACCCGGTGACCGTGACGGTCGAGCAGGCGACCAGCACCACGTCGCTGTCGGTCGTCCAGTCGCCGATCCCGCGGCTGGTCCCGTCGGTGTGGGTCGCGACCGTGGGCCTCGACACCGCCCGGCTCCCGGCCGGCCGTGTCGAGCTGCGCGAGGGCGAGCGCGTCGTGGCACGCGCGGACGTGGTGCTCGGCCTGGCGATCGGGACCGTCCCGCGCGACCTCGGCAGCGGGACGCACCGTCTGACCGCGGTGTTCGTCCCGGACGACGCGGCGGGCGTCGCGGGCAGCACGAGCCGCACGGTCACGGTCCGCGGCTGACCAGGGCGGCACGCAGGGGCCCGACCGGCGTCGTCCGGTCGGGCCCTCGGCGCGTCGGGAGCGCGGCGTGCCGCGCTCGCGGGGCCCGGTCTCAGGTGAGGGCGGGCGCCCGCAGCAGCCCGAGCAGCGCGTCGCCGACGCGTGCGGTCTCGCGCAGGTACGGAGTGTCGGACAGGACCAGGTGCGTGACGCCCAGGTCCAGGTAGCGGCGCAGCGCGGCGGCCACGTCGGTGGGGGAGCCGACCAGCCACGTCGTGCCCGCACCGCCACCGCCGTAGCGGCCGGGCGCCGTGTAGAGGCAGGTGTCGAGCACGTCGCCGTGCCCGGCGAGGTCGAGCAGCCGCTGCTGCCCGACGGCGGCGCGACGCAGCGGGTCGGGCGGTCGGGTGCCGGCGTCCCGCGCCATGGCGGCGACCCTCTCCTCGGCGGCCCGCCACGCCTCCGCGGTGGTGTCGCGCACGACCGTCGTGACCCGCAGGCCGAACTCGAGCGGTGCGTGCCGGCGTCCGACCTCGTCGCTGAGCTCGCGCAGCCGGGCGATGCGCTCGGCCACGCCGTCGAGCGGCTCGCCCCAGAAGAGCTGGACGTCCGCCTCGGCCGCCGCGACCCGCTGCGCCGCGGGCGAGGCACCCCCGAAGTACAGGCGGGGGTGCGGGCGGTCGGTGCCCACGACGGGGCGCGGTGCGAGGGTCGCGTCGTCGACGCGGTAGTGCTCACCGCGGTACGTCACGTGCTCCTGCGTCCAGAGCCGCCGCACCAGCTCGAGGAACTCGCGCGTCCGGGCGTACCGCTGCGCCTGGTCCAGGGTGGTGTCCCCGTACTGCGCGACGCCGTCGTGCCCGCTGACGACGTTGACGAGCAGCCGCCCGCCGGACAGCCGGTCGAGGGTCGCCGCGGCGCTGGCGAAGTGCGCGGGCTGCCAGTAGCCGGGCCGGACGGCGACGAGCGGGCGGAACGTCGTGGTGCGTGCCGCGATGGCGGTGGCGACGGTGAACGTGTCCGGCCGGCCCCATCCGGTGCCGATGAGCGCACCGTCCCAGCCGTGCGCCTCGGCGGTCCGGGCCAGCTCGGTCGACAGGTCGAGCGTGCCCCACCCCTCGGTCGTGTCGTCACCGCGGTGCCCGGGCTCCACGGTGTTGGGGATGTACCAGAGGACCTGCGTGCCCATGCGTGCTCCCGGCGGTTCGGTAACGTGTCCGCCGACAATAAGCCGACCGGATCGCTCGGGATAAGTGGGGGGTCGCATGCTGGTCGCCCGTCGGCACCCCGGGGCCGGTCAGGTCGCCCGGGCGGGCGGGGAGGTGTCCCCGCGCCCACCCGGGCGACCGACGGGTCAGACGTAGTCGTGGTAGGCGGGCAGGTCCAGCACCCCGTTGCCGGACAGGCCGATGACGATCGTCTCCGCGGTCGTCGCCGCCCGGGCATGCGCGATCGCGCCGGCGACGGCGTGCGTCGACTCCGGTGCCGGGATGATGCCCTCGGCGCGCGCGAACTCGATGCCCGCGGCGAACGCCACGTCCTGGTCCACCGCGATCGCCTCCATGAGGCCCAGGGCGTACGCGTGGGACACCATCGGTGCCATGCCGTGGTACCGCAGGCCACCGGCGTGGATCGGCGGCGGCACGAAGTCCTTGCCGAGCGTGTGCATCTTCAGCAGCGGGGTCAGGCCCGCGACGTCGCCGAAGTCGTAGCGGTACTCGCCCTGCGTCATCGACGGGCACGCCGCGGGCTCGCACGCGACGACCCGCGTCGTCGTCCCCTCGCGCAGGTTGCGGCCCAGGAACGGGAAGCTCAGCCCGCCCAGGTTGGACCCGCCCCCCGCGCACCCGAACACGACGTCCGCGGTCTCACCGATCTCGTCGAGCTGCGCGAGCGCCTCCTGCCCGATCACGCTCTGGTGCAGCAGCACGTGGTTGAGCACCGAGCCGAGCGCGTAGTGCGCCTGCGGGTCCTGGGCCGCGACCTCCACCGCCTCGCTGATCGCCATCCCGAGCGACCCGGTGGTCGTCGGGTCGGCCGCGAGCATCGCCCGCCCCGCCTCGGTGAGGTCCGACGGCGAGGGGTGGCACGTCGCGCCGTACGTCTCCATCTGCATGCGGCGGTACGGCTTCGCGTCGTAGGACGCCCGCACCTGCCACACCTCGAGGTCGAGGCCCAGCAGCGCGCACGCCATCGACAGCGACGCACCCCACTGGCCGGCGCCCGTCTCGGTCGTCAGCCGGGTGGTGCCCTCCACCGCGTTGTAGTACGCCTGCGCGACCGCCGTGTTCGGCTTGTGCGAGCCGGCGGGGGAGCCGCCCTCGTACTTGTAGAAGATCTTCGCCGGCGTGCCCAGCGCCCGCTCGAGCCGCAGGGCGCGGACCAGCGGGGACGGCCGCCACAGCGCGTAGATCTCGCGGACCGTCTGCGGGATCTCCACCCAGCGCTCGGTCGACACCTCCTGCGCGATGAGCGCCAGGGGGAACAGCGGCGCCAGGTCGTCCGGGGTGAGCGGCTCGCGCGTGCCGGGGTGCAGCGCCGGCGGGCACGGCTCGGGCAGGTCCGCCGCCAGGTTGTACCAGTGGGTCGGCACGGCCGACGGCACGACGGTGCCCACGGGGTCGGTGCGCGGAGCGGGGCGGGCGGTGTCGGGAGAGGTGGTCATGTCGCCTCGGGAGGTTCGGGCGCGCGGGCGCGCAGGATCGGTGCCGGACCACCGCGCTGCCCCCGCCGTCGGTGAACCGCACCGCGAGCGTAGCGGCGCCCGGCGTGACGCAGCACACACCGCCACCCGTCCGTGGCGGGGCGGCCGCGCCGCGTCCGGTGGTCGAGACCGGGCCTCGGCACGGCCGCCGGGACGGTCTAGGGTCGGCGACGAGACACGGGGTGCCCGGCACGGAGCCGGGCTGAGATCACACCCGTCGAACCTGATCTCGTTCGTACGAGCGAAGGGATGTCCACCGTGACGTCTGCCGTCCCCCTGCCCTCCTCGCCTTCCGGGCCCGCCCCGGAGGACCTCGCCGCCGCGTGCGGTGCGGCGCTCGACGACCTGCGGGCGCGCACCCCGCTCGTCCAGTGCCTGACCAACGAGGTGACCACCAACCTCGTCGCCAACGCGCTCCTCGCGCTCGGTGCGTCGCCCGCCATGGCGAGCGTGCCGGGCGAGGCCGAGGAGCTCGCCGGCACGGCCGGTGCCGTGCTGGTCAACCTCGGGACGCTGGGACCCGACCAGCGTGCCTGCCTCGCGCCGACCGTCGCGGCCGCGGCGGGTGCCGGCGTGCCGTGGGTGCTCGACCCCGTGGCGGTGGGCGTGCTGTCCGTCCGCACGCGCCTCGCGGGCCGGCTGCTGGCGGAGCGGCCGGCGGTCGTGCGGGGGAACGCGAGCGAGGTCCGCGCGCTCGCGGGCTTCGTCTCCGCCGGTCGGGGCGTCGACGCGCGCGACGACGTCGACGCGGCCGCCGGCGCGGCGGACGCGCTCGCGGGCGTCACGGGCGGGGTCGTCGCCGTCTCGGGTCCGGTGGACCTCGTCACGGACGGCCGGGTGCGGGTGCGGCTCGCCGTCGGCGACCCCCTGCTCACGGCGATCACCGGCGCGGGCTGCGCGCTGGGCGGTCTGGTCGCGGCCTTCACCGCCGTCGCACCGCCGCTCGTCGCGGCGGTCGCCGCCTCCACCGTCCTGGGCCTCGCGGCGGAGCGCGCTGCCGTGGACGCGCGGGGGCCGGGCTCCTTCCAGGTCGGGGTGCTCGACGAGCTGCACCGGCTGGACGCCGCCGGCCTCACCGCCCGCGTGCGTACCGCCCAGCAGGTGGCGGTCCCCGCGTGAGCGCCCTGCCGGAGGGGGTCTACCTGGTCCTCGACGCCGACGTGTGCGCGGCGGCGGGGCACCACCCCGCGGACGTGGCGGCGGGCGCCGTGGGGGCGGGCGTCGGCACCGTGCAGGTCCGCGCCAAGCGGGCCACGGTGCGGGAGCTCGTCGACCTGACCGTCGCCGTGGCCGACGCGCTGCGTGCTGCCGGCCCGGCGGTGCTCGTCGTGGACGACCGCGTCGACGTCGTGCTGGCGGCGCGTGCCCGCGGCGCGCGTGTCGACGGTGTCCACGTGGGCCGCCGTGACCTCGAGGTCGCCGACGCCCGTGCGCTGCTCGGACCCGGGGCGGTCGTCGGGGCCTCGGCCGCGCTGCCCGACCACGTGCGGGCCGCCGCGGGCGCCGACTACCTCGGCAGCGGGCCGGTGCGCCTGACCCCGACCAAGCCCGAGGCGGGGCCGGCGATCGGCGTCGACGGCACGCGGGCCGCGGTCGCGGCGGCCGACGGACGACCGGTGGTGGCGATCGGCGGGCTCGGCGCCTCCGACGCCCCCGCCCTGCGCGCCGCCGGCGTCCGTGCGATGGCCGTGGTCGGTGCCGTGTGCGCCGCGAGGGACCCCGCAGCGGCCGCGGCGCGGCTGGTCGCGGCCTGGGCCCGCGCCGAGGTCGAGGCGGCGGCCCGGTGAGCGGGGCGGACCCGACCCCGTCCTGGCGGGCGACCCGGCCGGGCAGCCGCGTGCGCGTGCTGTCGGTGGCCGGCACGGACCCGACGGGCGGTGCCGGGATCCACGCCGACCTCAAGTCGTTCGCCGCGCACGGCGCCTACGGGATGGCCGTCGTGACGGCGCTCGTCGCGCAGAACACGCACGGCGTGCGGGCCGTGCACGTCCCCGACGTCGCGTTCCTGCGCGCCCAGCTCGACGCCGTGAGCGACGACGTCACGGTCGACGCGGTGAAGGTCGGCATGCTCGGCACGCGGGCCGTCGCCGACGAGGTCGCCGCGTGGCTGGTCCGCACGCGCCCGCCCGTCGTCGTCCTGGACCCCGTGATGGTCGCCACGAGCGGCGACCGGCTGCTGGAGCCCGACGCCGAGGAGGCCGTGCGGCGGCTCGTCGCCCAGGCGCACCTGGTGACGCCCAACCTGCCGGAGCTCGGGGTGCTGCTCGGCGAGGCCGTCGCCGCGACGTGGTCGCAGGCCGTGGACCAGGCCCGGCGCCTCGCCCGCACGTCCGGGGCGACGGTGCTGCTCAAGGGCGGCCACCTGGACGGCGACGCGAGCCCCGACGCGGTCGTGGACGGCGCCACCGTCACCGAGCTCGACGCGCTGCGCGTGCCGACGAGCAGCACGCACGGCACGGGCTGCTCGCTGTCGGCGGCGGTCGCGGCCCTGCGACCGCGCCGCCCCGACTGGGTGAGCACCGTGCGGGAGGCCAAGGAGTGGCTGACGGGTGCCATCGCGGCGGGGGACGCGCTCGCGGTGGGCTCCGGACGTGGCCCCGTCGACCACCTGCACCACGCGCCGACGCTCGGCGCGCGTCCCTTCGGCGCGGAGGCGTGGGACCGTGCGGAGGGCCTGCGCCGCGCGTGCGACGACCTGCCGTTCGTCCGCGGCCTGGCGGACGGCACCCTGGCCGTCGAGCAGTTCGAGGCGTACCTGCGGCAGGACGCGCTGTACCTCGGGCAGTACTCGCGCGTGCTGGCCCGGGCGAGCCAGCTGGCGCCCGACGCGACCGCCCAGGTGTTCTTCGCGCAGGGGGCGGCACGGTGCCTGGACGTCGAGGCCCGGTTGCACGAGGCCCGCCTGCAGGAGGTGCGGCTGCCGGGGGTGCGGTTGCCGGGGGAGGGACGCCGCGGGGGTGCCCCGCCGGACGTCGCGCGCGCGGCTGCGTCGTCCGCGCCGACGAGCGCCGCCACCAGGGCGTACGTCGACCACCTGCTCGCCGTCGCCGCGACCGGCTCGTACGCCGAGGTCGTCGCCGCGGTACTGCCCTGCTACGTGCTCTACGCGGACGTCGGGGCACGGATCCTGGTGCGGGCGGGCGACCTGGCCGCCCACCCGTACGGGGACTGGGTGGCGACCTACGGCGACCCGCAGTTCGCGACGGCGGCAGCCCGTGCGACCGACCTCGCCGACGCGGCCGCCCGCGAGGTGGGCGGGGCGACGCGGGCACGCATGCTCGCGGCGTACGCGGCGTCCTTCGTGCACGAGATCGCCTTCTTCGACCAGGTCCGCCGACCGGGTGCCGACCGTGGCCGGGACGGGGCGGGGGTGACGGGCAGATGACCCGGCGCGCGCGCCCGCGACGTCGCCCGCGCGACCTGGCAGGGTGGCCGCCGTGAGCAGCACGACACCGCCGCACGGCTGGACCGAGGTGCGGGCCGTCGTCCTCGACGTCGGGGAGACGCTCGTCGACGAGACGCGCGCGTGGACGCAGGCCGCGCACGACGCGGGCGTCACCCCGCTCGCACTCATGGCGGTGCTGGGTGCGCTGGCCGAGCGCGACGAGCCGCACACGCGGGTGTGGGAGGTCCTGGGTGTGCCCCGGCCCGCGCGGACGCCCACGATCGAGCCCGGCGACCTCTACCCCGACGCCCTGCCGGCCCTCCACGCGCTGCGTCGCGCCGGCTACGTGGTCGGCATCGCCGGCAACCAGCCCGCGGGTGCCGAGGCGCAGCTGCGCACGGCTGGCGTGGACCTCGACCTGGTCGCCTCCTCGCAGCGCTGGGGGGTCGCCAAGCCGGCGCCCGCGTTCTTCGCGCGCGTGATCGCGGAGGTCGGCGTGCCGGCGGACCGGGTGCTGTACGTGGGCGACCGGCTCGACAACGACGTCCTGCCGGCGCGCGCCGCGGGCATGCGGACGGCGTTCCTGCGGCGCGGGCCGTGGGGGCACGTGCACGCGCTGCGCCCCCAGGCCGCGCTCGCGGACGTGCGCGTCGACTCGCTCGGCGAGCTCGTCGAGCTGCTCCCCGCCCGGCCCTGAGCGGCGGCCCGCCCGACGGGCTCAGCAGGTCCCGTCGGTGCACGCGTCCGCGGTCGGTGCGGCGACCAGCGGGTTGGCCTCCCGCCAGCCGGCGTCGAGCAGCTGGGCGAACACCTCGGCGGGCTGCGCGCCCGAGACGGCGTAGCGACGGTCGACGACGAAGAACGGCACGCCGGTCACGCCGATCGAGCGCGCGGTGGCCAGGTCGTCGCGGACGGCGTCGGCGGCGTCGTCGCCCGCCAGCGCGGCCGCGACGCGGGCGTCGTCCCAGCCGTGCGCCGCGAACCCGGCCCGGGCGGCCGCCGTCACGAGGGCGCCGTCGGCGCCGAGGTCGGTGCCCTCCTCGAAGTGCGCCGAGAACAGCGTCTCCATGGTCGCGTCGACCAGCGGGGCACCGCCGGCCTCGCGCGCGAGGTGCAGCAGCCGGTGGGCGTCGAACGTGTTGAACGCCAGGGTGGTGGCGAAGTCGTAGTGCAGCCCGTCGGCGGCACCGACCGCGGCGACCCGGGCGAACATCTCCTCGACCCGGTCCCGCGGCAGGCCCTTGGCCTCGACGAGCGCGTCGATCTCGGGGCGGCCCGGTCCCGTCGGCGTCTCGGGGGACAGCTGGTAGGAGCGCCACACGACCTCGACGTGGTCACGGTGCGGGAACGCGCGCAGCGCGGTGGCGAACCGGCGCTTGCCGATCCAGCACCAGGGGCACGCGACGTCGGACCAGACCTCGACGGTGACGGTGCGGGGAGGGGCGGCGAACGTGGGGGTGTCGAGCGTCACGGGAGCAGCAGGACCTTTCCGGTGGTGGCGCGCCCCTCGAGGGCGCGGTGGGCGTCGGCGGCGTCCGCCAGGGGGTAGGTGGCCCCGACACGGACGTCGAGGGCACCGGCGGCGACGGCGTCGAACAGCTCGTCGGCGCGCCACTGCAGCTCCTCGCGGGTCGCCGTGTGGTGGCCGAGCGTGGGGCGCGTCACGAAGACCGACCCGGCGGCGTTCAGCCGCTGGAGGTCGACGGGCGGTACCTGGCCGGAGGAGGCGCCGAACAGCACCAGCGTGCCCCGCCGGGCCAGCGACGCGAGGGACGCGTCGAAGGTGTCCCTGCCGACCCCGTCGTACACGACGTGCACCCCGCGACCGCCGGTCAGGTCCCGCACGAGCGCGGGGAGCTCGGTCGTCAGGTCGGACAGCTCGCGGTAGCGGATGACGTCGGACGCGCCGGCGGCGCGGGCCAGGCGCTCCTTGTCGGCGGACCCGACGGTCGAGATGACGCGGGCGCCGCGCGCCGCCGCCAGCTGGGTCAGCAGCAGCCCGACGCCACCGGCGCCGGCGTGCAGCAGCACGTCGTGCCCGTTGTCGAGGGGGAAGGTCGAGGAGACGAGGTAGTGCGCGGTCATGCCCTGCAGCGGCAGCGCGGCCGCGGTGGCGTCGTCCACGCCCGGTGGGACGGGCAGCGCGTCGGTCTCGCGGACGGCGACCAGCTCGGCGTAGGAGCCCTCGGCGGACGCCCACGCGACGCGGTCGCCGGGGGCCAGGCTCGTGACGTCGTCGCCGACCGCGACGACCTCGCCCGCCCCTTCGGACCCCACCAGGTGCGGGAACGGCATACGGTAGGTCCCGCTGCGACGGTAGGTGTCCATGAAGTTGACTCCGGCCGCCGCGACGCGCACGAGCACCTCGTCTGGCCGTGGCCGGGGGTCCGGGACGTCGCTGACCTGCAGGACCTCGGGGCCACCGGCGCGGGTGGCGATGACGGCGCGCATGTCAGCCGCAACCACGCGGGAGGCACCTCGTGTTCCCGCTGATCCTTGGTATTTGTCTGCACTCGACTGTATGTTCATGCACATGACGTTCACGGTGGCGGTGGCCGGGGCCAGCGGATACGCCGGCGGGGAGATCCTGCGGCTGCTGCTCGACCACCCGCAGTCACGCATCGGCACGCTCACGGCGCACTCCAACGCGGGGACGCCGCTCGGGGCGCACCACCCGCACCTCGTGGAGCTCGCCGACCGCGTCCTGGAACCTACGACCGCGCAGGCGCTCGCCGGCCACGACGTCGTCGTGCTCGCGCTGCCGCACGGCGCCAGCGGGCAGGTCGCGGCCGAGCTCGAGGCGCTCGGGGAGGACCCGGTGGTCCTCGACCTCGGGGCGGACCACCGCCTGGTCGAGGCGACCGACTGGGAGGCGTACTACGGCAGCCCGCACGCGGGCACGTGGACGTACGGCCTGCCCGAGCTCGTGGTCGCGCAGTCGACGACCCGGCAGCGCGAGCTCCTCGCCGGGGCGCGCCGCATCGCCGTGCCGGGGTGCAACGTCACGGCCGTCACCCTCGGCCTGCAGCCGGGCGTCGCGGCCGGCCTGCTCGACACCACCGACCTCGTCGCGGTCCTGGCCGTCGGCTACTCCGGTGCCGGCAAGTCGCTCAAGCCGCACCTGCTCGCCTCCGAGGCGCTCGGCGCCGCGGTGCCGTACGCGGTCGGCGGCAGCCACCGGCACATCCCCGAGCTCGCGCAGAACCTGCGCAGCGCCGGGGCGTCCGACGTGCGGACGTCCTTCACGCCCGTGCTGGTCCCGATGTCCCGCGGCATCCTCGCGACGGCCACCGCACGGCTCGCGCCGGGCGTGACGGTCGACGACGAGCAGCTGCGCGCGGCGTGGTGCGCCGCGTACGCGGACGAGCCGTTCGTCCGCGTGCTGCCCGCCGGCCAGTGGCCGACCACCGCGTCGACGACCGGGGCGAACACCGCGCTGGTGCAGGTCGCGTACGACGCCCGTGCGGGCCGCGTCGTGACGGTCACCGCCATCGACAACCTCGTCAAGGGCACCGCCGGCGGTGCCGTCCAGTCCCTCAACCTCGCGCTCGGCCTGCCGGAGACCCTCGGCCTGCCGCGGAACGGAGTCGCCCCGTGACCGACCACCTGGGACCCGCGCTCGAGGGCACGTCGCCCGGCACGTCGCCCGGCGTCACCGCGGCCGCGGGCTTCCGCGCCTCCGGCGTCACCGCCGGGCTCAAGGCGTCCGGCAAGCCGGACCTCGCGCTCGTGGTCAACGACGGTCCGCTCAAGGTCGGCGCGGCGGTGTTCACGACGAACCGCGTGGTCGGCGCGCCGGTCATCTGGTCCCGCCAGGTCGTCGCCGACGGCGTCGTGGAGGCCGTCGTCCTCAACTCCGGCGGGGCGAACGTCGGCACCGGGCCGCGCGGCTTCGCCGACGCGCACCAGACCGCCGAGAAGGTCGGTGCGGCGCTCGGCGTCTCCCCGGGCGATGTCGTCGTGTGCTCGACGGGCCTGATCGGCGTGCCGCTGGCGAGCGACAAGCTGTTCGCCGGGATCGCCCCGCTCGTCGCCGGTCTGGACGCAGGTGCCGGCGCGGACAGCGCCGCCGCCATCATGACCACGGACAGCGTCGCCAAGACCGCGCACGTGCGGGTGGAGACGCCCGACGGCGTGTTCGTCGTCGGCGGCATGGCCAAGGGCGCCGGCATGCTGGCGCCCGCCATGGCCACGATGCTGTCCGTGATCACCACCGACGCGGTGGTCGACGCGGCCACGGCGGACACGGCGCTGCGTGCGGCCACCGGCGCGACCTTCGACCGCGTCGACTCCGACGGCTGCATGTCGACGTCCGACACCGTGACGCTCCTGGTGTCCGGTGCCAGCGGCGTCACCCCGGCCGCTGACGTCTTCGCCGACGCCGTGCTGCGGGTCTGCGCCTCCCTCGCGCGCCAGCTCGTCGCGGACGCCGAGGGCGCCTCGCACGACGTCGCCGTGCACGTGCGCGGCGCGACCGGCGAGGCCTCCGCCGTGGCCGTCGCGCGTGCGGTGACGCGCTCCAACCTGGTCAAGGCCGCGATGTTCGGCAACGACCCCAACTGGGGCCGGATCATCGCGCAGGTGGGCACCGTCCCGGAGGACGTCGCGCCGTTCGACCCGACGCTGCTCGACGTCACCATCAACGGGGTGCAGGTCTGCCGGCAGGGCGGTGAGCACGAGGACCCGGCGCAGCTCGACCTCGCCGCGTCCCGCGAGATCCACGTCGTGGTCGACCTGCACGCCGGTGACGCGTCCGCCACGGTGTGGACCAACGACCTCACGCACGAGTACGTCCACGAGAACAGCGCCTACTCCACATGAGCGGTCCCGACGTGAACCTTCCCCCCGTGCCCGACGACTTCGTCTTCGACACGCGCACCGACCTGCGCGCCGACCAGAAGGCCGAGGTCCTCGTCGAGGCGCTGCCCTGGCTGCAGCAGTTCGCCGGTGCGCTCGTCGTCGTCAAGTACGGCGGCAACGCCATGATCGACGACACGCTCAAGCGGGCGTTCGCGGAGGACATGGTCTTCCTGCGGCAGGTCGGCCTGCGGCCCGTCGTCGTGCACGGCGGCGGCCCGCAGATCAACGCGATGCTCGACCGCCTCGACATCGCCAGCGAGTTCCGCGGCGGCCTGCGCGTCACGACCCCCGAGGCGATGGACGTCGTGCGGATGGTCCTGACCGGCCAGGTCTCGCGCGAGCTCGTCGGTCTCATCAACGCGCACGCACCGCACGCGGTGGGCCTGTCCGGCGAGGACGCGGGGCTGTTCCAGGCGCGCCGCCGCACCGCGGTGGTCGACGGGCACGAGGTCGACGTGGGTCTCGTCGGGGACGTCGTGCACGTGAACCCGGGCGCCGTCCTCGACCTGCTCGACGCCGGGCGGATCCCCGTGGTCTCGACCGTCGCACCGGACATCGACGACCCGACCCAGGTGCTCAACGTCAACGCCGACACGGCGGCGGCGGCGCTCGCGGTCGCCCTCGGCGCGCGCAAGCTGATCATCCTCACCGACGTCGAGGGCCTGTACACCGACTGGCCCGACCGCTCGACGCTGGTCCGGCGCATCCGCGCCTCGGCGCTCGCCGAGCTGCTGCCGCGGCTGGACTCCGGCATGCGCCCCAAGATGGAGGCCTGCTGGCGGGCGGTCGAGGGCGGCGTGCCGCGCGCCCACGTCATCGACGGCCGGGCGACCCACTCGATCCTCGTGGAGGTCTTCACCTCCGAGGGCGTCGGCACCATGGTGCTGCCCGACGCCGACCCCGACGGCCACCCGTCGACCGTGCCCGTGCGCGCGGTCCGGCTGGCCAGCGACGACCAGGAGGCGACGCCGTGAGCGCGACCCACGACGCGACCGTGACCACCCCCGCGACGGGTGACGTGCCGGCCGCTGCGGCCACCCCGGGCGCGGCCCGCCACCGCGCGGCCGGTGCGGACGACGCGCTGCCGCTGCCCGCCGCCGACGGCTCGGTGGCGCAGTGGACCGAGCGGTACGCGCACGCGGTGATGGACACGTTCGGCCCGCCGCAGCGTGTGCTGGTCCGTGGCGAGGGCCCGTACGTGTGGGACGCCGACGGCGCGCGGTACCTCGACCTGCTCGGCGGGATCGCGGTCAACTCCCTGGGCCACGCGCACCCGACGCTCACCGCCGCGATCAGCGCCCAGCTGGGCACGCTCGGCCACATCTCCAACTTCTTCGCCAGCCCGACGCAGATCGCGCTGGCCGAGCGGCTGCTCGCGATCGCCGACGCGCCCGAGGGCTCCCGGGTCTTCCTCACGAGCTCCGGCACGGAGGCCACGGAGGCCGCGCTGAAGCTCACGCGGCGGCACTCGGCCGGCGCCCGCCCGCGTGTCCTGGCGCTGGAGGGCGCGTTCCATGGCCGGTCGATGGGCGCGCTGTCGCTGACGCACAAGCAGGCGTACCGCGAGCCGTTCGAGCCGCTGCCGCCGGGTGTGGAGTTCCTGCCGTTCGGCGACACCGACGCGCTGCGCGCCGCCTTCGCGCACGGCGGTGACGAGGTCGCGGCGCTCGTCGTCGAGCCGGTCCAGGGCGAGGCCGGCGTGCGGCCGCTGCCCCCGGGCTACCTGGCGCTGGCGCGCGAGCTGACCACCGCCCACGGCGCGCTGCTGGTCCTCGACGAGGTGCAGACCGGCATGGGGCGCACGGGGCGCTGGTTCGCCCACCAGCACCCGCACATCGGCGGGGGCGTCCGCCCGGACGTCGTCACCGTGGCCAAGGGACTGGGCGCGGGGTTCCCCGTGGGTGCCGCGATCGCGTACGGACCGCAGGCGGCGGAGCTGCTCGGCCGCGGCCAGCACGGCACCACCTTCGGCGGCAACCCGGTCGCGGCGGCCGCCGCGCTGGCGACGATCGGCGTCATCGAGCGCGACGGCCTCCTCGCGCACGTCACGGGGCTGGGGGAGCGGCTGCGCGACCGTCTGCGCTCGACCGGCAACCCGCTGGTGCGCGAGGTCCGGGGTGAGGGTCTGCTCATCGCGGTCGAGCTCGAGCGGCCCGTCGCGGCGCGGGTCGCGGCCGACGCGCTCGCGGCCGGGTTCGTCGTCAACGCCTGCACGCCCACCGCGCTGCGGCTCGCGCCCCCGTTCGTCCTGACGGACGAGCAGGTGCAGCCGTTCGTCGACCTGGTCGCCGCGCTGCCGGCCGACCTCGCCCCCGAGGAGACCGCGTGACCCGCCACTTCCTGCGCGACGACGACCTGAGCCCCCGGGAGCAGGCCGAGGTCCTCGAGCTCGCGCTCGCGTTCCGCGACGACCGGTTCATCCGCACCCCGCTGGCGGGCCCCCGCTCCGTCGCCGTCATCTTCGACAAGCCGACCCTGCGCACGCAGGTGAGCTTCCTGACCGGCATCGCCGAGCTCGGCGGATACCCGCTGCCGGTGGACGGCAACCTGGCGCGCATCGGCGTGCGCGAGTCGATCGCGGACACCGCCCGGGTGCTCGGCCGCCAGGTGGCCGCGATCGTCTGGCGCACGCACGCGCAGACGCGCCTGGACGAGATGGCCGCCGTCGCGGGCGTGCCGGTCGTCAACGCGCTGACGGACGAGTTCCACCCCTGCCAGGTGCTGGCCGACCTCACCACGCTCGCCCAGCACCGCGGCGGCGTGGCGTCGTTGCCCGGCACCACGCTGGCCTACGTCGGTGACGGGGCGAACAACATGGCGCACTCCTACCTGCTGGGCGGCGCGACCGCGGGCCTGCACGTGCGCGTCGGCACGCCCGCCGACGCGCTGCCGGACCCGGCGGTCCTCGAGCGTGCGACGCAGGTCGCGGCGGGCACGGGTGGGTCCGTGAGCGTCGTGCACGACCTGGCGGCCGCCGTGGCGGGCGCCGACGTGGTCGCCACGGACACGTGGACGTCGATGGGCCAGGAGGACGAGGCGCTCGACCGGGAGCGCCGGTTCGAGGCCTACCGGCTCGACGCGGCCGCCCTCGCGCTCGCCGCCCCCGACGCCCTGGTCCTGCACTGCCTGCCCGCGTACCGCGGCAAGGAGATCACCTCCGAGGTGCTCGACGGCCCGCAGTCGGTCGTCTGGGACGAGGCCGAGAACCGGCTGCACGCGCAGAAGGCGCTGCTGGCCTTCCTGCTGGAGAGGTCGTGAGCACCTCGGTGGCGGCCACCAAGGCAGCCCGCCACGCGCTGATCCGCACGCTGCTGCAGCGCGGCACGGTGCACTCGCAGGGCGAGCTGGCCGCGCTGCTGGCCGACGAGGGCGTCACGGTCACCCAGGCCACGCTGAGCCGCGACCTGGTCGAGCTGCGCGCGGTGCGGATCCGCACCGCGTCGGGCTCGCTGGTGTACGCGGTGCCGGGGGAGGGCGGGGACCGGACCCCCACGACCACGGACACCGAGCAGCTCGCGGCGCGGCTGGCGCGCCTGTGCGCGGAGCTCCTTGTCGCGGCGGAGGCGTCCGGCAACCTCGTCGTGCTCCGCACGCCTCCCGGCGCGGCGCAGTTCCTCGCGTCGGCGATCGACCACTCGGTGCTGCCCGCGGTGCTGGGCACCATCGCGGGGGACGACACGGTGCTGGTGGTCTCGCGCGACCCGCAGGGCGGGGACGCCGTGGCGGCCCGCTTCCTGGCGCTCGCGGGCGAGGGCTGAGACGGGTTATGCATAGGTCCGCAGTTGCATGTATGTTCATGCACGCGAACCTCGAGAAGGAGAGAACCTGACATGACCGAACGCGTCGTCCTCGCGTACTCCGGTGGCCTGGACACCTCGGTGGGCATCGGCTGGATCGCGGAGGCCACCGGTGCCGAGGTGATCGCCGTGGCCGTCGACGTCGGCCAGGGCGGTGAGGACCTCGAGGTCATCCGGCGCCGTGCGCTGGACTGCGGTGCCGTGGAGGCGTACGTCGCCGACGCGCGCGACGAGTTCGCCACCGAGTACTGCATGCCGGCCCTCAAGGCCAACGGCCTGTACCTCGACCGGTACCCGCTGGTCTCGGCGCTGTCGCGCCCCGTCATCGTCAAGCACCTCGTGCGGGCGGCGCGGCAGTTCGGCGCCACGACGGTCGCCCACGGCTGCACCGGCAAGGGCAACGACCAGGTCCGCTTCGAGGTGGGCATCACCTCCCTCGCGCCCGACCTCAAGTGCCTCGCCCCCGTCCGGGACCTCGCGCTGACGCGCGACAAGGCGATCGAGTACGCGGAGAAGCACAGCCTCCCGATCGCGACCACCAAGCACAACCCGTTCTCGATCGACCAGAACGTGTGGGGCCGCGCGGTGGAGACCGGGTTCCTCGAGGACATCTGGAACGCGCCCACCAAGGACGTCTACACGTACACGGACGACCCGACGTTCCCGCCGGTCGCCGACGAGGTCGTCGTGCGCTTCGAGCAGGGCGTGCCCGTCGCGCTCGACGAGGTGCCCGTCACGCCCCTCCAGGCGATCCAGGAGATGAACCGCCGCGCCGGTGCGCAGGGCGTCGGCCGCATCGACATCGTCGAGGACCGCCTGGTCGGCATCAAGTCGCGCGAGGTCTACGAGGCGCCGGGCGCGATCGCGCTCATCGCTGCCCACCAGGAGCTCGAGAACGTCACCGTCGAGCGCGAGCAGGCCCGCTTCAAGCGTGGCGTCGAGCAGCGCTGGACCGAGCTGGTCTACGACGGCCAGTGGTTCTCGCCGCTCAAGCGCTCGCTGGACGTCTTCATCGACGACACGCAGCGCTACGTCTCCGGCGACGTCCGGATCGTGCTGCACGGCGGCCGCGCGACGGTCACCGGCCGGCGCTCGGACTCCAGCCTGTACGACTTCAACCTCGCGACGTACGACTCGGGCGACACGTTCGACCAGTCCGCGGCGCGCGGCTTCATCGAGATCTACGGGCTGAGCTCCAAGCTCGCGGCGGCCCGCGACGTCCGGTTCGGCAACGCCCCCGACCTGGGGACGCAGGGAGGCATCGACGCGTGAGCGACCAGCCCGGCCCGCTCGCGCTGTGGGGCGGACGCTTCGCGTCCGGCCCCGCGGCGGCCCTCGCCGACCTCTCGCGGTCGACGCAGTTCGACTGGCGCCTCGCCGACGACGACATCACCGGGTCGGTCGCGCACGCCCACGTGCTGCACGCCGCCGGTCTGCTGTCGGACGACGAGGTCGCCGGCATGGTCGACGCCCTCGAGCGGCTGCGTGCCGACGTCGCGTCCGGGGCGTTCGCGCCCCTGCCGGACGACGAGGACGTGCACACCGCGCTCGAGCGGGGGCTCATCGAGCGGGCCGGTGCCGACCTCGGCGGCAAGCTGCGGGCCGGGCGCTCGCGCAACGACCAGATCGCGACGCTGGTGCGCATGTACCTGCGCCGTCAGTCGCGCGTGCTGTCGGGTCTCGTGCTCGACGTCGTCGACGCCCTGGTGGCGCAGGCGCAGGCCGTCGGGGACGCCCCGATGCCGGGCCGCACGCACCTGCAGCACGCGCAGCCGGTCCTGCTCGCGCACCACCTGCTCGCGCACGCGTGGCCGCTGCTGCGCGACGTCGAGCGGTGGGCCGACTGGGACGGGCGCGCCGCGCGCTCGCCCTACGGGTCCGGTGCCCTGGCCGGCTCGTCGCTGGGACTGGACCCGGCGGCGGTCGCGGCCGAGCTCGGCTTCGCCGGGCCCGTCGAGAACTCGATCGACGGCACCGCCTCGCGCGACGTCGTCGCGGAGTTCGCGTTCGTCGCGGCGATGACGGGCGTCGACCTGTCCCGCCTCGCGGAGGACGTGGTGCTGTGGGCGACCAAGGAGTTCGGGTTCGTGCGTCTGCACGACGCGTACTCCACGGGGTCGAGCATCATGCCGCAGAAGAAGAACCCGGACGTCGCCGAGCTCGCGCGCGGCAAGGCCGGGCGCCTGGTGGGTGACCTCACCGGGCTGCTGACCACGCTCAAGGGCCTGCCGCTCGCGTACAACCGTGACCTGCAGGAGGACAAGGAGCCGGTGTTCGACCAGGTCGACCAGCTCACCGTCCTGCTGCCCGCCTTCGCGGGCATGGTCGCGACGCTGACGTTCGACACCGACCGCATGGCCGCGCTGGCACCGCAGGGCTTCTCGCTGGCCACGGACATCGCCGAGTGGCTCGTGCGCCAGGGCGTCCCGTTCCGCGTCGCGCACGAGGTCGCCGGTGCGTGCGTCCGTACGTGCGAGGAGCGCGGGATCGAGCTGTGGGACCTGTCGGACACCGACCTCGCGGGCATCAGCGAGCACCTGACGCCGGACGTGCGCGCGGTGCTGTCGGTCGAGGGCTCGCTGGCGTCCCGTGACGCCGTGGGCGGCACGGCACCGGTGCGCGTGGCCGAGCAGCTCGCCGCCGCGCGCGAGCGCAGCGCCGCACTGCGCGCGCAGCGCGCCTGAGCGCACCGGACCGTGGGCGGGGCGGCGTGACGTCGGGTGCCGAGGTCGTCGCGGACCGGGTGCTCGCGGCCCCGCCGCGGCTCGGGAGCGTGCGGCTGGTGTGCGTCGACGGCCCCGCCGGCTCGGGCAAGACGACGACGGCCGCGCGCGTGGCGGCGCTCGTCGGCCGGACGGGCGCACGGGTCGCGGTCGTGCACCTCGACGACCTGTACGACGGGTGGGGCGGGCTGGAGGGCACGCTCTGGGCGCGGCTGTCGGCACAGGTGCTCGAGCCCCTGCGACGTGGCCGGCCTGGTCGCTTCCAGCGGTACGACTGGTCCGCGGGCGCGTTCGCGGACTGGGTCGACGTCCCGCTCCCCGACGTGCTGGTCGTCGAGGGGTGCGGCTCGGCGCCGCGCGCTGTCGACGGGCTCGCGTCGGTGCGCGTCTGGGTGTGCGCGCCCGACGACGTGCGGCTGGCGCGCGGCCTGGCCCGCGACGGCGTCGCGGAACGGGAGCACTGGGCGGCGTGGATGGCGGACGAGCGCTCGCACTTCGAGCGGGAGCGCACGCGGGAGCGTGCCGACGTGCGGCTCGACGGGGACGGCCGCGTCGTCGGTCCCGCGCCGGACGTCCCCGCACCGCGGCCGACCGGTTTGGCATGATGGCCGCGTGCACCTCGAGACGCCCGCGGCGGGTCGGCCGGACGACGGCATCGTCCCCGGCACCGGCGTGGTGCCCGCGCGCAGCTGGTACGCGCGGGATCCCCTCGCCGTCGCGCGCGACCTGCTCGGGGCCTTCGTGACGGCGCGCAGCCCCGAGGGCTCGGTCACCGTCCGCCTGACCGAGGTCGAGGCGTACGGCGGCGAGGACGACCCGGGCTCCCACGCCTTCCGCGGCCGGACGGCCCGCAACGCGGCCATGTTCGCCGAGCCCGGACGGCTCTACGTGTACCGGCACATGGGGCTGCACCACTGCGTCAACGTGGTGACCGAGCAGGCCGGCCGGGGGTCGGCGGTCCTGCTGCGCGCCGGTGAGGTCGTGGAGGGCGTCGAGCTCGCCTGGGCGCGACGCTCGAGTGCCGGCGTCGTCGACAACGAGCGCCAGCTCGCGCGCGGCCCCGCGCGCCTGGCGGTCTGCCTGGGTCTGGACCTCGCCGCCAACGGCGCCGACCTCACGGAGCCCGGCGGCTCGGTGCTCGTGCGCAAGCGCGACGTCGCGGTCATGCAGTCGCCGGTCGCGACCGGGCCGCGTGTCGGGGTGTCGGGCGTCGGCGGCGACGCTGCGGTGCACCCGTGGCGTCTGTGGCTGACGAACGAGCCGACCGTCTCGGCGTACCGCCCCGCGTATCGGTCGCCGGCGTCGGCAGACGCCCCTCCCGGGGCGACGACGTCGGCCTGACCCGGGTGCCCACCCCCTCGGCGTGCCCCACCCCCTCGTCCCGCGCCGCCGTGCGGCGCGCGACCCCGTACCGCCGTGCCACCCGCCCCGCGGGCGTGCCGGCCCCCGACCGACGGAGACCCCTGTGACCGACATCCTCGACGAGCTCGCGTGGCGCGGGCTCCTCGCGCAGCACACCGATCTCGACGCCCTCCGGGCCGAGCTGGCCGCCGGGCCCGTCTCGCTCTACTGCGGGTTCGACCCCACGGCCCCGTCGCTGCACATCGGCAACCTCGTCCAGATCCTCACGGTGCGCCGGCTGCAGGACGCGGGCCACCGCCCCTTCGCCCTCGTCGGCGGTGCCACGGGTCTCATCGGGGACCCCAAGATGACGGGGGAGCGCACGCTGAACTCTCCCGACGTGGTCGCGGGCTGGGTCGAGCGGATCCGCGCCCAGATCGCACCCCTGCTCCGCTTCGACGGTCCCCACGCGGCCACGATGGTCAACAACCTCGACTGGACGTCGGGCCTGTCGGCGATCGACTTCCTGCGGGACGTCGGCAAGCACTACCGGCTGGGCACGATGCTCGCCAAGGACACGGTGGCCCGGCGGCTGCACTCCGACCAGGGGATCAGCTTCACGGAGTTCAGCTACCAGATCCTGCAGGGGATGGACTACCTCGAGCTCTACCGCCGGCACGGTGTGCGGCTGCAGACCGGGGGCAACGACCAGTGGGGCAACCTGCTGTCCGGCGTCGAGCTCGTGCGCAAGGTGGAGGCCACGGCCGTGCACGCCCTGACGACACCCCTCATCACCAAGGCGGACGGCACCAAGTTCGGCAAGACCGAGTCGGGCACGGTGTGGCTCGACCCGACGATGACCACGCCGTACGCCTTCTACCAGTTCTGGCTCAACGCGGACGACGCCGACGTCGTGGGCTACCTCAAGGTGTTCACCTTCCGCACCCGTGAGGAGATCGCCGAGCTCGAGCACGCGGTGGCCGAGCGCCCGGCGGCGCGCGAGGCGCAGCGCGCGCTCGCCCACGACGTGACCGCGCTCGTGCACGGGGAGCAGACGGCGCAGGCCGTGATCGCGGCGAGCCAGGCGCTGTTCGGCCGCGGTGAGCTCGGGGCGCTCGACGCGGGCACCCTCGGGTCGGCGGTCGCCGAGCTGCCCACGGCGCGCGGCGCGGTCGGCGACCCGATCGTCGACCTGCTGGCGGCCACCGGCGTGGTGGCGAGCAAGGCGGCCGCGCGCCGGGCGGTCGCCGAGGGCGGCGCATCCGTGAACAACGTGCGGGTCGCGTCGGAGGACGCCACGCTCACCGCCGACCAGCTGCTGCACGGCCGGTGGGCCGTGCTGCGGCGGGGCAAGCGGACGCTGGCCGTGGTCGACGCGCAGGCTCCTGCCCCGTCGGCCTGAGCCCAGGTGGGCGGCGCGGCCCGGGTGCGCGCCGCCCACCACCGGCGTGCGGCTCGCTGACCTGCACGGATGCCCACACCGCGGCGGGCACGGGAGCAGTGGTCGGCGTCACGCGCTCGAGGATTTGACCGTCCGCGCAACATCCGCGTAATGTTCTGCGAGCCCGCCCAGCAGGGAGGAACGGACACCGAGCAGTGCTTGGTGGTCGGTCCCCGCAGGAGCTGGGCATCTCCCGCATGGTGGTCCTCGGCGCTCAGCGCGTCGGGTAGAGTCGTGCGGCGGCGTTCGGAAGGGCCTGGATCACCTCGGTGGTCGATCACCTCGGTGGTCAGGGGCGCGGAGAACGCCTGGTAGATTGAAGATCGAACAAAGCCTCCTGCGGAAGCGTGAAAGCGTTGGCGAGGATGCGCGTCTGTTCCTTGAGAACTCAACAGTGTGCCAAGTAGTCGATGCCATTTTTTTGGTGTCGAGCCTGGCTGGGTCCACCCCGTGGGTCTGGTCAGGGATGATGCCAGTTGATGCCCCTCTTCGGGGGGGTTCTTTGTGTGTCTGTTGCTCGCCGGTTTCGGTCGGTGGGTGGCTGTTTGACATTCACGGAGAGTTTGATTCTGGCTCAGGACGAACGCTGGCGGCGTGCTTAACACATGCAAGTCG
>NZ_FOSE01000005.1 GCF_900114185.1 Cellulomonas sp. KH9
CCCCAGCAGCCCGACCAGCCCGACCGCGACGTCGGCGCTGTGCGTGATCGTCCACCGCGACGTCCCGTCCCCGGGCACGACGACCTCCAGCCCGCGGCGCATCCGGTCGACCACCGTCCAGCCGCCGTCCATCGGCACGAGCGTCGCGTCGTAGGTGTGCGACGGGCGCACGATCGTCATCGGCAGGCCCGTGTCGCGGTACGCGCGCACGAGCAGGTCCTCGCACGCGATCTTGTTGCGGGAGTACTCCCAGAACGGGTTGCGCAGCGGCGTCGACTCGACGACCGGCAGGTGGGTCGGGGGCGTCTGGTAGGCCGACGCGGAGCTGATGAACACGTACTGCCCGGTGCGCCCCGTGAACAGGTCGAGGTCCGCCTGCACGTGCTCGGGGGTGAACGCCGTGAACTCCACGACGGCGTCGAACTCCAGGTCCCCCAGCGCGGCGCGCACGGACTGCGGGTCGCGGACGTCGGCGTGGATCACACGGGCGCCGTCGGGCACCGCACGCTTCGTCGACTGCCCGCGGTTGAGCAGGGTGAGCTCGACGCCCTCCGCGACGGCCCGCCGGGCCGCCTCCGTGCTGATGATGCCGGTCCCACCGATGAACAGCGCGCGCAGTGCCATGGCTCGCAGGATACGGAACAGGCCCGCCGATCACCGGGTACGCCGCGCAGGACCGCTGGCGCGCCGCCCACCCGGCACACCCTGGGCGACGCGGCTACCGTGCAGAGATGAAGCGCTCGTTGCGGACGGCGCGGTCCGCCGTCGTGGCCCTCGTCGCCGCGCTCGCGCTCGTCCTGCCCGGCGCCGGTGCGGCCTCCGCCCACCGGCCGCCGGTGGTCTACGACGCCCTCGGCGACTCGTACGCCTCCGGGTACGGCGTCCCGCCCTACGCCGACTGCGGCCGCTCGCAGAGCGCCTACGCCGTGCAGCTCGACGGACGTCAGCGCGTGCGGCTGGACGACTTCGTCGCGTGCGCGGGCGCCACCACGGCGTCCCTGGTCACCGGGGGTCAGCTCGCCGCGCTCGACGCCGGGACGGACCTGGTGACGTTGACGATCGGCGGCAACGACGTCGGCTGGTCCACCGCGGTCGTGGCGTGCCTCGGCGGCAGCGACGCCCAGTGCGCGGGTGCGGTCGCCGTCGTCGACGCCCGGATCACCGGTGAGCTGCCTGCCCTGCTCGACACCGTGTACGCCCAGGTCGCCGCAGCAGCCCCGCACGCCCGCGTCGTCGTCACCGGCTACCCGCGGCTGTTCTCCCCCGAGCACGGCGCCTACCTCGCCGCCTCGCCGGAGGAGCTCGGCAGCCTCAACGCCGGTGCGGACACCCTCGACACGGTGATCGCCGCCGCAGCCGCCCGCGCGGGGTTCCGGTTCGTCGACGTGCGCCAGCGCTTCGAGGGGCACGGGGCGAACTCCCCGGACCCGTGGATCCTGGGGCCGACGGACCCCGGGGCGTTCCACCCGACGCTCGAGGGCTACGAGGCCTACACGGCCGCCGTCGGCTCGGCGCTGGGCCCCGACACGCCGGGCTGCGGCCGGCACCACCGGTGACGCGCCGACCTACCGGATGACCCGGACCTCCTGGGGCCACCCGCACCCCTCCGCGACCCGGCCCGCCCACATCTTGGCCGTCGCCAGGTCGGGCACGTCGATGACCGTGATCCCGCCCAGCTGCTCGGTGGTCTCGGTGTAGGGCCCGTCGGTGATCGACAACGTCCCGCTCGTCGCGTCGGCGCTGAACGCGTCGGCCAGGTCCTCCTCGAGCCCACCGGCGAAGACCAGGACCCCGGCGGCCTCCATGTCACGCACGACCGCCGTGCTGGGCTCCACGCGGGACCGGAACCACTCCGCCGGGTGGTCGCCGACCCACTGCTGGTGGAAGTAGATGGCGTACTGCGTCATGTCGCGCCTCCTGTGCCGCCTGTTCCCGTCACCACCCTGACGGGCGGGACCCGCCGGATTCGACAGGACGGCGGGGACGAGTCGTGGCCCCCGCCCTACCGACGCGCGAAGGTCAGGTGCACGACGCCGGACGGCGACGGTATCGCCTCGATGCTGAAGCGCTCGTCGAGACCCTCCAGCCCGTCCCACAGCCGCTCGCCCCTGCCCAGCAGGATCGGCACGAGGACGAGGTGCATCCGGTCGATCAGGTCCGCCGCGAGGAACTGGCGGACGGTGCTGACACCGCCGCCGATCCGCACGTCGAGGCCGCCGGCCAGGTCGCGGGCGAGCGCGAGCGCGTCGACAGGGTCGGCGTCGACGAAGTGGAACGTGGTGCCACCCGCCATCTCGAGCGTCGGCCGCGGATGGTGCGTCAGCACGACGACCGGGGTGTGGAAGACGGGGTCGGGGCCCCACCACCCCGTCCACTCCTCGTCGAGCCACGGGCCGCGCTGCGGGCCGAACTTGTTGCGGCCCATGATCTCCGCGCCGACCCCGGTCCCCCACGAGCCGGCGAACGCCTCGTCGACACCGAAGGAGCCGTCCGTCACCCCGTGCAGGCCCATCGCGCGGAACGTGGGCGTCTCGAAGGCCCACTCCATCAGCCGCTGGCCGGCGTGCCCGAAGGGCGCCTCGAGCGACTGGCCCTCACCCGTGCCGAAGCCGTCGAGCGAGACCGAGAAGTTGTGCACGCGGACGAGGGACATGTCAGCTCCTGACGTGGCGGCGACCGTCGCTACCCGTATGGACGAGGGCTCCCCTGGACGGTAGCGGCACGACGTGACGCCCGTCACTGCCGTATCCGGAAGATAGTTGTCGTTTCATTCATTGACGGGACATGGACACTCAGAGGATCGGCATCGTCATCAGCTCGTCGCGCCCCACCCGGATCGGCCCGAAGGTCGCCCGGTGGGTCAGCACCCTCGCCCCCGCGGGCGCCGACGTCGAGATCGTCGACCTCGCCGAGATCGACCTGCCCTTCCTCGCGGAGCCCGAGCAGCCGGCCACCGGCAGCTACTCGATGCCCAGCACGACGGCCTGGTCCGAGCGGGTCCGCAGCTACGACGCCCTGATCCTCACCGTGCCGGAGTACAACGCCGGCTACCCCGCCGTGCTGAAGAACGCGATCGACACGCTGCACGCCGAGTGGAAGGGCCTGCCCATCGGCGTCATCGGCTACGGGTGGGGCGCCGCGGCCGGCTCCGTGCGTCAGCTCGGTGAGGTGCTCGAGCGGGTGCAGGCCGTGACCCTGGCCGGCCCGGGCCTGCGCTTCGGCCAGGACCTCACGCCCGAGGGCGAGGTCCTGGAGGCCGCCCCTGCCGACGACGTGCGCGGCCTCTACGACCAGGTCCTCGCCGCCGCCCGCGAGAGGGTCCCGGCCTGATCCGACCCCCGCCGGATCCGACCTGACCGCCGGACCCGGCCCGCAGCCGGATCCGGCCCGCAGCCGGACACGCTTCGTGGCATCCACGCGAGCAACCTGCAACGCTCGCACTGTTTGTGTTGCAGGTTCGGCACCACGACGCAAAGAACGTTGCACCGCCCGCCCACGGCTCCGCCAGCGGGATCGAGGTGCCGGGATGCAGGAGCTGTCCGCTGCTGACGGCGAGGCTCGCCTCAGCGCCCTTCCTCGGCGACGGCGCGGAACAGGCGCTCGTAGTCGTCGACCATCCGGTCGGCCGAGAACCGCGCCACGGCGTCGCGCCGGCAGGCGGCCCGGTCGAGCAGGGCGGCGTCGGCGACGGCCGCGACGGCCGCGGGCAGGTCGGCGACGAGGAAGCCCGACAGGCCGGGTCGGACGATCTCGGGCATCGACCCGCGCGCGAAGGCGATCACCGGCGTACCGACCGTCATCGACTCGACCACGGACAGGCCGAACGGCTCGTCGAAGTCGATGAGGTGCAGCAGCGCGCGCGCCCCGCCGAGCAGCCTGTCCCGCTCACCCGGGCCGACGGGCCCGACGTACCGCACGCGGTCGCCGTCGACGTGCGGGAGCACCTCGCGGCGGTGGTAGTCGGCGTCGTGGACGACACCCGCGATGACGAGCGGCATCCCGGCGCGACGGGCGACCTCGACGGCGGCGGCGGTGCCCTTGTCGGGGTGGATCCGGCCGAGGAACAGCAGGTACCCGCCGTCGCCCGCGCCGGGTGTGAACGCGTCGACGTCGATCCCGTGGTGGATCGTCGCGGCGTAGGTCAGGTCGGGGTGCCGGTCGGCGTCGCTGATCGCGACGTAGCGCGCGACGTCGTCGTACGCGCGGTAGACCGGCACGATCCGCTCGGAGGAGAACCCGTGGATCGTGGTGACCACGGGCGTGGCGGTGAGCCTGCTGAACACCAGCGGGAGGAAGTCGAACTGGTTGCTGATGACGTCGAAGTCGTCGGCCCGCTCGAAGACCGCGGCCACGTGCAGGGACTCGGCGACCTTCGCGTCGACGGAGGGGTCCTCCTCGTAGCCCGCCGGAGCCTCGGCGTGCAGCCGGCCGGCGGTGGCGGAGTCGGCGGACGCGAACAGCGTGACGTCGTGGCCCCGGGCGACCAGACCCTCGGTCAGGGTCGACGCCACCTGCTCCCACGGCCCGTAGCCGCGCGGGGGGACGCGGTGGGCGATCGAGGCGAGCACGGCGACTCTGACGTCGGCCTCCCGGGGTCACGGGCAGCGTACGCCTCTCGGGCACGCTGCTACGCTCGCCCTCTCCCCGGATCTGCTCCGGTGAGCCGGCGCCGGACCGACGGCGCCCTCAGGGACGCGGCCTTCCCCCTCGCACCGTGCACGGCAGCACGCTCGCTGCGAACGCACCGGAAAGAGTCCCGATGCCCCTCCGTCTCGGAGTCCTGTCGACCTACCCGTCCACCCCGTGCGGCATCGCCACGTTCAGCGCGGCGCTGGTGAGCCACCTGCTCGCCGCCGGGACCGACGTCGGCGTGGTCCGGCTCGTGGACGAGCCGGAGCCCTCCGTGCCGCAGGTGGTGTGGCAGTGGGTGGCCGGGCAGCCGTCGGGCGCCCGGTCGGCCGCCCGGGCGCTCGACGCCTACGACGTGGCGGTGGTGCAGCACGAGTACGGGATCTACGGCGGCACCGACGGCCAGGACGTGCTCGACCTGCTCGCGCACCTCCACGTCCCGGTGCTGACCGTGCTGCACACGGTGCTGACCACGCCGACACCGAACCAGCACCGCGTGCTGTCCGCCCTGGTCGACCGGTCCGCGGCGCTCGTGACGATGACGACCACCGCCCGCGACCGGCTGATCGCCGGGTGGGACGTGGACCCGGCGCGGGTGTCCGTGATCGCCCACGGCGCCGAGGACAACCGCTCCCCCGGCACCCCCACGTCACGACGCCCGGCCGACGGCCCGCCGACGGTGCTGACCTGGGGCCTGCTGTCCGAGGGCAAGGGGATCGAGTGGGCGCTGCTCGGGCTCGCCGAGCTGCGCCGGCACGCGCCGCTGCCGACGTACCTCGTCGTCGGGCAGACGCACCCCCGGGTCCTGGAGCAGCAGGGCGAGGCGTACCGCGACCGGCTCGTCGCGATGGTCCGTGACCTCGACCTCGCCGGGTCCGTGCGGTTCGACAGCAGGTACCTGCCCGGTGCGGACCTGCGCGCGGTGGTGCGCGACGCCGACGTCGTGCTGCTCCCCTACGACTCGAGGGAGCAGGTGACCTCCGGGGTCCTCACGGAAGCCGTCGCGGCGGGCAAGCCCGTCGTGTCCACCGGGTTCCCGCACGCCGTCGAGCTGCTCTCCAGCGGCGCCGGCCTGCTGGTCCCGCAGCGTGACCCCGGCGCGATCGCGGCCGCGCTCGGGCAGGTCCTCACGGTGGACGGGGTGGCCGAGGCCATGGCAGCCGAGGCCCGGCGCCTGGCCGACTCGCTGCTGTGGCCGGCCGTGGCCGAGCAGTACGTGGCGCTGGCCGCGAGCGTCCAGGACGTCGCGCTGCAGGACGTCGCGCTCCAGGACGTCGCGCTGCAGACCGCCGTCTGATGCCGACCAGGACCACCGTGGACCGCACGGTGCGGCTCGACCACCTGGTGCGGCTGAGCACCCCGACCGGCCTGTTCGAGCACGCCCTCGGCCCGGAGCCACGCGTGGAGCACGGCATGTGCGTCGACGACGTCGCCCGGGCGCTCGTCGTCATGGCACGGGCACCGCACGGCGACCCGGAGGTCGCCACCCTCACCGCGACGTACCTGCGGTTCGTCCGGTCCGCGCAGCGCCCGGGCGGGCTCGTGCACAACCGCCGCACCCCGGACGGGTCGTGGCTCGACGAGCCGTCCACGGACGACCACTGGGGCCGGGCCGTCTGGGCGCTCGGGACGGCGGCGGCACGTGTGCGCGACCCCGGGCTCGCGGCCGACGCGCACCGCGGTGCGGGCGAGGCGCTGGCCGCACGCTCACCGCACGTGCGCGCCACCGCCTACGCGGCGCTCGGCGCGGTCGAGCTGCTGCGCGTCGACCCGCGTCACGCGGGGGCGCACCGACTGCTGCAGGACGCTCGCGACGCCCTCCCCCGGCCCACGTCCGACCCGCGGTGGCCCTGGCCGGAGGCGCGCCTGTCCTACGCGAACGCCGTCCTGGCCGAGGCGCTGATCGCCGTGGGCGACGCGCTCGGGGACGACGGGCTGCTCGCGGACGGGCTCCGCCTGCTGGACTGGCTCGTCACCGTGCAGACCGCCGACGGCCACCTGTCGGTGGTGCCCGCCGGGGGGCGCGGCCCGGACGACGGCCGCCGGGGGTTCGACCAGCAGCCGATCGAGGTCACCGCCGTCGCCGAGGCCGCTGCGACAGCCCTGCGAGCCACGGGCGACGACCGCTGGGCCGTGGTGATCGAGCGGTGCGTCTCGTGGTTCGAGGGCGACAACGACGCGGGCGTCCCCGTCCGGGACGTGGCGACCGGCGCAGGCTTCGACGGGCTGGAGCCGGACGGGGTCAACCAGAACCAGGGCGCCGAGTCCACCCTCGCGTGGCTCGCGTGCGCGCAGCTCGGCGGCCCGCCGCGTCCGACGCCCGCACCGTGAGCGTCGACGCCGCGGACGGGTACGACCCGCCGTGGGTGCGACGCACGGAGCACCTGCTGCGCCCCGACCCGACCCGGGTCGTGGCCCGCGTCTTCCTGCCCGGGCAGGAGATGGCGGGGTCCGGGAAGTCCCGGTCCGCCGGTGTGCTCAGCCGGGTGCTCGCACTCGACGAGGAGGAGGTCGCCCGTGCGCTGCGCGACCTGAGGACGAGGTTCGCGGACCGCCACCACGATCTCGAGGCGATCTGGGACGAGCACTTCGCCCTGGTCCGGCACCGGCTCGCCGGCGCCGGACCCCTCGGGACCGACCGGCGCCGGCTCGTCGGGGCGTACTTCACGCAGGAGTACGCCGTCGAGGGGGCCGCACTGTCCAACCCCTCGATGGTGCCGCACCCGGACCAGAGCGGGCTGCCCGCAGGGTCGACCCGGTTCGTCATGACCGTGCGCGCGACGGGCGAGGGCCACGTCTCGAGCATGGAGCTGCGTACCGGCACCGTCGACGCGGCAGGGGCCGTCAGCCTCGACGCGGTCAGCGCGCACACCCGGCTGCCGGTCGTCACGGAGCCCCGGTTCACGCGCGCCGTGTTCGAGCACCAGCTCGAGGACCTCGCCGCCGACCGTGCGGACGCTGACTTCGTCCTCGCCGCCCTGGGGCCGGAGTTCGACCGGGCCGACCTCGACCGGGTCCTCGACGACCTGCGTGCGCAGCGGCTCACCCGGGGGTCGGCCGTCCGCACGGCCGAGCAGCTCGACCGGGTCGCCGGACGCAGCTACCGCGCGTCGTTCCCTCCGGGGTCCTCGATGTCCTCCCGTGTCCTCACGCCGCAGGGCCCCACCGAGAGCAACGGCATCGAGGACGTGCGCATGGTGAGGTTCGAGGCGGCCGACGGGGAGGTCACCTACCTCGGGACGTACACCGCGTACGACGGGCGCGACATCACCGCCCAGCTCCTGCAGACGCACGACTTCGCCGAGTTCTCGAGCCGACCGCTGAGCGGTCCGGGTGCCCGGAACAAGGGCCTGGCGCTGTTCCCCCGGCAGATCGGCGGACGCTACGTCGCACTGTCGCGCGCGGACCGCGAGAACAACGCGGTCACCACCTCCGACGACCTGCTGCGATGGGACGACCCCGTCGTGGTCCAGCGCCCCGAGCACGGCTGGGAGCTGGTCCAGCTCGGCAACTGCGGCCCCCCGATCGAGACCGAGCACGGCTGGCTCGTGCTCACCCACGGCGTCGGCGCCATGCGCACCTACAGCATCGGCGCCCTGCTGCTGGACCTCGACGACCCGACCCGGGTGGTCGGGCGCCTCGCGCACCCGCTGCTGCGGGCGGTGGGCGAGGAGCGGTCCGGCTACGTGCCGAACGTCGTCTACTCGTGCGGGGCCATGCGGCACGGCCGCAGCCTCGTCCTGCCCTACGGCAGCAGTGACAGCACCGCGCGTGTCGCGGTCGTCGACCTCGACGCCCTGCTCGACGAGCTCCGGGCGGTCGCGCCGGCGGTGTAGCCGGCGGGCGCGTGGGCGTCCGGTTGCCGGCGCACGACCGCCCCCGCACGGACCCGTGCGGGGGCGGTCGTCTCAGACGCAGGCGCCGCCTGCCGGCGTCACCCGACCTTGACCAGCTGCCACTGCTGGTTCGCGCCGTTCCAGTTGGAGTACTGGACGACGTTGCCGCCGTCGGCGACGGACGCGCCCTGGACCTCCAGCGCCTTGCCCGAGTTCCGGTTGACGAGCGACGCGTAGCCGTTGGTGATCGACACGTTCCACTGCTGGTTGCCGCCGTTGTTGTCGGACCACTGGACGACCTCGCCGCCGTCGGCCGTGGACTTGGCGTAGACGTCCAGCACCTTCGACGAGAGCCGGGACTTCACGCGGTACGACCCGTTGCCCGAGCTGACGAACTGCCACTGCTGCTGGTTGCCGTTGTTGCGCGACCACTGCACGATGTCGGCCCCGTCCGCGGTCGACAGGTTGTAGACGTCGAGCGCCTTGCTGGAGTTGCGGTTGACCAGCACGTACCACGCGTTGGTGTCGACGGAGCCGCTGCCGCCGCCGTTGTTGTTGCCGGCATTGAGGGCGTTGAGGACCGAGGTGTAGGCGGCCTTCTTGTTGCCGGAGCCGTCGAACAGCAGCGGGTTGGCGCCGCCGCGCCAGGAGTCGGTGTCCCGCACGCCCCAGACCGTGATGCCGGTGCACCGCGAGACCGCCAAGCACGCCTCGGTGACCTGCCGGTAGGCGTTGGCCTGGTTGGAGCCCTGCTGGATGTCGAGCTCGGTGATCTGCACGTCGACGCCCAGGTCGGCGAACCGCTGCAGGTTCGCCTGGTAGTCGCTGGGCATGCTCGTGCCCAGGTGCGACTGGAAGCCGACGCAGTCGATCGGCACGCCGCGGGACTTGAAGTCCCGGACCATGGTGTAGATGCCGGTGGACTTCGCGTTGATGCCGTCGGTGTTGTAGTCGTTGTAGCAGAGCTTGGCCCCGGGATCCGCGGCACGGGCCGCGCGGAACGCGGCCTCGATCCAGTCGTTGCCGGTGCGCTGCAGGTTCGAGTCGCGCCGCGAGCCGCGCCCGTCGTCGGCGAACGCCTCGTTGACCACGTCCCAGGCGTAGATCTTGCCCTTGTAGTGCGACGCGACCTGCGTGACGTGGTTGAGGAAGGCGTCGCGCAGCGGCTGACCCGACATGCTCTGCATCCAGCCGGGCTGCTGCGCGTGCCAGCCGAGGGTGTGCCCGCGCACCCGCTTGCCCTTGCTGAGCGCGTAGTTGACGATCCGGTCGCCGTTGGTGAAGGTGAACTGGTTGCGGTTGGGCTCCGTGGCGTCCATCTTCATCTCGTTCTCGGCCGTGATCATGTCGAACTCACGGTCGACGATCCCCATGTAGGTGGAGTCGTTCATGCGGCCGGCCGCGATCGCCGTGCCGTAGTAGCGGCCGCGCTCCGCGGCCGACTGGCCCAGCGTCGTCCCGGCCTGGGCGGGGCCGGCCAGGGCCACGGCAGCCGTGGCCACCAGCCCCGCGGTCGTGAGCAGGGACACCGCCCGGCGCACCCGGCCGAACCGGGGTGAGGTCGTGGTCATGTTGTCGCTCTCTCTGGAGTGGGTGGCGGCGCGACGACGCGCCCCGCCCGGTCGGGTGGTGCGGTGGGGCTGGGGTGGTGCGGTGGGGCTGGGGACGTGCGCACTCGATGCGCGGCGGACGACGTCGGCCGCCAGGTGTGATCGTTCACAACCGGCCGTGAGCGAGCGTCCTGCTCACTCGTGGATGTCCGTCACCCTGCCCCGGACTCGCCGTCGGCAACAAGGGCTCCGAGCCCGTCGAAGCGTTTCACCCCGGAGATCGCACGGCGGCCCCCGACCAGCGCCAGTTCCTAGACTCCCCCCATGCCCTCCCTGCAGTCGGTGTACCTCGCCCGGCACGGCCAGACCGAGGGGAACGCACTCGGCCGCTGGCAGGGCCAGCTCGATGCACCGTTGACGGCGCTCGGCCGGGCGCAGGCGCGGGCCGTCGCCGCCCTGCTCACGCAGCAGCCGGTCGACGCCGTCTTCTGCAGCCCCCTCGGCCGGGCGGCGGCCACCGCGCAGGTGTGCGGCGACCGGCTCGGGCTGCCCGTCACGACGCTGGACGAGCTCGCCGAGGTGCACCACGGGTCGATGGCCGGGATGACACCCGAGGAGATGGAGCGCGCCTTCCCGGGTGAGCTCGCCCGGCGCCGCCAGGACAAGTACCGCTGGCGGTTCCCCGGCGGCGAGAGCTACGAGGACGCCGTCCCGCGCGCGGCACAGGCCGTGGCGCGCGTCGCGGCGTCCGGTGCGCAGCACCCCCTCCTCGTCTCGCACGAGATGATCGGCCGACTGCTGCTGCACCACCTGCGCCGGGTCGACGTCGCGACCGCCCTGGCCGGGAACCACCCGCAGGACGTCGTCTACCGGGTGGACGTCGGGACCGGGGAGCTGACGACGCTGCGCGCAGGCTGACCAGCACGTCCGACCCGTGCCGCCGCACGCCACGGACGCGTCCCGGCACCGGTGACGAGGGTCGACGAAAGGTTTCTCGCCCTGGGTGGGCGGCTCATGGACTCGTAACGTCGTCGGTCCATGTCCGACCCGACCGGTCGAGGTGACCGCCATGAGATCGTCCGCTCTTCCCCGAGACTCACGACCTACCGCGATACGGCTGCTCCTGTCCGCACTGGCCGCGGTCGCCCTGGCCTTCGCGATGCTCACCGCCGCTCCCGCGCCGTCGGCGCAGGCGCACGGGTGGATCTCCGACCCGCCCAGCCGGCAGGACCTCTGTTACACCGGTGCCGTGAAGGACTGCGGGCCCGTCCAGTACGAGCCGTGGAGCGTCGAGGCCAAGAAGGGCTCGATGCTCTGCTCCGGCGGCGGCCGCTTCACCGAGCTCGACAACGAGTCCCGGGCCTGGCCGCGCCAGAACCTCACCACCAACGAGACCTTCACCTGGGACATCGTCGCCAACCACTCCACGTCGACGTGGGAGTACTTCGTGGACGGCCGGCTGCACACCACCATCAACGACAACGGGGCGATGCCGCCCAAGCGGTTCACCCACACCATCACCAACCTGCCCGAGGGCAACCACAAGATCTTCGTCCGGTGGAACATCGCGGACACGGTGAACGCGTTCTACCAGTGCATCGACGCGTACATCACGCCGGGCGGCAACCCGGCCCCGCAGCCCACGGCCACCACGCCGGCGCCGCAGCCCACCGCGACCACGCCCGCACCGCAGCCCACCACGACGACCCCGGCACCGCAGCCGGGCAACGGTGCCTGCACCGCGACGGTGCGCGCGGCCAACTCGTGGGGCAGCGGCTTCCAGGGTGAGGTCACCGTGACGGCCGGCAGCGCGGCGATCACCGGCTGGAAGGTCACGGTGAACGGCGCCACGATCACGCAGGCGTGGAACTCCACGCTCAGCGGCAGCACCACCCTCGCCAACGCCGACTGGAACGGCAGGCTCGGGGCCGGTGCCTCGACGACCGCCGGCTTCATCGCCGGCGGGAGCGGCAGCGGCCTGAGCGCCACCTGCACCGCGAGCTGACCGGGACCGGCACCACGACGGCCGGCCGGGGCGGCGACGCCCCGGCCGGCCGTGCGTCCGGGCTCGAGCCAGGCGATGAGTCCGGGGCCCGTCGACGGTCTGCACCGCATACCGCGACGCGAGGAGAGCCGGCTCCGGAGTCGCACATCCCGGAGGTCCCCATGGGCAAGCTGGTCTACGCCGCCAACACCTCGCTCGACGGCTACCTGGAGGACGCGGACGGCGCCTTCGACTGGTCGGTCCCCGACGAGGCCGTGCACGCGTTCTGGAACGAGCACGAGCGGGGCATCGGCACGTCCCTGTACGGCCGGCGCATGTACGAGACGATGCGCGTCTGGGAGGACGACGACTGGCTGGCCGACGAGCCGACCGTGGTCCGCGAGTACGCGGGGATCTGGCGCGACGCCGACAAGGTCGTCTACTCCACGACGCTCGACGCCGTGTCGACCGCCAGGACCCGGATCGAGCGGCAGTTCGACGCCGACGCGGTGCGCCGGCTCAAGGAGGAGTCCGACGCCGACCTCAGTGTGGGCGGCGCGATCCTCGGCGCCGAGGCGTTCCGGCACGGGCTCGTCGACGAGATCGTGCTGATGCTGTGCCCGGTCACCGTGGGCGGCGGCAAGCCGGCCCTGCCCCTCGGCGTGCGGCTGGAGCTGGAGCTGCTGGACACACGACGGTTCGACAACGGGGCGGTGTACGTGCGGCACGCGGTACGGGGCACCGCCTGACGACCTCACGGCTCCGGGCCTTGACCTGGAGCGCGCTCCAGGTCGCAGGCTGCTCGTCATGGACACCACGGACACCCCGCAGCGCACCCCCGAGCCCGTCCTCGGCGCCATGTACTTCGGCACACGCACCGACGAGGCGCTCTCCACCACCCTGCTCGACGCGTTCGTCGACCTCGGCGGACGCTGGGTCGACACGGCCAACTGCTACTGCTTCTGGGAGGACCCGTCGGGCGTCGGCGGGCAGAGCGAGCTGCTCCTCGGCCGGTGGTTCGCCGCGCGCCCCGGCGTGCGGGACCGGGTGCGCCTCGCGACGAAGGTCCGTCACCAGCCGCTCGTCCCGCACGAGTGGCCGTCGTCCTCCGAGGGGCTGTCCGCCGAGGCGATCGCGACAGGCTTCGCGGCGTCCCTCGACCGGCTGGGCCTGGAGTCGGTGGACCTGCTGTGGGCGCACGCGGAGGACCGCGACGTCCCCCTGGCCGAGACGGTCGAGGCGTTCGGGGCGCTGGTCGCGGCGGGGCAGGTCGGCCGGCTGGGTGCGTCGAACCACGCCGCGTGGCGCGTCGAGCAGGCGCGCGCGATCGCCCGCGAGCGCGGGGTCGAACCGTGGTCGGCCGTGCAGCTGCGCTTCTCGTACGTGTGGCCGCGCCCGGGTGTGACGCTCCCCGAGGGCGGGCACCTGCACGCGGAGCGCGACCAGCTCGACCACGCGCGCACCGAGGGCCTCGACCTGTGGGCGTACTCGCCGCTGCTCACCGGCGCGTACGTGCGCGACGACCGTCCGCTGTCGGAGGGCTACGACCACCCCGGCACGCACCGACGGCTCGCGGTGCTCGCGGAGGTCGCCGCCGAGCTCGGCGCGACCCGCAACCAGGTGGTGCTCGCGTGGCTCCTGACGCAGGGCGTCAGCCCGATCCTCGGGGTGAGCTCGCTCGACCAGCTCACCGAGGCCATGGCGGCGCGCGACCTCGACCTGCCCGACGAGGCCCGGGCGCGTCTCGACGCCGCGGTCTGACGGGCGCTGCCACGATGGCTCCCATGACGGGGTACGCACCGGGCGAGGTCGCGCAGCGCACCGGCCTGTCCGTGGACACGCTGCGCTACTACGAGCGTGAGGGCCTGGTCGGCCCGATCGAGCGGTCCGCCGGCGGGCAGCGCCGGTACGACGACGACGACATCGCGTGGATCGGCCTGGTCACGTGCCTGCGCGACGCCGGCCTCGGGATCGCGGAGCTGCGCCGGTTCACCGAGCTGCTGCGCACCGACGCCGGCGCGTCCGACCGCGTCGCGTTCCTGCGGGCGCGCCGCGCCGAGCTCGAGGAGCAGGCGCAGCGGATCCTCGCGGCCGTCGCCGTGCTCGACGGCAAGATCGCGCACTACGCGCAGGAGGTCTGAGCCCAGGAGACGGCCCGAGGGACCCGACCCGGCGACCGCGAGGGTCAGGCGTCGCGCTCACGCACGTGCCACAGCACCCGCCCGTGCTCGTCGGTGGTGACCCTGTCGACGACGAAGCCGCCGAGCTTGGCGAGCACGCGCAGCGACGCCGCGTTCGACTCGCGCACCGTGGCCCAGACCCGTTCCCGGCCCGTCGCGAGGACCGCGTCGAGGACCACGCGCGCCGCCTCCGTCGCGTAGCCGTTGCCGTGCGCGGCGGGCAGCAGCTCGTAGGCGAGCTCGGGCTCCTCGACGGTGCAGCGGCCCACGACCAGCCCGACGTAGCCGACGGGCGCGGCGCCGTCACGCGGCCGCAGGACGTAGACCCCGATGCCGTGCCGGCGCGTCAGCTCGTGCATGGCCGCCATGCGCTGCCACGCCTGGTCGTGCGTCACCGCGCCCCCGCCGCGTGCCGTGAACAGCTCCGCCAGCCACGGGACGTCCGACGGCTCCTCGGGGGTCAGCACGAACCGCTCGGTGTCGAGCCGGTCCGGCATCGGGGAGAAGTCCATCGCCCGAGTCAACACCGCCCGGCGTTGCGCCGACAGGCGTTGCTGCCGACCACTCCCCGGCGCCGGTCGGCCCGGTGTTGACTCTGACACCGTGTGAGGAGGTCCGATGGGCCACATGCTGAGGATCGGGGAGATCGCGCGGGGCACGGGTGTCTCGCGGCGCATGCTGCGCCACTGGGAGCAGCTCGGGCTCGTGGAGCCGGCGTCGACCGACCCCGTGACCGGGTACCGCCGCTACGCGCCCAGCCAGGTCGGCCGGGTGCGCGCGGTCGCGTCCCTGCGCGCCCTGGGGTTCGGGCTCGACGCGATCCGCGACCTGCTCGACGGGGACCTCGACGAGCGGCGCCTGGTCGACCTGCTCCGGACGCGCGAGCAGGAGCTCGTCGCCCAGGTCGACGAGGCGTCACGGCGCCTCGCCGAGGTGCGCTCGCGCCTCGCGACCTTCGAGAGGGGACGGCACACCGTCATGAGCACACTCGAGCTGGCGCCCCTGCCGGCGCTGCGGCTGTGGAGCCTCCGCGCCTCGGTGCGGGACGAGACCGAGATCCCCGACGCGGCACGTCGGCTGCGCGCCGAGCTGCGCGAGCGGCTCGGTGACGACCGCGCCGTCGTGCTGCTGTACGACGGCACCGACGACGACACGATCCTGGTCACCGCCGGCACGTCGACCCCCGTGGACGGGCTCACCGTGGTCGACGTCGCGCCGGTCGACGAGGGCGTCGCGGTGACCTTCGACGGGCCCACCGACGTCGCGGACGCCTGGATCGCCCTCGACGCGGCACTCGCGGACCGCGGCCTGCGCACGGCGGGGGTGTACCGGCAGACCACCGCACCCGACGGCACCGTGACACTCCATGCGGAGGTCCGGCGGGCGGACTGAGGCCCCGCCGGGCCGTCGGGTGACCACTGGTCAGTTGGGAAGGGTTCGGCGGGCTCCAGGTGCTCCCAACTGACCAGTGGTCACCTGCGAGTCACCTACTCGTGCATCAGGCCCCCTGCGAGTCGCCTGCTCGCGCTCCCCACTGACCAGTGGTCACCTGCGAGTCGCCCGCTGGCGCTCCCCACTGACCAGTGGTCACCTGCGAGTCGCCTGCTCGCGCTCCCAACTGACCAGTGGTCACCGCGTTCTCATCAGGCTCCCGGCAGATCGGGTAGGACGCGGCTGCAACCTCCCGAGGCGAAACGCTTCGACGAGTGCATGTCGCGACCCGCACTGGTGGGCTGAGCACCCGTCCACCCGTCGAGAGGGACCTCCCGTGCATGCTCTGAGGAAAGCGCTGACCGCGACCGCGGCGGCACTCGTCGCCGTCGTCGGCTCGGTCGCGGTGACCGCGCCGGCAAGCGCCGCCACCGGCTGCCGCGTCGACTACACGGTGGCCAGCCAATGGCCCGGCGGGTTCAACGCCGCCGTGCAGGTGACCAACCTGGGCGACCCGCTCACCTCGTGGGACCTGCGCTTCTCGTTCGGCGCGGGGCAGACCGTCACCCAGCTGTGGAACGGCACCGTCACCCAGACCGGGTCCGCCGTGGCGGTCCGCAACGCCTCCTACAACGGCACCGTGGCCACCAACGGCGCGGCGTCGTTCGGCTTCAACGGCACGTTCACCGGCAGCAACCCCGTGCCGACAGCGTTCACGCTCAACGGTGTCGCGTGCACCGGCGTGCCGGTGGTGCCGACGAGCACCCCGTCGACGTCGCCGACCGTCACGCCGACCCAGTCGCCCCGGCCGACGACGACCCCGACGTCGACCCCCACCCCCGTGCCGTCCGCGGGACCCGTCACCGCCGACCCCGCGCGCCTCGTCGCCGAGATGGGCCAGGGCTGGAACCTCGGCAACCAGCTCGAGGCCAGCATCGACGGGATGCCCAGCGAGACCGCATGGGGCAACCCGGTGATCACCGGCGCCCTGCTCGACCGGGTCAAGGCGTCCGGCTTCGACACGGTCCGCATCCCCGTGTCGTACCTCGGCAAGATCGGTGCCGCCCCCGACTACACCGTCGACCGCGCCTGGCTCACCCGGATCCAGCAGGTCGTCGACCTCGCGTACGACCGCGGGCTGTACGTGGTGATCAACATGCACGGCGACGGCTACACGAGCGTCAGCGGGGCGTGGCTGATCTGCGACGCCTCCGGCCAGGAGCAGATCCGCACCAAGTACCAGAAGGTCTGGCAGCAGGTCGCGACGGTGTTCAAGGACTACGGCGGCCGGCTGGTGCTGGAGTCGATGAACGAGAACTTCGACGGGCAGTACGGCAACCCGACGCAGCCGTGCTACTCGAACATCAACGCGTACAACCAGGTCTTCGTCGACACGGTGCGCCGCACCGGCGGCACCAACGCCTCGCGGTGGCTGCTCGTCCCGGGCTGGAACACGAACATCGACTACACCACCGGTGACTACGGGTTCACGATCCCGACCGACCAGTACCGGTCGTCGGCGATCCCCGCCGCCGACAAGCGGATCATGATCTCCGTCCACTACTACGACCCGTGGGACTTCGCCGGCACCGAGAGCGGCGCGACCACCCAGTGGGGCCCGGCCGTGGCCGACCCGTCGCGCGCCGCGACCTGGGGTGACCACGTCCACATGGAGAACCAGCTGAAGAAGGTGCACGACGCGTTCGTGGTGCAGGGCTACCCGGTGTTCCTCGGTGAGTACGGGTCGATCGACAAGACGTCCGCCGACCCGACCAACAACCGGTACCGCGCCGACTACGCCCGCACCATGGTCACCCTGGCCAAGAAGTACGGCGTTACCACCGCCTACTGGGACAACGGCTACAACGGCGTGTACGGGTTCGGGCTGTTCGACCGGCAGTCCGCGACCGTGACCCAGCAGGGCATCATCACCGCCATCACCGGTTCCTGACGACGTGCCGGCCGGCGGGTCCGCCCCGCCGGCCGGCACGTTCGTCCGCGGCGGCTCGGTGTGCCCTCGCGTCAGCGGAACGGCGAGGTGAGCGGGACCTCCGCGTCCGGCTCATGGGTCAGGCGGTTGCGCAGGTCTCGGCGCGTGAGCTCGATGACCCACATCCAGGCGGCGTGCCCGGTGAGCTCGGACGCGTGCTCGGCCGGCGGCTGGTCCCACAGCGGTGGGACGACGCCGAGCGCCGGCATGAGCAGCCAGTGCCAGACGATCCACACGACGAGGCCGTACGCGACGCCCTGCCACAGCTTGATGCGCGGCCACTGCTCCGCGACGACGCAGTAGAGCACCGCGAACCCGATGGAGAACCCGAAGTGCATGAGGAAGCTGAACCACGGCAGCGCGTTCCCGCTGAGCTCGTACGTCGCGTGCGTGATGTCCGGCGGCACCCCCAACAGCTCCGCGAAGGCCTGCGGCGGGTTGGTCGCGTTGCGCTCCGGCGTGCGCGGCGGGAACGGCACCTCCCAGCCGAACTTGACGATCGCGCCGATGCACCCCGCGATGATGCCGACCAGCACGGCCGTGGCGTGCCGCCGACGGGCAGGGTCCGTCACACCACGTCGCACCGTCACGCTCTGCTCGCCCATGCCTCTGCCCCCCAGCCCTGGCACATGCCCCCGGGTCGGACGTTAGCCGCAACCCGTCGCCGACGCCTCGCGAGCCGGCTGCTCGACCGGCGGTCCGCGACGGTGACCCCGCGGGGCATCGTCACGGCCATCACCGGGTCCTGACGACGTGGCGGGCCGGCGGGTCGCGCCCCGCCGGTCGGCACGGGTCACACCGGACACCGCCTCACGCCTGCGCCGCGGGCACCGTCCACGTCATCACGCAGTTGCCCTTGCCCTTGGGCCGCTGGTACGCGAAGCCCAGCTCCTCGTACATCGTCCTCGTCGCGTTGTAGAGGAACGACGAGGACGTGCGCTTGCCCGGCGGCAGGTCGTGCGGGTACGCCTCGACGAGGCCACCGCCGGCGGCGGCGATCAGGCCCAGGGCGCCTCGCACGGCCACCGACGCCATGCCCCGGCGGCGGTACCGACGGTCGACGAACAGGCACGTGATCCGGAAGTCCGGCCGCTGCTCGAGGCCCTTCTCCCACTCCTTGCGGTGCTGGATGTTCGGCACCTCGTCAACCGTGCCGTACTGGGCCCAGGCCACGGCCTCGTCACCGTCCATGACGAGCGCGGCGTGCGCGCGCCCCGCCAGCACGAGCCGGCGCTTGAACTCGCGGTGGCCCAGCTCCCGGCGCTCCTCGACCGGGTCGGGGTACAGGTGGAAGTAGGTGCACCAGCACCCGCCCCACACGCCGTTGTGGCGCTCGGCCAGGCCCGCGAACGCGTCCCAGGTGCGCTCCTCGAGCGGTTCGATCCGGTAGCCGTCCACGGCCACGTCCCCCATCTGGCGAACGTACGCGCGCCGTCGGTCACGCGGCAAGGCCCCGGGACGCACCTCCCGTTGCCGCCCTTGTCCCTCGACCCGCCCGCTCGGCCCTGCCCTCGGCACCGCCCTCGACCACCGCCCCTGCGCTCAGCCCGGCGCGCGCCGAGCCGGCCCGCCGACGTGTCCCGCGTCGGGCTCGGCGTCCTGTGCCGCGACCCCCGCCGGGCTGTCCGCGAGCACCACGCAGGCGGTCACCGCCACGACGAGGGCGAGCACGACGGGCACCGCCCAGCCGTGGCGCACCGTGTCGCCGAGCACCGCCACGCCCACCGCGCCCGGCACGAGCACCTCGACGACCGACTCCACCGCGGCCGCACCACCGGCGGACCCGCGCTCCAGCGCCCGCAGGTACGCGACCACGCCCACGGCTCCGCCCACCACGATCACGACCACCAGGGGCTGGCGCACGGCTGTGAGCAGGTCACCCGACGCGTGCGCGCCGCGGGCCGCGACCGCAGCGAGCGAGTAGCCGAGTCCGGCGAGCAGCGCGAGCAGCAGCGACCCGCCGCGCGCGTACGCCGCCACGGCCACCAGGAGCAGCGCCCCGGCCGCCACGAGCATGCCCGCGGTGAAGCCCGGCGGCGGGGTCACCGCGGGCTGGTCGCCGGACCCGCCGGCGACGACCACCAGCGCGGCCACCACGACCGCGACGGCGGCGACGTCACGCCGACGCAGCCTGGCCCGGAGCACGAACCGCGCCAGCACCACGACGACGACGACCGACGACGCCTGGATCGCCTGCACCGCGAACAGCGGCAACCGGTCCAGCGCCAGCAGGGACAGCAGCCAGGCGGCACCGTCGAGCAGGAGCGCGGCCAGCACGAGCGGCTGGCGCAGCGCGCCCGCCCCCGGGGAGCGCCGGGCCCCGACGGCCTCCATCACGGTGCTGATGCCGTAGCCGACCGCCGCGGCGACGGCAGCGAGCAGCGCCGCGGTCACGCACGGCCCCGGGGCCGCAGGAACGGGAAGGCGAGCGTGTCCCGGATCGTCCCGCCGACGAGCGTCATGACGACCCGGTCGACCCCGATGCCCACGCCACCGGTCGGTGGCATCGCGAACTCGAGGGCGTCGAGGAAGTCCTCGTCGATCTCCATCGCCTCGGGATCGCCGGCCGCCGCGAGCACCGACTGCTCGGTCAGGCGGCGGCGCTGCTCGACCGGGTCGGTGAGCTCGGAGTACGCCGTGCCGAGCTCGGCCCCGAACGCGACCAGGTCCCACCGCTCGGCGAGGCGGGGATCGGTGCGGTGCTCGCGCGTCAGCGGGGACGTCTCCACGGGGAAGTCCGTGTAGAACGTCGGGGCGACGGTCTGCCCCTCGACGAACCGGTCGTACAGCTCCGAGACCAGCGCGCCGTGCGTCTCGGTCGGCTCCCACGCCAGGCCGAGCCGACCGCACAGCGCCTGCAGCTCGGTCAGCGGCAGGTCGGGGGTGACCTCCCGGCCGACCGCGCGCGACACGGCCTCGTGGACCGTGACGACGGGCCACGGGCCGTCGAGGGGCACGACCTCACCCCCCGGACGGTGCGCCACGGGTTCGCCGTGCACCGCGACCGCCGCGGCCACGACCAGCTCGCGCGTCAGCTCGCGCATGGTCGTGTAGTCGCCGTACGCCTCGTACGCCTCCATCGACGTGAACTCGGGGTTGTGCGTCGCGTCGACGCCCTCGTTGCGGAAGTTGCGGCCGAGCTCGAAGACCTTGCCGGTGCCGCCGACCATGAGCCGCTTGAGGAACAGCTCGGGGGCGATGCGCAGGTACAGGTCCAGGTCGTAGGCGTTGATGTGGGTGGTGAACGGGCGGGCGTTCGCACCCCCGTGGATCCGCTGCAGGATCGGCGTCTCGACCTCGAGGAAGCCCCGGGCGACCAGCGAGGTGCGGATCGACCACACCGCCGTCGACCGGGCCCGCAGGGCGGCGGCCGCGGCGTCGTGCAGCGCGAGGTCCATGTGCCGCAGCCGCACCCTCGCCTCCGCGTCGGCCAGGCCGTGCCGCTTGTCCGGCGGCGGGGTCAGCGCCTTGGCAGCCATGCGCCACGACGTCACCCCCACGCTCAGCTCACCCGTGCGGCTGTGCGTGAGGGGCCCGGTCACGCTCACCTGGTCCCCCAGGTCGACCGCGCGCCGGAACAGGTCGAGCCCGGCCGTGCCCGACGCGGTGAGCATCGCCTGCACCTCGGCGGTGCCCTCGCGCAGCACCGCGAACACGACCCCGCCCAGGTCGCGCAGCCGCACGACCCGCCCGACGACCGACACCGCAGGCCCGTCGGGCGTGACTCCCCGCGCCGCGGCCACGGTGTGGGTCCGGGGCACCACGACCGGGTACGGGTCCATGCCGGCGGCCCGCAGCACGTCGAGCTTCGCGCGGCGGACGCGCTGTTGCTGGCTCAGGCGGCGCCTGGGTGCGCGGACGGTCCGCAGCTCCCGCTCCTGCGCGGCGACCGCGGCCACGAACGCCGGGTCGTCCGCCGCGGCCACCGGCATCCGCTCCCCGCCGGCCAGCCGACGCAGCGGCGGGACGAAGCCCTCCGCCTGCCCGAGGGCCAGGACGACGCGCGTCAGGTGCCCCGCCGCCTCGTAGCACAGCACCCGCGGCTGCCACTCGGGCAGGTACTTCTCGTTCGACCGGTACAGCTGCTCGAGCTGCCAGAAGCGCGACGCGAGCAGCAGCACCCGCCGGTTGAAGCGCTGCACCGGCGTGGCCCCGACACGCTCACCGAGCTGGAACGTCTCGCGGAACATCGCGAAGTTCATGGAGATCCGCTCGACGCCGATGTCGCGCGACGCCTCCACCAGGCCGGCGACCATGAGCTCGGTGACCCCCGAGACCGCGTCGGGCGAGCGTCGCATCACGTCCAGCGACAGCCCGTGCCGGCCCCACGGCACGAACGACAGCACCCCCCGCAGGCGGCCCTCCGCGTCGTGCGCGGTGACGACCGCCTCCCACGGGTCGACGGGTGAGCCGAACCGGTCGAGCGCCATCGAGTACCCGCGCTCCTGCCCGTGGCGCCACCGGTCGGCCTCGGCCACCACGTCGGCCAGCTCGTCGGGCGGCATCTCCGCCTGCCTGCGGACCCGGACCTCGTACCCGGCGGCGCGGCCGCGCGCGACGGCGCGGCGGACCCCGTGCATGGCCGGGTTCCTCAGGTCGAACGACCGGGTGACGATGACGGCCTCGTCGCCCATGACGATGGGGTGCAGACCGGCCGCACGGTACGCCCGCGCCCCGGCCTCCGTCGTCGACGTCACCGCGGGCACCCAGCCGTAGCGCCGGGCCGTGGCCAACCACCGGGCGACGGCGTCGGGCCACGACGCGGGGTCGCCGATCGGGTCGCCGGCCGCGAGGCACACCTCCGACACGACGCGGTACGACACGGCGGCCCGCCGGTCCGCGGAGAACAGCGTCGAACGGTCGTCCCGGGTCGCGAAGTACCCCAGGGAGTCACCGGACGGGTAGTCGAGCAGCAGGCGGCGCACCTGGAGACGGTCATCGGCGGCATCGGTGCCCACCGGCTCCCGGGACCGCGTGAACACCAGGAGGGCCAGCACCAGCCCGAGCGCGGCGACCAGGCCACCGACGACCCCGACCCACGCGGGCACGTGACCGACCGTGCCGGGGTCCAGCGCCGAGCCGTAGACGCTGAACGCCTGCGCGAACGCCCACTGCAGCTGGTCGCCCACGGTCGGCAGCCCGCGCCCCGCGACCCGCAGCAGCACGAACGACAGGAGGGTGCCGGCGGCCACGCCCCCGAGCGCCACCAGCAGGGACCGCCACCAGCCGCCCGGCCGCACGCGCGCCGGGAACGCCGCCCGCGCACTGACGAGCACCGGCACGGCGACGGCCGCGACCACCCACGCGACGACGTCGCGCGACGTCACCCCGAGGTCGGCGCGCCCGGCAGGGTCACCGACCCACAGGACGGCCACGACCAGCCCCACGAGCACGACGGGCGCCTGCCACACGAGCACGACGAACCACAGCGCGACGCGCAGGCGGCGCACGAGCCCGGACGCGACCGTCGCCAGGAGCACGAGCGAGAAGAACCCCGGCTGGGCCGGCAGGTTCAGCACGGAGAGCACCTCGGCGACGCGGTGCACCACGCCGGGGGCGAACGGCAGGAGCAGCAGCGCGACCACCTGCCAGGCCGTCATCGCCTGGGCGGCCCTGCCGACCACGGTGGCGACCGAGGCGGCCCAGCCCTGGGAGACCAGGGCGTCCTGGCGTTCCGGCGTGGGTCCGTCCGCGCGCGCGGACGCCGGGCGCGGCCGGTCCGCCTCCAGGCTGGTGTCCACCGGGTGCCTGCTCACGCCGCGCTCCGTCCCGGGCGAGCCCGCGAGCGCCCCCCGCTCGACGGTCCCCCGCCCGAGCGTCCCGCGTCAGGGGCCGTACCGCGATCCGACGGACGACCGGCAGCCCCGGTCAGGCCACGCAGACCGCCCCGGTGTTGCCCTCCTGGTCGGCGATCACGGTGAGCGACGGCGCGTCGCTGTCGTCCACGACCGTCCCGCCCGCGGCGACCGCGGCGGCGATGCGCTGCTCCAGCACCTCGGCCGGCACGTACACCTCGACGTGGAACCGCTGGCGAGGCCCGTCGTGCTCGTCGGCGTCACCGAACCAGAGGTTGGGCACCCGTCCGGTGGCGTCGCGGACCTCGTCGCTGGGCGACCCCAGCCCCCGCGCCCCCGGGTGGCCGGTCATCAGCACGGCCCAGACAGGCGCGACGGTCGCGGAGTCCGTCGCGTCGAGACCCAGCTCGACGACGCTGACCGAGGCCGGGTCGGGGGCCAGCCCGTGCTCGGCGGCGATCTGCGTGATCTGCCGGGCCAGGTCGACGTCCTTCCGGGTGACCCACTCGACGACGTGGTCGGTGCCCTCGCCGTCGCGGTAGACCGCGTCCGGGCTGACCAGCTTGAGGTCGACGTGGCCCGTGCTCATCGCCACGGTCGGGTGGTGCCCGGCTGCGTCGCCCGCCTCGCCCACCGCGGCGAGGAACCGGGCGCCGGTGCCGAAGTCGTCGACCAGGTACCGGGCGTGCAGGCCCTGGGCCAGCTTGCGCCAGTCGGCCAGCTGCGCCTGGTCGATCTCGCCCCCTGTCAGCATGTCCATGGTGCCGGAATCTAGACCCGATCCGCGGGTCACGCGCGTGGACCCGGACGGGGCGTCCCACGTCGCCCCGCTCCGGCGTCCGCAGCGGCGCGGGCGCCGATCAGCGCACGAGGGCGAGCGCGTCCCTGATCGCGGCCGCGTCACGGTCGCGGAGCGCCTTGGCCCGCTCCGGCGGGTCGGTCGGCAGGGTCCACCCGTCGCCGGTGTGGCGCGGGATGACGTGCAGGTGGACGTGGAAGACCGTCTGGAACGCGGCCTTCCCGTCGCAGAGGACGACGTTGATGCCGTCGCAGCGCAGGGTCGAGGCGCGCAGGGCCCTGGCCATGTCGTGCCCGACCGTCCAGACGCGCGCACCCGTGACCCGGTCGAGGTCCTCGAGGCCCACGGCGTGCGCGCGCGGGACGACGAGGAGGTGGCCCGGGTTGACGGGGTGCAGGTCCATGAAGACGACGACGGTGTCGTCCTCGAACACCACGCTGGCTTCGGCCCGGCCTTCGGCGATCGCGCAGAAGACGCACTCCGGGTCGGCGGGCGTCGCTGTCATGGGCGCAAGGGTCCCAGCACGTCCGCAGCGGCACCAGCCCGCCGGTCGCGCGACCTCACCGGACCGCGACCCCGGGCCGTCCGACGGGCCTCGCCGCCGGCTCAGGGGCGTAGGAGCGGGGGGTGAGCCGCACCGCCGCCCGCGGCCCGACGGTGAGGCGCAGGCCCAGGCCCTTGAGCACCCGCGCCACGTCGTCGGCACCCAGCGAGCCGTGCCGCTCGAGGACCAGGTGGACGCGACCCCGCACCCGCTCGGCGCGGTGCAGCGCGAGGATGCTCGTGGAGACGGGCGTGTGGCGCCCGAACCGCGCGCGGGCGGCGGCCTCGTCGGCGTGCTCGAGCCAGACGACGACGTCGGCGACGTCGGCGAGCTCGGCGCGCAGGGCGTCGGCACGCCAGTGGGCGGGTGCGTCCGCGTCGCCCGTGACGTGCCGCGACCGGTTCGCCGACGTGATCGCGAGCAGGCCGCCGCCGACGGCGTCCGCAGCCGCTGCGAGGAACCGCTGCGACGGGCACGCGTCGCCCGGGACGATCACCTGGGTCGTCGTCGTGGGCCCGTCGCGCGCCGTCAGGCCGGCCGGGACGTGGGCGGCCGCAGGGCCGCGGAACCCGAACGGGCCGACCACCGCGAAGGCGTCGACGACGTCGGCCACCAGGCTCGGGGGCACGTTGCGCGGGAGCCGGGAGAGGTCGAACGCGTCGAGCACGTGCCCCGTCGCCGCCGTGAGGCTGCCCGTCTGGTCGCGGGGCCGGCCCTTGAGGACGTTGAGCCGCTGCACCGCGTCGGCGTGGGCCGTCAGGGCGTAGATGTTCGCGAAGCCGTGCGCGACGGGACGTCCCGCGGCGAGCAGGCGCGCGGCGTGGGCGGCGTCGGCCGGGCGGTCGAGGACGAGGCGGTCGCGGTCGTTGCGGTCGCGGTCGTTGCGGTCGCGGTCGTTGCGGTCGCGGTCGTCGGGCATGGCGGGCCTCCCGGATTCTGACGGGAGGAGGACGCAGCCGCGCCGCGGGATACCGCCCGCGGGCGACGGGCCGGACGACGTGAGCCGTTCGTCGCCCGGCCCTAGACCCCCTCGGGGTCCTGGCCGAGCGCGCCGCGACCCCCGTCGACGGGCAGCACCGCACCCGTCACGAACGCGGAGTCGGGCGACAGCAGGAAGGCCACGACGCGCGCCACGTCCTGCGGGCGGCCCACGTGGCCGAGCGGGTGCAGGGCGGCCATCTGCGCGTCGACCCCCGGGTGCTCGCGGCGGTACTCCTCGTAGCGCGCGGTCGTCACCGAGCCGAGCGCGACCGCGTTGACCCGGATGCCCGCCGGCCCGTGGTCCACGGCCGCTGCCCGCGTGAGGCCTTCGACAGCGGCCTTCGCGACCGCGTACGGCAGCGCGCCGCGCACCGGCCGCTGCGCCTGGTGGGAGGACACGTTGACGATCGCGCCGGGCCGGCCGTGCGCGAGCAGGTGCCGCACGGCCGTGGAGCAGCCGACGACGGCGAGGTCGAGGTTGCGTCGGACGAGCTCGCTGACCTGCGCGGCGGTCGCCGTCGCGAGGTCCGCGTCCTGGAAGACCGCGGCGTTGTTGACCCAGCCGGTCAGCGGCGCGTGGTACTCGGCGAGCTCCGCCGCAGCGGTCGCCGCGTCGGCGTCACCGGCGTCCGCCCGGACGTGGTGCACGCCGGGCGTCGCGTGCGCGGGTGCCGCCGGGTCGAGGTTGACGACGACGTGCCCGAGCGCCGCCAGGTGCTCGGCGATCGCGCTCCCCACACCGCCGCTCGCACCGGTGACGACGACGGACCCCGCGCCGCTCATGGCTGTCCACCTCCTCCACCGGGCGCGCCGAGGTCGACGCCCAGGTGCGTGCGGAACGCGTCGCGGCCGGCGTCCGTCACGGTGAGCGCCCGCGGCAGGGACTCGACCCGCAGGACCCAGCCCCGGCGCAGGGCGGTCGCGAGGAGCGCCGCACCGAGCGACCCCCCGAGGTGCTCGCGACGCTCGGTCCAGTCGAGGCACGCGCGCGCGGTCGGGCGTGCGTCGGCACCCGGCTCGACGTCGAGCCCGGAGAACCACCGGGACCCTGCCGGGGTGAGCGCCGGGGCGTCGCCCGCCGTGAGGAACCCCGCGCCGGCCATCCCGTCGAGCAGCGCGACGCCGGCCGCACCGGCGAGGTGGTCGTAGCACGTGCGCGCCGCGCGCAGCCGCGCATCAGCATGCACGGCGCGGAACGACGACGGCCGGACGGACTCACCGACCAGCACGCCGAGGTCCTCGAGCAGGCGTGCGACCTCCGGCCCCGCGAGGCGCACGTAGCGGTGCCGGCCCTGACGGCGCTCCGTCAGGGCACCCGCGCCGACCAGCGCGCTGAGGTGCTCGGTCGCCGTCGAGGGGGCCACCCCGGTGTGGCGGGCCAGCTCGCCGGCCGTCCAGGCGCGCCCGTCGAGCAGCGCGAGGCACATCCCGGCGCGTGTCTCGTCGCCCAGGAGCGCCGCGAACCGCGCGATCGAAGCCGGTGTGAGGGGCACCCGGCCATCATGCTCCGTCCGGTCCGCCCACTCCGTCCGGTCCGTGGCGCGACCGCCGACCGTGCCGCGACCGGGACGGTTCGGCCCTCGCCGAACCGTCCCCCGCGCAGACTCCCCGCATGAGAACCGCACCGTCGTCGGCCCTGGAGGACCCCGCGCTGCGCGTGCCCGACGTGCCCGCCGCCGACGCGGGGGTGGCGTGGCTGCGCGCCCACGTGGTCCGGTTCAGCGAAGGCCCGTCGCACACCCGCAGGCGCGAGGTCGTGGCGGCCGTCATCGCGGACCTCACGCCCCGGGTCCAGCCGGGCGGCGACCCGACGGAGCGCCTCCTCCTCGCCTTCGGGCTACCGGCCGCCCACGTACCGGACGTCGCGCTGGTGGCCGACGCCTACCAGCCCCACGCACCGCAGTCGCCCGAGGCGGACGCCGCCGCCGACCGCCTCGTCGCCGCGCTCGGCCCGCGCGACGAGCGCACCGCCGCACGCGTCGGCGTCCTCGTGCAGGCGCACGCCGCGACGCGCACGCTGGTCGACCGGCTGCGCACGGGCGACCCGCGCCCCCCGGTGCCGAGCACCCGGCGGATCGCCCCGGACGGTGAGGTCGTCGAGGTGGACCTCACCGACGCGCCGTTCGGCCGCGGCCACCACGCCTGCCCCGGCCGGACGCTCGCGATCCGCCTCGCCACGGCGGCGCTGCCGTGACGGCGGCGTCGGGCGAGGCGCTGCGCGCGCTGCACCGGGGGCCCGGCCCGTTCGTGCTCCCCAACGCGTGGGACGTCGCCTCGGCGCTCGCACTGGTGCGGGCCGGGTTCGCGGCGGTCGGGACGACCAGCCTCGGGCTCGCCGCCGGCGCGGGCGTCCTCGACGGGTCACGCGCGGTGCGGCACCTCACGGCGGACCTCGCCGGGAGCCTCGCCCACCTGCCGGTGCCGGTGACGGTCGACCTCGAGGACGGGTTCGACGACGACCCGCAGGCCGTGGCCGCCTTCGTCGCCTCGTTGCAGGTCGCGGGCGTCAACCTCGAGGACAGCACCGGCGGGCGGCTCGTCGACCCCGAGCGGCACGCGGACAAGATCGCGGCCGTCCGCGACCGCTGCCCCCGGCTGGTCGTCAACGCCCGCGTCGACACCTTCTGGCTCGGGGAGTCGGCCACGCTCGAGGAGACCACGCGGCGTGCGCAGCGGTACGTGCTGGCGGGCGCCGACTGCGTCTTCGTGCCCGGTGCGCTCGACGCCGCGCAGATCCGCCATCTCGTCGGGGCGGTGGGCGCCCCGCTGAACGTCCTGGCCACGCCGGTGCACCCGCTGTCCCGCCTGGCCGAGCTCGGCGTCCGGAGGGTGAGCACCGGCTCCCTGCTCTACCGCGCGGCGCTCGACGCAGCCGTCGACGTCGCACGGCGTGTGCGGGACGACGGGACGCCGCCGGGCGCGACGTCGTACGGCGAGATCCAGGCGCGGACCGAGAGCGAGGCCGCGCCGGGACAGCCGGGCGAGGTCAGGCCGGGACGAGGTTCCGGCGCGGGACCGTGGTCGAGTACACGACGCTCGTGGTGATGGAGCCCAGCGTCGCGAGCTTGCCGGTGAGCCGCTCCAGGTCGGGCATCGAGCGGGCGATCACCTTGATGACGAAGCAGTCGGCGCCGGTGACGTGGTGCGCCTCGACGATCTCCGGCGTGGTGTCGACCAGGTCGTGGAAGGGCCGGTAGTTGCCCGAGGGGTAGGCCAGGCGCACGAACGCGGTGATCGCGTACCCCAGGGCCTGCGGGTCGACGGTCGCGGTGTACCCGGTGATGACGCCCGCGTCGGTGAGGCGGCGGACCCGGTCGGCCGTCGCACTGGCGGACAGGTTCACCGCCCGTGCGAGGTCGGCGACGCTCAGCCGACCGTCGCGCTGCAGGTGCTCGAGGATCCGGTGGTCGGTGGCGTCGAGCACGAGGCGTGGATTCGTCGGCACGACGCGAAACGTACCAGCGGATCCCCGGCGAGATGCCCGATTCGCCGTGCGGAGTGCCTGGTCAGCGGGGCGCGGCGCGCGTTCGATGGTGGGCATGCAGACCTCGATCACCGCCCGCGACTTCTTCGCCGCCAAGCTCACCTACGAGACCGACCCCGCGGACCTCGCCGCGGACCGTGCCGCCGGCCGCGCGCCGGTCGTCGTCGACGTCCGCTCCGCGGAGGGGTGGCGGCAGGGGCGCATCCCCGGTGCCGTGCACGTCCCCGGAGCCGAGCTCACCGCCCGCGCCGCCGACCTGCTGCCGGACCGCGACGCGGACGTCGTCGTCTACTGCTGGGGGCCGGGCTGCAACGGCAGCACGTGGGGCGCGCTGGCGCTGGCCGAGCTGGGCTACACCCGCGTGCGGGAGCTGATCGGCGGGTACGAGTACTGGGTGCGCGAGGGGTTCGCAACGGTCACCGACGAGGGCCGCAGCCGCCGCGCCGCGGACCCGCTGACCGCGCCCGTGGATGCCGGCGCCACGACGTCCGCGTGACGCAGCACGTCGTGACCCCGCACGTCGTGGTGTCGCCCGGGCGTCAGGCCGGACCGGGCCGGTCGACCACCCGCATCGCCGCCGGATCGGACACGTCGATCACCATCGCCGCCCGCTCCCAGGGGCGCGCGGCGGCGGCGTACAGGCGCTGGGCCCCCGCGTAGCGCTCCAGGCGCGGGTCGTCAGGGGCCAGTCCGTCGCGCGCGACCATCCGCCGGGCCGCCTCCCCCGGCGGCACGTCGAGCCAGACCGACAGGTCCCACCGGTCGACGAGCTCGTCCCGGTGCAGGAAGACGCCCTCGACCAGGACGAGCGCGTCGACGGGCGCCGTGCTGGGCCCGCTGCCTGTCGCGTCGCTCGGGTCGCCGGACGAGGTCCGGTACCGACCGTCGCCGGCGGCGGCCAGGTGGTCGAGCGTCGCCCGCAGCGCGGGGGTGTCGAACGCGTCGCGCCAGAAGCCCTCCGGCGAGTACCGACCGCGCGCGTACCGCACGGCCGGAGGCTGGAGGAAGTCGTCCGCGTGCAGCAGCACGACGGGCCGGGTGGTGATGCGCCGAGCCAGCGCCCGGGCGAACGAGGTCTTGCCGCTCGCTCCGACGCCGTCGACCGCGATCAGCGCGCGGGTCGTCGTCGGGACTGCCGCGAGCACCCGTCGCGCGACGTCGTCGATGGTCAGGGCGACGCGCGCTGGGTCGGATCCCGGACGACGGGGCGCCTCAGGGTGCACGGCCTCAGGGTGACACGCGACCAGCACCAGACGCAGGATCCGGCGCGAGCCTTGCGGGAGGACGACCTCGCGCGGCGGCTCCTGGTGCGGTCACCACTGGACGACCGACGCGAGGAGGACGCGGTGGTCGGCACCGTGCTCGCGGCGGCCGTAGACGTGCAGGAACGCCTCTGCCACGGGGTCCCCGGGGCCAGGGCCGAACAGGCGGCAGTAGTCCGTCACGAGCACCCGGAACTGGTCCGCCGTCAGCTCGACGGAGACATGCGGTGTGAGGAGGAGACGCCGGACCGACCGCTCGGAGAGACGGAGTGCGGCGGCGCAGTCGATCTCCCGCCCGCGCTTCCGCCAGACGCCGTCGAGCTCGACACCTCGAGGCGGAAGCCCCTCCCCACGACAGTCAGCCCGTCGGTCGGAACCGCGTCGGCGAACGGCGGAGGCAGGTCCACGGCGTGCCCACCGGCTGAGCGCGTCACCGCCGCGCGACGCACCGCCCGGCGTCCCAGCCCGGCGCGCGGTGACCGGCCGGTGGCCCCACCGACGTCACGCCGTGCCGCTCCAGCAGCCACGACACCACCGAGTTCGACGTCCACATGTCCCCCGCGCCCGCTTCGTCCCGCCCCCACGTGAGCGCCGGCACGAGTGCCAGGTCGTCGAGCACGTCGGCCGGAAGCGGGAGGTCGTCGCTCACGTGCAGGACGTGGTCGGGCGGGGCGGGCGCGTCGACCACGCGCAGCTCGTACCGGAACAAGGGCCACCATCCCAGCAGCCGTGACCCGACGGGGCCGGTGACGACGACGCGCCGCGCCCCCGCCGACCGCCCCCACGTCGGGGCCATGTCGACGCTCCGCACGGAGCCGTCGACGACGACCTCGAGCACCGCGTGGACGAGCCGCTGCGGGGCACGGCCCTCGCGTGCCGCGACGAGCCGCTCCCACCAGGCGCTGGTGCGCCGGGCCACGTGCCCACCGGCCCCGACCTGCGCCCACCGCACCCGCGCCACCGCGTCCACCCGCCCATCCCATCGCTGCGGCGCGCTGGGGGCAAAGGCGGCATGCAGCGAGGACCCACCCGACGCACCCCTGGCAGGCCCGGCGGCCCGCGTCCCGGCCGTGCCTACCCTCGTGACATGGCGACCGTCCCGCCCGTCCCCGCTGTCCCCGCCGGCCCGCTGTGGCGCCTCGGGGAGCACCCGTGGCTCGCGGACGCCCCGCCCGCGCCCGCCTCCGCGCGGCTGATCGTCGACAACGACTTCGCCGGCGACCCGGACGACCTGTTCCAGCTGGTCCACCACCTGCTGTCGCCGTCGGTGGAGATCTCGCTGATCGTGTCGTCGGGTCTGCGCCACGACCACGGTGGCCGGTCGGAGACGAGCGCGGCCGACGGGGTGCGTGTGGTCGAGGACCTGTTCGCGCGCATGGGCCTGACGTCGACCGACGTCGTGGTCGCGGGCTCGGAGGAGACCCTGACGGACCTGCGCACGCCGCAGCGGTCCGCGGCGACCGAGCGGATCGTCGCCGAGGCGATGCGCGACGACCCGCGCCCGCTGTTCTACGTCGCGGGCGGCGGGCTCACCGATCTCGCGTCGGCGTACCTGGCGCACCCCGAGATCGCGGGCCGGTTCACGGTCGTGTGGATCGGCGGGTTCGAGCACGAGCCCGTGCCGTGGCTCGCCGCGCCCCGGTCGGTCGACGAGGAGTACAACCTGTCGATCGACGTGCGCGCCGCGCAGGTCGTGTTCGACGCGCCCGGCCTGGACCTCTGGCAGATCCCCCGCGGCACGTTCGCGACGTGCGTGCTGTCCGACGCGGAGTCACGCACGCGCGTGCGGGCGGCCGGGCCGCTGGGCCGCCACCTCGACGAGGAGCTCCGCGCGGAGATGCGGCGGCACGCGAACCCCTCGCGCCCGCCCAGCGAGGCGTACGTGCTGGGCGACTCCTGCCTGGTGGCGCTCACCGCCCTGCGGACCTACTGGACGGGCGACGCGTCGTCGTCCCGGTTCGTCACGCGCCCCAAGCCGGGGCTGACGGACGACGGCCGGTACGTCGAGCGGCCCGACGCCCCGCCGATGCGGGTGTGGACGCACGTCGACGTGCGGCTCGTCCTGGAGGACCTGTTCGCGAAGCTGCGCCTGTTCGCGGCCTGGCGCGCGAGCGCATAGGCCTGGCCGACCCTCCGCTGACCACTGGTCACTTGGGAGCAGCTGAGGGGCAGGTGAGTGCCCCCAACTGACCAGTGGTCACCTGGCTGCGCCTCCAGTTGACCACTGGTCACCTGGGAGCAGCTGAGAGGCAGACCAGTGCCCCCAACTGACCAGTGGTCACCTGGGCGAGAGGGCGGAACGCGAGTGGGAGGGCGGCGTCAGAGCAGCTCGACCCGGTCCGCCTGCGGCCCGCGGTCGCTCTGGCGAACCTCGTACGTGACCCGGTCGCCCTCGTAGAGCCCGTCGTCGGAGCCGCGCACGACCGACACGTGCACGAACAGGTCGTCCCCACCGGCGTCGGGGGTGATGAAGCCGAAGCCGCGCTCCGCGTCGTAGCGCGCGACCGTGCCCGTGCCGCCGCGCACCGGCGCACCCGAACCCCGCGGCCGCTCGGTCCTGCCGCGACCGGCAGGTGCACCCCGACCGGCGGCGGGCGCACCGCGACCGGCGGGTGCACCACGCCCGGCGGGCGCACCACGGCCGGCGGGCGCACCGCGGCGCGCCTGGCCGCCGACGAGCCGCACGTCGTGGGCCTGCGGCCCACGGTCGCTCTCGGCGACGGTGAAGCTGATGCGGTCACCCTCGGCGAGACTGACCGTCCCGATCAGCGTCTTGGCGTGGACGAACACGTCCTCGCCGCCGGCGTCGGGCCGGGCGAACCCGAAGCCCTTGTCCGCGTCGAAGAACGTGATGGTGCCGTCGGCGCCGTCGGACACCGCGGCCGGGGCGGCGTTCGCGCCCAGCGGCATCAGGGGCTCCGCCTGCGGGCCCTTCTCGCCGGGCACGACCATGAACGCGACCCGCTGCCCCTCGCGGAGCACGCCGCCGCCGATGATGGCGGAGCTGTGCGCGAAGATCTCGGCCTCACCGCTGTCCGGGGTGATGAAGCCGTAGCCCTTGGCCGGCTCGTACCAGGAGACGGTGCCGAGCTGGCCCACGGGGGTGTCGGCGGCGTACTCACCGATGACCCGGACGTTGCGCGCCTGCGGCCCGCGGTCGCCCTCGCCGAGCTCGAACTCGACCTCCTGCCCCTCCTTCAGGACCTTGCGGTTGTCGTCCCCGACGATCTCGGAGGCGTGGACGAACAGGTCCTCGGCATCCTCCCCGAGGTCGAGGAAGCCGAAGCCTCGCTCGGTGTCGAACCAGCGGACGATTCCCTGCGGCACGGTGAACTCCTCGTCGAAACAGATCCAGCGGCCCCCATTCTCTCCCCGCGCGGCACCTACGCACGACGCCCGCCCCCGCACGCGCCCGGGACGCACGAGGGCCGCACGCCCGGACGGACGTGCGGCTCTCGTGGTGGTCGGGCCTGTGCCCAGCGGGTCAGGACGCGGTGCAGGTGGCGCTGAGGTCGCTCGCGCTCCCGCTGCCGAGGAACCCGGCAGTGGCCGTCCCCCCGGGTGCGAGCGCCCCGTTCCACCCGGCCGAGGTGATGGTGCTGCCGGAGGCCGTGCCGTTCCACGCCTGCGTGATGGTCGCGCCGTCCACGGTCGCCCTCCACCCGGTGATCGCGCTGGTCCCGGCGGTCACCGTCACGGTCGCCTGGTAGCCGCCCTGCCAGGCGCTGACGACGGACACCGTGGCGGTGCAGCCCGACGGTCCGGGGGCCGGCGTCGTCGGGTTCGGCACGGGGGTCGTCGGGTTCGGCACGGGCGTCGTGGGGTTCGGCACCGGCGTGGTCGGGTTCGGGGCCGGGGTCGTCGGGTTCGGCACCGGGGTGGTCGGGTTCGGTGCCGGGGTGGCGCCGCCGAGCAGCACGTCGCTGCACTGGTAGTACGGCTGGTCGAGGTGGCTCGCCTGCCAGATGGTGAAGACCACGTGGTGCCCGGTGCGGTCCCGCGGGATGCTCACGTCCGTGACGTACGGGCTCGACGGGGCGTAGCGCCCGGTCGTCGTGAGGAGCTCCAGGTCCGACCACGCGAGCGGCTTCGTCCGGGCGTCGTAGCCCTGCTTGGTGACGTAGATCTTCAGGTAGTCGGCGCCGTGGTTGGACGGGTCGCGCAGGGTGAGCCGGAAGTCGTACGGCACCGGGGTGGCCCGCCACGCTCCCGGGGTGTTCGCCGCGTCGTACAGCGGGTTGTCCGCCGAGCAGAGCTTCCCGTCGGGGATCGCCTGCTCGTGGCGACCACCGACGTTCTCCTTGAACATGCCGTTCCAGTTCCACATGGCCTGCGGCTCGGCGCGCCACGCGTTCCAGCACATCGGGTCCTGCGTCGCCATGGCCGGGTCGGTGTGGGCGTTCGCCCACCGGTCCCAGCAGCCGTAGATGCGTGACGGCGGGTCGGACACCGCACCGTGCGCCGATGCGGGCGCCGCGAGGACGACCGACCCGGCGAGCAGGGCGACACCGAGCCCGAGGGCACCGGCCGCCGCGACGAGGCGGCGGACGGGTGAGAAGCGTGGCATGTGGACCTCCGGGGCGACGGATGACGTCCCTCGACACTGGGCGGCGGCGGCGGCCGCGGCAACCGTCGAAACGCTTCCGATCGAGCCACCCGACCGGGACGGCGCGACGTACGGAGGACTCCGTACCGGGCACGTCGTGGCTAGGGTGGCGCCCGTGGCGATGACGGCGCAGCAGGTGGCGGAGCGGATCGACGCGCACGTGGGTGCGCCGCGGCGGGCGACGACGGTCGACGGGTTCCTCGCCGGGGACCCCGACGCCCCGGTCCGCGGGATCGCCGTGACGGTGATGGCGACGTTCGACGTCCTGCGGCGGGCGGTCGAGCAGGGGCTGGACCTCGTCATCACCCACGAGCCGCTGTACTTCGACCACCAGGGCACGTCGCACGACGACCTCGCGGCCGCCGGCGACCCGGTGCACGCCGCGAAGGCGGCGTTCGTCGCCGAGCACGGGCTGCGCGTGCTGCGCGCGCACGACGCCTGGCACGACCGCGAGCCCGACGGGATCCTCACCGGCGTCGCGCGGGCCCTCGGCTGGCTCGACGCCGAGCGGGCGGACGACCCGGGCGTCTACGACCTGCCGGCCACGACCCTGGGCGACCTGGCGGCGCACGTCGCGCAGAGCCTCGGCGCTCGCGCGCTGCGGTACGTCGGCGACCCCGGGGCGTCGGTGTCGACGGTCGAGCTGCAGCCCGGGTTCCAGGGGTTCGCGCTCAACCGCCCCGCCCTGGCCCGCCCGGACGTCGACGTGCTCGTGATCGGCGAGGGCCACGAGTGGGAGATCGGGGAGTACGCCGCCGACGCGGTCGCCGCGGGCACGTGCGCCGGCATGGTCGTCGTGGGGCACGCGCCGTCGGAGGAGGCGGGGATGGCCGAGTACGCCCGCTGGCTGACGGACCTCGTGCCCGAGCTGCCCGTCCGGTTCGTCGACGCCCCCGACCACTACCGGACGGTCCCCGCCGAGCGACCGACGACGCAGCGCTGAGGTGACCGTACCGGCCTGGTGGTGACCCTGCTGCTCGCGAACGCCGGCGTCCCGCCCGAGCACGTCGCCGCCGACTGGGCGCAGTCCGTGCGCGAGGTCGCCGGGCGCGGCGAGCACGCCGACGACCGGCAGTCGACCTGGGACGAAGCCCCGGTCGAGGCGTTCCGCGCGGAGGCGGTCCCCGTCGCGCAGGAGGCCGCGGCCGACGTCGACCGGCTGCTCGACGTCATCGCCCTCGACGAGGACACCCGACGACGCCTCCGGGACCTGCTGGTCACCTGACGGGCAGGCGCTCCCGCGAGACCGGGATCTGCGTGCGCATGCTGCGCCATCAGGCAGCCCAGCCCGGTCTCGCGGACCCGCGGGTCCAGCACGTGGTCAGTACCGGTAGACCGTCTCCGCCCGGTGGACGCCGCGGGGGCCGTAGGGCGCCTTCTCGAGCCACACCGACGCCTCGGCGTCCTGCGGCGCGCGCTCCGCGGCGGCCAGCACGCGCGCGGCCGTCTCCTCGTCCGGGCGCAGGTGCGCCAACGCCTCCCCGGCCGCGTCGCGGTTGAACAGCGCCGCGGACCGGCGTGCGAGCGCGAACGCCTCGACGGGCGTGCGGGCAGCGGCGCCGGTCGCGCGGGTCGAGGCGGCGATCGCGATGGCCGCGGCCTCGGCGTCGGGGACCCCCGAGTTCAGGCCCCGCGCACCGAACGGTGCGAACAGGTGCGCCGCCTCCCCCACCAGCAGCACGCGGCGGTACGGGTCGGCGAAGTCGTGCGCCACGAGCTGCAGGAACTGGTAGGTCGACACCCACGTGGTGCGCTCGGCGTACCCGGGCGGCAGGACCGCGTCGAGCCAGCCGCGCACCCCCTCCTGCGACGCGAGCTCCTCGGGGTCGTCCTTCTCGGTGAGCTGCAGGTCGACCCGGTACCCGCCGGCGAACGGCACGATCAGCACGTTGCGGCCGTCGACCGCCGGGTGGGCGTAGTGGAAGTGCCGCTCGTTCGGCAGGCTCGGCTCGTCCTTCTCGGCGACGTCGACGACGACGTACCAGCCCTCGTCCCGCGTGCCCTCCATGCGGGCGCCGACCTGCTTGCGCACCACCGACCACGACCCGTCGGCGCCGACCACGTAGGACGCGTCCCAGCGGCGCCCGGCCGCCGTCGTCAGCACGTCGCCGTCGTCGGAGGTCGTGACGTCCGCGATCTCCTGCTCCCACGCGAACGTGACCCCCGCGGCCACCGCCCGGGCCTGCAGGTACGCCTCGATCTGCACCTGCGGCAGGCTCTTGAAGTGCGGGTACACGCCCGCGGGCGGGTCGGGGTACGTCTTGGCGTACACCTCCTTGCCGGCGTGGAACGTGCGCTGGGTGTTCCAGTAGACGCCGTGGCGGTAGAGCTCGGCGCCGAGCCCGGGACTGATCCGGTCGAGGATCTGCAGGGTCTGGCTGTGCGTGAAGATCGCCCGGCTGCCGGGCCGCTGCCGCCCCTCGGGGCCCGCCTCGAGCATGGTGACGGGCAGCCCGTAGGCACGCAGTGCGAGCGCCGCGGTCAGCCACCGTCCTGTTCGTCACCCACGACATCGACGAGTCGGTCTACCTGGGCGAGCGGGTGCTCGTGCTGTCGAGCTCCCCGACGTTCGTCCAGGAGGACCTGACGATCGACCTACCCGCCGAGCGTGACCAGCTCACCACCCGCGCGCTGCCGCGGTTCACCGAGCTGCGCACGCACGTGTACGAGCAGATCCAGCGCGCGAAGCGCGGGGAGGCGGTCCCGGCGACGCCGTGAGCGCGGCTGCCGACAGCCGTCGTGCCGATCACGACCGCCCGCGACATGTCCGAACCTTCCACCCTGCCTTGGTCATCACGAGGAAGCTGGGCTGCCCCTCGGGGGCAGCCCAGCTCCTGAGGGACCTGAGGTCACCTTCCGTCGTCCGTGCTCGCATGTCGCGCACCGCGGAGCGAGCGGAAGCGCAGGACTATCAGAGCGACCGCGCAGACGACCGCCACGGCCATGGCCCCCACCACCGTCTCGGGTCGCAGGAAGGCGACTCCCGCAGCCACGCCCACACCGGCGAAGAGCGTGAGCACGAGAGGCGATGCCAGCGGGAGCCCCGGTCGAGACCCTGAACGTTCCTGAGTCGCGAGGTAGGCGCGGCGCGCGAGCTGCGTGGCAGCAAGTCCGGCCACCAGTGCCACTGCCCACGCGGCCACCGAGACGATGTGCGGAACCGGTGCGAGTGCGATCACGACAGCGACAGCCGCGCCCCCCGGGAGGAGCTGGCGCCAAGACCAGCCACCGGATGTCTCTCGTCCTCTCATCGTCATTCCCTCTCCTCGACGTGAACGTTGACGATCAGGGTTCACCAGTAGGTCGCGTACGCGACGCACGCCCCCAGCGCCCCACCTGTCCCGGCGATGCCGAGTGCGCAGGCGACGAGCGCGGTCCCCGCAGTCACGATTCCCGAGGCCCCGCAGATCGCGAAGAACGCGCCGATGACCCAGCCTGCGACACCGGCCTTGTCGGTGCACGAGAAGAAGCGCGAGGTCGAGAACGCATGCCACGTCGCGTTGGTGGTGGCTCCGTTGCCGGCACTGGAGAACGACAAACCCTTCGAAGATCCGACGTTCTCGGTCGTCGTCGTGGAGATCGGAACGCCCGTAGCGAGCTGCACGGTCGTAGTGCGAACCTGGTTGCGTCCCGTCGCCTTGAAGGTGGTCGTGCCGACCAGGTCGCCGTCCGCCCACTGCCGCAGCTGGACCTCGCCGCTGTCAAGGAGTTCCGCGTACGTCTCACCGGTGTGCACGACGTCATTGCCGTCCAGGCGGAGCGCGAGCGAGGAGAGCCCGAGGACGTCGTGAGTCCTGGCCACCACGAGGTCCTCACCGCTCGGCAGGGACCAACTGGCCACCTCACCGGTCAGCGCGGCACCCGACCGCCTCTCCAGTTCTCCCGCGGGGATCGCGTTCACCAACGCGATCGTCTCCTCGACCGAGTTCTCTTCGAGGCCCGCAGCGAAGCCGTCCACGGCAACTTCAAGAGCATCCCAGGAATCGACCTGGACCTCGACAGCCATCGCCGCCACGGGGGCGACGAGAGTTGACGAGATCGCCACTGCAGCACACACCACGAGCCTCTTAATGACACCCCTGCTTGCCATGCTTTCCAATCCCTTGCCTTCGGGAGGGTCAGAACACTCTTCCCGGTCGAAGAGTCACGTGACGATATCACCCAGTCACAGTCCGATGTGGGCGTTTCGCCCGCTACCGCGAGCCCGCGCCGCAGGGACACCGAGCGCAGCACGAACTGCTGCCCCACCTCGTCATGGACGAACACCCAACCGGTACGGGCGCCCGGCCGACAGTCGGACCGGTGGCGCTCGGTGTGGTCCGCCGGTCTCGCTCAGGCCGCGACAAGCGTCGCCGTCGCCCGAGGAGGCGCGCTCTAGGTGTTCTGGGTCATGACGTTGGTGACGCCTGCGCGGAGGCGTGAGGCTGGGGGTCGGTCGCCGGCGGCGGCTCCGGGCTCCAGCCGGGCTCCGGCTCGGTCGGGGGCAGGCCGCGCACGACGTGGACCCGGTCCACCACGGTGACGACGCCGAGCACGACGACGGCCAGGCCGGCCGCCGCGACGACGTCCGTCAGGAAGTGGTAGCCGAGGTACAGGCGGCTGAGTGCGACCGCCGTGGCACCGAGGACACCGACGACCAACCAGCCGACGACGACCGGCCAGGTCCGCCGCCGGCTGGCCACGAGGTAGCCGGCGACCAGCAGGAAGGTCGCCGTGCCGATGGTGTGGCCGGACGGGAACGACCCGGTCGTCTCCGAGCCGGGGATGTACATGGTCTCCTCCGGCGGGCGGGGCCGGGCGACCAGGCCCTTCACCAGGAGCGAGAGCAGCGTCGAGGCGATCATGGCGCCGGCGAGCAGGAGCGGCCGCCACCACTCGCGTCGGAGCACGCCCCAGGCCACGCACGCGACGAGGACGATGATCGGCAGCACCGTCGGACCCGTGACGAACGTCAGCGCGGCGAGGACAGCCGTGACGGCGTCGCTGCGGACGCCGACCAGGAACTCCAGGACCGGCCGGTCCCACAGGGAGAAGTCGTCGCGCTCCTGGACCGCGTCGAACATGCCCCAGAAGACGAGCAGGCCGAGCGCCGCGAGCACGACGCCGGGCACGACGGCCCGGAGCAGGGGCTGGTCGGCGTACCACTCGAGCAGGCGGCGCGGCGGCTCCGGGACGGGCATCCCGCCACGCTACCGACGCTCGTCGCGGACCGCTCCGTGACCGCCGCGGCTCCTGCTCCAGGTCGAGTCCTCCGGCGTGGCCGCCCCACCGTCCACCCCCCACGCGCGGCCGCGTCGCCCACCCTCCCGCCGTGCACGGGGCGGCACCGCGTCGCAGGATGGCCCGGAGGGGAACCGGATGCCGACGGGAGCGACCATGCCCAAGACGACGAAGAGCGGGAAGCCGAAGCAGGGCGAGCTGCCGAGCACGCTGCAGAGGTCGGACGCCAAGGCCCAGCGCACGTTCGCCAAGGCGCACGACGCGGCCGCCGACGAGTACGACGACGCCGAGCGGGCGCACCGCGTCGCCTACTCCGCCCTCAAGCACACGCACGAGAAGGTCGGGGACCACTGGGAGCCGAAGGACGAGAACGGCCCCTCGGACGCCCAGGCCGAGGGCGGCCGGGGCACGTCGCGCCGGACCGCCGAGGGCGTCGACGCCAACGCCTCCAAGCGCCACCTGTACGACGTCGCCAAGCGCCTGGACATCGCCGGCCGGTCGACGATGGACAAGGACGAGCTGGTCGAGGCGATCAAGAAGGAGAACCGGCGCCGCAGCCGGTGAGGCCGGCGGCGGTCGGTGAGACGGGACCGAGCGGCCCACGGGGCCGCCGGTAGGGTGCCGCGCACCCTGACGTCCGGGAGGACCCCGTGCTGGCACTGCCGCCGCCGACCGTGGAGCCGTTCTGCACGCTCCGCGTCGAGCTCGCCCCGATCATGGACCTCGGCCTCGGCCGGTTCGCCCAGCGGCGCATCGTGCCGATCGTCGGGGGGCAGGTCACCGGGCGGATCACCGGCACGATCCTCGGGGTCGGAGCCGACTGGCAGTCCGTGACGCACGACGGCGTGGCCGAGCTGCACGCCCGGTACGCGTTCGAGACACCCGAGGGCGCCCTCGTCGAGGTCGTCAACACCGGGTACCGGCACGGCCCGCCCGAGGTGATGCGGCGGCTGGCGGCGGGCGAGCCCACCCCGCCGGCGTCGTACTCCATGCGCTCGACGGCGCGCCTCGAGAGCGGCCACCCGGACTACCGGTGGCTCAACCGGATGGTGTTCGTCGGCACCGGGGCGCGCGACGTGAGCACCGTGCAGGTCGACCTCTACAGCGTGGGATGAGGACGTCGGACGTGACCGGACCCCGCGTGCTCGTCGCCGGCGGTGGCATCGGCGGGCTCGCCGTCGCCCTGACGCTGCACCAGATCGGCGTGCCGTTCACGGTGCTGGAGGGCGCGCGCGAGCTCGCGCCGCTCGGGGTCGGCATCAACCTGCAGCCCAACGCCGTGCGCGAGCTCGGCGACCTCGGCATCGGCCCCGACCTGCTCGACACGATCGGCGTGCCCGCACGCGAGTGGGCGCTGGTCGGACGCAACGGCCACGACATCTACAGCGAGCCCCGCGGCCTGGACGCCGGGTACCGCTGGCCGCAGTACGCGCTGCACCGCGGGCGGCTGCAGCTGCTGCTGGCGCAGGTGCTGCGCGAGCGGGCCGGCGACGACGCGATCCGCCTCGGCCACCGTGTGACGGGGTACGAGACGCACGCCGACGGCACCGTCACGGCGACGGGGCAGCACCCCGACGGCACGCTCTGGCGCGAGCACGGGACCGTGCTGGTCGGTGCCGACGGCATCCACTCGGCCGTCCGCGCGCAGATGCACCCCGACCAGCCGCCCATCCACTGGGGCGGGATCATGATGTGGCGCGGCACCACGCAGGCCGCGCCCGTGCGGACCGGCTCGTCGTTCGTCGGCCTGGGGTCGGCGCGCCACCGCGTCGTCGTCTACCCGATCTCCCCCACCGACCCCGTCACCGGCCTGGCCACCGTCAACTGGATCGCCGAGCTGCAGGTCGACGCCACCACGTGGCAGCGCAGCGGCTGGTTCCGGCAGGTCGGCGTCGAGGAGGTCGCGCACCACTTCGACGGCTGGACGTACGACTGGCTCGACGTGCCCGACCTGCTGGCGCGCGCCGAGGTCGTCTACGAGAACCCCATGATCGACCGCGACCCCGTGCCGACCTGGCAGGACGGTCCGGTGCTGCTGGTCGGCGACGCCGCGCACGCCATGTACCCGACGGGGTCCAACGGGGCGAGCCAGGCGATCATGGACGCCCGCCACCTGGGCGCCGCGATGCTGCGGCACGGCGTCACCCCGGCCGCGCTGGCCGCGTTCGACACCCAGCTGTGCGGACCGGTCTCGCAGCTGGTCCTGCGCAACCGCGGCGCCGGGCCGTTCGGGCTGCTGGACCTGGTCGACGAGCGGTGCGGCGGGGAGTTCGACGACATCGACGACGTGGTGCCCGCGGCGGAGCGGTCCGCGTTCATGGCCGGGTACAAGGCCGCCGCCGGGTTCGCGGTCGAGCAGCTCAACGCCGCCGGGCCGACCATCGCTCCGGGCGCCCGGGTGGACCTGCAGGCCTGAGACCCCGCCCGGCTCGGGCCCGCGTCGCCTCGACGTCCGGAGCGTGCGGGCCGTCCGGAACGCACGGACCCGCCACCCCGGGGTGCGGGGTGGCGGGTCCGTGCGTCGTCGGGTCGCCCTACGCGACCGCCGTCGCCACCCGCGTCGTGCGGCGGGCCGCCAGCGCCGTCGCGACGAGCGCGAAGACCACGACGGCTGCGCTGACGACGCCGTAGGCCACCACGTCCACCACGGGAGGCCCGTCGAGCACCCCCGCGCTCACCCCGATCAGCGCCGGGACGACCGCCAGCGTGCCGACGACCCAGGCCGTCACGCCCGTGATCGCCGCCTCGACGGTGGTCATGGCCAGGAGCTGGCGACGGGTGGTGCCGGTGCGGTGCAGCAGCGCGAGCTCGTCGCGCCGCGCGACCGTGGTCATGGCCAGCGTGCTGGCGGCCCCGACCGCCACGACGGCGAGCAGGAGCAGGAGCAGCGCCGTCCCGACCTCGTTCTCGTCGCCGGCCCCGCTCATGGCGGTGCTGATGTGGGTCTGCGGGTCCGCCGCCGTGGCGCCCAGGGCGGTGATCGCCGCGGTCGTGGCGGCCGCGTCCGCGCCGTCGGCGAGGTCGACCAGGAGGGTGTCGGCCATGACCGGCAGCCCGTGCGCCTCGGCCGTCGCCGGCCCTGTGATGACCCCCGCGACGCCCATGCCGCGGGAGAACACCGCGACGACGGTCGCGTCGACCTCGTCACCCCCGAGGCGGAGCGTGAGCGTCTCCCCCAGCCCGGCACCGGACGTGAACGCCGTGTCGCTGCTGACGGCCACGGTGTCCGGTGCGTCGATGTCCGCGAGCGACCCCGTCACGACGTCCGGGTCGAGCGCGGTGGTGCCCGCGGGGACGACCCGCAGCGCGGCGGCCTCCCAGGCCAGCGCGCCGCCCTCGCTGTCGGTGCGGACCTGCGCCGGGACCGTCGCGAGCGGCACGGCAGCGGCGACCCCGGGCACCTCGCCGACCTGGGCCGTCAGGTCCTGCGGCGCGTCCTGCGTGGGCGCGACCACGAGGTCCGTGGTGACCGCGGCGACGAACTCCTGCTCGGTCGCGGTCGTCAGTGCCTGGTTCACGCTCGTCTGGATGGTCGCGGCGGAGACGACCAGGGCGAGCGGCACGACGACGGTGGTCAGGCGTCGCGAGAAGCCGCGGACGTTGCGCACGGCGAGCATCGTGGCGGGACGACCACCGGCCGGGTGCATGCGGGCGACCCGGTCGAAGATCCAGCCGACCAGCACCGGCCCGGCGAGCGCGGCCGCACCGATGAGCAGGAACGCCGACAGCGAGGCCATCGCGCTGCCGGTGGTGCCGGGGATCCAGACCGTCGAGAACGCCATGCCCAGACCGCCGAGGGTCATCGCCAGGGCCGTCAGACGGCGTCCGGGACCGACCTGGCGGTCCTCGACGGCGCTCTGCTGGAGCGCCGCGGTGGGTGCGGTGCGGGCGGCCTCCCGGGCGCCGAGCCGCCCCACGGGCACCGCGGTGACCGCGATCAGCGCGACCGCGGCCAGGACGGGCAGCGGGGACAGCGACGACACGAAGTCCGGCCCGACCATCCCGCTGCGTACGAGCAGCGGGTCCAGCAGCCGGGCGCCGAACAGGCCTGCGACCGCCCCGAGCGGCGCGGCCACGAGCGACACGACCCCCACCTCGAGGGTGACGGCGCGCCGCACCTGCGCGGGGGTCGCGCCGACGGCACGCAGGAGCGCGAACTCCCGGCGACGGCTGCGCAGCGCCAGGCTGACGGTCGCCGCGACGACCATCACGACGACGACGATCAGGGTGCCGGCGTACGACGAGGCGAGGGCGACGAGGAGGCCTCCGGAGGCCGGGTCGGCACCGCCCTGCGAGCGCGTGCCCGACTCGAACAGGACACCCGTGACGGCGAGCACCGCCGCGGCGACGGCCAGGACGACGGCGGTGCCGGCGAACGCACCGCGGTGGGCGCGGACGCCCGAGGACGCGAGCTGCCACATCGTGCTCACCGGCCCTTCGCGAGGAGGCGAGCGGTGACCTGCTCGGCGGTGGGACGCTCGAGCCGGTCGACGACCAGCCCGTCCGCGAGCACGACGACCCGCTCGGCGGAGGCGGCCACCCCCGCGTCGTGCGTCACGACGACGACCGTCTGGCCGAGCTCGTCGGCCGTGTCCCGCAGCACCTGGAGCACCGCGGCCCCGGTCCGCGAGTCCAGCGCGCCGGTCGGCTCGTCGGCGAAGACGACCGCCGGCCGTGTGATGAGCGCGCGGGCGATGGCGACCCGCTGGGCCTGCCCGCCGGACAGCTCGCCCGGCAGCCGGTCCACGAGGTCCGGCACGCCGAGGAACTCCAGCAGCGCCGCCTCCCACGCCGGGTCGACCTGGCGGCCCGCGAGCAGGAGCGGCAGCCGGACGTTCTCGCGGGCCGTGAGGTGCCCGATGAGGTTGTACGCCTGGAACACGAAGCCCACGTGCTCGCGGCGGAACCGGGTGAGGTCGTCGGGGCGCATCGTCGTCAGGTCGTGGCCGCCGACCACGACCGAGCCGCGGCTGGGGGTGTCGAGGCCCGCGGCGCAGTTCAGCAGCGTGGACTTGCCCGAGCCGGACTGCCCGACGATCGCGGTCACCGACCCGGCGTGCAGGTCGAGGGACACGCCCCGCAGCGCGTGGACGGGCTCGCGGGCGGGGTAGGTCTTGTGCACGTCGACGAGGCGCACCGCGGTGCCCGTCGTCGCGGCGGTGGTCTGCGTGGCCATGGTCGTCTCCTGGGTGTCGAGGTCGTGGTGCCGATCTCGAACCTAGGAACCGGGCGGGGTCGCCATCGAGCCGCGGAGGACGGCTCCTTGCGGGTTGCATCCTTCGACGGAGGCAGCCGTGCGGGCGTGGCCGGCGTGCGCAGCGGACCACGCCGGGGTGGGATGTGCCCATGCAGACACGACACATCGCCGACGTCCCGGTCAGCGCGATCGGCCTCGGCGGCATGCCCATGTCGATCGAGGGCCGCCCCGACCGGCAGCGCTCGATCGCCACCATCCACGCCGCGCTCGACGCGGGCGTCACGCTCGTCGACACCGCGGACGCGTACCACCTGCACGCCGACGAGGTCGGCCACAACGAGGAGCTCATCGCCGAGGCGCTGCGCACCTGGTCGGGCGACGCCTCGTCCGTCCTCGTCGCCACCAAGGGCGGGCACCTGCGCCCCGGCGACGGGACGTGGACGGTGAACGGCCGCCCGGAGTACCTGAAGCAGGCGGCACAGGAGTCGGCGCGGCGGCTCGGCGTCGAGGCGATCGGCCTCTACCAGTTCCACCGCCCCGACCCGGACGTGCCGTACGAGGAGTCGGTCGGCGCACTCGTCGATCTGCTCGACGCGGGCACGATCCGCCTGGCGGGCATCTCCAACGCGAACCCGGACCAGATCCGGCTCGCGCAGGACGTCCTGGGCGGGCGGCTCGCGTCCGTGCAGAACCAGTACTCCCCCGCCTTCCGGTCCTCGCAGCCGGAGCTCGACCTGTGCGCCGAGCTCGGTATCGCGTTCCTGCCGTGGAGCCCGCTCGGCGGCATCGCGAAGGCCGCCGACCTGGGTGACACGTTCGCGCCGTTCGCGCAGGTCGCGCAGGCACACGGCGTGAGCCCGCAGCAGGTGGCCCTGGCGTGGGAGCTCGCGCAGGCCGACGTCGTCGTGCCGATCCCCGGTGCGTCGCGGCCCGCGTCGATCCAGGACTCCGTCCTGGCGGCGGACCTGCAGCTGACGCGCGAGGAGCTCGACCGCCTCGACGCGGCCGTCTGACACCCCGGCACACCTGGCCCGCCCGCCGCGGGCCAGGTGTGCCTGTCCTTCGTGGCGGACAGGCCCTCGGCAGGCGTACCACTGAGGTATGCGCACGTTCGTCCAGCGCCTGCTCGGCTACCCGGTGGTCCTCGCGACGCTCGCGGTCGCGGCCGTGGGCGGGCTGCTCGAGGCGACGGGCAACCCGACCGCGGCCCGGTGGGTGGTGTCCGCGTTCGCGGTGGTCGTCGCGCTGCTGCAGGCCCGCGGGATGGTCGCGGACCTGCGGGCCGGGAACCACGGCATCGACCTGCTCGCGGTCACGGCGATCGCCTCGACGGTCGCCGTCGGCGAGTACTGGGCGGCGCTCGTGGTGTGCCTCATGCTGTCCGGCGGCGAGGCCCTGGAGGACTACGCCGCGGGCCGGGCCCGGCGCGAGCTCACCGGGCTGCTGCAGAACGCGCCCCGGACGGCGCACCACCTCGGCCCCGACGGGCGGCCGACGGACGTCCCGGTCGACGAGGTGCTGGTCGGCGACCGGCTGCTGGTGCGCCCCTTCGAGGTCGTCCCCGTCGACGGCGTGCTGGAGTCCGACGACGCGACCCTCGACGAGTCGTCGCTGACCGGGGAGTCGCTGCCCGTCGAGCACGCGCGGGGCGACGCCCTGCTGTCCGGCGCGCTGAACGGCGGCGACGCGATCGAGCTGCGCGCCACCGCGGCGGCGGCGGACTCGCAGTACCAGCGGATCATCGCGCTCGTCCGCGAGGCGCAGGACTCCAAGGCGCCGTTCGTCCGGCTCGCGGACCGGGTGGCGGTGCCCTTCACGCTGTTCGCGTTCGTGCTCGCCGTCGCGGCCTGGCTGGTCTCCGGGGACCCGGTGCGCATCGCCGAGGTCCTCGTGGTCGCCACGCCGTGCCCGCTCATCATCGCCGCGCCGGTGGCGTTCATGGCCGGCATGTCCCGCTCCGCGCGGGCCGGGATCATCGTCAAGAGCAGCGGCACCCTCGAGCAGCTCGCCCGGGCGCGGACGGCCGCCTTCGACAAGACCGGGACCCTGACCCACGGGCAGCCGCAGGTCACACGCGTCGACGCGGACGGCCTGGACCCCGAGGACCTGCTGCTGCTCGCCGCGGCCGTGGAGCAGTACTCGAGCCACCCCCTCGCCGAGGCCGTCGTGGAGCGCGCCCGCGGCACGGGCCGGACGGTGCCGTCCGCCGTGGACGTCGTCGAGACCACCGCGCACGGCGTGCGCGGGACGGTCGACGGCCGGGTCGTCGTCGTCGGCAAGGCCGGCTGGGTCGCGCAGGCGACCGGGGCCGCACCGGCGACGACGAACGGCGACACGCGCATCCACGTGTCCGTCGACGGGCGCCTCGCCGGCAGCATCACGCTGGCCGACGAGCTGCGCACCGAGACCGCCGCGACCATGGCCGCGCTGCACCGCGCCGGCATCCGCACGACGATGATGCTCACGGGCGACGGCACGCAGGTCGCCCGGCGGATCGCCGCCGAGGCCGGCATCGACGACGTGCGGGCCGAGCTGCTGCCGCAGGACAAGGTCGACGCCGTCCGGTCCGCTCCCCTGCGCCCGGTGATGATGGTCGGCGACGGCGTGAACGACGCGCCGGTGCTGGCCGTCGCGGACGTCGGCATCGCCATGGGCGCGCGCGGTGCGAGCGCCGCCAGCGAGTCCGCGGACGTCGTCATCACCGTCGACGACCTGTCCCGCGCGGCGCGCGCCGTGCAGATCGGCCGGCGCACCCTGCGGGTCGCGTGGCAGTCGATCGGCATGGGGGTCGGCCTGTCCGTCGCGCTGATGCTCGTCGCGGCGACCGGGAGCCTGCCGGCGCTGGCCGGGGCGTGGCTGCAGGAGGCGGTGGACCTCACGACGATCCTGTGGGCGCTGCTCGCGGTGCGGGCCGGCAGGTCGGAGCGCGCCGAGACGGCACGGCTGACCGCCGACGTGGCGCGCTCGCGCGTCGAGCGGGAGCGCGCGTCGGCGATCGGCGCCGCACCGGCCGCGGCCCCGCGGGGCGTCTGACCGCGGGACCGCGGAGGCCGGAGCGGGGACCGCGCCGCCCGCCTACGCGGTGACGAGCTCCGTGCCGTCCGGCTTCAGGTCGGCCAGCGCGACGCTCTGGATCGCCGGGTCGTCGTACAGGTTCCAGTAGTACGTCGACGTGCGCGACGAGAAGAGGCCGGTGTAGATCGTCTTCTCGAACGCGCCGTCACCCATGGCGGCGGCGCCGTCCACCATCGCGACCTGCTGCAGGGTGTGGAACGCCCGGCTGACGTTCTCGTCCTCGGTGCTCTTGGTCGGGTAGTGGGCGTTGACGTACGCCGCGCGCACGAACCGTGAGGTGGAGTAGTAGTCGCCCGGGATCCCGCGCATGTGCGAGCCCGACCCGAACGGCGTGAGGCTGGCCCGTCCGACCTGCAGGGGCTCGGGGAACTCCGGGCCCGTGTTGAGGTAGTTGCGCAGGTTCTCGTGGTGCCACTCGAACCCGGGCTGGTTGGCCAGGACGTCCACGTCGTCGTCGAAGACGTGCATGCCGGTGGCCGTGTGCTCCACGACGATCGCGCGCTCCGCGTCGGCGATGATCCAGTGCAGCAACGAGCTCGGGAACTTCTCGTTGATGGGCTTGTCGACGATCGTCACGTCCGCGAGCGCGGCCTCCACCTCGTCGACCGTCGCGAACTGCGAGCCCACCCAGAGGGGGAACTCCCACGCGGCGACGTTGGTCCTGCCGTCGACCGGGCCCGGCGCGTACTGCGCGTACCCGGGGAAGTTCAGGCCCGCCACGGCGAGCCCGGCGTCGTTCCCGAGGTCGAAGTACAGCGGCGTGTCCTCCTCGACGATGCCCATGCCGATCGTCGCGTGCCGGATGCTGCCCACTGCACCGAAAGGCGACCTCGGCGTGTAGCCGGTGGGTGTGACGAGCACCCGCTCGCCGTACCCGACCGTCCAGTCGAGGTTGCGGGCGAGGTAGAGGTTGCCGTCACCGTCCGAGAAGCGGATCCCTGTGCACATCTGGTTGCCCCCTGTCTTCGGCGGGGCCGGACGGCCGCGCCGCACCTCGATGATGCACCGCAGTTGCGGAACGGGCACGTCCGGACGGGAGGGACGCCCGGTGGCCCGAGGCGCGTCAGCCCAGCACGCGCACGGCGACGACGGTGCACTGCACGGGGCGCGACTCGTTGCAGCCGCCACCGACCCAGACCTCGACCTCGTCGCCGTCGGAGGGTGCGTCCACCTGCGCGCCGGCGGCGTCGACGACCACGGCGTCCGCGAGACGCAACGTCATGCCCTCGTAGTAGTCGTCGGACACCGTCGTGAGGGACTGCTCGGCGCCGTCGGCCGTCACCGTGCCGGTGACCTCCGGGGAACGGTCCGGCAGCCCGTCCGACGCACACCCCCCGAGCGCCGGCACGACGAGGGCCGACGCCACCAGGCGCGCACGGATGTTCATCCGCCGAGTATCCCGAGCGGTCACGGCGGCGGCCAGTCACCCGTCCGGGCAGGCGCGGTGAGGCGCTCGACCTCGCCGACGACCTGCAGGCAGGCGCCCACGACGCGGTCGCGCCGACCGGGGTCGTGTCGGCGGGCCCGCCGCTGGGTCATCGCTGGGTCAGCGCGCGTCGCCGGGCTCGATCGTCCGGACGACGCGGGCCGGGTTGCCGACGGCGACGACGTTCGCGGGCAGGTCGCGCACGACGACCGCCCCGGCGCCGACCACCGTGTTGTCGCCGATCGTCACGCCGGGGCACACGATGACCCCGCCGCCCAGCCACACGTTGTCGCCCAGGGTGATGGGCTGCGCGGCCTCGAGCTTGTCGCGCCGCGGCTGCGGGTCCACGGGGTGCGTCGGGGTCAGCAGCTGCACGTTCGGGCCGATCTGGCAGTCCTCGCCGATGGTGATGGTCGCGACGTCGAGCGCCGTGAGCCCGGAGTTCACGAAGGTCCGGGCGCCGACGTGGATGTTCTCGCCGTAGTCCACGGCCAGCGGCGGCTTGATGAACGCCCCCTCGCCGAGCGTCCCGAGCAGGTCGCTCAGGATCGCGCGCGCACCGATGTCGTCGGAGGCGACGACGGCCCGCTGGTACGCGTCGACCAGCGCGGTGGCCCGGCGGGCGATGCGCTCGGACTCCGGGTCGTCGGCGATGTAGAGGTCACCGGCGAGCATCCGCTCGCGGTTGGTGCGGGGGTCGCCGGCGAAGTAGTCGTGAGCCATGCGCTCGAACGTACACACCGTCGGCGCAGGTCACGGCACCCCCGCGTGGACGAGGACCTCCCGCTGGTCGGCGCCGTACCGGGCGCGCTTCTCGACGCCCAGCCCGATCTTCGACGCCACCCGCTGGGACGCGACGTTCTGCGGCGCGATGATCGCGATCAGACGCGTCGCCCCCAGCACCTCGCGGGCGAAGTCGCGCGCGGCGAGCGCGGCCTCGGTCGCCAGCCCCTCGCCCTGACGGTCCGGGCGCACGTGGTACCCGACCTCCAGCTCGTCGACACCGTCGACGTGCTGCACCGTCAGCCCGCAGTCGCCGACGAACTCCCCCGTCACCCGGTCCACCAGCACCCACAGCCCGAACCCGTGGTCGCGGTACGAGCGACGCGTCCGGTCGATCCACGCCTGCGCCTCCGTGCGCGTGCGCGGCCGGGGGTAGTGCGCCATGACGACGGGGTCACCGAGCAGCGCGGCCATGTCGTCGAGGTCGTCGTCGGTCATCGGACGCAGCAGCAGGCGGGCGGTGGGGCCGGGGACGTCCATGCCCGCCAGCGTGGCGGCGGGGAGGTGCGACACGCCAGGGGGTCGGTGCGACCGGTCGGCCCCGGACATCGCCCTCCCCTCTCCACCCTTGACAAACAATCTTGTCAAGCGTTGCCTGGTACCCATGCAGGACGTCGAGGTCATCGAGGACGCGGGCACCGCCGCCGTGGCGCTGGACCCGGTCCGGGCGCGGCTGCTCGGCGAGCTGGCCGAGCCCGCGTCGGCCGCCGGGCTCGCCGCCCGGGTGGGCATCCCCCGCCAGAAGGTCAACTACCACCTCAAGGCGCTCGAGGCGCACGGCCTGGTGGAGCTGGCCGAGGAGCGCAGGCACGGCGGGATCACCGAACGCGTGCTGCGGGCGTCCGCCGCGCGGTACGTCGTCTCCCCCGCCGCCGTCAGCGCGTCCGCCGCCCAGCCGGACGCCACCGCCGACCGGCAGTCCGCCGCGTACCTCGTCGCGCTGGCCGGGCGGCTGGTACGGGAGGTCGGCGCGCTGGTCCGCCGGGCCGGGACGTCGGGGGCACGCGTCCCCACGCTGACCATCGACACGCAGATCGGGTTCCGCTCCGCCGCCGACCGCGCGGCCTTCGCGGACGACCTCACCGCCGCGGTGCTCGACCTGGCCGCGCGCTACCACCACGACGACGGGCGCCCGCACCGGCTCGTCGTCGCCGCGCACCCGCTGCCCGAGGAGGACGCATGACCACCGCACCGCACGTCCCGTACCGCCTGCAGTTCGACGTCGAGGTCCCCGGGACCCCCGAGCAGGTCTGGCAGGCCATCGCCACCGCCCGCGGCCTGAGCTCCTGGTTCCTGCCCACCCGCATCGAGGAGCACGAGGGCGGCACCCTGCACTTCGCCATGGGCGAGGACATGGGCTCCGACGGCCACGTCACCGCCTGGGATCCGCCCCGCCGCCTCGTCTACGAGGAGGACTGGGCCGCCCTCATGGGCAAGAACCCGGACGACCTGAGCCCCATGACGTCGGAGTTCGTCGTCGAGGCGCGCTCCGGCGGCACGTGCGTCGTGCGCGTGACCACCAGCGGCTTCGGCACCGGCGCCGACTGGGAGCAGGACTGGTGGCAGGACATGGGCGCGAGCTGGAGGCCCTCGTTCGAGGTCCTGCGCCTGTACCTCGCGCACTTCGCGGGCCAGGAGGCCACCGTGCTCGAGGCCGACGCCACCCACCCCGGCGACGAGCCGACGGTGTGGGCCGCGCTGCGCGACGCGCTCGGGCTCGGCGACGCCGGGTCGACGCTCGACGTGCGCGGGGCGGCCGGGACCGTCGAGAGCGTCGGCCCGCGGCACGCGGTCGTCCGCCTCACGGACCCCGTGCCGGGCGTGCTGAGCGTCGGCGTGCACGACGCCGGCGAGGGCACGACGAACGCGTCCGTGCGCGCGCACCTCTTCTCCCCCGACGCCGCCGCGTACGTGCAGCGCGAGGAGCCGGCGTGGCGCGACTGGCTGCAGGGGCTGAGCGTCCCGGCGTGAGACGCCCGCGCGGGCTCCTGGCCCGCGCGGCGGCGCGGTCCCTACAGTGGGCACCGCGCCGACTCGTCCCGATCGTCCCGGTGCACCCAGGGGTGTCGGCGGGGGCCCGCGCCCGGTGGGGCCGACGCCCCCGTCGAAGGGACCACCGATGCGCTCCAGCCTGACGACCACCCTCGCCGCCGTCGTGGCACTGACACTCGTCACCGCCGCCCCGGCGGCCGCGCACGACACGGGTCAGCGGCACCGCCCCGACCTCCCGACGACCTACCTGCTGGACCCGGTCGGCCCGGCGGCGGACGACATCTACCCCGAGGGCGTCGCCGCCCGGGGCGAGGAGTTCTACGTCTCCAGCACCACCGACGGGACCATCTACCGCGGCCGGCTCGACGAGCCGACCGCGGTGCCGTTCCTGCCCGGCGGTCAGGACGGCCGCACGATGGCGGTCGGGCTGAAGGTCGACGGCCGCACGCTGCTCGTCGCCGGGGGCGCCACCGGCCGCGTGTGGGCGTACGACCTGCGGACCGGCGGGCTCACCGGGTCGTGGCAGGTCGCGCAGGACGGTTCCCCGACGTTCGTCAACGACATCGCCGTCGGCCCGCGCGGTGACGTGTACGTGACGGACTCGATGCGCCCGGTGCTCTACCGGATCGACGCCCGCGAGCGCCGCACGGCCAGCACCGCGCTGCTCGAGCCCGTCGTGTCCTTCGAGGGCACGGACTTCACGTACGACCAGGACGTCAATGCCAACGGGCTGGTGGTCTCGCGCGACGGGCGGTACGCCGTGGTGGCGAAGACGCGGACGGGCGAGCTGTTCCGTGTCGGGCTGGCCGACGGGAGCGTCGTGAAGGTCGACCTCGGCGGCGCCTCGGTGGCCGGTGACGGCCTGCTGCTCGACGGGCGGCGGCTGCTCGCGGCCGAGTGGACGGCCGAGCCCCAGTCGGTCGTGGCCGTGGACCTCTCCCGGGACCTGAGCTCCGGGACCGTCGTCTCCCGCACGACGGACCCCACCTTCGACGACCCGACGACCATCGCCCGGGCCGGGCGCAGCCTGCTGGTGGTCAACAGCCAGTTCGAGACCCGCGCGGCCGGTGGGACGCCGGAGCCGTTCACGGTGTCGCGCATCCCGCTGCCCTGAGCCCCGGGGCACGACGCGCCGAGCGGTGGCACGGGGGGCACCGCCGTCCCTACAGTGGCGTCTGCGCCGATTCGGCCTGATCGTCCCGGTGCACCCAGGGGTGTCGGCGGGGGCCCGCGCCCGAGGGTCCGGACGCCCCCGTCGAAGGGGTCCACCGATGCGCTCCAGCCTGACGACCACCCTCACCGCCGTCCTGGCGCTGACCCTCGCCACCGCCGTCCCGGCCGCCGCGCACGACGCGCGCGGACCCGGGCACCACGGCCCCGACCTGCCGACGACGTACCTGCTGGACCCGGTCGGCCCCGCAGCCGACGACATCTACCCCGAGGGCATCGCCGCCCAGGGCGACGAGTTCTACGTCAGCAGCACCACCGACGGCACGATCTACCGCGGACGTCTCGACCAGCCCACCGCCGTCCCGTTCCTGCCCGGCGGCCAGGACGGGCGGGTGGTGGCGGCCGGGCTGAAGGTCGACGGCCGCACGCTGTTCGTCGCCGGCGGCCCCACCGGGCTGGTCTGGGCGTACGACGTGCGGACGGGTGCGCTGACCGGGTCGTGGCAGGTCGTGCAGGACGGCACCCCGGCGTTCCTCAACGACATCGCCGTCGGGCCCCGCGGCGACGTCTACGTCACCGACTCGTCGCGCCCGGTGCTCTACCGGATCGACGCCCGCGACCGCAGGACGACGGGCACCGAGCTGCTCGAGCCCGTCGTCTCGTTCGAGGGCACCGTCTTCACGTACGACCAGGACATCAACGCCAACGGGATCGTGGTCTCGCGCGACGGGCGGTACGCCGTGGTGTCGAAGCCGCGGACGGGCGAGCTGTTCCGTGTCGGGCTGAAGGACGGCAGCGTCGTGCGCGTCGACCTCGGCGGTGCCTCGGTGGCCGGCGACGGCCTGCTGCTCGACGGTCGCACGCTGCTGGCCGCCGAGTGGACCGCCGGCCCGCCGCAGTCCGTCGTCGAGGTCAGGCTGAGCCGGGACCTCGCCTCGGGGTCCGTGGTCTCCCGCACGACGGACCCCACCTTCGACGACCCGACGACGATCGCCCGCGCCGGGCGCAGCCTGCTCGCGGTGAACAGCCAGTTCGAGATCCGCTTCGGCGGCGGCGGGACGCCGGGGCCGTTCACGGTGTCGCGGATCCCGCTGCCCTGACGCGTCGGCCGGCTCCGTCCGGGCGCTGCACCCGATCGGGTGGGTTCTGCGCGGCGGGGCCGGCCGCCGGCCGGAACCCGCCCGCGGCCTGCGGCGGTGTGGTGCGATGACCCGCATGACGTGGTGGAGCAGGCTCTTCGGCGGCAGGCAGGGCAGCACGACGCGACCGGCAGCGGCGCCGCCGGGGCCGACGGCCTCACGGGCGGCTCGCCCGGCATCGCCGACGCCCACCTCCGGCGCCGCGCCGACGACGCACGTCCTCGGCGTCACGCCGTCGGGCGTCGAGGTTCGCGGGTTCCACGCGCCGGCGGCGGACCTGCTGCCGTGGTGGCACCGGCTGCGCGCCGACCACGCGACCACCGGCCTGTGGCCCGTCCTGCTGGGCCCCGACCTCGGCGACCTCGCCGCTGCGCTGACCCCCGAGACGCGGGGAGACTACGACGACGCCGCGCAGGTGCGGCGCGCGACCGCGATGACCCTCGGTGAGCTGCAGGCCCTGCGCGTGGAGCGGGCCGCGCGCTACGGCGGCGCCGAGGACGACGACCTGGACGACGCGGACGACGAGCCCGACGTCGTCCGACGCCATCCGCCACGCTTCTCGGTCACCGCGGAGGACGGCCTCGTCGCGCTCGTCCCCGCCGCCCACGGGTGGCAGGTGCCGGTGGTGCTGGGCTGGGAGGGGGGCGTGAACCACGACCTGGAGCCGGTGGACCACGGCGTCGTCCTGCGGGACTGGCACGAGCGCTTCGGTGCCGAGCTCGTCGCCCTCAGCGACGGCCAGGTGCTCGAGGTGCTCGTGCACCGCCCACCCACGACCCCCGGCGAGGCGCTGGCCGTCGCACGTGAGCAGTACGACTACTGCCCGGACCTGGTCGACCAGGGCGTCGGCGACCTGCAGACGCTCGCCCGGGAGCACGCCGGCGCGGAGGCCTGGTCCTTCTGGTGGGACTGACGGCTCACGGTCTGGCCCTGGCCCCCGGCAGCACGGACCGGCACCCCGGTCGCGTCGTCACGGCCGGACGTGCTCGGTGCTCGCGGGCCCGTCGACCGGGCTCGGTCCCGGCGTTGACGCTCGGGGTTGCGTCGGTAGTACGTCAGCCAGGCGTCGTAGGACATGGCGCGACCGTAGCGACCGCGGGGCGCCGACGGGCCCGCCACCTGCTCGCCGTGGCGATGCTCGCCGCCGACGTCCTCGGCCGGCGTCATCCGCCGATCTCGACGATCCCGTTCTGGTACGCCCACACCACGGCCTGCAGCCGCGACCTCACGCCGAGCTTCGGCATGACGCGCGCCAGGTGCGACTTCACCGTCGACACCTCGAGGTACAGCTCGCGGGCGATCTCCTCGTTCGACATGCCCTGCGCCAGCAGCAGCACGATGTCGAGCTCGCGCGGGGTCAGCAGCTCGCTCGCGCGCGCGGCGGTGACGGGCTGCGTGCGCCGGCGTGTGACGACCTCCCGCAGCACCCGCCGCGTCAGGGCGTTGGCGAGCATGCCGTGACCGGCGGCCACCGAGCGGACGGCCTCGACGAGGGTCGTCGGCTCGGCGTCCTTCAGCAGGAACCCCGATGCACCGGCCTCCAACGCACCGAACAGGTACTCGTCGACGTCGAACGTCGTCAGCACCAGCACCGGGATCGGGTCGTCGACGTCCGGGCCGCACAGCTCGCGCGTCGCGGTGATGCCGTCCTTGCCGGGCATGCGGATGTCCATGCAGACCACGTCCGGGCGCAGGTCGCGGGCCAGCTCGACGGCGGCCGCGCCGTCGGCGGCCTGGCCGACCACCTCGATGCCCGGCTCGGTGGCGAGCATCGTCGCCAGCCCCATGCGCACCAGCGGCTGGTCGTCCGCGACGACCACCCGCACGGTCCCGGTCTGCGTCATCCGCCCTGCCCCTCGCTCGTCGTCGGCCCCGGCGTCGGTCCGCCCACGGGGACCGACAGGACGACCTGCCACCCGCCGTCGAGCGTCGGACCGAACCGCAGGGTCGCGCCCGTCAGCTCCGCGCGCTCCTGCATGCCGACCAGACCGTAGCCGGGGTCGCGGGGTGCGGGTGCGGCGCGGACGGCCGGTGGACGGTTGCGCACCACGACCTCCAGGCGCCCCACCTCCTGCGCGTCGAGCCGCACCGAGCACGGCGCACCGGGCGCGTGCCGGGCGGCGTTGGCGAGCGCCTCCTGCACCACGCGGTACGCGGCGAGCTGCGCCAGCGGACCGACGTCCCCGGAGGCGGCGACGTCCGCGACGGGCCCGGCCGTCTCCAGCGACACGTCCGCCCCGGCCGCCTGCGCCGCACCCACGAGCTCACCGATGCCGGCGATCGTCTCCATCCGCACCGGCCCGCCCTGGCCCGGCGGGGCGTCGACGTCCCGCAGCAGCACGACGAGGTTGCGCAGGTCCCGCAGCATCGCGGTGCTCTGCTCGCGCACCTGCGCGACCGCGACCTTGGCCCCCTCGGGGTCGACGTCGATCTGCCGTCCGATCGCCCCGGTCATCACTGCGATCCCCGACAGGTGGTGCGCGGCGATGTCGTGCAGCTCGCGGGCCATCGCCGTCCGCTCCCGCTCGACCGCCACCTGCACGAGGGCGTCCCGTTCGCGCTCCTGAGCCTGCGCGGTGCGCGCGAGCGCGTCGACAGCGTCGCGACGCGCGCCGACGACGCCCGCCAGCACGAGCGGCACACCCACGGACGCCAGGGCCTGCAGCGGGCCGGCGACGACCACGGCCCACCCCTCGGCGCCGTTGCGGACGGCAGTGGCGGCGACCCCCACGACCACCAGCGCGGTGGCCCCCACGAGCGTGGGGGTCAGGCTCCGGGCGGGCCGGGCGAGCACCGCCCGGTACGTCGCGACCATCACCGCCAGGAGGACGACGCCGATGGCGTCACCCAGGACGAACGCCGCGGGCACCCCCGCGGCGACCACGAGGAGCGCGGTACGCGGCCGCGTCGACGACCACAGGGCGAGCGCCACCGCCTGCAGGGTCAGCACCGCGGCCGACCACCACCACGTCGCGTCCCCGAACCCCGGCAGGGCGAGCGCGGCCTCCGGGTCGGCCTCGCTGACGACCACGGAGGCGGCCAGCAGACCCACCGAGAGCACCCACACCACCGCCGGCACGACGTCCGTCGGCCGGCGGTGGTGCACAACGGGCTCGGTCACCGACGTCACGATAGACGCGCGGGCTCGGGCAGCGGGGCGGGAACGGGCACCGGCTCGGTCTGCGGCTCGGGGTGGTACCCGAGGCGACCCCGGGAGCCGGCCATCACGATCGCCCCGACCACCGTCGACCCCAGCAGCAGCGCCGCCTGCGCCGTGTCGCGGTCCATGCCCGGGAAGAGGTCCGACCACGCGACGGACGCGAAGTTGTTGATGCCGACGTGCAGCAGCATGGCCATCGGCAGGCTCTGGCCCGTCTTGTTGAAGACCCAGCTCATCACCACGTTGAAGGTCACGCAGAACAGCGTGAACATCACCGGGCGGTACCACGGCACGTCGGGGTACCCGCCCCACTCCGTGAGGAACAGCGGCATGTGCCACAGGGCCCACAGGACGCCGATGACGAGGGCGGCACGCGGCGCGCCGACCAGGCGCTGCATGCGCGGCAGCGCGAAGTCACGCCAGCCCGGCTCCTCGGCGAGGCCGGTGGTGATCATCTGCGCGAACAGCCCGACGACCAGCAGGGGGATCACGGTCAGCGGCAGCGCCTCGACCTGACCGCCGGCGAACACCAGGCCCGCCAGGACCATGACGGCCGGGACGCCGAGCAGGATCCCGACGTACCACTTCCAGCTGACCTTCCAGTTCCACAGCCGGCGCGCCCACGTCCGCAGCCCGGGCCGGCCGTCCGCGATCGCGGTGACGAGCAGCGCGGAACCGATGGGACCGAGGTACGCGCCGGGGAGCATGCCCAGCAGCTGCCCGCCGATCGACCCCCCGGGGAACGAGAAGTCCCAGACGCCCAGGCCGTGGTTCGACAGGATGTACGGGATCCACGCGACCCAGCTCAGGCCCAGCGCGAGGACGAAGAACGACAGCAGGGGGCGGCGGCGGATCACGCCGAGCAGGCCGCCGCGCTGCTGCGGGGGTGCCGGTGGGGTGAGGACGCTCATCGGAGATCCCTTTCGTCGAGGTCGGTGCGACATGGCTCGACGCTAGGAATCCGGAGGGTGCTGCCGCGCCGGGCGCAGGGACCAAGGGCGGGGGTTGCATCGAAGGATGGAAGCGGCCGGAGACCCGGGCCGTGGGAGGGTGCGCCCGTGGACACCCCGCCGCTCCCCCCGCCGCCCGTGCCCGGCGTCGTGCCGCCGCGGGTGCGCACCGTCACGGTCGTCACCCACCCGGAGGCGACGCACCATGTCGACCGGCTGGTCGGGGGGCAGTTCGACTCGGCCCTCACGGCCCGCGGCGAGGACCAGGCCGCGGCGATCGGGACCGCGCTGCGGGAACGGGTCGCCGGTGCGTCCCGGCTCACCGTCGTCACCTCGGACCTGCGGCGCACCCACCGCACCGCGCAGGTCCTCGGGGAGGCGTGGGGCGTGACGCCCGTGCTCGACGCGCGCCTGCGGGAGAAGTCGTACGGCGAGGCCGAGGGCCGGCCGCAGGCATGGCTGGACGCGCGCTTCGTGCCCCCGCCGGCCGTGGGCGACCGCCTGCACCACCGCGAGGGACCGGAAGGCGCCGAGACCCGGCTCGACCTCGCCGTCCGCGTCTACCGCGCGATGACCGACCTGCTGGCCCGGGACGACGACCAGCTCGTCGTGGTGACGCACGGCTTCGCCGCGACCTTCGTCGTCGCGGCCTGGATCGGGATACCGGTCGAGGCGGCGGGGCACGTCGCGTTCCCCGTGCCGTCGGGGAGCATCACGACCCTGCGCGAGGACGGGCGCTTCCACAACCGTGCGGTCGTCGCGGTCGGGGACGTGGCGCACCTGGCGGGCTGACGCCGCCGGACGCCGCGCCTCACCGCACCAGACGCACCGCCTCGATCCCACCGAACGACGACCCGTCGTCGGTCGCACCGTCGGCGGCGAACCCGTTGCGCTCGTAGAACCGCACGGCCCGCGGGTTGCCGCGCGCCGCCCAGAGCTGGGCGGGCGCCGCCCGGGGCAGCACCGCGTCGAGCAGAGCCTGCCCGATGCCTGTGCCGTGGTGCGCCGCCAGCACGTAGAGGTTGGACAGCTCGCGCTCGCGGACCGGCTCGTGGCCGTTCCGTGCCGTGGCCTCACCCACGATCGCGAGCCCGACGACCTCGCCGTCGACCTCGGCCAACGTCGCGTCGAGACCGTCGTCGAGGAGCCGTCGCCAGGTGGCGATGCTGCGCTCCTGCGACGCGCGGGCCCAGAACTCGGGTGAGGCGAGCCCGGTGAACGTCTCGACCCACGACGTGAAGTGGACCGTGCCGGCGCGCTCGGCGTCGGCCGGCACGGCACGGCGGAGCAGCATCCCGGGGTGCGTCATTCGCCGCAGGCTACGACCGCCACGCTCCCCCTGTCAGCGGGTCCGCACCGCCAGCAGGAACTGCCCGCCGCCCGGCTCGACCTGCGTCGTGACGGGCAGGTCGGGGGCGAACCGCGACAGCCGGTCGACCAGCCAGTCGGCGGCGGCGTCCGCGTCGGCACGGCTGGGGCAGCGTGCGACGACCTCGCGGCCGCCCTTGCGCCGCAGCCGCTCCACGGTCTCCGCGATGGGCGCGGGGTCGACGACGAACAGGTCGGGCGACCACGGCACGACCGGCTTCACCGCACCCTTGCGGGTGTTGCACGCCCGGTGCGCGAGCCGCTCCGGGGCGGCCGCACCCTTCTTCGACTTGGGGGCGACGCCCGCGTCCACGCTGGGGCCCAGGTCGGAGTTCACCGACGCGTCCGGGTCCACCGGCTGGTCGCACAGCCAGCAGCGCCACGCGTCCCGCTCGCCGACCTCGTTCACGTTGCTCATGGGCGCACGGTAGCCGCCGGGGGCGGGGACGCCCGCCGCGCGTCTGCCGCGGCGATCCCGCGGCGCAGCGCCTCCCGGGCCACGGGGTCCCACGGGCCCGACGCCGCCAGGGGGATGTCGAGCATGAACCGCCGCTCCGGCTCGGGGATCGACGCCACCAGGCGGTCGGGATCCGTGCCGGCCGTCGCGTACAGGTCCGGGCCGTCGGCGTAGAACGGGTCGAGGAGGACGAGCCGGCCGTCGGGCGCGCGCATGACGTTGGTGGGATTCCGGTCCAGCGGGCCGCACCAGGGCAGCTCGCGCCGCGCCCGCGCGTGCACCTCGTCGAGGGTCGCGGCGAGGTCGGCCAGGTCCGGGCGGCGCTCGGCCAGGGCCTGCTGGAACGCGTTCCCCTCGTCCTGCGGCACGGGCGCCAGCCACTCGAGCACCTGCAGGTCACCGCCGCCCGCGAGGCGCCGGTGGGCCAGCAGCACGGGCACCCGACGGGTGCCGGCCGCCCTCCGGTAGAGGTCGGCGGTGTACGGGCCGGTCGGGTCGAACGGGCTGATCCGCGCGGCCGCCGCGCCGTCCGGCGAGCGCAGCGCGACCGCCCAGTCACCGGCCCCGCACGGGGTCCAGCCGTCGTCCCCGGCCGTGAGGCGCAGTTCGAGGACGCCTTCGGGCGTGCCCGGGCGATCATCGCGAGCATGCCGGGGTTCGGCGGCCTGACACTGTCCCGCTGCGTGGAGCGGCCCGGCACCTACCTGCTGCTCGTCACGTGGCGGTCGCTGGAGGACTACACCGACGGGTTCCGCGGGTCGGCGCAGTACCAGGAGTGGCGTCGGCTGCTGCACCACTTCTACGACCCGTTCCCCGTGGTCGAGCACGACGAGCAGGTGCTCACCGCCTGAGGCTCACGCGCCCAGCGCCCACCGCAAAGCGTCAGGCAGCAGCACGCCGCCGTGGTTGGTGCTGTGCCCGCCGTCGCCGAGGACGAGGCGGTGGTCGTACCCGGCCTCGGCCAGGGCCGCGCCGACGCGCAGGTTCTCGGCCAGCCAGTTCCGGGTGGGTGCGTCGTGGTTCAGGTCGCGGTGCCCGGCCTGCAGGAAGACCCGCAGCGGCTTGCGCGGGGTGCTCGCCAGCAGCGCGGGGTACGGGTTCCCGCCGGGCATCTGCGCGAAGCTCGACAGGAAGCACACGGCCCGCCGGAAGCGGTCAGGGCGCATCCAGGCCGCGGTGAAGGCCGCGTCGCCGCCGCTGCTGCCCCCGCACACGCCCCACCGCTCGGGGTCGTCCGTGACGTCGTACCGCGCGGTGACCAGCGGGAGGATCTCGTCGAGCAGGAAGGTCGCGTAGCGGTCGTCGAACGCGTCGTACTCGACGTTGCGGTTCTTCGGGTGCTCGCTGCCGACGACGACGCCGGGGTCGACGAAGACGCCGATCGTGTACGGGATGTCGCCGGCGTGCACCAGGTTGTCGAGGACGACACCGCCGCGGACGTCGCCGTCCGGGTCGAGGTACAGCCCGCCGTCGTTGAACACCATCACCGACGCCGGCGGCGGGGGGCCGGCGTGCGCCGGGACGTGGACCCGGACCCGGCGCGTCGTGCCGGGGTAGACCCCACTGGTGTCCCACCGCAGCTCCACCGTCTCCCCTGCCGGCACGCCGGGGCGGCGCTCCGAGTCCGGGCCGTGCGCGTACCGCACGTCGGTGAGGTCGAGCGGCAGGGGCCGGTACGGGACGACGGTGGCCATGCGCGCACGCTAGGCCACGGCACGTCGGACGTCACGGGCGATCACGTCCCGCGGCGGCCCCGGACCGCCGCGGCCCGGACCTCAGGCGCGGCCCTCGTCCCCGATCGCGATCGTCGTCCGGACCGCGGTGACCGTCGGGCGGTGCGGCACGGACGAGAAGCCGAACTCCACGGGCGGCACGTCCGGCAGCAGCGGTCCGCACGGCACACCGTCCCAGGTGGCGTCGACGTCGACGACCCGGTGCTGCCCGGTGGCGCCGTACCACTCGCGGCGGCCCTGCCCGGCGCTGCCGACGGTCCGCACCCCGGGGACCAGCCGCGACGCGAGCGGGTCGACCGCGGCGGCGAACGCCCGCGAGCGCGTGACGGGCCGGGGCGACGCCGTGAGCAGCGCACCGAGGGCGGTCCGGCCACCCAGCGTGACGTCGGCGGTCAGCGGGCCCGCCGCGACGTGCCAGCGACGGGTGGCCGGGTCGCACGACACGCGGACCGGCGTGACGACCACCTCGTCGAAGACGTAGGTCGCGGTGACCTCGTCGGCCACCGCCTCGGACGGCGCGAGCAGCGTGCGCCGGCCCCGCGCGTCCTGCGTCATGACGTCCGCGAACCGCCCCCACGGCGAGCGCAGCCACCGGCCCACGACGACGCGACGCCCGTCCGCGGTGGCCAGGCCGAGGATGTGCCCCTCGTACCGGTGGACGGCGCCCGTCACGACCCGCGGTAGTCCGTGTCGGTGACGTGCTCCAGCCAGGTGACGACCTCGCCGTGCTCGTCGGCCTGCTGGAGCGCGACGTGCGCCATGAAGCGGTCGGGGCTCGCGCCGTGCCAGTGCTCCTCGTCCGGGTCGATGTGCACGACGTCCCCCGGGCGGATCTCCTCGACCGGGCCGCCGCGGCGGGCGACCCGACCGACACCGTCGGTGACGTAGAGCGTCTGGCCGCGGGGATGGCGGTGCCACGCGGTACGGGCGCCGGGTGCGAACCGCACGTGCCCGCAGCCGACCGACCCGGGACCGTCGGGGTCCCGGACGCCGTCGATCCAGACCGTGCCGGTGAACCAGTCCTCGGGGCCGGGGACGGACCGGCCGCCGCTGCGCGTGATCCTCATGCGACCCTCGTTCGCGGGCGGGTGAGGGCGTCCGTCGTCGGGCGTCCACTGCCAGTGTCGGACGCCGGGGGCGTGCCCGCGCGCGGTGCCGGACGCCCGCCGGCGGCCCTCGCGGTCAGCGCCGCCCGGTCGGCACCCACAGCACGCCGCGCTCCTGCAGGAAGTCGCCCGTGACCGTCGCGACGTGGCCCTTCTCGCTGAGGTCGACGACCTGCACGTCGTCCGGGGTCGGCGTACCCAGCAGCGTCAGGCGGTCGCGGTGCCACACGAACGGCTGCACGAGCTCGGCCCCGTCCGTGGTGGTGGAGCCGATCTGGCCGGCCACCTGCCCGCGCTCGTTGACGTCCTGGGTGTCGCTCCACCCGCTCCCCACGGTGCCGATCGCCCGCATCGTGCCGCGGGACCACGCGAAGGCCGTGCCCCGCCGGCCGCGGCCGTCCGAGCTGACACCCACGACGAGGCCGGCGTCGTTCATCGCGAACGCCTGCGAGAACGTGGTCCCGGGCAGCATGCCGAGCCGCTCGATCGTCCCGTCGCGCCACACCGCGGCCTCCCGCACCCCGCTCCCCAGGTGCACCTCGCCGGCGACGCGCCCGCGCTCGTCCAGGTCGGCACCACGCAGCACCAGGCCGTCGGCGCGCAGCTCGGTGAACACGCCGTCCTTCCACACGTACGCGAGGTCCGTGTCGTCGTAGAACTCCCCGATCGCGAGCACCTGGCCGCGGCGGTTGAGGTCCACGACCGACGCGTTCGGCCACGCGTCGGGGAACGGCGGCGGCGCGAGGTCGGTGCGGGTGCCCGCGGTCCAGACGAACGGGTTCTCCGACCACGCCTCCGGCCGGGCGACCGTGCCGCTGACCTGCCCCCGCTCGTTGACCAGCGCGCCGTACCCCTCCTCGGCCAGCACCGTGGCCGTCCCGCCACGCCACAGGACGGCGTCGGCGGACTCACCGGGCGCCGGCTGCACCCAGCCGCTGACGTGCCCGGAATTCGACACGTCGGCGGCGACCGCGTCCTGCGCGTCGGGCGAGAGGTCGGTCATGACACCGTCGGCCCAGAGAAACGCGTGCCACCGGCCGTCCGGCACCTGCGAGCGCCCGACGACCTGACCGCGGTCGTTGACCGCCGTGGGCACGGTGCGCTCGCCGCCGAGCGTCCCGAGCTCCACGGCCGTCCAGCCCGGTGCGCGGGGCGACGCGCCGCGGCCCGCGTCGACGGTCGACGCGTCGGGTGCGGCGGCGTGCGCCGGCGGTGCGACGAGCACCAGGGCGGCGGCGAGGAGCCCCGCTCCGAGCGCAGGACGGACGTGTGCGGTCATGTGGGTCCCCCTCGACGGGCGCACATCCCCCTTGATGTCCGCTTCGTCCCGTTCTAGGGGTTCCGCGGGGACCCGCACAAGGAGACGGGCGGGTGGAACGGCACGTCCACCGCAACCTCACCCGGTGCGCACAACGTGGCGCCACCCCCGGCGCGCGCGCGGGTCGGCCGGGAGTAGGGTCGCGCCGCGCGCACCGACGAGGGTGCCGCACCCCGCGTGCCGGGCCGTCGGCGCGCCGCGCCCAGGATCGGGGAGCCGGATGACCGCGACCACCGAGTACGACCGGTTCGGCCCGTGGATCGACGAGGTCACGTCCCTGGACGACGTCCCGCGCCTCTACCGCGACCACCCCCTCGACCTCGACGCGGCGCGGCTCGTCCTGAAGGTTCCCCGCAACATCGCCCGGCGGGACGCGACCCCCGACATGGACCTGTACGACCACCTGCTCGTCGTGGACGCGACGACCCTGACGGTGCTCAGCCGACGCGCGGCCGAGCGGGCACGCCGCGGCGCACCCACGGCCCCGGCCGGGTACGACGTGCGCACCGTGCCGCTGACGCACGTCGTCGCGGTCCAGGAGTCCGTCGACCTGCTCGACGGGCGGCTGACGGTCCGCACCGACGACGGTGCCGTGCTGGCGGTGCGGTTCAACGGCTCGGCGCGCACGCAGGTCACGCGGCTGGTCGACGTGCTGCGCGCGGGCGCGGTCGGCGGCGGGCCGAGCGCGGCCGGCCGTGCCCTGGACGCCGCCGGGCGCGCCGTGGCGCCGTCCCCGCTCGACCCGGGACCCGAGGACCTCGCCCTGGTCGCCGACGTCACGGCGGCGGTCCGTGCGCACCCCGACCTGGTGCCGTGGGCCTGCCACGGTCGACGCCGGCTGACGGTCCGGCCCGCCGGGGCGCTCGGCCTCGTGCGGCTGGCCGCGCACGCGCTGTCCCCGGCCACCGTGGAGGGTGCGGTCGTCGCGGGCGACGGGTCGGCGGTCGAGGTGATCGGCCGCAGCGCCTGGGTGACGCGCGGGCAGATGCCGCAGCACTCGGCGTCGCGGCTCGTGCTGCCGCTCGGCCGGCTGGACGCCGTCGCGCTGACGCCGCACCCGGTGTACGCGGACGCGACGCAGGTCGCGTTCACGCTCGGCGCCGCCGCCGTGACGATCGTCGTCCCGGCGGGTTCGCCGATCGAGTCCGTCGTGGCCGCGGCCGTACGGGCGGGCTGAGGCGGCCCCGCCCGGGCCGCGGGACCCGGACGCCGGTGCGGCTGCGCGGCTGTCGGCGCCTGCTGCCATGCTCGCCGGGTGGAGCTGCGGTTCGGCGGTGAGGTGATCTGGTGGCGCGGACCCGCGCCGTACCACTTCGTCGCGCTCCCCGACCACGAGGCCGCACGCCTGCGGGCGATCGCCTCGCGGGTCACGTACGGCTGGGGCTGCATCCCGGCGACCGTCACGCTGGGCGCGACGACGTTCACCACGTCGATCTTCCCCCGCGACGGCGGCTTCATGGTGCCGGTCAAGGTCGCCGCCCGGCGCGCCGAGGGCGTGGAGCTCGGTGACGACGTCGACGTGGTCGTCGTGGTGGGCGACCCCGACGACGCCCTCGACACGCGGCCACCCGACGGACCATCACCCGCCGCACCGCCGACCGCCCGCCCGCGGCGCCACGACCCGGCGGACGACGACGACTACTACGACCCCGCGGCGGGGGACGGCCGTCGTCCGGATACCGGGCAGGTCACCCGGGGACACCCCCATACCGTCACGCTCCGCCCATGACGACCGAGGGACCCGTCCCGTCAGAGCCCACCGTGCGCCGCGTCACCGGGGCCGACGCGGCCGCCTGGGCACGGCTGTTCCGCGGGTACCGCGCCTTCTACGAGCTGCCCGACGACGACCGCGCCGTCGCCACCACGTGGGGGTGGGTCGTGGGTGAGCAGCACGGCATGACCGGGTTGGTCGCGGCCGCGGCGGACGGCACCCTGCTGGGGCTGGCGAACCTGCGTGCGTTCGCCCGGCCGTCGACCGGCACCACCGGCCTGTACGTCGACGACCTCTTCGTCGATCCCGACGCGCGACGCAGCGGCGCCGGCTCCGCCCTGCTGCGCGCCGCGGGCGACCTGGCTGCCCAGCGCGGCGACACCGTCGTGCGGTGGATCACCGCGCAGGACAACACACGGGCCCGCGCGCTGTACGACCGGCACGCGACGGCGACCCCGTGGGTCACGTACGACATGGCACCGAGCGCCGGGACCGGGGCGCCACCGCGCCCGCCTGCCTGACGGCACGCCGCGTCCCGTGTGCGAGCGGCCATCCCGCCCGCTTCCCCGGCGGTCACCCCGATGAGTCGGGCCGCCCCCGCCGGTCGGGAGGAGGACACCCGGACGCCCGGAGAGAGGACACCCATGACCGCCACGTACACGTTCGACGTCTTCGCCAGCCTCGACGGCTACGGCTCCTACGCCCCGCCCGGCGACTGGGGCGGGTACTGGGGCAAGCAGGGACCGGAGCTGCTGCGCCGGCGTCACGAGCTGTACGAGGCCGAGCAGCGCATGGTGTTCGGCGCCACCACGCTGCGCGAGTTCGTGACCATGTGGGCCGGGAGCACCGACGACTCGGAGATCCGCGACTCGTGGGCCGCACGCATGCGGGACCTGCCGGCGACCGTGGTGTCCTCGACGCTGCACGCGCCCGTCGACTGGCCCGACGTCACGGTCGCGCGCGGCGACGCGGTCGAGATCGTCGCCCGGCTGAAGGAGGAGTCCGACCTGCCGCTGCGCTCGCACGGCAGCCTGTCGCTCAACTGGGCGCTCATGGCAGCGGGCCTGGTGGACCGCGTGCAGGTGACGATCTTCCCGGTGATCACCGGGAGGACGGGGACGACCCCGGTGCTCGGCGGCGCGGGCGACTTCGACCTCGAGCTGCTCGACAGCCGTGTGCTCGACGGGCGCACGCAGGAGCTGACCTACCGGCCCACGGCCCACTGACGGTGGGCCGGCTCTCCCGGAGCCGCGGCTGCGCTACCGGCGGGTGACCGTGACCCGGACGTCGTCCCCGACGTCCTTGCCGAGCGCCCTGCGGACCTTGGCGCTGAGCGACACCATGTGCCCGCCGGCGCCGGTGGGCATCGCGCCCACGTTCTCGAGCCGCACGTCGTCCACGGTGGCGTCGACGCGCACGCTCCGCCCGGTGCCGAGGAAGTCCGCGGAGCCGGGGATCTCGACGCAGCTCCACGTCTCGCCCTTGACCTCGACGCCGATGGGCGCGGTGAACGTCAGCTGCGTGGTCGACATCGCGCCACCGTAGCGGGCACCCGCGGCGACGTCAGCGGTCCGCGGCACCGCCGCCCTCCGGCGCGGCGGGCCGCACCATCGCGGTCGCGGCGGCGCCGGGCAGCCGGACGGTCCCGGTGGCACGGAACCCGAACCGCTCGTAGAGCCGGCGGCTGGCCGCGGTCGTGGACTCCAGGTAGGCCGGCAGCCCCGTGGCGTCGACGACCGCGAGCCGGTGCGCGAGCAGGGCGGATCCCACGCCGTGCCCGCGCGCGGTGGGTTCGGTGGCGACGTCGGCCAGGAACCAGTGCGGGTAACGGGGGCGCAGCGCGGCGAACGAGCGCAGCGCCCGGGCGCAGGCCGGCAGGTGCCGCACGCCCACGGCGCGGACCAGGCCCGGCAGCTCGCGGAGCAGCGGCCACCCGCCCGGCGAGTGGTCGGGCCCCTCCCACATCGCGACGCCCACGACGGGTCCGTGCGGTCCGTCGCGCGCGACGTCGACGACGCCGCGCCCCGCGAGCGCCATGCGCACGGCCGCCGCGTACACGGCGGTGAGTCGCGCGAAGCGGTCGTGGCCCCCGGGCACCAGCGAGCGCACGACCGCGTCGTCGCGCAGCGCGGCGGCGATGACCCGTGCGCAGGACGGCACCTCGCCCGCGGTCGCCCCGCCCACCTGCACGTCCACCGCGCCCCCCGGATGCCGTCGTCCGTCGACTCTCCACCCCGCAGCGCCGTTCCGCCACGCGGCCTCTCGTCCAGCACCGGTAGGGCGGTACCTAGTGTTGCCAAGCAGTGGTACCTAGCGTTACTTTGTTCTGGTACTCAGTGACACCGAGAAGTGGGGACGACCCGTGGCCAACCAGCTGACGGAGATGCTCAAGGGGACGCTCGAGGGGATCGTCCTCACGATCCTCGAGACCCGGCCCGCCTACGGGTACGAGATCACCACGCACCTGCGGGAGCAGGGCTTCACCGACATCGCCGAGGGCACCGTCTACGCACTGCTCGTGCGCATCGAGCAGCGCGGCTTCGTGGACGTCGAGAAGGTGCCGTCCGAGAAGGGCCCGCCGCGCAAGGTCTACTCGCTGAACGCCGCAGGCCGGGAGCAGCTCGCCGAGTTCTGGCGGACCTGGGACCTGCTCGAGGGTCGCATCGACCGGCTCCGCACCGCACGCACCGACCGCACCGACAGGGAGTGCTGACATGGCCGCCAGGTGGATCGAGGCCCTCACGGGACCGTGGGACCAGAAGAAGCAGTACCGCCGGGACGTCGCCCGGCTCCAGGCCCTGCCCGAGCCGTACCGGACCGCCGCCACCGGCATGCACCGGTACCTCATGGCCACGTCGGGGCTCACCGACGGGGACGCCCTGGTCCGGATGGTCGGCGACCTCGCCGACCTCTGGGAGAGCGCCGCCGCCGACGAGCGGCCCGTGCGCGCGATCGTCGGGGGGGACCCCGTCGACTTCGCGGAGAGCTTCGCCGAGGCGTACGCCGGCGAACGCTGGATCGACAAGGCCCGCACCCGCCTGGTCCGCGCCATGGACGAGGCCGAGCGTCGGGAGCAGCCGTGAGCACGGCGGCCCTGCGCGCCGGGGCCGGGAGCAGCACGGCCGTCCGCGTGCGCGGCGTCGAGAAGTCCTTCGGCGACGTCCGCGTGCTGCGCGGCGTCGACCTGGACGTGGCCGCCGGCAGCGTCGTCGCGCTGCTCGGGTCCAACGGCGCGGGCAAGACGACGCTCGTGCGCATCCTGGCCACGCTGCTGCGGCCCGACGCCGGTACGGCGAGCGTCCACGGCCTCGACGTCGTGGCCGAGGCCGCGCAGGTGCGCCACGCCATCAGCCTGACCGGTCAGTTCGCGGCCGTCGACGACGTCCTCACGGGCCGCGAGAACCTGTCGCTGATCGCCCGGCTGCGGCACCTGCCGGACCCGGGAGCCGTCGCCGACGACCTGCTCGCGCGGTTCGGCCTCACGGACGCCGGCGGGCGGCGGGCGGGCACGTACTCCGGGGGCATGCGCCGGCGGCTCGACATCGCCATGAGCCTGGTCGGCGACCCGGCGGTGATCTTCCTCGACGAGCCGACCACAGGCCTCGACCCGCAGGCCCGCCTGGACGTGTGGGCGACGATCACACGGCTCGCCGCCGGCGGCACGGCCGTGCTGCTGACCACCCAGCACCTCGACGAGGCCGAGCACCTCGCCGACCGCATCGCGATCCTGCACGAGGGCGTCATCGTGCAGGACGGCACCCTGGCCGAGCTCCGGCGGCTGCTGCCGCCCGCCACCGTCGAGTACGTCGAGAAGCAGCCCTCGCTGCAGGACGTGTTCCTCGCGCTCGTCGGCCCCACCACCGGCACCCCCACCCCCGACGCACCGGCCCGGGAGGACCCGTCATGAGCACCCACGCCGTCTCCGACACCGCCGCCCTCACCGGCCGGTCCCTGCGGCACGTCCTGCGCAGCCCCGACACGATCGTCACGAGCGTCGTCACCCCGATCGCCCTCATGCTGATGTTCACGTACGTGTTCGGCGGGGCGATCGAGACCGGCTCGCGCGGGTCGTACATCGACTACGTGCTGCCGGGCATCCTGCTCATCACGGTGGCGTCCGGGGTCGCGTACACCAGCTACCGGTTGTTCCTCGACGTGAGCAGCGGCATCGTCGAACGCTTCCGGTCGATGCCGATCGCGCGGCCCAGCGTGCTGTGGGCGCACGTCCTGACGTCCCTGGTCGCCAACCTGGCGGGCGTGGCGATCGTGGTCGCCGTCGCGCTGCTGCTCGGGTTCCGCACGGGGGCGTCGGCCGGCGCGTGGCTCGCGGTGCTGGGGATGCTCGCGCTGTTCACGCTCACCCTCACGTGGATCGCCGTCATCGCGGGAGTCGGTGCCACGTCGCCCGACGGTGCGAGCGGCATCGGCTACGTGCTGATCTTCCTGCCGTTCATCAGCTCGGCGTTCGTCCCCACCGACACCATGCCCGGCCCGGTCGCGTGGTTCGCCGAGCACCAGCCGGTCACGGCGGTGGTCGACACGATCCGCGCGCTGTTCGCCGGGCAGCCCGTCGGCTCCGACATCGTGGTGGCGCTCGCCTGGCTCGTCGGCGTGCTCGTCGTCGCGTACCTGGCCGCGGTCGCGACGTACCGGCGTCGGATCGGCTGACGGGTTTCCCCCGACGCCACGGACGATGGATGCTCGTCCCGTGAACCGAGCAGCCGCGACAGTGGTGCACCTGTCGATCCCGAGCCCCGACCTGTCCTGGGCGGGCGTCTCCGTCGGCCCCCTGACGTTCCACACCTACGCGCTGTGCCTGATGACCGGCATCGCGGCGGCGGTCTGGCTGACCTCGCGACGGCTGACCGCACGCGGCGGACCCCCCGGGGCGGTCCTCGACATCGCGATCTGGGCCGTACCGTTCGGCATCCTCGGCGCCCGGATCTACCACGTCGTCACGCACCTCGGGGACTACACGGACGACCCGCTGAGCGCGCTCTACGTGTGGGAGGGCGGCATCGCGATCCTCGGGTCGCTCATCGGCGGGACGGTCGGCGCCGCCATCGCCTGCCGCCGCGTCGGGGTGCGGCTCCTGTCGTTCGCCGACGCGCTGGCCCCCGCGATGCTGCTGGCGCAGGCGATCGGGCGCCTGGGCAACTGGTTCAACCACGAGCTGTACGGCAGCCCCACCACGCTCCCGTGGGGGCTGGAGATCCCGTCGAGCAACGGCGCGTTCCCCGCGGGGCTGCCGGACGGGACGCTGTTCCACCCGCTGTTCCTCTACGAGATGCTGTGGAACCTGCTCGGGATCGCCGTGATCCTGCTGCTGGAGCGGCGCCTGCGGATGCGGTGGGGCACCGCCTTCGGCACGTACCTGGTCTGGTACGGCGCGGGCCGGGTGTGGCTCGAGCTGCTGCGGATCGACCCGACGAGCGTCACGCCGCTGGGGCTGCCCGCCAACGTGTGGGGCGCGCTGGCCGCGGTCGCGACCGGGGCGACCCTGATCGTGGTCCAGCGGCGCCGGCACCCCGAGCCCGAGACCTCGGTGCTGCTGCCCGGGCACGAGCCCGTGACGCCGGACGAGCAGGCGACCGCGGAGCAGGCCGACGCCGAGGACGCCTCGGACGAGCACGCCACGTCCGGGCAGGAGGCCGCGTCCGGGCAGGAGGCCGCGTCGAGCGGCACGGGCACCCCGCCGACGACGACCGACTGAGGACCTCCCCCACCGGACGACGCGCCACGACGCCACGTCACGCGTACGACGCCGTCACCGTCCGCGTCACCCCGTCGAGGGTCAGCAGCCCGCCGTACGGGACGATCCACTGGGGCCGCGTGTGGCCGAACGGCACACCCACGCACACGACGGCGTCGGGGTTGTAGCGCGCGACCTCCCCGACGACGGCGTCGCGCTGCTCGGCCCGGCGCCGCGCACGCTCGTCCGCGTCGAGCCGCACCTCGAAGCCCGTCACGGGCGGGCGGGCGACGCACACACCGGCGACGGCTGCGAGCAGCCCGCGCTCGCCGAGCGAGCGCACCCAGCGCTGCACGGTCGGCGCCGACGGCAGCTCCTCGCTGGTCTCCAGCAGCAGGACCGCGCCCGCCAGGTCCGCGGTGGGCGGGAACCGGTCGGCCATCGCGAGCCAGTCGAGGACGTCGAGGCACCCGCCCCAGGTGGGTCCGGTGACCGAGCGTGCGGGGCCCGCCCACGACCACGGCTCGGTGGGCTCCCGCTCGCCGTGCTCGGTCAGGGCGCGGGGGTCGAGCCAGTCGTGGCCCAGGTCCTCGGACTCGCCGGGCTCGGTCAGCGTGAGCGTCTCCCCCGTCAGCAGCGCCGCGCGCAGCGAGGCGAGGTGCACGGCGTCGACCGCGGGGCCGGGCCCCAGGTGCACCTGCGTGGAGCCGCCGTAGAAGCCGGCGACGCCCTGCTGCCACAGCCAGCTCAGCAGGTTGGTGTTGTCGCTGTAGCCGAGGAAGGGCTTGGGGTCCGCCCGGACGGCCTCGGCGTCGAGGTGCGGGACGACCAGGATCTGGTCGTCCCCGCCGATCGTCGCCAGCACCGCCCGGATGGTCGGGTCCGCGAACGCGGCGTCGAGGTCCCGCGCCCGGTCCTGCGGGGACGCCCCGAGCTGCCGGGTGGTCGGGTACTCGACCGGCACCAGGCCGGTGGCCTCGACCAGCCGGCGCATCGCCTGCTCGTGCACCCCCGGTGCGAACCCGGGCGCGGCGAACGACGGCGACACCACCGCGACGCGGTCACCGGGGACGAGCTTGGGCGGCGTGACGAAGGACGGCATGACGCCACCCCAGCAGAGACCGACCAGCCGGACCCCTTGATTTCCCACTTGTCTTTTGCAAGTGTGAACGGACGTACCGGACGAACCGCCCACGAGGGAGTGCCGCCATGACCATGATCTTCGTCAACCTGCCGGTGACCGACCTGGACCGCGCCAAGGCCTTCTACACGGCCCTCGGCTTCACCATCAACCCGATGTTCACCGACCACAACGCCGCGTGCGTCATGGTCGAGGAGGACCACAGCGCGTTCATGATCCTCACGCGGGAGTTCTTCCAGACCTTCTCCGACCGGCCGGTCGGCAACCCCGCCGAGACGGTCTCGGTGTCCACCGGGGTCTTCCTCGACAGCCGCGAGGACGTCGACGCGACGATGGCCCGGGGCATCGCCGCCGGCGGGCGGGAGGAGCGCCCGGCGGCCGACTACGGCTTCATGTACCAGCGCCAGCTCGCGGACCCCGACGGCAACGTGCTCGAGTTCGGCTGGATGGACCCCGCCGCCGCCGAGCAGGGCCCCGAGGCCTCCATGAGCCAGCAGGCCTGAGCCTGTGGCAGCACGCGACTACGGGCAGTACTGCGGGATCACGCGCGCCCTCGAGCTCGTGGGCGAGCGGTGGGCGCTGCTCATCGTCCGCGACCTGCTCGTCGGCCCCCGCCGCTACGGCGAGCTCGCCGCCGGGCTGCCGCGCATCCCCACCAACATCCTGGCGACGCGCCTCAAGGAGCTGCAGGAGGCGGGCATCCTGCGGCGCGCGCCGCGCTCACGCGTCGTCGTGTACGAGCTCACGCCGTTCGGGCGCGAGCTCGAACCGGTGGTGCTCGCGCTCGGCGCCTGGGGCTTCAAGGCCCTGGGCGAACCGCGCGACGAGCAGGTCCTCACCCCCGCCGCGCTGACCATGACGCTGCGCACGGCCTTCCGCCCCGCGGTGGCGGTCACCCTGCCGCCGACGGCGTACGCGGCACGGGTGGGTGCCGACGGCCTGGTCGTCCGGGTCGACGGCGGCACGCTCGACGTCGCGCCCGGCGACGGGACGGTCGACCTCGCGTTCACCGCCGGACCCGGCCTCCACCGGATCATCTCCGGCGAGCTCAGCCCGGACCGGGCCGTGGCCACCGGCGCGGTCGAGGTGCTGCACGGCCCCGGATCACTGCTGGACCGGTTCGCGACCACCTTCCACCTCGCGGCGTGAGGTGACGATGGCGGCGAGCGTGCCGCGACGACCGGGGTGACGGGCGCACCCGGTACGGACGATGCCCGCATGTCCGCCGTCACGCACCGCACCTGCTCGCCGTCGCCGTCGCGACGGCGACGCTCCTCGCCGGCTGCTCGTCCCCGGCGGGCGGGACCAGCTTGCTGAGCGAGCACGACGTCACGGCGCTCGACGAGCACCCCACGCCGTACGTCGGCCGCTCGAGCGCAGTCGTGGACCTCGCCGGCGCACCCGTCGCGGACCTGGGTGCGGACGCGGACGGCCTGCGGGAGCTGGCGCGACGCGTCGAGCGGGCGAACGGTCGCGTCCCTCGATGCGGACGAACGGGCCCCGTCAGCACCAAGCGGGCGGGCCGACGCGGCCCTGCGGGCTCACCCCTCCGGCAGCACCTCGCGCAGCCGCGCGGCGAACGCCTCCGGCTGCCCGGGCATCCCGTACTCGTCACCCATGAACCCGCCGTGGTGGCTGGGGAAGACGGCGACCTGCGCGCCGAGCAGATCGGCCAGCGCGTGGGTCGTGCGCCACGTGAGGACGTCCTTGCTCTCGATCCCGGCGGCGAGCACGACGTCCGTCGAGGTGGACCGCAGCGCCGCCACGTCCGGGACGTACTCCTTGACCGAGTCGGAGGACCCGGACATCAGCGGGTCGTCGCGCGACCCGTCGTCCTCCGTGGGCAGGCCGAACTGGGCCGGGTCGGGCAGCTCGGCGAGGAAGTCCGCAGGGAACGGGCCCTGCCACGACGTGAGCGCGATGAACGCCGCCATGCCGTACCCCCAGCCACGTTCCCGGTAGGCGGCGTCGCCGCGCGCCGACGCCGCCATGGCGTTCTCGGCGTCCGGCAGCACGGCGAGGATCGGCGGCTCGTGCGCGACGAGGGTCCGGACGTCCTCGGGGTACGCGGTGACCCAGGCGAGCCCGGTGATCGCGCCGCCGCTGCTGCCCAGGACGTCGACCGGGCCTGCCCCGAGCTCCGTGACCAGGGCGTGCAGGTCCTCCGCCTGCTCGGCCGGGTCGTGGTCCGTGCGTCCGTCCTCCCGCGTGCTGCGGCCGATGCCGCGGGGGTCGTAGGTGACGACGGTCCGGTCGGTGAGGTAGGAGGCCAGCGTGCCGAACCCGGTGGCGTCCATCGGCTGGCCGATCAGGAGCAGGGGCGGGCGCCCGTCCGCGGTCGGCAGGGGGCCGCGCACGTCGTAGGCGAGCGTCGCGCCGGGCACGTCGAGGGTGCGGTACGCCGAGGTGTCGGTCATCAGGTCCTCCGGGGGCAGGTGCGGGGTGTGAGGTTCCGACCCGGCTCGATGGCGGATCTCATCGGGGTCCAGGGGACACCGCCGGCTCTTCGACCTAGCAGTGGGGCGCGGTGGCGACGTCGGCGCCGATCAGCGGCCAGTGCTCGCGCGGCACGTAGCCGGAGTACGTCACTCCCTCGTAGCTGATGCCGCCCTCCGGGTACTTCGGCACCGGGCCCTGGTCGTTGACCAGCCACTCCGCCGGCACCCAGCAGAAGGTGTCGCCAGGGAACATGTCGCGGACCATCGGCGTCGGGTGCCCCGCCGCCGCCCACTGCGCGTACGTGAGCCGCACGCCGTTGAGCTTGGTCTCCGCGCCCGGGTTCCCCGGGTACGTCTCCGCGATCCCCGCGTCCCACGAGAGCTTGGCGTAGGCGACGCTCCGCTCGACGAACGCCGGGAACCCCGCGGCCCGCCACTCGTCGAACGTCAGGATGTGGTTGACGCCCCCGAACTCCGCGATGATCTCCGGCGACGACAGGAACTTCGTGTAGCTCGTCGTCGGCAGCCAGGCGGCGGCGCGGGGCGTCGGGTATCCCGCTCGCGCCCACTCGTCGAAGGTGAGCACCTGCCAGATCGGCTCGGCGTGGGGGAAGGTCGTCCGCGCGACGATCTGCGGCGCCCACGGGTACTTGAGGTACTCGGTCGGCGCGGGCACCGGGGCGGGCGCACCCCAGGCCAGCCACGTCTCGAACGACACCGGCTGCATCGTCGGCTGCCTCAGCCCGTAGTCGGTGACGAGGACGGACGTGTAGGGCCGGGAGTAGAACGGGAAGCCGGCCCGCGCCGCAGAAGCCGGCGCGGCACCGAGCCCGGCGACGAGCAGGACCAGCGTCGCGAGCGCGAGCAGACGACGGGCGACCATGGGCGTGCCTCTTCTCGCAGGTGGGGGGCGCCACGATAGCGACGATGCGGGAGCCGCGGGGCGGATCACGCCGATGATCACCCGTACCGGCTCACCGGCGCGCGCGGACGACCGGAGCTCGGCCGACCGGACGGACCGGCCGCACGTCGTCGGGACCGACCTGCGCGCCGGCCTGACGGTCCGCGAGCTCGACGCCTCGACGTGGGGCGCGTTCGCCGAGCTCGTCGAGCGGAACAACGGGATCTTCGGCGGGTGCTGGTGCATCGGCTGGCACCCCGAGTGCGGGCAGCGCGGCATCAGCCACCGCGACGTCAAGGAGCAGCGCGTGCGCACCGGGCGCGGCCACGCGGCTCTCGTCCTCGACGCCACAGGCCAGGCACAGGGCTGGGCCCAGTACGGCAGCCCGCAGGAGCTGGCGAACATCAAGCACCGCCGCAGGTACGACCAGGAGCCCCCGCCGGTGCCCGACTGGCGGATCGCGTGCGTGTACGTCGACCGGCGGCACCGCGGCCAGGGTGTCGCACGCGTCGCCGTGGAGGGCGCGCTGGACTCCATCGCCCGGCAGGGCGGCGGCCTGGTCGAGGCCATCTCGGAGACGACCGCCGGCCGCGAGGCGCAGGGGCGCTTCCTGTTCAGCGGGACGGTCGAGCTGTTCGACCAGTACGACTTCGACCGGGTGCGGCAGGTCGGCATGCACGCGTGGATCGTCCAGCGGGTGATGGCCGCGCGCTGAGCGGGCGTCGGCCGCGGGATGCTGCACGTGGCCCGGCAACGTGGTCAGGGGTCCGACGACCCTGTGATGACCGGATCAGTCGAGCGAGCTCTGGACGCCCTTCAACTGCACCACCAGGGCGGGGATCACGTCGCGCGCCGTCGAGACGAGAACGTCGACATCTGTGGACCAGTACCCGTGCACGATCCGGTTGGGCGCGCATCCCTGCGGCCTGGCGCCACGGCACATCGGGGTGCTGGTCCCGCGTCGCCTGGGACACCTGGTTCGCCGCTTCGCCGAGGACGGCGAAGTTCCACGGGAGCGCGTCACGCACCGTCGCGTCCTGCTCGACGGCACGCGCATCACGGTCCGCCGTCAGCGCGATGATGCGTGTCGCAGCGCCGATCATCTCGGCGACGAACAGGACGTCAGGCCGCATAGAGCGCCTGGGCCTCCGTCTCGATCCGTTCTCGCAGCAGGGGGTGCACCGCCCTGCGTGACACAAGGTCCACGGGACGCCCGAGGATCTCCGACATCTCCTCGGCAGCGTCGACGATCTCCCAGGTGACGTGCCGCCCAGGAAGCAGGTCGTAGAGCACGTCGATGTCGGAGTCCGCACGGTCCTCGTCACGCGCCACCGAACCGAACACCTCCAGCCTGGCGAAGCCGTACCGCGCGCACAGCTCGACCAGCGCACGGTGCTGACGCTCGTCGACGTGGATCATCGCGAGAGGCTAGCCGTCCACCAGCAGCGAGGGGAGGATCCGGCGCAGCGCCTCACCAAGATCGCCAACGTGACAGTGGTCGCACCACCGGGGCCCGCACACCCGCGACGCGTACCATTTCTGCGGCCCTCGCCCCCGAGACGGCTCTTCTCCTGCAGGACGGACGGCGCATGCCCGCGCACACCACCACCCCGGTGCCCCCCACCGACGACACCCCCGACGCAGCGACCGGTGCCGGCGTCGACCCCGCCGAGTTCGCGACGTTCCTGCGGGTGATGGACCAGGTGGCCGTCCTGCCGCAGGAGCACCCGCAGCACGCCGCCGCACGCCGCGCCGCGTCGGGCCTGTTCAAGGCCGCGAAGAAGCACCGCCGGGGCGAGAAGCGCCGCCTGCTGGCCGAGGCCGACGCCGCCGTCATCGCCGCGACCGCCACCGGCAGCCCGGGCCGGATCGACGACGAGACCAACGGCATCCCGCTGTCCTCGTCGGCCACCGGGGCGATCGCGGGCACCCTGCTCAAGCCGCGCCCGTGCTACGTCTGCAAGGAGGACTACACGGTCGTCGACGCGTTCTACCACCAGCTCTGCCCGTCCTGCGCAGCGCTGCACCACGCCAAGCGCGACGCCCGCACCGACCTGACGGGCCGGCGGGCGCTGCTCACCGGCGGGCGCGCGAAGATCGGCATGTACATCGCGCTGCGGCTGCTGCGCGACGGCGCGGACCTGACGATCACCACGCGCTTCCCGCGGGACGCCGTGCGCCGGTTCGGTGCGATGGAGGACTCGGCCGACTGGATGGACCGGCTGCACGTCGTCGGGATCGACCTGCGCGACCCGTCGCAGGTGGTGTCCCTCGCGGACCACGTGGCCGCGCAGGGCCCGCTCGACATCCTCATCAACAACGCCGCCCAGACCGTGCGCCGGTCGCCGGGCGCGTACTCGCAGCTCGCGGAGGCGGAGTCCGCCCCGCTGCCGGACGAGGCCGCCGCGCTGATCACGACCTTCGGCCAGACCAGCGACGCCCACCCGCGAGCGCTGGCGGGGTCCGTCAGCGAGCTCACCAGCCCCGCGCTGGCGATCGAGCGCGCGAACCGCGCCGCGGACGAGCTCGTCGCCCAGTCCCTGACGGCCGAGGCGGCGAGCCTCGAGCGGCTGGTCGCCGGGACGTCGATCGACGCGGGCGGCCTGATCCCGGACGTCGCCGAGACCAACTCCTGGGTCGCGACCGTCGAGCAGGTCGACCCGATGGAGCTGCTCGAGGTGCAGCTCTGCAACCAGACCGCGCCGTTCATCCTCATCAGCCGCCTGCGCCCCGCGCTGGCGGCGTCGCCCGCCCGCCGCACGTACATCGTCAACGTGTCCGCGATGGAGGGCGTGTTCTCCCGCGGCTACAAGGGCCCGGGCCACCCGCACACCAACATGAGCAAGGCCGCGCTCAACATGCTCACGCGCACCAGCGCGGCGGAGATGCTGTCCGACGGCATCCTCATGACCGCGGTCGACACGGGCTGGATCACCGACGAGCGCCCCCACTTCACCAAGGTGCGGCTGGCCGAGGAGGGCTTCCACGCCCCGCTCGACCTGGTCGACGGCGCGGCGCGGGTCTACGACCCGATCGTGCGCGGCGAGGCCGGCGAGGACCTGTACGGCTGCTTCCTCAAGGACTACGCCCGCTCGCAGTGGTGAGGACCCGCCGCCCGCACCGGGCCGCGGATCACGAGCTGGCGGCGGCCACCGCCGTCGCCGTACCAGCGGCGACCACCGCCGCCTGGACGGCCTCCCACGCCTTGCGCGCCGCCTCGCCGCCGACGTCGCCCTCGGCGACCCGCTTGCCCCGGGCGCGCAGCTCGCGGTTCGGCAGCCCGGTGCCCGGCAGCACCTTGGGCAGCGCGTCGACCGCCGAGAGCAGCGCCACGACGGACGCCTCGTGCGGGGTGGGCGCACGTCCCGCCACCAGCACCTCGTGCAGCCCGCGGCGGACCTCCGCCTCGTGCAGCCCGTCGACCGCCGGCCACGAGGACGTCGGGAAGATCCCGAGGACCCGCCCCTCCTGCGCCCGCAGCACGCCGCGCTCGACGAGCCGCGCGTAGAGCCGCTCCCGCAGGCCCTTGCGGATCCGGTCGAGCACCGCGGCCGGCGACCCGTTGCCGGCGCCGACGCGCGCAAGGGCCTCGTCGAGGACGTCGTCGCCGACCGCGGGCCCGGGGACGACCTGCAGCGTCGTGCGGCGCAGCACGCCGTCGGCGGTCACGGCCTCCAGCCGCCCGGCGGCCGCGAGCTCCGCGATCACCGCGCCCGCCACGGCGATGTCACGGCGGGTGCCGTCGACCAGGGACCTCCCGGTGGTGTCGTCGGTGAGCAGCAGCAGGACGTCCTCGGCCATGAGCATGCGGCCACGGTAGTGACGCGCTGCGGCGGACGCATCGGCCGCGGGGCGGAGAGCGCGGCGTCGTGGCGCACCCCCGCGGCGGTCCCGGCCGTGCCTCGCTACCGTGGCGCGATGGCCGACGACGAGGTCCCGCTGCCCCCCGCGGAGGAGCCCGCGCCGTTCACCCGCGGCGCCACGGTGGCCATCCGCAGCGTGCGGGACCACGGGCCCCGCCACGGTGTCGCGGTCGGGTTCGCCGTGGCCGGCACCGTGGTGCGGGATCGCGACGACGTGGTCGTCGTCGCGACCGCCCCGGGCTCTGACGTGCGCGTGCGGGCGGGCCGCGGCGACGGACCGAACGGCCGCACCGTCCTGCCGGCGGCGTGGGACGGCACCTACGAGGAGCGGGTGTGGCAGGGGGCGACGGTGGTCCGGGTGCACCGGCGCGGTGACCGCTGGTCCGTGTGGCGGTGGCACGACGGCGAGCGGTGGGGCGACGTCTGGTACGGCAACCTGGAGTCACCGTGGCGCCGCTCGGCGCTGGGGTTCGAGTCGCAGGACTGGGCGCTGGACGTCGTCGGGCGCGGCGACCCCACGGGCGACGCGTGGCGAGTCGGGCTCAAGGACGAGGACGAGCTCGCGTGGATGGTGCAGCGCGGGTACGTCACGGAGCAGCAGGCCGCGCACGTCCACGACGTCGGCGCGCACCTGCTGCGGCGGGCGCGGGAGGCGCGCTGGCCCTTCGACGCCGACTGGGACGCCTGGCTGCCGGAGCCTGCGTGGGGAGCCGTCGCCCTGCCCCCGGGGTGGGACCGGTTGCCCACGGGTCGGCGGGAGGCGGAGCCCCGGGCGTGAGGCGTGCCAGGGGGCGGTGCTGACGGGGGTGCGGCGGCGCGCCCAGGACCTCAGCGGCGCCGCGGTCACCCGGTTCGCGGCAGCGCACCCGGAGTCCGTGCGGAGCGTCACGGCGGTGGAGACGGGCCTGGCCGGCTTCGGCCTCGAGGCGCCGGACCGCCTGGCCGAGGCGCTGCTCCGCTTCGTCGCCGACCTGGACGCGCAGGCGGCCGGACGCACGGCCGGCGGCGCGGACCGCACGGCGACCGAGCCCGCCCGACCGTAGGGCGTCGCACGGGCCCGGCCGCCACGGCGGGGGGCGGCGCCGGGCCCCTGGTCCCGGCGCCGCACCGACTCACTCCGTCGGCGGCTCGTCCTTCCCGGCCTCCTCCGCGGCGTCCGCCTCCTCCTTGGTGGCGTGCACGGCGCCGTCGGCGTGCTCCGGCGGGCCGTAGACCGTGTAGAGGATCAGCGGGTTCTCGCCGGTGTTGAGGAAGTTGTGCGTCCGCCCGGCCGGGACGACGACCAGGTCGCCCTGGGCGACGTTGCGCTCCTGGCCCGAGACGACCGCCTTGCCCGTGCCGGAGACGAACGTGAGGATCTGGTCGATGTCCTCGTGGACCTCCTCACCGATCTCCCCGCCCGGCGGGATCGTCATGATGACGAGCTGGGTGTGCTTGCCGGTCCACAGCACGCGCCGGAAGTCCGGGCTCTGCTGCGCGACGGTCGCGATCGTCCAGTGCTCCACGGGTGTCTCACCTCTCGCTGGGGGACGGTGTCGCTGGTCATCCTGCTGCGGGCGACGTCATCGCGCCTGCGGAACGGGAGGTCTGTGGGGGGATGTCCGTCGTGCGCGCGTCGCCACCGACCCCTCGTGCGGCGCGCTACGGTCCCGTCCCGTGACGATCGAGGACGAGGCCGGCGGGACGGACCCGCCCGAGGCGACAGCGCTGCTCCTGGCACGCCTGCACGCGGCCGGGCTGACGGACGTCGTCGCGGTCGAGCACGCGGCCGGGGGCCAGGCGGCCGTCGCGGGCCTGGCACGCCGCGGCGACGGTACGTCGGTGTTCGCCAAGGGGTTCGTCGAGTCCCCGTCGGACGACGCGTTCGCCGCGGAGGCCGAGGGCCTGGACGCCCTGCGCACGCTCGGCGGGGCGGTGACGCCCGAGGTCGTGCTCGTCGCAGCGGACCTGCTCGTCCTGCAGTCGCTGCACCCCCGCCCGGCCGACGCGTCCTTCTGGGAGCGGTTCGCGCACGTCCTGGCGCGCCTGCACACCACGACGACGCACCACCGCTTCGGCTGGCACCGCGACAACTGGCTGGGCCGCCGCCGGCAGGTCAACACGTGGCACGACGACGGGTTCGAGTTCTTCGCGCAGCACCGGCTCCTGCGGTGGCTCGACGAGCCGCGCGTGGTCGCCGCGCTCGACCCCGCCGACCGCGACGCGCTGGAGCACCTGTGCGCGCGGCTGCCCGAGCTGCTGCCGGCGCGCCCCGCCTGCCTGGTCCACGGCGACCTGTGGGCGGGCAACGTCATGGCGACGGCCGACGGGACGCCCGCCCTCATCGACCCGGCCGTCTCGTACACGTGGGCGGACGTCGACCTGGCGCACGTCTGGACGACCGCACCACCGCCCGAGGCCGACCGCTTCTTCGGTCGCTACGCCGAGCTGACGGGCCTCGACGACGGCTGGCGCGAGCGGATGCCGGTCGTCCAGCTGCGCCAGCACCTCGCCGTCGTGGCCCAGTTCGACGACGACTGGGGCGCGGCCGACACCCTGCGCGCGACGCTCGCGCCGTTCCGCCGCCGAGCCTGAGGCGACGTCGTCCGTCCGTGCGGCGCGCCCAGCCCCCACCGGTCCTGGGTCACCGCCGGAGCGACCACCGCCGGCGAGCGGTGCGGGCGTCCTGCGCGGGCGTCTCCCCCAGCGCCATCACGAGGTAGACGACCCCGGCGACCACCGCTCCCGGCGCGGGTGCCCGCGGGTGCTCCGACGCGGCGAGGCACACGTCCGCCTCGAACCCCGCGGTCCGCACGCGCGCGACGTGGAACGTCCCGCCGGTGAGGGCCGTGCGGTGGGTCCGCGAACGCAGCACGGTGCCGTTCAGCCGCGCGTACGCCTCGGCCCCCGCCGGGTCGCCGAAGACGCCGTACGAGATGAACGACTCCGCGCCCATCCGCGGCGGCCAGGGCCAGCCGTGCTCGACGTAGTGCGGGGGCGGCTCACCGTGGTCCTCCTTGTCGGGGGCCAGCAGCGAGGCCGACGACGAGATGAACGCCTCCTCGTCCGGGAGGACCTGGACGTCCGAGCCGAAGGCGATGATCGCGGCACGACCACCGGGCGGGACGGACTGGTCCAGCAGGGCCGACTGCTCGACGTCCGCAGCGAGCGCGGTGACCTTCTCACCGCCCTGCAGGACGTCGGCGCTCCACACCTGCTCGTTGAGGTGGCTCAGCGACCCGACCTCCGCACCCGCCTCGGCCGCGAACGACGGGGTGACGGCGAGGACCCGCCGCTGCCGGTCGACCTCCAGGACGAGCCGGGCACCTCCGTCGTCCTGCCAGCGCATCACCCTGATGCCGTCCCGCTCACCGAGCGGCGTCGCGGCCGTCGCGGCCGCCGCCACGATGCGGTCGAGCTCACCCGGTGCCGTGGCGTCCAGACCGATGCAGGTGAAGTTGGCAGCCATGGCGCGACAGTAGGGGGTCACGGTCCCCCGAGGAGGCGTTTTCTCCGACTCCCCGCTCGCGGCGCGACGTCAGGTCGCCGGACGCAGCCGCTGGTGCCGCAGCGTGGCACCGGCGAGCAGCAGTCCCCAGACGAGGAACCACGGCTCCCACAGCAGCAGCCGCCAGCGCAGCGCGCGGGCGGACAGCGCCTCGTCGGGCACGACGGCGTGCGCCGCGACCAGCACCAGGGACGTCACCTGCAGCAGGCCGTAGACCACGAGGACGGCAGCTCCCGCCCAGCCCAGCGCCAGCAGCGGCCGGCGGGGGAGGCGTCGGCCCCACGGCTGCACGAGCGCCAGGGCGAGCACGCCGCCGGCGACCTTGAGGACCAGCGCGACACCGTTGGCCGCCAGCAGCGCCGGGTCGCGGGCGCGCCCCAGACGCTCGACGGCACCCCCGAGGGTGTCGAGACCGAGCGTGCTGCCCGTCGCCCACACCAGGCTGACCGCAGCGAACGCGAAGGCCGCGACGACCGCACCCCACGCCACCCACTCGGGCGGCACCCACGCCCGACGCTCGGGACCCATGCCTCGTCACGCTACTCACGGCCCGTGCCGCACGCAGCGCACGCGGCAGGTGGCGACGGGGCCGCGGTCGACCCGGCCGGGGCTCCACGCCGCCCCTGGCTTCTGCGGGGACGATCTGGGCAGATCGGGACGCCTCTCAAGATGCTCAGCCTGCTGACTGTTGTCACTCTGGTGACATGGAGACCTTGAACCCCGCCGCAGCAGTCGGCCGTACCACGTCCCAGGACCGGGTCCGTCAGGTCACGGTCCTCGTCGGCGCCGCGATCGCCATCGTCGGTGCCACCGTCGGCTCGGGCGCGTTCGGCGGGCAGCCGATCGCCGAGGCCGCGGGCGGCTCCCTGTCCGCCACGGCGACGCCCGTCGCCCCCGACAGCCCCGCCTTCTCGATCTGGTCCGTCATCTACACGGGCCTGGCGGTGTTCGCGATCGTCCAGGCGCTGCCCCGCCAGGCCACCGACCGGCGGCTGCGCGCGATCGCCTGGTGGGTGCTGGCGTCGATGCTGCTGAACGCGCTGTGGATCGCGGTCGTCCAGGCCGGGTCGGTCGGCGGCAGCGACGTCGTCATCATCGTGCTGCTCGCGGTGCTGGCCACCATGTTCGTCAGGCTCGTCCGGATGGACCACACCACGACGCTGCCGTCCGTGGTGACGGACGTGACCGTCGGGCTCTACCTCGGCTGGGTGAGCGTCGCGACGCTCGCCAACACCGCCGCGTTCCTCGCGATCGCGGGCGTGGGCGAGCTGGGCCTCGGCGCCACGGGCTGGTCCGTCGTGCTCGTCTCGGCCGCCGCGCTGCTCGCGGTCGCGTACGGCGCCTACGGCCGCCGCCGCCCCGCCGTCGTCATCCCGGTCGGGCTGGCGATGGCCTGGGGCCTGACGTGGATCGGCATCGGCCGCACCAACGGCCCGCTGGTCGACGAGACGGTCGCCACGGCCGCGTTCGTCGCCGCGGGCGTCGCCTTCGTGGCACCGGTCGTCGCCGTCCTGGCGGCGCGGCGCCGCCACTGAGCCGCGTCGGCGGGCCGCGGAGGGGCGGCCCGCCGACGCACCCCGGGCCTCAGCGCGCGACGACGACCGGCGACGGATCAGGAGCGGAACGGGAACCGGAACGGGATCGGGATCCCCCCGCAGCAGCAGACGCCGCTGACGTCGGACTGCGCGAGCATCGTCGCCGCCCGGCAGCAGGCGACGAGCTGCACGACCGCCGGCACCACCGCACGGGCGACCCCGCGGCTGCGCACGGCCTGCCGGACGACGCCGGAGCACGACGCGTCGCCGTGGGCGACGCGGTAGGCGCAGCTGAAGCCCTTGCGGGGCGAGACGGACCGCTGGTACGCGGCGATCAGACGGTCGACGACGGTCGCTGCGGAAGTCATCGCCACAAGGTAGGTCGGGTGCGCGGGGTGCGCGCGGCGAGCCCCCGCCGCTACGGTCGCCGCGTGGCCACCTACCCGGCAGCGGACGGTGCCGGGCTCACGTACGACGCCCACGGCCCCGCCGACGCCCCCGTCGTGATCGCGCTGCCCGGCGGGTCCGCGCGCGACCCCGCGTACCTCGGTGACCTGGCCGGCCTGGCCGGGGCCCGGCGGCTCGTCGTGCCCCACCCGCGCGGCGTCGGCCACTCCCCGCTGGACCCCGCCCACGCCTCGTGGTGGGCGCAGGCCGGGGACGTGCAGGACCTGCGCCTGCACCTGGGTGCGTCGCGCGTCGTCCTGCTGGCGCACTCGGCGGCCGCGCGCCAGGCGGTGAGCCACGCGCTGCGGTTCCCCGGCCTGGCCGGGCTCGTCCTGGTCACGCCGTCGGCGGCGTCGCTGGTGGACGTCACCTCGGACGCGGAGGCGGTGGCCGCCCGCCGCGCGACCGACCCGGTGTTCCGGGCGGCGGTGGCGGCGCTCGAGGGCGGCGCCGGCACGAGCAGCGCGCAGGCCTACGACGCGTGGCAGCACGCGGGTGCGCCCGCCGGGTACGCCGCGTGGGGAACCGCGGAGCGGGCGCACGCCGCGGCCGGCCGGTGGCACCTGGCAGCCGCCCGGGCGTACCTCGCGGGACCGCCGCCCGACGACCTGCGTGCGGGCCTGCCGACGCTGACCGTCCCCACGCTCGTGGTCGCCGGCGCCGAGGACGCCCTCACCGGTGTCACCGCGCCGGCCGCGCTCGCCGCCGCGCTGCCCGCCGGTCGGCTCGTCGTGCTGGAGGCGTGCGGGCACTACCCGTGGGTGGAGCAGCCCGCCGCGTTCCGGGCCGTGGTCGACCGCTTCCTGGCCGAGGTGCTGCCCGGCTGACGGCCGTCGGCGGACGGTGCGACACCCCCGGGACGACCGGCACCGATCGGTCCCCCGGTTCCGGCCCCACGGAGCACCGCCGACCACTACCTTCTGCCCATGCAGCTCTTCCGGCGCCGCAGGCCCGCGCCCGTCCCGTACCCCACGGGCTCCCCCGAGGACCTGTCCGCGCGCTGGCTCCGCTGGGTCGCGGGCCAGGACTGGGCGACCTCACCGGTCGCCGACCTCAACGGTGAGCACGCCGGCCGGGACCAGCCGGACGACGTCTGGTTCCTCGCCGGGACGTTCGGCGGGGCGGTGCAGCGGGACTGCACGGTGCCGGCCGGGCGGCCGCTGTACGGCCCGGCCGTGAACATGTGGGGGCCGGCGGGCGACGGTGCGCCGGTGCTGGGTGACGGGTTCGGCCGGATCACCGTGGACGGTGCGGACGTCGAGCTGCGGGAGGTCGTCGTCGACGCCGTGGACCTCGCCGGCTCGCAGGACAACCCGGTCACGCAGACCCACCGGATCGTCCCCATGGCGATGTGGGGCCTGTGGGGCCTGGTCCCGCCGCTGCCCGCCGGCCGGCACGAGGTCGTGATCAGGGGCGGCGACGGGCACGGGTTCACGGTCGAGGCGGCCTACACGCTCGACGTCGCCGAGGGCTGACGAGTGCACACCGACGCCCTCGCGCCTCACACGGTGAGCAGCACCTTGGTCGCCCGCCGCTCGTCCATCGCACGGTAGCCCTCGGCGGCCTGCTCCAGCGGCAGGGTGAGGTCGAAGACCTTGCCGGGGTCGATGGTGCGGTCCCAGATCCGCTGGATCAGGTCGGGCAGGAACCGGCGCACCGGCGCCGGGCCGCCGTGCAGGTGCACACCGGAGAAGAACAGCTCCTGGCCGGGCAGCGTGACGTCGTGCGAGACGCCGACGTACCCGACGTGCCCGCCGGGGCGGGTCGACCGGATGGCCTGCATCATCGACTCCTGCGTGCCGACGGCCTCGACCACGCTGTGCGCGCCCAGCCCGTCGGTGAGGTCCTTGACGTGCGCCACCCCCGCGTCGCCGCGCTCCTCGACGACGTCGGTGGCGCCGAACCCGCGCGCGAGCGCCTGCCGGTCGGCGTGCCGGGACATGGCGATCACGCGTTCGGCACCGAGCTGCCGCGCGGCCAGGACACCGAGCAGCCCGACGGCTCCGTCACCGACCACCGCGACCATCTTCCCCGGCCCCGCCTCGGCGGCCACCGCCGCGAACCACCCGGTCCCCAGCACGTCGGACGCGGCCAGCAGCGACGGCACCAGGTCCGGGTCCGGCATCCCCGGCGTCGCGACGAGCGTGCCGTCGGCCAGCGGGATGCGCGCGTACTGCGCCTGCGTCCCGATCATGCCCATCGGCACCCGCTGCACGCAGTGCGACTGGTACCCGGAGCGGCAGATCTCGCAGGTGTCGTCCGACGCGAAGAACGACCCGACGACGAACTGCCCGACCCGCACGTCGCGCACCTGCGCCCCCACCTCGCGGACGACGCCGACGTACTCGTGCCCCATCCACGCGTGGTCGGCGGACTCGATCCCGCGGTAGGGCCACAGGTCGGAGCCGCAGATGCAGGTCGCGGTGACCTCGATGACGGCGTCGGTCGGTTGCTCGATCCTCGGCTGCTCCCGGTCGACGACGCGGACCTCACCGGGTCGTTCCATGATGACTGCGCGCATCGCGGCGCCCCCTGCCGGCTGGTGGTGGCGGATCCGGACGGTCCCGCCGTCCCCAGCATGCGGAGGCGGGGCGCACCCCGCACGCGGCGGGGCGCACCCGGGGGTACGCGGCCGGGCCGCGAGGTGGTGGACCGTCAGGTGGTGCGGACGTCAGGTGGCCGGGAGCCCGAGCCCCGCGAGCCAGTGCCGCAGCAGCGCGGCGACCAGGTCGGGCTGCTCGTGCAGGAGCGCGTGGCCCGCGCCGTCGGCCACCGTCAGCGAGGCGCGCGGGTAGACGTCGAGCAGGCGCACGGCGTCGGCCCACCCCACGGACGCGTCGTGGCGGCCCGCCAGGACCAGCGTCGGGTAGGGCTGCGGCGCGTCGGCGTCGGGGGCGTCGCGCAGCTCCCAGCGCCCGTACACCTGGCCGAACCCCTCCTCGTCGCACAGCCGGGCGCCGGGCAGCACATGGTCCCGGTAGGCCCGCGCGGTGCGAGCGGTGCGCACGACGAGGTACTCCTCGAACCCCGGGACGTCGGCACGGTCCAGGACGTCCGCGGCACCGGGCTCGTCGTGCAGCACCCGGTGCGGCGGGACGTCCCGGGCCCTGCGGCCGGCCGGGCAGACGAGCGCGAGGCCGGCGACCCGGTCGGGCCGCCGGGCGGCCACGGCGCGCGCCAGGTACCCGCCCAGGGAGTGCCCGCCGATCACGAACGGCCCGCCGCCGGTCACCCGGTCGACGAACCGCAGCAGCACCTCCACGACGTCGTCACCGCCGCCCAGGTGCGCGGGAGCGGCCGTGCGGCCGTGCGCGGGCAGGTCCGGGTAGACCCGCCGCAGCCCGTCGACGCCGGCGAGCACGGGCTCGAGCGCCCCGGCGACCTCGCGGTGGTCGACACCCGCACCGTGCAGCACCACGAACGGCACCCCGTCGCCGTGCTCGACGTGGTGCACGCGGACGCCCCCGACCTCGCGGTACACGCCGCCGACGCTAACCCGGCGCGTCCCGGCCCGCCGCCCGATGGCGCGACCGCACGCCGGGGGTCGACGATGGGGGCCGACCCGAGGAGGGCCCATGGACTCCCCCACGATCGGCGTGACCGGTGCCACGGGGCACGTCGGCGGGCTGGTCGCCCGGCACCTGGCCGACCGGGGCCTGCGACAGCGGCTGCTGGTGCGGGACCCCGCGAGCCCGCGCCTGCCGGACGTGGGCGCGGACGTCGAGCGCGTCGACTACGGCGACCGGGACCTCAGCACGGCCGCGCTGCGCGGCGTCGACGTCCTGCTCATGGTGTCCGCGAGCGAGAGCCGCACGCGCGCGGCCGACCACGAGACGTTCGTCGCGGCCGCCGCCGACGCGGGGGTGCGGCACGTCGTGTACACGTCGTTCGCGGCGGCGGCACCGGACGCGGTGTTCACGCTCGGGCGCGACCACTTCCGCACGGAGCAGGCGCTGCGGGCGTCGAGCCTGCGGTGGACGTTCCTGCGCGACACGTTCTACCTCGACGTCCTGGAGGACTTCGTCGGCCCCGACGGCGTGCTGCGCGGGCCGGCCGACGGCGGACGGTGCGCGTTCGTCGCCCGGTCCGACGTGGCGCGCGTCGCCGCGACGGTGCTGGCCGACCCCGCGCCGCACGTCGACCGTGCGTACGACCTCACCGGGCCGCGGGGACTGACGCTGACCGAGGCCGCCGCCACGATCAGCGCCGTGCGCGGCACGCCCGTCACGTTCCACGACGAGACGCTCGAGGAGGCGTACGCGTCACGCGCGTCGTACGGCGCCCCCGACTGGCAGGTCGACGCGTGGGTGTCGACGTACACGGCCATCGCGAGCGACGTCATGGCGGAGCCGAGCGACGCGGTCGAGCGGATCACGGGCACGCCGCCGGCCGACCTGGAGACGGTGCTGCGGGCGCGGTGACCGCCCCGGCGCGCGGCCGCCGTGCCGACGGGCTACGGCCCGGTAGCCTCGACGGACGTGAGCACCGTGCACCCCGAGGCCGAGCAGTTCCTGCGCGACTACCTGCGTTCCGCCACCCCGGAGCAGCGGCACACCTTCGTGCGCCGGGCCAACTACGACACCGGTGAGGCGCTCGTCCGGTTCGTGCTCGACGACCCGACGACCGACCGCGCCAGCGCACTGGCCGCCTACTGGATCCTCGGCGCCGGGTACTACTGCCGGTACGCGTCGGCCGACGAGGTGCCCGAGCCCGACCGTCCGACCTGGGAGCTGCTGCGCCTGATCGAGGAGCGCTACGCCGCGGGGTACTGGGCGGACCACGGCATCGGGTTCGACCCCACGGACGACGACGAGATCGACTGGACCGAGGGCGAGGGCGACGACCCCGAGCCGTACCCGGTGCCCGACGTCATGCTGCGGGCGGTGCCCGGCGGGCTCGTCGACGACGAGGACACCGAGGACGGCCTGCCGCTGGACGTGCACCTGCGCTACAGCGCGCTGCTGCGCGGCTGACGACGCCGCCCGTCACCGACACGGCGGGCGGTCTCGAGCGCGCCGGACGGGCTCCCGGGGAGTTCACTGGGGTGTGCCCGGTCGTCGACGAGGGGGAGGCCGATGGGCGGACCGGTGGTCGACGTCCGGGGGCTGCGCAAGTCGTTCGGCCGGTTCCGCGCGCTCGACGGCCTCGACCTGCGGGTCGAGGCCGGCCACGTGCACGGCTTCCTCGGCCCCAACGGCGCCGGCAAGTCCACGACGATCCGCGTCCTGCTCGGGCTGCTGCGCGCCGACGGCGGCACCGTCCGGCTGCTCGGCGGCGACCCGTGGCGGGACGTCGTGGCGCTGCACCGACGGCTGGCGTACGTCCCGGGCGACGTCTCGCTGTGGCCCGGGATGACCGGCGGCGAGGCGATCGACCTGCTCGGAGCGCTGCGCGGCGGGCTCGACGAGCGCCGCCGCGCCGAGATGGTCGAGCGCTTCGAGCTGGACCCCACCAAGCGGGGGCGGCAGTACTCGACGGGCAACCGGCAGAAGGTCGCCCTGGTCGCGGCGCTCGCGTCCGACGTCGAGCTGCTGGTGCTCGACGAGCCGACCAGCGGGCTCGACCCGCTCATGGAGAACGTCTTCCAGGAGGTGCTCGCCGAGGCCAGGAGCCGCGGGACGACCGTGCTGCTGTCCAGCCACGCCCTGGCGGAGGTCGAGACGCTCGCCGACCGGATCAGCATCGTCCGCGACGGGCGCGTCGTGCGGTCCGGCACCCTGGCCGACCTGCGCGGGCAGACCCGCACGACGATCCACGCGACCCTCACGCGCCCGCTCCCCGTGCCCGCCCCCGCCGTCCTGCGCGACGTGCACGTGGACGGTGCCCGGATCACGGCGCACGTCGAGACGCCGCGGATCGGCGAGGCCCTGGCCGTGCTCACGGTGCACGGGATCCGCTCGCTCACCGTCGCGCCCCCGTCGTTGGAGAGCCTGTTCCTGCGGCTCTACGGCGACGACGGCACCCCGGCGCGATGAGCACCGCGGCCGCCTCCCTCACCGGGACCCGTCCGCTGCTGCGCGTCGCGCTGCGCCACGAGGGCCGGCTCCTCGCCCCCTGGGTGCTGGTCGTGACGCTGCTGTCGGCGTCGTCGGTGGTCGTGTACCCGTTCGTCTTCCCGGACCTGGCCGCACGACGCGCGCTCGCCGGGGCCGTCGAGGCCAACCCCGCCCTCGGGCTGGTCTTCGGCCCGGCGTTCGACCTGACGACGGTCGACGGGTTCAACGCCTGGCGCACCCTGGCCCTCGGCGGGTTCTTCGTGGCGCTCGGGGCGGTGCTCTCCGTGACGCGCACGACCCGCGGCCAGGAGGACTCCGGTCAGGCCGAGCTGCTCGCGTCGGGGGTCATGGGCCGCTCGGCCCGGCTGCTGACCGGTGTGGCCGTCGCGCTCGTCGGGTCGCTCGCCGCAGGGGTGGTCGCCGGCGTCGTCACGGGTCTGTGCGGCGGCGCGTGGGAGGCGTCGCTGCTGCTCGGTGCCACGTACACGGCGAGCGGCTGGATGTTCGCGGCCGTGGCCGCGGTCACGGCGCAGCTCGGGTCCGACGCCCGCACGGCGAACGCGCTGGCGGTCGGCACCCTGGGCACCCTGTTCCTCGCCCGCGGGTTCTGCGTCTCCCTCGACGCGCCCGTGTGGACCGTCCGGGCCAACCCGCTGGGCTGGATGCTCGAGACGCGACCCGCGTCGGGCGACCACTGGGCACCGCTGCTGCCGGCGGTCGCCTTCACCGTCGTCGTCGTCACGGTCGGCTTCGCCCTGCAGGCGCGACGCGACGTCGGCCAGGGCGCGATCGCCCAGCGCCCGGGCCCGGCGCGCGGACGGGTCCGCGGGCCCCTGCTGCTCGCCCTGCGGCTCAACCGGGCGCCGATCCTCACGTGGGCGGTCGCGTTCCACCTGCTGGGCCTGGTGTTCGGGTACTTCACGACGTCGATCACGGACCTGGTGGCCGGCAGCACCGGCGTGCAGCAGGTCCTCGCGTCCGGCGCCACCACGCCCGAGCAGCTCACGGGCGCGGTCGTCCGCACCCTGCTGAGCCTCGTCGGCATCATCGCCGCCGTGCCCGGCATCCAGATCGTGCTGCGGGTGCGCGGCGAGGAGCTGGAGGGCCGCGTCGAGCCGCTGCTCGCCGGTGCGCTGCCCCGCGCCCGGTACTACGCGAGCCACGTGGCCGTCGCGCTGACCGTCGTCACGGGGTACCTGGTCGGCGCCGGGGTCGTCGTGGGGCTCATGGCCGCCCGCGCCGACCTCACGGTCGGGCTCGTCGACGTCGTCGAGCAGACCCTGGCCACGGTCCCGGCGGTGTGGACCGTGGTGGCCGTGGCCGTGGCGGTGGTCGGGGCGCGGCCCGTCGTGAGCCTCGCCGCCTGGGGGGCGCTCGTCGCGTCGTTCCTGCTGACGCTCCTCGGCCCGACCCTCGGGCTCGACGACCTGGTGCTCGGCATCAGCCCGTTCTGGCACGTCCCGGACACGACGGCCCCGAGCCCCGACCGGTCGGGGCTGGGGTGGCTCGCGCTGGTGACGGCCGTGCTCGTGGCCGTGGGGTTCGTCGGGTTCCGGCGACGCGACCTGGCACGCTGACGGGTCGGGGGCAGGACCGCGCGTCGTGTCGAAACGCCGCGGGCCCGCGCGCGTCGACGGTCGTCGACGCGACGGGCGACGGTCCGGCCCTGCGGACGGACGGGCCCTTCGTGGAGACCACCGAGTACGTCGCCGGCTTCTGGGTGGTCGACGCCGCCGACCACGCCACCGCGCTCGCGCTCGCGACCGCGGCGTCCCGGGCCTGCCGGCGGCGGGTCGAGCTGCGCCCGTTCCTCTGACGTCGGTCGGGCCGGACCGGGGCGTCAGCGGCAGCCGACGCGCTCGGTGTCCAGCGTGATGTCGTCGACCCACAGGTCGTAGCGCCCGGGCACGGAGCCGCCCTGGTACAGCTGCCAGCCGATCCGCACCGTGTCGGCCGCCGGCAGGACGAAGTCGGTGTCGGCGCCGCCGTGCTGCGTGGTGGTCACGGTCAGCTCCGGTTGCGGGACGCCGTCGAACCACACGGCCACGCGGTTCTCCGGGGCGTACCACTCGAACTCGACGCACTGCCAGCGGTCCTCGACCGTCGGTGCGGACTCCTGCCAGCTCGTCCAGTCACCGGTCGGGCCGCCGTCGGCGCCGATGCCCCAGAACGTGGCGTCCGGGCCGACCGTCGGGGCGAACTGCCCGCCGAGCGGCCGCACGACCTCGTCGGAGCCGGAGCCCGTGACCTCGACCAGCGTGAAGTGCGCCCAGTCCGGTGCCGTCGGGAAGTCGTCGACCTTGACGCGCAGCCGGCCGTAGAACGTGTTGCCCGGGGCGGCGAAGTCCGTGACCTCGAGGAACGCCTGCCCGTTGTCCTCGGTGTGCACCCGCATCACCTTGCCCGCGCGGCCTGCCCGCTCGACGGACAGCGTGCCGCGGCGGGTGTCGACGCCCCAGTCCAGGCTCACCGGGCCGCCGAGCGGCTGCGCCTCGAAGTCCTCGCAGAACAGCGCGTCGGTGCGCGCGCACGGGCCGCGCTGACCCGGCCCGTGCCCGTGCCCACCCCCGGCGGACGCGACGGGTGCCAGGACGAGCGTGGTCGCGGCGACCGCCGCGACGGTGACCAGGGTCCGGATCGTCCTCATGCGCGCACCAGCCGTTCCGTCGGGTGTGGATGCCCGGATGCTAGGCAGCGCGGGCGCCCGCGGTCCCGCCCCGAAACGATTGGCCGCCGCAAACCCGTGGTGCCGGCGGGCCGGCGCCCGAGCGGCGCCGGCCGGTCCGTCAGGACGACCAGGGCACCTCGAGGTCGAGGACCCACGTGACGCCGACGCGGTCGGTGAGCATCCCGTACAGCGGCGACCAGGCGGCCGCGGCGAGCGGGACGCGGACGTCGGCACCCGCGGCCAGCGCGTCCCAGTAGCCCCGCAGCTCGTCGGCGTCGGTGCCGCGCACGGAGACGTAGACCGGGTTGGCGCCGGGCTCGTACGCGGTGTGCGCGGGCACGTCGTAGGCCATGACGCGGAACCCGGCGGGCGAGGCGACCTGGCCCCACATGACCTGGTCGGCCTCGGCCGGGTCGGTGACGGCGCCTGCCTGGGCGTACGTGACGGCGGTGACGTCACCGCCGAAGACGCCGCGGTACAGCTCGAGCGCCTCGGCGGCCCGGCCGCGGAAGTTCAGGTGGGTCGTGGTGGTGATGGTCATGGTGGCTCCTCGTGGTGACGTGCCGGGACCGTCCCGACACCCCGACGATGCCGGGGCATCAGGTCAGGTTCGGTCCTGATACGCGGCTAGGTTGGCGGCATGAGCACGTCGGGCACCACGACGGCACGGCTGCTGCGCCTGCTGTCGCTCCTGCAGACGCCGCGGGACTGGCCGGGGCCGGCGCTCGCGGGCCGGCTCGGGATCAGCGAGCGGACGGTCCGCCGCGACGTGGAGCGGCTGCGCGCGATGGGCTACCGGATCCACGCGGACCGCGGCTCGGCCGGCGGGTACCGCCTCGAGGCCGGCGCCGAGCTGCCGCCGCTGCTGCTCGACGAGGACCAGGTGACCGCCGTCGCGGTCGCGCTGCAGGCCGCGCCGCTGCTCGGTACCGACCTCGACGAGGCCGCCGAGCGCGCACTCGGCACGATCCGCCGCGTCATGCCGCCACGGCTGCGACGCCGCGCCGAGGCTCTGCGCTTCGAGACCGCCCCGGACGCCACGCGCCCGACCGGCCCCGTCGCGGCGGACGTGCTCCTGGCCCTGTCGGCCGCCGTCCGCACCCGGGAGGTGCTGCGCTTCGACTACGCGGGCGACTCCGCCGACCACGGACCCGTACCGGACCGCGCCGGCACGGGCCCTGCACGCCCGGCAGCGCCGCGCCGCACCGAGCCGCACCACCTCGTCGCCGCCCGCGGCCGCTGGTACCTCGTCGCGTGGGACCTGGACCGCGCGGACTGGCGGGTGTTCCGCGTCGACCGGATGACGCCCCGTACGCCCACCGGCCCCCGGTTCGCGCCGCGCCCCGTGCCCGGCGGCGACGTGCGCGCCCTGCTCGCGGCACGGTTCACGGGGGCGACGTCGGGCAGCGCGTGGCCGTGCCGCGGCTCCGTCGTGCTCGACCTGCCCGCCGGTGACGTCGCCCCGTTCGCCGGCGACGGCGTCGTCGAGGACCTCGGCGACGGACGCTGCCGGCTGGAGTCCGGGTCGTGGTCCTGGGCCGCGCTGGCGGCGGCCCTCGGACGGTTCGACGCCGACGTGCGCGTCGAGGGCCCGGACGAGCTGCGCGCCGCGTTCGCGCGCCTCGCCCGGCGGTACGCGGACGCGGCGGCCCCACCGCCCACCCCCGGGCGCACGCACGCCCTGAGCGAACGCTGAGGAACCGCGCGCGACGCCAGGAATCGGGCAGGAGCAGGGCCGGTTGCAGGGGGGAACCGCTCCGCCGCTCCGACGAACAGGACCTGCCATGAGCTTCAGCACCTCCAGCGGCACCCGCGGCAAGGGCATGCCCCTCCCTGCGCCCGTCATGCGGCTCGTCAACCGCCTCGTCGCACGTCGCCTGCGCGCCACCGGCGGCCGCGGCTTCGCCGGCAGGATGAACGCGCTCGTCCTCACCACGGTCGGCGCCCGCAGCGGCGAGGAGCGCACCGTGCCGGTCGCGTGGTTCCCCGGCGACGACGGCACGTGGCTCGTCGTCGCGTCCGCCGGCGGCGACGCGCGCAACCCCGCGTGGTTCCACAACATCGCCGCCCACCCCGACCGGGTGCGCATCGAGGTCGACCGGCAGCACGTCGGCGTCACCGCCGAGCAGCTCCACGGTGAGGAGCGCGCGCAGGCCTGGGCGGGCATCGTCGCCGCCGCGCCGGGCTTCGCGGACTACGCCGCCGCGACCGACCGCGAGATCCCGGTCGTGCGGCTGGCACCGCGCACCAGGTCGGCGGCCTGACGACACCGGACGGCCCGGCGGCCTGCGGCGTCGCGACCGCCCGGTGGCGCTCGTCCACGCGTGCCGACAGCATCGGTCGTGTCCCTGAGAGCACGGGAGGACGCATGAGCACCTGGGCACCCGACGACCTGGCACGTCTCGGCGACGCGGAGGAGCTGCAGCTCGCGTCGTACCGTCCCGACGGCAGCCTGCGGCCGTACGTGACGATCTGGTGCGCGCGCACGGGCGACGACCTGTACGTGCGCTCGGCGTACGGCCCGACCAACGGCTGGTTCCGTCGCGCGCGGGCGTCGGGGAGCGGGCGGGTCCGCGCCGACGGCGTCGAGAAGGACGTGACGTTCGAACCGGCGCCGCCCGACGTGCACGCGGACCTCGACGCCGCCTACCACGCCAAGTACGACGCGCACGGGCCGGCGATCGTCGGCACGGTCGTCGGGCCGCAGGTGGTCGACGTGACGCTGCGGGTCGTGCCGCGCGACTGACCCGACCGGGCGCGCGGCTGCTCGGACGCGGCTGCTCGGCGTGCGGTCAGGCGTCGCGCGGGCCCGCGTGCCAGGGGTTCCGCTCGTCGGTCGCCGCCGGTCGCGACGCGACCGCCACGGCGTACGTGGGCCGGGCCCGGCCCTCGACGGTGCCGAGGTACGTGTGGCCGGTCATGTGGCACCAGACGGGCAGGTCGATGGGGGCCACGGGGTCGTCGGTCACCAGGTGCACGACCGCACCGGCGGGCAGCGTCGCCACGCGGTCCCGCAGCAGCAGCAGGAGCCGCGCGCACCCGAGGTCGCCGCCGTCGATGGTCAGCACGTCCCCCGAGTCGGCCACGGGCGCGAGCGTACCCGGCACCGGACGACCGCCCTGGTCGGGCGGCTGTGCGACCCAGCACCCGAAACTTGCGCGCGCTGCTCCGCCTCCCGAGCGCTCCATGAGACGAGCAGCGGGTGAAGGACGTAAACGATTAACCGCCCGGATTCCCCGTGAGGGGTCACGCTCCCACGCTGCAGACTGCGTCGATAACGGTATCGACCGGCTCGTACCGGTCGAACCGCCGTGGCAGGTTCAGCGGGCCCCGCGAGGGAGCGCGGTCCGCCCCGCCTGGCACCTCCACCCTCACGTACTGGAGCGCCTCCTGATGACCGACACTTTCGCCCCCGTCCGTCCCTCCCGGCGCCGCTCACTGCGCGCCGCCCTCGGCAGCGTCGCCGTCGGCGCACTCATGGCCGGCACCGTCGCGCTGGCGACGCCCGCCTCCGCGCTGGACGTCAACAGCAACCAGACCGGCACCAACGGCGGCTACTGGTTCTCGTTCTGGACCGACAGCCCCGGCACGGTCTCCGCGTCGCTGGGCAACGGCGGCCAGTACTCCACGAGCTGGCGCAACACCGGCAACTTCGTGATCGGCAAGGGCTGGTCCACCGGCACCGGCCGCGCCGTGTCCTACTCCGGCCAGTTCAACCCCTCCGGCAACGCCTACCTGACGCTCTACGGCTGGACCAACGGGCCGCTGGTCGAGTACTACATCGTCGACTCGTGGGGCACCTACCGGCCCACCGGCACCTTCAAGGGCACCGTCACCTCCGACGGCGGCACGTACGACATCTACGAGACGACGCGCGTCAACGCCCCGTCGATCGAGGGCAACTCCTCGACGTTCAAGCAGTTCTGGTCGGTGCGGCAGTCCAAGCGCGTCGGCGGCACCATCACCGCCCAGAACCACTTCAACGCGTGGGCGTCCAAGGGCATGCAGCTCGGCCGGCAGAACTACCAGATCATGGCCACCGAGGGGTACCAGTCCTCCGGCTCGTCCAACATCACGGTCTCCGAGGGCACCGCCGGCGGCGGCGGCAACAACGGCGGGGGCGACAACGGCGGCGGCAACACCGGCGGCGGCGGCAACACCGGCGGCAACAACAGCGGCAGCAACACGAACAACGGCTGCACGGTGAGCTGGACGCGGGGCGAGGAGTGGGGCGACCGCTTCAACGTCACCTACACCGTGTCCGGTCGGTCGAGCTGGTCCGTGACGGTGTACCCCAACACCGGGCAGTCGATCCAGAGCGCGTGGGGTGCCAACCGCAACGGCAACACCTTCACGTCCTCGGGCTCGAACAGCTTCGGCGTCACGTACTACAAGGGCTCGAACAACATCAACTACATCCCCTGGGGCATCTGCTCCTAGCACCGTCGGTCGGGACCGGGTGACCGGTCCCGACCGCACCGGACGCACCACGGCGCCCGTCGCGACGCGAGGAGACCTCCGTGTCGTGGCGGGCGTCGCCGCGTCCGCGCACCGGGACCGGCGACACCCTTTCGGGCTGAACCCCGAAACCTAAACGGTTCTGATCCTCTCCACGCCTGTCACCTGCGGTTCCGCAGGATCCACACTGGCCGGACCCGGTGCTGCGACGCCCACCAGCCGCGCCCGTGCGCACCCGGGACGTGCGTCGACGAGCGCCACCTCCACCCCGTCGGCCGCCCCGCACCCGCTCTCCCCGTGCTGCAACGAAGGAGCCCCTGATGCTCGACACCCTCGCAACGGCCGGGCCGGCCCGGAAGGGTCGCCGCACCGCGCGCGCCCTCCTGGGCGCGCTCGCCACCGCGGTGCTCGCCGCCGGAGGTGTGGCCGCGGCCGCACCCGCGACGGCAGCCACCGTCACCACCAACCAGACCGGCACCAGCGGCGGCTACTGGTTCTCGTTCTGGACCGACAGCCCCGGCACCGTCTCGTCCGGCATGAACGACGGCGGCAACTACACGACGCAGTGGCAGAACACGGGCAACTTCGTCATCGGCAAGGGGTGGCAGACCGGCACCGGCCGTGCCGTGTCCTACTCCGGCCAGTTCAACCCCTCCGGCAACGCCTACCTGACGCTCTACGGCTGGACCAACGGGCCGCTGGTCGAGTACTACATCGTCGACTCGTGGGGCACCTACCGGCCCACCGGCACCTTCAAGGGCACCGTCACCTCCGACGGCGGCACGTACGACATCTACGAGACGACGCGCGTCAACGCCCCGTCGATCGAGGGTGACAGCTCGACGTTCAAGCAGTTCTGGTCGGTGCGGCAGTCCAAGCGCGTCGGCGGCACCATCACCGCCCAGAACCACTTCAACGCGTGGGCGTCCAAGGGCATGCAGCTCGGCCGGCAGAACTACCAGATCATGGCCACCGAGGGGTACCAGTCCTCCGGCTCGTCCAACATCACGGTGTCCGAGGGCAGCGGCGGGAACACGGGCGGCAACACCGGTGGCAACACGGGTGGCAACACCGGTGGGAACACCGGCGGCGGGACGTCCAGCGGCTGCACGGTCACGGCGACGAAGGCCGAGTCCTGGTCCGACCGCTTCAACGTCACCTACACCGTCTCCGGTGCGTCGAGCTGGTCGGTCACCGTCAACCCCGGCTCGGGCCAGTCGATCCAGAACTCCTGGAACGCCACCCGCTCCGGCAACACGTTCACGTCGGCCGGCAACAACAGCTTCGGCGTGACGTACTACTCCGGCGGCAACAGCAGCACCCCGTCGGCCACCTGCACGGCGGCCGGGGGCAGCACCGGCGGGAACACCGGTGGCAACACGGGTGGCAACACGGGTGGGAACACCGGCGGGAACACCGGCGGGAACACGGGCGGCAACACCGGCGGCGGCACGCCGCAGAACTGCTCCGCCGGGTACGTCGCCCTGACGTTCGACGACGGCCCCAACTCGGGCACGACCAACCAGATCATCAGCGCGCTCAAGGCCGCGAACGCGACCGCCACCGTCTTCCCGACGGGCTCCAACGCGCAGAGCAACGCCTCCCTCATGCAGGCCTACAAGAACGCCGGCCTGCAGATCGGCAACCACAGCTGGGACCACCCGCACCTGGTGAACATGAGCCAGAGCGACGTCCAGTCGCAGCTGTCGCGCACGCAGCAGGCGATCCAGAGCACCGCCGGCGTCACGCCGACGGTCTTCCGGCCGCCGTACGGCGAGGTCAACGGCACCGTCAACAACGTCGCCGCTGGTCTCGGCCTGCGCGTCGTGACGTGGGACGTCGACTCGAACGACTGGAACAACGCGTCGTCGTCGAGCATCCGCCAGGCCGCCTCGCGCCTGACGAACGGCCAGACGATCCTCATGCACGACTGGCCGGCGGCCACCGTGCAGGCGCTGCCCGGCATCCTGCAGGACCTGCAGTCGCGCAACCTGTGCACCGGGCACATCTCGGCCTCGACGGGCCGGGCGGTCGCCCCGACCGGGACGTCGACCGGCGGTGACACCGGCGGCAACACGGGGGGGAACACCGGTGGCAACACCGGTGGCGCCTGCACCGTGACGGCGACGAAGGCCGAGTCGTGGTCCGACCGTTTCAACGTCACCTACACGGTGTCCGGCGCCTCGAGCTGGTCGGTCACGGTCAACCCCGGCTCGGGCCAGTCGATCCAGAACGCCTGGAACGCCACCCGCTCGGGCAACACGTTCACGTCGTCCGGCAGCAACAGCTTCGGCGTGACGTACTACTCCGGCGGCAACAGCAGCACCCCGTCGGCCACCTGCACGGCACGCTGACGACGCACCGCACCGACCGGGCCGCCCTCCCACCGCGGAGGGCGGCCCGGCCCACGCCAACCCGCGCCCCCACCGGCCCACCGGCCCGCCGTCCCACCCACCGCTGACCACTGGTCAGTTGGGGGCCCGGAACGGCCGGCACCACCTCCCAACTGACCAGTGGTCACAGCCGGGGCGACCCAACTGACCAGTGGTCACAGCCGGGCCGACCCAACTGACCAGTGGTCACAGCCAGGCCGACCCAACTGACCAGTGGTCACCAATGGCCGGCCCACGCACCTGCCTCGACCGGTCGATATCACCGGGACCCGATGCACCGCCGCCGCTACCGTCGGCGGATGGACCAGCGGACGCTCGACGCGCGCATCCAGCGCTACTACGGCGGGGACTTCGACGAGGCTGCACGGCTGACCACGGGAGCCGTCGGCCGCGCCGAGCTCGCACGCGTCCGCGAGGTCGTGAGCGCTCACCTCTCTCCGGGGTCCCGCGTGCTCGACGTGGGTGGCGGCGCCGGGGCGCACGCGACGTGGCTCGCCGCTGCCGGGCACGCCGTCACCCTCGTCGACCCGGTGCCGTCCCACGTGGAGTCCGCCCGCACGGTCGGCACGTTCACGGCCGAGCTGGGCGACGCCCGCGCGCTGGTCGCCGACGACGCGTCCTACGACGCCGTCCTGCTCGCCGGCCCCCTGTGCCACCTGGTCACGCGAGAGGAGAGGGTGCGCGCGCTGCGCGAGGCGGCTCGCGTCCTGCGTCCGGGCGGGTCGGTGTTCGCGGTCGGGATCTCGCGGACGATCGCTGCGCTCGACGCCGTGCTGCGACGCCGGTTCACCGGCCTGCCCGGGCCCGCGCTGGTCCACCTGCTCGAGACCGGTGAGGTGCTCGACGAGATCCGGAACCCCGAGGGCGAGTTCCCCGGCGGCCACTTCCACACGGGTGCCGAGCTCGTCGACGAGCTCGGCGCAGCGGGGTTCCGCGACGCGTGGGTCACGGGCCTGGAAGGCCCGGCGAGCCTCGCGCTCGAGCTCTCCGCACCTGACGACGACGTGGTGGACGCCGCGCTGCTGCTCGCACGACGAGCCGAGGGCGACCGCGGGGCCGCCGACGTCTCGAGCCACCTGCTCGGCATCGCCACCCGCTGACGGCGGCACCCGGTCGGCCCGGCCGTGCGCCCCCGTTCCGCGCTACCGTCGCACCAGCCACCGGGAGGACCCCGCGATGTACGTGCCCGTGTTCAACGCGCTCGACGACGCCGACGAGATCCGTGCGCTCGTCGCGGCGGCCGGTACCGCGGAGCTCGTGACCGTCGCACCCGACGGCTACCCGACGTCGACCCTGCTGCCGGTGGTGTGGGACGGCGACCGGCTGGTGCTCCACATGGCGCGGGCGAACCCCCAGTGGCGGAGCATCGGTGACGACTCACCCGCGCTGGCGGTCGTCACCGGGCCGCAGGCGTACGTGTCGGCGTCCTGGTACCCCAGCAAGGCCGAGCACGGCCGGATGGTCCCGACCTGGAACTACTCGGCCGTCCACCTGAGCGGCCGCGCGTCCGTGCGCACCGACGAGGCGTGGCTGCGCGAGGCGGTCACCCTGCTGACGGACCGCCACGAGGAGGGCCGGGCCGACCGCTGGCGCGTCACCGACGCACCGGCGGACTTCGTCACCCGGCAGCTGCGGGCCGTCGTCGGCATCGAGGTGCGGATCGAGCGCGTCGAGGCCAAGGCGAAGCTGAGCCAGAACCGCTCGGCGGCGGACCACGCCGGCGTCGTCGCGGGCCTGCGCACGCAGGACGACCCGCAGGCTGCCGCCGTCGCGACGGCGATGGACGCCCGCGGCGCCCGCGCCTGACCGGTACGTTCCGTCCATGTCGCGCACCTCGGCCGTCCCGGCACACCGTGGGGGCGGCACGTGAGCGCGCCCGTCACGCAGGACCGCTGGAACCACAACCTGCACTACCACCCGCTCGTCCTCGGCGCGGTGCCCGCGCACGCGCGCACGGCGCTGGACGTGGGGACGGGCGACGGGCTGCTCGCCGCCGACCTGCGACGCCGCGTGCCGCACGTGGTCGGCCTCGACCTGGACGCCGACGTGCTGACCCGCGCCCGGGCGGCGGGCGACGACATCGCGTGGGTGCGCGGCGACGCCCTGCGGGCACCCTTCCCTGCCGGGACGTTCGACGTGGTCGCGTCCGTCGCGGTCCTGCACCACCTGCCCGACCTCGCCGACGGGCTGCGCCGCCTGTCGACGCTGGTCGCACCGGGCGGTGTGCTCGTCGACGTCGGCATGGCCCGGTCGGTCGGCTGGCGTGACGCACCGTGGGAGGTGGCCGGGGTCGTGCAGCACCAGGTGCTGCGCCGGACCCGCACCTCCTGGGAGCACACCGCACCGACGGTCTGGCCCTGCCCGCACACGTACGCGCAGGTGCGGGCGATCGTGCGGGAGGTGCTGCCCGGTGCGCGCTGGCGGCGGCTCCCGCTGTGGCGGTACGCGATGGTGTGGACGAAGGACCCGGTCACCGGCTGAGAAGTCTCCGAACCGTTTCGGGCACTGCTCCTCGACGTGCTGTATCGCTACATTCGCCGGACCCGCGAACGTTCACCGACCCCACGGCCACGCGCGTCCGGCACCGTCGCCGACGCGCACCGGCAGGGAGGAACCCCCGTGCGACTGCGAACCCCGACCACACGGCTGAGAGCCGTGCTCGCGGCCTCCGCCGCAGCACTCGTCCTCGGCGGCATCGCCGGACCGGCGTCGGCACTGCCCGCGCCCGCCGCCCCGGGCGGCGCCCTCCCGGCCGCCGTCACCGCCGGCTGCGGCAGCGCACCGCGCCTCAGCACCGGCAACCACACGATCACCAGCAGCGGGCAGTCCCGCCAGTTCCGGCTCGACGTGCCCGCCAACTACGACCCGAACACGGCGTACCGCCTGGTGCTCGGGATCCACTGGTGGCACGGCACGTCCCAGGACGTCGTCAACGAGAACTTCTACGGGCTGAAGCCGCTGGCGAACAACAGCACGATCTTCGTCGCGCCGCAGGGCATCGACAACGCGTGGCCGAACTCCGGCGGGAGGGACGTCACGTTCATCGACGACATCCTGCGGACCGTCGAGGCCGCCCTCTGCGTCGACACCACGCAGCGGTTCTCCACCGGGTTCAGCTACGGCGGCGGCATGAGCAACGCGCTGGCGTGCGCCCGTGCCGACGTGTTCCGCGCCGTGGCCGTGCTCAACGGCGCCCAGCTGTCCGGCTGCGAGGGCGGCACCCAGCCCATCGCGTACCTCGGCTCGCACGGCGTCGTCGACAGCGTCCTCAACATCTCGCAGGGTCGTGCGCTGCGGGACCGTGCCCTGCGGAACAACGGCTGCCAGGCGCAGAACGCGCCCGAGCCCGCCGGCAACAGCGGTCAGGCGCACACCAAGACCACGTACCAGTGCCGCGACGGGTACCCCGTCGTGTGGATCGCCAACGACAGCGACCACCAGTGGGCCGCCGTCGACCGCGGCAAGCAGCAGTCGCACGTCCCGGGCGAGATCTGGCAGTTCTTCACGTCGCTGCGCTCGACGACCGTCACGCCGACCCCCACGCCGACGCCGACGGTCACCCCGACGCCCACCCCCACGCCCACGGTCACGCCGTCACCCGGCCCGACCACCACACCGACGCCCGGCCCCACGACGCCGCCGCCGGCGGGTGCCTGCACCGCGACGTACACCACCGTCAACAGCTGGCCCGGCGGGTTCCAGGGTGAGGTCACCGTGCGCGCCGGTGCCGCGACCAGCGGCTGGAGCGTGAGCTGGCGGACCGCCGGCGAGCGCGTCGACCAGCTGTGGAGCGGCACGCTCGCCCCGCAGGGCGACCTCGTGGTCGTCCGCAACGCCGCCTGGAACGGCACGCTCCCGGCCGGCGGGACCACGACCTTCGGGTTCATCGCCACCGGCAGCCCGTCGAGCCCGACGCTGAGCTGCACGACGAGCTGACGTCCACCGCACGTCCCGCCCGGCGCTTCCGCGAATGCCGGGCGGGATCCGGCCCCGGTGTCCGGGGCACGGCGGGTCGCGCCGACCTGGTGACACGGCGCGACCCGCCGACAGGACGTCCGACCACGGCCGCGGGGCCGGCCGGGGCTGCGCACGCAGCGCGGCCGGCCCCGCGGCCCGTCGCACGTCAGGGCGCGGTGAGCGCGAGCGTCAGGGCGCGGTGAGCGCGATACCCGCCGCCGCGGCGCCGACGCAGGCCAGCAGCATGCCGAGCGCGTGCAGCACGGCCGCGGACCGGCGGCCCGCCAGCAGCAGCCGCGCGGCCTCCACGCTCGCGGTGCTGAACGTGGAGTAGCCGCCCAGCAGGCCCGTGCCGAGCACCGCGAGCACACCGTCGCTGCCCGGGCGCCCCAGCGCCCAGCCGGTGAGCAGCCCCAGCAGCAGGCAGGCGGTCACGTTGACGACGGCCGTCCCCACGGGCACGGACGTCCGGGCACGGCGGGCCACCGCGGTGTCGACGACGAACCGCGCGGCCGCGCCGAGACCGCCCGCGAGCGCGAGCACGACGATCACGCGGCGCCCCGCACGGGGAGGTCCGGCCCGTCTGCCCCCCGCACGGGGGCGTCCGGCCCGTCGGCGCCCCGCACGGGGACGTCCGGCCCGTCGGCGGCCCGCACGGGTCGCCCGCCGAGCAGCAGGCCCGCGGCGGCTGCGGCCACCCCCACCACGACGCTGACCAGCGCGTACGCGACACCCACGGCGTACCCGCCGGTGACCAGCGTGTCCACCTCCACGGCGAACGTGCTGTACGTCGTGAACCCGCCGAGCACCCCCGTACCGACGCCGAGCCGCACCGCCCGCCGGCGTCCCGCGTCGGGGCCACGCCCCAGCACCCCCAGCAGCGCACCGAGCAGCAGCGAGCCGACCACGTTGACCGCCCACGTCGTCCAGGGCCAGCCCCCGGGCGCGGCGGGCAGGGTCTGGGCCAGTGCGGCCCGGACCAGCACGCCGACGCTGCCCCCGGCGGCGACCAGGGCCACGGCCCCGGGGGTCGGCGGTGCGGGGACCGGGGCACCCGGGGGCGCGGTCGGTGTCACCGCTGCCACGGGGCCCGCGGGTCCTTCCAGTCCACGACGCGCAGGGGCACCGTCAGGACGGGCCGGTGCTGGTGGTGGGCGAGGCGCAGCGCGATCGACCCGTCGACCAGCTCACGCAGGCGCCCGGACCCGCTGCCGACGACGAACGCCGAGGCGTCGACCGCCCGGGCCAGGTGCGTCAGGGCGCGGTCGGGACGACCCGCCAGGTAGTGCACGCGCCAGACGACGTCCTGCCCGGCCAGGTGCTCGGCGGCGTGCGCGCGCAGCTCGTCGCGGGTGACCCGCCAGGCGTCGTCCGCACCGGCGGGCCGGATCGACATGTGCGCGACCGACCCGTCCGGGTACTCCTGCACCACGTACCGGGTCACGTCGACGTAGGCCAGGTGCAGGTGCGGGGCGCCGACCGCGCGCGCCCACGCCGCGGCGGTGCGCACCACCAGGGGGTCCTGCCCGGGGACGACACCGACGACCAGGGGGTGCCCGGTGGGCTCGACCATCCGCTCGAGGGCGGGCTGGGGGACGGCGCCGGTCTCCATGACCACCCTTCCGCGGGCCGTGCCCCCGTGTCCGGTGCACGGCCGCCGGCCGTGCCGAGGGTGCGCACGTCCGCCCCCCGCACGTCAGGGTACGCGGGGACGACGCGCGGCGAGGGGGTATCGGACCAGCACGTGCGTTATCCGGTGGCCGGCGCGCGGCGCGGCGCCTACGGTCGGCGACCATGAGCGAGGACCTGCACGGACGGACGGCTGTCGTCACCGGGGTGAGCCGGCGCCAGGGCATCGGGTACGCGGTCGCGTCACGGCTGGCACGCGCGGGGGCGAACGTGTTCGTCCAGCACTGGGCGCCGCACGACGCGGAGCAGCCCTGGGGTGCGGACGACGTCGACGCGGTGCTCGCCGGGCTGCGCGAGCAGCTCGTGCCGGGCGCACGGCTGGCGGCCACGAGCCTGGACCTGGCCGCGCCCACGGCGGGCCAGGAGCTGGTCGACCGCGCCGCGGACGCGCTGGGGCACCTCGACGTGCTGGTCTGCAACCACGCGCGCAGCGGCGGTGACGGCCCGCTGGCGGAGCAGACCGCCGAGACGCTCGACGCGCACTGGGCGGTCAACACCCGCGCGACGATCCTGGCGACCAAGGCGTTCGCGGACCGGCACGACGGACGCCCGGGCGGCCGGGTGGTGTGGATGACGTCGGGGCAGCTGCTGGGGCCCATGCCGTCCGAGATCGCGTACGCCGCGTCCAAGGCGGCGCTGGCCGGGTTGACGGCGTCGGTCGCCGACGACCTGATCGGCCGCGGCATCGTCCTCAACACGGTGAACCCCGGGCCGGTGAACACCGGCTACCTCGACGTCGACACCGCCGACCGGCCGCCGGAGGTCCTCGAGGCCGTCCTGGCGCACTTCCCCGGCGGCCGGTTCGGCGAGCCGGACGACCCGGCACGCCTGATCGCGTGGCTGGTGTCCGACGCGGGTCGCTGGGTCGTCGGCCAGGTGCTGTCCACCGAGGGCGGCTTCCGCCGCTGGTGACGCGCAGCCCGTCGCGTGCGGCGAGCGGGTGATCCTGCACCTCGCAGGACGGGCAAACCGTGCCAAACCTGGACACGGACGCCCGGCGGGCCGGAGTGTGGGCGGATGGCCCCGACGACGCGCACCGGCACGCCCGACGTCGTCGTGCGCACCACCGCCGGGCTGTTCCTCGTCGGCGGGGGTGCGGCCGTGCTCCTGGCCGTCGACGTGGTCCGCACCGGGGACCCGCGTGGCGGCATGCTGCTGGCCGTCGCGGTCGCGGCGGCGCTCACGGGCACGGTCCTGCTCGTGGTCCATCCGCACCTCCCCCGCCGCACGCTGGGGGCCCTCCTGCTCGTCGGTGCGGCAGCGCTCGGGGTCGGCACCGCGCTGGCACCCACGCCGACGCTCGCGCTGGCGTCCGCGTCCCTCGCCATGCTGCTGGGCGTCGAGTCGACCCTGTTCCTGCGCCGCCGCGACGCGTGGGTCGTCGTGGGGTTCGCGTCGGCGTGGCAGGTGGTGCCGCTGCTGGTGGTGCACGACCTGCCCGTCCTGGTCTGCGCGTCGTACGTCGCCCTGTGGTGCGGCGTGGCGGGCGTCGTGGGGGTGCTGGCGCAGCACGCGTCGACCGCGGGCATCGACGCGCTGACGGGGCTGCCGGACCGCCGGGCGTGGGACGCGGCCCTCGAGCAGGCGATCGACCGGCACGAGCGCCGGGGCATGCCGCTGTCGCTGGTGCTGCTGGACCTCGACCACTTCAAGCGCGTCAACGACGAGCACGGGCACGCGGTCGGTGACGAGCTGCTACGCGGCACCGCCGACGCGTGGCGCGGGCTCGACGTCCCGGGCATGGTGCTGGGCCGCCGCGGCGGCGACGAGTTCGCGGTGCTGCTGCCCGGACGGTCGGGCGAGGAGGCGGTCGCGCTGGCCGACCGGTTGTGCGCCGCCGCACCGACCGCCGCGTCCTGCGGCGTCGCCGAGCACGTCGAGGGCGAGACGGCCGCGGAGGTGCTGCGCCGCACCGACGCGGCGCTGTACGCGGCGAAGGCCGCCGGTCGCGGCCGCACCGTCCTCTCCGAGCGGCAGCCCCCCCGGCTGGTCGACGACCTCGCCGACGCGCTGGCGGCACGCGAGCTGCGCGTCGAGCTGCAGCCGGTGGTCGACCTGGCGTCCGGCGCCGTGATCGGGGTCGAGGCGCTGGCCCGGTGGGACCACCCGCGCCTGGGCCGGGTGCCACCCGCGGACTTCGTCACGGCCGCGGAGGACGGCGGCCTCATCGACGACCTGGGCGCGACGGTACTGGCCCTGGCGTGCGCGGACGGGCAGCTGCTGGAGGCGGCGTGGGGCCGGCGGGTGCTGCTGGGCGTCAACGTGTCCGGGCGCGAGCTCGTCGGGCAGGGGTACGCGCAGCGCGTCCTGCGGGCCCTGGACGATGCGGGCTGGCCGGCCACGCACCTCGTGCTCGAGGTGACGGAGAGCGTCGTCGAGGGGTCCGGGCCCGCGGCGCTGCGTACCCTGACGACGCTGCGCGAGCAGGGGGTGCGCGTCGCCATCGACGACTTCGGCACCGGCTTCTCGTCCCTCAGCCGCCTGGACGAGCTGCCGGCGGACCTCATCAAGCTCGACCGTGCGTTCCTCACGACCCTGGCGACGTCACCGCGGCGCCGGGTGCTGGTCCGGGAGCTGCTGCGGCTGTGCGAGGAGCTCGAGATGTTCGTGGTCGCGGAGGGCGTCGAGACCGCCGAGCAGGCCCTCCTGCTGCAGGAGCTCGGCTGCCGCGCCGCGCAGGGCTACCGGTACGCCGCGGCGCAGCCCGTCGCGGAGCTCGCGCGCGTGCCGTGGGGACAGCTCGCCCCGCCCTCCGGCAGCGCACCGCCGCCGCGGGCGTGACGCGACCACCCGGGCCCCGACGCGGCCCGGTCGCGGCCCGCGGTCAGTCGTCGGTCGCGTACGCGCGGGACTGCAGCGCCCACAGCGTGGCGTAGCGCCCGGCCGCGGCCACGAGCTCGTCGTGCGTGCCCTGCTCGACCACGCGACCGTGCTCCAGGACCACGATGCGGTCCGCCAGGCGCACGGTGGACATCCGGTGCGTGACGAACAGCGTGACGCCGCCGACCCGCGCCGCGACGTCGGCCGCCACCGTGCGGTACGCGTCGACCAGCCGCTGCTCGGCCAGGGCGTCGAGCGCCGACGCCGGCTCGTCCAGCACCAGCAGCAGCGGGTCCGTCCGCATGAGCGTGCGGGCGAACCCGACGCCCTGCCACTGCCCGCCGGACAGGTCCCGGCCGTCGGCGTAGGCCGTCCCGAGCACGCCGTCGTGACCGACCTCGGCCGCGACCTGCGCGACACCGGCGCGGTCCACCGCCGCAGACACGGCGGCCGGGGAGTCCACGTCGACCAGGTGCCCGATGCCCACGCTGTGCTGCAGCGACAGCTCGACGCGCGCGAGGTCCTGGAACAGCGCGGCGGTGCGCGCACGCCAGGCCGCCGGCGCGACGTCGGCCAGGTCGACACCCTCGACCACCACCCGCCCCGCCGTGGGCCGGTACAGACCCGTCAGCAGCTTGAGCAGCGTGCTCTTGCCCGCGCCGTTCTCCCCGACGAGGGCCACCGACGTCCCGGCCGGCAGGTGCAGGTCCGCGTCCGCGAGCGCGTCGAGGTCGGCGTCGGGGTAGCGGAACGTCACGCCGTCGAGCCGGATGCCGTCGCCCGTGCGCGCCGGGGCGGGCACGCCGGTCGCCGGGGCGACGTCGCCCGCGACCTCCGCCTCGAAGGCGAGGAAGCGGCGCAGCCCGACGGCGGCGCGGTGCACCGAGCCGAGCAGCGCGATGCCGGTCGACATCTGCACGCTGAGCTGCGTGGCCAGGGTGACCGTCAGCACCACCTGGCCGGCGGTCGCCCGGCCCTGCGACGCGAGCAGGAAGACCCCGAGGACGGCGGCGACGTAGCCCAGCCCGAAGACGAGCTGGCCCCCGGTGCGCAGCAGCGCGTAGCGCACGTCGGCGCGGGTCATGGCGTCGTCGTACCGCTCCAGCAGTGCCCGCTGCCGGGCGAGCAGGAAGTCGGCACCGCCGCTGAGGCGGATCTCCTTCTGCGACGCGGGGCTCGTGGCCAGCCGGCGCAGGTGCCGGATGCCCCGGGTCGTCGGCGACTGCTGCTCGCGCACCTGCTCGAGGTCGGTCTCGGCGCGGCGGCCCAGCAGCACGGGCACGACCGCGACGACCGCCAGCAGCAGCAGCCACGGGGACACGGTGCTCAGCACGACGGCCGTGAGCAGCACCTGCACAGCCGTCGCACCCAGCTGGAGCCCGGACTGCACGGTCGCGCGCATCTGCATGACGTCCTGGCGCAGCAGGTCGACCCGGTCGGCGAAGGCCGGGTCGTCCGTGCGGTCGAGGTGGTCGGTGCCGTTGACGAGGCGGACGAGGTCGCGGTTGAACCGCTCCTCGGTCAGCTCCGCGAGCGCGAAGTACGACAGGTGCGCGAAGTGCCCGAGCATGAGCTCGCCGGTCAGCGCGAGGCCGGCGACGACGGCCCAGACGGTGGCGGCGGTCCCGGCACCGTCGAGCACCGCGTCCACGACGCGGCCGGCGGCGACCGCGACCAGGGGTGTGGCCACCGACCCGGCGAGCAGCAGACCACCACCGACGAGCAGCCGGCGCCGGTCGAGCCGCCACGCGATCGCCAGCAGCCGGCCGAGGCAGAACAGGACGTCGGTCACGGGGCCTCCCCCTCGGTGCCGGCGTGCACGCCGCCGGACGCGGGCGGTGCGGCGCCGGCCGCGGCGAACCGCCGGGCCTGCACCTCGAACATCCGGGCGTAGTCGCCGCCGCGGGCGACGAGCTCGTCGTGCGTGCCCGCCTCGGTGACCCGGCCGCCGTCGAGCACGACGATCCGGTCGGCACGGCGCACGGTGGAGAACCGGTGGGAGATGACCAGGCTGGTCACGCCGCGCGTCAGGTCGAGGAACGTGTCGTAGAACTCCGCCTCGCCGCGGGCGTCGAGTTGCGCGGTGGGCTCGTCGAGCACCAGCACCCCCGCACCGTGGCGCACCGCGAACAGCGACCGCGCCAGGGCGACGCGCTGCCACTGCCCGCCGGACAGGTCACGGCCGCCGGGCACGGCACGCGTCAGCGGGGTGTCGAGGCCCTGCGGCAACCCGTCCAGCCAGGCCCCCAGCCCCACGCGCCGCAGCTCGGCGGCGACCCCGGCGTCGTCGTCCAGGTGGTCGATCGCGCCCATGGCGACGTTCTCGCGCAGCGTCAGCTCGTACCGCAGGAAGTCCTGGAAGGTCGCCGCGAACGTGCGCTGCCACGCCGCGGGGTCCACGCCGCGCAGGTCCGCGCCGTCGACCAGCACCGCACCCGCGTCGGGCGTGTACATGCCGGTCAGCACCTTGACGAGCGTGGTCTTGCCCGCGCCGTTGACGCCCACGAGGGCCGTGGACGTGCCGACGGGGAGCTCGAGGTCGAGGCCGTCGAGGACCGGCAGGTCGGGGCGGTAGCCGAAGCGCACGCCGCGCAGCGCGATCTCCCGGGTCGGGCGGACCACCTGCCCGCCGCCGGTGGGGACGCCGGTGCGCCGGGCCGCGTCCTCGAGCTCGAGCATCGCCTCCCACGCGCCGCGGCCGTAGACGAGCTTGACGTCCGACTCGGGGAAGATCACGCCGAACCGGCCGCACAGGGCGACGGCCTGCACGGCGATGCTCACCGCGGCGACGTCGGCGCCCGTGCGCGCCACCAGCAGCAGCGCCACCACCGAGCCCACCGCGGCGACCAGCGCGTACACGGCGAAGGGCGCGCCGTAGACCTCGCGGCGCAGTCGCCACGTCGGCTCCAGCACCGCGCGGTTCTCCGCGACGTACCGGTCCTCCAGCCAGCCGGCGAGGCCCAGGACGCGGATCTCCTTGGCCGCCCGCGTCCCGGTGGCCAGCTCCCGGACGTACGTGACGCGCCGCCGCAGCGGGCCGAACGACCGGATCAGGCCGCCCCACCGGAAGAACCCCTCCGTCTGCCCGAGGCGCGCCACCAGCGCCACCACGAGCGCCGCGAGCGCCGGCCACGGCCCGACCACCACCGCCAACAGCACGACCGCACCGACCAGCTGCACATACCGGGCCGTGAGCGCGAGCGCGCCCTCGAGCGCCGCCCCGGGCGTGAGCGTCCACTGCTCGAACGCCTCCTCGGCCTGCGCCAGCCGGTCGGCGACGTCGGGTCGCTCCAGCCCCGCGAGCGTCGCGCCGTGGAAGGCGAACGACGTCAGCCGCGCGATGCAGGCCGCGTCGACCCGGCGCTGCACCTTGCGGGACAGGACGAGCTGCACGGGCGCGAGCAGCTGCTGCACGACGAACGCCACCAGCGCGGTCACCAGCCAGGGCGTCGCCGGCTCCCCCGCCACGACGCGCTGCAGCGCGTACCCCGTCCCCGCCATGAACGCCACGGGCGCGGCGCCGGCCACCACGTGCACCGCGAGCGTGACGGCCACCAGGCCGCGCCCGGCGTACGGCAGCAGACGCCGCAGGTGCTCGGCCGCCGCGCGCCGCTGGCGCCAGCGGCGCCCGAGCCCGCGCAGCGTCGGTCGGACCTCGTCGGTCGTCGTCGTCACGTGCACCCCTGCCTTCGGACGGCCTCCGCCGCACGCGAACCTAGGCCCCCGGCCCCCCGCCCGACAACGTTTCGTCCCGGTTCCCGCCTGCTCGTCCCCCGCGCGGTCAGAACGCGGTGATCGGCAGGGCGCGCTCGCGGCGGGTGAGGGCGGCGACCACGCGCGCCTGGCCGTGCCGGGCGACCGCGAGGCGCACCAGCAGGTCGCGGACGGGGTCGAAGACCTCCGCGGGGAAGGTGGGGGTGCCGACGTCGACGCTGACCGCCAGGTCGTCGGCGTGCACGACGACCTCGAGCACGCGCGTCAGCAGGAAGTCCTCGCGCCGCAGGGCCCACCCGGCCCAGGGGACGGGCACGACGTCGGGCGCCGTGCCGTCGGTCAGCGCCGTGCGGACGACGTCGCGCTGCGCGGCGACCCGGTCGTGCAGCGCCTGCGGACCCGCCGCGGCGGCCTCCTCGTCGGCGCTGCGGTCGTTGACCGGGTCCTGCGGCGCGGCCGTCGGCCACGCGGAACGCGCGTAGTGCTCGTCGGCGTCGGCCAGCACCGGCAGGTCACCGGGGTCGAGCGCGAGGACCTGCGCGGCGCGCACCACCTGGTTGCCCAGGTGCACCGCCAGCGCCCCGACGCTCAGGCGCGGCAACGCGCTGGGCTGCGACCAGCGCGCCGCGACGTCGGGCCGGTCGATGAGGGTGAGTGCCGCGTCGGCGGCCGTGAGGAACGCGTCGTCGCGGGGCGTCATGCCGGGCAGTGTGGCAGCGGGAGCGGCACGTCGGAAGGCCGGACGGCCCCGCGACCCGGCGCGGGGCCGGCACCGGAGTATTCCCACGACCCGCGACGGAGGCCCTGCCAGACTCCCGACCATGGACCGCAGCGACGTCGCCCCCGCCCGCCTGACCCCCGAGCGCACGGACCCGCCGTTCGGGGGCGACGAGGCACAGACCCTGCTGGGCTTCCTCGACTACCACCGCCGCACGCTGCTGCTCAAGGTCGACGGCCTGGACGCCGACGCGCTGCGCCGGACCCTGCCGCCCTCGACACTGACCCTCGGCGGGCTGCTGAAGCACCTGGCGATGGTCGAGGACAACTGGTTCTCGCACGTGTGGCTGGACGAGCAGGTCGAGCCGTGGGCGTCGGCGCCCTGGGACGTCGACCACGACTGGGAGCTCACGAGCGCCGCGCAGGACTCCCCGGAGGAGCTGCGGGCGCTGTGGGACGCGGCCGTGGCGCGGTCGCAGCGCACGGTCGAGACGGCCCTGGCGGCCGGCGGGCTGGACCAGACGGGCCGCCGGCTGCGACGCGACACCGGCGAGGGCGTGTCGCTGCGCTGGATCCTCGTCCACATGATCGAGGAGTACGCCCGCCACAACGGGCACGCCGACCTGCTGCGCGAGTCGATCGACGGCGTCACCGGCGAGTGAGTGTCGGTGGTGCGCGGCAGCATGGTGCCGTGGCCGACGACCTGCCGGAGCTGCTGCTCCCCGACGCGAGCGCCTGGCGTGCCTGGCTCGCGGAGCACCACACCGACCCCACCGGGGTCTGGCTCGTCCTGCACAAGAAGGGCGGCGACGTCACGACGCTGACGTACGTGCAGGCGGTCGAGGAGGCGCTGTGCTTCGGCTGGATCGACGGGCAGGCACGCCGGCGCGACGAGCACAGCTCGTTCCAGCGGATGACGCCGCGACGCCCGCGCAGCGCGTGGTCCGCGGTCAACGTGGAACGCGTGGCGCACCTCGAGGCCGAGGGTCGCATGCACGACGCGGGCCGCGCGCAGGTGGCCGCCGCGCGTGCCGACGGGCGCTGGGACGCGGCCTACCGCGGGCCCGCGACGATCGAGGTGCCGGACGACCTGGCCGCCGCGCTCGACGCCGTCCCGGCGGCGCGCGCCTGGTTCGACGTGCTGACGTCGGGCAACCGCTACTCGATCCTGTACCGCGTGGGCGAGGCCAAGCGCCCCGAGACGCGCGCCCGGCGCATCGCGACGTTCGTCGAGGACCTGGCCCAGGGCCGCACGCCGGGGCCGCAGAAGCGGCGACCGGACGGCGTCTGACCGCCCGCCCCGGCCGCGGCTCCCCCTCCCGCCGGCCGCCCGCCGCCGGTAGCGTCCCGCCGGTGACGACCGACGAGACGACGCCCGCCCCGCAGGACGCCCCCGGCCTCGACACCACCCGCTACCGGTTCACGTCCGACCGGGCCGACGTCGACCGCGCGACCGTGCACCGCTGGTTGTCCGAGCGCTCCTACTGGGCGCGCGGGCGCACCCGTGCGGTGCAGGACGCCGCGATCGACGGGTCGCTGTGCTTCGGCGTCCTCGAGCGGGCGTCGGGGCGGCAGGTCGCGTTCGCCCGTGTCGTCACCGACGGGGCAGCCTTCGCGTGGCTGTGCGACGTGTTCGTCGACGAGGCGGAGCGCGGCCAGGGGATCGGCACGGCGCTCGTCGCCGGCACCGTCGCGCACCTGGAGGCCATGGACCTGCCCCGGGTCGTCCTCGCCACCGCCGACGCGCACGGCCTGTACCAGCGGTTCGGGTTCGCCCCCGTGGAGCCGGGGACGTACCTGGCGCTGCTCCGGACCCCCGCGGCGCCGCCCGACGGTCCCACGGCACCGCCGCCCACCGTCTGAGCGCGCACCGGACCGCTCACGGGCCCGTGGCCGCCAGCAGCGCGTCGACAACCGGCTGCTGCCCTGCCACCAGCCGGGGCCGGGCCTGCTCGACCGGGAACCACGCCGCCCGGTCGACCTCGGGGACGTCGAGGCGCCGCCCGGACCGCGGGGGCCACTCGACCTGCGCGGTGCTGATGCCCGGGCGGGTCGTCAGGTCGGGGCACGCGGGGTCGTCGGGCGAGCCGACGAGCGCCGCCGGCACCTCGACCGCCAGCACGTGCACGACCTTGCCCGAGCTGTAGCGGAACGCTCCCAGGTCCACGGCCGGCAGGTCGGGCGGCGGCACGCCCAGCTCCTCGCGGAACTCCCGGCGGGCCGCCGCCGCGACGTCCTCGCCCGGCTCGACCACACCCTTGGGCACCGACCACGCCCGCTCGTCCTTGCGCGCCCAGAAGGGGCCGCCCATGTGGGCGATCAGCACGTGCGCGGACGCGCCGCGGCCGTGGTGCAGCAGCAGCCCCGCGCTGGTCACGGGCACGGGCGCACCGGCCGTCGTCGTGCGGGGTGAGGGCGGGCCGTCAGGACGCGAGCGCGGCGCCGCGCGCGACCAGGGCGGAGTCGACCTCACGCAGGAACGCGTCGAGGTCGTCGGGGGTGCGTGACGTGACGAGCGTGAAGCCTGCCGCGTCGTCGCTGACGACCTCCGCGTCGACCCAGGTGCCCCCGGCGTTGCGCACGTCCGTGGTGAGCGAGGGGTACGACGTCAGGCGCTTGCCGCCGACGAGGCCGGCCTCGACCAGCAGCCACGGCCCGTGGCAGATGGCGGCGACGGGCCGCCCCGAGGACGCGAAGGCCCTGACCAGGCTCACGGCCTCGTCCTGCAGGCGCAGGCTGTCGGCGTTGAGGGTCCCGCCCGGGACCAGCAGGAGGTCGTAGTCGTCGGGGTCGACGGCACCGAGCGTGAGGGTGGGCTGGACCTTGCGTCCGGGGTCCTTGTCGCCGACGAGCGTCTCGATCGGGGCGTCGTCGACGGCGGCGACGTCGACCGTCGCGCCGTCGGCACGCAGGTGCTCCACGGGCACGACGAGCTCGTCCTGCTCCACGCCGTAGTTGGTGACGACGGCCAGCACGCGGCGGCCGGTGAGGTCCGCGTCGGACATGGTGTGTCTCCTCCGGGTCGACGGTGTGCCCGGGGTGGCCGGGCGTCGGCCACCGTAAGCACGTCGCCGGCGCCCCGCACCCGGAGCCGGGCGCACGCCGTGCGACCCCCGCGCACCCGCAGCACACTCGAGACGGGGGTGCGACCGCCGGCCGTGCGCCCCGGCAGTGCTCACCCGCGGCGCCACGCCGGACGGTCGGTGGACGCCGCGTCCCGACGCGCAGCGAGGACACGCCCATGAGCGGCACCACGCACCCCCCGGCGGAGACGGGCGAACCGGAGTTCGTGCTGTCCCGCGGGACGGTCTACGTCATCTTCAGCGCCCTGCTCGCGGCCATGTTCCTGTCCGCCCTGGACCAGTCCGTGGTGAGCACGGCGCTGCCGACGATCGTCGGCGACCTGGGCGCGGCCGACCGTGAGGGCTGGATCGTCACCGCGTACCTGCTGGCGATCGCCGTGGTGATGCCCGTGTACGGCAAGGTCGGCGACCTGTGGGGACGGCGCACCCCGTTCCTCGTCGCGCTGGTGCTGTTCCTCATCGGGTCGACGGGCTCGGCCCTGTCCGGCTCCTTCGCGGAGCTGGTGGTGTGGCGGTCCCTGCAGGGCCTGGGCGCCGGCGGTCTGGTCATCCTCAGCCAGGCGATCATCGCCGACATCGTCTCCGCCCGTGAGCGCGGCAAGTTCATGGGGCCGATCGGCGCGGTGTTCGGCGTGGCCACGGTGATCGGGCCGCTGCTGGGCGGCTGGTTCACCGACGGCCCGGGGTGGCGCTGGTGCTTCTGGCTGAACGTGCCGGTCGCCCTGGTCGCGCTGGGCATCGCGTGGTTCCGGCTGCGGCTGCCCACGCACCGCGCGACGAGCCGCCTCGACGTGCTCGGTGCGGTGCTGCTGACCCTGACGACCTCGGGCATCGTCTTCCTGACCAGCTGGAGCACGATCTCGTCCGACCGCCGATACGACTGGAGCAACCCGGCGCTGTGGGCCCTGGTGGTGGTGACCGTCGTCGCGCTGGTCGCCTTCCTGGTGGCGGAGTCCCGCGCGGCCGACCCCCTGATCCCCCTGCACCTGTTCCGCAGCCGCACGTTCACCGTCTCGGTGACCATCGCCCTGCTGTTCGGCATGACGATGTTCGCGGCGCTGTCGTTCCTGCCGACGTTCCTGCAGATGGCGCGCGGCTCCACCGCGACGGACGCGGGGCTGATGATGCTGCCGATGACCGTGGGCCTGATGATCACGGCGCTCGGCTCGGGCCTGCTCATCACGCGGTACGGGCGGTACAAGCCGTACCCGATCATCGGCATGGGCATCGCGACGATCGGGCTGGCGTGGCTCACGCAGCTGACGCCCGACATCTCGATGGTCACGTTCGGCGCCATGATCTTCGTCCTCGGGCTCGGCCTGGGGTTCGTCATGCAGACGATCGTCATCGCGGTGCAGAACTCGGTGACCCCCGACCTGGTGGGCGTGGCGACGTCGACCAACAACTTCCTGCGGGAGATCGGTGCGGCCGTCGGCACCAGCGTCTTCTCCACGGTCTTCACCGCCCGCCTGGCGACGCAGCTGGGTGACGCGCTGCGCGACGCGCCGCCCGGGGACGTGCCGCAGGGGTTCGGTGCGCAGTCCCTGACCCCGGACGCGGTGCGCGAGCTGCCGGCGGCGCTGCGCGACGTCGTCGTCGACGCGTACTCCCAGGCCCTCGCGCCCGCGTTCTGGTACCTGGTGCCGCTCGCCGTGCTGGGCTTCGTCATCGCGTTCTTCATGAAGGAGGTCGCCCTGTCCGACAAGTCGGGGCTGGAGGCCCGGGGGGTCGCACGGGTGGAGTAGCGCGCGGGGTGTCGAATCCGGTGGTCCTCGCCCGTCGTGGGCGTGCCGGGCACAGTGGGTGCCCCGGGACGTGCTGGAGGACACGATGACGACGACCTACCTGATGCTGCTGTGGGGCGACCCCGACGCGCTGGTCGACCCCCCGGCCGCGTACGCGGCGCACGAGCGGTTCGAGGCCGACTGCGCCGCGCGGGGCCACGAGGTCCTGCTCGCCAAGGAGCTCGCCGACGCGTCGACCGCACGGACCCTGGCCGTCGGCGGCGGGCCGACCGACGGCCCGTACACGGAGACCACCGAGCAGCTCGGCGGCCTCTACCGGATCCGCACGGCGGACCCCGAGGGCCTGCTGCGGCTCGCCGCACCGCTGGTCACCCACGACGGCGGCACCCTGGAGCTGCGCCCGGAGGTGCTGCACGACGACGGGGCGGCGCACGACGGGGCGGCGCACGACGGCACCACCCCGGGCGATGCTCCCCTCCACCTCGTGCTGCTGCGCGGCGACCCCGCCGGGGCGTTCGACCTCGACGTCGTGCTCGCCGCCCACGACGCGTTCGTGACCGCGTGCGAGCAGCAGGGGCACCGGGTCGTCGGCGGTGAGGAGCTCGGGCCGCACACCGCGGCCCGGCTGGTCCGCACGACCCCCGCCGGGCAGCCGGTCCTCTGCGACGGCCCGTACACCGAGACCACCGAGCAGCTGGGCGGGTACTACCTGGTGCGGACGCACGACCCGGACGCGCTGCTGCGGCTCGCCGCGCCGCTCGTCGAGGCCGAGGGCCGCGGGACGGTCGAGGTGCGCGGCATGGCGCACGACGCGGCGCCGGTCACGGGATGACGGCGCTGTCGAAACCGCACCTGCTCGCGCGTCATGGAGGCGAGCGGGCACAGTGGGTGCCCCCGATGACGGAGGCCGCACGATGACGAGCACACCGCGCACCTGGACCCTGCTGCTGTGGGGCGACCCCGACGCCTGCCTCGACCTCGGGGCGTCGTACGCGGCGCACGAGCGGTTCGCCGCCGACTGCGCCGCGCACGGCCACGAGATCCTCGGGGGCGAGGAGCTGGCGAGCCCGTCCGCCGCACGGCTGCTCCGCGTCGGTGCGGACGGTCCGGAGCTGAGCGACGGCCCGTTCGCGGAGCTCACCGAGCAGCTCGGCGGGTTCTACCTGATCCGCACGGCCGACCCGGACGGTCTGCTGCACCTGGCCGCGGGCCTGCTGCAGAACGACCCCGGGACCATCGAGCTGCGCCCCGTGGGCGGGCAGGACGAGCAGGCGGCGGCGCCCGTCGACGCGGAGCCGGTGGCGTCGGTGGCGTCGTGAAGCTCGTGGTCCTCGTCCACGAGGACGAGGAGACGTACCGCAGCGCGGACGCCGCGGGTCGCGCCCGGTACGTCCGCGGCCACGAGGCGTTCGCGCGGGAGGCGCCGGGCGTCGGCGTGACGATCCTCGCCTGCGAGGCGCTCGCCGGCGTCACGCACGCCCGCACCGTGCGCCACGTCGGCGACGCCACGGAGGTCACCGACGGGCCGGTCGCCCGGACCACCGAGCCGCTCGGCGGCTTCTACCTGGTCGATGCGCCGGACGTGGCCACGCTCGAGGGCCTGGTGCGGCTGCTGCCGGAGGCGACGCACGAGATCCGGGAGTGCGTCGAGCCGTGACGCCCGGTCCGGTCCCGCCGCCGCACCCGCCCGCCGGACCACCGGCCGGCGGGTCGGCGGCGGGCGGTGCGGCCGCGGACGACGTCGCGCACGCCCTGGGTGACGCGTGGCGCACGCACTGGTCGCACGTCGTCGCGCTGCTCGTCGCCCAGTTCGGCAGCCCGGACCTGGCCGAGGAGGGCGCGGGCGACGCGTTCGAGGCCGCCGCCCGCACCTGGCCGCGCGACGGCGTACCGACCAACTCCGGTGCGTGGCTGCTGACGGCCGCCCGCCGGCGGGTGCTGGACCGGCTGCGGTCGCAGGCGGTCCACCGGCGCAAGGAGCCGCTCATGGTGGTCGACGACGAGATGCGCGCGCTGGCCGCCGCGACGCACGACCCCGGCGCGCACGTCGCCGACGAGCAGCTGCGCCTGGTGCTGGCGTGCTGCCACCCGGCGCTCGCCCCGGCGGACCGGGTGGCCATGACGCTGCGGTTCGTCGTCGGGCTGGGGACGGCCGACATCGCGCGGCTGCAGCTGGTGCAGCACACCGCCATGTCCGCGCGCCTGACCCGGGCCAAGAAGCGGCTGGCCGCCACGGGCGTGCCGTTCGTCGTGCCGCCGCCCGGGCAGCTCGCGGAGCGGCTCGACGCGGTCAGCACCGTGCTCTACCTGCTGTTCACCGCCGGGTACCAGCCCGCGGACGTGCCCGGTGGTCTGCGCGTGGACCTGGCCGACGAGGCCGTGCGCCTGACGCGCGAGCTGGACCGGCTGCTGGGCGGGTCACCGCGGGTGCACGCCCTGCTCGCCCTCATGCTGCTGCAGCACTCGCGCCGCGACGCGCGGCTGGACGACGACGGCCGCCTGGTGCTGCTGCCCGACCAGGACCGCAGCCGCTGGCACCACGACGACATCGCCGAGGCGGTGGACCTGCTCGCGGCCCTGCCCCCGCTGGACGGACTGGCGGAGGACCACCGGCTGCAGGCGCTCGCGGCGGCCGAGCACGCCACCGCCCCCACGGCCGCGGCGACGCGGTGGGACGTGGTGGCCCGGCTCTACGCCGTGCTCGAGGCCCGCACGGGCTCCCCGGTGGTGCGCCTCGCGCGGGCCGTGGCCGTCGCGGAGGCCGCCGGCCCGGAGGCAGGGCTCGAGGTGCTCGACGGCCTGGACGACGCCCTCGCGCACCACCACCGGCTGCCCGCGGTGCGCGGGGAGCTGCTGCTGCGCGCCGGCCGGGGCCCGCAGGCGGTCGACGCGCTCACGCGGGCGCTCACCCTGGTGCCGGACGCCGCCGAGCGCCACCACCTGGAGACGCGGCTCGCGCAGGCCCGCGACCTCGCCGACGCGCAGGCCCGCGACCCGGGGCACCGCGGCTGACCGGGCCGGCGGGAGCCCCGGTCCCGGGCACCGTGCGGTCGGGCGTGCGGGGTCGGGCGTGCGCGGTCGGGCGTGCGGGGTCGGGCGTGACGGCGTCACCGCACGCGCGGCCCCCCACGTGCGCGCCGCCGCACCGCCAGGTGGGTGCGCGCGGTCATCCCGCGCAGGCTCCCGACGTCCCGTGCGCGTGCCACCAGCGCGGCGACGTCCTGCCCGAGCGTCGGCAGGTCGGCCTCCGGGTCGACCTGCAGCGTGCTGACCAGCACGTCGTGGCCGCGTTCCCGGTCGAGGTGGGCGCGGGCGCCGACGACCCACGGCAGGCGACGCGCCTCCTGCGCCACGTGCCCGGCCAGCGCCGACGCGTCGAGCGTGAGCCGACCCGAGCCGTCGGACCCGTCGAGCGAGACCGTCCGGACGCGCGGTGTCCGCAGGTGCGCCAGCAGCCACCACAGCGCGAGCAGCCCGAGCAGCACGCCGCCGACCGTCGCGACGCCGCCGAACCACGACCGGTCCACCACCTGGTCGGCCTGCGTGGGGTCGAGCGCGGTGGGCGTGCGCGACCACCAGTCACCGAGCAGGCCGGACCACCACAGCACGGCCGCGACGCCCGCCGCGAGCAGCACCAGCCCGACGAGCAGGGCGACCACCCGGTTCACGGCCGCCACCCCGCGGGTCACCGCACACCTCCCAGGTCGGTGCCGCTGCGCCGCGTGCGGACCACCACGCGCGGCACCCGGGCCAGCGCGGAGAGCCGCTCGGACACGGCGGCGCGGATGGCGCCCTCGAGCCCGGCACCGCCGTCGGTCGTCGCCTTGACGGTCACGGCCCGCCGGCCCCACGTGCTCGTCACGTCGAGGACCCCGTCGACCTGGGCCGCGGCACCGGACGCGAGCCGCGCCACGTCCTGCCCCAGCAGGTACTGCCCGCCGCCCGCGGCGAGCGGCAGCCCCGGTCGGCGGCGGCGGCGCAGCGCGATGACCACGAGCCGCAGCCCGACGAGGGCCGCGACGGCGCCGACGAGCGCGACCTGCCAGGTCGGGCGCACGTCACCGACGGCGTCCGCGGCGGCGAGCACCCACGTGCTGCCGTCGAGCACGCGCAGCGCGACGAGCCCGTCGTGCACGAGCACCACCGCCAGCGCCAGGACGAGCAGCGCGAGCACGACGCCGACCCACGCCACGGCACCCGCGGGACGCGGCGTCGCGAACGGCACCGGGTCCGGGGCGGCGGCGGCGGGCACCTCGGTCACGGGCGGCCACGACGTGGCGACGGGCTCCGGTGCGCGCCGGCGGGCGCGCCGCGACTCGGCCGGTGCGCTCATCGCACACGCTCCGTGACCACGCGTGCCGGGTCGGTGACGGCCACCACCCGGACGTCGACGCGGTCGGTCCGCACCCCGGCGAACCGCGCGACCGCGTCACCGACGGCCTCCCGCACCCGCCGCGCTGTCGTGGCGGCCGACGCGGGCCAGGCGAGGGCGACGTCCACGTCGACCTGGGCACGGGTGCCGCGTGTGCGGGCGGTCGCGGCGGGCAGGTCACGCCCCAGCAGGCCGCTCGACGTGCTCGCGACGCCCGGCACCCGGGCGGCCGCCGTCAGCGCGACCTTCTGCACGACCCGGTCGCTCACGCTCAGCGCGCCGCGGCGGCCCGGGTCGTCGGCGACGTCCGGGCGGGCCGCGGCGTCCGCGGGTGCCGCGTCAGCCACGACGGCCCCCGGTGAGGGCGGACACGTCCAGCCGCCCTTCCACGACGGCGCCGACCACCCAGCCGACGGCGCCGAGCACCACGGCGAGCAGGAAGCCGTTGAAGCCGCCGATGATCGCCGCGAGGGCCAGCAGCAGTCCGGTCAGCAGACCGGCCAGGGACAGGGACATGGGTGCTCCTCGGTTCGGGACGTGCGGCGATCGGGACGTGCGGCGATCGGACTGGCGGCCCGCGGGGTCCGACCGCCACGGACCGCCAGGTTCAGGGGACGAGGTCGGCGACCACGACGTGGACCTGCCCGCCGACGGTGTCGTGCACCCGCTGGTGCACGACCGACGCGAGCTCCCGCAGGTCGCCGCCGAGCCGGGCGACGACGTGCACGTCGATCCGGGAGCCGTCGGGGGTGCTGCGCGTGCGCACACCCGCCACCCGGCGTCCCGGCAGGTGCGTGGCGATCTCGCCGAAGGCCCCGCCGTACAGCCCCGCGACCCCCGGCACCGCGAGCGCCGCCGCGGCGGCACGCTCCGCGGGGTCGGGCGGCGGTGGGGGCGGGACGGGCGCGGTCGGTGAGGGGCGGGGGGACGGTGAGGGCGTCGGGCCCGGGGACGCCGCGGGCGTGGGCCCCGCCGGGGTCGGCGGCAGGGGCAGCGCGGGCACGGGAGGCGGCACGGCCTCCGCGGCCACGCCCGCCGGCCCGACGTCCGCGCCCTCGACCCCCACGGGCTCGGGGTCGAGCACGTCGGCGCCCTGCGGTGCGACGACCACGACCGTCTCCTCCCGGACCGCGACGACGACGGGCTCCTCGTCGTCCGGCTGGTCGGTGCTCATGCCACGCGCGGCTCGGGCGCCGGCTCGGGCTGCGGGTCGTCCTGCGGCAGGTGGACGTCGTTGACGCTGATGTTCACCTCGATGACGTGCAGACCGGTCATGCGCTCGACGGACGTGATGATGTTGCGGCGGACCCCTTCGGCGAGGTCCACGACGGAGACGCCGTACTCGGCCACGAGGTCGACGTCGATGGCGGCCTCGCGCTCGCCGACCTCGACGCTGATGCCCTGGGCGTGGTTGGTGGTGCCGCCCGGGATGCGCTCGCGGATCGCGCTGAACGCGCGGGCCGCACCGCCGCCCAGCGCGTACACGCCCCCGACGTCGGCTGCGGCGATGCCGGCGATCTTCGCGACGACGCCGTCGGCGATGGTCGTGGTGCCCAGCTCGGTCTGCAGCGGCGTGCTGCCGCCGCCGGGCCGGGGCTGGCCGGCCGTGCCGGTGTTGCCGACGCGCGAGGCGCGGTTCTCGGTGCTGACGGCCGGGGTGGTGGTCTGCTCGCTCATGGGTGCTCCTCGTGCTGCGGTACGGGTGCCCGGCGCTGCAGGACGCCGCGGATGCCGGCCGGCAGGGTGACGCCGACACTGGGTGAGTGCCTCCTCGTGCAGGGACGTCACGGCCGAGCGGATGTGACGTACATCACGTTACGCTCGGTGTCGCGGCTGCGCCCGCGGCCGGACCGGCACCCCCGGCCGGCGGCTCCCCGGCCCCGCCGACGCCGCACCGGTCGACGTCGCACCGGTCGACGCCGCACCGACCGCCGTCCCGCCGGCCGACGCCCCGGCGCCCACGCCGTCGGCGAGCCCCGACGCCGTGCTGCTCGAGCGCGCCGCACTGGGCGACCACGCCGCGTTCGCGGTGCTCGTCGAGCGCCACGGCCCGTCGCTCTACCGGTACGCGCGGCGGCTGCTGCCCTCCGCCCAGGACGCCGAGGACGCGGTGCAGGACGCGCTGACCGCCGCGTGGCTCGGCGCCGAGGGGTACCGCGGCGACGCCGGCGTGCGCACCTGGCTGTTCGGCATCCAGACCAACTGCGTGCGCCGCGCCGCCCGCCGCCGCGCCCACGTCCCGTCCCCGGTCGACGACCCCGGCGAGGGCCCCGCGGCCGGCCGCGCCGCCCCCGGGGACGACCCGGTCGAGCGGCTGCTGGTCACCGACCTGCGGGCCGCGCTGGACCGCGCACTGCTGGACCTGCCGGGACCGCAGCGTGCGGTCTGGCTGCTGGTCGAGGTCGAGGGCCTGTCCTACGCCGACGCCGCGCACGCGCTGCGCACCAGCCACGCGGCGGTGCGCGGTGCCCTCGAGCGCGCCCGCCACACGCTGAGCCGGAGGTTCGCCGCATGGCGCTGAACGACGACGCACCGCCTCCGGGCGCCGACCTGCTCGACCTGGCCGTGGCGCAGCTGCGCACGCACACCGACGCCGGCTGGGTGGCCGTCGCGCCGCGGCTGCTCGCCTCGGCCCTCGCCGCCGTGCGGCCCACCCAGCCCGTGCGGGGCCGGCACCCCCACGGCGCGTACACCGTGACCGCGGGCGCGCTGCGCACGTCGGTGCGCGCCCTGCTGGACCCCGACCCCCGGCTGCGGGTGCGGCGCGTCGTGTTCCGCACCGGTCACGACGACGTCCTCGAGGAGGCGCTGGTCGAGGTCTCGGCCGCCTACCTGCAGCCGCTCGCCCCGTTGGCGGCCGACGTCCGCCGCACGGTGCTGCACCACCTGCGCGACGTGCTCGGCGACCCCGACCTGCCCGGCGCGCTGGTCGCCGTGGACCTGCTCGTCACCGACGTGCACCGGCCCTGAGGACCCGGCGCGCGACGGCGTCAGCGCACGTCGACCGGGCGCTCCCAGACGCGCCCGTCCATCTGCCGGAAGCCGACGCGCTCCAGGTAGCGCACCGAGCCGGGCGGGGTGGTCGGCACCACCAGCCGCCGCAGACCGTGCGCGGCGAAGACGTCCGAGTGCCGGTACACGAACTCCCCCGGCGCGAAGTCGCGGAACCGCGGCGTCACCCAGTCGAGCACGACGACGCCCGTGCCGTCACCGGCGTCGCGCACCAGGACGACGCCCACCGTCTCGTCGCCGCGCACGACGAGGAACGCGAGGTCGGCGCCCGGTCCGTCACCGGCCGGGCCCGCACCGCCGTCGCCCACGAGCGGCACGGTGCGGTGCCGCGCGACGTCCGCGGCGTGCACCGCGAGCACGTGCCGCAGGTACGCGTCGTCCGGCGCCACCTCGACCACCGCGTACACGGCCTCGTCGTCGCGCTCGCGGCGCAGGCGCCACAGCCAGTACACGTCGATCAGCGCGATCGCCCCGTTCATCGCGGCGAACGCCCAGATGCCGAAGACCGCGTTGTACGCGGTGGCCAGCACCGCGCCGACCAGGTTCATCACCCGGAACCGCCACACGCGGGCCTGCATCAGCGACAGGACGACGAGCACCGACCCCGCCCAGCCCACGACCTCCCACCACGGCACGGTCGCAGGCTACGCCCGCGCGGGCTCCCCACCGGCGCGAAGACGTCGACAGGAGACGGCGGCGTGCGGATGCTGGACGCATGGTGACCTGGTCCCTGCGCGAGCTGCCCGTTCCCGAGTCCCTCGACGCCCCGGACGCGTGGCTCCTGCACGGCATGGTCGAGGTGCGCAACGAGACGATCCGCGCGACGTGGGGCACGGACGACTTCGCGCTCACCGCACCGCGCGCCCTGTCGCTGCTGCGCCACGGCGAGTACACGCGGCGGCTGCGGGTCCTCGCGGTCGACGACACCACCGACGCCCCGGACCCGGCCCGCGTGCTGGGCACGGCCGGCCTGGACCTGCCGCAGGTGGACAACCCGCACACCGGGTGGCTGGGGGTCTCCGTCCGCCCGGCGCACCGGGGGCGCGGCCTGGGCGACGCCCTGCACGCGGCAGCGGTCGACGCCGCCCGCGCGGCGGGTCGCACGCACCTCATGGCGGAGACCGAGCAGGACGTGGAGCCGCCGCCCGGCGCGGGTGCCCTGGGTGCCCCGACCGGCTCGGGCCTGCTGTCGCGGGACGACCCCGCGGTGCGGTTCGCGCTGGCGCGCGGCTGGCGGCTCGAGCAGGTGGCCCGCCACTCGCGCCTGGAGCTGCCGCTCGACCCGGACGTCGTCGAGGCGCACCGGGCCGCCGCCGCCGCGGTCGCCGGACCCGACTACCGGACCGTCACCTGGCAGGACGCGACACCCGACGTGTGGGCCGAGCAGCTCGCCGCGCTGCGCACCAGCATGAGCACCGACGAGCCCACCGCCGGCCTGGACGTCGGCGAGGAGGCCTGGGACGCGGCACGGGTGCGCAGCGAGGACGCCGAGACCCTGGAGCGGGGCGAGCAGCTGCTGACCACGGCCGTCGAGCACGTACCGACCGGGCGCCTCGTCGCCTACTCCCAGCTGCTGGCGCCGCCGCACACCGAGGAGTTCGTCTGGCAGGAGGACACCCTGGTGCAGCGCGGCCACCGCGGGCACCGCCTGGGCATGCTCGTCAAGGCCGTGCAGCTCCAGGAGCTGGCCCGCCGCCGGCCGTCGGTCAGGCGCATCAGCACGTGGAACGCCGAGGAGAACCGCTGGATGCTCGCCATCAACGTGGCGCTGGGCTTCCGCCCGGCCGGCGGCTCCGGGGTCTGGCAGACGACGCTGTGACGCTCAGGTGCCCGCGGCCGGCTGCGGTGCGACCGACCACCAGCCGTCCCAGCGCCGCCGCGCCTCGGCCATGACCTCGTCGTCGAGGCCGTAGGTGGACATCGTGACGTCGACGGTGCCGTGCGGCGGGCGCTCGACGGGCGGCCGGACGAGCAGCACGAGCAGCGACTCGGCGATGCCGTGCAGGTGGATGCCCACCTGGTGCTCGGTCTTGTAGACGAGCGTGCCGCCCACGCGCGACCCGTCGGGCCGGACGGCCTCCACGTGCGCCCGCACCGGCAGGCCGCGCACCCCGTGCAGCCCGGCGCGGAACAGCAGTGGGTCGTGCCGGTCGCCGGCGTCCAGGCCGTGCGCCAGCAGGGTGACGCGGTCCTCGCCGGGGTGCACGTCGAGCGCGAACGCCAGCTGGTGGACGAACTGGGTCCAGCCCTCGTCCATCTCGTCGAACACGCCGTCGAACATCGACAGGCCGTCGTGGCTGCGCCGCGTGACGCTCACCCGGGAGCGCGCGTCGTCCAGCGCGGTGACCGTCATCCGGTCGTGGTGGGGCCACAGCAGGGAGCGCGTCGAGCCGCCGTGGTGGTGCTCGCGCGCCTCGTCGCGGAAGATCTGGGCGATCTCCGCGTCCAGGCCGTCGTGGTCCCAGCCGAACCACCGCCGGACCAGGCGCGGGTCGCGCAGGTGCTCCCAGACGGTGTCGGCGGGGGCGTGGACGTCGACCGACACGACCTCACGCGGCTGGAGATCCATGGGCCACCTCGCTGCTCTCGGTGCGCCGGGCTGCGGTGCCCGGTGGCTCCGACGTTAGCCCGGGAGCCCGGCCACCGCAGCGGCGTCGGCGTGCAGCGCGACCCGCGTCCCCGGGGCGCAGGTCCAGCCGGCCGGGGCGAGCGCGCTGACGCGCCCGACACCGTCGACGTCGACCACGACCTCGGTGCGCCCGCGGCGCGAGCGCAGCGCGTGCACGGTGCCGGTGACGCCGGCGGCCGCGGTGCCGGGCCCGGCGTCGGGCACGACGACGAACGCCCCGGCCGCGAGCGCCAGCACACCCCCGGCGGGCACCCGCGCCGTCGCGGCCGCGGCGACGGCGGCGACCAGGGCCCGCACGGCGGGCGGCGCCGCCGCACCGGGGTCGGGGACGAGGACGAAGGCCTCGTAGCCGAGGAACCGCGCGACCTCCCGGGACGCGGGCCGCCCCCACAGCTCGGCGGGCTCGGCGACCTGCAGCAGCCGGCCCGCGGCCATGACGGCCACCCGGTCCGCGACCGCGAACGCCTCGTCCTGGTCGTGCGTGACGAACAGCGCCGTGGTGGCGGTGGCGGTGAGCACCGCGCGCAGGTCCAGCGCGAGGCGTTCGCGCAGCGCACGGTCCAGCGCGGACAGCGGCTCGTCGAGCAGCAGCAGCCGCGGCCGCGGGGCCAGTGCGCGCGCGAGCGCGACCCGCTGCCGCTCCCCGCCGGACAGCGTGCCCACGGCGCGACGCTGCGTGCCGGGCAGCCCGACGAGGTCGAGCAGCTCCGCCACGCGGGCCTCACGGGCGGCGCGGTCCCGCCGGGCCGCGGTCGGCAGCCCGTAGGCGACGTTGCCGGCGACGTCGCGGTGCGCGAAGAGCTGGCCGTCCTGGAAGAGCAGGCCGAACCCGCGCCGGTGCACGGGCACGTCCACCACGGAGACGCCGTCCCAGGCCACGTCCCCACCGCACAGCGGCTCGAGACCCGCCACCGCGCGCAGCAGAGAGGACTTGCCGCAGCCCGAGGGGCCGAGCAGCGCGACGACCTCCCCCGTGGGCACGCTCAGGTCGACCCCGGCGACGGCCGGGGCCGCCGCCCCGGGGTACCGCACGACGACCTCCGCGACCTGCAGCCCGTCGCTCACCACGCACCTCCGGCCCCGGGGCGGCGCAGCCGCTCGCACACCGCCACGATGCCCGCCGTCAGGGCGGCGAGCAGCACCGACGCCGCCAGTGCGGCGCCGTAGTTCTCGGCGCCGGGGCGCCCCAGCAGCCGGAAGATCACGACGGGCAGCGTCGGGTCCTGCGGGCGCGCCAGGAACGACGTGGCGCCGAACTCCCCCAGCGACGCCGCGAACGCGAACCCGAGCGCCAGCCCGACGGCCCGCAGCGCGACGGCCAGGTCCACCGTCCGCAGCACCCGCCCGGGTGCGGCGCCCAGCGTCGCGGCGACCTCGCGCTGCCGCGGGTCGACGGCCCGCAGCACGGGCAGCACGGTGCGCACCACCAGCGGCACCGCGACGACAGCCTGCGCGACCGCGACCAGCACGGGGCTGGTCCGCAGGTCCACGGGCAGCCCCAGCGGTGAGTCCATCGACACGAGGAACCCGAAGCCGACGGTCACGGCCGACACCCCGAGCGGCAGCATGAACAGCGCGTCCAGCCCGGCCACGGCCCGGCGTGCCGCGGTGCGGCGCGGGCGGCGGGACACGACCAGGGCCACGAGCCCCCCGACCACCAGGGCGAGCACGGTGGCGTCGACGGCGGTGCGCACCGACGTCCCCGCGGCCTGCAGGGCGCTGACGGCCAGCGTGTCCTGCGGCACGGTCAGCGCGGCGTAGTTGTCCAGGCCCCAGCCGCGGGGGGTGCGCAGCGAGCGCACGACGAGGTGCACCAGCGGCAGCGCGAGCAGCCCGGCGACGGTGAGGGTGGTGACCACGACGGCCACGGCGTCGAGGGGGTCCCGCAGGCGGACCGGACGGGCGTCCGCGGCACCACCGCCCAGAGCGGGGGCCGCCTCGGTGCGCGCGCGGGCACGCCCCGCCAGCGCGAGCGCGGCCACGACCACGACGAGCTGCACGACGGACAGCACGGCGGCGGCACGCAGGTCGAGGAACTGCGTGGTCTGGATCCAGATCTCGGTCTCGACCGTGCCGTACCGGCGTCCGCCCAGCACCAGGACCGTGCCGAAGGCGGTCGCGCAGAACAGGAACACCAGGGAGGCCGCGGAGGCGATCGCCGGGCCCAGCGCGGGCAGCGTCACCGTCCGCAGCACGCGCCACGGTGAGGCGCCGAGCGCCCGGGCCGCCTGCTCCGCCCGCGGGTCGAGCCGCTCCCACAGGCCACCGACGGTGCGCACCACCACCGCGTAGTTGAAGAACACGAGCGCCAGGACGATGGCCACGAACGAGCCGTCCAGGCCCAGCCCGCCCAGCAGGCCGCCGTCCACCAGCAGCGAGCGGAACGCGACGCCGACCACGACCGTGGGCAGCACGAACGGGATCGTGACGAACGCGCGCAGCGCCCCGCGCCCGGGGAACCGGCAGCGGTACAGCAGGTACGCCCCGGGCACGCCCAGCAGCACGGCGCCCAGGGTCCCGAGCCCGGCCTGTGCGAGCGTCTGCCCGACCACGCGCCACGTCCGCGGGCGGGTGAGCACGTCACCGAACCCGGTCAGGTCGAGGCGTCCGTCGGCGACGAACCCCCGCCCGACGATCTCCGCGACGGGCCAGACGAAGAACACCGCGAGGAACACCAGCGGCAGGACGGCCGCCGCGCCCCACGCCGCGCGGACACCCCACCCGGTGCGCGGCCCGCGCCGCCGCGGCGCGCCGTCGCCCGTCGGCCCGGCACCGGGGCGGGGGCCCGGGTGCGGGTCGGTCGGGTCGACGGTCGGCGCCGCGGCGGTGACGGGCACGGTCAGCCGATCACCGTGTCGGACCACGTGGCGAGCCACTGCTCGCGGTGGGCGGTGACGTCGGCGGGCGCGACCTCGAACGGGTCGTCGGCGAGCGGGGCCCACGCGGCCCACTCCTGCGGCAGCTCGACCGCCGAGCTCACGGGGTACATGTACATCGACCCCGGGATGTCCGCCTGGACGTCGTCCGAGAGCAGGAAGTCGAGCAGTGCGGCCGCACCCTCGGGGTTGGCGGCACCCGCCAGCACGCCCGCGTACTCGACCTGGCGGAAGCAGGTGTCGAGCAGCGCACGGGTGGTCGGGGCGTCGCCACCGTCGGGCACCGTGAACGGCGGCGACGACGCGTAGGACAGCACGACGGGCCGCGGGCCCTCGCCGCCGCCCGCGGTGAAGTCGGTGTAGTACGCCTCGGACCACCCGTCGGCCACCTGCAGGCCGTTGTCCCGCAGGCCCGCCCAGTAGTCCACCCAGCCGTCCTCGCCGAACGCCCCGACGGTGGCGAGCAGGAACGCCAGGCCCGGGGACGACGTGACGGGGTCCGGCACCACGACGAGGTCGCGGTACGCCGGGTCCAGCAGCGACTCGAGCGTCGTGGGCTCCGGGACGCCGCGCTGCGCGAACCACGCGGTGTCGACGTTCAGGCAGACGTCCCCGAGGTCCACCGCGGTCAGCGCGCCGGTGTCGTCACCCGGCACGGCGTAGGCGGCGGCGTCCTCGGCCGCCGGGGCCGTGGGCTCGGCCGGCACCACGACGCCCTCGTCGAGCGCGCGGGACGCGAACGCGTTGTCGATGCCGAACACCAGGTCGCCGAGCGGGGCGTCCTTGGTCAGCACGAGCTGGTTCACCAGGGCACCCGCGTCGGCCTGCTGCACCACCTCGACGCGCAGCCCCGACTCCTCCTCGAACTGCTCGAGCAGGCCGTCGGACAGCGCGAAGGACTCGTGCGTCACCAGCGTGACGGTGCCGCCGCCGTCCGTCGGGTCGTCCGCCGCGCCGCCGCCGACGGCGGAGCAGGCGGTCAGCGCGAGCAGCCCGGCGGTGGCGACGAGGCCCGCCGCCGCGCGTCGGGCCGGGGTGGTCCGTGTGCCGTGGGGGGTGCTGCCGTGGGGGGTGCTGCCGTGCACGGTGCCGCCGTGCGGGGTCGTGCCGTGGTGGGTGCGGTGCACCCGGGGGGTGGTCATGCGTGTGGTCCTCCGTCGTCGTCGGAGGGGTCCCGTGCCGCCGTCCCACGGCGCTCGCCGCACGGACGACACCACGGGAGGAGAGACAAGCCCGACTCCCTACGCCGGTATCACCCGGATCAGGTTCGAGGGTCTGCGGTGGTCCGCACTCTCAGCGTCCTGCCGCCGTCACCGGCGCCCGACGCTCCCCTGTCGTTCGCGGACGATCCTAGCCCCGACCTGTGCGAGGGCCCGATCCCGGGTAGCGTCCGTGCAGGCGACGACGACGGAGGAGAACATGTCGGACGACGGGCAGAAGCAGTCGATGACCGCGAAGATCGTGGGCGCGGGGGTCACCCTCGTCGCCGCGTGGGCGGTCCAGAAGCTCATCGACGCGGTCTGGACCAAGGCCAAGGGTCACAAGCCCCCGGCGCCGGACTCCACGGAGCCCGACATCAAGTTCAGCGAGGTCGCGACCGCTGCGGCGATCAGCGGTGCCGCCATCTCGCTGTCGCGCGTGCTGGCGACGCGCGGCGCCGCGAAGCTCGCAGGACGCGCCGCCCGGGGCTGACCCGCTGCCGCGACGTCCGGGGACCGCCTCAGGCGTCCTCGGACGTCCGGCCCGGGCGCGTCTCCCCGAGGTCGCGGGAGAGCTCGTCCACCACCAGCAGGTCGTTGCGGACCTTGCCGGTGCGGAAGCCCGCGCGGCCGACCATGTGCGCGGCGACGGGTGCGGTGAGCATCTGGAAGATCGCGACGAGCAGCAGCGCCCACACCGCCCCGCCCTCGCGCAGGCGCAGCGCGAGACCGATGAGCACGAGGATCAGCCCGAGCACCTGCGGCTTGGTACCCGCGTGCATGCGGGACAGCAGGTCGGGGAAGCGCAGGGCGCCGACCCCGGCGGCGAACGCGAAGAACGCGCCGCCCAGCAGGCAGACGATCGAGGCGACGTCCGCCACCGTGCCCCACGTGTCCTGGCTCATCGCGTCTCCTCGTCGGCCGGGCCGCCGTGGTGCTCGTCGTCGGGTGTCTTCTCGACGGTCTCGCGGGCGCTCGGGGCCACGGTCTCGTCGACCGCCGGCTCGGGCGCCGCGGCCGCGTCGGCGGTGGCGGCGTCCTCGGCGGCACGGCGCCGGCGGCGGCGCGCCTCCTCCTCCTCCTGCTCGAGGCGGCGCTTCTCGGCCTCCTCGGCGGCGACCTCCTCGCGGGTGCGCACGCGCCCCTCGCCCTCGGGCTCGACGGCGGCGAACCGTGCGACGGTGACCGACCCGACGAAGCCCACGAGGGACAGCACCACGAGCAGCGGCACGACGTCGGCGCGCCGGTAGTACGCCGCGTAGAGGGCGATCGCCGCGATCATCGTCGTGACGACGATGTCGAGCGCGACCGTGCGGTCGAGCATCGACGGGCCCTTCTCGGCCCGCACGATCGCGAGCAGCGCGCCGAGCGTCAGCAGGACCCCGCAGACGACGACGACGACGTCGAACACGTTCACCGGGACGTCACCTCCCCCGCGCGGCGCGAGCGCTGCAGCCCCGCCTCCGCGAGCTCCTCGTCGGACGCGAGCGCGCGCAGCAGCCGCGCCTCCTGGTCGAGGACGCTCTGCCGCGCCTTCTCGACGCCGCCGCTGGTCTCGACGTCGAGGACGTGCACGTACAGCCGCCCGGTGAGCCGGTGCGCCTCGACGATGATCGAGCCGGGCACCAGCGAGACGAGCTCGGCGGTCAGCGTGAGGTACAGGTCCGAGTGGCTGCGCAGCTGCACGCAGATCACGGCACCGCGCGGGGTGTGCCGGGGCCGCAGCGCGACGAGGCTGACCTCGAACGACGCCCGCACCAGGTCGAGCGCGAACCGGCCCAGCAGCACGAGCAGCCCCACGGGGTGGACGCGACCGCGGAAGTCGACGGGCGTCATGCGCAGGCCGGCCGTGACCAGCAGCCCGAGCAGGATGCCGTTGACGACGTTGCCCCAGGTGACCTGGCCCCACAGCAGGACCCAGACGACGGTGAGCCACAGCACGGTGGCCCACTGGAAGCGCCAGCCGGTGCGGCGCGGGTGCAGGCTCATCGGTCACCCCCGCCGTTCTCGGCGTCCTGGGTCGCGGGCACCAGGTCCTCGTCGACCTCGGAGTCCTCGGCCGCGCGCTGCGACTCGCCCTCGCCGCGCTCCCCGTCGGGCAGCACCGCCTCGATGTACGGGAAGCGGTCCGCGAGGGTCTGGGCGGCGCGCTCGGTGTACGCGTACAGCGGGCCGGCGAAGACGGTGAGCGCCAGGCTGACGACGACCAGGGCGGCCGTGGGGACCACCATGTGCGCGGGCACGTGGTTGGCCGGCAGCTCCTCCGGCGGGCTCTGCCAGAACGCCTTGTTCCAGGCCTTGATGAGCGCGTACAGGGTGAGCAGCGAGGTGACGACGGACCCGGTGACCAGGGCGTACCCCAGCGGGGTGCCGAGCTCGACGCCGGCCTCGAGCAGCCCGACCTTGCCGAGGAACCCGGAGAACGGCGGGATGCCGCCGAGGTTCATCGCGGGCACGAAGAACAGCACGGCCAGCACGGGCGTCATCTTGGCGAGCCCGCCCAGGCGGTCGAGCGACGTGGTCCCGCCGAAGCGCTCGACCAGGCCGACCACGAGGAACAGGGCCGTCTGCACGGTGATGTGGTGCACGACGTAGTAGATGGCCGCGGTCCAGCCGAGCACGCTGCCCAGGGCGACGCCGAACACCATGTAGCCGATGTGGCTGACGAGGGTGAACGACAGCAGACGTTTGACGTCGTCCTGCGCGACCGCGCCCAGGATTCCCACGAGCATCGTGGCCAGGGCGACGACCATGAGGATGTCGTCGAGCTGCCCGCCGGGGAAGAGCAGGGTCTGCGTGCGGATGATCGCGTACACGCCGACCTTGGTCAGCAGGCCCGCGAACACCGCCGTGACCGGCGCGGGCGCGGTCGGGTAGGAGTCCGGCAGCCAGGACGACAACGGGAAGACGGCGGCCTTGATGCCGAACGCGAGCAGCAGCATCGCCTGCAGCATGGTGCGCACGCCGGGGTCGATCTCCGGCAGGCGCAGCGCGAGCTGCGCGAGGTTCACGGTGCCCGTCGCCGCGTACACCGCCGCGATCGCGACGAGGAAGAGGACCGACGACAGGATGGCGACGACCACGTAGATGGTGCCCGCGCGGATGCGCTCGGTGGTGCCCGACAGCGTGATGAGCACGTACGACGCGGCGAGCAGGATCTCGAAGCCGACGTAGATGTTGAACAGGTCGCCCGACAGGAAGGCGTTGGCGACGCCGGCCGACAGCACCAGGTACGTGGGGTGGAAGATCGAGATGGGGGCGAACCGCTCCCCGTCCTCCCGGCCCTGCGCCAGCGAGTACACCAGGACGCAGAGGATCACGACGGACGAGACCGTGAGCATGAGGGCCGACAGGCGGTCGGCGACGAGGCTGATGCCCACGGGCGCCGCCCAGTCCCCGACCTCCACGACGACCGGCCCGGAGTCGGCCAGCACGAGCAGCGCACCGGACACCACGGCGACGAGCGCCAGGGTCACGAGCGAGACGATGCGCTGCAGCCGGGGGCGGCGGTAGAGCGCGAGCGCCAGGCCCGCCGCCGACAGCGGCAGGACCACGGGCAGGGGGACGAGCCAGCTCCAGTCGGTCATCGTCCCTCCTCCCCGTGCGTGTGGCTGGTGGCCGGCGGCGGCCGTTCGGCGGGCGCCTCGTCGAAGGCCTCTCCCTCGTCCATCTCGTCGCGGGCGGCGGCGGCCTCCTCGTCGAGCGTCTCGCCCTCGGACTCGGTGTCGTCGTCCTCGAAGGCACGTTCGTCACGCGCCGCGAGGCGGGCGATGCGGCGGTCCTCGACGTCGTCCTGCACCTCGTCGTGGCGGTGCAGCTGCCACGACCGGTAGGCCATGGCCAGCAGGAACGCCGTCAGCCCGAGCGTGATGACGATGGCCGTGAGGATCAGCGCCTGCGGCAGCGGGTCGCTCATGGGGCGGTCGGACGCGACCCCGATGATCGGGGGCGCCCCGGCAGCCCCGCCGGCGACGAGGATCAGCAGGTTCGTGCCGTTGCCCAGCAGGATGATGCCCAGCAGGATGCGCGTGAGGCTGCGCTCGAGCACCAGGTACACGCCGACCGTGAACAGCACGGCGATCGTCACGACGAAGACGATGTTGGGGCTCATGACGACGTCGGTCATGCGGCACCCCCGGTCCCCGGTCCACCGGAGAAGTCGTCCGAGCGCCGCTCGACCGGGTCGTACCCGGACGCGTTGAGCCCGCGCAGCAGGACGAGCTGGTCGTCACCGCGGACCGCGTGGTCCGGCACGTCGTCCTCCCCGGACTCGGCCCGCCGGTCGATCTCGGCACCCAGGCTGCGCAGGATGTCGAGCACCAGGCCGACGACCACCAGGTACACCCCCACGTCGAAGAACAGGCTGGTGACGAGCTTGACCTCGCCCCAGATCGGCAGCTGGAACTCGAGGATCCAGGACTCCAGCACGTTGCCGCCGACGAACAGCGCGGCCAGGCCGGCGCCGGCCGACAGGAACAGACCCGTGCCGAGCAGCACACCGGGCTGCACGGGTGCGGCCTCACCGAGCTCGTAGCGCCCGCCCGCGAGGTACCGCACCGCCAGCGCGATGCCCGTGACCAGACCTGCCGCGAACCCGCCGCCGGGCTGGTTGTGGCCGCTGAACAGCAGGAACGCCGAGTACACGATCATCGTGTGGAACAGCAGGCGCACGACGACCTCGAAGATCACCGAGCGGCGCTGGGGCGCGACGGTGCGTCCGGCGCGCAGCCACTCCCGTGCACGCGACCCGCCCACGGGGGCGCTGCCGCGCGAGGGGGGCGGCGTGTCGGCGTCGGCCTCGGCCTGCGGGCGGCGCAGCGACGCCATCGGGTCCGGCGAGCCGCCCCACACCGAGCGGTCGGCCGGGGCCTCGCGCTCCCGGAAGATGCGCCCGCCGCGGGCGGACAGGAACACCAGGGAGGCGACACCGGTGGCCGCGACGAGCAGCACCGAGATCTCGCCCATCGTGTCCCACGCGCGGATGTCGACGAGGGTGACGTTGACGATGTTCTTGCCGCCGCCGAACTCGTAGGCCTCGGTGGCGAAGTCGGCGGAGACCGGCGCGTGCACGCGCGCCGACGGGGCGACCAGGGCGACCCCGGCGACGACGAGCCCGACCGCGAGGGCCAGCGCGAGCCGGACCCAGCGGGACGTGGCCAGCGGGCGGTCCGAGAAGTACGGGGGCAGGCGGCGCAGCACCAGCACGAAGACGACGAGCGTGATCGTCTCGACCAGCACCTGCGTGACCGCGAGGTCCGGGGCGCCGTAGAGCAGGAACATGCCGGCGATGGCGTAGCCGCTGATGCCGGCCAGGATCACGGCCTTGAGGCGGCGGCGGGCGCGGGCGACCAGGATCGCCGCGACGATCGACGCCGCCGCGAACACCGTCTGGGCCGCGTAGTCCCAGGGGCGCACGTCCTGCGGCCACGACGTGCCGGTGAGCAGCGCGCCACCGACGGCGACGACCCACGTGGTGAGGATGACGCCGAGGTACAGCGGCAGCGACCCGCGCTGGGTGACGGCGGTGACGTCGGCGGCGAAGTCGTCGAGCTTGCGCATGAAGCGGCGGTAGGTGAGGTCCGCCTCGAGCAGGTGCGGGACGCGCGCCTGCCAGCGCTCCACCTTGTCGCGCGCGAGGAACAGCAGCCCGCCGAGCCCGAGGACGCCGACCGTCAGCCAGAGCACCAGGCCGAACCCGCCCCACAGCAGGAGGTGGCCCGGCTCCCCCAGCGGGTACGTGGCCGCGTAGGGCTCGAGCAGCTGCTCCCCGAGGTGCGGCAGCAGCGCGACGGCCAGCCCGAGGAACGACAGGACCAGCGCGGGCGCCGTCAGCAGGAACGACGGGCGCGTGACGGGGGCCGGAGCCACCGACTCGTCACCGCCGGCGGCCAGCGACGTGGTCGTGGCGACGCCCTCGGAGTCCTGGGTCTTGGACTGCGGGACCAGGGCGTCCTTGGTCGCGAACGCGCCCCACCACAGCCGCAGGCCGTAGGCCACGGTCAGCGCCGACCCGACGACGACGGCCGCCAGGACGATCCAGCCCACCATGCCGTCCTCGAGGTGCGCGACGCCCTCGAGGCCCGCCTCCTTGGCGACGTACCCGGCGAACGGCGGCAGGCCGATCATCGAGGCGGTGGCCAGGCCGCCGGCCACCGCCGTCCAGGGCAGGGCGCGCCCCACGCCCGACAGGCGCCGCAGGTCACGGGTGCCGCACGCGACGTCGACCGTGCCGACCACGAGGAACAGCGCCGCCTTGAACATGGCGTGCGCGCCGAGCATCGCCAGGCCGGCCAGGGCCGTGGCCTGCGTGCCGAGGCCGACGAGCAGGATGATGAGGCCGAGCTGGCTGACCGTGCCGAAGGCGAGGATCAGCTTGAGGTCGTGCTGCCGCAGGGCGCGGTACCCGCCGAGCAGCAGGGTGCCGCCCCCCAGGACCACGATCGTCCAGCGCCACACCGGCAGCTCCGCGTACGCGGGCGCGAACCGTGCCACCAGGTAGACGCCGGCCTTCACCATCGCGGCGGCGTGCAGGTACGCGCTGACGGGCGTCGGCGCGGCCATGGCCGCCGGCAGCCAGAAGTGGAACGGGATGAGCGCGGACTTCGTGGCCGCACCGGCCAGCAGGCAGGCGACGGCGGCGACGACCGCGGTGGAGGCGGCCGGCGGGTCCGCCATCAGGCCGGACAGCGAGTACGTGCCGGCGGCGTGCCCGAGGATCACGACACCGACGAGCATGGCCAGGCCGCCCGCGGTGGTGACGATGATGGCCTGCATGGCGGCGCGCCGGGACGCCTTGCGGTCCGCGTAGTGCCCGATGAGCAGGTACGACGTGACCGTCGTCAGCTCCCAGAACACGAACATCAGCAGCATGTCGTCGGCCGTGACCAGGCCGAGCATCGACCCGGCGAAGGCGGTGAAGACCCCGCCGAACCGGCCCAGACCGGAGGCCGTGGGCGAGAAGTACGCGGCGCAGTACACGAGGACGAGCGCGCCGACGCCGCCGACGACCAGGGTCATCAGCCACGACAGGGTGTCGAGCCGGAAGCTCAGCTCGAGCCCCAGCGCGGGGATCCACTCGACGACCTGCGACGGGCCGCGACCTGCCTGCACCTCGCTGGTCCACGTCAAGGCCCAGACCGCGGCGGACGCGGGTGCCAGCGCCAGCGCCCAGAACGCCTTGCGCCCCCAGAGGCGGAACAGTGCGGGCGCGACGAGGGCCGCTGCGAGGTGGACCGTCAGCAGCAGCAGCACGTCCGGCTCCGTCCGTGTCGGGGGCGGTGGGTCGGTCGGGGTCTTGTCGATGTGACCGGCCGTCGGCGGCGACGACCGGGGAACGCGGTCCGCCCTCACCTGCGCGGGACGGTCACGTCCCTGGCTGGAGAGGTGCGACCACGCACGGCGCGGGGCGGCCGGCTCGATCTGCGGGCGCAGGTCGGCGCTGGTCAGACGCGTCGTGGTGGGTGCGGGGGACCCGTTGATCTTACCAACGGTCCGCCGTGCCCCCGTGTCGAGCGACGCGCCCGCGCACCCGACGTGGCCCATGTCACGCCGCGAACCGGGCAGGTCGGACCGCCCACCGGCCGGCCCGTCACGGGTCGCGGGCCGGCGGGGGCGGACCGGAGCCCCGACAGGGACGTGCGGCGGCGGCGGAACGGCCCGGTGCCGCAGCCGTGACGACGGCTAGGTTGGGCCGGTGAGCGGAGCGCAGGTGGTCGCGGTCGTCGTGGCGGCGGTGGCGACGGTGGTCGGGGTGGCGGTGTTCACCCGGGGTGCCGTCGCGATCGTGCGGACGGTGCGCACCGGTCGTCCCCTGCCGGGGCGGTGGGGCCCCGCCGGGCAGCGCCTGGCGACGCTGGTCCGCGAGGTGCTGGGGCACGGCCGGTTCCAGCAACGGCCGGTCGTCCGCGTCGCGCACTGGGTCGTCATGGTGTCGTTCCCGGTGCTGGTGGTGACGCTGCTGACCGGGTACGGCCAGCTCGTGGACCCCCGCTACGGGCTGCCGCTCATCGGCCACTGGGCGCCGCTGGAGTGGGCGGTCGAGGCGTTCGCGTGGCTGGGGCTGCTGGGCATCGGGTACCTGATCGTGCTGCGGCAGCGCATCCGACCGCGCGCGGCGGAGCCGGAGGGTGAGCAGCGCCGGTCCCGGTTCTTCGGGTCGAACCAGACGTGGGCGTACGTCGTCGAGGCGACGATCCTGCTGGTGGTGCTGGCCGTCCTGCTGCTGCGCGGGCTGGAGTACGCGCTCGGCGTGCAGGACGGTGAGGCGTGGGCGACCCCCGCGCACTTCCCGCTGACCGCGTGGTTCGGTGCCTCGTGGGTGCCCGTGGCGCCCGGGACGCTCGAGACGGCCGTCCTCGTCGTCGCGATCGTGAAGATCCTGGTGTCGATGGCGTGGTTCGTCGTCGTCGGGCTGCTGCCGACCATGGGCGTGGCGTGGCACCGGTTCCTCGCGGTCGTCAACGTGTACGCCCGGCGCGAGCCGGACGGGACCCCCGCCCTCGGCCCCCTGGTGCCGCTGCGCGACGCCGCCGGTGAGCCCCTGGACCTCACGGCGGTCGAGGACCTGCCCGAGGACCTCCGGCTGGGCGTCGGCGCGGTCGAGGACCTGCCGTGGAAGGGCCTGCTCGACGCCGCGACGTGCACCGAGTGCGGCCGCTGCCAGGACCAGTGCCCCGCGTGGGCCACGGGCAAGCCGCTGAGCCCGAAGCTCGTCATGCTCGCGCTGCGCGACCAGGCCGCCGCGACCGCGCCCTACGTGCGGGCGGCGCGGGCCGCCGGCGCGTCCGACGAGGCGAAGGCCGACCCGCACCTGGGTGTCGACCTCGTCGCGTCCGGCGTCATCGACCCCGACGTGCTGTGGTCGTGCACGACCTGCGGGGCGTGCGTGCAGCAGTGCCCGGTCGACATCGAGCACGTCGACACGATCGTCGACATCCGCCGCTACCAGACCCTCATGGAGTCCGCGTTCCCCGCCGAGCTGGGCGGCACGTTCACCAAGATGGAGCGCCGCGGCAACCCGTGGGGCCTGCCCGCGCGGCAGCGCCTCGACTGGGCCAAGGGCCTGGACTTCGACGTGCCGGTGGTCGGGGTGGACGTGGAGTCCGCGGCCGACGTCGACTGGCTGTTCTGGGTGGGCTGCGCCGGGGCCTTCGAGGACCGCGCCAAGAAGACCACGCGGGCGGTCGCCGAGCTGCTGCACGCCGCCGACGTCACGTTCGCGGTGCTGGGCGACGGCGAGACCTGCACGGGCGACCCGGCCCGGCGCGCGGGCAACGAGGCGCTCTACCAGACGCTCGCCGCGCAGAACGTCGAGACGCTGAACGAGGTCGGTGCGCAGCGCATCGTCGTGACGTGCGCGCACTGCTTCAACACCATCTCCCGCGAGTACCCCGCGATGGGCGGGCGGTTCGAGGTCGTGCACCACACCCAGCTCCTCGACATGCTGGTCGGCGAGGGGCGCCTGCGGTTCGCCCCGGGCACCGGCGACGACGGCACGGGCACCACCGTCACGTACCACGACCCCTGCTACCTGGGCCGCCACAACCAGGTCTACGAGCCCCCGCGCGAGCTGCTCGCCGCCGCCGGCGTCACGGTCGCCGAGATGCCGCGCAACCGCGAGACGTCCTTCTGCTGCGGCGCCGGCGGCGCGCGCATGTGGATGGAGGAGACGATCGGCGAGCGCATCGGCACCGTCCGCGCGGCCGAGGCCGTCGCCACGGGTGCGTCCGCCATCGCCACCGCGTGCCCCTTCTGCACGGTGATGCTGAACGACGGGGTCGCGGCGCACGCGCGGGCGGTGGCACAAGGGGACCGCGAGGCACCGGACGACGCGGCCACGACCGGCACGCAGGAGCCCGCCGGCCCTCGCCACCCCACCGACGCTCGGCCCCGGGTCGGCGTCCCGGAGGTCGCCGACATCGCGGTGCTGCTACGGGACCGGTTGGCCGCTCCGCTAGACCCACGCGAGGCCTAAGGTCAGCTGAGGTAACTCTGTGCGGACGTGTAGGAAATTAGCGTCTCCGCGAAATATATCCCAAGGTCGCGAAGATTTGCGATATGCGACGCCACGGCGTCGGCACTTCTCGTTCTTCCGTTGAATGCTTCCGAAATCGGCAGCCGGGCGTGGGCGACGTCGTTTCGAATCTCCGCCATCTCCCCGAGAGAACTGCGCCATCGTAGGTCTGGGATCGGTTCGCCTACCAGTCCATACACTTGCCAGATCCGATTTAGTGTATTTGCCCGGGGGGTTTTACTGCCGACCGGTTCCAAGTAGCCTCGACCATCCCTTCGCGGAAGCGCTGGCCTATCGCTACTCTCGTGGCTCCTGGACAACTCGATGCGAGCATCCCAGACGCTGTCCATAGAACTGCCAGTGGTGGCCGCAAAACGGTGACGGTAGTGCAGCATTCGGAGCCCGTGCCGAAGATCTCCCACCTGGCATCCAGATGACTCGACACTCTCGTGGACGAGTTCTACGCAGTTCGAAATCAGCGCCTCAAACTCGGCCATTGCCATTACCGCCGCGCCCGCGCGAACATCTCGGCTGACGTTCTTCCAGGAGAGGGCGCGGTTTAGCTGCAAGACATCAGCCACATATACCGAGAACCAACACTGGTCGAGCCGCTTCTCGAAAGCGGCTTCATAATCAGCGATAGTCACTGGTCTCGAACTGGGTCGTCACCCCGAAGGAGCCCATAGGACAACTCCACCCGCTCATCCAGCTTCCCGGGGGTGTTATGCCCGCCACCCGAGACTGCGCGCAAGCGAGAATCTTCCTTCCAACCGTCCTTCGGCGCGGCTTCTACTCCGTCGTCATTGACTCGAGCGCTCGCGAGAAGTGCGGCCTCAAACGGCACCATAGGCGTGGCGTGATAGCCGACACGCAGGTATGCAGACCCACTCAGAACGTTCTGAAGGAGTCGAACAGCGCTCTCGAACTCCTCACGGAACTTCTGCTCAGGAAAGTCTGTCCTCCATCGACTCATGCATGCATTAAGGAAGGGCTTGATTGGGCCGCGATAGTCGGATCGAGCGTGCCTGTACGCAAAGAACTTAAGTACCGTCTCCTCCAGCGTCCCGTCGCGAAGCCGCGCCTCATCTATCTGAATCAGTGATTTAAATTCTGGGAGCTTGGCCATGTCGTGCAAGAAGGCAACAAAGGGCCCCCTGTACACTGCGTTCCTGACTTCCTGGTTGGTGAGTCTTAGCGATCCAGCATTCAATCGGTCGAACAACTCAAAGCGGACGTCATAGTCCGACTTATCCGTTAGCGCCGTAACCTGGAGGGTCGTTCGTGAGAAATGGAGCTGAAGTTCTTTTGGAAGGTCGCGGAACGACTTTCCGTTAAGTTGCGGAATTGTCTCCAGTTCGTCGAGCACCAACGGGCCATCCTTGCTTAGGGCAGTCAATCTCTCCGGCGACGGCGAGACGAAGTGCACAAGTGTGGAGAGCCGCTGGAGTCCGTCAACAACCTCGAGGGTGAAGTCGTCGTTTGTTGCGACAAAGATCGATGGCACTGGCAACCCGAGCATCAGCGACTCAATGAGCCTGGATTCACTCTGGACGTCCCACCGAAATAGTCGCTGATACTCTGGTGAGACGTTCAACTCACCCTCCGCGACCATCCTGACCAGCTCACGAACGGAGAAGTTTGTCGTCTGCACGTCGACGTTTCGCCGACGCTCATTGACGATGCTTGTAAGCGACTCAGGATCGGTCATCCTCGTCCTCCCCTAGGTTGGGAGTCGATCGTAGGGCATCCCGTCGCGCGTGTACGCGTATCGAATGTGGCCCCTCGGCACCGTAGTGCGCCGAACGAGGCTGCCGACGACTCGTCGCCGGGGTGCGCCCCGTACATCACGAAGGCGTAGCGTCCGAAGGGTGCGTGCAGCGGCCCGGCGGGTCCCCTGGTGGCTCGTCGCGGTGGTGGTCGCCACGGCGCTGGTCGGCACGGGCCTGCTGCCCGCGGCGGACGCGGTCGCCCTGGCGGGGCACACCGGGCCGGTGCTCCTCCTGCTGCTCGCGCTGACCCTGGTGGCCGAGCTGTGCGCGGCGGCCGGGCTCTTCGACGCGGCTGCCGGGGTGACCGCACGGCTCGCGCGCGGCCGACGGTGGGCCCTGTGGCTGCTGGTCGTCGCGCTGGCCACCGCGTCGACGGCGGTGCTGTCCCTCGACACCACCGCAGTGCTGGTGACACCGGTGGTCATCACGCTGGCCCGCCGCACCGGCAGCGACCCGCTGCGGTTCGCGCTGGTCGTCGTCGCGCGCTCGCGGCCCGCTGAGGCGTGCGCCGCGCGAGTCGGTCGCCGTCGCTACCGTGAACCATGGCCCTCGACCGCGCCCTGCTCGACTGGCTCCTCGACTCCGATCCTGCGCTGCGGTGGCAGGTCGAGCGTGACCTCGTCGGTGCGCCCGAGGAGGTCTGGCGGGCGACCCGGGCGCGTGTCGCCACCGAGGGGTTCGGTGCGCGGCTGCTCGCGCTGCAGGACGACGACGGCCAGTGGGCGGGCGGCGCGTACTTCCCGCGGGGGTTCGACTTCGACGGCCCCGAGGCGCTGCCCGGCGCCGGTCAGCCGTGGACGGCGACGACGGAGACGCTCAACACGCTGCGCGACTGGGGGCTCGACGCGCGCGTGCTCGCCGGCACGGCTGACAAGCTGAAGGAGAACAGCCGCTGGGAGTACGACGACCTGCCGTACTGGGGCGGCGAGGTCGACTGCTGCATCAACGCCTTCACGCTCGCGAACGGCGCGTGGCTCGGCGCGGACGTCAGCGGCCTCGCGGCGTGGCTCCCCGAGCACCGGCTGCCCGACGGTGGCTGGAACTGCGAGTGGGTGGAGGGCTCCACGCGCTCGTCGGTGCACTCGACCCTCAACACCGTGAAGGGCCTGCTCTCGTACGAGGCCGCGACCGGCTCCGACGCACTGCGTGCCGCTCGGCACGCTGGTGAGGAGTACCTGCTCGAGCGCCGGCTTCTGCGCCGAGTGACCGACGGCGAGCCACTCGGCCCGTGGGTGACGGTGTTCTCCTACCCGTTCCGCTGGCGGTTCAGCACGCTGAACGCTCTCGACCACTTCCGCGCGGCGTCCCTGCACGACGGCACCGCGCCCGACGCGCGCCTCGCGGAGGCGGTCGAGACCGTGCGCGCCGCCCGGCAGCCCGACGGCACGTGGCTGCAGGAGCACCGGCTGCCGGGGCGCGCCTGGTTCGAGGTCGACGTGCCGCCCGGCGAGCCGTCGCGGTGGCTGACGTTCCACGCCGCCCGCGTCCTCGCGTGGTGGGACGGCGAGGCCTGAGGAGCTCGGACGTCGACGTGACCGTGTGCGGCGCGGTGTCTGGCGGTCGTGGGCACCCCACCCACAGCACGCACCACGTGGTTGCTGTTATTGCAGATGCGCCTACTATCGACGCATGGCGGCACACGCGCACTCCACGACTCTCGACCCTGCGGACCCGGTCATCCGGTCTGGCGCCAGAGAACTGGCGGACCGACTGGTGGGCGACACTCCGGTCGAGGCGGCCATGCGCGCGTTGCTCGATGATGTCGCGCACGGTGCACGCGTCGTGGTGCTGCGCGCCGAGGACGAGGTCAGTCCCGCGAAGGCGGCACAGATACTCGGTGTGACACGGCAGTTCGTCGACCGCTTGTGCGAGGACGGCGTCCTCCCCTTCCGCCGCCTTCCCGGCAGCCGACACCGCCGCATCCGCGTGCAGGACGTCGTGGATGTCGCCACCGAGCGCGAAGAGCGCCGGACCGGCGCCGACTCGATCCGCGCAGCTCTCGGGGCATAGGTAGGTGGCCCGCCTCCCACGGGTCTTCATCGACACGAGCGAGCTGTTCCCGTTCACGATCATGGACGTCCTGCTCACCCTGGCCGAGGATCTCCTGTTCACCTGGGTGTGGACCGATGAGGTCCTCGCCGAGTGGGAGGACGTCATCGTCCGTGAGGGCCGACGCACGACAGAGTCTGCGGCGTCGGTCAGCGCTGCCGTGCGCCAGCACTTCGGGAGGCACCGCATCGACCCTGCCCGCTACCGGGACAAGATCACCGACGACCTCTCACCCGACCCTGACGACCGCGCGCACGCAGCGGCAGCGATCCACGGTGACGTCGACGTGCTGCTGACCCACACCATGAAGCACCTGCGCACGGAGCCTGTCCTCGCCGCCGGAGTCGCGGTCGCACCCGAGTTTGCCGAGCGTCCGCGCTCGCGTCGTGCGGAGAGTGATGGCGGGACTGGGCATCGAGCCGATGACGGACCCGATCAGCCGGCCGTTGCAGTCGCAAAGTCCTCCAGCAGGCCGCCCCACCCGCCGGGCGAACCGAGGGACGCGCGCATCTCCACGGCCCGCTTCGCGTACGCCTCGAGACCGCGGTGCTCGAAGTCGACACGTGTCGTGACGGCGCCGTCCGCGCCCGTCATGCCCGTGAACCGCACCTCGACCTCGGTGAGCAGCCCGGGGTCGTACGCCCAGTCGGCGCTGATCTGCCACGCCAGCACCAACCGACCCGGCGGCTCCCAGGCGAGCACGCGGCCCCACGTGCACTCGGCCCCGTCGGCGTCGCGCTCGTACCAGCGACCGCCCTCGCGGGGCTCGACGACGACGTCGACGAACGGCTGGTCGCCCAGGTGGTAGTCGCCCTTCCACCAGCGCGCCATCCCGGCGGTGAAGACGTCGAACGCGCGCTCGGGGGACGCGGCGACGGTGAGGGTCCGGACGATCGGCGCGGTGTCGCCCGCGGGGACCGGGCTGGTGGTGCCGACCTGCTGCTCGGTGCTCATGGGCTCTCCTCGGGTGCGGCGGGGTCCTGCTCGACTGCACGGGCGTACGCGGCGAGCGAGTCGTCCCAGAACCTGTCCAGGTACGCGCGCAGGGCCGCGACGCCGCGGGTGTCCAGCCGGTAGACGCGCTGGGTCCCGACGGCGGTGTCGGTGACGAGGCCGGCGTCCTTCAGCACGCGCAGGTGCTGCGAGACGGCCGGCCGGCTCACGGGCAGGCGTGCGGCGAGCTCGCCGACCGGCTGCGGCCGCTCTGCGACCAGTTCCAGGACGCTGCGACGCGTCGGGTCGCCGAGGGCGTCGAGGACCGTTCCGTAAGTCGTCACGAACGGTAAGTTACGACTGACGGACAAACGGGTCAAGAGGGACGGAGCCCGCCAACCCCGATCAGGTGCTGCCTCCTCTCCTTGCCCCAGGAAGCACCCGTCCAGCGCGCTGGCGTCGAACCCGTCGCCGCCGATCGAGGGAGGCCGTCGTGAGCCGCGTGGGTCGACGTCAGGGGTCGACCGAGGCAGACCGGCGCTCGGCCTGGCTGATCCTGCGCGACCGCTTCCCGAGCGCCGAGCACCTGGCGGGCAGCGACGTCCCGGTGCGCGTGCTGTACGGCACCGCCGACGACGTCGTGCCGTCGCGGCTCTCGGCGGAGCTCGCGGCGCGTGTGGGCAACCTGCAGGGCGAGGTGGCGGTGCCCGGAGCCGGCCACAACGACGCGATCTGGTTCGGGCCGCGCCTCGCGGACGAGGTGGTCGAGCTCTCGCAGGCGGTCGTCGGCTAGCTCGCCGACAGTTGCGGCGTGACCTCGTAGGACGTCAGGCGGGCGCGCTTGGTCGGCAGGTCGACCTCGGGGCCGAGGGTGAAGCCGATCCGTTCCACCACGCGCAGCAGGGCCGCGTTGCGGGCGTCGGGCTCGCCGACGATCCGTGTCGCGCCCGTGCCGTCCGCCAGCACCTGGCACATCGCGCGCAGCAGCCGCGGCGCGTAGCCCGCGACCGGGCGTGGGGGCCGGGCACCGACGAGCACGTGCGCACCGAGGTCGCCGGGCTGCACGTCGTAGACCTCGCCCACCGGGTCGTGCGCGGGCTCGTACGCCTGCACGAGCGCGACGGGCATGCCGTCGATCCGCACGAGCAGCGCGTGGTGGTGCGCCATCGCGTCGACCACCGCGTAGGTCTCCCGCAGCTCGGCGACCGTCAGCCCGCCCAGCCCCCAGAACGCCGTGCCGCGGGCCGTGCACCACGCGTGCAGCGTCGGGATGTCGACGTCGAGGTCGAGCACCGCGGTGGTCAGCACGCCGAGGCCGTCGACGGGCCGCTCGTCGAGCACGGACCCGCCGGGGAGCCCGGCCCACACCGACGTCAGGCCCACGGCGCCCGTCCCGACGCTCACTCCCCTTCCCCCGCCGGCGGCTCGGGGGTCAGCCGCGCCCAGTCGGTCACGACCTCGACGGTCCCCGCCACCGCCCACGTCGCGTGCTGGTCCGCGAAGTGCGGGCTGCGCGGGTCGCCGCTGCTGCCGAACGGCACGCCCCAGCGGCTGCGCGACCGGTCCTGCAGGTCCCACACCCACCGGGCCACCGACCCGCGGAACGCGCCGTCGGTCACGCCGGGGACCGTCCCGGTGCAGCGCACGGTGTCCTGGTCGCCGCCGAGCGGCAGCGCCGGGACGACGGGCACGGCCGCCCCCGGGACGTCCGCCAGCAGGTGGGCCGGGAGCACAATGTGCCGCGCTCCCCAGGTGCCGCCGTCCGCGAGCGCGGCGACCTCCTCCAGCGCGGCCCGCACGTGCGCGGGCCCGTCGATGCCCAGGTCGACGCGTCCGAGCAGCGCGGGCAGCGCCGCCCCGACCCGCCCGCGCAGGCTGAACCACGCGTCGAACGCCGGGCCGGCGAAGTGCGAGGCCCCGAGCGCGCTGACCGCGGGCTCCTCGACGAGGCGGGCGACCAGCACGGCGCGCAGGTCCGCGAGCAGCGCGGCCTGCGGGGACTCCGCGTCCATGTGCAGGTCCCACGCCAGCAGCGCGTCACGGACCGCCTCGGCCGCCGGGCTCAGGCCGTCGAGACCCGCGACGTGCCGCAGCAGCCGACCGGCCCCCGCCCAGTGCGTGTCGCCGTGGACGTCGCCCAGGTCGCCGACGCGCCACACCGCCCGTCCGGCGAGCAGGTCGGTGATGCGCGCCGCGCGGTCCGGTGCGTAGACGCTGCCGTGGTCACGGTCCGCGGTGGCCGGTCGCTCGTTCGCGTCGACGGCGACGTCCGTGACCTCGCGCGGCGCGGCCAGGGCGCGCCACCGGCGCGGTGCGTGCGTGGGGTCCCACGCGCGCAGCGACAGCAGGCGGTCGTCCGGCGCGCGGTCGGCCACGCGGCCCGCGTCGAACGTCAGCACCGTCCCGGTCGAGTCGGCGGCCAGGACGCGGTTGACGGGGTCGACCCAGCCGGTGAGCGCGGCGGCGACGTCGTGCGCGGTGCGGGCGCGCAGCAGCGGGCGCAGGCACGCGAACCCGAGGTCCGCGTCGACCTGTGCCTGCAGCCGCACGGACCGCGCCTCCTCCAGCCCGGCGCGCGGCAGGGCCCCGGTGACGACGCCGTCCTGGTCGAGGGGGCGTCCCGGCGGCATGCCGCGCACGACGACGGGCCCGCGATCGGTCTCCAGGACGTCGACGGTCAACGGCTCCCCGCCGCGTACGCGCACGTGCACGGTGTGGGAGGTGACGGGCTCCGTGCCGTGCGGGCCGAAGGCCTGCCAGCCGTCGTCGTCGCGCAGCAGCAGCTCGCGGTACAGCTCGGCGGCGTGCGCGGCGGCGTTGGTGATGCCCCACGCGGCGCTGCCGGTGTGACCGAAGTGCGGCAGCCCGGGGACGCCGGGGAACGCGAGCCCGAGGACGTCGTACTCGGGGCATGCGAGGCGGATCTGCTGGTAGGGGCCGGGCAGCTCCAGGACGCGGTGCGGGTCGCCCGCGAGCAGCGGCACGCCCGTCCCGGTGCGCGAGCCGTGCAGGGCCCACGCGTTGGAGCCGCTGGTCGGCCCGTCGGCGGCGGGGTCGAACAGCCGCACGAGGTCCAGGGGGTCGACGTCGGCGAGCCCGGGGTGACCGGAGTACCGGGCGGTGCGCACCAGGTGGTCGTGCCACAGCACGCGCGGGAACGTCGAGAACAGCGCGTGGTTCACGAGGAACACCCCCAGCGGCGCCCACGCCGGCCACGGGTCGTCGGGCGTGGTGCCGCCCAGCACCCGGTCGAGCTCGTCGACCTCGACCGGCCGCGGCGCCGAGGCGAGCCCGGCGTCGACCCCGGCCGTGTACGCGTCGACCCACGCGCGGTCGTCGCCGCCGAGCGCGGCGTACGCGCGCTGCGCCAGGTCCGGCAGCCGCAGGCGGTGCGCGACGACGTCCCACGCGATGCCGCCTTCCCCGAGGTGCTCGGCGAGCCGACCCTCGGCACGCCAGCGGTCGGCCTGCACCTGCCACGTGCGGTCCCGCGCGGTCACCCAGCCCTGCCCGTACGCGAGGGAGTGCTCGTCGGACGCGCGCACGTGCGGCACGCCCCAGTCGTCCCGGAAGACCTCGAACGCCATCACGCACCGCCGTCGCGCGCGACCGGGTTGGCCAGCGTCCCGGCGTAGACGAGGGACGACGACTGGTCCGCCAGGTCGACCATCTGCAGCGTGTTGCGCAGCTGCAGGCGGTTGAGGCACGAGTGCGCGAACCGCGGCGCGCGCAGGTCGACCCCCGACGGCAGGTCCGGGTGGTCGGCGTGGTGCGCGTCGATCGTCTCGGCGACGACGCCCCAGAACGTGTCCTGCGCGATCACGCCGTCGGTGACGAGGATCGCGGCGAGGTGCCGCAGGACGCCGTCGAGCACGTCGGTGAAGATCGCGAGCGCCTTCTCTTCGTCGTCGACGACGGCGCGGATGCGATCGACGTCGGGCGGCAGCGGGCGCCTCGACAGGACGGCGACCTCCTCACCGATGTCCTTGAGCAGCGCGCCGACGGGCACGTGGTCCTGCCACACGATCAGCACGTTCTCGCCGTGCGGCATGAACGCCAGGTCGTGCGCGCGCAGGCAGTGCACGAGCGGGCGCAGGTAGACGCGCAGGTAGGCGCGCAGCCAGTCGGCGGGGTCGAGGCCGGACGCGCGGACGGCGGCGGTTGCGTAGGCGTCGCCGGCCGCGTCGCGGTGCAGCAGCGCGGCCATCGTCGCCGCACGCTGCCCGGGCCGCAGCAGCGGCACGGGCGACTCGCGCCACAGCGCGGCGAGCATCTTGCGGTGCGCGTTGGGCTGCGGTGTGCGGTGGTAGACGTCGCCGGTGTACCCGACCGACGCGTGCTCGCGCAGCACGCGCACGCCGCACGCGGCCAGCTCCGGGTCGGTGTGCACGAGGTCGGCGACCCAGTCGTTGATCGCGGGCGTCGCGCGCATGTACGCCGGGCTCAGGCCGCGCAGGAACCCCATGTTCTGGATCGCGACGGCCGTCTTCACGTAGTCGCGGTGCGGGGTCGTGACGTTGAGGAACGTGCGGATCGACTGCTGCGCGCGGTACGCGTCGACGGACTCGCCCAGCAGCACCAGGGCGCGGCGCGCGACGTCGGGGGCGAACGTCACCGCGACCTTGTGCTCCCACTGCCACGGGTGCACCGGCAGGTAGCGGTAGTCGGCCGGGTCGAGGTCCACGGCGCGCAGCCGGTCGGCGAACCCGGCGAGGACCTCGGGACCGAGCTCGCGCACGTACAGCGCGTCCTCGTCGAGCCCGGCGCCCAGGGCCAGGTGGCTGCGGTCGCGCCGCACGGCGAGCCACACCAGCCGCACGTCGCGGCCCGCTTCCGGGGCGTAGGCGTCGTGCTCGCTCACGCCGTAGCCGATCCGCCCGTTGTTCGCGACGAACCCCGGGTGCCCCTCCGTCATCGCGGCCTCCACGACGGGGAGGTCGGCGTGCAGCAGGTCCGCCACCGGGGGCCCGGGGTGCGCCCGCTTGTACGCGGCGGACGCGAGGGTCGCCGAGAGCTCCTCCAGGTAGAGCGCCAGCAGGTCGTCGGGGATGCGCAGCAACGGCTGCAGCTCGAGCACGAGGTCGAGGACGTCGAGGTCGGCCGGGGTGCCGTCGACGTGCCGGGTGAGGGTGGGCTGGTCGACCACCCAGTGCTCCAGCGCGAGGCGCCGCGCCCGGAACCGGTACGCGACCTGCCCCGCCGGGGTGTCGAGCGCGACGACGTAGGCGTCCGGGCCGGCCGCGCGGTCGCGCGCGGGTGCGAGCAGGCGCTCGTGCGCGAACTCCGCCAGCGCCTTGGCGACGAGGTGCCGCTGCGCGGCGGCCAGGTGCTCGGGGGTCAGGTGGTCGGCGGGGTGCGGGCCGGGCGCGACGCGGTACGGGGCGTGCACGGTCCGGTGCGCGGTGGGCGCGGCGTGGTGTGCGGCGTGGTGCGCGGTGGGCGCCGCAGATGCGTCGGTGGGAGTGGTCATCGCAGGTCCTCACGGGGGGCACGAGCGCCCGGGACGGTGGCGGGGCCGGGCGCCGGAGGCGTGCGCAGCCCGGGTCCCGGGCCCGGGTCGGTGGTGCGCGGCCGGCTGCCCAGGCGGCTCGCGGCGAAGTCCTCGCGCGTGCACACCGACAGGGCCGCGCGCTTGCCGGGCAGGTCGATCTCCCGCACCACGCGGAACCCCGCGGCGGCGTTCTTCGCGGCGATGGCGGTGTTGCGCACGTCCGGCTCGACGACGACCCGCTGGGCGCGCAACGTGCCGAAGCAGAAGCGCAGGGTCGCGGCCATGACCGCGTCCGTGAGGCCGTGCAGCGGTGCGCCCTGCGGGGGCGCCACCAGCAGGTGCATCCCCACGTCGCCCGGGCGGGCCCGGTACAGGCCCTTGAGCAGCACCCGCGACGGGTCGTACGTCTCGACCATGAACGTGGGACGGCCCGCGACGCGGCCGAGCCACGCGTGCTCGTCGGTCGATGCCGCGAGCCGCTGCTCGTAGGCGAGCACGTCGTCGAGGCCCAGGTCCGTCATCCGCCAGTACGCCGACGCGGGGTGCGTGAGCCAGTGGTGCAGCGTGAGGGCGTCACGCTCGGGGACGACGCGGTCGAGGCGGACCGGGCCGATGCGCTTCCAGGCCTCGTCGCGGACCGTCGAGGCGGACAGCGGCTCGGTCGGCAGCGAGCGTGGCGTGCTCATGCGCCCGTCCCGGCGGACGCACCGACGGTCCCGGCCGGCACGGGGCTGCCGTCCCGGGGCACCCCGAAGTCCTGGAACGCGATCCGCGTCTCGCGCGGGTACACCTCGCGCCCGCACACGGCGGCGAGGATCGTCGACGACCGCCACGCACCGAAACCCAGGTCCGGTGCGGTGACGCCGTGCGTGTGCTCCTCGCCGTTCTGCACGAAGACGCGGCGGCGGCCGCCGTCGACCGAGTAGTCCCGCGCGACGGCCAGCCGCCCGTGCTCGTCGCGGTCGAGGCGGTCGGCGATCGGCGCGATCACGTCGGGGACCTGTGCGGCGTAGCCCGTGGCCAGCACCAGCGCCTCGGTGGTGCGCTCGTGCTCGACGCCGAGCTGCGCGTGGTGCAGCCGCAGCGTGTACCGCTCGCCGTCCCACACCGCCCGGCGCACCTCGGTGTCGGTCAGCAGGGTCGTCGGCACGGGCCCGGCGGCGCTCATGCGGTAGAGGGTGTCGTAGATGTCGTCGACGAGGGAAGCACTGATGCCCTTGGACAGGCTCCGCTGCTCGCGCGCGAGCCGGTCGCGCAGGGCCGTGGGCAGGGCGTGGAAGTGGTCGGTGTACTCCGGCGACGTCATCTCGAGCGTGAGCTTCGTGTACTCCATGGGGAAGAACCGCGGCGAGCGCGTCACCCAGTCCAGGCGCGGGCCGCCCGGCCCGGTCGCGTCGAGCAGGTCGCGGTAGATCTCGGCGGCCGACTGCCCGGACCCGACCACCGTCACCGACCCGGCCGCGCGCAGCCGGTCGCGGTGCGGCAGGTACTGCGACGAGTGGACCACCGGCCCGTCGAGCCCGCGCAGCGCGGCGGGCACCACGGGCTGCGTCCCGACGCCGAGCACGACGTGGCGCGTGCGGTACGACTCGACGCCGTCGGCGGTGCGGGCGTGCACGACGTAGAGGTCGGGATCGTGCGGGTCCACCTCGACGGCCGTGACGTCGCGGTCCCAGCGCAGCGACGGGAGCTGCTGCGCGACCCAGCGGCAGTACGCGTCGTACTCCGCACGCAGCGGGTAGAAGCTCTCGCGGATGTAGAACGGGTACAGCCGCCCGGTGGCCTTGAGCCACGCGAGGAACGAGTACCGGCTGGTCGGGTCGGCCATCGTCACGAGGTCCGCGAGGAACGGCACCTGGATCGTCGCGCCCTCGAGCATCATCCCGGGGTGCCAGCGGAACTCCGGGGCGCGGTCGAGGAAGACGGTGTCGAGGTCGAGGGGGTCCGCGAGCGCGGCCAGACCCAGGTTGAACGGACCGACGCCGACGCCGACGACGTCGTGGACGCGGGCGTCGGGGCGGACGGTCGGCAGGGCGGGGGTCGCCGTCACCGGGCCACCGCCTCGTCCTGACGCAGCAGGTCCTCGCCCTCGAGCAGGCCGGCGGCCGTCTGCCGCACGAGGTCCAGCACGCCGCGGACGTCGTCGACCGTGGTCGCGGGGTTGAGCAGCGTGAGCTTCAGGCACGGGCGCCCGTCGAGCGTGGTGCGGGCGACCAGGGCACGCCCGGAGTCGAAGAGCACCCGGCGCACCCGCCCGACCAGGGCGTCGGCGCGGGCGTCGTCCAGGCCGGCGGGCTGGTACCGGAACAGCACGGTCGACAGGTCGGTGGGCGACAGCAGCCGCAGGTCGGGGTCGGCGTCGACGACGTCGTGCACGGCGGCCGTGAGGTCGATCGTCGCGTCGACCATCTCCCCCAGCCGGTCCGGGCCGAGCGCCCGCAGGGTGGCCCACAGCTTGAGGGCGTCGAACCGGCGCGTGGTCTGCAGGGACACGTCGACCTGGTTCGGCTCGTCCTCGCCGGCGGGGTTGAGGTAGTCGTTGTGGTGGGCGACCAGGCGCAGGTCCGCCGCGTGCCGCACCACCAGCGCGGAGGACGACACCGGCTGGAAGAACGCCTTGTGGAAGTCGACGGTCACCGAGCGGGCGCGCTCGACGCCGTCGAGCAGGTGCCGGCGCGTACGGCTGACCAGCAGGCCGCACCCGTACGCGGCGTCGACGTGCAGCCACACGTCCTGCGCGTCGCACACGTCCGCGATCGCGGCGAGCGGGTCGACGCAGCCGCGGTCGGTGGTGCCCGCGGTGGCGACGACGGCCATCGCGTGGCGCCCCTCCCGCTCGATGCGCCGCAGCGCGATGGCCAGGGCGTCGGGGCGCAGACGGCCGCGCTCGTCGACGGGCACGAGGCGGACCGCGTCGGGTGCCAGGCCCAGCAGGCGCGCGGACCGCTGCACCGAGAAGTGGCTGGACGCGGTGGCCAGCACGACGAGGTCCGCGAGCGCGGCACCGGGCCGCGACACCAGCGCGTGCTCCCGGGCGACGAGCAGCGCGTGCAGGTTCGACTGCGTCCCGCCCGACGTGAACACCCCGCCCCCGGCGACGAACCCGAGGCGGCCCGCGGTCCATGCGACGAGCCGGCGCTCCATCAGCGTGCCGACGGTCGACTGGTCGTACGTGTCCACGCTCGGGTTGACGGCCGCGAGCACGGCCTCCGCAGCGACCGCCGGCAGCGCGACCGGGCAGTTGAGGTGGGCCGTGTACGCGGGGTCGTGGAACCAGACGGCGTGCTGCGCGAACAGGTCGTCGACCTCGCGCAGCGCCGCGGGCGTACCGCAGCCGGGGCCGTCGAGGTCGGCCGCGTCGACGAGCGCCTGCAGGTGCTCGCGGCTCGCACCGGAGAACGGCTGGGTGGTGGTGCGGAACCGGGTCGCGACCCGGTCGACGGTGCCACGCAGGGCGTCGACGTAGGCGTCGGCGCTCGCGGCGGACAGCAGCTCGTGCACGCGTGGTGCTCCCCCTGGACGGACGCGTGCCGCGGACGGACGCGTGGTGAGGTGTACCTAAGTGAGGCTCGCCTAACCTACGCGAACGGGAGGATCCGTCAAGGGCGCGTCCGCGGTGCGTCGGATGGGTGGGCCGGCGTCCGCACACGCTCACGCTGTGGACGTCCGTCCAGGTCAGCGCCTCGCCGCCGGGGCGCGACCCTCGCTCAGGTGCGTGCGGCGCCGCGTGCGGCGGCGGCCCGGAGGCGGTCCGCCAGGGCCGCGACCTCGTCGCGCAGCGCGTCCGGGGTGACCACGTCGAAGTCCCAGCCGAGCCCGGCCAGCAGGCGGGCCATGCCGTCGAGACGCTCCACGCGCGCCTCGAGCAGCACGCCGTCGGCGTGCTCGCTCACGCGCCCCACGCTGGGCGGCAGCTGCTCGCGCGCCTCCGCCACGGTGGTCCGCAGCACGACGGCGACCTCGTGCGACCACCGCACCGCACCGATGCCGGCCACCACCTGCGCACCGGCGTCGAAGTCGTCGGGCACGTCGTAGGAGCCGCCGGCCTGCTCGACCGACGCGATCCGGTCCAGGCGGAACGTCCGCACGTCCCCACGCCCGTGGTCGAGCCCGGTGACGTACCAGCGGCCGGAGTGCAGGACCACCCCGTAGACGTCGAGCTCGCGCCGCGACTCCCGCCCGTCCCAGGAGGTGTACGCGATGGCGACGGTGCGGCGCGCCTGCGCGGCGGCGGCGAGACCCAGGAGCGTGTCCGTGCCGGCCGGGACGGCCGTGCGGACCGGCGCCGTGAACTGCGCGGTCGACAGCAGGCTCTCGAGCCGGGCGCTCAGTGCCCGCGGCAGCACGCGCGTCACCTTGGCCAGCGCGCTGGCCGTCGCCACGCGGCCGGTGGTGGCGACGCCCGACCGCTCCGCGAGCGTGAGGCCCAGGACGACGGCGACGGCCTCGTCGTCCGTGAGCATGAGCGGCGGCAGCTTGTGGCCCGGCGCGAGCCGGTACCCGCCGTACCGGCCCCGCTGCGACTCGACGGGGATGCCGAGGTCGGCGAGGTGCTCGGCGTACCGCCGGACCGTGCGCTCGTCGACCTCGAGCGCGGCGGCGAGGTCGGCGACCGTGCGGCGCCGGCCGGTCTGGAGGAGCTCGAGCATCGCGAGGACGCGCGCGGTCGGGCGGGTCACGACCCTCCTCCGCGCCTCGCACCGAGGTGCGTCGGACTCGTTCGGCATACCGGGCGGATCCTGTCCACAATTGACTCTAGCGTCGGGGTCATGAGCCCCACCACCTACGTCCTCGTCCCCGGCTTCTGGCTCGGCGCCCAGGTCTGGCAGCCCGTCGCCGATGCGCTGCGCGAGCAGGGTCACGTCGTGCACGCCGTCGACCTCACCGGCATGGGCGAGCGCGCCCACCTCGCCACGCCCGGGACGGACCTGACGACCCACGTCGACGACGTCGTGCGCCAGCTCGAGGAGCAGGACCTGCACGACGTCGTGCTTGTCGGGCACAGCTACGGCGCGCTGGTGACGACCAGCGCTGCCGACCGGGTGCCCGATCGCGTGGCGCGCCTGGTGTACGTCGACACGGGCCCGCTGCCGGACGGCACGGCCCAGGCCGACTTCGACGGCCCCGACGCCCGCGCGGCCAACGAGCGCACGGTCATGACCGACGGCGAGGGCTGGAGGCTCCCGCCCCCGCCGTGGGCCGCGCTCGCCGCCGACGTGCCCGAGGTCGACGACGCCGCCGTCGCCGCACTGGTCGCCGGCTCGCAGCCGCAGCCGTGGCGGACCGCCACCGAGCCGGTCGCGCTGACGGGCGCCTGGGAACGACTGCCCCGCACGGGGGTGCTGTGCAGCTTCGGCGTCGAGCAGGTGCAGGAGATGGCGCGCCACGTGCCGCTGTTCGCGCACATGGTCGACGGCGACTGGACGTACGTCGAGCTCCCGACCTGGCACTGGCCGATGGTGAGCCGACCGGCACAGCTCGCCGAGGTGCTGGGGGCGGCCGGGCGCTGAGCGCCCGCGGACGGGGCGGTCGCCGCGGGCAGCGGCCCCGACCTCCGACCGCGACCCGGCGGTCGGCGCTCAGTCGCCCGTCGGGTCGCCCTCGGGCTCGACATCCGGGTTCGCGGGCACCGGCTCGCCCGGCGCGGGCGGGTCGTCGGACGGCAGGTCGGAGAAGTTCGGCTCGTCCGGGACGGCTCCGGGGTCGGGGATCGGGCTGCTCATGGCACCTCCAGGTGGGTGCGCCCGACGCTAGCCGCGCTCGGCCCACCCCGCCCGGGGAGGGGTCTGCCGCCCGGGGGTCAGCGCCGCACCGGCAGCCAGTCCAGGACGCGCACGATGTGCTCGTCCCAGTACGCCCAGTCGTGGTCGCCGGGGTGCACGTGCGCGTCCACGTCGACGCCCCGCGCGGCGGCGTGCTCGACGAACGTGTGCTGCGTGTCGAGCAGCTCGTCCTGCGCCCCGCACGTCGCGTACAGCGCGGGCAGGTCCGCCGGGTCGGCGCGGTCGAGCAGCGCGAGCAGGTCGTCGTCGGTGCCCGCGGGGTCGGCGCCGCCCCACACGTGCGGCACGAGCTCGTCGCGCACGAACCCCGCCCGCTCCCCGCCGACGACCAGCGCGCCCGACAGGCTCGCCGCGGCCGCGAACCGCCACGGCTCGCGCAGCGCCCACTTGAACGCGCCGTACCCGCCCATCGACAGCCCGGCGACGAACGTGTCCTCGCGCCGGTCCGACACGCGGAAGAACTGCTGCACCGCACGCGGCAGCTCCTGCGTCAGGAACGTCCAGTACCCGCCGCCGTGCACCTCGTCCGCGTACATCGACCGGCCACCACGCGGCATGACGACCGCGATCCCGCGCTCGGCGACGTACCGCTCGATCGACGTGCGGCGCGTCCAGATCGTCTCGTCGTCCGAGAGCCCGTGCAGCAGGTACAGCACGGGCGGCGGGCCCTCGACGTCGGCGCCACCCATGCCGATCTGGCCGCGCGCCGACTCGGGCAGCAGCACGGTCGCGGCCGTGCTCACACCCAGCGCCTCGGAGAAGAAGTGGCAGGTCAGCAGCGCCATCGTCGGCGACCCTTCCGTCGGGATCCACCTCGACGGTAGCCCTTGCCCCCACCCCCGGAAAGCCACAGCACCACCCGCAGAGTGCGGACCCATGTGCGGGAACCCGCGTCCATCGCACGTGGTGGTGTTCACGTCACTGGCGGGGGTTCACGCCGACGACGAGGCTGAGAGGACGGATATGATAGCCGACTAGCAGATCTGATACTTTGATAGCAGACACGGAGGTGGCGAGTGGACCTGAACAACCCGATCACCGCTGTCATCCCGAGCCTCGAGGGCCGGGTGCTCCAGGTACTGGCGCGCACGAGCATGCCCCTGAGCGGGTCACGGGTCGCGACGCTGATCCCGTCGGCGTCGAACCCCGGCGTCCGCAACGCCATCGGACGCCTCGAGATGCAGGGCCTCGTCACGAGCCGGCCGGCGCCGCCTGCGGTGCTGTACGTCGCGAACCGCCGTCACCTCCTGTGGCCGGCCATCGACCAGCTCATGCGCAGTGTCGACGGGGTGCTCCAGGCGCTCACGGACCTGATCGCGTCCGTCGTGCGAGACGAGCTGGGAGCCGACGAGGCGCACGACACGACGGTCGCACTGTTCGGCTCCACCGCGCGGGGCGACAACCGACCCGACTCCGACATCGACCTGCTGCTGGTCACCAGGAGCGGCGAGGACACGGACGACCGCATCTCCTCCCTCATCGTCCAGCTGATCACCCAGGTCCAGGACGCGACGGGTAACGAGACGAACGTCTACGCGACCTCTCGATCGCGCCTGGACGACCTCGTGACGAACGACGACCCGATGGTCGCCTCCTGGCGGACTGACGCTCGCACCCTCGTCGGGCCGGACGTCGTCGCTCGGCTGAACGGAGCCCCATGGCCCGCGTCGTGACCATGAACCTGTCGCAGGCCCGCGAGCGAGCCGCACTGGCCCGTGAGCACCTGCAGATCGCCGCGGAGCGCCTGGAGATGTGCCGGCTCCGCCCGGACCGCTCGTCCGAGGCGCAGGCCGCGGCATCGAACGCGGTCCTCGCCGCGATCGCGGCGAGCGACGCCCTGTGCGGGCAGGCACTCGGGCAGCACGCGGCCGACCACGACCATCGGGCAGCGACGACCCTGCTCAGGACCGTCGAGCCCGACGGGCCGCGCCTCGCCAACAAGCTCGGACGGCTGCTCAGCGACAAGACCGTCCTGCAGTACGGCACGTTCTGCACCCGTGCCACCGCAGAGCAGGCCGTCAGGGACGCGCGGTCCCTGGTCGACGCGGTCGACTCGCGAGGTATGTGACTGCTCGTCGTGCGGACACCGCCGTCCCCAGGCAGCCCCCGCGCCGGGACGACGACTCGTCATCCCGCGTTCGCGCGGAGTTGGTTCGATCGCTGTCAATATAGAGCCATGTCGATCCAAGCCCCTCGCGACGCGAGGCTGCGACTCTCGGTGCTCGACCGCTGGCTGCCGGCCTGGATCGGGACGGCCATGGTCGCCGGCCTGGTGCTGGGCAGGTTCGTCCCTGCTCTCGGTGACGGGCTCGTACGCCTCGAGGTCGGCGGCATCTCCCTGCCGATCGCGCTCGGGCTGCTGGTGATGATGTACCCGGTGCTCGCGAAGGTCCGTTACGACCGGGTCGCGGCGGTGACGGGCGACAGGCGCCTGCTGGTGAGCTCGCTCGCGCTGAACTGGCTCGTCGGGCCGGCCCTGATGTTCGCGCTCGCCTGGCTGCTGCTGCCCGACCTGCCCGAGTACCGCACCGGGCTCATCGTCGTGGGCCTGGCACGGTGCATCGCGATGGTCGTGATCTGGAACGACCTCGCCTGCGGCGACCGTGAGGCCGCCGCGGTGCTGGTCGCGGTCAACTCGGTGTTCCAGGTGGTGGCGTTCTCACTGCTGGGCTGGTTCTACCTCACGGTGCTGCCGGGCCGGCTGGGCCTGGACTCCGCGGGGCTGGACGTCTCCGTGGGGCAGATCGCGGTCAACGTCGCCGTGTTCCTCGGCATCCCGCTGCTCGCCGGCTTCGCCTCCCGGTGGATCGGCGAGCGGGCGCACGGACGCGACTGGTACGAGGAGCGGTTCGTCCCGCGGGTGGGTCCCTGGGCGCTGTACGGGCTGCTGTTCACGATCGTGCTGCTGTTCGCCCTGCAGGGTGAGGCCGTCACGTCGCGACCGCTCGACGTCGCCCGGATCGCGCTGCCGCTGCTGGTCTACTTCGGGGTCATGTGGGCCGTGGGCCTGGCCGCCGGACGCGGCCTCGGGCTGGGTTACGCGCGGTCGACGACGCTGGCGTTCACCGCCGCGGGCAACAACTTCGAGCTCGCGATCGCGGTGGCGATCGGGACGTTCGGTGCGACCTCGGGCCAGGCGCTGGCCGGTGTGGTCGGTCCGCTGATCGAGGTCCCCGTCCTGGTCGCGCTGGTCTACGTCAGCCTCTGGGCGCGGGACCGCTGGTTCCCGCCCTCCTCGACCTCCCCCTCCACCGCCGAGCCGCAGGAGGCACGCTCATGACCACGACCGCCGTCACCGCAGGCGGTGGCTGCACGCCGCAGACCTCGCCCGCCGACCACGCGATGGGAGCCGACGCCGCGGCGCACGTCGCCGCCACCCTCAAGGCCCTGGGTGACCCGCTGCGCCTGCGGATGCTGTCGCTGATCGCGGCCACGCCGACCGGTGAGGCGTGCGTGTGCGACCTGGCCACGGTCGCCGACGTCTCCCAGCCGACGGTCTCCCACCACCTCCGGCTGCTCAAGGACGTCGGCCTGCTGACGTCCGAGCGCCGCGGGACCTGGGTGTACTACCGAGTGCGGCCGGCGCTGCGCGGTGCGGTCACCACGCTGCTCGACTCCTTCGCCCCGGCAGCGATGGAGGCCTCGACCGTGGTGCCGCTGGCCGGGCTCACCGACGCCGAGGACGCCCTCGTGCGGATCGCCGACCGGCTCGCCGCGACCTTCCCCGACCGTGACCCCGACGCGGTGCTCAGCGTGGTCCGCGAGTCGTACACCGGTCTGGCCCGGTCCTCCACGGTCCGCTCGCACCTGGTCGTCAACACCGAGCGGTTCGCCCACCAGCGGCTGACCGACACCGTGCGGGCGCTGGACGTCGCGGGCACCCGCCCGCAGGTGCTCTTCGTGTGCGTCGCCAACGCCGGCCGGTCTCAGCTCGCCGCCGCCCTGCTGCGCCACCACGCCGGCGACGCCGTCACCGTCCGCTCCGCCGGGTCCACACCCGCCGCGGACGTGCACGCCGCGGTCCGCCGGCTGCTGGCCGAGCTCGGCGCGGACGACGACGCGTACCCCAAGCCGCTCACCGACGACGCCGTCCGGGCGGCGGACGTCGTCATCACCATGGGCTGCGGCGACACCTGCCCGGTCCTGCCCGGCAAGCGGTACGAGGACTGGGTCGTCGGCGACCCGGCCCTCGCGTCCGAGGCCGGCGTCCGCGCGATCCGCGACGAGATCGACCGGCGCGTCCGCGCGCTCCTCACCGACCTGCTGCCCGACCTGATCCTGCCCAGCACGTGACCCCTGTGGAGACCCGATGAGCGACACCACGCCGTCCGCCCTGTTCGTCTGCGTGCACAACGCCGGCCGCTCCCAGATGGCCGCGGGCTACCTGCGGCACCTGTCCGGCGGCGCCGTCGAGGTCCGCTCCGCCGGGTCCGCTCCCGCCGAGCAGATCAACCCGGTCGCCGTGGAGGCGATGCTCGAGGAGGGCATCGACATCCGGGCCGAACGCCCCCAGGTCCTCACGGCCGACGCGGTCAAGGCGTCCGACGTCGTCATCACCATGGGCTGCGGCGACACCTGCCCGATCTTCCCCGGCAGGCGGTACGAGGACTGGGCCCTGGCCGACCCGGCCGGCCAGGGCATCGAGGCGGTCCGCCCGATCCGTGACGAGATCCGCGGCCGCGTCCTGACGCTGCTGGCCGAGCTCGGCGTCGAGCCCGTCACCGCCTGAGCGGCTCGCGCCGGCGAACCGCCCGTCGATCACGCGTCCTGGGGTCCGGGCTTGCGGGCGCGCACGACCGCGCCGTGCATGCCGTCGGCGACGGTGTGGGTGAACTCGACCGTTGCGTCGACGAACCCCGCCGCCGCCAGGCCCCCGAGGTACTCGGTGCGCGACAGCGCCCCGGCGATGCACCCCACGTACGACCCGCGCTCGGCGCGCTGCTCGGGCGTCAGGTGGTCCTCGGCGACGACGTCGGAGATCCCGAACCGGCCCCCGGGCACCAGGACGCGGAACGCCTCGGCCAGGACCGCCGGCTTGTCCGGGGACAGGTTCACCACGCAGTTGGAGATGACGACGTCGACCGTCGCGTCGTCCAGCGGGAGGTCCTCGATCGTGCCCTTGCGGAACTCCACGTTCGTCGCACCGGCCCTGGCCGCATTGGCGCGGGCCAGGTCCAGCATCTCGTCGGTCATGTCGACCCCGTAGGCGAACCCGGTCGCTCCGACACGCCGCGCGGACAGCAGCACGTCGATCCCGCCGCCGGAGCCCAGGTCGAGCACCCGCTCACCGTCGCGCAGCTCGGCGACCATCAGCGGGTTGCCGCAGCCCAGCGACGCCGCCAGCGCCTCGGGCGGCACCGCCGCGGCGTCCTGCGCCCCGTACAGCCCGGCGCCGAACCGCTCGTCGATCACCGTCGGCCCGCACCCCCCGACGGGGTCCCCGCCGCAGCAGCCCGCGTCCCCGCCGCCCTGCACCGCTGCCAGCGCGTAGCGTGCCCGGACCTGCTCCCGGATGTCCTGTGCCATGTCTCCTCCTTCATATCGACGCCTGTCGATCCCCGAGCGTGGACCAGCCATCGGCGCCTGTCAATATCGACTTCTGTCAATACGTCCCGCATGATGGGGTGCATGGCCCTCGACCTGATCCCGGTGACCTCGACCGCGGCGACGGGCTGCTGCAGCCCCGCCACCGGCTCGACGATGAGCGCCGAGGACGCCGAGCGCACCGCGCGCACGCTCAAGGCGCTGGCCGACCCGGCACGTCTGCGGCTGCTGTCGCTCATCGCCGCCCACGACGGCGGCGAGGCGTGCGTCTGCGACCTCACCGGGCCGGTCGGGCTGTCGCAGCCGACGGTGTCCCACCACCTCAAGGTGCTCACCGACGCCGGCTTCGTCACCCGGGAGAAGCGCGGGGTCTGGGCGTACTACACGCTCGTCCCCGACGCCGTCCGCGCGCTCACCGCCCACCTCGGTGAGCACCTGCTCGACGCGGTCGACGCATGACCACCACGGCGGTGCACGGGTCCGCGCTCCCGACGTCACCGACGTAGCCGGCGGCCCACCGGGCACGACCCGAGGCGTGCCCGGTGGCCGCCCACCCGTCGACCGGGGCGTGGCAGCGTGCCGGTGTGGGACACGCCCCGGTGGGACACACCGGGCGTTTGACGCCGGTCACCCGAACGGCTGAGGTGGGGCGTCACCCACCCCCTCGACCTGCACCGGAGGCCCCCGTGCGCCCCGCGACCGTCCTGCCCCGCCGCACGGACGCGACGGGACCGGCCGCACGATGATGGGGGCGCACCACGCCGCCTGCGGGGCGGCCGCGTGGGTGGCGGTCGCCTCCACCGCGCCGTACACCCTCGGCTGGTACCCGGTGTCGCCGCTGGGCGTCGTGGCCGGCGCGCTCGTGTGCGCGGGTGCCGCGCTCGCCCCGGACGCCGACCACCACGACGCGACGATCGCGAACTCGCTGCCACCGGTGTCGCAGTGGGTGTGCGACGTCGTCGGCGCCGTCGCGGGCGGGCACCGCAACGGCACGCACTCGCTGCTGGGCATCGCGGTGCTCACCGGTGTCGCGTGGGCGGCCGGGCACCTGACCGTCGACACCGCGGCGCTGGGCGAGCTGGCGCTCGGCGCCGGGGTGCTGTCGCTGCTGCTGGTCGCGTTCGCCGCCCAGGCGCTGCGGCTCGCGGGGACGCGGCGGCTGCACGCGTGGGCGCTGGCCCTCGCCCTGGCCGGGTTCGTCACCGTCGCCGCGCCGACGGAGTGGACGTGGCTGCCGGTGGCCGTCGGGCTCGGGGCGAGCGTGCACGTCGTCGGGGACCTGCTCACCACGGGCGGGGTGCCGCTGCTGTGGCCGTGGGAGCCGCGCCCGCCGCGCTGGTGGCGACGCACCCCGGTGCTGCGCGACGTGTGGCGGTCAGGAGGGAACGTCGCGCTGCCCGTCCTGGGGTCGGCCGGGTCGTGGCGCGAGTGGCTGATGGTCGTACCGGTCGGGCTGTACGCGACGTACGGGGTCACCACCGCGGTGGCCGCCGGCACCCTGACCTCGCTGGGCTACGACGCGGACGCGGTCCTCGGCCGCGTCGTCGAGCTCGCCGGTGCCGTGGTCGCGGCGGCTGCGGTCATCGGCACGGCACCGCTCCCGGGCTGACGGGCTGCGCCAGGTGAGGAGTCGCGCCACCCCGCGTCGACGGTGACCCGCAACGGACGACCGAGGCCCACCGCCAGGCGCTCGACGCCCTCGGCGAGGGCCTCCCGGGCCGCCGGCCCCTCGCCCGCCCACCCCACGGTCAGGTCGCCGTCGCGCTCGGACCACGTCCCGGCGACCACGCCGCCGGCGACCACCAGCGGCGCCCCACGGGTCGCGGCGGTCCGCCACGCGGGTGGGACGACGTCGCGGTCCGCCGTGCCGGGCCCGAGCACCCACTGGTCGTGCCCGGGCAGCATGCGCACCGCATCGGTGGGCGCGGTGGCGAGGAGGTCGTCGAGGTCCTCGCGCAGCACGTACGCGTCGCGGTCCTCGACCTGCACGGTCGCGAGCCGGTCGGCCATCTCGGCGGTCCACCGTGCCAGCCGCCGCCCCGCACTCAGCCCGTTGCCGAGCCAGTACTGCAGGGCGTCGGGCGTCGTCGGGCCGTACGCGCGGACGTACGCCTCCACCGCGCGGCGCCCGGCGTCGTCGACGTCCGGGACGCCCGGCCAGCGCGGGACGTGCGCGAGCGCCTGCAGCGTCGTGCGGCGGTCCCGGGTCGGCCCCAGGCAGAGGTCCCCCTGCCAGGCGAGCGCCTTGAGCAGGGTCCACGCCCCGCCCTCGACCGCCGGTCCGAGGTGCCGGTACGCGGGCCGCGCGGTGAGCGCGGCGACCAGCTCGTCGTGCGTGAGGGGCCCGTCGTCGAGGACCTCGCGGACGGTCGCACGGAAGGCCGGCCAGTCCTCCGGCTCCAGGCCGTAGTGCTCACGCCAGCTCAGCAGCTCCCACTGCCGCCCGGAGCCGCGGACCGCCAGGTGCACCGCCGCGTCGTCCGGCGTCATGACGTGCACGCTGCCGCGGAAGGTGAACGTCCTGATCAGGCGGCCGTCCGCGAGCGCCGCGGCGACCTCCCCCGCCGCGGGCGCCGCCTGCCGCGCCCGCACCGCGAGGTCGACGTCGGACTGCGCGGGGAGAGCGACGAGCCCACCGACGACGTCCTCGGCCGTGGACCCCCCGGGCGGGACCAGCCCGTGGCGTCCCAACCGCCACGCGAGGGCCTGGGCTCGCGTCACGGTTCCCGCCGACTCGTCGTCGCGCATATCGATCAGCGTGCCGCAGGCCCGGGCTCGACGGAAGTGCCGGGTGCCGGCGCTGCTGTTCCGGGCCCGCCGGCAGCTCGTGTCGGTGCCCGCACGTACGGTCGGACGGACAGATCGGAACGACGTCCGGGGGCGGCATGTCCGAGAACCAGCTCCTCGAGATCGAGCGCGAGCTGCGCGGTGGGGACGCGGCGGCCGCGTCCCTCGCGGAGCAGCGGGCGGGGTTCGAGGCCTACTGCGCGCGACCCGCCGCACCTGACGTCACGGTCACTCCCGTGACGGTCGGCGGCGTCCCCGGCCTGAGGGCGGAACCTCCGACGACGACGGCAGGCGCGCTGCTCTACCTGCACGGAGGCGGCTACTCGATCGGCTCGGCGCGCTCCGGGCTCGCGCTGGCCACCGCCCTCGCCCGGCGCGCGGGGACGAGCGCCGTCTCGCTCGACTACCGGCTGGCGCCCGAGGCGGTGTTCCCGGCGGCGGTCGACGACGGAGTGGCCGCCTACCGGGCGCTGCTCGACCAGGACCCGCCGGAGCGCATCGCCCTGGCCGGCGACTCCGCCGGCGCCGGCCTGGCCCTGGCCGTCCTGCTGCGCGCGCGGGACGCCGGTCTGCCGCTACCGGCCGCCGTCGTCGCGATGTCGCCGTGGGTCGACCTCACTCTGACCGGCGAGAGCCTGCGCACCCATGAGGCGCTGGACCCGATCTTCGATGCGGCGGGGATCGCGCAGATCGCCGCCCTCTACCTCGGGGGCGCCGACCCGTCCGATCCCACCGCGAGCCCTCTGCACGCCGACCTGCACGGACTGCCGCCGCTGCTCGTGCAGGTGGGCTCCCACGAGGTGCTCCTCGACGACGCGACCCGGCTCGCGGCACGCGCCGCCTCGGCGCACGTCGACGTCGTGCTGGAGGTCGTCGCCGGCGCGCCGCACGTCTTCCAGCACTTCGCCGGACGGCTGGAGGAGGCGGACCTCGCCCTCGACCGCGCCGGCCGGTTCCTCGCCGACCGCCTCGGGCGCTGAGCGCCGCCACCCCCCGTCAGGTGCTGCGCGCCGTGACCAGCCCGTCGAGCACGACGCGCGCGGCCTCGGCCAGCGGCGCATCGACGGTGTCGGCGTCGGGGACCGCCTGGTCCGTGCAGATCGCCAGCACGACCGCCGCACCGTCCGGCGTGCCCGGCCACACGACCGCGACGTCGTTGCGGGTGCCGTACGCGCCCGACCCCGTCTTGTCCCCGACCGTCCACCCCGGCCGCGCCGCGGCCCGCACGAGGGCGTCGCCCGTGGTGTTGCGGACGAGCCAGTCGGTGAGCACGTCGCGCTCCGGGGGCGCGAGGACCTCCCCGACGACGAGTGCCCCGTACGTGCCCGCGAGCGCCCGCGGCGTGCTCGTGTCGCGCTCGTCGCCGGGGGTGAACGCGTTGAGGTCCGGCTCCCAGCGGTCGCTGCGCGTGACGTCGTCGCCGACGCCCCGCAGCCACGCCGTCAGACCCTCCGGGCCGCCCGCGCCGCGCAGCAGCAGGTTGCCCGCGGTGTTGTCGCTGTACCGGACGGCCGCGTCGCCCAGCTCGCGCCACGTCATGCCGACGCCCACCCGGGTCTCGGCGACGGGCGAGTACGTCACCAGGTCGTCCGCGGTGACCGGCACGGCCTCGTCCAGCCCGCCGACGCCCCGGGACGCGAGCACGGCGGCCGCCGCGAGCGGCTTGACCGTCGAGCAGAACGCGAACCGCTCGTCCGCACGGTGGCTGACGGTGCGGCCCTGCGCGGTGTCCAGCGCGTGCAGGCCGAGCCGCACGCCGTGGCGCGCCTCGACGTCCGCGAGCGCGACCGTGAGGTCGAGCGGGGGCGGCGTCGTGGGGACCGGCGACGCGGTGGGCGCGCGCGTGGGCGACGGCGTCACGCCCGCCTCGGGACGGGCCGGGGCGCACGCGGCCGCGAGAGCGACGAGGCCGAGTCCCAGCACGGTCCGGCGCGTCGGCGGACGACGCGTCGTGCCGCTCACAGGAACAGGCAGAACGGGTGCCCGTCCGGGTCGAGCATGACCCGCACGTCGTCCTGCGGCTGGGGCGACGCCTCCCGCGCACCGCACTCCAGCGCCCACGCCACGGCCGCGGGCAGGTCGTCGACCTGGACGTCGAGGTGCTGGGTCGAGCGCTGCTCCCCGGGGCGCGCGGGCCACACCGGTGGGCTCCACTCGCGCTCGTGCTCGAGGTTGATGGTCATGCCCACCTCGCCCGGCAGAGGCTTGACCTGGGCCCACGTGATGCCGTCCGGGTCGTCCGGCGCCGCCTCGTCGAGCACGCTGATCCGCCCGCCGAGCAGCCGCGCGTAGAACCGCGCGGCGTCGTGCGGCCGGGGCGTGCTGATGGTGATCGACGTCGCGCGCAGGCGCGGCGCACCGCTGGAGACGTGCTCACCGGGCGGGATGGTGCCGAAGGTGTCGTCGCTCATGGCCATCGATGGTGGCACCGGGGTCCGACACCCGCACCCAGAGGTCAGGCGCCCCGCCACCGGGCCGCTACTCGTCACCGCCGAAGAACCCGCCGTCGAGGACGCGGCTGTAGCGCAGCCGCAGCGCGCGCTCGGTGCTCGCGGCGACCGTGGCGACCACGAGCGCGATGTTGACCGTCTCCGACAGGTGGAACGGGCCGGTCCACGGGCCGCCGACGACCTGCGCCACGGGCGGGATCGCGGTGAGCTGCTCGACGATCTGCGGGGCGCCCAGCACGAGCGCGACGAGCAGCACGCTCACGGACACGAGCGCGAGCGCGCGGCTCAGCGCCGGGTGGTTCCGGTCCAGACGGGCACGCCACCCCTCGGCCGAGGCCGGGTCGGGCATGAGCTGGCGCACCGTCCCGTCGTGCGCCACGTGGTGGATGCGCCGCAGCCCGTAGCCGCTGACCGCGACCTGGATCGTGCCGTCGGGCACCGGGAAGGCGGCGGGGAGCACCGCGGTGGCGTGGTGCAGGCCGTCGACGTAGAGCTCGGCCCGCACCTCGCCGTCGTCGTCACCGCCGTGCCGGACGTCGACGGACCAGGTGCGCCGTGCACCGGCCGGGTCCGTCAGGTGCAGGTGGAACAGGGAGCGGGTGAGCAGCTGCCAGGGGCGGTAGGGCGGCAGTGCGTGCCCGTCGCCGGGCTGGGCCGTTGCGGTCGTGCGTGACATGGGTCCCCCTCGTCGTCCTCCGGTTCGGGTGTGCGGGTGCCGCCGCGGCTTCGAGGGCCGCGACGGCGACATCGCTGCGAGGTCTCGATCCGGGGTCTCATGTCGTCAGACCCCCACGACGTGGGTGAGCGCGAGCCAGAGCCCCACCGTGGTCACGGTCGTCCACAGCACGATGGCCACGGCCTGCCAGAGCAGGACCCAACGGCGAGTGCTCCCGCTGGCGACGAGGATCGCGGCGGTGAACTGCGTCGGGATCGCGAGCGGGCCGAGGATGCTCGCCCCGGGGACCCCGAAGCGGTTGAGCCACGTGTAGACGCGTTGGCGCCCCTTCGACAGCGGCTGGGTGGACGCCGGCGCGGCGAACCCGTCGACCACGTGGACGTCCGGGGTGGCCGGGCCGCCGACGGTCGCCTTCACGCGGGCCCGTTCGACGACGGCCGTGCGGGCGCGTGCGCTGAAGGCCACCACGAGGGCCACGGACAGGAAGTTGCCGGTGGCGGCGGCGACGCCCGCGACGACGGGGTTCAGCCCGCCGACGAGCCCCACCATCGCGCCGAGCTCCCCCTCGACGAACGGGACGGCGGCGGCGAGCATGACGATGAAGGGCTGGAAGAACTCAGGCACCTGGGCCACGAGCTCCTGGAACCTGACGATGAGCTCCTGCAACGGGGTCATGATGTCGTCTCCTTGCGAGTCGCGGATCGAGCGGTTCTCGATCACGAGCCCGAGGAGACACCGTGTTCTCGGAACAGGGTCAAGGGGTGGGTGGACGGGCGCGGTCGTCGCCGGGTTCACCGGTCCGCGCACGACGACATGGGCAGGGATGAAGCTCAGCCGTCGATTGGTCTCGACATGACAGAAGGGCGGCCCCGGTCTTCGGGACCGCCCCTCGGCGTAGGTGCGACTGGGCTCGTCAGTCAGTGCGATGCGAGCTTCATGACGCCGTGCGACGGCTTGTCGTGTCGGACTGCGTCGATGAGCGCTGCGAGCTCGGGGATCACGCGGGGCTCGGCGTCGAGCGCGGCGTCGACCTGGTCGAGCTCGCGCGACGTCAGCTGGATGACACGGTCACGGAGGAGGACATCGCGTGCGTGCTCCATCGCGGCGCCGAGGACGAAGGCGGACACATCCTGCTGCTGTGCTGCGGCGGCCTCACGGATCGTCGCCAGGGCTTCAGGTGACACGCGCATGTTGAGGCGTTCGGACCGCGCGGTTGCGGTGGGCATCTCTCCTCCTTGAGGTGGCGTGGCAGGTGGTCGATGTGCCATCGCGAGCCTCTACTGTACGCACGTGGTATGTACACAGATCAATCCGATCGGGACGTGCTGAAGGTCGCGCGAAGATCTTTCGTCGTGATGAAGAGGCTGAGCTCGTGGTCGAGGAACCGCTGGAAACCGTGCTTGAGGTAGAAGCACGCGGCGTCCTCGTGCAAGGCGTGAACGACCACCATCTCGAACCCGATGTCGTCTGCCGCTGCGGCGAGCTCCTCAGTGCGTCGAAGAGGAGCAGGCGGCCCGTGCCGCGGCCTTGGTAGTCGCTGTCCACAGCCAGCCGCGCGATCAGCATCGCCGGGACCGGGTAGCGCCGGCTGCGTCCCGTCCCGGAGGTCGCGTCGACCGCAGCCAGCTCGAAGGTACGCATCGAGTAGTACCCGGCGATACGCCTCTGCTGCTCGTCGAGGAGCAGCGTCGTCCGGACGTTGTCCTTGCGTTCGCTCTGCCCGGCGTACTTGGCCAGCCACTCGTCGAGCTCGGGCTCGCCGCAGCTGAAGCGGTGCAGCTTGAGGGCCGCCGGGTCGAACGGTCGAGCAACGAGCATCTGCCGGGCGCCTTCCGTCCAGATGGGGCGTCGCTGCCGGGGCCACCCTCGAGGGGCGCGGGGACGCGCAGGCAAGGCGGCACGGCAGCGAGTCGTCCTCACCTCCCGGTGTCTGGCGACCCCTCCCCGTCAGCGTCGCCGCGCGCCGCCAGGACCTCCTGCGCGATCTGGTACCCGAGCAGCGCGGCGCGTGTCAGCACGTCACGCTGCGCCGGGTTGTACAGCGCCGTCACGGCCTCGACGAACGTCTCCTGCGCGACGCGCCCGCTCGTCGCCAGGCGCCCCGCAGGATCGCTGAGCCACGGGTAGTCGACGAGGTTGCGCGCGATGCCCTGCGCGATCTGCTCGGCGACGCGCTGGCGCGTCGGCTCATCAGCGTCGGGCGGCAGCGCGTCGAGCTCCTTGCCGTCGTCGCCGGCCTCGGCGTCCTCGGCGACCATGTCCCGCAGGTCGGCCATCGCGTCGGCGTCGTAGAGCTTGGAGTAGATGTGGAGGATCGACCGGTCGACCTCCGTGAGGTGCTCCGCGACGGGCGCGAACCCCGCAGGCACGTCGGGCGGCGCGTGGTTGCTGAGGATCGCGGCGATCTCGGCCCGCGCCTGCTGCAGCTGCTCGATCCTCACGGCGAGCTCGGCGTCCACCTCCCGCAGCCGGTCCGCCGTGCCCGCGCTGTCGGCCACGCGGTCGACCTCGGCCAGCGGCACGCCCAGCTCGGCGAGGCGACGGATCCGCAGCAGGCGCACCAGGTGCGGCACGCCGTACTTCTTGTACCCGTTGTACCGGCGGTCCGGCTCGGCGAGCAGCCCGAGCCGGTGGTAGTGCCGGACCGTGTTGACGGTCGTCCCCGCCAGGTCGGCGAGCTCGCTGGTGCTCCAGGCCATGGGGGCGCTCCTCGGTTGCCGGCGGTGTCGGGGTCAGTCGCGGGCGACCCGCCGCAGCAGGTCCAGCAGCGTGCGCTGCTCGTCGTCGTCGAGCACCTCGAGCCGCGCGCGGGCGCCCTCGTGGCGGCGTGCGGACATGCGGTCGAGCAGGTCGTGGCCGGCGTCGGTGAGCTCGACGAGCGTCGCGCGGCGGTCGTCGGGGTCGGGGACGCGCCGGACCCAGCCGTCCTGCTCGGCCTGGTCGACCTTCGAGGTCACGGAGCGGGGCGCGACGTCGAGGGCGACCGCCAGCTCGCCGAGGCGGCGCGGGCGGTCGCACCGGTCGAGCGTGCGCAGCAGGCGCAGCTGACCGGGGGTGATGTCGTCCCCGAGCCGCTCGGCGGCGTCCCGGCGGACGGTGCGCAGCACGTCGTGCAGGAGCTCCAGGAGCTCCTCGGACGGTTCGGAGGGACGGTTCCGGTCGGGTCGGGGCCGCCCCGCGGTGCCCCCGGGTGCCGCGCAGTCCCCCGGGCGCGCCTGGTCGCCGTCCGGTTCCTGCGCGTCGTCCGTCACGGCCCCGACGTTACCGGGGAACACCCGAGAGGTGACCATCACTCATGGTGAGGCACGCTCAGCTGTCCTTCGGCAGGGCGGCCTTCTGGACCACCGGCCCCCTCCCCGGTCCCCGCGTCCTGCGGCGCCGCCTCCCGGTACGTCCGCGAGATCGTCCGGTACGCCCGTGAGCGGAGCCCGAGAGCGGCGACGAGCGCCATCGTCAGGCCGCCGACGAGGAACACGAGCGCGATGCCGCGGGCGTCGCCCTCGCCGAGCAGCGGGCGCAGCGCCTCCCGGCCCGCGTCGGAGCGGGCGTACGGCAGGATCCACAGCTCGGCGAGCGGCGCCACGAGGAACGCCGCCACCGGTGCGGCGGCGCTCTCCAGCGCCATCGCCAGGCCGAACACCCGGCCCTGCCGCTCGAACGGCACGACCCGTTGCAGCACCGTCTGCTCGGTGGCCTCGACGACGGGGATGAGGCACATGTAGAGGAAGAGCCCGGCGACGTAGAGCACCGCCGACTCCCGGATCGTGAACATGGCCCCGAGCACACCCATGACGACGACGACGAGCAGCATCGTCCGCATCGGGTTGCGCCCCAGGCCCCGGGCCGCCACCACCGCGCCACCGACGAGGAAGCCGGTCGAGCCGAGCGCGAGCATGAGCCCCCACATCTCGACCGAGAACAGCTCCAGCCCGTAGGGGTCCATGAGCGCCATGTAGATGCCGCCGATGAGGTTGTTGAACGTCGCGAACACGATGAGCGCGAACAGGCCCTGCGCGGCGCGGACGACGGCGATCGACCCGCGCAGGTCGATCGCTGCGCGACCCGTCCCCTCCGTCGCGGCGGCGACCCGGTCACCGGGGAAGCGCACGACCAGCAGGTGCGCGATCGTCAGGACGAGCAGCCCGAGGACGACGACGAGCGTGCCGCCCATGCCCAGCAGCGCGACCGACAGGCCGCTGACGACGCTCGTCGCGATGAACGAGACCCCCTGCACCGTGCCGACCAGGCCGTTCGCCCGCGCGCGGTCCTCGTCGGGCACGAGGATCGTCACGCTCGTCGACAGCGCGAGGTTGCGCATGTGCTCGACGACCGCGCCGATGAGGATGATGCCCGCGAAGACCCAGAACCACGGCGCGCCGAGGTCGAGCAGGGTCCGCTCCGGCACCACCAGGAACACCCCGCCCGCCAGCGAGAACGCGAGCAGCGAGAACACCGTCGAGGCCCGCATGACGACGAGCTTGCGGTGGTGGTCGACGAAGCTGCCGAAGAAGACGGCGCTGAACGAGACGGCGAGCATGTACGCCCCGCCGATGAGGCCGGTGGCCAGCACGGAGCGGGTCTCGAGGTACGCCCAGAACGTGAGCGCCCACCACAGGTAGTTCGTCGTGAGGTTGGCCACCGCGGTGTTGGCGAGCAGGTGGCCGAACGTGCGCATCGCGGTCGGCGGGGAGCTGGCGTCGTCGGGCACGGGAGACCTCCTGGGCGGGTGACGTCTGCCGGGGTCGACCGTCGCCGGCCGCAGAAGTCGTCGGGGTACCGCCGCTCCGGCGGTGCCGATCTCGCACCCTCCAGGATGCGGGGAGCCGGAGGACGAGGGAATACCTGAGAGGTGACCATTGCTCATGGTGAGGTAACCTCAGCATGTTGCGCGGCTCGCCCCGCGCCCTCCGACCCCTGGAGGTCCTCTTGACCCACCCCGGACCCGTTCCCGGCGGCCGCGGGATGCGTGGCTTCAGCCAGGACCGTGACGTCGCGCGCCAGCGCCTCGCCCCCGGCACCCTGCGCCGCATCCTCACCTTCGCCCGCCCCTACCGCGCCCAGCTCGCGGTCTTCCTCGTCCTCATCGCGCTCGGCGCCGCCGCCGGCGCCGCGACCCCCTGGCTGTTCCAGCGGCTCATCGACGACGGCATCGCCACCGGCGACACCCGCACGGTCGTCACCATCGCCGCCGTCGTCGCCGGCCTGGCCGTCGTCTCCGCCGCGCTCGGCGTCGGCGAGCGCTGGGTGTCCGCGCGCATCGGCGAGGGCCTCATCCACGACCTGCGCACCGCCGTGTTCGACCACGTGCAGCGCATGCCGCTCGCGTTCTTCAGCCGCGCCAAGACCGGTGCGCTCGTCCAGCGCCTCAACGGCGACGTGCTCGGCGCGCAGCAGGCCTTCACCGCGACGCTGTCCAACGTCGTCAGCAACTCGCTGACCATCGTCTTCGTGCTCGCCGCGATGCTGTCGATGTCGTGGCAGCTCACGCTGCTCTCGCTCGTCCTGGTGCCCGTGTTCGTGCTGCCCGCCCGGTGGTTCGGCCGCAAGATCGCCGGGATCACGCGCGAGTCCTACGAGCTCAACGCCGACGCGTCCCAGACCATGACCGAGCGGTTCAACGTCGCCGGCGCGCACCTCGTCAAGGTCTTCGGCGACCCCGCCCGGGAGTCCGCCGCCTACGCCGAGCAGACCGCCCGCGTGCGGGACATCGGCGTCAAGCGCGCCCTGTACTCGACGTGGTTCCGCATCGGCCTGACCACCGTCGCGGCCATCGCCACGGCCGTCGTCTACGGCGTCGGCGGCGTCCTGGCGATCCGCGACGAGCTCACCGTGGGTGTCGTCGTCGCGCTCGCCGCGTACCTCGGCCGGCTGTACGGCCCGCTGACGGCCATGTCGAACGTGCAGGTCGACGTCATGACGGCCCTCGTGTCGTTCGAGCGCGTCCTGGAGGTGCTCGACCTGGAGCCCACCGTCAGCGAGAAGCCCGACGCCACCGACCTGCGCGCCGCGGTGGCCCGCCACGGCGCGACCCTCGAGCTCGACCACGTCGGCTTCCGCTACCCGTCCGCCGGCGAGGTCTCGCTGGCCTCGCTCGAGTCCGTCGCCACGCTGAGCCGCGACCCCGTGGCCGACACGCTGCGCGACATCACGTTCCAGGTCCCCGCCGGGGCGATGGTCGCGCTCGTCGGCCCGTCCGGCGCCGGCAAGACGACGATCTCGCAGCTCGTCACCCGCATGTACGACCCGACGCGCGGCGCCGTGCGCATCGCGGGTGCGGACCTGCGCGACGTCACCGCCGCGTCCCTGCGCGACACCGTCGGCGTCGTCAGCCAGGAGGCGCACCTGTTCCACGACACGATCGCGGGCAACCTGCGCTTCGCCCGCCCCGACGCCACCGACGACGACATCGAGCGCGCCCTGCGCGGCGCCCACGTGTGGGACCTCGTCGCCTCCCTGCCCGAGGGCATCCACACCGTCGTCGGGGACCGCGGCTACCGCCTGTCGGGCGGCGAGCGTCAGCGCCTCGCGATCGCGCGCCTGCTGCTCAAGGCCCCCGACGTCGTCGTGCTCGACGAGGCCACCGCGCACCTGGACTCCGAGTCCGAGGCCGCGGTGCAGGCCGCCCTCGACGAGGCGCTGGTCGGACGGACGTCCCTGGTCATCGCGCACCGGCTGTCCACCGTGCGGCAGGCCGACCTCATCGTCGTCGTCGACGCCGGGCAGGTCGTCGAGACCGGCACGCACGCCGAGCTGCTGGCGCGCGGCGGGCTGTACGCGGACCTGTACCGGACGCAGTTCGCGCCGGCGGCGGTGGTCTGACCCGTCAGGTGTACCGCTCGAGGTCGCGCACGATCGGTCCGGAGTCCGGCACGCGGAACCACCACCACCCACGTTCGCCCGTGCGCCCGGCGACGCGCGCCATCCGCACACCGTCGTCGTCGACCGTGATGTCCGCCAGGGCGAGGGCGTCGGTCCGAGCGCCCCCGAACGACACCGCGTGCGTCACGAGAACGGCCAGGGCGTCGGCGTCCAGGCGGGCCCGCGCGTCGTCGAGCTCGCCGGCCCGCACACCGAGACCCAGGACACGGCACTCGTCGACGGTGAGGTCGTGGACCCGTTCGAGCGCGGCAGCGACCGGTGAGGCTGGTCCTCGACACGAACGTCCTCATCGACGGACTCGTGCCGACCGACCCCGACGCCGAAGCGGCGATCAGCACGGCCACGCTGGCCGAGCTGCGGTTCGGCGTCCTCGTCGCCCGCACCCCTGAGACGCGCGCGGCACGGATGCGCGTGCTGTCGAGCGCGGAGAGAGCGCTGGCGGCACTCCCGATCGACGACGCGGTCGCGTCGAGCTACGCGCTGCTGGCGGCGAAGGCCGTCGCTGCCGGCCGGCAGCCGCGTGCGCGGGCGTTCGACCTGCTCATCGCGGCGACGGCGCATGCTCACGGCGCCGCGCTCGTCACGCGCAACGCCCGGGACTTCGCGGGCCTGGACGACGTGCTCGAGGTCCGCGCGCCGTAAGCCCCGCGCTCGCCCGGCGCGGCCCTCAGTGGACGAGCTTCAGCCCGACCACGCACCCGACGATCCCCAGGATCAGCAGGATCTTCACCAGGCTCGCGGGCTCGGCACCCGTCACCATCGCGAACGCGACGGTCACGGACGCGCCGATCCCGACCCACACGGCGTACGACGTGCCGGTCGGCAGCTCACGCATCGCGTAGGCCAGGCCGCCCATGGACACGAGCAGCGCGAGGCCGAAGACGACGGTGGGGCCGAGCCGGGTGAACCCCTCGGACCGCCCCAGGGCGGTGGCCCAGACGGCCTCGAACAGCCCGGACACGACGAGCACGACCCAGGCGACGGACGTGGCGGACACGGCAGACCTCCGCGGCTGCCGTCTTGTCGCTCTCCGGGTACGGCGCCCCTCGTCCGGGGGCCCGTGCGGGGAGCCGGGCCCGGGCCCATGCTCGCACGCCCGACCGCGGGCGGTGCAACACCCGCGGCGCGTCGCCGACCTCACGGCCACCGGGTCCCCGGGCGCAGGAGTCCCCTCCCGCTCCTGCGCCCGGCCCGCGTGGTCAGCAGCCCCCGGTGCCGCCCTCGGCGGCGGCGTCCTGCGCCGTCGTGCCCTCGGCCTCGTACCCGCGGATCACGTCGACCTTCGCGGCGGACGCCGACGTCGTGTCGAACTCGTGGTCCAGCCACTCGCGGACCAGCACCTTCGCCAGCTCCAGGCCGATGACGCGCTGCCCCAGGCAGAGCACCTGCGCGTCGTTGGAGAGCACGGAGCGCTGCACCGAGAAGGTGTCGTGCGCCGTCACCGCGCGCACGCCGGGCACCTTGTTGGCGGCGATCGCCATGCCCAGACCCGTGCCGCAGACCAGCAGCGCGCGGTCGGCCGCGCCCTCGGCGACCTTGCGGGCCGCCGCCACCGCCACGTGCGGGTACGCGGTGTCGTCGTCGGCGTGCACGCCGACGTCCTCGACCACCTCCACGCGCGGGTCGGCGCGCAGCAGGTCGGCGAGCGCGTCCTTGTACGTCAGGCCGGCCTCGTCGGCGCCGACCACGATCCTCGCGACGCTCACGGCGTCTCCTCTCCCTCGGGTACGACGGTCGACCGGACGGCCGCCACGATCGCGGCGAACGACACGGCGCCGGGGTCGGGCGTGCCCACGCTGCGCTCGGCGAGCGGACGGGCACGGCCGAGACGCGGACGCAGGTCCGCGGTGGCCTGCGCCGCGGTGCGTGCGGCCTCGATCGCCGCGTCCCACGCCGCGGCGAGCGTGCCGCCCGCGCCCGCGGCCTGCTCGAACGCGGCGGCGAACGGCTCCGCGGCGTCGACCATGGTCTTGTCGCCCTGCTGCGCACCACCCAGCGTGACGACGGCGGCGACACCTGCGCGTGCGGCCGCGGCCGCCCGTGCGGACGGGTCCGCCACCGGTCGGGCGGCGAGCGCGTGCGCGACGGCACCGATGCCCGCACCCCACAGGACGCCGGACGTGCCACCGGCGCGGTCGGCCCAGGCGCGGCCCGCGTCCCGCAGGCACGCGACCGCTCCGTGGCCCGCGTCGGCGGCGGCCGCGGCAGCCTCCGCCGCGGCACTCGCACCGCGCAGCATGCCGCGGCCGTGGTCACCGTCGCCGGCGACGGCGTCCAGCCGGCCCAGCTCGGGCTCGAGCTCCGTGAGGAGCTCCTGGACGCGTGCCAGCGCCGCGACGACGACCTGCGCCTCGGCCGCGTCCGTCGGGTCCAGGACCCGGGCCGCGTCCTGCGACGGCGTGGTCGTCGCCGAGGCCTCGACCGTCCGCTCCGCAGCCGACGGCGCGGCGACCCTGGCCGTGGTGCCGGTGGACCCCACGTGCCCCCGCCGGTAGGCCGGCGTGTGCGCCGGTGCGCACCACCAGCGCTCGAGGTCGTCGTCGAGCCACACGAGCGTCAGCGAGCAGCCCGACATGTCGAGGCTCGTGACGAGCTCGCCGACGTCCGGCTGCACGGCGTGCAGCCCCGCGGCGTCGAGCAGCGGGCGCACGGCACGCCAGAGGACGAACAGCTCCTCGTACTTGGTGCGGCCCAGGCCGTTGAGCACGACGCCCACGCGCGGACCCGCGTCGGCCGGCTTCTCGGTCAGGAGCCGCTCGACCAGGAGGGCGGCGAGCTCGCTCGCGGTGCACGCGGCCATCTCGCCGATCCCGGGCTCGCCGTGGATGCCGACGCCCAGCCCGACCGTGCCCTCCGGCACGGTGAACAGCGGCTGGTCGGCACCGGGCAGCGTGCAGCCGTCGAACGCGACGCCCAGCGTGCGGGTGCGGTCGTTGGCGTGGCGCGCCGCGGCGACGACCTCGTCGAACGACAGCCCCTCCGCGGCGGCGGCCCCGGCGACCTTGAACACGACGTGGTCGCCCGCGATGCCGCGGCGGCGGTGCGCCTCGTCGACCGGTGCGGACGCGACGTCGTCGGTCACGACGAGGAACTCCGCGGGGATGCCGCGCGCGCGCAGCTCGTCGCGGGCGAGCGTGAAGTTCATGACGTCGCCGGCGTAGTTGCCGGTGAGCAGCAGCACGCCCGCGTCCCCCGCGGCCGCCGCGCCGACCGACACCGCGTCGGCCGTCGAGGGCGACGTGAACACGTTGCCGACGACCGCGCCGTGCGCGTAGCCGGGGCCGACCAGCCCGCAGAACGCCGGGTAGTGCCCCGACCCGCCGCCGACCACGACCGCGACCTCGGAGGCCGGGGCGGGCGTCGCGCGCACGACGCCGCCGGGCACGCGCCGCACCTGGTCGGCGTACAGGTCGACGAACCCGTCGAGCGCGTCGTCGACGAACCGCGCCGGGTCGTCGGCCAGGGGCCTCACCACGTCTGCTCCTTGGCCAGCATCGTCGCGACGACCGAGTCGTCGTCGGCGTCGTGGCCGGCGGCGGACACCGTGCGGTAGAGCTGCTCGGCGGCCGCGGCGACGGGGGTGGCGACCTTCAGCTGCCGCGTCAGGTCCCCGACGATCCCCATGTCCTTGCCGATGACGTCGAGGCGCGAGCGCAGCGGCGGGGTCTCGCCCCGCAGCTGGGCGGCGATGCGCGGGCCACGGTCGGCGAGCATGAACGACGCCGCCGCACCCTGGCCGAGCACCTCGATGCACGCGTCGAGGTCGAGGCCCATGCGGTGCGCGAGGGCCAGCGCCTCCGAGGCGGCGGCGGTGTGGATGCCGCACAGCAGCTGGTTGACGGTCTTGAGCTGCTGACCGGCACCGATGCCGCCGACGACCGTGAGCGACGAGGACATCGCGTCGAGCACCGGCCGGGCCGCCGTGAGGGCCGCGTCGTCCGCGCCGACCATGATGAGCAGGTCGCCGTTGCCGGCGCGCACGGGCCCGCCGGACACGGGCGCGTCGACCGTGAGCACGCCGCGGGCGGCGAGCGCGGCCGCGACGGACACGACCGCCGACTCCCCCACCGTCGACGTCACGACGACGACGGCACCGGCGGCCAGCGAGTCGGCGACGCCGCCCTCGCCGAGCACGAGCGCGTCGAGCTGGGCGCCGTCACGCACCCCGACGACGACGACGTCGGTGCCGGAGCAGGCCTCCGCGACCGTCGTCGCGCCGGTGGCCCCCGCCTCCACGGCGAGCGCCACGCGCTCGGGGGCGATGTCGAACGCGACCACGTCGAACGTCCGCGCGAGCGCGGTGGCCATGGGCAGCCCCATGGCCCCGAGCCCGAGGACCGCGACCCGGGCGCTCATCGGGCGGCCGCCGCGGTGCGCAGGACCTGCTCGCGGGCCTCGCCCGTGGCGACGGCGAGCATGCGGCGGATGTACCGCGCGTTGCGCGCGGAGACGGACAGCCCGTCGCCGCCGTAGTGCTCGACGCAGAACGGACCGGTGAACCCGGCCTCGACGGCGGTGCGGATGGCGGTGCGGTAGCTGACCATGCCCATCTCCATGGGGGCGGGCAGCGCGACGTACGACCCGGTGTTCCGGTCCTCGTCGCGGAAGTAGCTCTTCACGTGCCAGTAGTTCGACACCGGCAGGCACGCGGCGACGGCGGCCTGGAAGTCCTCGATCGGCCGGTGCAGGCGGATGAGGTTGCCGAGGTCGGGGTTGAGGCCGACGCTCGGGTGGTCGATGTCCTTCACGAGGCGGACCGCCGACTCGGCGGTGCCGAGCAGGGTGTCCTCGTACATCTCGAGGGACAGCTCGACGCCGACCTGCGCGGCGTGCTCGCCGAGCTCGCGCAGCCGCGAGACCGCGAGCGCCCACGTCTCGGGGTCGGTCGAGTCGGCCGGCCCCTCCTCGGTCCAGAACCACAGCACCTCGCGCTGCGCGGGCAGCAGCGGGCGGTGCAGCCCGACGCTGACGATCTTCGTGCCCAGCGCGGCCGCCGCGTCGATGGTGCGGTGCGAGTACGCGAGGTTCTCGTCACCCGTCTCGGGGTCGATCACCGAGCGGCGGATCGCGGACAGCGCGATCGGGTCCAGCCCGACGGTCGTCAGCGCCTCACGCAGCTCCTCGATGCGCGCCGGCGACAGGTCGCCCGGCTGGATCCAGGAGTCGGTGAGGTCGACCTCCGTGAACCCCTCGTACGCCACCTGGGCGAGGTGGTCGACCCAGGTGTCGGCCGGGGCGTCCTGCGAGGCGGGGAACGGGAGCATCGCGGCGGCGATCGGCCACCGGTCGCTGGTGAGGCGGGTGTCGGACATCGTGGACGGACCTTCTTCGGTTGTCGGGACGGTGGGCGTCGTCACTTGCCGAAGCCGGCGGTGAGGCCGGCGACGAGCTGACGACGTCCGATGACGTACAGCAGGAAGATCGGCAGCGCCGACAGTACGACGGCGGCCATGACGGCGGGGACGTTGATGGTGAGCTCGCCCTGGAACGCCCACAGCGCGAGCGGCAGCACGCGCTGCTCGGGGCTCTGGGTGAGCACGAGGGGGAAGAGGAACCCGTTCCACGCGTTGAGGCCGTCGTAGATGGCGACCGTCGCGATGGCGGGGCGGCTCAGCGGCAGCACGAGGCGGGTGAGCACCTGCCACTCCCCCGCGCCGTCGACGCGCATCGACTCGAACAGCTCCTTGGGGATGTCCCGCAGGAAGTTCACCAGGATGATCACCGTGATCGGCACCGCGAACGCCGCGGTGGGGAGCACGAGCGCCAGGAGCGTGTCGTACAGCCCCATCTTGGTGATCATGTAGAAGATCGGGACGATCGCGGCCTGCAGCGGGATCGCCAGGCCCAGCAGGAAGAGCGAGAACGACCGGGCCACGAACCGCGACGTGTTGCGCGTGATCGTGTACGCCGCGAGCAGCGCGACGGCGATGGTCAGGGCGACGGCGCCCACCGTGACGACCACCGAGTTGAGCAGGTAGCGGTCGAACCCGCTGTCGATGACCTGGCGGTAGCTGTCGAGCGTCGGCTCGGTGGGCAGGCCCAGCGGGTGGTCGGTGAAGAAGTGCTGCTGCGTGCGCAGGCTCGTCACCACCACCCAGTACACGGGCACGATGACGACGGAGAGCCACAGCAGCGAGCCGACGCCGGCGGGCAGGTTGGGGCGGATCCGGTCGCGGCGGCGCCGCGGCGGGGCCTCCGCGGTGGGGGTGGCGGGGCGCACGGCCTCGGTGGTGACCATCACAGGCCCTCCTGCTGGCTCTGCATCCGGGTGAAGCCGGACAGGCGTGTCAGGCCGAGGGACAGCGCCAGGCCGACGACGGCGAGGATGGTGGCGATCGCGCTGGCCCGGCCCATCTCGGTGGCGGTGAAGCCGGTGAGGTACATGTGCAGCGGCAGCAGCCGCGTCGCGTAGCCCGGGCCGCCGGCGGTGAGCACGAAGACGAGGTCGAAGTACGTCAGCGAGCCCACGAGCATGAGCGTCGACGACGTGACGATCGTGTACCGCAGCTGCGGCATCGTGATCGAGAAGAACCGGCGCACGGTGCCCGCGCCGTCGAGCTGCGCCGCCTCGTACAGCGAGCCGGGGATCTGCCGCGCGCCCGCCTGGTACAGCAGCGTGTGCAGCGGCACGAAGTGCCACGCGATGATGAGGATCACGGCGATGAGCACGGTGTTCGGGTCACCGAGCCAGCTGTGCCGCAGGAACCCCGGGCCGGCCGGCCCCGCGAGACCGAAGTTCGGGTCCAGCAGGTTCTTGAACACCAGCGCGACGGCGGACGACGACATCAGCAGGGCGATGAAGTACACCGCGGCCATCCACGCCCGCCACCGGCCGCGCGGCGCCAGGTAGACGCCCAGCAGCAGGCTCAGCGGCGTCTGGACGAGCCAGGTACCGACCATCACCTGCAGCGTGATCCACAGGGTGAGCCAGGTGACGTGGTCGGTGAGGACCGCGCCCCAGTTGTCGAGGCCGAGCCAGGCGGGTGTGCCCAGCCCGTTCCACGAGGTGAACGACAGCGCCACGGCGCCGCCGAGGGGGACGAGCGCGAACCCGCCGAACAGGATCAGTGCGGGCGCGAGCAGCCACGCCGAGACCGGCTGCCGCTCGCTGCGTCGCCGCGCGCCGGGCCCGTCCCCGCGGGTGCCGGCGGCACCCGCGGGGACGGCAGGGAGGGTGGTCGTCACTGCGCGTCCAGCGTCGCGTTCATCGCCGACACGAACTCCTCCGGCGTGGTCTGCAGCAGGAAGACGCGGTCGAGGTGGGTCGTGAGCTGCTCGGCCTGCGACGGGTTGATCGCCTGGTCCCAGGAGAGCTGGAAGTGCGGTGCGGCCTCGGTGAGCTCGACGACCATCTCGGCGAACGTGTCGTCGCGCTCGGTGATCTGGTCGCGCGCGGTGGTGACGCCCGGGACCGCGGACCGGTCGAGGATCTCGCCGATGTACTCCTCGTTCATCACCTGCTCGGCCAGGAACGCCAGCACCGTCTCCTTGTGCTCGTCGGTCGCCGAGGCGTTGACGGACCAGAAGTTCGACGGGTTGCCCACCAGGTTGGCCGGGTCCCCGGCACCGCCGTCGTAGGCCGGGAAGGGGACGGCCTTGAGGTCGCCGGACTCCACGAAGTCCGGTGCGGCGGTCTTGATGTTGGAGTACGCCTGCGACAGGACGACCATCATCGCGGCGCGCCCGGTGTAGAGCAGCGCGTCGGCCGCGCCGGTCTCGTAGGCGATCGACGCGTGGTCGTCGACGAAGCCGCCGGCCTCCACGAGGGTCTGGATCTCGGTGAGCGCCTGCGTGACCGCCGGGTGGGACCACGCGTCGGGCTCGTTCGCCACGATCGCGTCGAACACCTCGGGCCCGCCGATGCGGTCGACGAGGTACCCCAGGTAGGGCAGCTGCGGCCACTTGGACTGGCCGGCGAGGGCGATCGGGGCGATGCCCTCCTCCTCGAACACGGGCACGAGGTCGAGCAGCTCGTCCCAGGTCGTGGGCGGCTCGGCGCCGACCTGCCGGAAGACCGCGTCGTTGTAGAGGATGACGACGGGCTGGATGTTGTTGATCGCGGCCCCGTAGACCTTGCCGTCGAACGTCACGGTGTCGAGCACCGACGGCAGGTAGCGGTCGGTGATCGCGGGGTCGTCGATGGGCTCGACGTACCCGGCGTCGACGTACGTCTTCAGCGCCGCGCCGCCCCAGCTGAACATCAGGTCGGGGCCCTGGCCGGCACCGAGGGCGATGCGGAGCTTGTCCTTGTAGCCCTGGTTGCCGAACATCTGCAGCTCGATGGGCTGGTCGGGGTGCTCCTCGTTCCAGCGGTCGACCGCAGCGACGTACGACTCCGACTGACCGCCCTCGAGACCCCAGACGATCGCGGCGTCGCCGCTGCCGCCGGGGGCGGCGGTGCCGCCGTCGCCGAGCTGGGGCGTCGTACCGGATCCGCAGGCCGCCAGGGCGAGGGCGACGCCGACGACGGCGGCGGTCGCGCGGACCCGCCGCGCAATGGTGGAACTCATCGTTGAGACTCCAGTTCTCCTCGTCGAAAACTTTTCGCCCTCGGGGGCGACGCTTTCACCGTAGTTTTCGCCTGTCGCCCGTGTCAACGCGCCGATCTCACCCGCCGCCGCCGCTGAAACGGATCAACGGCCATCTTGAAGTTTTCGGTCGGGGACGGTTACGTTCGGCCTGAACCGTGAAGGGGGGCACATGCCCGCAGCCGCACGACGCCCGACGCTCACCGCCGTCGCCGAGCGCGCCGGCGTGTCGATCGCGACCGTCTCCAAGGTCGTCAACCGGCACACCGACGTGGCACCGGCCACCCGTGAGCGCGTCGAGGCCGCGGTCGCCGAGCTCGGCTACCGCACCCCCGGGGCCCGCCACGCCGAGACCCGGCGCACGGTCGAGTTCATGGTCGACAAGCTCGACAGCCCGTACGCGATGGAGGTGCTGCGCGGCGTCACCCTCGCCGCCGAGGAGGTGGACGTCGACGTCACCGTCTCGCGCGTGCGGCGCGGCGGCGGCGACCGGCCCGAGCCGCCGTCCAGCTGGACGCGGCGGCTGATCTCGGCACGCCGCACCGGCGCGATCGTCGTGACGGCGCAGGTCACCGACACCACGTACGACAGCATCGCCCGGGCACGGCTGCCCGTGGTCGTCATCGACCCGCTGCACCTGACGACCCCCGAGCTGGTCTCGGTCGGCTCGACCAACTGGACCGGCGGGCGCACCGCCGGTGAGCACCTGCTGGGCCTGGGGCACACCCGCATCGGCGTCGTCGCGGGCCCCGAGGCGTCCATCAGCGCCGTCGCGCGCGTCGACGGCTTCCGCTCCGCCTGCCAGGCGGCGGGCGTCACCCTGGACCCCGCGCTGGTGCGGCACGTCGCGTTCGACCACGACGCGGCGCTGCGCGCCGCCGACGACCTGCTGCGCCGCGCCGACCCGCCCACCGCCCTCCTGGCCAGCAGCGACGCCCAGGCCCTGGGTGTCCTCGAGGCCGCGCGACGCCTCGGTCTGGTGGTGCCGCGCGACCTGTCCGTCGTCGGCTACGACGACACGTACGTCGCCGCCTGGACCAACCCGCCGCTGACCACCGTGCACCAGCCGCTGCGGGACATCGGGCGCGTCGCGCTGCGCACGGTCCTGGCCATGGACGCCGGCAGCATGCCCGACTCGCACCACATCGAGCTGGCGACGTCCCTCGTCGTCCGCGACTCCACCGCCCCGCCGGCACAGCCGCCGGCGCCTCGGGAAGGACCACGTTGAGCACGAGCACCACCGGCACCACCACGCACCCGTGGCACGACACGACCCGTCCGACGCACGAGCGCGTCGAGCTGCTCCTGGCGTCCATGACCCTGGAGGAGAAGCTCGCCCAGCTGGGCAGCCACTGGTTCGACCGGCGCGGCGCGGGTGAGGTCGTCGCGCCGATGCAGGACACGTTCGGTGCGCGCCGGCCCGACTTCGCGACCGCGTCGCGGCACGGGCTGGGCCACCTGACCCGCGTGCTGGGCACGGACCCGGTCCCGGCCGACGAGGGCCGGGCCAAGCTCGCCCGCACGCAGCGCGAGCTCGTCGCGAACCACCGGCTGGGGCTGCCGGCCATCGCCCACGAGGAGTGCCTCACGGGTGTCACGTCGTACGGCGCGACGGTGTACCCGGCGCCGCTGGCGTGGGGTGCCGCGTTCGACCCCGACCTCGTCCACGAGGTCGGCGCGGCCATCGGGCGGGACCTGCGCCGCCTCGGCGTCCACCAGGGCCTCGCCCCGGTGCTCGACGTGGTCCGCGACTACCGCTGGGGCCGCGTCGAGGAGACCATCGGCGAGGACCCGTACGCCGTGGCGACCATCGCGACCGCGTACGTGCAGGGCATGGAGGAGCAGGGCGTCGTCGCGACGCTCAAGCACTTCGTCGGGTACTCCGCCTCGCGCGGCGGGCGCAACCACGCGCCGGTGTCCGTCGGCCCGCGCGAGCTCGCCGACGTGCTGCTGCCGCCGTTCGAGATGGCGGTGCGCGAGGGCGGCGCCCGCTCGGTCATGAACTCCTACGCCGACCTCGACGGCGAGCCGGTCGCGGCGTCGTCGGCGCTGCTCACCGACCTGCTGCGGGACACGTGGGGCTTCGAGGGCACCGTGGTGTCCGACTACTGGGCGGTCGCGTTCCTCGCCACCGCCCACGGCACGGCCGCCGACGCCGTGGACGCGGGCGCCCGCTCGCTGCGCGCCGGCATGGACGTCGAGCTGCCCAACACCATGTGCTTCGGCCTGCTGGGCCCGCTGGTGGCCGACGGCGGGCTCGACGAGGCCGTCGTCGACCGCGCCGTGCGGCGCGTGCTGCGGCAGAAGGCCGAGCTGGGCCTGCTCGACGCCCCGGCCGCGGACGGCACGCCCCCCGGCGGTGCCCCCGACGACGAGCCGATCGACCTCGACGCCCCCGGCAACCGGGACCTCGCCCGGCGCCTGGCCGAGGAGTCGGTCGTGCTGCTGGCCAACCCGGCGGGCGTGCTGCCGCTCGACGCGCGCACCACGCGCCGCGTCGCGGTGGTCGGCCCGTCCGCCGCCGACCCCGGCGTGCTGCTCGGGTGCTACTCGTACCCGATCCACGTGCTGCCCCGGCACCCCGAGCTCGGCATGGGCGTCGAGGTCCCGTCGCTGCTGGACGCCCTGCGCGCCGAGCTCGACGGCGCCGACGTGGTGCACGAGCCCGGGTGCGCCGTGGTGGACGACGACCGCTCCGGGTTCGACGCCGCCGTCGCGGCCGCGCGCGACGCCGACGTGGTCCTGCTGACGGTCGGTGACCGCGCCGGCATGTTCGGCCGCGGCACGTCCGGCGAGGGCTGCGACGCGAGCGACCTGCGGCTGCCGGGCGTCCAGCACGACCTGGTCGAGGCCGTCCTGGCCACCGGGACGCCCGTCGTCCTCGTGGTCGTCTCGGGGCGCCCCTACGCGCTGGGGGCCTTCCTCGACCGCGCCGCGGCGGTGGTGCAGGCGTTCATGCCGGGCGAGGAGGGCGCCGGCGCGATCGCCGGGGTGCTCAGCGGCCGCGTCACACCGTCGGGCCGGCTGCCCGTGCAGGTGCCGCGCGACCCGGGCGGCGGCCCGCAGACCTACCTGGGCGCACCGCTGACCCGACGGCTCGACAAGATCAGCAACCTCGACCCCGGTCCGGCGTTCCCGTTCGGCCACGGGCTGTCGTACACGACGTTCGCGTACGACGACCTGCGCGTCACCGCGTGCGGTGTGCCGACGGACGGCGCGTTCGACGTCGCCGTGACCGTCACCAACACCGGCGAGCGTGCCGGCACCGAGGTCGTGCAGCTCTACCTGTCCGACCCCGTCGCCGACGTCGCGCGGCCCGTCAAGCAGCTGGCCGGGTACGCGCGCGTGCCGCTCGAGCCGGGCACCGCGGCGCGCGTCACGTTCGCCGTGCCCGCCGACCTGACGTCGTACACGGGCGTGGACCTGCGGCGCGTGGTCGACCCGGGCACGGTCGGCGTGCAGGTGGGCGGCTCCAGCGAGGGTGACGTGCTGACCGCGCGGGTGGAGCTCACGGGGCCGCGCCGGTACCCCGGTGCGGACCGCGCGCTGCGCAGCACCGCCGTGGTGACGCCGCTCGTCTGAGGACGTCCCGGGCGGCCGGGGCCCGCGGTGCGACCGCACCGTGGGCCCCGGGCCGTCTCAGGCGAGCCGACCCAGGTGCAGCGCCGCGAGCGCGACGGCCGTCACCGTCTCGGCGTCCCGCACCTCACCGCGGCGGATCATGCCGAGCACCTCGCCGAACGGCACGGTCCGCACGGCGGTGATGCCCTCGGTCGCCTGCTCGCGCGCGGTCGCGGCCGGTTCGGCCACGGGCGCCAGACCGCGGGCGACGAACACGTGCTCGACGGCCCGGGCGACGCCGTTCAGGGCGTCGACCTCCCCGACGGGCGTCCACTCCCGCGCGGTGAGACCGGCCTCCTCCGCCAGCTCGCGCTGCGCCGCGACCAGCGGCTCCTGGCCGTCCGTGCCGCCCGCGGGCACCTCCACCGACCCGGGCCCGACGGTGTACCGGTCGGTGGTCACCAGCACGACCTCGTCGTCGTCGGTCAGCGCGACGACGAACACCGCCGGCCGCACCTCGACCACGCCGTACCGCGCGGGCCGGCCGTCGGGCGCGACGACGTCGTCCTCCCGCACGGTGATCCAGGGGTTCCGGTGGACGATGCGCGAGGTGACGGTCTGCCAGGGCATGACGTCACCGTAGAGGGCCGGGGACGCGGTCTCCGGGAGCCGGCGCCCGGGGACCGGTGCCCGGCTCAGCGACCGTGCGCGAGCGTGCGGGCCGTGAGGAGCACCAGCGCGTCCTCCACGAGCGCCGCGCGCACGTCCGGGCGCAGCGCGTCCGGTCCCTGCTCGGCCGCCCACTGCCGCCACGACGCCCCGCCCACCGACCCGGCGAACGCACCGGCGCCACCCGCGAGCGCCGCGACCAGCACGGCCCCCGGCCCCCGGCGGTCGACGACCGCCAGCGCCGCGGCCCCCGTCGCACCGGCGACGATGCGCCCGCCGATCTGCACGGGCACGAGGCGGCTGGGCGTGGCCGGGAGCTTGTCGGTGACCATCTCGCCGAGCACGGCGGCGGCGGTCAGGCCGCGCAGCGCGCGTGCCGCCAGGCCGTGGTGACCGCGCGTGGCAGCGTGCACGGGGACGGCGACGGCGACCGCGGAGCGACCGCCCGACGCGAGACCGAGAGCGACGGACCGCACGAGAACACCCATGGGACGTGTCTACCGGGACCGCGCTGCACCGGCATCTCGGCGCGGTCGTGCCGGACGCCCGTCCGGGTGCGGCGGGCTCTCGACGTGCGGGACCCGCCCGACGGCACCAGACTCGCCTGCCAGGCGGGCCACCGAGGTCCGCACCGGGCACGACGAAGGAGCGACATGGGCATCGGTGGCGGTATCGCACTCCTGGTGATCGGGGCGATCCTCTCGTTCGGGGTCTCCGACCGGATCGAGGGCGTCGACCTCACGGTCATCGGGTACATCTGCATGGGTGCGGGCGCCCTCGCGCTGATCCTGGCCGTGGCGCTCAACTCCCAGCGCACCAACACGACCCACCGGCAGGTCGTCGAGCACCGCGAGGAGCCCCCGCTCCCGCCGACCGCCTGACGCCGCACGGCTCGCCGACGCCCCGCCCGGTCCGACCGGGTGGGGCGTCGTCGTGCGTGCCGGTCGGTGGGCGTCCGGTGCGTCCGTGGAGCGGGCACGAGGGGCGCATGTCGGACGACCCGGACACAATGGGCGCCCGCCCGCAGCCGCACCGCGGGCGTCCGCAGGGGGCGACGACGGAGGGGACCGCATGGACCGGGACGAGGCACGGCAGGCCAAGGCGCACGCGCTGGCGGTGGCACGCGAGCTCATCGAGAAGGACGTCCAGGCGTCGACCAGCGGGGTGCCCGCGCCGCGTCTGTCCGTCGGGCTCGCGCCGCGCGGCGACGGTCGGTACGGCGTCGCCCTGCGCTACCGGCGGGACGTGCCCGGGGTCCGCGACCTCGCACGCCGCGTCGCCGACGAGATCGGCGAGGTGGGAACCGCCGTCGACGTGCGACGCACCGGCCGCATCCGTCCGCTGGGCGACGACCCCGGCACCGGCGGCGCGGGCGGACCCGGCAACGGCGTCGGCACCGAGCCGGGCACCGGCCCGGTCACCGACCTCGGCGGCACCCGGATCGGCACCGACCTGGGTGCGGCCACCGGCGGGGACGCACCCCCCGTGCCGGGCCCCCGGCCCCCCGTGGTCACGGCGCAGGCGCTCGGCGAGACCGGCCGCGTGCGCCCGCTGCGCCCGGGGGTGTCCATCGCGCACGTCGACGTCACGGCCGGCACGCTGGGCGCGTTCGTCCTGGTCGGCGGCGTGGTGCACGCGCTGTCGAACTACCACGTGCTCGCCGGCTCGCCCGCGGCCCGCCCGGGTGACACGGTGCTGCAGCCCGGCCCGGCGGACGGCGGCCGCGCACCGCGCGACCGTGTGGGCACGCTCGCCCGCGTCGTCCCGCTCGCGCCCGGACGCACCGCCGTCGTCGACGCGGCCGTCGCCCTGCTCGACGAGCAGGACGTCGACCCGACCTACCCGGTGGGCCGCATCACCCGCACGGCCCGGGCGCTCGGCGGCGAGACCGTCGGCAAGGTCGGGCGGACCACGGCCGTCACGACCGGTGTGGTCACGGCGATCGAGCTCGACGACGTGGTCGTCGGCTACGGCGAGGAGCTCGGCAACCTGCGCTTCGACGACCAGATCGAGATCGAGGGCGCAGGGCGCCTGCCGTTCTCCCGCGGGGGCGACTCCGGCTCGCTCGTCTACCGCCAGGACGGCGTCGCCCTGGGACTGCTCTTTGCCGGGTCGGAGACCGGGGGGGACAATGGTCGTGGGTTGACGTACGTCAACCCGATCGATGCCGTCCTCGAGGCGCTCGACGCGACCCTGCTCGCCTGATGGGGGCCGCGGGCCGCGCGCCCGACCGGCGCGGGAGGTGTGCAGTGGCCGACCTCGACGAGGCCCGCCGGGCCAAGGACGAGATCAAGGCCGCCCTGGCCGGCCGGGACGGGGTGGCCGGCGTCGGCATCGCGCCCGAGGCGGACGGCTACGGCGTCCTGGTCCGCGTCCTGGGGGACGACGCGTCCGCCCGACGGCTGGGCGTGCCGGCGAGCGTGCACGGCGTGAGCGTGCACGTCCGCCCGACGGGGCCGATCGCAGCACGCGGCTGACGCGCGCCGCCGGGCGTCGTCGGGTGCCGCGGGTGCCGCGGGTGCCGCGGGTGCCGCGGGTGCCGCGGGTGCCGCGGGTGCCGCGGGTGCCGCGGGTGCGCAGCGCGACGACGCGCCCGCACCCCGGAGGGTGCGGGCGCATCGGTGTCGCAGCCCGGCCGACGACCGTCGGCGGACGGTGTCAGCGGACGGTCGTCAGCGGACGATGCACGGATTCCCGTTCAGCGTCGCGCCGGTCACGGCCTGGGGCGTCCCGGAGCCGATGAACCCGAACGACACCGCGTTGTGGTGCCCGATCGTCGAGTTCCAGGCCACGTTGCGCGCCGTCACCGTGGAGCCGGACTGCGTGGTCGTGGAGCTCCACGCCTGCTGGACGGACTCGCCGTTGGTGAACCTCCAGCTCACCTCCCAGCCGTCGACCTGCTCCATCGTGGCGTTGAAGACCGTCACGTTGCCCTGGAAGCCGCCCTGCCAGGCGTTGGTGACGTCCACCTCGAGCTCGCACACCGAGTCCGCGGGGACCGTGGGCGTGGGCGTCACGGACGGGGTGGGGGTGGGGGTCACGGTCGGCGTCGGCGTCGGCGTCGGCGTGCGGGTGGGGCTCGGCGTCACCGACGGGGTCGGCGTCGGGGTGCGCGTGACCGTGGGCGTGGGCGTGGGCGTGGGGCCGGGGTTGCCGCCCCCGCCGAAGTCGACGTCCACGCAGTTGTAGAACGACTCCGGGCTGTCGGTGCGCTCCCAGATGTTGAACAACACGTGCTTGCCGCTCTTGTCCGACGGCAGCTTCACGTTCCACCAGTACTCGGGACCGGCGGGACCGCCCTCGCGCAGCGGCGGGTCCTGCACCCGGTCGAACGGCGCGGGCTCGAGGTCGTCCCACCCGATCGGCTCGTTCTGGTTCCAGCCGTCCTTGGTGATCCAGGTGGTGAAGTACCCGGGGTGCCGTGCGACCGCCGCGTACTGGAAGGTCATCGTCTGCCCCGGTGTCACGCGCGTCGTGGGCCACGCCGACGACGGGGTGTTGTACGCGGCGAACCGCGAGTCCGGGCCGCAGAGCTTGCCGTCGGCGATGGTCTCGTGGCGGCCCGCGATGGTCCCGAGCAGGTTGCCGAACCAGTTGTAGAACGAGTAGTTGCTGTCGGCGAAGGCGTTGACGCAGGCCGGGTTGGTCGGCTTCATGTTGCCCGCCTCGCCGGCTGCCTGACCGCCGGCCAGGCCGTCGGTGTAGCAGACGTAGGTGCGGGTCGGCGGGTTGGTCAGGCCGCCGTGCGCCTGCGCGGCGGTCGGCACGGCGACGAGCGCCGCGGCCACGAGCACGGTGGCGGCGGCACCCCCGAGCGCGCGGCGTCTGGACAGGGTGCGGGGCATGGAGATCCCTCTCACGCGAGCGGCGGCAGGTCGCCGCGGGGGGCGGGCACCGATCGGTGCGGTGTGGCGTTCAGGGTGCGTACCGGCAGCGAGGGCGGCAACCCTCCGAAACGTTTCCAGCACGTGGGACACTCGTCCCACGGCTGCACGGACCCCTCGAGGACGTCGGGCACGGCACCGCCACCCCGACGGGGAACGACGGCGCGGACGAGTGATCTCACGGACCTCTCACGGACCGTGCTCGGCGGATGGGGGGTGCAGGCCCGATGATGGGCTCCGTGACGCGCAGGGCCACGACGGCGAAGGGTGCGCACCGAGGTGGCCTGTCGGCCTCCGACCTCGGTGGCGTGCGTGGCCTCGCCGTGGCCGCGCACCGGTTCGACGCCTGCCGGCGCGTCGAGGAGGTCGTCGAGGCGGCCGCCCAGGCCGCGGTCGACGTGCTGGGCGCCGACGCCTGCGCCGTCGCCCGGATCACCCAGGAGACCAGCCGCGTCGTCCACCTCGACCCGCCGAGCAACGACCCGCGCTGGCACCAGTTCCTCAGCACCACCTACCGGGCCGACGACCGTCCGGCCCTGCGCGCCCTGCTGCGCAACCGCGAGAGCTGGGTGGCCCACGCGTTCGACGCGCACGGCCGCTCGGTGCGCCCCGGCGACACGTCGGCCGGCGACCGCGTCGAGGTCGAGATGCTGCGGGAGGTCGGTGCCGCGTCCGCCCTGACCGCGCCCGTGGTCGTCAACGATGCCGTGTGGGGCCAGATCACCGTCGTCCGCGACGTCGACTCCTCGCTCTTCCACGTCGACGACGTGGCGACCGCCGAGGTGCTGGCGGCGCTCGCCGCCGGGGCGATCGCCCGCGTGGACCTCGAGCAGCAGATGCGCCACATCGTCGCGGACGACCCGCTGACCGGCCTGGCCAACCGGCGGACCGCCGACCAGGCGGCCGAGGCCGCCCTGGCCTCCGGGCGCGAGACGTGCGTGGTCATGTGCGACGTCGACGGCCTCAAGCGCGTCAACGACGAGCTGGGGCACGACGCGGGCGACGACCTGCTGCGGGCCGTGGCGGACGTGCTGCGGCGCGCCGCGGACGCGATCCCGGGCGCCACCGCCGCGCGGATCGGCGGGGACGAGTTCTGCCTGGTCACGGTCGACCAGCCACGCGAGGTGGTCGCGACGACCATGGCCACCACCGTGGCGAAGTTCCCGCTGCCGCACGGCGCCGCGATCTCCTACGGGGTCGCGTCGACGGCCGTCATGGGCTCGGTCGAGGCCCGGCACCTCTTCCGCCGCGCCGACCAGGCGCAGTACCAGGCCAAGCGCCGCCGGGCACGGGCCCGCGCCCGCACCACCCCGCCCATCTCCGACCCGGTGCAGGCCGTCGAGCGCCTCACCGCCGGTGGTGCCGTGGCGATCGGCGCCGCAGCCCCCGCGGTGGTCCCGCGCCTCTGCGCGTTCGCGGCCGCCGCCACCGAGACGCTGGGCGGCGACTCGTGGGCCGTCCGCGAGCGCATGCCCGGGTCGCAGACGTTCACGACGGTCGCCCGCGGCGGCAGCCCCGCCGACGCGTCCGAGACCCGCCTGCTGACGGTCGAGCGCGACGAGTGGGTCGTCGAGGTGGCCGTCGCGGCCGCGGCGTCGACCGGCCGGCAGGTGCAGACGGCGCTGCACGCGCTCGTCGCGATCGCCGTCGACGGCGCCGGTCCGCCCGAGGGCGTCGGCGCGGGCTGAGGCCCGAGCGGTCGGCGCACCCGAGGGCGCGGCCGACCGCGGGCGCCACGCAGCCGTCCCGCCGCGCAGCCGTCCCGCCGCGCAGCCGTCCCGCCGCGCAGCCGTCCCGCCGCGCAGCGGCAGGGTCAGCCGGTCAGCCGTGCAGCGGCAGAGTCAGCGACTCCGGGGCACCCGTGACCACGCGCACGGGCACGCCCCAGTCCTGGGCGGCCAGGTGGCAGGCGGGGTGCTCGATCGCGGGGTCGGCGTCGCAGCTCGCCGCGCGCGCGGTGACGTGCAGGACGCCCTCGCCGACCGTCGGGTCGAGCCGCAGCGTGCGGGTGAGAGCGACGTCGTCGCCCGCCCCGTTGAGCAGCAGCCCCGCCGGTGTGGCCGACACCTGCAGGGACGTCGACGGGCCCCACCGGTCGTCGAGCTTCTGGCCCGCGGCGGGGTGGAACACGACCTCGAGCGCGACGTCGGTGCCGATCTCCGTGACGGGCCGCTGGGTGCGGTGCGCGCCGGCGTCGACCTGCTCGCCCGCGCCGGCGGGGAGCGCGATGCGCGTGAGGCGGTGCGCCGCGGACTCGACGACGAGCACGTGGTCGGTGTCACCGGCCGGCAGCACCAGGCCGCTGGGCTCGGCCAGGTCGGTCGCGAGCGTGGTCACCGTGCCCGGCGCGTCGCCGTCGCCCGGCTGCCAGCGGCGCAGCGCGCCGTTGTAGGTGTCGGCGACGAGCACGGAGCCGTCCGGCAGGGCCGCGACGCCCAGCGGGTGCTGGAACAGCGCCTGGTCGGCAGCGCCGTCGCGGTGGCCGAAGTCGAACAGCCCGGTCCCGGCGACCGAGTGCACCGACGCGTCCTCGGGGTCGACCCACCGCAGCGCGGACGTCTCGGCGTCGGCGAGCCAGATGCGACCGTCGGCGTCCACCGACAGGCCCGACGGCTGCGCGAACCACGACAGCTCCGGGGCCCCGTCGACGAGGCCCTCGTTCATCGTCCCGGCGAGGTGCGTGACCGATCCCTGCTCCGGGTCGAACGCCCACAGCGTGTGGTTGCCGGCCATCGCGACGACGAACGCCGAGAGCCGCTGCGACCACGTCACGTCCCACGGCGAGGACAGCTTCACCTGCCGCGGCGGCCACTGGTCGCCCACGCCGGCCTCGGCGGGGTTCGCGGTGTCGCCGTCGAACGGCGTGACGTTGTCGACGGCCCCGACCATGTACTGCTCACCCGTGCCCGCGACGGTCGTCACGTACCCGTCGGCGAGCCGCACGCCGCGCAGCGCGTGGTTGACGGTGTCGGCGACCAGCACGTCGTACCCGACGCGCTCGCGCAGCCCGTGGGGGACGAGGCACAGGCCGTTGGGCTCGCTGAACCGGGCCTCGTCCGGGCCCCCGTCGACGAGCCCGCGCTCGCCGGACCCGATGCGCCGCACGAGCGTCTCGCCGTCCGCGGCGACCTCGGTGAGCGCGTGGTGGCCGGCGTCGGCCACGAGGAACGTGCCCCCGGGCAGCTCGACCGCCTTGGCGGGGAACCGCAGCGTCGTCGGCTGCGGCGTCGGCGCGACGTACGGGCCGTCACCGCGGTGCAGCGTGCCCTTCGCCTCGTGCTCGGTGACGAGGTCGCGCACCAGCGTCTCCACCGCGTGGGCGTGCCCCTCGCCGGCCATCTGCGCGACGACGTACCCCTCGGGGTCGATGACGACGAGCGTCGGCCACGCGCGCGCGGTGAACGCCTGCCACGTCACGAGGTCCGGGTCGTCGAGCACCGGGTGGTGCACCTCGTACCGCTCGACCGCCGCCGCGAGCGCGACCGGGTCGGCCTCGTGCACGAACTTGGGCGAGTGCACGCCGATGATGACGAGGACGTCGCGGTGCCGCTCCTCGATCTCCCGCAGCTCGTCGAGGACGTGCAGGCAGTTGATGCAGCAGAACGTCCAGAAGTCGAGGACGACGACCTTCCCGCGCAGGTCGGCGAGGGTCACGTCCTTGCCACCGGTGTTGAGCCAGCCGCGTCCGACCAGCTCGGACGCGCGCACACGGGGCAGACGGGGGGCAGCGGTCGACGTCACGCCCACATCCTCCCCGACCCGGTCCCCTGCGCAACGCCCGTGCCACCAGCTGGTCGCCGACCCCGTCCCGCCGACCACTGGTCACCGGGGAGCACTGCCACCGCCGGCAACCGTCCCCACGTGGCCGGTGGTCACCCAGGGGATCCGGCGTGCCCGGCCCCGCCCCGGACGTGCGACGGCCGGGCACAGCCGGAGGGGTGGCTGTGCCCGGCCGTCAGGCCGTGCCGCCCGCGGGTCGTGCCCCCGCGGGGTCGTGCTGCCGCCGGCGTGTGCCGGCGGGTTTCGGGATGCGTCAGGCCGTCGCGCAGGTGGCCGTCAGCGAGCCGGGTGCGCCCGTGGCGATGAAGCCGGCCGTGGTGCTGGCGCCGGCGCTCAGGGAGCCGTTCCAGTCGGCGTTCGTCAGGACGCCGCCGCTGTGCGTGCTGCTCCACGCCTGCGTGATCGTGGCGCCGCCGACCGTGACCTTCCACCCGCGGATCGCGGCGGAACCAGCGGTCACGACGACCTCACCCTGCCAGCCGCCCGACCAGGCGTTGGCCGCCTTGACCGTGGCCGTGCACGCCCCGCCGGGAGCCGTGGTGGGCGTGGGGGTGACGGACGGCGTCGGGGTCGGGGTGGGCGTGACCGACGGGGTCGGCGTGGGCGTGACCGACGGGGTCGGCGTGGGGGTCGGCGTGGGCGTCGGGCCGGGGTTGCCGCCGCCGCCGATGTTGATGTCCGAGCACAGGTAGTACGGCTGGTCGAGGTGGCTGGCCTGCCAGATGGTGAACAGGACGGCGCGGCCGGAGCGGCCCGCCAGGTTCACGTCGGTCTGGTAGAGGCCCGTCGTGCCGTAGCGCCCGGTCTCCTTCACGAGGTCGAGGTCGTCCCAGCCGAGCGCCTCCGTCGTCGGGTCGAAGCCCGCCTTCGAGACGTAGATGCGCATGTAGTCCGCGCCGTGCTTGGCACCGTCGGTGAGCGTCAGCGTGAACGACGTGGGGACGTTCGTCATCGTCCACGGGCCCGGGGTGTCGAGCGACGCGTACAGACCGTTCTGCGTCTTGCCGCCGGAGCAGAGCTGGCCGTTGGGGATCACGGCCTCGTGCCGGCCCCCGACGTTCTCACGGTAGAGGCCGTTCCAGTTCCACATGGTGTTGGGGTTGGCCTGGAACGCCTGCCAGCACATGGGGTCCTGCTGCGCCATGGCCGGGTTGAGGTGGTCGTCGCCCCACCGGTCGTAGCAGCTGAAGTTGCGGGACGCCGGGTCGGTGACCGACCCGTGGGCGGACGCGGACGTGGCGACGAGGCCGGTGGCCGCGAGCGCCAGGGGGACGGCGAGGGCGAGCCGGGCGAGCCGGCCGAACCGGCTGCTGCTCCGGGTACGGATGGACATGCATGTCTCCTGGGGGTCGGTGACGACGGTGCCCCGTCCGCGCTCGCCCGGGCGGGTCGCAACGATGCGATCCGAGGACGACAGGGCGCCACGAGGGCTCGACCACCGTGCGGCCTCACTCCGCGCCGCGCGAGAGTGCTAAGCGTTTCAGCGGGACGTGCGTCCCAGGCACCCGCAGCGGCGACACCCCGGCGGTCCCGTCACCGGCGCTCGCCGCGGGGCGGTCACCGACGGTCGAGGACGTGGATGCGGGGGTGGTGCCCCTTGGCGTAGACGCGCGTCACGGAGCGCGGCGTCCACAGCTCCGCGGCGTCGCGTACCACCCGCTCCATCACCTTGACCTCGTGCGTCAGCACCACCAGGCGCGCGCCGGGTGCGGTGACGGCATGAGCGGCCCGCAGCAGGCCCGCGTGCAGCCGCGGGGCGTCGGCGTGGGAGCCGTGGAGCGTGCCCCACGGCGGGTCGGCCAGGACCACGTCCGCCGCACCGCCCAGCGGCTGGACGACGACGTCGAGCAGGGCCGCCGCGTCCGTGGCGTCGGCCCGCAGCAGGGCCGGCCGGGGCGGGCGCGTCAGCAGCCGCGCCGCCTCGAGGTTCGCGCGGGCCGCGTCGAGCGCCGCCGGGTCGAGGTCGACCGCCACGGCCGCCGCCGCCGGACCGACGAGCAGCCGCTCGACCAGCAGCGTGCCCGAGCCCGCCATGAGGTTGAGGACGCGGTCCCCGCCGTGCACACCGGCCAGGCGCGCGACCGCCGCCGCGATCGTCGCGTTGGCCGCCCCGGGGAAGTCGGCGACGCGCCACGTGCGCGCGGACAGCGGACGGGGCCCGACGCGCACCAGCACGTCCCACCCCGGGTCGGCGTCGCCCCGCCGCGGCCCGCGACGCACGCGCACCACCAGGTCGCCCGTCGCCGGCTCGTGCCGCAGCCCGGTCGCCTCGTGCAGCAGGCCCGCGAGCCGCGCGAAGACCGCGGAGTCCGCGCCGGCCGCCTCGAACCGGAAGGTCGACGAGCCGGCGACGCGCAGCGACGCGTACACGGCGTCGACGATCCGGGCCAGGTGCTCGGGGCTGGTGAACGACCGGGGCCGCGGCACGTCGAGGTGCAGGACGACCCACGCGGCCACCGCGGTGCGCAGCTGCGTCACGGCCGCGAGCGGCCCGGGCAGCGCCAGCGCGACGGCGTCGTCCCGGTCCGGCACGTCGCGCAGCCCGCGGGCGCCGGGGAGCACCTCGGCGACCTCGGCGGCGAGCACGTCCCGCAGCCCGGGCAGGTAGGTGAGCTCGACGGCCGTCAGCGGCTCCCGCGCCGGGACCGCACCGCGGACGGGTCGGCGGTCACCGTGCGTCCGGCGGTCACCGCGACCGGTCGGGCGTGCGCCGGTCGCGCCACGGACCGCCGCGCCCGACCGGTCCGCGCGCCCGGCACCACCGCGCCCCGCACCACCGCGTCCGGCGCCGTCGCGTCCGGCACCGTCACGTCCGGCACCACCGCGTGCCGCACCGTCACGTCCGGCACCACCGCGTGCCGCACCGTCACGTCCGGCACCGTCGCGTCCGGCACCGTCGCGTCCGGCACCGTCACGCCCCCCGGCGCGCCGGCCCCGCTGCCCGCTCAGACCGGCACCGCGGCGCGCGCGCCGACGGCACGCAGCACGAACGCCTCGGTCTGCGCGATCGCGTGCTCACGCTCCGGCCCGCCGTCGGGCAGGCCGCGGCCGGTCAGGCACGCGTTGACGAGCGGGACGGTCGTGGCGAGGTCCTGCTCCGGGAACGCGCCGGAGGCGATGCCCGCGGCGAGGATGCGGCGCAGGATCTGCTCGACCACGAGGACGTGCTCGCGGACGCGCTGCTGGGCGCCCCGGGACAGCACGGATCGCAGCTCCGGCCCGGGCGCGACGTGGTAGACCCGCGTCAGCGAGGCCTGGGCGCGGACGTAGGCGCGCAGCTGGTCCACGGGGTCGACGATGTCGTCGAGGGACGCCTGCAGGCCGGCCGCGTACTGCTCGGTCTCGTGGGTGATGAAGCCGAGGAGCAGCGCCTCCTTGTCGGGGAAGTGGTTGTAGACGGCGGTCCGTCCCACGCCTGCTGCGGCGGCGATGTCGGCCAGGGTGATCGCGTCGAAGCCCCGCTCGTTCATGAGCGTCGACAGCGCCTCGAACAGGCGGCGGCGCGTCTGCTCGCGGTGCTCGTGCAGCGAGGCCCCGATGATCTTCGGCATGCTGACATCGTGACACATCCTGTCAGGAAGATCGTCACGGACGAGGGGTGACACGGGCGAAAGTGTGACATTGCTCACGGCGGTTCGTCGCTTTCGCCTACAATGCCTCAGCATCACCTGGACGACCCCGCCCGACGAGAGCCCGGACGCGATGAGCCGACACGCCCACCACCCGCAGGAGGGACCTCCTGCGGGTCGCGCGCGCGCCGCAGCGGTGCCGGGCCCCATCCCCGCGGAGCGACCCGGGGACTGGCACCTCGACGAGCACGGGACGCGCCGCGTCTCGGTGGTGCGGGCGGCCCACGAGCGCTTCGTGGTCTCGGGCGACGACCCCGGGCGCCAGGTCCGGCCCATCGTCGCCGACTCCTGGCGCCGCAGCCGTCGCGTGGGCGTGGACCCCGAGATGCCGACACCCCCGGTCGACGTCGCCGGGTCCGACCTGGCCGAGCTGCGCAGCAGCCACCCCCTGTCGGGTGCCGTGCCCACGGTGCGCCGGCTGCTGGTGGAGCCCGGCCCGGGCTGGGTCGCGGCACTGAGCGACGAGTCGGGCCGGCTGCTGTGGGTCGACGGGGACCGTGCGGTGCGCCGCGAGCTCGACGGCGTCGGGTTCGTCGAGGGTGCCGCGTGGCGGGAGGACGCCGTGGGCACCAACGCGCTCGGCACAGCGCTGGCCACCCGGAGGCCGCTGCAGGTGCTGGGCACCGAGCACTGGGCCCGCGTCGTGCACCCGTGGAGCTGCGCCGCGGTGCCGGTGCACGACCCCGAGGGGCGGATGCTGGGGGTCCTGGACGTCACGGGTCGCGACGACGCCGCGTCGTGGATGGCTCTGGCGCTCGTGCGCGCGACCGTCGCGGCCGTGGAGGCCACCCTCACCGCCGGTGCGGGCGCACCGCCGGGCGCACGCCTGGGGGTGCTCGGCACCCAGGGCGGCACGCTGCACACGCCCGCGGGTCGCCGTCGCCTGACCTGCCGCCACGCGGAGATCCTCCTGCTGCTCGCCGAGCACCCCGCCGGGCTGCGCGGGGACGAGCTGGCGGTGCTGCTGTCGGAGTCCGAGCTGTCCGAGGTCACGGTGCGCGCCGAGATCTCGCGTCTGCGCCGCCTGGTCGGGCCGCTGCTGTCGGAGTCCCGGCCCTACCGGCTCACCGCGCCGCTGCGCACCGACGTCGACGCCGTGCGGGACGCGCTGGCCGTCGGCGACGTCGCCGGCGCCCTGAGCGCCTACGCCGGCTCGGTCCTGCCGCGGTCGACCGCCCCGGGCGTCGAGCGCGTGCGGGCGACGGTCCAGGACGAGGTGCGCGCCGCCACGCTCGCGTCGGGCGACCCGGGTCTCGTCGCCCGCTGGACGGCGAGCGACCCCGGCGCGGACGACTGGGAGGCGTGGCAGACGCTCGCGCGCGTGGCACCCATCGGGTCGGCGGCCCACCTGCGCGCCCACACCCGCCTCGCGCAGCTCAACCGCACCCTGCGCTGACGCCGCCGCCGTGCCCCGCGGCCCCGCTGCCGCGCACGACGGATTTCGTCGCCACCCCTCCGACCAGCACCTCTCACAGCACCGTCGAAGCGGTTGTGAGCGGCCGGGCACCGATCCCCGGCCCACCCCCGCTGACGAGCGCGTCCGCACCCGAACGGGTCGTCCCGGCGGGCGCCGTGACGGATCTCGTCGTGCAACGGTCGTGCAACGGTCGCGCCGATAACGTCGCACCGGTGGCATCGACGGCGACGCCTCTCGTGGGAGCCCGTCGCCCCAGGTGCCCGGTCGGGCGGCGCGCGGGAGGGGGCGCGTCGCCCGACCATCACCGGTCGGGACGTCGGGCATCCACGTGACGAACCGGGCGTTCCCACCCTCGTGGGCATGCCGCTAGCGTTGCGGTCGTGGACACCGACCACCATCCCGAGCCCGCCACGACCCTGCCGCCCGCGATCACGCCGGACGCCAAGGACTGGACCTGGGTGCTGCGCGAGCGGTGCCCGGAGTGCAGGTTCGCGGCCTCCGACGTCGACCCGGCGGGCATCGGCGGCACGGTCCGCGACCTCGTCCCGCGGTGGGTCTCCGTGCTGCACCGCGACGACGCGCACGTGCGACCGGCACCGGACGTGTGGTCGCCGCTGGAGTACGGCGCCCACGTGCGCGACGTCCTGCGACTGTTCGGCCGGCGCCTGCAGCTGATGCTCGGCCACGACGACCCGCTGTTCGACGACTGGGACCAGGACGCGGCCGCCCTCGCGGACCGCTACGACCTGCAGGACCCGGTGGTCGTGGCGGAGGAGCTCACCGCCGCCGCCGAGGTGACGGCCGACCGGTTCGACGCGGTCGGGGGCGACGCCTGGGAGCGCACCGGCCGGCGCAGCAACGGGTCGGAGTTCACCGTCCGCACGCTCGGCCAGTACTTCCTGCACGACGTGGTGCACCACCTGCACGACGTGCGCGCCTGACCCGTCGCCCCGGACCCCACGACGGGCGGCCGCCGAAACACGCCTGCATCATTCGCCCGCTACTGTCCCGACATGACCGGACCGTCCGCGGTTCTCGCGGCCCTCGACGGCAGCCACGTCCTCGCGGTCCCCCGGGACACGGACCTCCTGCCGCTGGCCCGCGCCTGGTTCCCCGCGGCGCTCTGGGCGCGCGAGCCACTCTCCGCGGCACAGGCCGCCGCAGCACGGCCGATGACCGGGGCGCGGTTCCGCGGCATCGCGGTCGCGCCCGTGCGCACCGCCGGCGCCCTGAGCCTGGACGGCGCGGTCGAGGTCGTCGGCCCGTACCCCGTCGACGCGGCCGAGGCGCGGGCGCTCACCCTGCCGCCGCAGGACAGCGACCTCTACGCGCTGCCGGCGGCACCCGTGACCGGGGCGACGCTCGCGCCGGAGCTGGTGACGGGCTGGGCCACGGCGGTGGCGCGGCGCACCGCCGGCGGCATCCTGCCCGCGGCGCGCGACCGCACCGTGGTGCCCGACCCGGCGTCCGCCGTGGACCTGACGCTGTGGTCCGCCGTGCCCCTGAGCGGCGCGGACGTCCTGCCGCTGGTGCGGCCCGCGCTGGCGGGCAGCCGGCTCACGCCACCGGTCCCGCCCTCGGGCGGTGCCGCCGAGGGCTTCGCCCTGACCGCGACCTACGAGTACGACGGCGCGCTGCAGCTCGGTTGCTCACGCTCGCCGGACGTCCCCGTCGTGCTGTCGACGCTCGACTGGCGCGAGCACGGCCCGTGGGCGTACCGCCTGACGTGGCAGCCGCCCGACCCGCACGAGCTGGACCAGGCGCACCCCTCGCCGCTGCACGTCATCGCACGGCAGCGCGTCACGCCGAGCATCGCCCGCGTCGTGGCGACGCTGTGGCGTGCCGCCGGCGGCACGGTCGTCGACGCCGGCGGGTTCGTGGTCCCGCACGAGGAGCTCGACGCGCGCGCCCGGGCACGCTGACCTGCAGGTACGGCGACGCGCCGGCGGGCGGCCGGCAACGGCGGTCAGACGAACGGCTCGGAACCCGCCGGCACCAGGTCCACCTCGACGCGGGGCGTCGCCCCGCCACCCTCGGTGAAGATCACACCGCGCAGCGGCGGCACGTCGTGGTAGTCGCGGCCCCAGCCGAGCACGACGTACCGGTCGTCGACGAGCTGGTCGTTGGTCGGGTCGGCGTCGAGCCAGCCGTGCCCCGGCAGCCACACGGACACCCACGCGTGCGACGCGTCGGCACCGCGCAGCTTGGGCCGCCCGGGGCGCGGCCGGGTCTCGATGTACCCGGACGCGTACCGTGCGGGCACGCCGTGGACCCGCAGCGCCGCGATCATCAGGTGCGCGAAGTCCTGGCACACGCCGGCCCCCTGCGCGAGCAGCTGCGCCTGCGTCGTGCTCACCGTCGTGGACCCGGACCGGTAGGTCAGCTCGGCACGGACGCGGTGCAGCAGGTCCGTCACGACGTCGGCCAGCGGGCGCTCGTCCGCGAACGACGGGGCGGCCCAGTCCCGCACCTCCTCGACGAACGTGACGTGCGCCGACGGCAGGACCGCCTCGCGGAGCGTCACCAGCCCCGCGGCGTCGGTCCGCAGCAGCCCCAGGTCCCCCGCGGTGACGGCGCGCGCGACGGCGCGCCACCCGACGTCGGGCAGGGCCGCGCGCGGCGGGACGGTGCGGCTGACCTCGAGCGTCGAGCGGGCCGTGACGACCAGCCGCGTGTGCGGGCGCGTCACGCCGAAGTACGTGGTGGTGTTGCCGAACCAGTCGACGTGCTCCCCGGTGTCGGCCGGCGCGGGGTCCACCGTCAGGGAGGTCGCCAGCACGCGCTGGTCCGGCAGGTCCCGCGGCGTCAGCGTCGTACGGCCGTAGGAGTCCGTGACGGGCTGCGCGTACTCGTACGTCGTGCGGTGCACCAGGTCGTACGTGCGGACGCTCACCGCTCACCCCCCTCGCCCGGGTCGCCGTAGGTCGACCCCCACAGGTCGTCCAGGGCACGGCTGGGCGCCGGCCGGACGAAGTGCACGCGCTCGATCTCGTCGGACGCCTCGCGCAGCCGCCACAGCATCGAGCCGAGCGCGTCGGCCAGCCGCACGCGCCGCCCGTCCTCGGAGACCTCGTTGCCGACGGCGACGGTGTCGAGCTCGGCCACGAGGTCCGCGACGCCGTGCAGCAGGTGGTCGCGCTGCGCGGCGGACCGGGGGGCGGGCACGGCCTCGAGGTCCGCGAGCAGCCGGTCGAGCGCGAACGCCAGCGAGCGCGGGTTGGTGCGGTCGTGCACCAGCAGGTCGAGCACGCTCGCGACGTCGGCGCCGCGCTGGTGCCGGCGCCGGTACGTGATGGCGGACTCCGCTGCCAGCAGCACCGACTCCAGCAGCAGGTCCTCGACGTCACCGGGGCGGCGCACCACGAGTGTGGCCTGCAGCATCGCGACGAGCCGCTGGGCGCGCTCCAGCCGACGGCCGGCGTCGAGCAGGTGCCACCCGACGTCCCGCGTGAGGCCCTCGGCCGCGATCCCGGAGATCGCGAGCAGGCTCTCCAGCACCCGGTCGAGCGTGGGGCGCAGCCCGGCGGTGACCGAGCCGGGCGGGACGGGGCCGACGTCGAGGCCGCCGCCCGACTGCTGACGTGCCCGCACCCGCGTCCGCTCGTCGCGCAACGTGCGCTCGATGCGGGCCAGGGGGCCGAAGGTGTCGGTCGAGAGCTGGTCGCGCACCGTGGCGGCGCTGGAGGCGAGGCGGCGCACGGCCCGGGCGACGGAGCCGGGGGTGCCCTGGTCGAGCAGCAGGTCCCGCAGCGCCGGGGGGCGTGGCACGACGTGGGCGGCGTCGGCGTCGGCGGGCTGGGCGGCCTGTGCGCCGTCGGCCAGCGCGGCCGGTGTGAGCGCGGTCAGCAGCACCTCGAGCGCCCGGCCGCCCGCGCTGCCCGGGGAGCGGTGGTAGTCGTCCCAGCGGTCGGCGACCGCGCGCAGCACGCGCACGCCGTCCTCCGCGCGCTCGGCGTACCGGCCCATCCAGTAGAGGTTCTCGGCGGCGCGCGGCGAGATGCCGTAGCCCACGGCACGGCCACCGGCCCCGGCGACGTCCTCCCGCACGGCGGCGTCCGGCTCGGCCGGCTGCGAGGCCAGCACCCACACGTCCTTGGCGGACGCCCCGGCGGACGAGGTGACGACCGCGTCGTCGGCGACCCGCGCGAGACCGCCGGCCATGACGGTGTACGTGCCGGCGTGCGCGACCGCGAAGGTGCGCATGACCGCGGCCCGCGGGCCGTCGTCGTCCGCCAGGACCGGGCCCACGGGCTCCTGCCCCACCCAGCGCCACGGCTCGGCGGCGATGCGCGCGGCCAGCTCCTCGCGCTCGGCGACGGACAGGGTCCAGCCCAGCACCGTCGTCGTGCGCGGCCCGTGCACGGTCGGCTTGACGACCAGCCGGTCGAGGCGGCCGAGCACGTGGCGCAGCGCCCGCTCCTCGCCGCACCACCAGGTGGGCGCGGACGCCAGCGTCAGGTCCTGGTCCAGCACGGCGCGCGCGAGCCGCGGCAGGTAGCCCAGCAGCGCCGGGTTCTCCAGCACCGACGCCCCGAGCGGGTTGACGACGCTGACGGTGCCGCGGCGCAGCGCGTGCACGAACCCCGGGACGCCCAGTCGCGACCCGGCACGCAGCTCGAGCGAGTCGCACCACTCCGCGTCGACCCGGCGCAGCACGACGTCCACGGGCTCGAGCCCGTCGATGCCCTGCAGGAACAGCCGGCCCGCGCGCACCACCAGGTCGCTGCCCTCGACGAGCGGCAGCCCGAGCATGGACGCGAGGTACGCCTGGTCGAACGCGGTCTCGCTGCCGGGCCCGGGCGAGAGCAGCACGGCGCGCGGCGCGTCGCCGGCGGTGGGCGGGGCGACCTCGACCAGCGCCTTGCGCAGCGCGTGGAAGAACGGCCCGAGCCGGGCGATCGACGCCTGGCGGTACACCGGCGCGAGCACCTGCGCGACGACGCGACGGTCCTCCATCGCGTACCCGGCACCCGACGGCGCCTGCGTGCGGTCCGCGAGGACGCACCACTCGCCGGACGCGTCGCGGACCAGGTCGGTGGCGGTGAGGACCAGCTCGCGGCCGCCCGGCAGGCGCAGCCCGTCGACCGGTCGCAGGAACCCGGGGTGCGACAGCACGGCCGTGGGGGGCAGCACGCGGTCGTCGAGGAGGCGGCGTGCCCCGTAGAGGTCGTGCAGCACCGCGTCGAGCAGCTCGGCCCGCTGCACGAGCGCCGCGTCGAGCCGCGCCCACTCCGGCTCGTCCACCACGACGGGCAGCGGGTCGAGCCGCCAGTGGTGGTCGCTGTCCGCCCGGTCGGCGCCGTAGGTGACCCCGTGCCCGGCGAGCAGCTGCTCGGCCTGCCGGCCGGCGCGCGTGAGGTCGGCGTCGGTCGGCGCGGCACCGGGAGGCAGCCACGCCCAGTCCGGCCGGTGCGCGATCGTCGTCCCGTCGCCCAGCAGGCGCGGCGACGAGAGCAGGTCGGTCACCCGGGCAGTCTGACGCACGGGCGGGCGTGGCGCCCCTGACGCGGCCGGTGCGCCCGCCGGTGACGCACGGGGCGCACCGCCCCGTGCCCACCGGACCGGTGGGTCGCACCCGCCACGTCGGTCGCCCCGACCCGGTGCGACGGTCAGCCGACGGTGAGGACCAGCGGCCCGTAGCCGCCGAGCGCGGGCTCGACGGTCAGCCCGACGTCCGCGGGGTCCTGCACCAGGAACGCGAGCGAGAAGGCGACGGACTCACCGGCGGCCACCGGGCTGTCCGGACCGGTCTCCTCGATCTGCGAGCCCGGGTCGACGATCGCGAGGGCGTCCTGCCCGGCGGAGACGCCCACGGCGCTCAGCGTGTTGGGCCGGAAGTCGGCGCCGGTCCCGTTGGTGATCGTGACGCGCACCCGGACGGGCAGACCCTGCACCGAACGGTCCCACTCCGCCCGGGCGGTGGGCGTGAACCGGGCCGGGGCGGTGACCTCGACGACCAGGCCGTCGGCGTACTCGTGCGGCGTGCCGAAGGTGACCTCGGCGCCCGGGTGGGGGGCGACGGTGGTCGGGCCGGCGTCGGCGCTGGCGCCGGCGGCGCAGCCCGATGCGGCCAGCAGGACGGCGGCCCCGAGGGCGGCCGCGACCCGCCGGACCCGGTGCGGGCGGGCCGCCGTCGCGGTGCGTGCTGCCGGGGTGGGACGTGCGGCCGAGGGACGTGCGGGCGGGGCGGTCAGGGTCACGCGGTGCTCCTGGGGTCCAGGACCGGCGCGGCCCCGGCGCGCGAGCAGCACGCACCGGCCGCCGCGAACGTACGGCGTGACCACGACCCGGTGCGGCGGTGCGGGGGCGCGGCGGTGTGCACCGTGCGGCTCCCGAAGGGCGCGGTCAACGTAACATGGTCGCGCTCCCACGGGGCGGGATCGGGAGGACGTTCCCCCGGACGGGGGTGGCCGCCCCCGCACCGCGTCCCTAGAGCTCCTGCACGACCATCGCCCCGTACCCGTACAGCGCCGGCACGATCTCGAGGTGCAGGTCGCCGCCCTCGGGGACGGCGAACGCGAGGTCGAAGCCGATCATCCCGCCGGGGGGCACGTTCACGTCGGGCCCGGTGAGCCCGACCCCGAGGTCCGGGTCCCAGATCCCCACGAGCGGCTGCCCGGCCGAGGTGGCGCTGACCTGCACGGTGTTGGGCCGGAAGGACGTGTCCGTCGAGTTGGTGACCACGACCTGCACCTTGACGGGCACCCCGCCCTCGAGCCCGGTCGCGTTGTCGCTGGGGTCGTACGGCTGCGGGAACCCCACCACCACCCCCAGGCCGTCGCCGTACGTGTACTCCTGCCCGAAGCCGACGATGGTGCCGGGACGCTCGCGCCCGTCGATGGTGTCGACGACCACGGGGGCGGGTGCGGCGGCCGGCGTGGCCGGGACGACGATCCGGAAGGCCACCACCGCGGCGGCGATCGTGACGACCAGGAGCACGGCCCCGACCGCGACGACGGCACGGCTGCGCGGCTCGGGCTCCTCCGACGGCGGCTCGAGGGCGACGGGCCCGCCGGGGCCCACCGCGCGGGTCCCCGAGCGGGGTGTGGGGACCGCGGCGACGGTCGATGGGAGCGCTCTCGGCAGGCGGCGTCCGTCGGTGGTCACGCAGTGTCTCCCTGGGTTCGGCGGAGGCGACCGCCGGCCGTGCCGGGGCGCCAGGACGACCCCCACCGTCGGGAGGGCGCGCGGGCGCGCGCGACTCACCGGTGAGACGACGGGGGGACGCGACGCTCCGCATGCGTCGACGCCGGGAAACTAGCGCGGCAGCCTGCCCCGTCAGGGCGCCTAAACGCTTATGACCAGCGCTTTCACATCGGCCTCTCACCCGCTGCCGCCCCGGCGGGCGGGCGACGCGCGCATCCTTCCCGGGAACGACGAAGGCCAGGTCCGGGGCGTGTGCCCGGCCTGGCCTCTCGTGGAGCGGGTGACGGGAATCGAACCCGCGCTATCAGCTTGGGAAGCTGATGTTCTACCATTGAACTACACCCGCCAGCCGCCCTCACGGGCGCTGCGGCGTCGATCCTACCCGGTACCGGCCATGGTTCTTCAACCCGCCCGTCGCCGCTCGCGCGCGGCACCCTGGCCGGGTGACGGTGATCGGTGGCAGGGTCGCCCCGTGACCGCGTCGATGCGCCCCTTCCACCCCAGCGACCTGCCGGGCATGTACCGCGTGTGCCTGCAGACCGGTGCCGCCGGGCAGGACGCGACGTCGCTGTACCGCGACCCCGACCTGCTCGGGCACGTCTACTGCGGCCCGTACCCGGTGGCCGACCCGGACCTGAGCCTCGTCGTGGTCGACGCGCAGGGGGTCGCGGGCTACGTGGTCGCCACGGCGGACACGGCGGCGTTCGACGCCTGGTGCGAGCGCACGTGGTGGCCGACGCTGCGCGCGCGGCTCGCGCTGCGGGACGACCCGGGCGACGGCACCGAGGACCACGTCCTCGTCGAGCGCATCCACCACCCGGACCCGACGCCCGCCCCGCCCGACGCCCCCGCCCACCTGCACATCGACCTGCTCCCCCGGCTGCAGGGCCAGGGCTGGGGCCGGCAGCTCATCGAGGGCCTGGCCGGCCGGCTGCGGGACCGCGGCGTCCCGGGTGTCCACCTGGGCGTCGACGCCCGCAACACCCGCGCGATCGCCTTCTACGAGCACCTCGGCTTCCGCCGCGACACGACGTACCCCTGGGGCCACCGCCTCACGCTCCCCCTCGCCTGACCCCACCCCGCCCGCGACGCGTCGATCCAGCACGCCGTCGCCTCGCCTGACCGCCCCCGACGCCGGCACAGGGCAGGATCGCCGCGTGAGTCCGAGCGACCCCGCCCCCGCCCCCGTCCACGACCCGTCCGCCACCGCGGACGACGCGGTCGTACCGGCGACGACCCCACGGACCCGCCGGACGCGCGACGGACGGTCGACGCGCGCGGTGCTCGCGGCCGTCGTCGTCGTCGCCTCGCTGGCGGCGGCGCTCGGCGTCGCGCTGACGTGGCCGGGGAGCGGCGCGCCCTCCACGGGCCTCGTCGACGCCGGCACGACGTACGTCGGCGCCCAGGTGGTCGACTCCGCCGTCCGCTCGTGCGACGGGACGATCGAGGACGTCCTGCCCGACGGGACCGTGCCGCAGACCGTCGACTGCCTGCAGGTCACGGCACGCACGTCGGACGGCCGCGAGGTCCAGGTGCTCGCCACCGGGGGCACCGAGGCGGGCGACGTCCCGCCCGGGACGCACGTGCTCCTCGAGCACTACCCGCCGGCGGACGGCGACCCGGAGGTGTGGGCCTGGCACGACGTCGACCGGACCCTCCCGCTGGGCACGTTCGCGCTGGCCTTCGCCCTGGTCACGACGCTGGTGGCGGGGTTGCGCGGGCTGCGGGCGCTGATCGGCCTGGGCCTGGCGTTCGCGGTGCTCGGCGGCTACGTGCTGCCGGCGCTGGTGGCGGGGCAGGACGGGCTGGTCGTGGCGCTCTCGGGCTCGACCGTGATCGTGGTGGGCGTGCTCTACCTGGCGCACGGGGTCTCGGTGCGGACCACGACGGCGCTGGTCGGCACGCTGCTGGGCGTGGCGATGGTCACGGGACTGGGCGTGCTGGGGGCCCACGCCGCGCGGCTGCAGCCGGTGACCTCGGAGGACACGTTCGCGCTCGCGCGGGCGCTGGGCGCGGACGGTACGGACGTGCTGCGCGGGGTGTTCCTGTGCGGCGTGGTGCTCGCGGGGATCGGCGTGCTCAACGACGTGACGATCACGCAGGCGTCGGCCGTCTGGGAGCTGCGGGCCGCGGACCCGTCCGCGTCGTGGCGCACGCTCACGGCACGGGGCATGCGGATCGGCCGCGACCACATCGCCTCGACGGTCTACACGATCGCGTTCGCGTACGCCGGGGCGTCGCTGCCGCTGCTCCTGCTGCTCGAGCTCTACCAGCAGCCGGTGCTGGTCACGCTGACGTCCGGCGCGTTCGCCGAGGAGATCGTCCGGACGCTCGCCGGGGCGACGGGCCTGGTGCTGGCGATCCCGCTCACGACGGTCGTCGCGGCGGTCGCCGCCGTCGGCGCGCCACCCGACCGGTCCGGCAGCGGCCACTCGCACGCCCACGCCCACTGACGGGCACGCGTCCGGCCCGACCGTCAGTGGGCGGGCGCGTCAGGCGTGCCGGGTGGTGGCACCCTCGCCCGTGCGCTGCCACGCGGCGGCGACGCCGGCCTGCCGGAAGCCGAGCGCCACGTTGATCGCGAGCATGTGGTCGTTCTCCTGCGCGTTCCACGTGTGGACGCGCCGCACGCCGGGACGCCAGGCACCGAGCCGCTCGAGGTTCACGGCCTTGACGAGCATCCCGAGCGAGCGCCCGCGGTGCTCGCGGAGCACGAGCGTGTCCTGCTGGAACGCGAACGGCACGTCGGGGAGCGGGACCTCCAGGACCGAGAAGGCGACGAGGCGCCCGGTCGGGGCGTGCTCGGCGGCCGTCACGAGGTGGTGCAGGCCCGCGTCGGCGACGCGCTGCCGCATCGCCCGGACGCGGTCGGCGTCCCACGGGTCCTCCTGCACGTCCAGGGCGCCCATCGGCGCGTCCGTGCTCATGCGCGTGTACAGCCGGGCCACGTCGTCCAGGCGGTCCTCCGGGACCTCGTCGAGCCAGGTGTGCGTGCGGTACTCCTCGCCCGCCCGGGCGCGCGCCGCCGCCAGGTGCTCCGTCAGCTCGGGCGTGCCCGCGCCGTGCTCGTCGCCGAGCTCCAGGACGGAGTAGCGCTCGACCTGCTCCAGGCGGAAGCCGTGGGCCTGTGCGAACCGCACGCCGGCGTCCTCGGCGGGGACGCGGCCGCTGCCGACGGGCGACTCCAGCGCGCCCGCACCGGGCTCCGGCTCCGGGCTGTGCGACGTGTACGCGTGCAGCGTGCCCCGGCCGTCCGCCGCGGCCTGCTCGGTCGCCGCGCGCAGCAGCGCGTCCCCGACGCCGTGCCGGCGGTGCGACGCCGCGACGCCCACGGCGACGTGCGCGGTGTGCTGGTTCGCGGTGAGCGGCTCGGACAGCGTCGCGTAGCCGACGACGTCACCCGCGTCGCCCCCGTCGCCGCGGACCGCGACCCACACGTGGGTCCGTGAGTAGGGCGTCGGGCGCAGCAGCGGCAGCCGCACGTGCAGCGGCGCCCACAGGTCGCTCCAGCCCCACGTGTCGAGCTCGTCCAGGCGCTCGATCTCGCACATCCCGGCGTACGCCCAGGCGCCCGCGTCGTCCGGGGTGGCGGGCAGCGGCGGCGCGGGCTGCACACGCCACGTCGTCGCGGGGTCGGTCGTGGTCATGGCGCCACCCTCCTGCGCACCGGCACGCCGGCGCCACCGAATACCCGCGTCAGGCGCGCACGCGGAGCCGGAAGGCCCCGGACCGCTCCTCGCCCGGCTCGAGGACGAACACGCCCGTGCCGGGGACCCCGGCGTCGTGCAGCGTGAACCCGTCGTTGACGTTGGTCGCCGGCTCGACGGCGAAGTAACAGCGCCGGCGCGGGGCGTACAGCACGAGGTGCCGGTACACCGGGTCGACCGTCAGGTCGACGGCCACCCCCTCGTCGGGGTACTCGACGTGCACGGGCGCCGTCGGGTCGAGGCTGGTGAGCACGTCGTCGACGAAGCCGGACCCCACGGGGCGGGCGACACGGAAGTCGGCGCGCGGGGGCACCGGCCCGGCGGGGCCGTCGGGCAGCGCACCGGACAGCCGGTAGCCCGCCTCGGCCGCGACCCGCAGCAGCGGCCCCGCCGTGGGCGGGTACTCCCGGATCGGCGCACCGACGGGCAGCAGCGCACGGCTCAGGTACGGGTGGTGCCCGAACCCGGCGGGGAACGGTTCCACGTCGGTGTTGCGCACCGACGTGGTGACGACGAGGTCGTCGCCCTCCACCGCGTACCGCACCGTGGCGCCGAACTGCCACGGGAAGTTGATACCGATCTGGCCGCACGTGTCGACCGCGAGCGTGACGGCGGTGGCCGTCCGCTCGACGACCTCCCAGTGCGCGTACCGCACGGCACCGTGGATCGCGGTGCCGTCGGCCGCGTTGCGCTGCAGCTGCCACCGCCGCCCCGCGAACGGCAGCACGCCGTCGCGGATGCGGTTGGACCACGGCACCATCGGGAAGCTCGCGCACTTCTCGGGGTCGCCGGACGACGTCCGACGGGTGGGGCGCAGCAGGTCGCGCCACACCCCGTCGGACGTCCGGATGCGCCCCGCACCGAGGGCGGCCCCCGTGCCGGGCAGCACGTCGACCTCCCACCGGGCGTTGCGGAGCGTGACGGCGCCGGGCGGCGCCGCCACCGCCGGTGTGACCGGCGCGGGCTCGGTGATCTGTGCGGTGATCGTCATCGGTGGCAGCCCCCTGCTGTCGGCACCGGACGCGCGGGCGCGCCGGTCAGAGCGTGACCTCGACCCGGACGGTGCTGCCCGCCGGCGCGTAGGGCACGAGGTTGCCCTCGACGGGGGTCCCGTCGACGACGAGCGAGCCGCGCGAGCCGCGCGCACCCGAGTTGGTCACCGTGATCTCGTACGTCGCGCCGCGGGCGACGCGCGTGACGGTGAACGACGGGACGTCGGGGCCGATCTGCGGGTCGACGACGAGGCCGTCCCAGTCCGGCCGCACGCCCAGCAGGTACTGCGACACGGCGACGAAGTTCCACGCGGCGGTCCCGGTGAGCCAGGAGTTCTTGGCCTCGCCGGCGCGCGGCGCCTGCTTGCCCGCGATCATCTGCGCGTACACGTACGGCTCGAGCTTGTGGACGTCGCTGATGTCCTCGCGGTACGCCGGGGTGATGCGCTTGTAGTAGTCGAACGCCTTGTCCCCGCGTCCGACGACCGTCTCGGCGATGATCACCCACGGGTTGTTGTGGCAGAAGATGCCACCGTTCTCCTTGTAGCCGGGCGGGTACGTGGAGACCTCGCCGAGCTCGATCTGGTACGTCGTGTAGGCCGGGAACTGCAGGACCAGGCCGTGCGGCGTGCCGAGCATCTCGTCGACCGCGTCGAGCGCCTGGATGGCCGGCGCGTCGGTGTCCTCCGGGCCGTCGCCGACGCCGATGCCCGCCATGACGGCGAAGCCCTGCGGCTCGATCCAGATCTTGCCCTCGGGCTTGGCGTCGGTGCCGACCGGGTTGCCGTAGAAGTCGTACGCGCGCAGGAACCAGCGGCCGTCCCACGCGTGCTCGAGCACGGCCTCGCGGACCTCACCGACGACCTTGCGGGCCTGCGACGCGACCTCGGACAGCCCCCGACGCTCCGCGAGCTCGGCGTACTGCTCGCCGTAGAGGACGAACTGCGCGGCGATGAACACGGACTCGGCGTGGCCGCCGGCCTGGTTCTCCGTCGTCTGGAAGGACTCGCCCGGCTCGGTGGAGAAGCAGTTGAGGTTGAGGCAGTCGTTCCAGTCCGCGCGGCCGATGAGCGGCAGCCCGTGCGGGCCCCGGTGGTTCACCGTGTACTCGAACGACCGGGTGAGGTGCTCGAACAGCGGGACCTCGGAGCCGGGCTCGTTGTCGAACGGCACGGGCTCGTCGAGGATCGAGAAGTCGCCGGTCTCCTTGACGTAGCCCGCGACGCCGGCGATGAGCCACAGCGGGTCGTCGTTGAAGCCGGAGCCGATGTCGTTGTTCCCGCGCTTCGTCAGCGGCTGGTACTGGTGGTAGGCCGACCCGTCCTCGAACTGCGTGGACGCGATGTCGACGATCCGCTCGCGCGCCCGCTCCGGGACCAGGTGGACGAAGCCCAGCAGGTCCTGGTTGGAGTCGCGGAAGCCCATGCCGCGGCCGATGCCGGTCTCGAAGTACGACGCCGAGCGCGACATGTTGAACGTGACCATGCACTGGTACTGGTTCCAGATGTTGACCATCCGGTCGAGCTTCTCGTCGCTCGAGCGCACCGAGTACGTCGACAGCAGGTCCGTCCAGTAGGCCTGCAGCGCCTCGACGGCGGCGTCCGCCTGCTCCGCAGTGGCGAAGCGGCTCAGCAGCGCGTGGGCGCGCTCCTTGTTGACGACCTGGTGGGCGTCGTCGGCCCACTTCTCGTCCTGCGGGTTCTCGAGGTACCCGAGGACGTAGACGAGGTCGCGCGTCTCGCCGGGGGCGAGCGTCACGCGCACCGAGTGCGAGCCGATCGGGTACCAGCCGGACGCGACCGAGTCGGCCGACGCGCCGGCGCGCGGCACGGCCGCCTCACCGAGGGAGTTGTACGCGCCGACGAACGTGTCACGGTCGGTGTCGAAGCCGTCCGCGCGGGTGTTCACGCCGAACACGGCGTAGTGGTCGCGCCGCTCGCGGTACTCGGTCTTGTGGTAGATCGCCGAGCCGTGCGGGCCGTCCTGCTCGACCTCGACCTCGCCGATCGACAGGTTGCGCTGGTAGTTCGTCTGGTCGTCCTGGGCGTTCCACAGGCAGAACTCGACGAACGAGAACAGCGTGACCGTCTTCTCGACGTCCGACGTGTTGGTCACCGCGACGCGCTGCACCTCGGCGTTCTCGCCCAGGGGGACGAAGAACGTCGTCGCGACGCGCAGCCCACCGCGCTCACCGGTGATCCGGGAGTAGCCCAGGCCGTGCCGCGCCTCGAAGTGGTCGAGGTCCGCCTTCACCGGCAGCCACGACGGGGTCCACACGTCGCCGCCGTCGTTGACGTACAGGTAGCGGCCGCCCGCGTCGGCGGGGATGTTGTTGTAGCGGTACCGCGTGAGCCGCCGCATCTTGGCGTCGCGGTAGAAGGAGTACCCGCCCGCCTGGTGCGAGAGCAGCGAGAAGAACTGCTCCGACCCGAGGTAGTTGATCCACGGGTAGGGGGTGTGGGGCGTCGTGACGACGTACTCGCGCGCCTCGTCGTCGAAGTGGCCGAACCGCATCGCATGCCTCTCGTGCCTCGTCGCACGGCCCACCACCGAGGCCCCACCGGAAGGTGGGTGCCAGGCGTCGGCGACCCTGCTCACGTACCTGGTCGTCCTCACGGAACTGCATCGGGCGGGTGTCCGCGCGGGCCCCAGGTCGGAGCGCGTCGCGCCGGAAGCGGCGAGAGCGCTCCCACACCGGAGCGGCCACAGCATATCCCGAAGGGCCTGCCCCCGGAATGCCCCGTGACCTTTCACCGCTCCGTGCGCCTCGCGCGCCTGCCGCGCACCGCGCACCGGACGGCCCACGAGGGCGCCGCCACGGCTCCACTACGGTGGGTCCGTGCTGCTCTCCGACCGCGACATCCGCGCCGAGCTCGAGTCCGGCCGGGTGGCCCTCGACCCGTACGAGCCCACCATGGTCCAGCCGTCGAGCATCGACGTGCGGCTCGACCGGTACTTCCGGCTCTTCGACAACCACAAGTACCCGGTCATCGACCCCGCCGCGGAGCAGCCGGACCTGACCCGCCTGGTCGAGGTCGAGCGCGGTGAGCCGTTCGTGCTGCACCCCGGGGAGTTCGTCCTCGGCTCGACGTACGAGCAGGTCACGCTGCCCGACGACGTCGCGGCGCGCCTCGAGGGCAAGTCGTCGCTGGGGCGGCTCGGCCTGCTGACGCACTCGACGGCCGGGTTCATCGACCCCGGGTTCACGGGGCACGTGACGCTCGAGCTGTCGAACGTCGCCACCCTGCCGATCCTGCTGTGGCCCGGCATGAAGATCGGCCAGCTCTGCTTCTTCCGGCTGACCTCCCCCACCGAGCACCCCTACGGCTCCTCCGCCTACGGCTCGCGGTACCAGGGGCAGCGCGGCCCCACCGCGTCGCGGTCCTGGCAGGGCTTCCACCGGACGGACGTGTGATGGCCGAGCCGACCTTCCCGCCGCTGCCGCTCGACGACCCGGCACTGGCCGACCGGCACCTGCTGGCCCTGCCCGCGGGCATCGAGCCCGACGAGGTCGAGGTGCTCGCCGCCAGCCGGTTCCGCAACGTGGGGTGGGAGGACGTCACCCCGGAGGCACCCACCCGCACCGGCGTCATGCCGGCGGTCACCGCCGCGTTCGGCATCCGCACCGTCGGCCGCCGCGCGCCGCGCGTGCGGGCGCTGCGTCTGGCGCGCCTGTCGCGCCTCGCGGGCCCCTACTCGATCGAGGCGCAGGACGCCCTCGCCCTCGGCCTGCCCGCGTCCAGCGTCATGGTGTGGGTGCTGGAGGCCCCGCGGGAGCGCGGCGAGCAGCCCTGGCCGGGCGGCGACCGCGACGGCTTCAAGCGCGCCTTCCCCGACGGGCTGCCGGTCCGCGAGGAGGACCGCGTCCTGCGGTGGCTCGTCGCCGCGGCCCGCCGCCTGTGCGGTGCCGTGCGCACGCAGACGGGCGTCGTCCTGACACCGGACCCCGACGCCGCCACGGACCTCACCGTGCTGACCGACCGCTGGCTGGAGCCCGCGGACGTGCTCGCACTGGTGCAGCGGGTGCAGCCGCGGGCCTACCTGTCCGTCGCGACCCCGGGGTCGTGGAACGGCCCGACGGTCCTGGCCGGGCGCGGGTCGCAGGGCGCGGTCGGCGGGTCCCCCGAGGCGGGCGGCTCCGGGCTGCGGGCCGCGCTCGAGCAGCACGGCGTCGTCGACCCCGACGAGCGCCGGCGGCTCATGGCGGAGGCCGACGCGTTCGACGAGCTCATGCTCGCCGCACCGCCGCCGGCCGAGGCGTTCGGCGTGCTGGTGGACCTGGGTGTCGACGGGATGCTCGCGGTCGAGGTCGCCGCGTGCGAGCAGCTGCCGCCGCTCATGGAGGACCTGCCCTGGACGAAGGACGGCGTCGTGGCGTACCGCGTGCGCTGGGAGCCGTTCGAGATCGAGCAGATCGAGCAGGAGAAGCCGTCGCTGGAGCACCGCGTGGCGCGCAGCCGGTCCACGCCCCTGGTCGCGGGTGTGGCCAAGGTCCTGCAGGCGGCCGTCGGCGGCGAGATCGCCGACGAGGCCGACTTCCTGGTGGACCCCGCCGACCTCTGAGCCCCGACGGCACGGCCGGCCCACCCCGAGGGGCGGGCCGGCCGTCGTCCGTCCGGACGGGTCAGCCGAGCACCTCGGGATAGGCGACCGCGTCGTCCCCCGTGCGCCCCAGCACGTGCTCGGCGAGGAACGCCTCGACCGCGCCGTACCAGACCTTCGCGTGCTGCGGCGTGAGGATCCAGTGGTTCTCGTCCGGGAAGTACAGGAACCGGTGCGGGGTGCGCCCCTCCTCGTCCGCCGGCAGGCCGGAGGCCGCGAGCAGCTCGTACCAGAGGCGCAGGCCCTCGCCGATCGGCACGCGGTAGTCCTTGTCGCCGTGGATGACGAGCATCGGGGTGACGATGTCGCCGACGAACCGGTGCGGCGAGTTCTCCAGCGCCATCTCGGGCGTCATCTCGCGCTGCCAGTAGTACGACGCGTCCGTCGTCGGGCCGAACTGGTCGAGGGCCCACAGGCTCGCGTGCGTGACGATCGCGCGGAACCGGTCGGTGTGCCCGGCGACCCAGTTGGCCATGTAGCCGCCGAACGACCCGCCCATGGCGGCGGTCCGCTCGGGGTCCACGTCGGCCCGCTCGAGCGCGGCGTCCGTGGCGGCCATGAGGTCGGTGTACGGCGCCTTGCCCCACGCCCCCCACCCGCGCTGGATGAAGTCCTGGCCGTAGCCGGTGGACAGCGCGGGGTCGGGCAGCAGCACGGCGTAGCCCTGCGCGACGAGCAGCCACGGGTTCCAGCGCCACGACCACGCGTTCCACGACCCGAGCGGGCCGCCGTGGATCCACAGCAGCAGCGGCGCCTTCGCGTCCGGGCCTGCGCCGTCGGGCAGCGCGAGCCACGCCCGCACACGGGTGCCGTCGGCGGTGGTGGTGACGACCTCCTCCAGGCGGCCCGGGAGGGGGACGTCGGCCGCGGGCGAGCGCAGCGGCTCGGTGGCGACGGGCCCGTCCGCGAGCGCGGCGGCGAGGTCGATCCGCACCGGGTGCGCGGGGGTGAGGTACGACGTGCGCAGCGCGTACGCCGTACGCCCGTCGGGCGCCACCTGCACGTTCGCGAACGTGGCGTCGTCGCTGGTCAGGCGCGTGACCGCGTCGGTGCCGAGGTCCACGTGGAAGACCGGGCCGCGCCCGTCGTCGTCGGCGGTGACGAGCAGCGCGTCCGAGGACGGCAGCCACACCAGGTCGGTGGGCCAGCGGTCCCACGCGGCCGCGACGTGGCGGGCCTCGCCACCCTCCAGCGGCACGACCCACAGCTGGACGGACGGCGCCTGGTGCGGCGTCGAGACCGTCTCGCGGACGTAGGCCACCCACCGGCCGTCGGGCGACACGACGGGGTGCGCGAGGTCGCCGCCGGCGTCGTCGACGAGCACGCGGCGCTCGCGCGTCGCGACGTCGATCGCGACGAGCTGCATGCGCAGCACCCCGCGCGCACCCGGGCGGTGCCACGCCGTGACGACCGTGCGCCCGTCGGGGCTGAGCGTCGGGGACTCCTCGCGCAGGGCGACGTCCGCGTCGGGCGTGACGTCCGCGAGCGCGAGGCGGGGGTCGCGCTGGCCGGCGAGGGGCGCGGCCACGTCGTCGGTCAGCGTGGCGACGAAGGCGTGCGGCGAGCCGGGGCCCAGGTCGTGGTCCCAGTACCGCACCGGGTAGCCGGTGTGGAGGATCGCGGCGACCTTCTTGTCCTTGCGCTCCTTGCGCAGCCGCTCGTCGGTCTCGTCGTCGGCGGCCGAGGGCAGCACGTCGGACACGACGAGCACCGCGGGGGCCGCCGAGGCCGCCCGGACCCCGCCGACGCCGGCCGCGCGGTCGGCGATCACCCGCGCCTCGGCGCCGTCGGCGGGCAGCAGCCACAGGGCGGGCCTCGGGTCGTCGGCGGCGTCCGTCGCGTCGGGGTCGGGGCGTGCGCTGGTGAACAGCAGGTCCCCGCCCGGCGTGAACGCCGCCGACGCCTCGCTCTTGGCGGAGCGCGTCAGGCGGCGCGCGGGGCGCTCGCCCGTGGGGTCGACCTCCCACAGCGCGGTCACGTACGCGGTGCGCTTGGTGTCGAGCGTCTGCACGGCCGTGACCAGGCGGGTGCCGTCGGGCGAGAGCACCAGGCCCGACAGGCGCGGCAGCGCGATGTAGTCGTCGAGGTCCTCGAAGGGGGTGGCGGCAGGGGTGTCGCCGCCGTCGGTGGTAGTCGTCATGGGAACGTCCTATCACCCCGGGCCCACATCACCCCTGGCCCTCCCTGACCGCGAGCGCCCGGGGGTGGCTCGTCGACCCGTCCGGTCACCGCTGGGTGATCTCGTCGATCGGCGCTCCCCAGCCGTAGCGCGAGTGCGACGCTATGTAGTACACCTGCTACATGGACGTATCGGGCGAGACCGCCATCCGGGTCGCTGGCCTCCGCATGGCGTACGACGGACGGACCGTCCTCGACGGCATCGGCTTCGAGGTCGGGGCCGGCGAGGTCGTCGCGCTGCTGGGCCCCAACGGCGCCGGCAAGACGACGACGGTCGAGATCGTCGAGGGCTTCCGCCGCCGGGACGCGGGCGACGTCACCGTGCTCGGCACCGACCCCGAGCACGGTGACGACGCCTGGCGCGCCCGCATCGGCGTCGTGCTGCAGTCGTGGCGGGACCACCGCCGCTGGCGGGTGCGCGAGCTGCTCGGCCACCTGGCCGACTCGTACCGGCCGTACTCCCGCCCGGGGTTCACCCGGCCGCGGTCCGTCGACGACCTGCTCGCGCGCGTCGGCCTCACCGACGCCGCGGACCAGCGGATGGCGACGCTCTCGGGCGGGCAGCGCCGTCGCTTCGACGTGGCCGTCGGGCTCGTCGGGCGCCCGGACCTGCTGATCCTCGACGAGCCGACCGCCGGCCTCGACCCCACGGCGCGTCGCGAGTTCCACGAGATCGTGCACGAGGTGGTCGACCGCGACGGCACCGTCGTCCTGCTGACCACGCACGACCTCGCCGAGGCCGAGGTCGTCGCCGACCGGATCCTGCTGCTGGCAGGTGGCCACGTCGTCGCCGACGGCAGCCCCGCGTCCGTCGCCCGGGAGGTCGCCGGCCCGGCGGAGGTGCGCTGGAGCGCCGACGGCGCCCGGCACGTGCACAGCACGCACGACCCCGTGGCCTTCACGCGCGAGCTCCTCGCCCGCGGCGGGGTCGACGACCTCGAGGTGGTGCGCGCCAGCCTCGAGGACGCGTACCTGCAGATCGTCCGCCGGCACGAGGCCGACGCGGCCCGCCACGACCTGGAGGTGACCCGATGAGCACGTCCGCACCCCTGCCCTGGGCGGTCCGGCTCGGCCTGCGACGGGGTGTGACCGAGTTCCGTCACATGCTGCGCAACCCGGAGGACCTGGGCTGGAACGTCCTCATCGGACTCGCCGTGCTGGTCTACCTCGTGTCCCAGCGCGACACGGTCGTGCCCGGCAGCGGGGGCCTGACGCTGCCGAACCTCGCCCTGCCCGGGATCCTCGCGTCCGTCGTGCTGTTCGGCATGGCCATCGGCCCCGCGTTCGCGCTGGCGGCGGAGGCCGAGGACGGCACGCTGCTGCGGCTGCGCACGACGCCGCGCGGCACGACGACCTACACGGTCGGCGTCGTGGTGGGCCAGCTGCTCGGCGCGCTGCCCATGCTCGCGATCATCCTGCTGCCGTGGCCGTTCCTGCTGGGCGACCCGATGCACCAGGGCGCCGCGGGCTGGGCCGCCATGGTCGGGTGGCTGCTGCTCGGCACCCTCGCGATCCTGCCGCTCGGCATCGTGGGCGGTGCGCTCGCCGGGCGCCCGACGCGCGTCATGCTGTTCGTCATGGCCCCGGTCGTCGCCCTCGCGTTCGTCTCCGGCGTCTTCGGCCCGCAGACCGTGCCGCCGTGGGCGGAGGGCGTCGTGCAGGTGTTCCCGCTCTACTGGCTCGCGCACGGGCTGCGCGCGACGACGCTGCCCGCCGGCGCCGAGTCGCTCGAGATCGGCGGCGCCTGGCACCCCGAGATCGCGGCGCTCGTGCTGCTCGCCTGGGCCGTGGCCGGCCTGGTGGCGGCGCCGCTGCTGCTGCGCCGCACGCACGCCCGGCAGACGGCTGGCGCACTGGCCGACCGCGTCCAGGCGGCGCTGCAGCGTGGCTGACGGCGCGGCCCCCGACGTCGAGCAGGAGGTGGCGGACGACGCCCGCCGACGCCCCGCGGGCAGCGAGACCGTCCACAACCGCATCGCCGTGCTGCGCGCCGAGCGCGGCGTGAGCCGACGCGAGCTGGCGGAGGCCCTGGGGGTGCACTACCAGACGGTCGGGTACCTCGAGCGTGGCGAGTACAGCCCGTCGCTGCACCTGGCGCTGCGCATCGCGCAGTTCTTCGACGTCCCGGTCGAGGTGGCGTTCTCGCTGACGCCGTTCCCGCGGATCGGGTCGAGCGGTCCCCGGTCGCACTGACGGCGCCGCGTGACGGTAGGGCACGTGGCGCGCGACGGCGGTGGCGGCGTTGGGCGCGAGGCTGGGCGGCCACCACGCATCCTGCTCCTTGACCAGACCCGGTGGCACGCACGGGTGAGAATCTTCACATTTTCGTTACAAGCGGGCGTTTCTGCGGGGCGCTCTTGCCCTGGGCGCGGCCCAAGGTCAAGAAAAGGTCACGGGGGGTCTTGGCAGGCGCCGTGTGGAGGAGCAAGATGTCGCCCGTCCCGAGCGAGGCTGGGCGGCCACGCCAACGGGACGGGGGCGCCGGACGCGCAGCGGCCCGGGCACCCGCAGGCACCCGGGCCACCGGCGTCACACCGTCAGCACGTCACGACGTCCGCAGCTCCATCGCACCCGCGTGGCCGCGCCCGTGCCCCTTGCCCTTGCCCGGCTTCCACGGGCCGTGGTGGTGGCCCTGGTCGCCGGGGCCCGAGACACCGTTGATCGCGGAGGTGTCGTTCGCCAGCGTGGCCGTCGCGAACGCGACCGCCGGCGCCATGATCCCGATCGCCTCACGGCTGACGTTCGACAGGTCGTCGCCGGCGCTGTGGTAGTTCGGGTCGTGGATGATGCCGGCGGTGCCGCCGAACAGCGCGACCTCCTCGTCGGTCTTGATGTCGTCGGCGCCGGTGAACAGGCCCGACGCCGGCACGCCGTTCTCGATGAACGCCTGGTAGTCCGAGCGCCCGGAGAACTCGGTGTCCACCCACGGCTGACCCGTCGCGTCGAACCACCCGGTGAGCACGGCCTCCGTCTCGGCGGATCCCGGCGGCACCGTCACGGGGGCGGGGTACGTCGACTGGTCCGCGTCGTACACGCCGATGATGTAGTTGGGCGAACCGACCATGTCGAAGTTCAGGTACGTGGCGATCCGGTCCAGCTCGCCATCCTGACCCGCGAGCTCCTCCACGTACGCGGTCGACCCGAGCAGGCCGAGCTCCTCGGCACCCCACCACGCGAACCGCACGGTGTTGTTGAGCTTCTTCTGCTTGGCCAGCTGCACGGCGACCTCGAGCAGGACGGCCGAGCCGCTGCCGTTGTCGTTCAGGCCCGGGCCCCCCTCGACGCCGTCCAGGTGCGCGCCGAGCATGACGACGTTGTCGTCGCGGCCCGCCCGCGTCTCGGCGATGACGTTGAAGCTCTCCTGCTGCTCGACGTGGAACCGGGTGTCGAGCGTGAGGGTCGCGCCGCCGTCGGCGATGTCCGCGACGACGGCCTGGCCGTCGACCAGGTCCGCGCCCGCCACGGGCACCGTGACGACACCCTCCGCGCCGAGCGTGCCGTAGAGCAGCCCCTCGACGTTGTTGTAGACGACGACGCCCACGGCGCCCGCCGCCTCCGCCGTGACCGCCTTCTCCGCGAAGGAGCAGTCACCCCGGCTGACCACCGCGATCGTCCCGGTGACCTCGACGCCCGCCCACGAGTCGGCCGTGCACCCCGTGACGTCGTTCGGGACCGACCCGGGTGCGGTCACGCCGCCCTCGGGCGAGCTCGGCGCGTACTGCATCTGGTCGACGTCGTAGGCCACCCCGCCGTCGGTCGTCAGGGTCGCGGCGTCGACCACCTCGAACTCGAACGTGAACGGGTCGCGCGTCGTGGTGTACCCGGCACGCTGCAGCGTGCGCTCGACGTACCGGGCGCTGGCCTCGTAGCCCGACGTCAGCGCGGCGCGGTTGCCGTCGTTGCGGTCGGCGATGCGCTGCAGCTCCTCCAGGTGCCGCCACACGCCGCGGGTCGTCACCTGCCGGGCGAACCGCTGGGCGTCGACGACGTGGCCGGACCCGTGACCCGGGCCGTGTCCGGGCCCACCGCCGCGACCGTGGGCGGCCGCGGGTGGGACGAGCAGGGCGCTCGTGCCGAGCACGAGCGCGGCGAGGGTGCCCGCGAGGGCGGTGGTGCGTCGAGCTGCCACGGTGGTGTCCCCTTCTCCACGCGGGGCCGGCGGCCGGGCGGCCGCGGCCACGACACCCCCGGGGGTAGCCGCGGGCGACGTCCCGACACGGTAGGGCGATGCCGTCCGGAAAGTCACGACATCCGGTGACATCCGGGGCGGGGCCGTGGTCCCGCACCCGCACCGGGCGACGACGCCACCACCTCCCTACAGTGGACACCGGCAGCGGCGCACGTCCTTGGGGGGGCCATGGCAGACGACGACCCGTACACGGCGCTCGTGCTCGAGGACGACGCCGACGCCCTGGAGTTCCTGCGCATCGCCCTCGAACGGCACGGGGGGATGGTCGTCGACGTCGCCACCACGGCCGAGGACGCGCTCGCCGCCCTGCAGCGCCGGACCTACGACGTGCTGGTCACCGACATCCAGCTGCCCTCGATCTCGGGCCTGCAGATGCTGCCGCAGGTGCGGGCGCTGGACCCCGCGCTGTCCGTCATGGTGGTGACGGCGTTCCCCACGTTCGACAACGCGGTGGAGGCGCTGCGCCGCGCGGCCGACGAGTTCCTGGTCAAGCCCGTCACGGCGGCGGTCGTGGTCGAGCGCGCCACGGAGCTCGCACGGCGCACCCGCGCGCTCCGGTCGACGTCCCGCCAGCGCGTCCTCGCGATCGGGGCGCACCCCGACGACGTCGAGATCGGCGTGGGCGGGACGCTCGCGGCGCACGCGGCGGCAGGTGACGACCTCGTGATCCTCACGCTGTCGGGCGGCGCGGTGGGCGGTGCGACATCCGTGCGCCACTCGGAGGCCGCCGCGGCCGCCGCCGTCGTCGGCGCTCGCCTGATCCACCGGGACTTCCCCGACACCCACCTCGTGCCGGCCGAGGGGATCATCACGGCCATCGAGGAGGTCGTGGCCGAGGTGCAGCCCGACCGGATCTACACGCACGGCCCGCACGACCGGCACCAGGACCACCGTGCCGTGCACGAGGCCGTGCAGGTCGCCGCCCGGCAGGTGCCCAACCTGTGGTGCTTCCAGAGCCCGTCGTCGACCGTCGCGTTCGCGCCCAACCGGTTCGTCGACATCGACGGGTTCGTGGAGACCAAGCTGCGGATGCTCGCCGCGTTCGCGTCCCAGTCGTACCGCGACTACATGCAGCCGGACGCCGTGCGGGCCGCGTCGCGGTACTGGGCGCGGTTCAGCCCGGCGCACGACGTCGAGCCCCTCGAGACCGTCCGGGCCAGCGAGACCGTCGCCGACGCGTCCCGCGTCGAGGCCGCCCCGGAGGTCGACTGGTCGAGGGCCGGGGCGGACCACGGCCCGGTGCGGTGATGGCCGAGCACCGGGCCTGGCCGACGTTGTCCGACGCCGACCTGACGGACCCGGTGACGCGTGAGCTGGTGCGTCGGGTCGCGGCCGGCTGGATGGCCCCGGACGCGGTCGGGCTGCGGCAGGTGCCCGCCACCGCCAGCATCGTCCTCGCGCTCGTCGCGGTCGAGGCGACGATCACGCCCGCCCACCCGCCGCTGCTGGCGGTGGCCGCCGTCCTCGTGGCCGGCGTGCAGATCGCCGGTGTCGTGGTGCCCTGGGGCCGGTTCCCGCCGATCTGGCGGGCGATCCTGCCGCTGGGGCAGATGGCCGCCGTCGCGCTGCTCGACGTCGGCGCCGGCCTGCCGCGTGCGGAGTTCGACATCCTGCTGATCTTCCCGATGGGCATGCTCGCCCTGCGGCCGGCCCGCTGGGGGCCCGCCCTCGCCCTCGCCGGGTGCGCCGTGGTGCTGCTCGTCCCGGCGGTCGTCGACGTCGGCCGCGTCCGGCCGGTCCTGCACGCGGTCGTCACCTTCCTCGTCCTCGCGCCCGCCGCCCTCGGGGCGCACTCGATCGTGCAGGCCACCCGCCTGCAGGCGATCGAGCTGCAGCGCGCGCGGGACGCGTTGAGCGACCGGGCCCGGCAGCTGCAGGACTCCCGCGACACCCTGCGCAGCATCATGCGGGCCGCCACCGAGCAGGGCATCATCGCGACCGACCCCCAGGGTGTCGTGCTGTCCGTCAGCACGGGTGCGGAACGCGTCCTCGGGCGGGACACCGACCAGCTCGTGGGCAGCGTCATCACGGACCTCGTCCCCCCGGACCCGCCCGTCGTCCCGGAGCCGGGGGAACGCGGGTCCGACGCCGCGCTGCGGCGCCTGGTCGGGCCCGCCGCGCACGGCGGGACGCAGGTGCACGAGTGGCGCACCGCGCTGCCCGACGGCACCGCGCACGACCTCGAGCTCGTGGTGACACCCCGGCCAGCCCTGGCGGGCACCGCCCCCGAGCTGCCCGCGGGCTACCTGGTGGTCGCGACCGACGTCACGGCACGCCGCGAGGAGCAGCGCCAGCAGGACGCGTTCATCGGCCTCGTCGGGCACGAGCTGCGCACCCCCCTGGCGTCGATCATCGGCTACGTCGACCTGCTGCGGCTCGACGACGCGTCGTTCACCGACGAGCAGCGTCGGTACCTCGCGGTCGTCGAGCGGAACGCCGCCAGACTGCGCTTGCTCGTCGACGACCTGCTGGCCAGCGCGCAGATGGTCGCGGGAGCCCCGATGTCGGCGCAGGAGGTCGACGTCGTGGACGTCGTCCGGGCGGCCGTCGCCGCGAACGTGCCCATCGCCGCCGCCGCCGGTGTCGGCGTCGACGTCGAGGCCGACCCGGTGGTGCCGCTGACGTCCGACCCGCAGCGGCTGCAGCAGGTGGTCGACAACCTGCTGAGCAACGCGGTCAAGTACAGCCTGGCCGGCGGCCGGGTGCTGGTGCAGGTCGGGGCGGGCACGGGCTCCGACGGTGCCCGGACCGCGCGGCTCCGGGTCGTCGACGAGGGGACCGGGATCGAGCAGGACGAGCTCGCCCGCATCACCGAGCGGTTCTACCGCTCGCGCGAGACCCGCCGCCGCCGCGTGCGCGGCGTGGGCCTGGGCCTGTCCCTGGTGCAGAGCATCGTCGACGACCACGGGGGCGTCCTGACGATCACCAGCGAACCGGGTGTGGGGACGCAGGTCGAGGTCGTGCTGCCGGACCTGCCGGACCCGACGGCGTGAGCGCCGGTCAGGCCTCCGGCCCCCAGACGGCGGCGAGGACGTCCCAGTCCTGGTCGGTCATGAGGCTCAGCGGTGTGACGGCGACGTCCGCGACCCCGTGGGTCGTCGCGTCGCGGACGGCCTGCCCCAGGTCGGCGGAGGAGAGCCGCCCGGGCGGGTCGACCGACGTGGGTGCCCACAGCCCCACCGACATCGTGAAGCGGGACATGTCGTACCCCGCCGCCGCGAGGTCCGCGGTCACCCGCTCGAGGTCCGCCGGGGCGTGTTCGCCGAACAGGTAGGCCCACAGCACCAGGCGGTCCGCCGCCTGCAGCAGGATCCGGTAGTCCTGACCGGCGACCGGTACCCCGCGGGCGGGGTCGTCCCAGTCGATGCGCGCGTCCGCGGCCAGCGCGATGTCCGTGCCGCGACCGTCGGGCAGCGCGTCCAGCGCGGCGCGCATCCGCCCCAGCAGGCCGGCGAGCACCTCCGAGCGCCAGGTCCCGATCAGCTCGGAGCCCTCGTCCGGCGTCCCGTCGGCGGTCCGTGGCCAGTCCGCCTCCCCCGTCATCTCCCGGAAGAGCTCGAGGTCGTCGTCCCCGAAGGAGAACGTGTCCAGGAAGAGCTCGGTGACCGCGATCTGCCCCGGGCGGTACCGCTCGCCGAGCGCCGCCACGTACGCGACCAGCCGCTCACCCACCTCGCCCCGCGCCAGCTGGGTGGCCGACGCGGTGTAGACCGCGCGCGTGCCGTCGGCGGCGACGCCGGCCACGGACGGGTCCTGCACGATCCACCGGGGGACGTAGGCGTCGACGATGAGCCCGATGTCCCGCACGCGCCCGTCCGCGCCGGTGCGCAGCGCCCGCGCGGCGTGCGCCAGGTGGTCGGTCCCGGGCTCGGCGGCCGCGTCGGGGTGCGCGTCCCAGTCGAAGGCCGTGAACTCGACGCGGCCCGCGTTGAGGTCGACGCTCGTGGCCCCCGCCCGGTCGAGGTGCTCGGACAGGGCCGCCCAGTCGGTCGCCGGGTCGGTGACGACGCCGAAGTCGACGGCGACCGCCCGCTGGACGTCGGGCGTCCGCGGGGCGGCGAGCACCGGTGCCGCGGCGTGCCACGGCCGGGCCACGACCACGGCCGCCGTCACGACGGCCACCAACGTGAGCGCGACCATCACGGTCCAGGAGCGTCGCGGCCGAGACCGGGCACCGACACCGTGCCGCTGCGCTCCAGCTTGTTCCATCGGTTCTCCGCTTTCCCGAGCTCGAGCCGGGCAGCGTCGAGCACGACGAAGGTCATCAGCGTCGAGTACACGGGCCACAGCCCGACCGTCCACGCGTGACGCAGGTCGCCCGGGGACCGGTCGAGCAGCACCGCCAGCAGCAGCAGCGCGAGTGACAGGGGCAGCCCGACGACGAACACCCATTCTAGTGACGTGTCCGGGAGCGTCCCCGGGCCGACGAGGGCCACCAGCACCGTCAGCACCGCCACGCCCAGGACCTGCAGGAACGGCCCGGCCACCTGCGCGACGACCGTGTACAGCAGGTACGCGCCGAAGGCCCCGTACCGCAGGTTGCCCACCATCGACGCGTGGATCGAGATGCTCTGCAGCAGGCCCCGCGCCCAGCGCACGCGCTGGCGCCACAGCCCGCGGACCGTCGACGGCGACTCGGCGTAGACCAGGGCGTCGGGGGCGAACGTGACCCCGTACCCGGCGCGGTGCACCCGCCAGGTCAGCTCCAGGTCCTCACCGAGGGTGTCGGTGCGCAGGGGTCCCACGACGGCGAGCACGTCCCGCCGGTACGCCCCGACGTTGCCCGACACGACGGGCAGGCACCCGAGCACGTCCAGTGCACGACGCATCAGCCCGGTGCCGACGTGGCTGATCAGGGCCAGCAGCCGGGTCTGCACGTGGTCGAGGTTCACCGGCCGGTCGTTGCCGCAGACCGCGCCGACCCGCGGGCCGCGGAACCCCCGCAGCAGCCGCGTGAGGGTGTCGGGGCGGAACAGCCCGTCGGCGTCGACCAGCACGAGGACGTCACCGCGCGCCGCGGCGATGCCCGTGTTGAGCGCGGCACCCTTGCCCGCGTTCTCCTGCCGCAGGGCGCGGACCTGCGGGTACCGGCGTGCCAGGTCCTGCATCAGCGCGAACGTGTCGTCCGACGAGCCGTCGTCGACGCACACGACCTCCAGGTCCGCGTGGTCGCTGCGCAGCACGGACTCCACGCAGCCGACCAGCACCCGTCCCTCGTCGTACGCGGGCACGACGACGCTCACCGCGGGCAGCCGGTCGAACAGCGGGCCGCAGCCGACCGGACCGGGGTCGTCCCGGCGCCGGCGGGCCTCGAACACGAGGGCCGCGGGCACCATCGCCAGGCGCACCAGGCCCACGGTCAGCAGGGACACGCCCAGCACCAGCAGCAGTGCCGTCAGCAGCGCGGTCAGCACGACCATCGGGTCAGCCGGGCCAGTCGTCCAGGACGGCGTCCAGCAGCTCGGGCGCCGACGCCGAGACCGCACCGAACCGGGCGTTGACCTCGAGCACCACCGGGGTGCCGTCGGCGAGCCGCCGCACGTCCATGTCGACGGGACCCACCAGGCCGAGCGCCTGCACGGTGCGTTCGGCCAGGTCCGCCACGTCCGGCACCTCACCGTCGGGCACGCGCTCGACGGCCGTCGCGTTGCCGACCCGCCCGTGCTCGAGCCCCGCCTTGCGCAGCACCACGACCCGGCACCGCCCGGTGCCGGGCGAGCGGTACACCTGCGGGCTGTACTCGGTGCCCGGCGCGAAGCACTGGACGATCCAGGCCGCGTCGACCCGGCCCCACACGCGGTCGTCGGGGTCCTCGAGGACGTGCACACCGCGGCCGCCGCGCGCCACCCGCGGCTTGACGACCACCGGGCCACCGGCCCACGCGAGCGCCTCGGCGGCCGACCGGAACGTCTCCGCACCGGCGAACGCCGGCACGCCGACGCCGGCCCGCGCGAGCGCCCACATGGTGAGGAGCTTGTCGCCCGCCACCGCGGCCGGCCCCGCGGGCGACACGACCAGCCGGCTCCCCCAGCCGACCGCCAGCCCGAGGGTCGCGATGCGCGCGAGCTCCTCCGACACGGTCGGCAGCACCAGGGCCGGTTGCAGCCCGGCGACGAGGGCGAGCATGTCCCGCTCGTACCGGGGGTCGGTCGCCGGGGCGACCGTCTCGACGGAGTCGAACCCCGGCACCGGGACCGGTGCCATGTCCGCGCCGATCGCCAGGAGGTCGCGTGTCCCGCCGGCCTCCACCAGTCGTCGTCCCAGCGCACGCCCGGCGGGACCGGCAGCACCGGTCACCAGGATCGTGCGCCGCGCTCCCCCTGCGCCCATCCTCGGATGCTAGGCGCGGGCGGGGCGTACCGCCCGGCGGGTGGCGCGGCCCGGGGTGCGGCGGGCACCGCGGTGCGCGAGAGTCGGACCGGAGCCACCGTCCGACGACGTGGGGGGACCCGTCATGGCCGCACTGCTCGCAGGACGCACCGCGCTGGTGACCGGGGGGACGCTGGGCATCGGGCAGGGCATCGCCCGGGTCCTCGCCCGGCACGGTGCGCAGGTCGCCGTCACGGGGCTCACCGAGCAGGAGTGCGACGACGCACGCTCCCGCGGCACGGCGGCGTACGTGCTGGACGTGCGGGACGCCGACGCGTGCCGCGAGGTCGTCGCACGGGCGGTCGAGGACCTGGGCGGGCTCTCGGTGCTGGCCGCCAACGCCGGCGTCTACCCGCAGGCGCGCGTCGCGGACATGACGGACGCGGACGTCGACGGGATCGTCGGCGTGAACCTCACGGGCACGATCCACGCCGTGCAGGCGGCGCTCCCGGCGCTGACGGCGTCGGGCCGCGGGCGCGTCGTCGTGACCAGCTCCATCACGGGCAACATCACCGGGTACCCCGGGTGGGCGCACTACGGCGCGACCAAGGCGGCGCAGATGGGGTTCGTGCGCACCGCCGCCATCGAGCTCGCGCGGGCCGGGATCACGGTCAACGCCGTGCTGCCGGGCAACGTGCTGACCCCGGGGCTGCGGGCGCTGGGTGAGGAGTACATGGCCCGCATGGCGCGGTCCGTGCCGCTGGGCTTCCTCGCCGAGCCCGAGGACGTGGGCGAGGTCGTCGCGTTCCTCGCGTCCGACGGCGCCCGGTACGTCACCGGGCAGGGGATCGTCGTCGACGGCGGGCAGGTGCTGCCCGAGTCGCCGGAGGCGTTGGCGGAGGCATGACGGGCGCGGAGGAGCGGCGCACGCGGCGGGTCGCCCGGCTGCTGGTGTGGACGGGCGCGGCCGTGGTGCTGGCCACCGTCGTGGGGCTCGTGCACGCGGTGTACCCGCTGGTCACCTGACCGGCCGGCGGGCGCCGGGGTACGCCCCGCACCGGGACCAACGTCCGCGGCCCCCACGTCGCCCGGGAGGTGGGCTGGTGTCATGCGTCGCACGCCCGTCTACTACTACTCGTCCGCGAGCGGGCTGGTCCGCACGTTCGCGGAGCGCCTGGACCGGCCCGTGCACAACCTCGCCGAGCGGGAGCACCGCACCAGCGAGGTCGACGGGCCGTGGGTGCTGCTGACGCCGTCGTACAAGACCGGCAACGACGCGAACGACACGGTCCCCGAGGCGGTGCGCCGGTTCCTGCGCTCGGCGCACAACCGCCGCCTGCTCGTCGGGGTGATGGGGTCCGGCAACCGCAACTTCGGGCAGTACTACCAGAAGGCCGCGCGCGAGATCGCGCAGCGGTCCGGGCGCCCGGTGCTCTTCGAGTTCGAGCTGGCCGGCACGCCGTGGGACGTCGAGGAGTGCGAGCGGATCCTGCGGGACCTCGACGCCGCGCTCGACGTGCGGCACGCGGGCTGACGGGCCGCGCGCCCGATCGCACGTCGGCGTACCCGGTGCGGTGCGTCAGCCGGACGTGACCGTCCAGCGCCCGGACGTCAGGTCGGCCAGCCGCGGCAGGATCGTGTCGCCGGCGACGCGCAGCCCGTCGTGCAGGTACTCGTTGGTGAGCCACACCTGGGCGTTGCCCAGCCCGGCGGCGGTCGCGCGGGCCAGGTCGACGTCGACGTACGGGTCGTCGAGGTACTGCACGGCGGCGACGGGGACCTCGTTCGCGGCCAGCCGGTGGACGTCGTAGAGCGCGGGCCACTCGGTGCGGGCGGCCAGCTCGTGGGCCGCCGCGGCGAACGGGCGCAGCGCCGCGACCTGGTCGAACATCCACGGGTACACCGCCTCGCCCGTGAGCAGCAGCGGACGGGCGTCCGCCGCGAAGCCGGGGTGGCGGGCGTGCTCGGCCGCCGCGGCCCAGCCGGGCTCGCGGGTCCCGGAGTGGTAGATGACCTCCTGCAGCACCAGGTACAGCGGGTTCGTCTCGAACCCCGTGCGCGCGGCGACCTGCGCGAGGAACCCCGGTGCGGGCTCGCCGTGGCGGTCCAGCGCGGTGTCCAGCAGCCAGTGCAGGTCGTCCACCCCGGTGCTCATGCCCAGCGGCATGCCCAGGGTCTGCAGCCGCTCGACCGTCAACGCGTCCCCCGTCGGCAGCCGGACGCCTCCGGCCGCGACCCGGTCGGCCAGGTGGCCCAGCAGCTCGACGTCCGACGGGAAGGCGCGATGCAGCGCGCGGTTGCGGGCCACCTGCCGCGGGTAGGTCGCGGCGTACACGTCCTCGGCCGTCGCGCCGACCGGCGGCAGACCACCCGTGATCCAGCACGCGTCCAGCGCCTCGGGGTACCGCGACAGGTACGTGAGCGTGAGGAACCCGCCGTAGGACTGACCCAGCGTCGTCCACCGCCGCCCGCCGTAGACGGTGCGGCGCAGGTGCTCGGCGTCCTCGACGATCGCGTCCGCCCGGAAGCACGCCAGGTAGTCCGCCGCCCGGGACGGGTCGTCGAACGCCGCGACGTCCGCCCCCTCGATCCGCGACGAGCGGCCCGTCCCGCGCTGGTCCAGCAGCACGACCCGGTGGGTGCCCAGCGCGGTCGCCCACCACCCGCCGCCGGGCAGGGGGCGCGGCCCCATGCCGCCCGGCCCGCCCTGCAGGAACAGCAGCAGCGGCAGGTCCTCGCCGTCGCGCTCCGGGTCGACGACCTCGCGCGCGAACACCTCGACCGAGCCGAACCGCTGGGGGTCCGCGCGGTCGACCGGCACCTCGACGCGGTGCTCGCGCACCCGGAACCCGGTCATCGTGTACTCGTCCACGCCGCCAGCCTACGAGCGTGGCGCACGCGTCCTGGGCTGCCCCCGCGTCAGCCGGTGGCGTCGTCCCCGCGTGCGACGGGGATGTCGAGGATGCGGAAGTCGTGCCAGGAACCGCGCCCGGTCCCCGCCTGGAACGTCACGGTGTCGACGTCGAGCTCCGGGTAGACGAAGGAGAACGTGCGGGCCTGCCCCAGGTCCATGGCGCCGCCGACCGTGAGGTCCGCGAGCGCGAACCACTCGCCACCCGGGTGCCGCTCCGAGACGCCCGTGCGGTAGTCCAGCGGGAGCACCCGCGTCGCGCCGTGCAGGATCGTGCCGCTCGACGACGCGCTCGGTGCCGTCGTGCCCTCGCCGCGGCCCCGGTCCCCGCCGTCCAGGGAGCCGATCTTGGCGCCGGAGCTGGAGCGGTCGTCGACGTTGCGGGCGACCAGGTCCACCACGACGTGCCCGTGCACGCGTCGCGCGGTCGCCTCCAGCTCCCAGTCGATGAGGGCCTCGACCGGCAGCGGCGTGCCCGCCGTGCCGACCTGGCCCTCCGGGCCGAACGGGGGCAGCTCGCCCCCGGTCGTCAGCTCCGTGCGGGTCACCATCGTGGACGTGAGGGTGACCGTCACGCGACGGTTCCGGGCACGGTCCTCGTCCGACGTGTTCGGCACGACCGGCTCGGACTCGCCCCGCCCCTCGACGGCCATGGGGTACGACCCGGGGTCGACGAGGGCACCCAGGGCGTCGGCGACCGTCCGGGCACGGCGCTGCGACAGGTCGGCGTTGTACGCCTCGTCCCCGTGGTCGTCGGTGTGCCCCACGACCGTGACGTCGCCCGGCGCGCGTTCCGTCAGCCGCTGGGCGACCAGGCGCAGCGCCTCGTCGGCCGCCGGGGTCAGGACGTCCTGGTCGAACTCGAAGAGCACGTCCGACCCGAGGGACACGTCGACGCGCTCCTGCGACTCCACGGTCGTCACCGCGCCGGCGAGCTCGATGCTCGTCGACTCCAGGGGGAACACGGGCGCGGCGACCACGGCGTCCAGGTCGAGCACCTCGGGGGCCGACGTCGGCGACGCGCTCCCCGTGGCGGCGCCGGGCGTCCCGGTGCTCGCCGCGGCCGACACCGGACGCACGCTCACCGGCACCTCCCCGTCGATCACGGGCACGGCGGCGACCAGCGGCGCCCCGGGCAGGAACAGCGCCACCTCGTCGGCGTCGGGGTGCGGCGCCGCGAACGGGATCTGCAGGCGGGTCCCGGCGGGGTCCCTCAGCGTCGCCCAGCCCTCGGGTGCCACGACCGGAGAGCCCGCGGCGTCCGTGCCGCCGTGCAGGACCACGTCACGGACGAGGTCGACGAGCCGCACGTTCGACGGGGCCTCGCTGGTGAGGTGGTACGTGAGCCCGTCGACGTCCCACCCGTGCACGTGCACCCTGCCCGTCCCCGGGAGCGGGTCGGGCGGGACGAGGTCGAGGGTCAGCACGGCGAGGTCCCCGGCGCGCACCACCGGGTGCACGTCGACCCGCACCTCGGCCTCCGACGTCACGACCACCTCGCTCGCCACCACGTCCTCGGGCTGCGGCCCGGGGTCGGCGGTGGGCGTCCCGTCGGTCGTGCCGTCCGGGGTCGCCCCGCCGCCGGTGCAGGCGGCGAGCAGCACGGCGACGAGGGCGACGACGAGGCCGGCACGAGCCGGGCGACGGCGGGCAGCACGCACGAGAGGGTCCTCCAGGGGGTGGGGCCCTCATGATGCCGGACTTGTCCGTCTCGATCGGGCCCCCGACCCCGTCGTCACCCGTTCGCGCCCTCAGGGCACGCGCGCGAGCACGACCTCCTCCACCGCCCCGCGCAGCGCCGGGGGGACGTCGAGCGCGGCCAGGTGCGACAGCCGCACGTGCAGGGGGCGGTCGGACGTCAGCACGTCGAGGACGCGGCTCTTGAGCTCGTAGCCCACCTGCGCGACGTCCAGCAGCCGGTGCACCCGCCCCGCGACGTCGTCGCTCCGCAGCGCGGGCGCCTCGCCGATCCCGATCCGCAGCGTGGCGACGACGGGCACGTCGGCGACCGTGACCCGCAGCCGGCGGTCGGCGGCACGGGCGACGACGGGCTCGGCCGGTGCGCCCTCCACGGTCGCCACCGGCGTGACGTCGTCGCCGACGGACACGAACGTCGCGGTCCACGTGCGTGTCGCGGGCACGGCACCGGCGGCCCCCGCCACCGGCCCGACCGTCAGCGCACCGCGCGCCTGGTCCCACGTCAGCGGCGTGCGCGCGACGCGCGACTCGTCCAGGCCGTCGCCCGTGCCGTCGTCCTCGACGAGCGTGAAGGCTCCGTCCGCACCGACGACGACCAGCACCTCCAGCGCCGTGGGCTCGACCGGGTCGTCGGCCGGCACGTCCGCCGCGTCGAGCGGGACGATCGCGCCGGCGGGCGCCAGCACGGGCACGGACGACAGGTCGCGGTGCAGGACGAGCTCGCGCCCGCCGTCGTAGACCAGGCCGGTCAGGACGTCGACCCACGTACCGTCCGGGAGCCAGGCGCGCACGGCCGCGGTGGCGGACTCGCGGTCCCGCGGCGACGTCACGGGCGCCACCAGCAGCTGCGACCCGAAGAGGAACTGCCCGGGCACGTCGTACGCCTCGCGGTGCCGCGGCCAGCGGTGGTACATCGGCGTCACCAGGGGCACGCCCTCCCGCGCGGCGCGGTGGTTCATGGTGTGCAGGTACGGCACCAGCCGGTGGCGCAGCCGCAGGAAGTCCGTCTGCACCGCGGCGTGCTCCGGGCCGAACGACCACGGCTCCTTGGTGAGGAACGGGTTGTTCGACGAGTGCAGGCGCAGCACCGGGGAGAAGGTGCCGAGCTGCACCCAGCGGGTCGCGAGCTCGTCGTCCTTCGCGCCGAACATGTGCCCACCGATGTCGTGGCTCCACCACCCGTACCCGATGTTCGCGGCGGTGGCCGTGAAGTGCGGCTGGGCCGCGAGCGACGCCCACGACACCACCGCGTCGCCGGAGAACCCCACGGGGTACCGGTGCGAGCCGGGCCCGGCGTACCGCGAGAACGTCAGCGGCCGTCGGCCGTCGCGCGCGTTGTCGAGGAAGTGGAAGTGGTTGAGCATCCACAACGGGTCGATGCCGGCGATGCGCGAGTGCGCCCCCTGCTGCCAGTCGATCCACCAGAAGTCGACGCCGTCGTCCTCCAGGTCGCGGTGCAGCACCTCGAGGTACGCGGTGAGGAACGCCTCGTCGGTGACGTCGAACGCGACGGGGTCGCCGCTCGAGGGGTCCAGGCCGAGGGCGGCGCACATCGCGCCGTACGCCTCCTCGTGCGGGCCGACGCCGTCCGCCGGGTGCACGTTGAGGGTGACGCGCAGACCGCGGGCGTGGACCTCGGCGAGGAAGGCCGCCGGGTCGCCGAACAGCTCGCGGTCCCACGTGTAGCCGGTCCAGCCGCTGCCGATCGCCGGGTCGACGTCGGTGACGTGCCAGTCCATGTCGAGCACCGCGACCGAGAACGGGACGCCCGCGGCGCGGAACCGGTCGAGCAGCGCCACGTACTCGTCGGCGGTGTAGCGGTGGTACCTGCTCCACCAGTTGCCGAGCGCCCAGCGCGGCAGCACCGGCTGCGGGCCGGACACCGCGTACAGCGCGCGCACCGCCTCGGCGTGGTCGTGCCCGTACGCGAAGACGTACAGGTCGGTGCGGCCGTCGTCGCGGGGCGCGACCCAGCCGTCCTCGGTGAGCAGCAGGGACCGCGAGTCGTCGATCACCGCGTACCCGTAGCGGCCGGCGACGCCGGGCTCCAGGGGGACGGCGCCGTCGGCCTCGTCGAGCGTGCGGGCCGTGCCGCCGAGGTTGCGACCGTCGTCGTCCTGGCCGTAGCGCCACACCGAGTGCCACGTGGTGACGGCACCGAGCACGGCGACCGACAGGCCGCTGGTGGTGAACGGGCCCCTGTCGTACGTCAGGCGCAGGCGTCGCGTGACGACCTCGAGGTGGGTGCCCCGGTCGACGACGCGGAACTCGGGGACGGGCTGGCGGCGGTGCAGCGCGAACGTGGAGGGGCGGTCCTCGAAGACCCCGTCCGGGGAGTGCTCCAGGCGCAGCAGACCGTCGGTCAGGACGGTGATCCGGTAGGTGTCCCCCTGGACCACGGCGGCGGGGTCGGCGACCGGGTGGGTGGGCAGGGTGGGCAGCGTCATGACGTCCATCCTTGGTCAGCGCATCACGTTACGTCGGGGGGATCTTGAAAGTTCGGTGATCCGAAACTAGGTTCGGCAGCATGCGACGCCCCTCCCCCCGGTACCGCCGGTCGTGGCGTGCGGCGGCCGTGCTCACGGTCATCGCGCTGCTCGCGGCCTGCACGGCACGCCCCGCGGACGACGGACGACCCGTCGTCCTCACCACCTTCACCGTGCTGGCCGACATCGCCGCGAACGTCGCCGGCGAGCACCTGCAGGTCGAGTCGATCACCCGCGTGGGCGCCGAGGTCCACGGCTACGACCCCACGCCGGGCGACATCGCCCGTGCCCGGCGCGCGGACCTCGTCCTCGACAACGGCCTGGGGCTGGAGCGGTGGTTCGAGCAGTTCGTCGACGGCCTCGACGCCCCGCACGTGGTGGTCTCCGACGGGGTGGACGTCATCGACGTCACGGGCGACGCCTACGCCGGCCGGCCCAACCCGCACGCGTGGATGAGCCCGCTGCAGGCCCAGGTGTACGTGCGGAACATCGCCGACGCCTTCGTCGACCTCGACCCCGCGCACGCCGACGACTACCGCGCCAACGCCGACGCCTACACCGCCGAGCTGCAGCGGGTCCACGACGAGCTGGTCACCGCGCTGGGCGCCCTGCCCGAGCAGCACCGCGCGCTGGTGACCTGCGAGGGCGCCTTCTCCTACCTGGCGCGGGACGCCGGGCTCACCGAGCACTACATCTGGCCCGTCAACGCCGAGCAGCAGGCCACCCCGCGGCAGGTCGCCGCCGTCGTCGACGCGGTCCGCGCGGACGAGGTGCCGGCCGTCTTCTGCGAGTCGACCGTCTCCGACGCCCCCATGCGCCGTGTCGCCGAGGCCACCGGCGCGGTCCTGGGCGGCACCCTCTACGTCGACTCGCTGTCCGAGCCCGACGGCCCCGTCCCGACGTACCTCGACCTGCTGCGCCACGACGTGCGCGTCATCGTCGACGGCCTCACCGGGCGCGCCTCGTGACGCACGCCCTCGAGGTCCGCGACCTGCACGTCCGGTACGGCACCGTGCGGGCCCTCGACGGTGCGAGCCTGACCCTCGACCACGGCCGCGTGTGCGGGCTCGTCGGCGTCAACGGCTCCGGCAAGTCCACGCTCTTCAAGTGCGTCATGGGCGTCGTCCGACCGGACGCCGGCACGGTGCTGGTGGACGGCACGGACCCCGCGGCAGCCCGCCGACGCGGCGCCGTGGGCTACGTGCCGCAGAGCGAGGACGTGGACTGGACGTTCCCCCTGTCGGTGCGGGACGTCGTCATGACCGGCCGCTACGGGCGCCTCGGCGTGACGCGCCGCCCCCGGCACACGGACCACGAGGCCGTCGACGAGGCCCTGGCCCGGGTCGAGCTGACCGACCTCGCCGACCGGCAGATCGGGCGCCTGTCCGGCGGGCAGCGCAAGCGGGCGTTCGTCGCGCGCGGGCTCGCGCAGGGCGCGACCGTGCTGCTGCTGGACGAGCCCTTCGCGGGGGTCGACAAGCGCTCCGAGGCCACGATCACCCGGCTGCTGCGCGAGCTGGCCGCCGCCGGGGCCGCCGTGCTCGTCTCCACGCACGACCTGCACGCGCTGCCCGCCCTGGCCGACGAGGCCGCGCTGCTGCACGGCCGCGTCCTGGTGCACGGCACGCCGCAGGACGTCCTGCGGCCCGAGAACCTGGCCCTCGCGTTCGGCTCCGACATCCGTGAGGTGCCCTGATGAGCCCGCTGGACCTGCTGCTCGAGCCCCTCACCTACGACTTCATGGTGCGCGCCCTGGTCACGATCGTCGTCGCGTCGGTCGTGTGCGCCGTGCTGTCGTGCTGGCTGGTGCTCATCGGGTGGTCCCTCATGGGTGACGCGGTGTCGCACGCCGTGCTGCCCGGCGTGGTCCTCGCGTACGTGGTGGGGGCGCCGTTCGCGCTCGGGGCCGTCGTGTTCGGTGTGCTGGCGGTCGTGCTCATCGGGTTCGTCCGGGACACCAGCCGCGTCAAGGAGGACGCCGCGATCGGGATCGTGTTCACGTCGCTGTTCGCGCTCGGCCTGGTGCTGGTGTCGGTGACGCCCAGCCAGACGGACCTCAACCACATCGTGTTCGGCAACCTGCTCGGGGTGTCCGGCACCGACCTGGTGCAGATCGGCGCGCTCGGGGCCGTGGTCCTCACCGTGCTGCTGGTCAAGCGCAGGGACCTCACGCTGTACGCGTTCGACCCGATGCACGCGCACGCCATCGGCATCAGCCCGCGGCGCCTGGGCGCGCTGCTGCTGGGGCTGCTGGCGCTCACCGCGGTCGTCGCCCTGCAGGCCGTCGGGGTGGTGCTCGTCGTCGCCATGCTCATCGTGCCCGGCGCCACGGCGTACCTCCTGACGGACCGGTTCTCCCGCATGCTGCTGGTCGCGCCGTCGCTGTCCGCGGCCTGCGGCGTCGTGGGCCTCTACGTCAGCTACTACGCCGACACGGCGTCGGGCGCGACGATCGTGCTCACGCAGGGGGTCGTCTTCGCGCTCGTGCACCTGTTCGGCCCGCAGCGCGGCGTGGTCACCACCCGCCTCACCCGCCGCCGGCTCCGCACGCCCACCCCGTGAGGGGGCGCTCCGGCCGGGGTCAGCCCTGGTCGGGCCGGTCCACGGGCGTCAGCACGAGCACGGGGATCTGCCGGTCCGTGCGCCGGGTGTACGCCTCGTAGTCCGGCCACACCTCGACGGCCCGCGCCCACCAGGCGTCCCGCTCCGCACCCGTCACCTCGCGGGCGACGTAGTCCCTGCGCACGGGCCCGTCCTGCAGCTCGACCTGCGGGTGGGCGACGATGTTGTGGTACCAGACGGGGTGCGTCGGCGCACCGCCCCGCGACGCCACGACGGCGTACTCGCCGTCGTGCTCGACGCGCATCAGCGGCGTCTTGCGGATCTTCCCGCTCGTCGCGCCGAGGGTCCACAGGACGATGACGGGCTGCCCGTCGAGCGTCGTCCCGCGCGTCCCGCCGGAGCTCTCGTACAGCTCCACCTGCTCGCGGGCGCGGTCCGACGTGCTGGGGGCGTACTCACCGGTGAGAGGCATACCCGGCACAACACCGGCCTGCCCGCCGGGGATTCCGCGCGCGGCCCCGTCACCCGGGGATGTCCCGCGGGTCGTTGGCTGGATCGCCCCCTCCTCGCGAGGAGGGCGATCCAGCCCGGGCCGGGTCAGCTGTGGTTGCTGCCCACGGGTGCGCCGTTGGTGCCCACGGCGCGGCCGGCGATGCCGGCGACGAGCGTGTTGAGGTCCAGGCCCGTGAGGGACTTGATGACCTCCTGGCCCTCGCCCAGCACCTGCCCGACCGTCCGCGTCATGGCCGACGCGCCGTCGGTGGACACGACGGTGAGCTGGTCGATCGAGCCGATCGGCTCGGCGGCGGCACGGACGATCTCGGGCAGCAGCGCGATGACCTGCTGGGCCAGGACCGCCTCGCCCTGCTCGCGCAGCGCCTCGGCCTGCGCGTGCGTGGCCTCGGCCTGCGCCAGACCCTCCGCGCGGGCGGCGGCCGCACGGGCCAGACCCAGCGCCTCGAGGGCCTTGGCCTCGGCGAGCTGCCGGTCGCGCTCGGCGTTACCGGCGCGGATGGTGGCCTCGGCCGCGGCCTCGGCGTCCTGGACCGTCGCGATCTTGTTGGCCTCGGCGACCTTCATCCGGCGGTACGCGTCGGCCTCGGCGGCGGCGTTGGCGGCGTCGCGCTCGGCGTTGGCCTGCTGGACCGCGGCGTACGCGGACGCCTCGGCCGGCTTGCGGACGTCGATGTCGAGCTGCTCCTCGGTGACCTTCGCCTTCTCCGCGAGGGCCTCGCGCTCCTGCAGGGCCACGAGCTTGTCCTGCTCGGCACGCGCCAGCTGGCCCGCGGCGTTCGCCTCCGCGTTGGCACGGTCCGTCTCGGCCTTGATGCCGGCCTGCTTCAGCGCGAGGTCGCGCTGGCGCTCGGCGATGGACTCCATCGCCTGGATCTTGGCGAACTCGGAGACCTGCTGCGCCTCCGCCTCCTTGACCTCGGCGACCTGGCGGGCGCGGGCGGCCTCGGCACGCCCGAGGTTGGCCAGGTAGTCCGAGCCCGGTGTCGAGATGTCGGAGATGTTGAGCAGGTCGACCTGCAGGCCCTGCTCCGCCAGGTCGGTCTTGGTCGAGTTGACGACCGCGTCCTGCAGCGACTTCCGGTCGCTGATGATCTGCTCGATCGTCATGTCGCCGATGATCGAGCGCAGCGAGCCCTCGAGGGACTCCTTGATGACGTCGGTGAGCGTCGCCTGCTGGGACAGGAAGCGCTGGGCGGCGCGCCGCACGCCCTCCTCGTCCCCGCGGACCTTGAAGTTGATGGACGCCTTGATGGCGAGCTTGATGCGGTTCTTGTCGACGCCCTCGACGGTGATGCCGATCTGACGCTGCTCGAGCGAGATCGGGAAGCCCTGCTGCAGGACCGGCCAGACGAACACGCGGCCGCCGACGACCACCCGCTGCCCGGCGTCGCCCGACGCCCCGCGCCCTGCGCCGCGCCCGACGATGATGAGCGCCTCGTTGGGCGGCACCCGGCGGATCCGCTTGGTGATGAGCGCGATGACCGCCACGAACGCGATGATCAGCGCGCCGACCGCGACGACTGTGGCGCTTCCCTGCACGAGCTCGAACATGGTGTCCCGGCCGGGCCGGGCTCCTTCCTGTGGGTGCTGCGCGGATGGTGCCCGGGGCCGCGGTGCGGCTCAGGTGGGTCGGGCCGCGGTGCGGCTCAGGTGGGTGGCGTCACACGGGACGCACGTGCACGCGGGACCCGGAGACGGCGACCACGACGACGCGGGTGCCCGCCGCGATCTCCTCGTCCGCCCAGGCCAGCCGCGCCTCCAGGTCACGGACGCCCTCGAGCCGGACCTCGCCGCCCGACGGGCCGGTGGTCGACGTCGTCGTGCCGAACGCGCCGTCCAGCGGCGGCGGGGGCGCGTCCTCGGTGTCCGAGAGCCGCTTGACCAGGCCCTGGGCGGCCGCGAACGCGACGAGGGCGAAGCCCACGCCGATCACGTACGCCCAGAGGAGCGCCAGGTCCGACGCCAGCGCGATGACCCCGCTGGCACCGAACACGACGGCTCCCACGCCGGCGGCGATGCCGGAGAACCCGCCCTCGCCGATGTCGAACGACTCGAAGATGTCGCCGAAGACCAGCGACGCGAGCAGCACGACGAGGCCGATGCCCCCGATGACGAGGAAGACGGTCACGGAGAGGGGTCCCTTCGGTGGGTTGTGCGCGCCAGTATGCCCCAGGGCGCACGTCACCCGGGTGGGTCCGGAGACCTCGGTGGACGGACGTCCGGGTGAACCTCGCCCGGGCGCCACGTCACCGCCGTCCGGCCGCTACAGCAGCGACTCGTCCTCCGTCACCGGCGCCGGCGTCCCCCTGCCCAGCAGCGAGTGCCGGTACGAGAACCCGAAGTAGATGACCAGCCCCACGAGCACCCACACGAGGAACCGGAGCCACGTCAGCGTCGTGAGGTTCAGCATCAGCCAGATGCACGCGACGCCCGAGACGATCGGCAGCACCGGAGAGAACGGCACCTTGAACCCGCGCTCCAGGTCCGGCCGCGACCGGCGCAGCAGCGGGATGCCGAAGCTGACGAGCACGAACGCCGACAGCGTCCCGATGTTGATCATCTCCTCCAGCAGCTCGACCTCCGACAGCCCGGCGATCAGCGCCACGACCACACCGGCCCCGACCTGCAGCCACGTCGGGGTGCCGAAGCGCGCGGAGGTGCGCGACATGCCGCGCGGCAGCAGCCCGTCGCGGCTCATCGCGAACACGATCCGGGTCAGCCCGAGCAGCAGGACCATGAGCACGCTGGTGAGGCCCACGAGGATGCCGACCGAGATGACGCGGCCCGCCCAGTCCGCCCCGACGAGGACGAACGCCGTGGTCAGGGACGGCGAGCCGGACTCGGCCAGCTCCGTGTAGCTGACCATGCCGGTGACGACGACGGTCACGAGGATGTAGAGCACGGTGACCAGCGCCAGGCCGCCGAGGATGCCCCGCGGGACCGCGCGCTGCGGGTTCTTCGTCTCCTCCGCGGTGGTGGCGACGACGTCGAACCCGATGAACGCGAAGAAGACGAGCGCGGCACCCGAGAGGATGCCCATGACGCCGTACATGCTGGGCTCGAAGCCGAGCAGGAACCCGGTGAGCGGCTGGTGCAGGGCGCTGGTGCCCGCCTCGGCCGGCTGCGTGGGCGGGACGAACGGCGTCCAGTTCTCCGCCTTGACGTAGAAGAACCCGGCGACGATCACGAAGAGCGTGATGCCGACCTTGATGATGGTGAACACGCTGTTCACGCGGGTGCTCAGCCGGGTGCCGATGGCGAGCAGGACCGTGAAGAGGGCGACGATGAGCATCGGCCCCCAGGCGACGTCCGCACCCAGGACCTCGATCGTGGGCGGGACGTCGATGCCGAACAGGCCGAACGCGTCGGACAGGTACACGCCCCAGAACTTGGCGATGACGGCGGACGCCAGGAGCATCTCGAGGATCAGGTCCCAGCCGATGATCCAGGCGACGAGCTCGCCCATCGTCGTGTACGAGTACGTGTACGCGGACCCGGCGACCGGCATCGTCGAGGCGAACTCGGCGTAGCACATGATCGCCAGACCGCAGACGACCGAGGCGATGACGAACGACAGGATGACCGACGGGCCGGCGTAGTTCGCCGCCGCGGTCGCACCCACCGAGAAGATGCCGGCACCCACGGCCACCGAGACGCCGAGGACGGCGAGGTCCCACGCGGTCAGGGTGCGGTGCAGCCGACGGTCCGGGTCGTCGAGCTGCGCCATCGAGGCCTCCACGGACCTGCGCCGCAGGACGCCGCGGTACTCGCGGGCGCCGCCCGGTGCGGGGCTCGGTGTCGTCATCGTCCCTCCTTCGGGTGCCTGGACGTCACCCGAGAGCATGACGCCCCACCGGCACGGCGGCCACCGGACGTTCGTCCCGGGCACGGGTCCGGTGCGTCCGGGTGTGCCCGGACGCACGCCCCGGCATGCGGCCCGCCGGGCTCCTCGGCAGGGTGGGCGCATGGACGACACGACGCGACCCGTCGCGGACGACGGCCCGGACGACCACCACCTGCCGCCACCCGGCACCGACGACGCCACCGTGGCGGCCGTCGGTGCGGTGACGGCCGCCTTCGAGGTCGTCGAGCACGCCCGCGGCATGCTGTACGCCTTCCACCGCCTGATCGGCCGCGCGGACGCCGAGCTGCAGCAGGCGCTCGACGACCTGGAGGCGGCCGGGCACGGCGAGCTGGCCGACCGGGTCCGCGCGGACGTCGTGGGCCGCAACGTGCTGCCCGGCCGGTGGACCTTCCAGGTGGTCGAGGAGTTCGACGAGGGGTACCACCGCGCCTTCGCCGACGCCGAGCGCCACGTGCGCGACGAGCTGACCGCGGGACGTCGGCACGTGTACGAGGCGCAGCTCAAGGAGCGCGGGCGCACCCACGGCCGCCCGGGGCACGAGGCGCTGCCCGCCCACGTGCCGGACCCGGCCGGGACGCCCGGGGGTCGGGGGCCCGCGGGCTGACGCACCCGGCCGACCACAGCCGACCGCGCCGGCGCGCGGCCGGCGGTCCGGGGTCGCGCGGGGCGCGCTGTCACCGCCGTGCGGCATGCTCCCCCCGTGCCCCGTCGTCCCCGGACCACCGTCCCCGCCCGCTCGTCCGGCCGCCCGTCCGGCCGCCCGTCCGCCCGTCGTACCTGGCCGTGGCTGCTCGTCCTGCTCGTCGGGCTGGCCGGCGGCCTGGGCGCGCCGGTCGTCCTCGACGCCCGCGCGGCCGCGCAGCACCCCGTCACCGCCGCGGACCTGGCCGCCGGGCGGACCGCGCTCGAGCAGCTCCCCGTCAAGGGGCGTGCGCCCCGCACCGGGTACAGCCGCGAGGCGTTCGGGCAGCGCTGGGAGGACGTCGACCGCAACGGCTGCGACACCCGCAACGACATCCTGCGGCGCGACCTCGTCGACGTGGAGCTGAAGCCGGGGACGCAGGACTGCGTCGTCCTGCGCGGCACCCTGCTGGACCCCTACACCGGCACGACCATCGCGTTCGAGCGCGGTGAGCGGTCGTCCGAGGTGCAGATCGACCACGTGGTCGCGCTGGCCGACGCCTGGCAGAAGGGCGCCCAGGGCTGGTCGGACGACAAGCGCGCCGCGTTCGCCAACGACCCCGCCAACCTGCTCGCCGTCGACGGGTCCGCCAACCAGCGCAAGGGCGCGGGGGACGCGGCGACGTGGTTGCCGCCCAGCAGCGGCTACCGGTGCGCGTACGCGCTGCGGCAGACCGTGGTGAAGGCCGCGTACGGCCTGTGGGTGACGCAGGCGGAGCACACCGCGCTGACCCGGGCGATCGACCGGTGCGTCGTCGTGGAGTGACGCACGCCCGGCGTGACGTCAGGCGCCGCGGCGGACTTGGTGGTCCTCCGCGGGTGCGGGGGACGCCTCGCGCGGTCCGATGACGGCACCGCCCAGCCGCCGGGTCACGGCGCGCGCGGCCAGCACGACGGCGCGCGCGTGCTCCTGGACGGCGGCGGCGGGCATCCGCGCGGCGGGCGCGACCAGCGCCAGCGCCCCGACGACACCCCCCGTGTGGTCGAGGACGGGCGCCGCGACGGCACGCAGGTCCGCGTCGAGCTCGCGGTCGTCGACGGCGAAGCCGCGACGGCGGGTGCGCACCAGCTCGGCCCGCAGCTCACCCGGGTCGGTGATGGTGCGGCCCGTGGCGGACGGCAGGCCGGCCGTCACCACACGCTCGACGGTCGCGGCACCGGCGACGGACAGGATCGCCTTGCCGGTCGCGGAGCAGTGCATCGGCACGGTGGACGGGATGCGACCGGGGAACCGTCCGGCGCTGCCGGGGCCGGAGCGGTGCGCGACGAGGCGGACGTGGACGCCGTCCGGCACCGTCAGGACCGCCAGGCAGCCGCTCGCACGGGCCAGGTCGTCGAGCGCGCCGGCGGCGACGGTCTCCACGTCGAGGCTCGAGAGGTACGCGTGCCCCAGGCGCAACGCGCCGGGACCCAGACGGAACCGTCCGCTGGTGGGGTCGCGGCGCAGCAGCTCGGACTCCAGCAGCGGTGCCGCGAGCCGCAGCACGGTGGACTTGTGGACGCCGAGGCGTCGGCCGATCTCGGCTGCGGTCAGGCCGGCCGGGTCCGTCTCCTGGGCGCACACCTCGAGCAGTGCGAGCGCCCGTCGCAGCGACAACGACTCGTTACGTCCCGGCCGGGAAGCGACGTCTGCTGTTGTGCTCACCGCTTCACTATCCCAGATCCGAGCGGTTGTCCTGCCCTTTGCCCGCGCATTCGGCAGACGCATCCCGGTCAGATGCGGGCACACCGCCGCACAACGGACGCGCAGGTCAGAGCGTTGGCCAGGCTGCGAGGAGCCACGCACCGCCGATCACGAGAAGTGCGACACAGAACACCACGAGCACCCCGACCCAGAAAGCCGCGGGCAGGTGCGTGAGACCCGCGAGCAGCCCTGCGTCGGACTGGTCGCGACCACCGCGCCGCCGCACCCGCCGCCGCTGCGACTGCATCTCGAGCACCGCGCGCGGTGCACCGAGCAGGAGAAACCACGTGAGCCCGGCGGCGACCACGGTCTGCACCTGCGCCGGCGCCCAGACGGTCACGACGACGAGGACGGCCCCGCTGACGAGCACCGCCCACAGCCCGTACCAGTTGCGGATCTGCAGCAGCACGAGCACCACCACGACCAGCAGCAGCCACAGCACCGCCAGCGCGTACCCCCGGGACAGCAGCCACGCGGCCGCCAGGCCCAGCACGGCGGGCCCCGGGTAGCCCGCGGCGACCGTGGCCACCATCCCGGGGCCGCGGGGGCGCCCCCGGGAGACGGTGAGGCCGGACGTGTCGGAGTGCACCCGGATGCCCGACAGGCGCCGCCCGACCAGTACCGCGACCCCGGCGTGGGCCGCCTCGTGCACGATCGTCAGGCCGTGACGCAGCAGGTGCCACACGCCCGGCACGGCGAGCGCGACGAGCACGACGAGCGCCACCACGGCGACGGTGAGCCGGTCGGGCGCCGGCTGGGGCGTCGTGACCTGCGTCCACAGGTCGGCCAGGCCGCTCACCGCGCCTCCTCCAGCACCACGTCGACGCCGGTGGCGGTCACCCGCACCCCGTCGGGCACGACCTGCGCGTCCTGCAGCACGATGCCCGGGGGCAGCCCGTCGAGCGGCACCTCGATCCCGACGAGCCGTTCCGCGAGGTTGCCGGGCAGCTGGTCGAGCCGCAGCGTGCCCGCCCCGAGCGTCACGTCCTGCACGTCGACCAGCAGCCGGCCGTCCTCGACGCGCGGCACGAGCCCCGCCGTCAGGGTCAGGCCGAGGACCTCGCCGGACGCGCGCAGCGTGCCCCCGTCGACCGTGACGTCGAGGTCCGCCGTGTCCCGCACGACCTGCTCGATCGACGCGGTGGGGACGGTCGCGTCGATCCGCAGGTCGCCCACGCGGTACGGGGCCGCCAGGGAGACGTCCGCCGCGTCGACGGTCACGTCGGTGACGCGCAGGCCGTTGAGCGTCACGGCACCGGCCGCGGCGGTCACGTCGTCGAGCGAGCCCGCCAGCAGCTGGGTGAGGAAGGGGAAGCCGCCGATCCGGACCTCCGGCGTCCCCTCCACCTGCAGCTCGCGCGTGATCACGTCCGCGACCTGGCCCTCCGCCTCGTCGCGCGCCAGGCCGTCGGCCAGGTAGGCGCCGCCGACGACGAGTCCGATCGCGACGAACCCCGCGACCGCGGCCCTGGCTCCCATGCGCTCCCCGTCCGTCGACGCCGATCCCCGGCACACCGTAGGGGCGCGGGCGACGTCGCGCGTGCGGAGCCGGGGGCGCGTCGCGGGTGGCCCGCACCCGTGTGGCGCACGTCACAGGTGGTGCCTAGGCTGGTGGCACGTCCGACGGAGGCGCGATGACCTGGGCTCTCCTCATCCTCATCTCGGTGGCTCCGACGGTGCTGCTGTGCCTGGTCTGGTCCCTGATCCCCTCGCCGGACGACCCCCCGCGCTGGCGCGTCGCGCTGGCCGAGCGGCTGGAGGCGCTGGCCGCACGGCTGCGCCGGCGACGCCCCGAGCCGTACGACCCGTTCCTCACGCTGCGGGTCCAGGAGCGGCTGGGCGCCGTGGCGGACCACGTGCGCGGCCTCGAGGTCGACGAGCGCGCCTTCGCCCGGGCGGAGCGGATCATCGCCTCGCAGCTCGCGTACGACCAGCTGCTGGCCGAGGCGTGCCGGCTGGCGGGCGTGGAGGTGCGGCCTGCCGCGCTCGGGGACCCGCAGGAGCGGTTCCGCGAGGAGGTCGAGCTGGCCGCCCGCGGCTGGACGTGGTGACGGGACCGTCGCGGCGCGTCAGCCCGCCAGGACGGTGAGGGTGCTGGGCCCGCCCGGGGTCGGGCGCACCTCGATCCGGTCGGCCACGGCCTGCTTGAGCGCCTCGACGTGGGACACGATCCCGACGACGCGACCTCCCTGCCGCAGCCGCCCGAGCTCGGCGAGCACCTGGTCGAGCACGTGCGGGTCGAGGGCACCGAAGCCCTCGTCGACGAACAGGGTGCCGAGCTCGACGCCCCCGGCCTCGGCCGTGACGACGTCGGCCATGCCGAGCGCGAGGCACAGGGACACGTAGAACGTCTCGCCCCCCGACAGGGTGCGCGGGTCGCGCGCACGTTCCGTGCGGTGGTCGACGACGCGCATCGCCAGACCCACGGCCCGCGCCCGCACGTCCTCCTTCTCGTCGGAGCGCACCAGCTCGTACCGCCCGTCGGACATGACGGCGAGCCGCTCGTTGGCCGCGGCGACCACGTCCTCGAACCGCCGGCCCAGCACGTAGGTGGCCAGCGACAGCGCGTGCGCGTTGTCGGAGCCGGTGCCGGACGCGAGGTTCGCCATCCGGGTGACCGGCGCGGCGGCCGCCACGGCGGCGTCCAGGGCCTCCGCGGCGCGGCGGACGCGGTCGGCGGCGTCACCGGCCGCCTCGGCGCGGGACGCCGCCACGCGCGCCCGACCGTCGGCGTCCGTCGCCACCCGGCGGGCGGCGGCCTCGGCGGCGCGGGCACCGGCCACGTCGACGGTCACGTCGTCGGGCAGCGCGGCGACGTCGGGCTCCGCGAGCGCCGCGGTCACGCGCGCCAGGTCGGCGGTGTGCGTGACGACGCGCCGCTCGAGCTCCGCGAGCTCGGACGGGCGGCACCACGCGTCGCGGGCGGCGGCGTCCGTGGCGAAGCCGTGCTCGGTCAGGGCGGCGTCCAGCTCCCGGCGGCGGCGGCCCGCGTCGGCGGCGGCCGCGCGCTCGACGTCCAACGCGTCCAGCAGGTCGACCGCCTGCCGCGCGCGCGCCTCGAGCGCCGCGTGGCGGGCGGCGACGGTCGGATGGCCCGCTCGCGCCTCGACGACCTCGGCCTCGGCGCGGGCGAGCGCGTCACGCTCCGTCTCGAGCGTGACCTCGGCGGTCCGCACCTGGGCGAGCACCTCGTCCCGCAGGGCCTCGCGGCGTCGGGTGGCCGTGTCGTGGGCGGTGAGCCGGGCGTCGAGCTCGGCGACCCGCGAGGCCGCGGCGGCGACCTCGGCGACCTCGGCGTCCGCGGTCCGCAGCGCCGCCCCGGCAGATGCGGTGTCGTGCTCACCGGTGCGCGCGGCGAGGCCGTCGACCCGCTCGGTGAGCCCTGCGCGCCGTGCGCCGGCCGCCGCGAGCCGGGACTCGGCGTCGGCTCGGGCCTGCTCGGCCGCCTGCACCTGCTCGGCCGTGACGTGGTCGGCGCCGACGGTCGCCGGGGCGGGGTGCTCGCAGGCGCCGCAGACGGGGCACGCGTCCCCGGCCACCAGGCCCGCTGCCAGCTCACCGGCGAGCCCGGCGACCCGGGCGGCCCGCAGGGCGGCCTCGGCACCGACCGCGGCACGGGCGGCCTCGGCGGCGGCGGCGAGCGCGGCCTCGGCCGTGGCCAGGTCCGCCCGGGCGTCGGCGAGCGCCTGCACGTCGGCGACGAGGGCACGGGCGGCGGTGCGCGCCGCCTCGGCCGCGTCCGCCCGCCCGGCCTGCGCGCGTGCCGCGTCACGCTCCTGCTCGAGCTCGGCGCGCACCGCCGGACGGTCCGCGAGCCACGCCGTGGCCGCGTCGACCTCGGCCCGCAGGTCGTCGAGCACGGCCGCGAGGTCACGGACCGCGCGGCGCCGCTCGGTCAGGCCCGCCTCGACGTCGACGGTGCGACGCAGCGCCGCGGCCGCGGCGGCCGCGGCGTCGTGCTCGGCCCGCAGGTGGGGCCGCCACGCGCCGAGGGCGTCCTCGCCGAGCGCACCACGCAGGCCGGGGGCGCCCGGTCCGAGCGTCACCGGGTCGTGGTCCGCCGGGTCGCCGTCCGGCAGGTCGGTCGGCAGCAGGCCGGCGGGCAGCAGGTCGGCGGGCAGCAGGTCGGCGGGCGCGACGTCCGCGGCCGCCACCAGCGCCTTGGTGGCCGTCGCGTGCGTGGTGCGGGCCTCGTCCCAGCCCGTGAGCAGCGGGCGCACCGCCGCGGCGGACCGCGCGAGCCCCAGGCGGTGCACGTCGTCGGCGTGCCGGGCGGCGGCGGCGTCGAGCAGGGTGTGCTCGACGCGCAGCGCGTCGCGCCGGGCCACCAGCGCGGCGGTCGCGCGGGCCTGCTCGTGCGCCGTCTGCGCCGTCTCGCACGCCCCGCGCGCGGTGTCCGCCTCGCGGGTCAGCGCGTCGGCGACGGCGTCCAGCCCTGCCGTGAGCGTGGCGAGCACCTGGCCGACCGCGGGTGCGACGGGGGTGGCGAGCACCGCCTCGTCGAGCGCGGCGCGGGCCGCGTCCTGCTCCTGCGGTCCCCCGGCGCACGCGCCGAGCAGGTGCGCGACCGACTCCCCGAGGCGCCCGCGCGCGGTCTCGACGCTGCGGGCGGCCTCGGCGCGCAGGGCCGCGAGCCGCTGCTGCATCTGCTCGTACACCTGCGTGCCGAAGATCTTCTGCAGCAGCACCCGGCGCTCCTCGCCGGTCGCGCGCAGGAACCGCGCGAACTCCCCCTGCGGCAGCACCACGGTCTGGACGAACTGCGTGCGGTCCAGCCCCACCACGCGCTGCAGCTCCGCCCCGACCTCGTCCAGGCGCGTACCGAGCAGCACGCCGACGCCGTCGAGGGCGTCGGGCCCGCCGGACACGTCGGCGTCGGCCGGCAGCCGCCACGCCTTGACGCTCGCCTGCGCTGTCGTGGTGCCCGTGCCACGGCGCTTGGCGCGCTGGTGGGCGGGGGTGCGGCGCACCCGGTAGATGCCCGCGGGCACCTCGAAGACCAGGTCGACGACGCTCTCGACGTCGTCGGCCGCGTACGCGGAGCGCAGCCGCTCGTCCGAGGCGTCGGCGCCGGCGACCTTGCCGTACAGCGCGAAGACGATCGCGTCGATGAGCGTCGACTTGCCCGCGCCCGTGGGGCCCTCGAGCAGGAACAGCCCGGACGCGCCGAGGGCGTCGAGGTCCACGGTGTGCCGGTCGGCGAACGGGCCGATGGCCTGGACGGTCAGCGAGCGCAGCCGCATCAGGCGCTCCGCTCCGCGGCGGCGACGTGCTCGTGGGCGGCGCGCAGCACCGCACGCTCCGCGGCCGTGGGCCGGGCGCCGGTGACGTGCGCGACGAAGTCCGCGGCGACCTCGACCGGGTCGGCGGCGGCCGTCACCAGCACGGGCCGCGCACGCTCCTCGTCGGGCCGCGCCGGCCGGTGCTGCACCACGAGCGCGTGCGGGAACCGCTCGCGGACACGGCGGAACAGGTCGGCGGGGCGCGCGTCGTCGGTCACCGTCACCCGCACCCAGTCCCCGACGTGCGGTTCACCGGCGGCGCCGAGCAGGTCGTCGAGCGGGCCTGTCACGTCGCTCAGGCGGCGGGGCACCGGCGCGGGCACGAGCGTCGTGACGGGCACCGCACCGGACAGGTCCACCAGCACGGAGGACTTCGTGTGGTGCTGCTCGGAGAACGAGTACGCGAGGGGCGAGCCGGAGTACCGCAGCACGGCGCCGTCCGGGCCGTTGACGACCTGGGGGCCGTGCAGGTGGCCCAGCGCGACGTAGTCGGCGCCGGCGAACACGTCGGCGGGCACGTGGTCGACGCCGCCGACGCGGATGTCCCGTTCCGACTCGCTGGCCCGGCCGCCCACGACGAACGCGTGCGCGGCCACCACGACGCGGGGCCGCCCCGCGCTGCGCCGGGACGCCGCGTCGGCCCGCACGCGCGCCATCGCGGCGGACGTCACCGCCTCGTGCGAGCGCGGGAGCAGCGTGCGGGTGCCCGCCGCGTCGACCGGTGCGAGCTCGGCCCGGCACACGTCCGGGTCGAGGTACGGCAGCCCGTAGACGAGCACGTCGCCCACCTCGACCGGCTCGGCCAGCGACGCGACGCGGGTGCGCAGCCGCACCCGCTCGCGCATCAGCCGGGACCCGAAGCCGAGCCGGGTCGCGGAGTCGTGGTTGCCCGACGTCACGACGACGGTGGTGTGCTCCGCGAGCCGCGCGAGGGTGTCCGACAGCAGGGTCACCGCCTCCACGGGCGGGATGGCCCGGTCGTACACGTCACCCGCGACCACGACCGCGTCGACCCGCTCCGCACGCACCACGTCGACCAGGTGGTCCAGGTACGCGGCCTGGTGGTCGAGCAGGTCGACCCCGTGCAGGGATCGCCCCAGGTGCCAGTCCGACGTGTGCAGCAACCGCATGCCCGGAACGTAACCGAGCGGTCCGACATCGCCGCGGTCGACCCGCGGCCGCACCTCACACGTCGTGCGGCCGCACCTCACACGTCGTGCGGCCGCACCTCACACGTCGTCCGGGATCGCCTCTCCGAGACCGACCATGTCGAGCAGCTCGCGCAGCACGCGGTGCGGGTCGTGCAGGGTCAGGTCGACCCCGGCCTCGGACGCGGCCAGGTGCAGCTGCAGGACGAACGCCACCCCCGACGAGTCGACGAACGTCGCCTCGCTGGCGTCGACCAGCAGCGGCAGCCCGCTCATCAGCGCGATGCCCATCGAGGCGGAGGCCGACTCGCGCAGCGACGCGTCGATCTCCCCGACCAGGCACACGACGGCACGTCCGCCACGGTGCTCGACGCGGATCTCGTGGTCCGTCGGGTCGGGGGTGCTCTCGAGTGCCGCGCTGGTCAGCTCGGTCATGGGCGTTCGTGCTCCTCGTGCCTCGGGTCGGTACGTCGTCGGACCGGGGTGCGACGGGCGGGAGAACGGTACCCACCGCCGCCCACACGGCGCAGCGGGAGCACGCCTCGCTGTCCCCCAACGCGACCGGACCGGCCGGTGTTCCCTGGGCCCGACCCACCCCGGTCCGGACTTGACCGAACCTTGACCTGGGCGGGGAGACGTCAGCCGCCGACGTCAGCCGCCGTCGCTGACGTCCGCGACCGTGGCACCCAGCGCGCGCACCAGGTCGTCGGTCGCGAGCTCGATCCCGACGCCGTGGCCGCCGCCGCCGATCGACACGCGCCGCCCCGCCGCACGCCGGTCCACGACCACGGGCCACGTGCGGGTGGTGCCGAACGGGGTGATGGTGCCGCGCTCGAAGCCCGTGACGTCCTTGGCCACGGCGGCGTCCGGCATGGACAGCCGCGAGACGCCGAGCAGGGCACGCAGCCGCGGCCAGGAGATCTGGCGGTCGCCGGGCAGCAGCACCAGCAGGTAGTCGTCCTCGCCGCGCCGCACGACGATCGTCTTGACCAGGTCGGCGGGCTCGATGCCGCGGGCTGCGGCGGCCTCCACGAGGGAGCCCACGCGCCCGTGCCGCGTGCGGACGTAGGGGATGCCGGCGGCGTCCAGCGCCTGCACCGTGCGCCGCTCGCCGTCGGTCCGCAGCTCGGTGTCGGGGGCCGCGGTGGGGCCGGGGGTCGCGTCGCTCACGTGCCCACGGTAGCGACGCGGGCGCGACCGGTCCGGGCGGCGTCAGGCCAGGGCGGCGACGAGCGCCGCGACCAGCGCCAGCGGCAGCACCACCGCCACCGCGACGCGCCACCGGCGAGCCCCGGCCGGCGGCGGGAGGGCGTGCTCGTCGGCGGGCCGCGGGTCGGCCTGCGCGGCGAAGAGACCGAGCCAGTCCTGCTCCGGCGTCCAGCGCTGCTCGGGGGCGGGCGCGGGGTCGGGGATCCACTCCTCCTGCGGTTGCCACCGGGCGGGCAGCGGACGGGCGCGCGTCGGCGCGTCGGGCGCCGGACCGTCGGACGCCCACGGGTCGCGCTCACCGCGCAGCCCCTGACCAGGGCGGCGTCCGGGTTCGGGGTCGGTGGTGGGCCACCCCGCGGGTGCCACCGCGTCCACGGTGGGGAACGGCGGTCCCGCGCGCCGCACGAGCGCACGTCCCACGTCGTTGGCCCACACGGACCCGTGCGCGTCGCGCGGCTGCCGCGGGCCCGGGGCCGGGGGCGGCCACGGCTGTGCGAGCACGGCACTCCCGTCGACGGCGACGGCGATCCGGACGAATCGCCCAGGGGGCAGCATGCCGCCCTCCACGACCGGACGAGGACCGGATCACCCGAAAAGGTGAGCATCTTCTCATCCGCCCGCGCACGACGTTCCCCGGCGACCACCCCGCGCGACGCGTCACGACCCGCTGCGGCCCGAGCGTCCGCGAGTCGCTACGTTCACGTCATGGTCCAGCCCGCGCGACGTGCGCACCCGGGCGCGCGGTGGGCGCTGCTCGTCGTCTCGGCGCTGGCGGTGCCCGTGGGCGCCGTCCTGGCGCTGCGGCCGTTCGTGTCCCTCGCGGTGCTCGTCGTCGCGGTCGTCGCGGGGCTCGCCGCGCTGGGGGTCGTCCACCTGGTGGCGGACCACCCGGCCGCGGACGCGGACGCGGCGGCACGCCGGTGGTGGCTCGCCGGCGTCGTGTACCTGCTGGCCGCGGCCGTCGTGGTCGCCTGGCCGGGTCCGACGATCGCGGTGCTGGCCCGCGTGGTGGGCGTGGCGCTCGTCGTCGACGGCGTGCTCGACGCGCTGGCCGCCCGGCAGGCCCGCGGCACCGGCCGGGCGAACGCCGCGCTGTCGGGCGCGACCTCGGTGGTGCTGGGCGTGCTGGCGCTCGCGTGGCCCGACGTGACCGTGCTGGTCGTGGCCGTGCTCGTCGGTGTCCGCGTGCTGGTGACCGGCATCCGCGGGGTGGCGGCCGCGCTGCGCGGCACGTGGCAGCGCGGCCCGTCGCGGCGCGACCACCGCGCCCGGCCGGGACGCGGGCGGCTCGTCGTGAACGTCGCCGCGCTCGTCGCGACGCTCGCCCTCGCCGCGGCCGGCGTCGCCCTCGACGGTGGCACGGCCCGCCCCGACGACTTCTACGCCGCACCCGCCGACGCCCCGGACGCCCCCGGGCGGCTCCTGCGCAGCGAGCCGTTCACCAGCGCCGAGATCCCTCACGGCGCCTCCGCGTGGCGCATCCTCTACACGACGACGCGCGGCGACGGCACGCCGACGGTCGCGTCGGGCCTGGTCGTCGCGCCGGACACGGCGACCGGTGACGCCCGCGAGCCCGCCGACGTCGTCGCGTGGGCGCACGGCACGACGGGCGTCACGCCCGGCTGCGCACCGTCCCTGCTGCCCGACGGCCTCGCCGCCGGCGCGCTGTTCGTCCAGGACGACGTGCTCGCGCAGGGTTGGGCGCTCGTCGCGACCGACTACGCGGGCCTCGGCACGGCCGGGCCCCACGCCTACCTCGTCGGGGAGCCCGCGGCGCACGACGTGCTCGACGCGGTCCGCGCGGCGCAGCAGCTCGACGACGTGGCCCTCAGCGACCGGAACGTCGTGTGGGGCCACTCCCAGGGCGGCGGCGCGGCGCTGTGGACGGGGATCGTGGCGCCGGACTACGCCCCGGACGTGGACGTCCTGGGGGTCGCGGCCCTGGCCCCCGCCTCGAACCCGTCCGCCCTGCTCGCGCACCTGCCGGACGTGTCGGTGGGTGCGCTGTTCGCCGCCTACCTGGCCGAGGGCTACGCCGCGACGTACCCGGACGTGCGGTTCGCCGACGTCGTGCGGCCGGGGGCGCGCACGGTCGTGCGGGAGATGGCGCACCGGTGCCTCGCCGACCGCGGCGTCGTCGTGTCCGCGCTGACGGCGCTGCTGCTCGACCAGCCCGTGTGGGCGCACGCCGACCCGTTCACGGGGGCGTTCGGCGACCGGCTGACGCAGAACGTGCCGTCCGGGCCGATCGCCGCACCGCTGCTGGTCGCGCAGGGCACGGCCGACTCGGTCGTCGTCGCGTCGTCGCAGGACGAGTACGTGGCCGCGCGGTGCGCCGCCGGGTACGCCGTCGACCACCGCGCCTACGACGGGCTGGACCACGTGGCCCTCGTCGAGGCGGACTCCCCGCTGGTCCCGGACCTCGTCGCGTGGACGCGCGACCGGTTCGCGGGGGCGCCGAGCACCGACACGTGCCCCTGAGGGTCCCCGCGCGTCCGTCCCTGGAGCGCGGGGGTCGGTGCCGCCATGATGGGCGCTTCCGGACGAGGGAGTACGCGTGCTGACCAGCCTCATCATCGGCGTCCTGCTCATGAACGTGTTCGCCGCCGCGCTGGTCGTCGCGCGGGCGCCCGTCTACCGGACGCGGCTGTACCGGCCGATGCTGCTCAACCTCGTGCTGTCGGTCGCGCCGCTGGTGGTGCTCGGGCTCGCGGTCGTCGTGGTGCTGCCGCTGGTCGTGGTGGGCGTGCCGCGGCCGGCGGTGTGGGCGGTCGCCGTGGTGCTCGGCCTGGTGTGGCTGCTGCTGCTGCCCAACTCCGGCTACCTCATCACCGAGCTCAACCTCAACCACCGCCGCGAGGGCGAGCGCGTCCCCGAGTGGTACGACGTGCTGCTCGTGCTCGTGCTGGCGATGTCCGGCGTGCTGACGACCGTGCTGAACGTGTTCCTCATGGTGCTCGTGCTGCTGGTGCTGGGTGGGGACGACACCGCGACGCCCCTGGCCGGCACACCGGCGCGCGTCATCGAGGGCGTGCTCCTTGTGCTCGTCGCGTTCGGGATCTACCTGGGCCGCCACGTGCGCCTCAACTCCTGGGACGTGAAGCACCCCCCGCACCTCGTCCGCAAGGTGCTGGGCCACCTGCGCGGGCCCGGCGCCGTCGGCAACGCGATCGGCTTCACGCTGCTCGGGGCCCTGTTCTTCGCGCTCATGTACCTGGTGATGATCGGGCCGGTGGTGCAGGGGCTGGTCGACGTGGAGTCGGTGCGGCAGGGCTCGTCCTGACGTGCAGGGCCGCGTGACGTGGCGTCCAATGTGGCCATGACGACCGGCACGCGCCCCACCCGGCCGGCCCGGTGGACGGCCGCCGCGGTTGCCGCCGTGGCCCTCGCCGGGTGCGGCGTCACCGTCCCCACGGACCCCGACGGCACGCTCACCGCCGTCCGCGGCGGGGAGCTGCGTGTCGGGGTGTCCCCGCACGAGCCGTGGACGGTGGTGGGCCCCGACGGTGTCCCCGCGGGCCTCGAGATCGACCTCGTCGAGGGGTTCGCGCAGACGCTCGACGCGGACGTCGTGTGGTCCACGGGCGGCGAGGAGGAGCTCGTCGACGACCTCGAGCGCGGTGAGCTCGACCTCGTCGTCGGCGGCTTCAGCGCGTCGTCGCCGTGGACGTCGAAGGCCGCCGTGACCGTCGCGTACACCACCGTCACCGACGCGGACGGCAAGCCCGAGGGGCACGTCATGCTCACGCCGATGGGCGAGAACGCGTTCCTCGTCGAGCTCGAGCGGTTCCTGCTCGACCAGGAGGTGAGCGCACCGTGACCCAGGGGGCCGTGGAGCAGTCGTTCCGCTTCGGCAACACCGAGCTGCCGCCGGACGCCCGCGAGGCCGCGCGGCGGGCCAAGCGCCTCGCGTGGCTGACGATCGCGTTCCTCGTCACCGCGGTGACGTCCGTGTACCTCGTGATGGGCAGCTCGCAGGCCATGAAGGCAGCTGCTCCGCCAGCGGCATCTTGGCCCGGCCCAGCAGCACCGCCGGTACGCAGGTGTACGCCAGGACGGCGACCATGAGCCACCCGGCCCACATCGGGTGGCCCAGCACGACGACCGTCCCGACGGGCGGGTGCTCACCGGAGAGCAGCCCCGACACCGAGTCGAACACCAGGAACGCGCCCATCGTCAGCAGCGCCGTGGCGGCGACCAGGTGCCCGATGCCCACGGACCGGTGGTAGCCGTAGGGGTGCTGCTCGCTGGGGACCCGGCCGGTCACCCGCAGGGCCACGAGGAACGCGATCGGCGGGATGAAGGACAGCAGGTCCTCCGCCCACGCGGCACGACCGGGTCCTGCACGCCGACGCCGACATGAACAAGGCCGACTGGATGACCGGGGTCGGCGGGATCGTCGGCGTGCTCGGCATCGGGGTCGGGCTGTGGTGGGCGGACTCGGCGGCCGCGCTGTTCATCTCCGCGAGCATCCTGCACGACGGCGTGAAGAACCTGCGCAGCGCCGTCGCGGCCCTCATGGACTCGCGGGCCACCACCGTCGACGGCAGCCGGCCGCACCCCCTGGGCGGTGCGATCGACGAGACGCTGCGCGCCCTGGACTGGGTGAGCGACGCCGCGTCCCGCGTGCGCGACCAGGGGCACGTCTTCCACGTCGAGGCGTTCGTCGTGGGGCGCGACGGCATGCCCACGCAGGCGCAGCTGCAGAAGGCGTGGGACGCGGTCACCGGGCTCGACTGGAAGGTCGAGGACCTGGTGGTCGTGCCGGTGGACGAGCTGCCGGAGGAGCTGCTGCCGGGGGTGCGCGGGGGCGGTTGACGTGGATCGGGTGTCCCGAAGGCCTCGCCGCGACGTTCACCGTCCGGACCGCCGTGTCGGAGCCGTGCTCTAGCGTGCGGGTCGATCAGCGGCAGACGACGACCGGACCGAGGGTGCCGTGGCGAGGACGATCCCCTTCCCTTTCATCGAGCACATGCCGTCGCTCGGCGCCCTGCTCTCCGTCGATGCGTTCGGCGCGAAGGTCCACGAGCTGATCGACGAGTACACGCTCGCGCTCGGCGACGTCGACAAGGCCGGCGACCTGGCGGACGCCTCCTTCCACGCGGGTCGGCTCGACGCGCTGGAGCAGTCGCTGGTCCTGCTTCTCGACGTCCCGCAGGACGTGTGGGAAGCCCACCACGGCAGATGATTCCGCGCCGGAGGCAGCGCGTGGATGTCACCCGGGCGGCGCACGAGCAGCGGACGGTGCCGTGTCAAGCTGTGAGCCATGGACGACGTGGTTCCCGAGCGCGCCTGGTTGCTGATGGCAGCCGGGAACGATCGAGGCCACGGCGGCAACGCGGGATATGACGACCAGATCGACGCCTACTACTCCTGGGACAGCAAGGTCCCGAACCACAAGAGCCTTCGCGTGGGGGATCCCGTCGCTCTGTGGGACAAGACACGACTGCTCGGTGTCTCGGTCATCGAGCAGATCGACGCCTGGCCGGGCATGAAGGAGCTCCACCGCTGCCCCAGGTGCGAGACGACCCGGATCTCCGTGCGCACGACGGTGACCCCTCGGTACCGCTGCATGAAGTGCCGTCACGAGTTCCCCACTCCTCGTGCCGACTTCGTCGACGTCCAGCAGTACCGCGCGCGGTACGACGCCGCGTGGACGTGGCTGGAGGGCGCGCTCGACGAACGCGAGATCCGCTCGCACGCCGTCCACGCCGGCGACATCAACTCCATCCGCCCGCTCAACTGGCAGACGTTTCGCGCGGCCCTCCTCGCGACGTCCGCCGGGCCGGCGGTCGACCGGGTGGCCGCTCGCGTCGAACTCAGCTGGGCGTCGGACCACGGTGTGCGAGTCGAGATCCCGCAAGGTTTCGGCCGCTCTCTCGTCCGCGTCCGCCGCGGTCAGCGACAGTTCCGGGATCACCTCCTGGCCGCCCAGGGGAACGTCTGCGCGTTCACGGGCAGCGCACCGAGCCGCGCGCTCGAGGCCGGCCACCTGTACAGCTACGCCCGGCTCGGCAGCCACGTCGAGCACGGTGGGCTCATGCTCCGGCGAGACATCCACCGACTCTTCGACGACGGGGCTCTCGCGGTCGAGCCGTCCACGCGCTGCGTCGACGTCTCGCCCGAGCTCGAGAGGTACCCGCAGTACGCGCGCCTCCACGGCGACCCCCTGACACTGCGGCTCAGGGACGTGCAGCTCGAGTGGCTGGCCAAGCACTGGGACGAACATCGACGCGGTGCTCGACGACTGGGGTCGTGACCACTGACGTCGCCGCTCGGTCCGTGGGTGCGGTCGGCGCGGGGTGGCGATGTGACCTCTCGGCCTGCAATCGGCGGGTCCGCAGGAGCGTGCCTTCCCGCGCTGGTGCTCACCGACCACCCGCGCACGGCTCGCTCGCAGTACGCACCTCGAAGCTGACGAGAAGGCCAAGGGCATGTCGGGCTCCGCGAGTGCCGGAGGGGCCCCGCTGGGTGCGGACCGACGCCTGACGGTCTCGACACATACGTTTGGCGTACGATATGGTACGCAGAATGAACGATACGGGAGAGGTCGACCGCGGCCAGGTGCTGCTGCCGATCTTCCGCACGCCCGCTCAAGGGACCATCCTCGCCACCCTCCTCCTCGACGAGGACCGCGAGGCCAACATCGCGGACCTGGCCCGCGCCGCCGGTGTCGCGGCACCCAACGCCCTCCGCGAGGTGAACCGACTCGTCCAGGCGGGTGTGCTCACCGAACGGCGGGTCGGCCGGTCACGACTCGTCCGAGCCGATCCGAGCTCTCCCTTCGTGGAGCCCCTCCGGCAGATCCTCAGCCGCACGCACGGGCCGGCGCAGATGGTCGCCGAGGCGCTGGACGCACTCCCCGGTGTCGAGATCGGCATGATCATCGGGTCGTGGGCGGCACGCACCCTCGGACACCCTGGCCCGCCGCCTCGCGACCTGGACGTGCTCGTCGTGGGCGATCCGCCGCCACGTGAGCTGCGACGCGCCAACGCCCGCCTCGAGGAGCAGGCGGACATGCCCGTCCAGATCACCGTCCTCGCGCCCGCGGACTGGCACGAGGCACGCAGCGGGTTCGTCCAGTCCGTGCAGGCAGGTCCGCACCTCGTCGTGGTCCGCCGCGCTGAAGGAGACACGCCCACATGACGCCCGCCCGCAGGACCGAGCTCTCCCGGATGGTCACCGCCGGGGAGCTCGAGCAGGTACCGGTCGACCCGGTGGTCTGCCGCACCATGGTCGAGCAGGCTCGCCGACACGGTCGGACCGCCGCCGCCGGTCGCGACCTGGGCGACCAGGAGGGCGCGTTCCAGCTCGCGTACGACGGGTGCCGCAAGGTGGCGCTCGCCCTCGTGCTGGCCTTCGGCGTGCGACCGTCCGGAGATCGCGGTCACCATGCCGACACCTTCGCCGCCGCAGCGGCGATCCTCCGCAACCACTCGACGCAGGTCGGCGTACGTCAGTCGCTCGACGACGCCGCCGACCTGCGATTCGCGCGATCGGGCGCCGAGTACCGAGCGGAAGTGGTCAGCGCGGACACCGTCGACGACGCGCTCGCCATCCTCGACGAGCTGCTCGCAGGGCTCGAGCCCGTGATGGAGCGCCGACTGTCGGCCACGTAGACGCCCATTCCGGGTGGCGCGACGGTGTGCCACAACCGCCGCCCACGGGAAACGACGTGAGGGCCCGCCGTCGCTCCTGCGAAGATGGACGGTCGTGAGCACGCCCGACCCCGCCCCGGACACCGCCGCCCCCCAGGGCGCCCGCGGTGGAGGACGCCGACGCGGCGGCCGTGACCGTGGACGTGGCCGTGGTCAGGACCCCCGCCGCGACGACGCCCACCTCGCCCGCACCGCCGAGGCCCGCGCAGCCGTCACCCTCCCGCCGATCGTCTACCCCGAGCAGCTCCCGGTCTCCGCCCGCCGCGAGGAGATCGCCGCCGCGCTGCGCGACCACCAGGTGATCGTCGTCGCGGGCGAGACGGGCTCCGGCAAGACGACCCAGATCCCGAAGATCGCCCTGGAGCTGGGCCGGGGCCGCGCCGGCCAGATCGGCCACACGCAGCCCCGCCGGATCGCGGCGCGCACGGTCGCCGAGCGCATCGCGGACGAGCTGAACGTGCCCCTCGGGGGCGTCGTCGGCTACCAGGTGCGGTTCACCGACGAGTCGTCGGACTCGACGCTCGTCAAGGTGATGACCGACGGCATCCTGCTCGCGCAGATCCAGCGCGACCCGATGCTGCGGATGTACGACACGCTCATCATCGACGAGGCGCACGAGCGCAGCCTCAACATCGACTTCATCCTCGGGTACCTCACGCGGCTGCTGCCGCAGCGGCCGGACCTCAAGCTCGTCATCACGTCGGCGACGATCGACTCGGACCGGTTCGCGCGGCACTTCGCCGGCCCGCCGACCGCGGAGCACCCCGACGGGGTCCCCGCGCCGGTCGTCGAGGTCAGCGGCCGCACCTACCCCGTCGAGATCCGGTACCAGCCGCTGTCCCCCGACGACGGCCCGGACCGTGACATGGTCACGGGCATCACCGAGGCCGTCGACGAGCTGATGGCCGAGGGACCGGGCGACATCCTGGTGTTCCTGTCCGGCGAGCGGGAGATCCGCGACGCCGAGGACGCGCTGCGCGGCTCCCTCGGCCCGCGCGTCGACCCGAAGCACCCGAACGGCGTCGACATCGTGCCGCTGTACGCGCGGCTGTCCGCCGCGGAGCAGCGACGGGTGTTCGAGCCGCACACGCGCCGGCGCGTGATCCTGGCGACCAACGTCGCCGAGACGTCGCTGACGGTGCCGGGCGTGCGGTACGTCGTCGACCCCGGCACGGCCCGCATCTCGCGGTACTCCAAGGCGACGAAGGTGCAGCGGCTGCCGATCGAGCCGGTCTCCCAGGCGTCCGCGAACCAGCGGTCCGGGCGGTCGGGCCGTGTGGCGCCCGGCATCGCGATCCGCCTGTACTCGCAGGAGGACTTCGAGTCCCGCCCGGAGTACACCGAGCCGGAGATCCTGCGCACGTCGCTCGCGTCGGTGATCCTGCAGATGATCGCGGTGGGCGTCGTGACGTCCCCGGACGAGGTCGTCGACTTCCCGTTCGTCGACCCGCCGGACGTCCGCTCCGTGCGCGACGGCGTCGGGCTGCTGACCGAGCTGCACGCCCTGGAGGAGGTCCACGGCCGCACGCGCCTCACCGAGACGGGCCGCCAGCTCGCCCAGCTCCCCATCGACCCGCGCCTGGCGCGCATGGTCGTCGAGGCCGGGCGCCGTGGCGTCGCACGCGAGGTGCTCGTCATCGCCGCGGCCCTGTCGATCCAGGACCCGCGCGAGCGTCCCGCCGAGTCCCGCGAGACGGCCGACGCGCTGCACCGGCGGTTCGCCGACCCGTCGTCGGACCTGCTGACGTACCTCAACCTGTGGACGTACCTGCGCGACCGGCAGCGCGAGCTGTCCGGCTCGGCCTTCCGCCGCCTGTGCAAGGCCGAGCACCTGCACTACCTGCGCGTGCGCGAGTGGCAGGACGTCGTCACGCAGCTGCGGGAGATGGCCAAGGGCCTGGGCGTGCACGCCAAGGGCGCCCCCACCCCGACGTCCGACGACGTCCCGGCCGCCGCCGGGCACGGGCGCGACGGGCGCCGCGACGGCGGCCGGCACACCCCGACGGGCGCACCGACGCAGGACGCCGCCACCGACGACGCCCGCGACACCGTCCAGACGCGCTGGACGTGGGACGGCGACACCATCCACCGCGCGATGCTGCCGGGCCTGCTGTCGCAGATCGGCATGCAGCTCATCACCGACGTCGCCGCCGGCAACGCCCCCAAGGGCCGCGACGGCAAGCCGCGGCGCCCCGACGCGCGCGCCCGCAACGAGTACCTGGGCGCGCGCGGCGCCCGGTTCGCGATCTTCCCCGGGTCGGGCCTGTCGCGCCGCCCTCCGTCGTGGGTGATGGCCGCCGAGCTCGTCGAGACCTCGCGGCTGTGGGCGCGCGACGTCGCGAAGGTCGACCCGGACTGGGTCGAGGAGGCCGCCGCGCACCTCGTGAAGCGCACGTACTCCGAGCCGGCGTGGTCCACCCGACAGGGCGCGGCCATGGTGAACGAGAAGGTGCTGCTCTACGGCGTCCCCGTCGTCGCGCAGCGCCGCGTGCTGCTGGCAAGGACCGACCCCGAGCAGGCGCGCGAGCTGTTCATCCGGCACGCGCTCGTGCAGGGCGAGTGGACGACCCACCACACGTTCTTCCACGAGAACCGCCGCCTGCTCGACGAGGCCGAGGCGCTCGAGGCCCGCGCGCGACGCCGCGACCTGGTCGTCGACGACGACGCGCTGTTCGCCTTCTACGACGCACGCGTCCCCGCCGACGTCGTGTCCGCCCGGCACTTCGACCGCTGGTGGAAGGACGCGCGGCGTGCGGACCCGGACCTGCTGTCGTTCACGCGGGACCTGCTGGTCGGTGAGGACGCCGCCGAGATCGACGAGCGCGCGTTCCCGTCGCGCTGGCCGCAGGGTGAGCTGTCGTTCCCGCTGACGTACCAGTTCGAGCCCGGCACCGAGGCCGACGGCGTGACCGTGCACGTCCCGATCTCCCAGCTGCCGCGCGTGCGCCCCGAGGGGTTCGACTGGATGGTCCCGGGCATGCGCGCCGAGCTGCTGACGGCGACGATCCGCGCGCTGCCCAAGCCGGTGCGCGTGCAGCTGGTCCCGGCACCGGACGTGGCACGGGCCGTCGACGCCTGGCTCGACGAGCACTCCGCCTCGTGGGTCGACACCGTGCGCGCCGGCGACGCGGCCCCGTCGTTCCGCGAGATGTTCGCCCGCGCCGTGCGCGCGCTGCGGGACGTCGAGGTGCCGCCCGACGCCGTCGACGAGGAGCGCCTGCCCGCGCACCTGCGCATGACGTTCCGCGTGGTCGGTGACCGCGGCGGCGTGATCGACGAGGGCAAGGACCTGCTCGCGCTGCAGCGCCGCAACGCGGACCGGGCGCAGGACGCCGTGGCGTCCGCCGTCCGCACGGCCGTGCGGGCCGCGATGGAGGAGGCCGCCGCCCAGGCGGGCCTGCCCGCAGCCGGCACCCCCCAGCCCGGCACCGCCGGCCGCCCCCCGGGCGCGAGCGGTCGATCCAGCACGCCCGGACCGTCCCCCGCCCCCACCGCCCCTGGCGCGAGAGGTCGATCCGGCCCCGTCCCGGGGCCCGCCGGCGGCAGCACGGCCAACCCCGACCTCGAGCGCACCGGCCTGACGACCTGGCCGGACCTGCCCGGTCCGCTGCCGGACGTCATCGAGGCGACCACCACCGCCGGCGGTGTCGTGCGCGCCTACCCGACGCTCGTCGAGGAGGGCACGGGCAGGCGGACGTCCGTCGCGCTGCGCGTCCTCGCCGACGGCGCAGCGGCGCAGGTCGCCGCGCGCCGCGGGCTGCGCCGGCTGCTGCTGCTCGACGTCGGCCTGGCCACGCCGCGCGTGACCAGCCGCTGGAGCGGCACGCAGGCGCTCGCGCTGGCCGCCTCGCCGTACCCGAGCACCGACGCGCTGGTGGCCGACGTGCAGCTCGCGTCGATCGACCGGCTCGTGGCCCGCCACCTGGGCGGGCGGACGGCACGGGACGTGCGCGACGCCGAGGCGTACGCCGCGCTGCGCGCCGCGGTCCGCGACGGGCTCGAGGACGACGTGCACCGCGTGGTCGGGGACCTCGTCACCGTGCTCACCGCGTGGCGGGAGCTCGACGCGGAGGTCCGGGGCGCCAACAGCCTCGCGCTGCTGGCGACCGCGCAGGACGTCCGGGAGCAGTCGGCGCGCCTGGTCCACGACGGCTTCGTCTCCGAGGTCGGCGCCGAGCGCCTGCCGCAGCTGGTCCGCTACCTGCGCGCGGCCCGCCACCGCCTGTCCAAGGCTGCGGAGAACCCGACGCGCGACGCCGACCTCGCCTGGCAGGTGCACGACGTCGAGGAGCTGTACACCGCGGCCCGCGAGCGCGCCCGCACCGCCGCCCCCGACCCGGCGCGCGACGCGACGCTCGACGACGTCCGCTGGCTGCTGGAGGAGCTGCGCGTGAGCCTGTTCGCCCAGCAGCTCGGCACCCCGGTGCCGGTGAGCCCCACGCGCATCCGCAAGGCCCTGGCCGCGCTGGGGTGACGGCGGCTGCCTAGGCTGCGGGCATGGCCACCGTCCTGCTCGTCCGTCACGGCCGCACGGACGCCAACGTCCGGGGCGTGCTGGCCGGGCGCACCCCCGGGGTGCGTCTCGACGAGGTCGGACGCGGGCAGGCGGTGCGCGCCGCTGCCCGCCTCGCCGCGGTGCCGCTGGTCCGCGTGGTGACGAGCCCGCTGGAACGGTGCCTCGAGACCACGGACCTGCTGCTCGCCGGGATGAGCGGGGCACCGGACCCGACGGTCGACGACGCGCTGACCGAGTGCGACTACGGCACCTGGCAGGGCCGGTCGCTGGCGGACCTCGCGGGCGAGCCGCTGTGGACGACGGTGCAGTCGCACCCCACGGCCGTGACGTTCCCCGGCGGTGAGTCGCTGGCAGCCGTCCAGGCCCGGGCCGTCGCCGCCGTGCGGCGGCACGACGCCGCGGTCGAGGACCGGCACGGCCCCGGAGCCCTCTGGGCGGCCGTGAGCCACGGCGACGTCATCAAGGCCGTCCTGGCCGACGCGCTCGGCATGCACCTCGACCTGTTCCAGCGGCTCGACGTGGGCCCCGCGTCGGTGTCGCTCGTCCGCTACGGGCCGTCGCGACCGCAGGTGATCGCCGTCAACACCGACGGCGGCGACCTGGGATGGCTCGCGACGGCACGCCCGGTGGACGACGCGCCGGTCGGGGGTGGGGCCGGGCACGGCAGCGAGGCCACGGCTCGACCGGTGGGAGCGCCCGACCGTTCGTAGACTCGCCGCATGACCGTCGTCGTCCACGAGTTCGACTGGCCGGACCGCGTCGTCGTGGGCACCGTCGGGCGCCCGGGCGAGCGGACGTTCTACCTGCAGACGCGCCTCGGGGAGCGGACCACGAGCGTCGTCCTCGAGAAGCAGCAGTCCGCCGTCCTCGCGGACATGGTCGAGCAGCTGCTCGACGACCTCGCGACCGACCCCTCCCACCCCCTGACCGTGCCCCGGGACATCCCACCCGAGCTGGTGGACGACGAGCCGGTCGACCAGCCGGTCGAGCCGCTGTTCCGCACCGGCCCGATGCGACTGGGGTGGGACCCGCGGACGTTGCAGGTGGTCGTCGAGGCGTTCCCGCTCGACGAGACCGCGCTCGACGAGACCACGGACGACGAGGACGAGGCGGCGCCCGGACCGGACGAGGACGAGCCCCGCGAGGTGCTGGTCGTCCGGATGCCGGTGGGGACGGCCCGGGCGTTCGTCCGGCGGACGCGTGCCGTGGTGGACGCGGGACGCCCGACGTGCAGCCGGTGCGGGGAGCCGATCGACCCCGACGGTCACGTCTGCGGACCGTTCGCGGGGGCGTGACCGGGCTGGACGCCGACGAGCTCGACACGGGCGAGCTGCGGGTCGTCGGTCGTCTGACCGCCGCGTCGAACGCGACGTTCGTCGGCACGGTCGGTGACGTGGAGGTCGTGTACAAGCCCGTGGCCGGCGAGCGCCCGCTGTGGGACTTCCCGGACGGCACGCTGGCGCGGCGCGAGGTCGCCACGTACCTCGTCTCGGAGGTGCTCGGCGGGGACGTCGTCCCGCGCACGTGGCTGCGCGACGGCCCGCTGGGGCCGGGCATGGTGCAGCTGTGGCAGGAGCCGGACCCGTACCAGGACCCGGTCGACGTGGTCGCGACGTCGCGGATCCCGGCACAGGGGTGGTGCACGGTGCTCGAGGGCACCGACGAGCACGGACGGCCGGTGGCGCTGGTCCACGAGGACTCCGCCGCGCTGCGCCGCATGGCCGTGCTCGACGTGCTGGTGAACAACGCCGACCGCAAGGGCGGGCACGTGCTCCCCGTGGCGGGCGGGCACCGGTACGGGGTGGACCACGGCGTGACGTTCCACACCGAGCCGAAGCTGCGGACGGTCCTGTGGGGCTGGGTGGGCCGGGAGCTCGACGCGGACGAGCGTGCCGGCGTGCAGCGCGTGCGTGCCGGGGTGGGTGCCGTGCTGGGGGAACGGCTGGCCACGCTGCTCGACGCGCCCGAGGTCGCCGCCCTCGCGGCGCGGTGCGACCGGCTGCTCGCGAGCGGACGGTTCCCGAGGCCGGCGGGTGGGTCGTCGCCGGTGCCGTGGCCGTTGTTCTGAGCCGCGCGCGGCCCGACCCGCCGCGCCGACCACAGGTGCCCGGATGCGCGTCCCGCCCACAGCTCGGGTCCTGGCCGCACCCGGACCCGGGGTACCGCGCCAGACTCGCACCATGACCCCGACGCCCGCGCCGTTCCGCTGCTTCGGCGGCAGCGACCCGCTGTACACCGCGTACCACGACGACGAGTGGGGCGTGCCCGTGCACGACGAGCACGCGCTGTACGAGCGCCTCGCGCTCGAGGCGTTCCAGTCCGGGCTCGCCTGGATCACGATCCTGCGCAAGCGGCCGGCCTTCCGGGAGGCGTTCGCCGGCTTCGACCCCGAGGCGGTGGCCCGGTTCGGCGAGGACGACGTCCAGCGGCTGCTCACCGACGCCGGGATCGTGCGCAACCGCGCCAAGATCGAGGCGACCGTCGCCAACGCACGCGCCGTGCTCGCGCTGCACGAGTCGGGGCGCACCCTCGACGAGCTGCTGTGGTCGTACGCGCCCGGGCCACGACCGCGGCCACGCACGTTCGCGGACGTGCCGGCCAGCACACCGGGCTCCGCCGCCCTGGCCAAGGAGCTCAAGCGCTACGGGTTCCGGTTCGTCGGCCCGACGACCGCGTACGCGGCGATGCAGGCGTGCGGGGTGGTGGACGACCACCTCGAGGACTGCGTCGTGGTGCGGCGGAGGGCATCGGCGGAGGCGGCCGATACTCCCCCAGGGTGACAGCGCGCCCACGGGCTCGGCACGGGCCCACCTCGCGGCTAGGGTGCCCGCATGGCGGAGGATCGGGAGCTCGACGGGCGGCACGCCGCCGTACGGGCCGCGCACGACGCGTGGCTGAGCGAGGACGACGCGGACGCCGTGGTGCTCGAGGCCGTCGAGCACGGTCTGCTGGCGGTCCCCGTGCTGGTCCCCCAGGCGTCCCCCGGGCTGCCGCACCAGCGCACGAGCCGGGAGGGCTCGGTCCTGCAGCGTCGCCGCCGCTGACCTGCGCGGGGGCCGGTGAGCGCCGGGCCCGCCGCGGTCGACGGCCGCCCGCGACGCCTGCGGGCCGGACCGGGACGTCTCACATTCCGAGTACCACTGTCCGCCATCCGGGCACAGGGGTACGATCCTCGGCGACCATCCAGAGCGGCTGAGAGACCTGGCTCGACGACGCCGCAGCAACCCCCCTCCACGCGAGGGTGTGGGTGCTTCCGCCAGGAACGATGGAGTGACGATGAGCGTGCGCGACCGTGCCACCGACCCTTCGTGCGGGACGTCCCGCCCGACAGCTGCGCGTCCGGCGCGATGAGCGTCGTGGCCGAGATCCCGACCACCGCCGTCCCGACCAGCGCCCCGCCGCCGAGCGCCGCGCCCGCACCGACGGTGCCGGAGCACTCCCGTGTCGCACGGCGCCGGAGCGAGCAGGCGGGCGCCCTGGACCGCCCCACGGTCTCCTTCGAGCTCTTCCCGCCGCGCAACCCGGACGCGGCGCCCAGGCTCTGGGCGACCGTGCGGGAGCTGGAGACCGTCGAGCCCGACTTCGTGTCGGTCACCTACGGGGCGTCCGGTCACACCCGGCAGACCACGCGGGCTCTCGTCCGCCGGCTGCTGCGTGAGACGTCGCTCAACCCGATCGCCCACCTGACCTGCGTCGGGACGTCCCGCGAGGAGGTCACGACGATCGTCGAGGAGTTCCTCGACGAGGGCGTGCGGGCCTTCCTCGCGCTGCGCGGCGACCCGCCCGCCGGTGAGCCGGACTGGCGGCCGCACCCGCAGGGCGTGCACACCGCCGCCGAGCTGGTCGAGCTGCTGCGCGACATCGAGCGCCGCCGGTGCGGCCGCAGCGCGGCACAGGCCGTGCGCGCCCGCGTCCGCCCGCTGTCCGTGGCCGTCGCGGCGTTCCCGCGCGGCAACCACGCGACCGGCGGCACCCGCGCCCAGGACGTGCAGGCGCTGCTGGCCAAGCAGGAGGCGGGCGCGGACTTCGCGATCTCGCAGGTCTTCTTCGACGCCGAGGCCTACCTCGGGCTGGTCGCGGAGGCACGCACCGCCGGCGTCACGATCCCCATCGTGCCCGGCATCATCCCGACCACGGACCCCGAGCGGCTGCTGCGGGTCCAGGAGCTCACCGGCGTGCCGGTCCCGGGACGCCTGCTGGACGTCCTCGGCTCCACGGACGACCCCGTCGAGCGGCACCGCCGCGGCACGCAGGCCGGCGTCGACCTCGTCAACCGCGTCCTGGACGGCGGAGCGCCCGGCGTCCACGTCTACACCTTCAACAAGCACGAGGCGGCGCTCGACCTGCTCGACGGCGCCGACCTCGTCGGCGGCCGCCGCAGCGCCGTCGCCCCCCACGACCTCACCGTGCCCGGCGGCACCCCCGCCGGCACGACCACGACGACACCGCGAGGAACCCTGTCATGACCGACACCACGCCCGCCGCGCCGGCGACCCCGGCCTTCCCCGCCGGCTCCGTCCTCGGCTACCCCCGCATCGGCCCGCGCCGCGAGCTGAAGAAGGCCCTCGAGGCGTTCTGGGCCGGGCGCACCTCGGCCGACGAGGTCGAGGCCGTCGCCGCGGACCTGCGCCGCCGCACCCGGACGCGCCTCGCCGAGCTCGGGCTCGCCACCGACGCGCCCGCGATCCCCAGCGCGTTCTCCTTCTACGACCAGGTGCTGGACGCGACCGCGCTCGTCGGGGCCGTGCCCGCCCGGTTCGCGGACCTGCAGGACGCCGACGGCCGCCTCGACCTGGCCGGCTACTCGACCGTGGCCCGCGGCCGCGGCGACGACCTGCCGCTCGAGATGACGAAGTGGTTCGACACGAACTACCACTACCTCGTGCCCGAGATCGGCCCGGACACGCAGTTCCGCTACGCGTCCGACCGTCCGGTCGCCGAGTTCACCGAGGCGCTGGCCGAGGGCGTGCTGACGCGGCCCGTCGTCGTCGGACCCGTCACGTACCTCGCGCTGGCGAAGCCCACGGAGGACGCGCCGGCCGACTTCTCGCCGATCGACCGCCTGGACGACATCCTGCCCGTCTACGCCCGCCTGCTCACCGAGCTCGCGGCCGCCGGTGCCACCTGGGTGCAGATCGACGAGCCCGCGCTCGTCTCCGACTCCGTCGGCGTCTCCGCCGAGGTCCTCGCCGACGCCACGACGCGCGCCTACCGGGCGCTGGCGACCGAGCTCGCCCGCCCGCAGCGGCCCGCGATCCTGCTCGCCGCCCCGTACGGCGACCTCGGTGCCGCCCTGCCCGTCGTCGCGGCCACGGACGTCGAGGGCCTCGCGCTCGACCTCGTCCGCGGCGACGCCCCGACCGTCGCCGTCGCCGGCCTGGCCGGCAAGACGCTCGTCGGCGGCGTGGTCGACGGCCACAACATCTGGCGCGCGGACCTCGACGCCAAGCTCACCGTCCTCGAGCAGCTCGGGACGCTCGGCGCGGCCGCGGTCACCGTCGGCACGTCGACGTCGCTGTTCCACGTCCCCCACACGCTCGAGGACGAGCCCGCGCTCGACCGCACGCTGGTGTCCTGGCTCGCCTTCGCGGACGAGAAGGTCCGCGAGGTCGCCACGCTCGCCCAGGGGCTGACCGCGGGCCGCGCGGCGGTCGCCGAGCAGCTGCGCGCCGCGTCCGACGCGGTGCAGTCCCGCGCGACGGCCCCGGGCGTCGTGCGTCCGGAGGTCCGCGAGCGTGCCGCCGCCCTGACCGACGAGCAGTTCCGCCGCGGCCCGTTCGACCAGCGCAAGGCCGCCCAGGCCGCCCGCCTCGACCTGCCGGCGCTGCCGACGACGACCATCGGCTCGTTCCCGCAGACCCCCGAGATCCGCAAGGCGCGTGCCGCCTTCGGCAAGGGCGAGCTGACGGCGGAGCAGTACGAGAACGAGATGAAGGCGGAGATCCGCCGCGTCGTCGAGCTGCAGGAGCGCATCGGCCTGGACGTGCTGGTGCACGGCGAGCCCGAGCGCAACGACATGGTCCAGTACTTCGCCGAGAACCTCGACGGGTTCGCCGTCACGCAGAACGGCTGGGTCCAGTCGTACGGGTCGCGGTGCACGCGACCGTCGATCCTGTGGGGCGACGTGTCGCGACCCGCGCCCATCACCGTCGCGTGGGCGCAGTACGCGCAGTCGCTCACGGCGAAGCCGATGAAGGGCATGCTCACCGGCCCGGTGACGATCCTGGCGTGGTCCTTCGTCCGTGACGACCAGCCGCTGGGCGACACCGCCAACCAGGTGGCCCTCGCGCTGCGCGACGAGATCGCGGACCTCGAGGCCGCCGGCATCGCGGTCGTCCAGGTCGACGAGCCCGCGCTGCGCGAGCTGCTGCCGCTGCGCGAGAAGGACCACGCCGCGTACCTCGACTGGTCGGTCCGCTCGTTCCGGCTCTCGACGGCCGGCGTGCGCCCGGACACGCAGATCCACACGCACCTGTGCTACTCGGAGTTCGGCGAGATCATGGAGGCGATCGACGGCCTGGACGCCGACGTGACCAGCATCGAGGCCGCGCGCTCGAAGATGGAGATCCTCGGCGACATCGCCGCGGCGGGCTACCCGCGCGCCGTGGGCCCGGGCGTCTACGACATCCACTCCCCGCGCGTCCCGTCGGAGGCGGAGGTCACCGAGCTGCTCACCGAGGCGGTCCGCACCATCGCCGTCGACCAGCTCTGGGTCAACCCGGACTGCGGCCTCAAGACCCGCCGCTACGAGGAGGTCACCCCCTCCCTCGAGCACCTGGTCGCGGCCACCCGCACGGTCCGCGCGACGCTCTGACGGCACGGTCGGCGCCCGCCCCGCACCGGGCGGGCGCCGTCGTCGCTGGGGTCCTCGTCGGGTGCGCCGGGCCCCTGCACCACCCCGTCGAGCGTCATGAGCTCGTGCACCGTCAACCGCATCGCGCACGTCCCGTCGTCCGCCGTCCTGCCGACCGACCGGCGCGGGCACCGGGACTCGTCGGGCGGGCACCCCTGCCCGACCCCCTTCCCGCGGCAAGGCGGTCCGGTCCGGCCCTACCCTGCGGTGCATGGGTTCACCGTTCGACGTCACCGTCGCCGACATGCGCCGCCGCACCTCGCTGAAGTGGCACACCTACCCCGACGACGTCCTGCCGGCGTTCGTCGCCGAGATGGACGTCCTGCCGCCCGACGCGGTCGTGGACGCCACCGTCGCCGCGCTGACGACGGGTGACACCGGTTACGAACCGGGCCCGAGCAGCCCGCGCGGCGTGGCGTACGCCGAGGCGTTCGCGGAGTTCGCCGCGCGGCAGCACGGGTGGGACGTCCCCGTGGAGCGCACGCGCATGGTGCCGGACGTGATGATCGGTGCGGCCGAGGTGCTGGCCGTGGTCACGGAGCCGGGCGACGGCGTCGTGGTGAACCCGCCCGTGTACCCGCCGTTCCGCGCGTTCGTCGAGCACGCCGGCCGGCGCGTGGTGGGCGCGCCGCTCAGCCCCGCCGGCCGCCTGGACCTCGACGCCCTCGACCAGGCCTTCCGCGACGCGCGCGCGTACCTGCTGTGCCACCCGCACAACCCGACGGGCACCCTGCACTCCGCCGACGAGCTGCGGGCCGTCGGTCAGCTGGCGGCCCGCCACGGTGTGCGGGTGGTGGCCGACGAGATCCACGCCCCGCTGGTCGTGGGCGACGAGCCGTTCGTCCCCACGACCACCGTGATCCCGGACGCGATCGCACTGCACTCGGCGTCGAAGGCGTTCAACCTCGCAGGGCTCAAGGCCGCGCTGGCGGTCCCCGGCCCCGCGGCGGACGACCTGCGGGACCTGCCGGAGATCGTCGGCCACGGTGTCAGCCACGTCGCGTCGATCGCCCACCAGGCGGCCTACCGCCGGGGGGACGCCTGGCTCGCGGACGTGCTGGCCGCGATCCGGGCCAACGGTGACCTCGTCGCCCGGACGCTCGCCGACCGCCTGCCGCAGGCGCGGTGGCACCGCCCCGCCGCGACGTACTTCGCCTGGCTGGACCTGCGGGAGACGCCGGCCGTCGCGGCGACCGGGGCCGACCCGGCACACCTCCTGCTGGAGCGCGGCCGCCTGGCCGTGAACGCGGGGCCGACGTTCGGGCCCGGCGGCAACGGCCACGTGCGGCTGAACCTCGCGACGTCCACGGCGATCCTCACCGACGCCCTGGACCGCCTCACGACGACGCTCGACGCTCCGCGCTGACGCCGCCCCCGGCGACGGGACACCGCGGGGCCGAGGGCTGGATCGCCCTCTCACGGGAAAGGGCTGGATCGCTCCTCCGGAGCGACCCAGCCCTGGTACCCGGGCTCGCCGGTCAGTCGGCGGTGGCACCCGCCTCGATCGGCGTCGAGGCGGCCCCGTGCTGCACCTCGATGCGGCGCGGCCTGGCCTCCTCGGCCACCGGGACGGTGAGGGTCAGCACGCCGTCCGTGTAGGTGGCGCTGATCCGGTCGAGCGCGAGGCCGCGGCCCACGGTGAGCTGCCGCGCGTACTGCCCGACGGGGCGCTCCTTCGCGAGCCACTGCACGTCGTGCTCCGTGCGGGCGCTGCGCTGGGCGCGGATGGTCAGGGTGCGGTCGTCCACGCTCACGTCGATGGTGCCCGGGTCGGCACCCGGCAGGTCGACGTGCAGGACGTAGTGGTCGCCGTCGCGGTACAGGTCCATCGGCATGGTGGCCGACGCACGGTCGGACGCCAGCACCTGCGCGAGCACACGGTCCATCTCCTGGAACGGGTCGAAACGAGTAGCCACGCCCCATCACCTCCTCGACGTGGGGCCCGGACCTCCCGGTGCCCCGGTGCTCCCCGGCGGGCTCGGCCGCCGGCTGGCTACACGTCAAGAATTAGCACTCGAGGGTCGAGAGTGCCAACCGCTCCGGCGGCGGTTTTCGCTCAGAGCGAACACGCTCGCACGCGGCGACGGGATCATCGGTCGCCGCACCACGCGCGGCGCCCGGACGCCCTCTCACCCGAGGGCGGGGCGGCGGCTCAGGCGGAGCGGTCCACGGACCGCTCGTCCGCGGCGAACCCCGCGACGAACTGCAGCAGGCCCTCGACGATCGGCACGTCCGCGTCCAGCCACGGCACGTCGAGCCACTGCCCGGCGGGCAGCCAGCGCAGCTGGTCGTGCTCGACGATGGGCTCGGGCTCGCCCTCGACCACCTCGGCGAACCACAGGCGCATGACGTACTGGTCGGACAGTCGCCACATCCCGTCGTCGGGGCCCAGCAGCTCGACGCCGAGGCCCACGCGCACACCGAGCTCCTCGCGGAGCTCGCGGTGCAGGGCCTCCTCGGGTGTCTCCCCCGGCTCGACCTTGCCGCCGGGGAACTCCCACCGGCCGGCGAGGCTGGCGGGGGTGGCGCGACGCGCCGCGAGCAGCAGACGCGGGTCGTCGAGGTCGTCGACGACGGCTGCCGCCACGACGAGCACAGGAGTCATGGAACGAGTCTGCCAGCCGCGCGTCACAGCGGGGTCACGAGGGCCCGGCACAAGATCCACCGCGGCGGGATGGCGTGGCGACGCCGTCACGGCACGGGCCCGCGGGGCGGCCGCGCGTCACGGCGACACGGGCCCTCGGGTCACAGGCGTGTCATGTGGGTATGCCCGCGCTGGTCACAGCCCCGTGATGGGGCGCACGCCCCGGGGCGCGGTGCTGTCCGGACGACCAGGCCCGCCAGGGACGGTCGTCGCGGCGCCATCCGTCGCAGCCGCGTCACGACGGTGTGGCGTGGCGGGTGCGGGAGGTCGCGTACGGCCGGGGAGGTCCGGCCGGGCGGGACGGGAGACGGGTGGGAGCGCTGCGCGGGCAGACCCTCCGACCCCGGCGTGGAGGTCAGCGGATGCCGTGGGCCTCGGCCCATGCGACGGCCTCGGCACGCGTGGACGCGCCGATCTTGCGGTAGACGCTGCGCACCTGGGACTTGACGGTGTTGCGGGTGACGAAGAGCCGCGTCGCGATCTCCTCGAGCGTGACGTCCTCGGCGAGCTCCGCCAGCACGACCCGCTCGCGGCGGGTCAGCGCGTGGGCCGCCGTCGTGTGCAAGGTCGCGCTCGTGTCCAGCATGGTCATGATGTCCTCCGGTGGGCGGCAGGACCGGACTCTCCGGACCCGCGTCGGCTGCATACCGGATGAGAGCGACATGCGTCGTGGGTATGACGCGGAATCGGCCGTTCTCCTCGAATCACCGTGAGATCCCCCCCGCGGTGCCGATAGCTGCACCTGACATGACGACTCTCGGAACCCCCTGATACGTCACGAGTGAAGGCCGTCGTCCAGCACTGTGCGTCACATCACCCGTTCGGGGCAAGCACCCGGACGCATGGCGGAACGGCTGCGACGTCCCCCGGACGGCGCAGTCCTGGGTACCACCACCTACGCCACCCCTGGTCCACCCCCGTCAGGGGTTGAGCGCACCGTACTCCGCGGCGGACAGCAGCGGACCCGCGGACGTCATGTCGACGCGCAGCAGCCACCCGGCGCCGTACGGGTCGGCGTTGACCAGCGACGGGTCGTCGACGACCGCCTGGTTGACCTCGGCCACCGTGCCCGACACCGGGGAGAACAGCTCGGACACGGACTTGGTCGACTCGATCTCCCCGATGACCGACCCCGCCTCGACGGTGTCGCCCACGGCGGGCAGCTCGACGAAGACGATGTCCCCCAGCGCCTCGGCGGCGACGGACGTGATGCCCACGGTCACGGGCGACGAGTCGTCGACCCACTCGTGCTCGGCGGTGTACTGCAGCGTGGCGGGCAGCTCGGCGGCCATGGAGGGCTCCTGTCGGGTCGGGGTTGCGGGACGGCGTGGTGGGCGACGGGTGGCGCCGCGGTCACCGAGGACGACGGTAGAAGGGCAGGGCCACGACGCGCACCGGTTCGCGCCGACCGCGCACGTCGACCGCGAGCTCGGTGCCCTCGGCGCTCACCTCGGGCGTCACGTACGCCATCGCGACCGGGTGGCCGAGCGTCGGTGACGGCGCGCCCGAGGTGACGGTCCCGACCACGGGGGCGTCCGGCTGCGTGGACGCGTGGACGGCGTACCCGTGGCGGGCCGCGCGCCGGCCCAGGCCCTGCAGGCCGACCAGCACACGGGCCGGTGCGCTGTGGGCCCGCGCGGCGAGGGCGTCGCGGCCGACGAACGGCACGGGCTCCCCGTCGGCGTCCACCTTGTCGAGGCGGACCACGCGGCCGAGGCCCGCGTCGTGCGGGGTGGTGGTGCGGTCGAGCTCGTTGCCGTACAGGGGCATGCCGGCCTCGAGCCGCAGCGAGTCGCGCGCCGACAGGCCCGCCGGGACGAGCCCGTGGTCGGCCCCTGCGGCCAGCAGCGCCCGCCACAGCGCGGGGGTGCCGTCGGCGTCGACGAAGAACTCGAACCCGTCCTCGCCCGTGTACCCGGTGCGCGCCACGAGGACCGGCCGGCCCTCGAACCGCATCGGGAGGCAGGCGTAGTAGCGCAGGGTCGCCGGGGTGACGTCCGCCGGGCCGTCCGGGTCCGGCGCCAGGCCGGGCAGCGCCTCGACGACCGCCAGCGCGTGCGGCCCCTGGACGGCGACCAGGCCGGTCGCGGCCGAGCGGTCCTCGACCTGCACGTCCAGGCCCGTCGCGGCGGCCCGGTCGCGCAGCTCGGCGAGCACCACCGCGTGGTTGGAGGCGTTGGCGACGACGAGGTACGTCGTCTCCCCCGTGCGGTAGACGACGAGGTCGTCGATCACGCCGCCGTCCTCCTGGACGACCATCGTGTAGCGCGCGCCGAGCACCCGCAGACCGCTGAGGTTCCCCACGAGCGCGCGGTCGAGGTACGCGCCGGCGTCCTGGCCCGTCACCTCGATCTCGCCCATGTGGGACAGGTCGAACAACCCGGCGGCCGTGCGCACCGCGGTGTGCTCGGCCAGGTCGGAGGTGTACCGCAGCGGCATCTGCCAGCCCGCGAACGCGGTGAGGGCGGCGCCGAGGGCCACGTGCTCGTCGTGCAGGGGCGAGTGCTGCTCGGTCATCGGGGCTCCGGTCGCGGTGGAGGGCTGCGGGGACGTGCCGGTCGCGCTCATCGGACGTCGTCCGCGTACGCCTCGACGGGCGGGCACGAGCAGACGAGGTGACGGTCGCCGCGGGCGCCGTCGATGCGGCGCACGGGCGGCCAGTACTTGTCGGTGCGCAGCGACGCGACGGGGAAGGCGGCCTGCTCGCGGCCGTAGGGGTGCTCCCAGACGTCCGCGGAGACCGCCGCCGCGGTGTGCGGCGCCTGGCGCAGCGGCGAGTCGGCGAGCGGCCACCGTCCCTCCGCGACCCCCTCGATCTCGCCGCGGATGGCGACCATCGCCTCGACGAACCGGTCCAGCTCGGCCAGGTCCTCGCTCTCCGTGGGCTCGACCATGAGCGTGCCGGGCACGGGGAACGACAGCGTCGGGGCGTGGAAGCCGTAGTCCATGAGGCGCTTGGCGACGTCCTCGGCCGTCACGCCCGTGGCCTTGGTGAGCGGGCGCAGGTCGAGGATGCACTCGTGCGCGACCAGCCCGCCGGGGCCGGCGTACAGCACCGGGTAGTGCTCGCGCAGGCGCGTGGCCAGGTAGTTCGCCGCGAGCACGGCGGTCTCGGTGGCCCGGCGCAGGCCGTCGGGGCCCATGAGCGCGACGTACGCCCACGAGATCGGCAGGATGCCGGCCGAGCCCCACGGGGCCGCGGAGACGGGGGCCACGGTGGAGCCCGCGGCACCCTCCCCCCGCGCCCCCGCGCCCGGCGTCGGGTCCCCCGGCAGGTACGGCGCGAGGTGCGCGGCCACCGCCACCGGCCCCACGCCGGGACCACCGCCGCCGTGCGGGATGCAGAAGGTCTTGTGCAGGTTGAGGTGCGAGACGTCGCCGCCCAGCTCGGCCGGGCGGGCCAGCCCGACCAGCGCGTTGAGGTTGGCGCCGTCGATGTAGACCTGCCCGCCGGCGGCGTGCACCAGGTCGCACACCTCCCGCACGTGCTCCTCGTAGACGCCGTGCGTGGAGGGGTACGTGATCATGATCGCCGCGACGCGGGGGCCGTGCTGCTCGAGCTTGGCGCGCAGGTCGGCCAGGTCGACCTCGCCGTCCTCGGCCGTCGCGACGACGACGACCTTGAGCCCGGCGAGCGCCGCGGAGGCCGCGTTCGTGCCGTGCGCGGACGCGGGGATGAGGCAGATGTCGCGGTGCTCGGCGCCCTCGGCCCGGGTGGCCTCGTGGTACGCGTGGATCGCGAGGAGCCCGGCGAGCTCGCCCTGCGAGCCGGCGTTCGGCTGCACGCTGACGGCGGCGTAGCCGGTGATCTCCGCGAGCCACTCCTGCAGCTCGGTGACCAGTGCCGCGTACCCCTGGGTCTGGTCGGCGGGCGCGTACGGGTGGATGTCCGCGAACTCGGGCCACGAGATGGGCTCCATCTCGGCCGTCGCGTTGAGCTTCATGGTGCAGGAGCCCAGCGGGATCATCGTGCGGTCGAGCGCCAGGTCCTTGTCCGACAGGCGGCGCAGGTAGCGCAGCATCGCGGTCTCGGAACGATTCACGTGAAACACGGGGTGCGTGAGGACGTCGGAGCGCCGCAGCAGCTCGGCCCGCGGCTCGGCAGGGCCTCCCCCGAAGGCGCCGAAGGAGCGGGTCCCGTCGGCCGCGACCGGGGCCGTGGTGACGCCGGCGGCGACGAACGCGCCCAGCGCCGCCACCACGTCGTCGGCCGTCGTCGTCTCGTCGCACGCGACCTGCACGTGGTCGGCGTCCGCGACCCACAGGTTGATGCCCGCGTCGACGGCGGCGCGTGCCACGTCGGCCGCGCGGCCCGGGACGTGCGCGCGCACGGTGTCGAAGACGTCGTCGTGGACGACCGTCACGCCGAGCCCGCGCAGCCCCTGCTGCACCGCCCGCGCACGCCCGTGCACGCGACGCGCGATCGCCCGCAGCCCGTCCGGCCCGTGGTAGACCGCGTACATCGACGCGACGATCGCCAGCAGCGCCTGCGCGGTGCAGATGTTGCTCGTGGCCTTCTCGCGGCGGATGTGCTGCTCACGGGTCTGCAGCGCGAGGCGGTAGGCGGGAGCGCCGTCGGCGTCGACGGACACCCCGACCAGGCGCCCGGGCAGCGTGCGCTCGAGCCCGGAGCGCACGGCCATGAACGCCGCGTGCGGCCCGCCGCCGAACAGCGGGACGCCGAACCGCTGCGCCGAGCCGACGGCGACGTCCGCCCCCAGCTCACCCGGCGACGTCACCAGCGTCAGGGCCAGCAGGTCCGCGGCCACGGTCACCAGCGCCCCGCGCTCCTTGGCCGCCGCGACCACCGGGCGCAGGTCGCGCAGCGCACCCGACGCCCCGACCTGCTGCACGACGACGCCCACCAGCGGCCCGTCCACCTCGGGCAGGCCGTCGGTGAGGTCCGCGACGACGACCGGCAGACCCACGGCCTCGGCCCGCCCCCGCGCCACCGCGAGGGACTGCCCGAACAGGTCCGCGTCGAGCACGACCGTGCCCGTCGTCGCCCGCGACGCGCGCCACATGAGCGCGACGGCCTCGGCCACGGCGGTGGCCTCGTCGAGGAGGGAGGCGTTCGCGACGTCGAGCCCCGTCAGGTCCGACACGACGGTCTGGAAGTTGAGCAGCGCCTCGAGCCGGCCCTGCGAGATCTCCGGCTGGTACGGCGTGTAGGCCGTGTACCAGGCGGGCGACTCCAGCACGTTGCGCCGGATCACCGCGGGGGTGACCGTGCCGTAGTAGCCCTGCCCGATCATCGGGCGCAGCACGCGGTTGCGGCCGGCGATCGCCCGCAGGTCGGCGAGCACCTGCTCCTCGGACCGCGCGGGCGGCAGGTCGAGCGGCCGGTCGGTGCGGATCGCGGCGGGCACGGCGGCGTCGACGAGCGCGTCGAGGTCGCCGTACCCCAGGGCGGCGAGCATGCGGGACGTCTCGTCCCCGCGGGGGCCGATGTGCCGGTCGGCGAAGCCGGCGGCGGCCGGCGAGCGGCGCGGCGGGACGTCGGCGGACGGAGCGGCGGACGGGACGGGCGGCACGGCGAGGTCGGTCACGGGTGCTCCACGGGGTCGTCCGGTCGTGCCGACGCACGGCCCGGGACGGGCAGGGGCTCCCCGCTCTGTCATCCACCCCGTACGGGGTGACCTGAGAGTTTTGCCGGTCCGCCATGAGCACGCCCCGACGGGACGCGGCTCCGGGGCGCGCCGGCTTGCACCGTCGGTGGGCACCGGACCTGGCCGGCGCCGCTTTCCAGAGTTGCCTGGCCGCGGCGGTACGGGTGCCTGAGAGATTCCCGGGGAGGGTTGCTCCTTCGGCGTCCCGCGCTGCCGTCCTCGCGGACGGCCGACGGGAGCTCTCCCGCCGCGGTTCGAGCAGCGTGTTCAGTTGTGCTGGATCCGCGGCCAGCCTACGGCACGGGCGCCCTGCCGACCCCCGGGGACGGCACCGGACCGGGCGATCCGCGAACCGGTCGTACCCGGGTATTGACGTTAAACCTCCGGACACGACAGCATTCGGACAACCCGCCTCTGCAACGCTGCAGACCGCGGGGTGTCGTGGACGTCGAGTGCGTCCACGTCCTTCCGGAGGGGGAAGCATCTCATCGGCTCTCGACGCGGAGAGCGGGTCCGCTGCGCCCACCTACCGGTCGGTGACAGAGGAGAGGAATCGATGAGGATGACTCGAACAGGCCCAGCAGGGCACCGACGGACCGCAGCCGTGGTCGCGGGCGCCGCACTCGTGATGGGAGGTGCGGCGGTGGCACCAGCCGCAGCAGCCGACGGGGTCGCACCGGACCCGTGGGTGTCGGTGACCCCCGAGGGGTACTACCGGTTCACCGCACCGCAGGCCGTGGTGCAGGAGCTCGTCGGGGGCACGCCGCAGACCGTCGAGCTGCAGGGCAACATCGGCCCCGCGGGCACCTGGTCCGACCTGGCGATGGACCCCAGCGGGACGGACTACCCGACGCAGGTCGGGATCCTCGACCCCGGCCTGTACTACTACCAGTACACGGCGACGTTCCCGGACCGCACCAAGACGTCGTTCCGCAACCCGGACACCCCCGTGGCGATCGAGTCCAAGCCGACCTGGAACACGTTCTTCGTGCCCGGCCCGTCGGTGCAGTGGATGGCCGACGTCCCGAACGGCGGCGAGGTCACGGAGCTGACGTGGGACAGCCCCGTCTCCGGTGACGAGCGCACGTCGCTGGTCTGGACGCCGCCCGGGTACGACGCCGAGCGCGAGGAGGCGTACCCGGTGCTCCACCTGCTGGCCGACTCGGGCCAGTCCGCGGACGAGTGGACCGAGCTGGGGCGCGCGCGGCAGGTGCTCGACAACCTCGCCGCCGAGGGCGACCTGACGCCGATGGTCGTCGTGATGTCGCAGCTCGGCGGCTCGGACCCGGGCACCGACCTGCTCGACGGGGTCGCCGCGGCCACCCGCGACGCGTACCACGTGTCGCAGGAGGACCAGGCGCTGGCCGGCATCGGCGCCGGCGCGCAGCAGGCCCTGACCGTGCTGCGCACCGACCCGGGTGTGTTCCGCGAGGTCGCGTCCTTCTCGGGGCGTCTGACCGGCTCGATCAGCGCCACGACGGCACGGGAGATCAACGAGGGCACCGACCGGCTGCGCGTCTACGTCGGCAACGTGCTCGACCCCGCCTACAACCCGACGCACGACCTGCTGCGGGCGCTGGAGCGCGCGGGGGTCGAGCACGAGTTCGACGGTGTCGACCCCGACACCGGCGGCACCTGGGACACGTGGCGCGAGGGTCTGCGGGACTTCGCGTCGCGCGTCTTCACCGACGCCGGCCACGGCCCGCGCGAGGGGCACGGCCCGCTCGACGAGCGCTACACGGCGCCCGCCACCGGGTCGGTCACCACGCCCCACGTGGACGAGGACGGCATCGTCACGTTCGAGACGGGCACGCAGTTCACGGACGCGAAGGACGTCACCGTCTGGGCCAACTGGGCCCCGAACGGTGCGTGGTTCCGCGTGCCGATGACGAAGGTCGGGGACCGCTGGCGGCTGCAGATGGGCCCGCTCGACGGGTTCTACTACTACCGGTACGTCGTCGACGGGGTGGACGTGAAGGACCCCGAGGACACGGTCAACACCCTCACCGGCGTCAGCCCGCTGTTCGTGCCGGGCGAGACGGACCGGCTGCTGGGCGACCTGCCCGAGGAGGACCGCGGCGACCTGAACCTCCTGACGTACCAGAGCGCGGTCGCCGGTGAGGAGCGCCAGGCGTACGTCTGGACCCCGAAGGGCTACGACCCGAACCGCGCCGAGCCCTACCCCGTGCTGTACCTCAACCACGGCGGCGGGCAGAACTACGGCGACTGGGTCGAGGTGGGCCGCGCGCCGCAGATCCTCGACCACTACATCAAGGACGGCGCGATCGTCCCGATGGTGGTCGTCATGGGGAACGGCAACTCGCCGGACTTCCCGGCCGAGCTCATGGAGAACCTCGCACCCGCCGCGCGGGCCGAGTACAACATCGCGGACGACGCGGCCGGCCAGGCCATCGCCGGCCTCTCGATGGGCGCCATGAACACGCTCAACACGTGGCTGACCCGCCCGGGCCAGTTCGGGTGGATGGGTGCGTTCTCCGGCGGCCTGTTCTTCAACACCCCGCAGTTCGACCCCGCCGCCGTCAACGCCGAGACCCGGCTGGCGCGGATCTACACCGGTGACAAGACCGACTTCACGTACCAGGCGACGATGGACCTCCTGAACCTGCTGGAGACCAACGGCATCGAGCACGAGTTCGCCGGTGTCACGCAGGGCCCGCACGGGTTCGACGTGTGGTCGAAGAACCTGATCGACCTGCTGCCGCGCCTGTTCCGCGACCCGGCCACCACCGAGGGCGTCGAGCTGAAGGCCGTCGTGCCGGAGAACCAGGACGGCGTCCTGGCCCTGTCGGTCGCGGCCGACAGCGTCACGCTCGACGGGCCGCAGAACACCGGCACCGCGCTGCGGTTCCGGGGCCAGCTGCCCGCGGTGACGGTCGCCGACTCCCGCTCCGTCTCGCAGGCGGGGGTCACGGGGTGGGCGGTCACCGGCCAGGCGTACTCGTTCGACTCCGGCTCGCGTCTGCTGGACGCGAAGCACCTGGGCTGGACGCCACGTGTCGAGACCCCGCGTGCGGGGATCGTCGCCGGTGACGCCCGCGCCACCGCGCTCGGCGGCGGCGAGGGACTCGTCGTCCCGGGGCGTCTGGCGTCGGCCACGCCGGAGGGCCGTCTCGGCACGACGACGCTGGGCGCGGACCTCGTGCTCGACGTCCCGGTCGACACGGCGCCCGGCGAGTACACGGGCACGCTCAGCCTGTCGCTGTTCCCCGTCGACTGACCGACGGACCGACCGACCGACGCGCGGCGGGGGACCTCCCCGCCGCGCGTCGGCCCGAGGAGACACCCATGCACCGCACGCACCCGGCCGACCTCCCCCGCCCCTCCCGGCCCGCCGGCGCCGCCGTGCTGCTCGCCGTGCTGGTCGCCGCGCTGCTCGCGCCGGCGTGGCCGGCCGCGGCCGCGACCACCCAGATCGCCCCGACGACCGCGCAGCCCGACAACACCGTGACGTGGACGGTCCAGCCGGCGACCGCCGACGGCCCCGACGACCGCATCTCGCTGCGGCACGTCCTGGACCCCGGCGCGTCGGTCGCCGAGCACGTCACGGTCACGAACCTCGGCGAGACACCCGCGACGTTCGCCGTCTACGCCGGGGACGGCGTGCTGTCCGACGCCGGCTACTTCGACCTGCCGCCGACCGGGACACCGCCCCGCGACGGCGGGTCGTGGGTCACGCTCGGCGCCGTCGAGGGCGCGCAGCCCCAGGACGACGGCACGCTCCTCGTCGCGCTCGACGCCGGCGCGGCGGTGACCGTGCCCCTGACGATCTCCGTGCCCGCCGACGCCCGACCCGGTGACCACCCGGCCGGCGTCGTGGCCGAGCTCGTCGCCGGCGACTCGCTGCGGCTCGCGGCGCGCAACGGCGTGCGGCTGCACCTGCGCGTCACGGGGGACATCGAGGCAGCGCTGACCCCCACCGACGTCACGACGCGCTGGGAGCCGTCGTGGAACCCCTTCGCCCCCGGCACGGTCCACGTGCGCTACCGGGTCGAGAACACCGGTGACGTGCGCCTCGCCGCCCGCGCCGTGACCACGCTGGCCGGCCCGTTCGGCGTGGCCGCGGCGGAGGACCGCACCGAGGTGCGCGAGGTGCTGCCCGCGCAGCAGGTGCTCGTCGAGGCCGCTGTCCCGGTGTGGCCGGTGGTGCGCGTCACCGGGCACGTCGACACCCGCCCGTGGGTGGTGGGCGACGACGTCGTCGACGCGGCGCTGCGCACCGGGTCCGCGCAGGTCACGGTGTGGACGGTGCCGTGGACGAAGCTCGCGCTGCTCGTGCTCGTCGTCGGGGGCGTGCTGCTGGTCCGGTGGCGGCGGGGACGGACCGCGCGGCAGGTGCAGGCCCGCGTCGACGCGGCGCTGGCGGCGGCCGGGGTCGCGCGTGAGCCCGCGCCGACGACGGGCGACACGGCCCCCGCGCGGTGACCCGCCGGGACGTCCCGGGGTCCGGCCCCGCGGAGGACCTGCTCAGGCCTCCGGGAAGACCGTCGCCATGAAGATCGCGAACGCGATGCCCACGGCCGGCAGCAGGAGACCGAAGCGCCACCACAGGTGCACGTCCGTGCGGCCCTCGGGGTCCAGCGCACGGCCCTCCTGCGGGGAGATCGGCTGCTGCGCCCACCCGGCCTCCGTGGCGGTCGCGAGCAGGTAGCCCGCGGGCCACGAGAAGCGGAACAGCCAGAACAGGTGGAAGTGGCCCCAGACGCGCACGAGGGCACGCCCGGGCTCGAGCTCAGCAGTCTTGGAGCGACGGCCCCAGCCGAAGAAGATCACGTGGCGTCCTGGTCGGGTCGGTGACGGGTCGCCCGAAGCGTAGGTGCCGGTCATGTCCGTTTGCGGCCGGATCCCCCGTTCGGCGGCGGGTGAGATCGGCGGGCGCGGGATCCCGCCGCGCGCCGCGTCACAGCAGGCCGGTGACCGCCTGCATGCCCAGGCTGGTCAGCGCCACGGCCAGCGACAACGCACCACCCAGCGCGAGCGGGCGCCAGCCGGCCCGACGCAGCGCGTCGACGGGGGTCAGCAGCCCGACGCCCGCGAGCGCCACCGCTGTCAGGGCGTGGGCGCCGGTGTCGGCGCCCTCTTCCCACGCGGCCGGGAACCAGCCCAGCGTGGTCACCGCGGACGCCACCAGGAACAGGACGAGGAACGGCGGGACGAGGCGCGTCCAGGGGGTCCCGCCGCCCGTCGCGTCCGCCGACGCGCGGTCCCGGCGGCCCTGCCGCACGGCCAGCGCGAACGTCACCGGCACGATCGCCAGCGTGCGGGTGAGCTTGACGACGACGGCCGTCTCGAGCGCGAGCGCCCCGTAGGCCGTGGCCGCCGCGACGACCGACGACGTGTCGTTGACGGCCGTGCCCACCCACGTCCCGAACCCCTCCTGCGACAGGCCCATCGCCTCGCCCAGCAGCGGGAACGTGATCGCCCCGAGCACGTTGAACGTGAAGATCGTCGCCATGGCCGTCGCGATGGTGGTCTGCGACGCCCGGATCACCGCGCTGGTCGCCGCGATCGCCGACGCCCCGCAGATGCCCGTGCCGACGCCGATGAGGGTGCGGGTGTCGGAGTCCAGACCGAGGCGGCGCCCGAGCAGCGCGGCCACCAGCAGGACCACCGTCAGCGTCACCAGCATCACCGGCAGCGCGTCACCGCCCGTCTCCGCGACCTGGCCGAGGGACAGCCCGAACCCGAGCAGCACGACCGCCGCCTGCAGCGCGAGGGTGGAGCAGGTGCGGGCGCCGGGTTCCAGGGCGCGCGCCCACGCGACCGGGCCGCGGGACAGCACCTCGCGCAGCGCCACCCCCATCGCCAGGGCGAGCACGGCGCCGCCCAGCAGCGGCACCGACGCCCCCAGGGCGGCCCCCGCCGCACCGAGCCCCAGCGCCACGGCGACGCCCGGCGCACGCTCGCGCCACGGTGCGACGGACCCGCCGCGGGGGGTGGGCTCGCGGCCGGGCGCGGGACGGTCGGCTTCCGGCACCTCTCCAGCGTCCACCCGCCGTCGCCCCACCGCCGCATCGGGCGCGGCGCGGGCGCGCACGCTGCGGAGGTGCTGGGATAGGGCCATGGAATTCCGCTACCTCGGCAGCTCGGGGCTCAAGATCTCCGAGATCACGTACGGCAACTGGCTCACCCACGGCTCGCAGGTGGAGAACGAGACCGCGACGCAGTGCGTCCGCGCCGCTCTCGACGCGGGCATCTCGACGTTCGACACCGCCGACGTCTACGCGAACACGAAGGCCGAGAGCGTCCTCGGCGAGGCGCTCAAGGGCGAGCGGCGCGAGTCGCTCGAGATCTTCACGAAGGTCTACTGGCCGACCGGCCCGGGCGGCAAGAACGACGTCGGGCTGTCGCGCAAGCACGTCATGGAGTCGATCAACGGCTCGCTGCGCCGCCTGCAGACCGACTACGTCGACCTCTACCAGGCCCACCGGTACGACACGGAGACCCCGCTCGAGGAGACGATGCAGGCGTTCGCCGACATCGTGCGCCAGGGCAAGGCGCTGTACATCGGCGTCTCGGAGTGGACCGCCGACCAGATCCGCGCCGGCCACGCGCTGGCGAAGGACCTGGGCGTGCAGCTCATCTCCAGCCAGCCGCAGTACTCGATGCTGTGGCGCGTCATCGAGGACGAGGTCGTCCCGACGTCGCGCGAGCTGGGGATCTCCCAGATCGTCTGGTCGCCCGTCGCCCAGGGCGTCCTCACCGGCAAGTACAAGCCGGGTCAGCAGCCGCCCGCCGGGTCGCGCGCCACGGACGAGAAGGGCGGCGCGAACATGATCAAGCGGTTCATGAACGACGACGTCCTCACCCGCGTGCAGGGCCTGCAGCCGGTCGCCGACGAGCTGGGCCTGTCGATGGCGCAGCTCGCCGTCGCGTGGGTGCTGCAGAACGACAACGTCGCCGCCGCGCTCATCGGCGCGTCGCGTCCCGAGCAGGTCACCGAGAACGTCAAGGCCGCCGGCGTGACGATCCCGGCCGAGCTGATGGCCCGCATCGACGAGGTCCTCGGCGACGTCGTGGAGCGCGACCCGGGCAAGACGGCGGAGACGTCCCCGCAGAAGCGACCCGCCTGACGACGTGACCGGACCGCTCTCCCACCCCGGGTGGGAGGGCGGTCCGGACGCCCGGGGCCGTCAGAAGTCGAAGAGGTCCTCGAGCCAGGACTCGCGCTTCTTGCGCTTGCCCCGGTCGTGGCCGTAGCCACCGCGGTCGTCGTACCCGCGCGCGTAGCCGCCGCGGTCGTCGCGGTCGTACCCGCGCTCGGGCGGACGGTCGTACGAGCCGTAGTCGCGCGTGTCACCGAGGCGGGGGTCCGGCGCGGCAGCGCCCGGGACGGCCCGGGGGTCGACGCCCGGCACCGCGGGCCCGGCACGGTCGATGATCTTGTCGAGCTCACCCCGGTCCAGCCAGATGCCGCGGCACACGGGGCAGTAGTCGATCTCGACGCCCTGGCGCTCGGTCATGACGAGCTGGGCCTGGTCCACGGGGCACTGCATGGTGTGCGCTCCTTCAGGTCGGGACGAGGACGAACCTACGCGAGTCCAGCGTCGGCGCCGGTGCCCCCCTGTGCCGCCGGCCCCACCCCGAGGCGCCGGGCCAGGGCCATGGCGTCGAACGGGGCGCGGACCTTCACGTCGTTGTCGAAGTAGACGTACACGTCCCGGGGACGGTCCGCGGCCGGCGGTGACACCCGCGGCCCGTCGGGCGGGGTCGCGCCCGTGGACCAGGCGCGGATCTTCGCGGCCCAGCGGTCCAGCGACGCGTCGTCGTAGCCCGAGACGTACAGCTCGCTCTCCCCGTGCAGCCGCACGTAGACGACGTCGCTGGTCAGGTCCTCCAGGTGCGGCCAGCGCCCGGCGGTGTCGGCCACCACGAGGCCGACGTCGTGCGCGCGCAGCAGCTCGGGGAACGCGGGGGTGACGAACGTGTCGTGCCGGACCTCCAGGACGTGCCGCAGCGGGCGGTCCTGCTCGACGGTCGTCAGCGCGCGCCCGTCGGGGACCTTGTCGTCGTGCTGCTCGGCCAGGCGCGCGGCCGCGGCGGTGGACCGCGGCAGCAGGTCGAAGAACCGGGCGAGCCGGTCGGCGTCGAAGCCGAGGTTGGGCGGCAGCTGCCACAGCACGGGACCGGTGCGGTCCTCGAGCGCCAGCACCCCCGACGCCCAGAAGTTGGCCAGCGGCACCTCGACGCCCGCGAGCTTCTTCATGTGCGTGACGAACCGCGGGCCCTTGATCGAGAACACGCACCCGTCGGGCGTCTCGGCACGCCACGCGCGGTAGCTGTCGGGGCGCTGCAACGAGTAGAACGACCCGTTGATCTCGATCGACCCCAGCTGCCGTGACGCGTGCTCCAGCTCGCGCCGCTGCTGCAGCCCGGGCGGGTAGAACACCCCCCGCCAGGGGGCGTACCGCCACCCCGAGATGCCGATCCGCACGTCCCCGCTGGTCACGCCGACGACTCTAGGAGCGCGGCGCGCGGCGCACCTCCGCAGCCGTGGTGCGACGACCTGCGGGCAGTCGCCGGCTTCGGGTCCCCCAGGTCGCCGGGCTACCCTGCTGGCGTCCCGACCTGCTGGAGGAACCGTGCGCGACCGCGCCAAGCGCACCCGCACGACCGCCGTGGTCGTGGTGGCCGCCCTGGTCGGCAGCAGCCTGCTCGGGGCGCTCGCCGCGTTCGGCGGGGGCGGCGGCGGCGCGTCCGTGGAGATCCCCGCGCAGGGTCCGTGGACGGTGCTCGTGGCCGGTGACCTGCGCACCGTCGCGGCGTGCGCCGACGACGCGGCGGTGGTCGACGCCTACGTCAGCGCGGACGCACCGGCCGCCGGCGGCGGGATCGTCATGGCGTCCGACGCCCGCGTCGCGGACGTCGAGCGGGTCGTGCAGTGCGTGGGCAACGTCATCGACCCCGCGCTGATCAGCGTGGTGCAGACGCCGCCGTCGGCCTGACCGGACCGGCGCCGCCACGGCCTGACGCCGCGGCCTGCGCACCACCACCGCCGGCGGCGGGTCAGCCGTGCGGCGGCTGGATCACGGTCGCGTCACCCGTCGCCCCGGCGGCACGCGCGGCGGCCACGGTCGTCTCGACGTCGACGAGCGGGCCCTCGACCAGCAGCGGCTCCCCCGCGCCGCTGCCGCCCGACCACCGCACCCCCGCCCCCGCGGGCGGCCGGAAGGCCGTGCCGGCCGGCAGGTGCACGACGGCCGCCGCGCGCACGCCCGGGTCGGCGACGCGACGGACCCGCACACCGCGGACCTGCGGGAGCCGCTCGACGGTGCGGGCCAGCAGACGCGCGCGACGCTCGCCGGCGCGGAAGGTCACGACCACCAGGCCCGCGTCGTCGTGGACGTCGCCGGTGGCCAGGGAGTCGACGTTGACGCCACGGGTGGAGAAGACGCCCGCGAGCGCGGAGATCGCGCCCGTGCGGTGCTCGGTGCGGACCCAGCCCACCCACCGGGTGTCGTCGTCGCCCGCGAGGCCGGCGGGGGCGGCGGTGTCGGTCATCGCTGCCACTCCTCGGCCGTGGCAGGGGTGGCACCGGGAAGGGCGCCCGTCCACGGCGCGCACCCCGCGGCGACGGCGGCACCGGCCTCGGCCAGGCGGGCGTCCTCGTCGGGCGGCAGCGGGTCGAGCAGCACGCGGGACCACCCCTCCGGGCCGAGCACCACGGGCACGCCGAGCACCCCGTGCACGGGTGACCCGCCGACGCTCACCTCCCCCGCGAGCGCCACCTGCCCGGCCACGACGATGTCGCGCCCGTCGAGGATCGTCTCCAGCAGGTCGATGGTCGCCGACGCCGTCCCCGTGGCCGTCTTCGCACCGGACTGGTGCGTCATCCACGGTCGCGCCAGTGCGCGCAGGTCCGGCGGCCAGGAGTCGATGAGCGCGAACGCCGCCGCCACGTCGGTCGCGGCGACGGCGAGCAGGTCGGCCTTGGCGCGGGCGACCTCGGCGGGGAACGTCGCGAGGGTGCGCCCCTGGCGCAGCCGGGCGACGGCCCGCTGCCGCTCGGCGACGTCGAGGCCGCTGATCCGCACGGTGGACCACAGCGGGACCGCGTCGTCACCGTGCTGCCCGCCGACGAACCCGCCGACCCGGTGCCGCCGCACCCCCAGCTGCACGGCGATCTCCCGGCGGAACCGCAGCGTGTCGAGCCACGCGCCCATGCCGACCACCCGGTGCCGGCCCAGCCGCTCGGCGAGGATCGCGACGCCCAGCTCGACCGGGTTGGACACCACCACGACGACCTCGCTGCCCGACCCGTGGTCGGCCAGCGCGTCGGCGTAGGCGCGGAAGACCTCGGCGTTCGCCGCGGCGAGCTCCGCCCGGCTCGGCGGGGCGCCGCCACCGCCCACCGGCGCCGTCCGTCCCGCAGCGACGACGACGACGTCGGCGACCACCTCGGTCGGGTCGAGCGCGACGTCGAGGACCGGTGCGTGCTCGTCGTACGCGTCGACGAGGTCCGCGCGCAGGCCGTGCACGGCCCGTCCCGACGCACCCCCGGGCCGGCCGACCAGCTGCAGCCGTGACGTCGTCGGCAGCACCTGCCGCTCGACGAGCTGCGTGCAGATCTGCCGCCCCACGTCCCCCGTCGCCCCGAGCACCGCCACGTCCATGCAGGTGAGGCTACGGGGGGCAGGTGTCGTGCGCGTTGCGTCGCCCGGCGCGGCTGCGGGCAGCGACGGGGCCGGCCTGAGGTGCCGGGCAGCCCTGAAGGACCGGGCAGCCCTGAAGGACCGGGCAGCTCTGAAGGACCGGGCAGCTCTGAAGGACCGGGCGGGACGGCCCGGCGTCGCAGCCTGACGCGGCGTCGGGGGATGACGCGTCAGGCTGCGACGGTCCGTGGCCCCGCCGAGGGCGGGGGTCGACCGGTCAGACGGCCACGTCGCCGCACACGTGGACCTGCAGGCCCATCGCGGCGAACATGGCTGCCTTGGCGGCGAACGCGGCGTCCGCGGTCGCGGCGTCCGGTGCGTACGCGACGTTGAGGTGGTTGGCCTTGTGCCGGGCCATGAACTGGTCCCGGCTCACGCCGTGCAGGACGGCGTGCATGATCGGCCACTCCGGGTTCGTCGCCTCCTTGCGGCGCCGGGTCTCCGCCTCGGGCAGCGTGACGGCGCTCGCCCGGCCCATGTCGACGTGCAGCGCGCCGTCGGCGATGTACACGCGCGACCACACGACCTCCCCCGGCCGGCACACGCCGTTGAGCGTGGACCCGCCCGCGGGGAAGAAGACCGGGTCCTGCCGCCAGCCCTCGGCGCCCGCGTACCCGCCCTCGAGGTGCGAGGCCGGCACCGAGCCGGAGATCTCCCACACCCAGACGAAGCGCCCGTCGTGCTCGTCGCCCCACCGCACGTCGTGCAGCGTGGTGGCCGGGTCCAGGCCCATGGCGGACCACACGCGGTTCGTCACGACCGCGTCCACGGCGACGCCCTCGTCGGCCTCGTTGAAGTGCGGGAGCGGGACGCCGTCCCACAGCACGCGGGACCCGTCGCGCGAGCGCACGGGCGGACGCTCGGCGTTGTTGAGCAGACCCTCCGCCAGGTCGGACGCGGGGCACACGTCCTTGAGCCCCTGCTGGTACTGGATCCCGACCGCGTCGAGCCCGAAGTCGTCGGCCATCCACAGCGCCGCGACGTACATCTTGTACTGCCACTGCAGCTGCTCACGGGTCAGCTCCGTGGCGTCGTCGGTGCCGAGGCGGAACGTCATGCCCGCGTCGAGCAGCCACCGGTGGACCCCGTCCGCGACCTCGTCCGGCACCCGCTGCATCTGCGCCCACAGCGCGGACTGCGACAGCCGCTCCTTGTAGATGCCCGTCGGGTTGAGCAGCTCGTCGTCGATGATCGCGTTGTACATGCCCATGCAGCCCTCGTCGAAGACGCCGATGATCGCCTTCTCGCGCAGCAGCTGGGCCGCGAGGGCCTCACCGAGCTCCCGCTCGGGCGAGGCACCCAGGTCGAGGGCGCGCACGTGGGAGGCGTCGTGCTCGATGCGCCACGTGGTCAGCCACGACGCGATCGCGTCCTGGAACCACGCGTCCGAGCCGTCGACCGTCCACACCGTCGAGTAGTCCCGGCCCATCTTGGTCATGCCGGCGTTCAGCCCGAGCAGCCCGACCAGGCCCGGCCAGTCGCCCGCGAAGTTCGCGACCGTGAGGACCGGGCCGCGGTGCGTGCGCAGGCCAGCGAGCACGTGGTGGCTGTACTGCCACACCGCCTCGGCGACGACCAGCGGGGCGTCGGGCGGGACGTCACGGAAGACGTCGAGGCCCATGCGCTGGCTGGAGATGAACCCGTGCCCGGTCACGGGGTCGACCGGGTGCGCGCGCACCAGGTCCCAGCCGTTGCGGGCGAACGCGTCGGTGACGACCCGCTCGAGCTCGACCTGCGTGGGCCAGCCGGCGACGTTCGCGGACTCGCGCAGGTCGCCGGAGGCCACGAGGTAGGCGGTGCGCGCGGGGGCCTGCGGCTCGGGGGCCAGGACGGGGTGGGTGTACGTGGTCAACGGTCTCCTCCTGCACGGGTGGGGGCGGTCGGGGTCGGACGCGCCGGGCCGGTCACGGCCGGTCCTCGTCCACGAAGCGGCGGATGCGCCCGGCGAGGGCGTCGAGCGCCGCACGGTCGTCGTCGCCCAGCGGACGGAACGGCCGGCGGCAGTTGCCGGTGACGGGCCCGCGGGCGCACGCCAGGTACTTGGCGGACTGGAAGACGCCGTGCGCGACGAGCGTCTCGACGACCTCGTTGATCTGCGCCTGGGTACGCCGGGCACCGTCGAGGTCACCGGCGGCGAACCGGTCCCGCACCCGGGCGAACAGCTCGGGCTGGATGTTGACGGTCGTGCCGATCGTCGCGCGCGCACCGGCCGTGAGGGCCGGCAGGTACTGCTCGTCGAACCCGTTGACGAACACCGTCCCCGGGAACGCCGCCACCATGCGCTCCAGGGCGAACAGGTCGTGCGCCGTGTGCTTCATCCCCACCACCCGCGGGTGGGCGAGCAGGCGGGAGGCGTTCGCCTTGGAGAACGCCACGCGCGTGAACTGCGGGATGTTGTACAGCAGCACCGGCACGTCCACGGCGTCCAGCACGTCGAGGTAGTACCGCTCGATCTCCTCCGGCGTGAACGCGTAGTAGTACGGCGGGATCATCGAGACCGCCGCGACGCCCGCGTCCCGCGCCGCCCGGGCCAGCTCGACCGTCTGCGCCGTGCTGACGGTGCCGACGTGCGCGACGACGGGCACGCGCCCGGCGACCTGGTCGACGACGGTGTCGACGACGTCCCGCCGCTCGGCGAGCGACAGCAGCAGCGCCTCCCCCGACGACCCGCAGCAGTAGAAGCCCTCCACCCCGCGCGCGAGCTGCTCCTCCACGATCTCGCGCAGCACGCCCAGGTCGAGCGAGTCGTCGGCGCGCGTGGGGGTGACCAGCGCGGAGAAGATCCGCTCGAGGTCGCTCACCACGCCGTCCACCCGCCGTCGACGACGAGGTTCGCGCCCGTCATGTACCGCGAGCCGTCGCCCAGCAGGTAGACCACGGGCGCGAGGAAGTCGTCCGTGGACGCCATCCGGCCGATGGGGATGCGCGCGGTGTAGTTGGCGCGGAACGTCGCGTCCTGCGTGTCGCGGCCGATGCCGGAGGGCGTCAGGGTGTTGACCCGGATGCCCTGGCGGCCCCAGTACGTCGCGCAGTACCGCGTGAGGTTGTAGACCCCGGACTTGGACGCCGCGTAGGCGACGGGCTTGACGAACGGGACGCCCGTCTCCTGCTCCTTGTAGGCGTAGATGTCCTGGACCGGCGAGACCATGCCGTAGATCGACCCGACGTTGACGATCGACCCGGGCCTGCCGGCGGCGCGCATGCGCCGGCCGACGGCCTGCGTCATGAGGAAGGTGCCGGTGAGGTTCGTGTCGACGACCTCACGGAACACCTCGACCGGGAACTGCTCGAACGGGCCGGAGACCTCCGGCGGCGCGCTCGGCTGGGTGTCGATCCCGGCGTTGTTCACCAGGCCGTCGGGCACGCCCCAGGGCGCCAGGACGTCGTCGAGCCCGCGCTCGATGCTGCCGGCGTCGGTGATGTCGACCGACGCGTACCTCAGGTGCGGGTGGTCGGCCAGGTCGCCGAGGGCCTCGGCGGCGGCCTCGGGTGCCGTGCGGGACAGCGCCGCGACGCGCGCGCCGCGGTCCAGCAGCTCCCGCGTCAGCGCGGCGCCCAGCTGCCCCAGCGCCCCGGTGACCACGACGACCTTGCCCTCGAGCCCGAACAGCGCGTCAGCCACGGCTCACACCTCCACACGGTGCGCGGCGAGGTACTCCGTGTTGAGCTCCAGGCCGTGCCCGGGCACCTCGCGCGGCACGTAGTGGCCACGCTGCAGCGGCTGCGGCACGATCGCCCCGAGCTCGGACAGCGTCCCGCCGTCGGTCATCTCCCCGCACAGCGCGTTGGGCACCGAGCACAGCACGTGGCCGGACAGCTCGAGGACGAAGTGCGGGGCCATGGGCGCGCTGTAGGCCCGCGCCAGCGCGGCGATGTCGAGGTACGGCGTCAGCCCGCCCACGCGTCCCAGGTCCGCCTGGACGAAGTCGCACGCGTCGTTGGCGAGGTACTGGTTGAACTGCTGCAGCGTGTACACGTTCTCGCCGAGGCCGATCGGCGTCCGCGAGCGCGCCCGCAGCCGCGCGTGCGACTCGACGTCGTCGACCCGCAGCGGCTCCTCCACCCAGTAGAGGTCGAGGTGCTCGAACCGGGACATCGCCTGCACGGCCTGCCCCAGCGTCCAGCCCTGGTTCGCGTCGACCATGAGCGGGAACATCCCGACCGCCTCGCGGATCTTCGTCAGCCGCTCGACGTCCTCCTCGAGGTCCGGCTTGCCGACCTTCACCTTCGCGGCGAAGAACCCGTCGGCCTTCCAGCCCTTGACCTGCTCGACGACCTCCTCCGCCGACAGGTTGAGGTTGATGCCGCTGCCGTACAGCGGCACCCGGTCGCGCACGCGGCCCAGCAGGTCCGCCAGCGGCACGCCGCGCTCCTTGGCCAGTGCGTCCCACACCGCGATGTCGACCGCGGCGAGCGCGAGCGTCGTCGTGCCGCCCGGGCCGTTGTCCCGCAGGTACTGCCACGAGCGGTGCCACAGCGGGACCGCCGCGACCTCCTTGCCGATGAGCGTCGGCGTCAGCTCCTCCAGCATCGCCATCATCGCCCGCCCGCCGACGCCCGACGTGTGCGAGAGCCCCACGCCGACCACACCCGTGTCCGTGGTCAGGTGGGCGGTGATGATCTCGATGTGCGTGACGACGTGGATCTGGTCGCCCCACGTGCCCTTGGGCAGCGGCAGGCGGGACAGCTGGTACTCGATGTGCTCGATCTTCACGACGGGTCCTTCCGGGTGGTGCGTGCGGGCGGTGCTGGTGGGTGCGCGACGGTGGCGATCACCCCTTGACGGCGCCGGCGGCGAGCCCGGCGACCAGCCGCTTCTGGACGATGAGGAAGCCGGCGATGACGGGCAGGACGGCCAGGACGCCGCCGGCCGTCAGCAGGTCCCACCGGATCTGGTACTCGCCGATGAACAGGTGCAGGCCGATGGGCAGCGTGCGCGTCGACGTCGACTGCATGAAGGTCAGCGCGTACAGGAACTCGTTCCACGACAGGATGAAGATGTACGTGCCGGCCGCGACCATGCCGGGCGCGAGCAGCGGGAGCAGGATCATGCGGACGACCTGCCAGGAGCTGGCGCCGTCGATGCGGCCCGACTCCTCGAGCTCGCGGGGGATCGAGTCGAGGAACCCCTTGAGCAGCCACGTGGCGAACGGGGTGGCGAACGCGGCGTGCACCAGCGCCAGGCCCAGGACGTTGTCGAGCAGGTTCAGCACACGCAGCTGACCCTGCAGCGAGATGACCAGCAGCACCGCGGGCAGCAGCTGGGCGACCAGCACGGCGGTCATGAAGAACTGCCGCCCGACGAACTCGAAGCGCGACAGCGCGATGGCCGCACCGCTCGCGCACACCAGCGCCAGCGGCACCGCGACGGCCGCGACCAGCAGGCTGTTGCGGAGGTACGTGAGGAACGGCGTGGAGCCCAGCAGCTCGCGGTACGCGTCGGTGCTGACCTCCCCCGGCCAGAGGGACGCGCCCGCGGCGGCCAGCTGCGACGAGGGCGTCAGCGACGTCAGCAGCATGACGACGTAGGGCCCGAGGATCGCCGCGAGCCACACGCCCAGCAGCACGTACAGGCCGGTGCGGCGGGCCACGTGCGGCAGGGTCAGGGCGGTGGGACGGGACAGGTTGGGCGTCCGGGCGCTCATCGGCGGGCCCCCTTCGCGGTGAGCCGGATGTAGAGCACGACGAGGACCGACAGCACCGCCGCCTGCAGCACCGCGTACGCGGCGCCACCACCGAAGTCCATGGCCTTGTAGGCGGTGACGTACGACTGCAGCGAGAGCGTCGTCGACGACAGGCCGGGCCCGCCGCCGGTCATGATGAGGACGAGGTCCACGTAGTTGGCGGTCCAGATCAGCCGCAGCAGCGTCGTGATGAGGATCGTCGGGAGGATGGCCGGCAGCACGACGTGCCGGAAGACGCCCACCGGACCGCAGCCGTCCATGGCCGCGGCCTCCCGCAGCTCGGGTGCGACGCCCTGCAGCGCGGCCAGGATCATCACCGCGAACAGCGGGACGCCCTGCCACACGTCCACCGCGACGAGGGTGGGGAGCGCCGTCGACGACTCGCTGAGGAACGCGATGGGCCGGTCGGTCACCCCCAGCGCGCGCAGCGCCCCGTTGAGGACGCCGTGGTTCGGGTCGAGGATCCAGATCCACATGAGCGCGACGAGGACGCTGGGCGTCGCCCAAGGGATCATCGCGAGCCCGCGGTACACCCCGCGCAGCGCGAACCGGGCGTTGAGCAGGTGCGCGCCGACGAGGCCGAGCAGGAGCTGCAGCGCGACCGCGCCGAACGTCCAGACGAGAGTGTTGCGGCCGATCTGTGCGAAGTCCGGGTGGGTGACGATGTCCACGAAGTGCTGGACACCGACGAAGCCCTGGACACCCGAGAACGGGTTGACCTCGTTGAAGGCGAACCACACCGAGCGCACCAGCGGGTACCCGGCGAACGACCCGACGAGCACGATCGCCGGTGCGAGGTACACGTAGGCCTCCAGGCCCCGGCGCCGGGGCCGGGGCCGGGGGGCGGCGGGGGCCACCGCCGCGCGGCGGGTGCCGGGGGCACCGGCACCGGCCGCGCGGGTGGGTGTCATCGTCATGGTGCTCAGTCCTGCTCGAGGAGCTGGGACAGGCGGGTGAGCATCTCCTCACCCGTCTGGTCGCCCTGCAGCGCCAGCTGCACCTGCGTCTGGAACTCCTTCGCGGCGAGCTGGGCGACACCCGGCAGGGCGGGCCAGCTCTTGGCGGTGCGTGCGGCCTCGACGGCGAGCTGCAGGTCCGGGTCGGTGGCGAACGGCTCGGCACCCGCCACGGACTCCAGCACGGGCAGCTGCCCCTGGATCGACGTCGAGATCGCCCGCATCGGCTCCTCGGTGGCCAGCCAGGAGATCCACTCGAAGGCGGCGTCCTTGTCCTGGCACGACTCGAGGACGACGTTGCCGCTCATGGACGTGAGGGTGGCGGGCTCGGTGCCGTCCACGGACGGGATCGGCAGCACGCCCAGCGCGTCGCCGAGGGTCTCGCGCATCGCGTTGAGCGAGCCGGGGTGGTGGATCATCATCGCCGTCGTGCCGGCCGCGAAGTTGGTCTGCACGGGCGCGAACGCCGCCGTGATCGACCCCGGGGGCGCCGCGTCCAGCTCGGTGACGACCGACAGGTACCGCTCGTTCGCGGCGACGGCCTCGGGGCTGGTGAGGGCCACCTCCCCGTCGGCGTCGACGACGTCCGCGCCACCGGCGAACATCCACGCGAGCCACTGGTCCTGCCCGCCGGCGCCGCCGCGCACGTCGAACCCGTACTGGCCCGCCGCCGGGTCGGTCAGCGCGGCCGCCGCATCGAGGAACTCCTGCTGGGTGGTCGGCGGCTCGACTCCGGCCTGCGCGAACCGGTCCTTGTTGTAGTAGAGCCACAGCGTCACGTACTGGTGCGGCAGCATGTAGACCGCGTCGTCACCCGGCAGGCGCCCGGTGTCCCACAGCGACTCGATGACGTCGTCCTTGCCGTCCCAGGCGTCGACGTGCTCCGTGATGTCGGCGATCATCCCCTGCGGCGCGAACTGCCCCAGCCACCAGTCCTTGCTGCGGGCGGCGCACGCGCCGGTCCCCGACGACGCGGCCGTCAGCAGCCGGTCCTGGTACTGCTCCAGGGGGATCGTGGTGATGTTGACCTGCACGTCGTCGTGCGAGGCGTTGAAGTCCGCGGCCAGGTCGCCCCACGTGCTGTCGGTGGCGTCGTCCTGCCAGAGCCAGTACTCGACGGTGGTCGGGGCGTCGCCGGTGTCCGCGGCGGCACCGCCGCAGGCCGCCATGAGCGTCACCGCCGCCGTCGACAGCGCGACGGCGCGGGCGGTCCTCCGTGCGTTCATTGCTCCTCCTTGAGCCGTGCAGGGGCTGGTGTGGTCGTGCTGCGGGTGTGCTGCGGCTCGCCGCGGCGCTCCGGGCGCCCGGCGAGGGGTCGGGGGTACTGCGAGGGCTAGCCCGGTCCGGGCCGGCCCGGAGGCGCCGCGCGCTCGTGCAGGCGACGGCGCACCCCCCAGAAGTGGGCGTCGAGCTCGTGCTGCGCGAGGCGGACGTCCCGGGCCACGACGGCCTCGAGGATGCGGGCGTGCATGGCGGCGACCGACGGCAGGTCCTCCGGGGCGGCGGCGGCGTCGAGCCGCCCGTGCAGCCGCCAGAACGCCGCCGAGACGCCCTCGAACACGCGGTTCTGCACGGACGAGAACAGCGCGCGGTGGAACGCCTCGTCCTCCTCGTGGACGCGGTGCCCGCGACGCGCCGCCGTGGTCATCGCCGCCACGATCGTGCGCAGCTCGTCCTGCTGGGCCAGCGTCATGCGCGCGGCGACCTGGGCGAGGTGGCTGACCTCGAAGGCGTGGCGGATCTCGAAGAGCTCCTCGACGGACCGGTCGCTGACCCCGAGGACCGCGGCGAGGTGCAGCCCGAAGCGGTCGGGCTCGAACCCGAGCCACACGCGACGCGCACCCTGCCGCGACCGGACCGCACCGAACGCCTCGAGCACCCGCAGCGCCTCACGCACCTGCGGCCGCCCGGCGTGCATGGCCGTGGCGATCTCCGACTCGGCCGGCAGGACGTCGCCCACCCGCAGGCCGAGCTCCACGATCTGCTCCACGAGCCGCACGTCGGCGTCCGACGCCGTGCGCAGCATGTCCGACAAGTTGCCACCTCTTCGTCGAGGGTCAGCCGCGCCTCGTCGCGCGACCTGGCCGACACTAGGAAGAACGCGCCAGGGCCGACAACGACAACCGGTCAGTTGTCCGACAAGCGGTCGGGAGGTTGCGCGGGCTGCTCCGGCGGCCGGTGCGCACTCGACCGACCACCGCCCGGTGTGATCAGCGGCGGCGAGCCCGTGCGTCGGCTCCGGGGTGTCGGCTCAGCGGTGTCGGCTCCGGGGCGTCGGCTCCGCGGCGTCGGCTCCGCGGTGTCGGCTCAGCGGTGTCGGCTCCGCGGCGTCAGAGCCCGCGCTGCCAGGCCACGACCCGGTCGGCCGCCTCCGCCACCACCTGCGGCGACGACGCGAACGACAGCCGCACCCAGCTCCGGCCACCGACGGGGTCGAAGTCGCTGCCCGGGGTGATCGCGACGCCCGCCTCGTCGAGCAGGCGCGCGCAGTACGTCACCGCGTCCAGGCCCGTGCGCGACACGTCGCCGTACAGGTAGAACGCGCCGTCCGCGGGGGCGACGGGGTCCCAGCCCAGGTCCGGCAGGCGGTCGAGCAGCAGCCGCCGCGAGGCCGCGTACCGCTCGACGTTGGCGCGCGCGGCGGCCATGCCGTCGGGGCTGAAGGCCGCGACGCCCGCGTGCTGCGCGAGCGCCGGCGGGCACAGGGCGACGTTGCCCGCGAGCGCGTCGACGGGTGCGACCAGGTCGTCGGGCAGGACCAGCCAGCCCAGCCGCCAGCCGGTCATGGCCCAGTACTTGGAGAACGAGTTGACGACGACGGCCCCCGTGCCGAGGAACTGCGCGGCGGTGGCCGTGGCGGGGGTGGCGCCGGACGCGTCGGGGTACGTGATGCCGTGGTAGATCTCGTCGCTGACCAGGCGCACGCCGTGCTCACCGCACCAGTCCGCGAGCGCGGTGAGCTCGGCCGGCTCGATCATGGTGCCCGTCGGGTTGGCGGGCGACGCGACGACCAGCCCCTCGACGGGCCGGTCCAGCGCCTCGAGCTGCGCCACGGTCGGCTGGTAGCGCTGCTCGGGGCCGCACGGCAGGTCGACGACCTCGCAGCCCAGGGCCGTGAGGATGTTGGCGTAGGCCGGGTAGCCGGGACGGGCGAGCGCGACACGGTCGCCGACGTCGAACGCCCCGAGGAACGCGAGCAGGAACCCGCCGGACGACCCGGTGGTGACCGCGACGCGTGCCGGGTCCACGTCGACGCCGTACGTGTCGCGGTAGTGCGCGGCGATGGCCGCCCGCAGGCCCGGTGCGCCGAGGGACTCGGTGTACCCCAGGTCCCCGGACGTCAGCAGCTCGATCGCCCGCTGCCGCACGACGTCCGAGGCACCCGTCGACGGCTCACCGGCGCAGAGGTTGAGCACGTGCTCCCCGGCGGCGCGGCGCGCGTTGGCGGCGGCCAGGATCTCCATGACGGCGAACGGGGGGACGTGGGCGCGGGCGGCGACCTTCATGGGGTCAGTGTCCACGGTCCCGCGGCGCGTCGGGGCCGTCCCGCCCCGCCGCGCACGGCCGCGCGGGAGGTCAGGTCGCCAGCGAGACGATCGAGGCGACGCTGATCGCCACGACGACGGCGTTGAAGACGAACGCCGCCAGCGCGTGCCCGGTGACGGTCCGGCGCAGCGCGCTGCGGGTGACCGTGACGTCCGTCGTGCCGAACGTCGTGGCCACGGCCACCGCGACGTACAGGTAGTCCGCGAAGACGCGCGGCTCGTCCCCGGCGAAGCGCAGGCCGCCGTCGAGCAGGTCGCGGCGCAGGTAGTCGATCGCGTACGTGACGACCATCGTCGCCCACGCGCTGACCACCAGGACGATCCCGACCGCCACGAGCACCGGCTGGGGCAGGCCGCTGGGCAGCCCGCCGCTCTGCGGCAGCACGACGACCGCCGTCACCATGGCGCCGAGCCCGACCGCGAGCGCGGCCCCGGCACCCGGCTCGGTGAGCAGCAGCCACCGGTGCAGCGGCCCGCGTCGCGGCATCGTCGCGGCAGCGCGCGCGACGACCTCCGGACCCGCCGGCAGGTACAGCACGAGCGTCAGGACGACGTAGAGCACCTGGTAGGCCGCCATGCCGACGAGCAGACCGTCGACCAGGGTCCAGGACGCGCCGGCCTCGACCGCGCGGCCGGCCACCCCGAGGGCGATGCCGACGGCACCCCCGAGGGAGGACCGGAAGGTCTCGGTGAGGGCGAGGTCGTGCAGCCGCCGTCCGAGCGCACGTCCCGACGCGGCGACGCCGCGCCGGACGACGCCACTGCGGTCCCCTGCCACGGCCCGGACCCTACTGGTGGGCACCGGCGCCGCCGCACGCGTGACCTGCGCAGGTTGTGCAGCCGACACGTCCACGCCGGCCGCCCGGCGCCCGACCGGGCCGGCAGCCCCGCTACCCGGCCGCGGCCACCGGCACCAGCGGCCGGCGCGCCACCGTCAGCACGTGCGTGTCGGGCCAGTCCACCGGCGCGCCCGTCGCGGGGTCGCGCAGCGCCGCACCCACCTGTAGCCGGTTCTCGACGAACCAGTCGTTGCGCCACGGCCCGCTGCCGGGCTCGAGCTCGAACCCGACGCCCTCGAGCAACGTGCGCCAGTCGTCGCCGGTCATGTCGCAGAACCGCTCGTGGCACTCCGAGAGCCACGAGTCGGTGTAGTCACGCGTGTACAGGTACTCCATCGCGGTGCGCAGGGTCGTGCGCGCGACGCTGCGGACCTGCCCGACCTCGACCCACTCGACCTCGACGGTCGCGCCGGACAGTGCCGGGAAGTCCTGTGCGAACTGCACCAGCCGCGCCGCGGGCGACAGCGCCGCGACGTGCGCGGCGGCCTCGGGCCGCGGCAGCCCGGACAGGTCCCGCGCGGGGACGTCGGCGTCACCGTCGAGCACCAGGTCGACGACGCGCTCGGGGTCCGCCGGGCCGAGCACGTCGGAGTTGATCCACACGCCGCCGGGCCGGGTGTGCGCGAAGAGGCGCGCGGCCAGCAGCTCCAGGTCGTCGCGGCCGCGGCCGTAGCTGGAGATCTCGTGGGTCAGCGCGATCGTCGTCGTGGTGTCCACCGACCGGTCGGGGAACACCGGCCCCAGCAGCAGGTTGCGCTGGGCGAAGAACACGTTGGGGTTGGCGAACACGCCCTGCGCGCGGCGGTGCTCGGCCTCGGCGACCAGGTGCCGGGACACGTCGACGCCGTACAGGTCGGACTCCGCCAGGCGCGGGTCCTTCGCCGCCCGCTCCAGCAGCCCGCCCGCCGCGCAGCCCAGGTCGACGACCCGGCCCGGGCGCACGTGCGGGGCGACCTGGGCCCACTTGCGGTCCGACGCGTCGTCGAACGCGGCCGTGTAGGTGGTGTAGTCGCGGGTCTCGGTGAGGTCACCGTCGTCCTGCACGGTCGGGTCGGTGTGCACCAGCCGGACGTGCTCGTCCAGGCGGTACCGCTCGTAGAACGCGACCGCCTCGGGGTGCGCGAGCGCGCGCCACGCGTCGTCGCCCGCGACCATCCGCTCGAGCACGTCCCACGGGCGCACCGGGTCGCGCGGGTCGCCGGCCTCGACGGCCGCGATGCGGAACCCCTCGGCCGCGTACAGCTCCGCGACCTCCGGCGTGGAGCACGCCACGACCGTCTCGGCGGGCGTCAGCGCCTCGCCCAGCACCAGCTCGCACGTCGCGAGGACCGTGTGCGCGAACCGCGGGCTCGGGGGCACGTCGGCCACGGGGACGACGAGCGAGGGCAGCCCTGCGCGCGTGGTCACCGCCTCGACCATCGCCTCGCGGCGGTGCGCCGGGACGGGGTTGCGCCGGGTGCCGCTGTGCGTGGCGGAGGTCAGCGCCCACACCACGCGCGCGTCGGACGTGCAGGTCACGGGCTCGCCCGCGGTGTCGACGACCTTGCCGGCGAGCAGGTCGCCCAGGTACGCGACCTGGAACGCGGTGACCAGGTGGTGGCGGCCGGGGAACAGGACGTGGCGGATCGCGGGAGGCGGGGTCACGGGAGGCACAGCGAGCACCGTGCCACACCGCGGCCGGACGTCACGTCAGGCGCGGGGGTGATCCGCCGCGTCGCCGGGGGCGCCGTCCCGTCGCTCCGCGAGAGCCTCGCGGACGAAGTCGACGATCCCGTCGGCGGCCGCCTCGATCTCCGCGAGCGTCGTCTCGAACCCCTCCTCGGGGCCGTACCAGGGGTCGTCGACGTCGAGGACGTGCTCCGGCTGACCGGGCTCCGCGGGCGCGGCCGGGTCGAAGGTGCGGAACATGCGGACCCGCCCGGTCAGGGCCGGGTCGCCGTCGGCCAGGCGGCGCAGGGCGCGGGCGTGCGCCGCGGTCATGGGCAGGACGAGGTCCCGCGCGGCGAGGTCGGTCGGGCGGGTCTGCCGCGCCCGGTGGCCGTCCCCGGTCGGGTAGCCGTGCCGGCGCAGCACGGCGCGCGCCCGCCAGTCGACCGGGTTGCCGTGCTCCTCGTCGCTGATGCCGGTGGAGTCGACCTGCACCGCGTCGGCCAGGCCGGCGGCCGCGAACCGCTCGCGGAGCACGATCTCCGCCATCGGGGAGCGGCAGATGTTGCCGGTGCACACGGTCATCACGCGGTACGGGCTGGTCACCCGGCCATCCTCGCAGCATCCGCGCGACGGCCCGCTGGATCGTTACAACGCGGCGCGGATCCTCACCGACCTCACATGCCGCGGACCCCGCCGCACCCGCCCCGGTGAGGCACGGCACCGGCCGCACCGGGCGGCACGGCCGGTGCGGCGTCGGAAGATGGTGGGGTGGATCCCGCAGCCGACCGTGCGCAGCGCCTCGTCGCCGCCGTGCGCATGCGCGACGCCGCGACGGTGCTGCACCTCGACGCCGACGCGTTCTTCGCGGCCGTCGAGCAGCGCGACAAGCCGTCGCTGCGCGGCAAGCCGGTGCTGGTGGGCGGGATCGGCGGGCGGGGGGTCGTCTCGACCGCGTCGTACGAGGCGCGCCGGCACGGCGCCCGCTCCGCGATGCCCATGTCCCGGGCCCGGCGCCTCAGCCCCGGGGCCGCGGTGCTGACGCCCCGGTTCGCGGCGTACGCGGCGTACTCGCAGGTCATCATGGGGGTGCTGCGGGACCTGACGCCCGCGGTCGAGCCCCTGTCGATCGACGAGGCGTTCGCCGACCTCGCCCTCGCGCCCGGCGACGTCGGGGATCCGGAGGACGTCGCCGCACGCGTCCAGGCGCGCGTCACCGAGCTCACCGGGCTCACCGTGTCCGTAGGCGTCGGCCGCTCCAAGCTGGTCGCCAAGATCGCGTCCGACCTGCGCAAGCCCGGCGGCGTCGTCGTGGTGCGCCCCGAGGACGAGGACCACGTGCTGCTGCCGCTGGACGTGCGGACCGTCCCGGGGGTCGGCCCGGCGACGCAGGGCGCGCTGGAGCGCCTGGGCGTGCGGACCGTCGCCGACCTGCGCCGCCAGCCGCTCGACACGCTGACGATGACGCTCGGCGAGGCGCACGGCACCGGGCTGTACCTGATGTCCCGCGGGCTGGACGACCGGCCCGTGGTCACCACCTCCGAGCGCAAGTCCGCCGGCGCCGAGCGCACCTTCGCCGTCGACCTGCGCGGCAAGGACCTGGTGCTCTCGGCCGTCGACGACGTCGTCGACGAGGCGCTGCAGCGCCTGGAGCGGCACGGCGGCGCGGCCCGGACCGTCGTCGCCAAGGTCCGCTACGCCGACTTCTCGACCGTCACGCGCTCCGTGACGTTCCCGCACCCGACCGCCTCGGAGTCCGAGCTGCGCGACGCCGCCCGGCGCGCGGTGCTCGCGGCGGGCGTGGTGGAGCCGGTGCGGCTGCTCGGGGTCGCGTTCCACGCGCTGTCGTCGCACGCCCAGCTGGCCCTCGACCTGGACGCGCACCTGTTCGACGCCCCGCGGCGGGCCGTGGTCGGGGAGCACGACCACGTGGGCGGGCGGCTGGCCGTGGCCGACGCCGACCGGCCCACGGACGGTGCCGACGTGACCGGCAACGACACGCCGGACGAGGAGCCCACCGGACCGCGAGGCGAGGGTGACGCCGGACCGCGCGGGGACGACGCCGTACGGGACGACGACGGTGTGCAGGAGCACGACGCCGGACCGACGCTCCCCGACGGGTCCACCGCGCCCGACGGGTCCACCGCGCCCGACGTGGACGACGTCGTGGCCGGGCTCGTCGCGGACGACGCGCGCCTGGTGGGCGCGGAGAAGGCCGTCGTCGGCCGCCCGCTCGGCGGCTCCGCGGTGGGCCGTCTGCTGGAGGAGTCGAACGCCCGGCCCGGCCTGGACGTGGAGCACGCGACCCTCGGGCGCGGCTGGGTGGTGCACGTGCGCGGCCGGGAGGCGACCGTGCGGTTCGAGACCGCCCTGACGCCGCCGGCGCGGTCGCGCGTGCTCGACCTGGACGCGGACCCGCTCGTGCTCGTCGAGCCGGTGGGCGTCACACCGCCGTCGGCGGGGCCGTCGGCGGGGCCGTCGGCGCTGCGCGGCGACGGCTGAGGGCGGCGACCCCGGCGGCGACCGCCACGCCCACGGCCGCTCCGACGACCAGCTGGGCAGCCAGCTCGGCACCGGGCAGGGGCCGGACGGCCCGGGTGGCCAGCAGGGTGGCGACGGTGAGGGCCACGAGCAGGACCACCTCGAGGACGGTCCACCAGCGCGTGCCGTCGCGGCGGGTCCGCGCGCGCACGGTGCTGACGCCCGCGACCGTCATCGCCGCGGCGAGCGCGGCCGGGCCGAGGTCGGTCAGCACCCACGCCAGGACCAGCACACCGCTCATGACGGCACGCGCCCACAGGTCCGGGTCGCGGTACCAGGGTGCGTCGCCGGCGTCAGGCGGGTCGGACCCGCGGTAGGCCTGCGGGTCGACGGGCCGTGCGGCCGGGATGCCCGACGTGTCCTGGTGTGCGTCCACCCGCACATCCTGGCGGGCGGCGACCCGTTCGCGCAGGCGTTCCGGCTCGCCGGACGCCCGCGTCTCTCCCGGACGGGGTCAGTCGCGGGCCGTCAGGACCACCGGGCCGCGCTTGGTGATCGCGACCGTGTGCTCCGCGTGCGCGGCGAGGGACCCGTCGGCGCTGCGGATGGTCCACCCGTCGTCGTCGACCACGTAGTCGCTCCCGCCCGCCATGAACCAGGGCTCGATCGCGATGACGAGGCCCGGCTTGAGCCGGCTGCCGCTGCCGGGGCGCCCGTCGTTCGGCACGTGCGGGTCCTCGTGCATGGTCCGGCCCACGCCGTGGCCGCCGAAGTCGGTGTTGAGCCCGTACCCACCCTGGCGCGCGATGCGTCCGATCGCCGCCGAGACGTCACCCATGCGCGCGTTCGGCTGCGCGGCGGCGATGCCGGCGGCCAGCGCCTGCTCGGTCGCCGCGATGAGCCGCTGCGCCTCGGGGGTCTGCGTGCCCAGCTGGAACGTCAGCGCCGAGTCGGCCACCCAGCCCTCGACCTGGCAGGCGAAGTCGATGCTCAGCACGTCGCCGTCCTGCAGCACCCGCTCCGACGGCAGGCCGTGCAGCGCGTCGGCGTTGACCGACGTGCACAGGACGCCCGGGTACGGCATCGCCCCGAAGCTCGGGTGGTAGCCCAGGTAGACGGAGTGCGCACCGGCCTTCGCGATCAGCTCGCGGGCGTGCGCGTCGAGGTCGTTCGTCGTCATGCCGACGCGGGTGAACTCGCGCAACGACGTCAGGACGTCGGCCACGAACCGCCCGGCGGGGCGCATCTGCTCGATCTCTGCGGGGGACTTGAGTGCCACGCCTCCACCCTCTCATCCGCCGCGGGCGCGGCGGCGGGCCCCTGCAGGCGGGTGGTGCGGACCGGGTCGCGGGCAGGGAACAGCCCGTGGGCCGGACCCCTGACGGGGCCCTGCCGCGAGGGACGAGGTCGCGGCTCCCACGGGCTGCGGTGACTGCCGGTACTCGCCTGCCGCCCTGCCGGCTGTGCCGGCGGAGCATGAGCGGATCGAGCAGTCCGTCCGATGACTCGGGCGGCTAGCGGGCAGCCACCTCACGCGTCCGGAAAGACTTCATGTCTCGGACCACCTCCCTTCCGTGTACCGACGACGCTACGTCGCCCCCCACGCGACGCCAAGGGGTTTTTCCCGACGGCGCAGCGGGGCGGGGCGTCAGACGGTGGCGGGCCGGGAGGCAGCCACGACCGCCGTGCGCCGGGACGCGGGCGGACGCGACATCACCATCGGCGCGGACGCGAGGCCGCGCACCGGGCCGACGTCGACGAACCCGTGGCGCCGGTACAGACGCCGGTTCTGCTCGGTCGACGACTCGAGGTGGGCGGGGGCGTCCTGCGCGTCGACCACGGCCAGCCGGCTGCGCAGCAGCGCCGTGCCGACGCCCGTGGCGCGCGCCCGGTGGGCGACGCCGATCTCCTGCAGGTACCAGTGCGGCGCCCGCGGGCGGTGCCGGTCGATCGTGTGCTTGGTGACCGCGGCCCGCAGCAGGCCACGGATCCCGCAGGCGCGGGCGAAGGACGGCAGCTGCGCGGCGAGCTGCACGACGCTCGTGGTCGCGCCCGGCGCGTCCCAGATGGCGACGCCCACCACGTCCGGGTCGCCCGCGTGCCGGGCGACGTCGGCCGTGCCGTCGGCGACGGCCGGTCGCAGCAGGCCGACGAAGAGGTGCTCCAGGCGGGCGCGCCGGCCGGCCGGGTCGCGGTCGCCCACCAGCGGGGCCGTCACGGGGTCGTCCGCGAACGCCTCGGCCAGGACCGCCGCCGCAGCGACGACGTCGCTCGGTGCGGCGGGGGCGACGATGATCACGGGTCCTCCAGCGGACGGCGCCGCGGGTGCGGGGCGGGTGCAGGGCGCGGGTGCGGGGTCTCACGCTAGGCCGAGTTGGCCAGGTGTCCAAGTCGACTGGCCAAGTCTGCCTAGGATGGTGCGGTGAGCACGACCGGGAGCGGGTCCCACCGTCCCGTCGACGAGCGCCGGGCGCAGCTGCTCGACGCCGCGGTGGCCCTGCTGCGCGAGCAGGGCCTGGCCGGCCTCACCACCCGCGCCGTGACGACCCGGGCCGGCCTGCCGCACGGGATCTTCCACTACGCGTTCGGATCCAAGGCGGCCCTCGTGCGCGCCCTCGTCGACCGCGAGCTCACCGGCGCCGCGGCGGCCTGGGGCGCCGCGGTGGCCACGGACGACCTGGAGACTGCGCTGCGTCGCGCCGTCCGGACCCAGCTCGACATCGTCCGGGCCGACCCCGAGCACCAGGCCATGGTGTTCGAGCTGATCCGCGCCGCCCGCGACGACGGCGGACCCAGCGTGGTGACCTGGGAGCGGCAGCAGTACCTGGCGGAGATCGAGCGGCAGCTCACCGCGTGGTCGGGGCACGGCGGCGTCACGTGGGCGGCGCCCGTCGCGCACGTCGCGGCCCTGCTGCTGTCCGCCTCCGACGGCATCGTCCAGGCCTGGGTCGCCGACCACGACGACGAGCGTGCCGACGCGTCGGTCGACCTGCTGGCGCGCGCGGTCGCGTCGCTCGCCGCCACCTCCTGACGACCCCCGCCCGGCGGCGTCCCGCCCGGCACCGCCCGACCGACCGCAGGGACGGCGCGGACGCCGGGAGGCGGGGTCGGCGGCGCCGCGGGGAGAGCGCATCCCGTCCGACGGCTCGGACAGACCCCCTGGTCAGACCGTGCCGTATGCGACCGAACGGATGATTCGCGCACGAGTTGGACAAAAGTTCACCACGGACCCGGCGTTTGCCTCTATTGTCCGTTACGCCCGATGGCGCGGCCGCTGCCGTCCGGCACCCGTCCACGCGTCCGCGGCCGAGGAGTGCCCCCGTGAACCGCCGTCTCCCCATCGTCCTCCTGTCCGCCGCAGCGCTGCTCGTGCTGCCCGCCACCGCCGCCACCGCCGGCGGCGGCCACCACGGCTCCACCAAGCCCGGCTACTCGTCCGGCCCCGACAAGGGCAAGCCCGGTTCGAGCAAGCCCGGTTCGAGCAAGCCCGGCACCGGCAAGCCCGGCACCCCGGCCCCCGCGCCCGCCGACCTGTGCGGCGGCAAGCGCGTCGGGGAGCCCATCCCGTGGGACTCGTACACGTGCGAGAAGGCGACCGGCTACTTCCTGTACAAGAAGCTGGACACCCGCAAGCCCGCCGGCTTCCACAACAGCGGACCGCAGCAGCGCGTCGCGCTGCACCCCGTGTGGGCGTGGCCGTCGGCGGACGGCTCCCTGCGCCACGGCGCGTCCACCAAGCTGCCGAAGAAGGCGGAGATCATCCCGCTCGAGCTCGGCACCGAGGACGCCGCGGCGGTCTGCGCCGAGCCCGGGGCGTACGGCCTGCAGGTGGACCTGGTGGGCAACGGCATCGCCGGGACGCGCGTCGACCTGGCCACGGTCGTGCCGACCGTGATCGTGCCCCCGAACGGCGGCTTCGCGCCCGGGTTCCTCGCCTACTACGGCCACTACGACGTGAAGAAGCTCGTCGACCTCGGCACGCTGTGCGACGCCGGCGAGGTGCTCCCGGCACCGACCCCGGAGCCCACGCCCGAGCCGACGCAGCCGCCGGCACCGGCGCCCGAGCCCGTGACGCCCACGCCCAGCCCGGAGCCGACGCCGGACGAGGACGTCGTCGTGGCGCCCGAGCCCAGCCCGACGCCGACGCCGACGCCGACGCCGACGGAGCGTGCCGAGGTGCTGCCCGCCCCGGTCGAGACGCCCACCCCGACGCCGAGCGCACCCGCACCGGCGCCCACCGCGACCGAGCGGGCCGAGGTCCTGTCCGCGACGGACGACCGTGGCACGCTCGCCGCGACCGGTGCGCAGGTCTCGGTCGGCCTGCTCGCCGCCGTGGCGGCCATCGCCGGTGGTACCGCGCTCGTGCTGGCGCGCCGCCGGCAGCGCACGGACGGCTGATCACGCACGGCTGACCGCCGGGCGCCGGCCACCACCGGCGCCCGGCGGCCACCCGGCCGGACCGTCCGACCCGCCGTCGGACGCCGCGCCGGCCCCACCCGTGGACGCTGCGGCGTCCGCCCCCCGTCACCCCCCGGCCCCTCCCCCCTGGCCGGGGGGTGACGCACGTCCGGCGCGGGCACGCCCGGCCCGCGCCGCGGACCGTCACCGCCCGCCGTCACCGCCCGCTGTCCCGCGCCGGGAACCGCCGGAGCTCGCCGGGAGAGCCGCCGGGTCGCCGGGTCGGTAGCGTGGACGAGGTGACCCGCCCGGTGGTGGTCGAGCTCGACGACGAGCCGGACGCCCCCGAGCCGCGACCCGTCCTCGAGCCCCGTGGCCGCCGGTGGTGGATCGCGCTCCTGCTCCTCGTCGTGCTCGTGCTGGCGGTCGCGCAGGTCGTCGCCGACGCCCGCGAGCGCACCCGGGACGCCGCCCTGGCCCGGGTGCCGGGCGTGCTGCTGCCCCTCGCCGCCGCGCCTCGGCCCGCCTGGCAGCTGGACGCCGACACGTACGACGTGACGGTGACCGGGGGGCAGCTCCTGGAGGAGCGGGTGGCCACCGACGGGTCGATGCAGCTGACGCAGCGTGACGTCGTGACGGGGTCGCCGGGGTGGACCACCCCGCTGCTCGACGCCGCCGACCCGCCGCTGCCGGCGGCTGCGGCGCGCTACGGGCTCGACTGCACCGACGGTCCCGCGCTGCCGGACCGCGTCGTGTGCCTCATGCACGACGCGACGGCGGTGCGCACCCGCGACGGTGACGCCGCCGGGTCCTCGACGGCCACGAGCGGGCCCGCCACGACGGCCGGGCTCGCCGTGGTCGACACGGCCACGGGCAGGGTCACGGACCGCTACCCGGCGGGGTCGGGCGACACCGTGGCGGCGGCGCTGGCCGTCGTCGGCGGCAGCGTCGTCCTCGCGGCACCGCAGCCCGACGGGATCGCCGTGTGGTCGCTCGACGCCACCACGGGCGAGGAGCGGTGGCGCGTGCACGCCGACACCGGCAGCGGCGGGGGGTGGCTGCGGTGGGGTGCCGAGGTGCGGGTGGTGCCCGTGGGGGACGACGCCGTCGCGGTCCTGGGGGCCGGTTCCCAGCTCCTGGACGCCGACGACGGCTCGACGCTGGGCTCGGCCGGGATGCTGTCGACCGTGCAGGGCGTGACCCCCGACGGTCGCGCGCTCGTCGTGGAGGTGGAGGGCCGCACCCGCCTGGTCGGCCGCGACCTGGACGTGGACCTCGACGGCAACCCCGTCCCCGTGGCCTTCGACGACGCGAGCGTGCCCGCGCTGACCCTGACCACCGGCGGCGGGCTGCGCGCGTGGGACGCCACGAGCGGCGAGTCCCGGTGGCACGCCCCCGTGGCGGTGGGCACGCGGGCGGGGGTCGTGCTCACCGGCCGGGTGCACGTGCACGACGGCAACGAGGTGAACACCCTGGACGCGCGCACCGGTGTGGTGCTCTGGGACGCGTCGGCGACCGAGCTGCTCGGCGAGGACCTCCGGATCACCGGCGTCGCCACGGACGGGGTGCGGCTCGTCGTCACCGGGATCGACCGGCTGGGCTCCCGCGCCGTGGTCGTCGCCGTCGACCCCGCCGACGGCGCACCGGCCTGGCGCACCGAGGTCCCCGATGCGGCCGCGGTGGCCGCGGTGGAGGGTCTGCTGCTGGTGTGGACGGGGGACGCGGTGTCCGTGCTGCGCTGACGCGCGACTACGCCACGGGCAGCCCGACGAGCCAGCGCGCCTCGCGCCGCAGCAGCGCGGCGCGCGCGCCGGCGGCGTACGACTCCACGCCGTGACCGAGCGCGTCGTACACCGCCCGCCCGCCCGGGGCGACCCACACCACGGGGTGCGTCGCGCCGCCCTCGTCGTGCGTGACCAGCACGTGCGCGTCGGGCGCGACGACGAGGTCGGTGTACCGCTCGTCGTCGACGACGAGCGGGCCGAGTCCGTCGGTCAGCGGGTGCCCGGGACGCACGTCGAACGTGGCCACCGCCTGCGGCGGGTGCCACGAGGTCCCCTCGACCCACCGGCCCCCCACCACGCGCTCCCACCACGGGCTGTCCCCGAACGTGTTGGCCGCCTGGTGCAGCGCGAGGACGGGGCCGCCGGCGGCGGCGTGGTCCCGGACGCGCTCGTGCAGCGGCAGCCAGGTGGCGTCGTCGTCGTCCGCGGTGCCGCGGCCCGCGTTGACGACCAGCAGGTCGGCGGGCGTCAGGTCGGTGAGCGCGTCGGGGAAGGTGCTGCGCACGTCGACGTCGAGACCGGCGGCGGTGAGCTCCAGGGCGACGCGGTGGGACGTCGCCGCGTGGTCGTGCCACGGGTCGCCGTACCGGCCACGACCCGCCAGCACGAGGGCGCGCGGTGACGCGGGGTGACTCATCGCGGCGTGTCCGCCGGGTCGGGGTACAGCGCGAGCGCGGCCGCCAGGGCGCCGAGGACCAGCCCGGTGCGGGTGTGCGGCAGCCGCACCCCCGACACGCGGCGGGCCTCACCGCGGCGGAACAGGGCGCGCTCGACGCCGACGGTCAGCGCCACCGACGCGGCAGCGCCCGCGAGTGCGCCCCCGGTGAGGGCCGCACGCCAGCCCGGCGGCACGCTCCGCCAGACCTCGGCCGGCGTCCCGCGCGCGGGGTCGGTGCCGTCCGCGCCCGCACCACCCGCGGCCGGGCCGGCGTCGGGCCGTGCCCCGAGCGCCTCGGAGCCCGGTGCGCCGGCGCGGGTCGCCTGCCACCCGCGGTACGCCTCCGGCACGCCCGCGGCGGTGACCGCCAGGACGCACGCCGCCTTGGTCCAGCCGCGCGCCCGCCGCGACCGCAGCAGGTCGGGTGTCGCGTAGTAGCCGGCGGTGCCCACGCCCGCCACGACGGCGGCGGCGATGCGGGCGGACTCGGTGCTCATGGGGTGCGCTCCTCGATCGGTGGGTGCGCCCGGGTCAACGACGGGCGGCGCCCAGGGTTCCCACCCTCGTCCACCGTGCGGGCCGCAGCCCGGGATACTGGTCCCATGACCACCTGCCCCGACCGGGTGCGTCCCACGACCGGGCGCCCCCGGTGACCCGGTGCCCCTGCGGCAGCGGCCTGCCCCTCGCCGAGTGCTGCGCCCCGCTGCACGCCGGTGAGCGTGCCGCGGGCACGGCCGAGCAGCTCATGCGGTCCCGGTTCAGCGCGTTCGCGGTCGGCGACGCGGCCTACCTGCGGCGTTCCTGGCACCCCTCGACCCGGCCGGCGGACCTCGTGCTGGACGACGACGTGCGCTGGTACCGCCTGGACGTCATCGCCACGTCCGGCGGTGGCGCGTTCGACACGGCCGGGACGGTGGAGTTCGAGGCGTTCTGGCGCAGCCCGGCCGGGCGCGGGTCGATGCGGGAGGTCAGCCGGTTCGTCCGCGGGGACGAGGGGTGGCAGTACGTGGACGGTGACGTGCGCCCGACCGGCTGACGTCCGCCTCGGCCCGCCCTGTCAGCGCAGCCCGTCCCAGCGCATCGGGTTGGACCGCGTCGAGGCCAGCAGGAACCAGGACGTCGCGCCGACGTGCTGCACCTGGAAGTAGCCGAACCCGAACCCGCTGTCGAGCAGGCTGGACGCGGCGACGACCCCGCCGTCGACCTCGACGCCGCCCAGGTGCTGCCCGCCGCCGAGCACGTCCTGGGCGTGCCGCACCTGGGCGAGCAGGGCCTCGGCGCGCTGCCGGTCGCCGCGCCGGTCCCGGTCCAGCAGCGACGTCGCGAGCTGCGCGGTGCCCTCGACCCACACGCCCTGCGGGTGCACGGTCACGCCGTTGTACTGCGCGGTCGAGGTGAGCGACGCGGTGCTGAACGTGACGCCGGAGACCTGCTCGCCGTCGGGCAGCTGGGAGGTCACGGCCGCGGCGTCGTCCGTGACCGCGAGCGCGGCGGCCGCCCAGTCCAGCGCCGGGTCGTACCGCCGGTCCCCGATCGCCAGCCGGCTCCACGTGGCGGGGTCCAGGGGGACGGGGTCGCGGTTGATCTCGACGCCGTCGTTCGTCCCCGTCCAGAACCAGCCGGACGCGGGCTCCCACATGCGCTCGACGAACCGGCGCGCGTGCTCGACGGCGCCGCCCCAGCGCCGGTCGCCGGTGGCCTTGCGCAGCATGGTGAAGAAGGCGACGCAGTCGACGTTGTGCTCGGTGGACCCGTTGGGCACGGGCTGGTTCGCCCCGTCGACGCCGAAGGAGAACCCGCCCAGGGGTGCGGTCGACCAGGTGGTCGAGGTGATCCACTCCCCGATCCGCACCGCCCCGTCGCGGTAGCGGGGGTCACGGGTCGCCCGGTACAGGTGCAGCAGCGCGATACCGGGCCACGCCATGTCGCCCACCGCCGTGCCGAGGAACCCGAACTGCCAGCCGACGTTCGCGGCACCGTCGGCGCGCACGAACCCGTCGGGCTGCGGCGAGCCGTCGTAGAAGGTGTACGGGCCGACGTTGTAGCCCTGGCGCAGGCGGCCGTCCGCGTGGTCGGGGTCGTGCTCCTGCGCGAACAGCAGCCCGTCGCCGATCACCCGCGCGGTCTCGACGCTGCCGCGACGCCCGTCGGCGAGCAGCGCGCAGACCGCCAACGCGTTGTCGTAGACGAACGCCGTGGAGAACAGGCCCAGCTCGTCGGTGTAGCTCTGCGCGAGCCGGGGCCCGGTGTTGACCGCCGGGTACGCGTCCGTGGCCGCGCGGACGAACGCGACCGCCGCGCGCTCGGCGCCCGCCGGGCCACCGTGGTGCCGGGGGCGTCCCGGGTGCGCCGGGGGCCGCGGTCCCCATCCGCGTCCGTCGTGCGCGCCGGCCGCACCCGCCCCGGCGACGACGGCGACGGCCGCGCCCGTGACGGCCAGGAACGTGCGCCGACGCAGGTCGGGTCCGCCCGGGGGCGGGGTGGGGCGGGAGGTGGCGTGGACCTGCGGGCTCTCGGGCATGCGCGCTCCCCGGTGACTGAGGTGGCCGTCGCGTCGTCGCGACCCGTCGGCCAGGCTAGGCACCGGACACCCCCGGAGGGAAGGTGCACGACGGGAGCAACCGGACCGCTCGTCCGGCGCAGGGCGGCGCGTGCCCGGGGCGGCGCACCCACCGGCAGGACGACGAGGCCGGCCGCAGAGGGGTGCGGGCCGGCCTCGCCGTGTCTGGCCCGGTCAGCCGACCGGGGTCGCCACCGGGTGCTCGACGCACCAGCGGAAGGTCTCGCGGACCGCCTCGACGACGTCGTCCGGCTCGATGCCGAGCGCGGAGGCCGTCGGCTCGATGTCGCTCACCGCGGCGCGGTCCTGGAAGCGCATCGAGTCGACCACGTGGATCCCGTGCTCGGTGCCCGCGGCCGCGGCGGCCGCGTCGGCCTGGGCGCCGAACGGCAGCATCGCGTCCAGCGGCACCACGACGACGTCCTGCGGGTCGCGGCCGACCGCCTCGCACGCCAGGCGGTACAGCTCGGCGTACGTCAGGTCGTACCCGTTGATCGCGTAGCGCGCACCGTGCGTGCCGGACTCCATCGCACCGACGGCCGCCTGCGCGACCTGCCGGACGGTGACCGCCGACGTCGAGCCGCCGAGGACCGCCACCGGACCGGCGGCCTGCACCCGGTCGAGGACGAACTGCCACAGGGGCCGGCGCTGCCCCACGAGCCCGAAGATGTACGGCAGACGCAGGACCATCACGTCCATGGCCCCGTCGCCCTCGAGGTACGCGACCTCCTCCTGCGCCAGACGGGTGCGGGGGTAGCCGTTGTGGGTGCGGTACCCCAGGTCGTCGAACCGCTCGGCGAACTCGGCGGTGTAGGAGCCGAACAGCACGAACCGCGTGACACCGGCGCCGCGGGCGACGCGCGCCAGGCGCTGCGTGGGGCGGACGTTGGCCTCGTGGAAGAAGTGCGCGGCGGGGGCGGGCGGGATCGTGCGCTCGTCCGCACCGGCGGCGTACACCACGGCGTCGACGTCGGTGAGCAGCGAGGTCAGCTCGTCGTCCGTCATCGCCGCGACGTCGCCCCACAGCGCCTGCACGCCGTCCGGGAACGTGATGTCGGTCGCCACCGGCGGCAGCGACAGGCTCGTGACGCGGTGCCCGCGGGCGACCAGCTCGAGGACCGTGTGGAAGCCGAGGAGACCGGAGCCTCCGACGACCAGAACGCTGCTCATGACGCACTTCCCTCTCGACGCGGGCCACGTGGCGTGGCCTCGTGCGGAGAGTCTTCGACGTCGTCGCGGTGGGTACCTGGGCCCTGGGTCCCGTCCGGTGCGGCCGCGGGCGTGGCGAGCGGCCTCAGCGCCGCTCGGACGGCTCGGGGATGAACGCGCCCGCCGCTGCCAGCACACCCATGACGACCCCGGTGCGCGTGTGGGGGAACCGCACACCGGCCGCCGCACGCGCCTCACCGCGCCGGTACACCCAGCGCTCGAACGCGACGGGGCCGACCGTCCCGGCCGCCACGAGCACCGCCACGACGCCCAGCGCAGCGGCGCGCTGGGAGGCGCTCGGCCGGCCCGTCACGTCGTCCCCGTCGCCGGGCAGCACGTCGGTGGCGGTCGTCCCGGCGTCGGACGGGTCGCTCACCGCGGCGTCGGGATCGGCGTCCGAGCGCGGGTGGGCGTCGCCCGCACCGTCCCGCGACGAGACGCCGGCGAGAGCCTCTCGCCAGGACGTGCGCTTCGCCTCCCAGTCCGCCCGCGTGGTGGGCATGCCCTCCATCGTGGTCATGCCCAGGCCCAGCAGCGCGGTCTTCAGCCAGAAGCGCGCCGCGCGGGAGCTCACGACGTCCGGCACCGCGTAGTAGGCCGCCGTGGTCAGCCCTGCCACGAGGGCGTCGCGGGCCCGGTTCCGGTCGGTGGTCACGGGAGTCCTGTCGTCCATGCCGCCACGCTAGCCAGCGGCGGTCAGCACCCGCCTCGGTCGTGCGGACGACCCGTGCTCCGTCCCGCGGCGGGTGCTCGTCGGCGTGGCATCGTGGGTGGTGCCATGCCCTCCTACCTGACGATCGCCCGCGACGGCGAGGCGACCCTCGAGATCAAGCGCTCCCGGTTCCTGTGCACGCTGCGCCGGGTCGAGCAGGAGAGCGACGCCCGCGCGCTGGTCGACCAGATGCGCAAGGCCCACTGGGACGCGCGCCACCACTGCTCGGCGTTCGTCATCGGCCCGGACGCGATGCTGCAGCGGTCCTCGGACGACGGCGAGCCGGCAGGGACCGCAGGGGCCCCGATGCTCGAGGTGCTCCGTGGGCACGGCGTCAGCGACGTCGCCGTCGTCGTCACGCGGTGGTTCGGCGGGATCCTGCTGGGCGCGGGCGGGCTGGTGCGCGCGTACTCCGACGCGGTGTCGGCCGGGCTGGCCGAGGTCGGCACGCTCGAGCGTCGGCTGCTCGAGGAGTGGAGCCTGAGCCTCGACCACACCGAGGCGGGGCGCGTCGAGGGCGAGCTGCGCGCCCGGGGCGTCGAGGTGCTGGACACGACGTACGCGCAGGACGTGCGCCTGCTGGTCGGGGTCACCGACCCCCGGGCGCTCGTGACGACGGTCGCGGCCCTCACCTCGGGTCGCGTGGAGCCGGAGCGCGTCGGCGAGCGGTGGGTCGACCTGCGCTGACGCGTCCCGCCGGGCCCGTGGTGTCAGTCCGGCTGCACCTCGGCGACCTGCCCGTCCTCGACGTGCCAGCGCCGGGTGAGGCGCACGGTGTCGAGCATCCGGCGGTCGTGCGTGACCAGCAGGATCGTCCCGTCGAACGACTCCATCGCCTGCTCGAGCTGTTCGATGGCCGGCAGGTCCAGGTGGTTCGTCGGCTCGTCGAGGACCAGCAGGTTGACGCCGCGAGCCTGCAGCGCCGCCAGCGCCGCGCGGGTGCGCTCCCCGGGGGAGAGTGACGCCGCCGGGCGCCCGACCTGGTGCCCGGCGAGGCCGAACTTGGCCAGCAGGGTGCGGACGTCGGCGGTGGTCCAGTCGGGCACCTGCCGGGCGAACGCGTCCCCCACCGGCTCGTCGCCCTCGAACGCGGCGCGCGCCTGGTCGACCTCGCCGACGAGCACGCCGGGGCCGAGCGCCGCGCTGCCCTCGTCGGGGGCGATGCGCCCCAGCAGCAGCGCCAGCAGCGTCGACTTGCCGGAGCCGTTCGGGCCGGTGACCGCGACGCGGTCCTGCCAGTCGAGCTGCAGGTCGACGGGCCCGAGGACGAAGTCGCCGCGCCGGACCACCGCCGCCCGGGCGGTCGCGACGACCGCCCCGGAGCGCGGCGCGGTGGCGATGCTCATGCGCAGCTGCCACTCCTTGCGCGGCTCCTCGACCGTCTCCAGCCGCTCGATCATCCGGTCGGTCTGGCGCGCCTTGGCCGCCTGCTTCTCGGACGTCTCCCCGCGGTGGTGCTTGACGTGCTTGTCGTTGTCGGAGGCCTTGCGCCGCGCGTTGCGCACGCCCTTCTCCATCCACGCGCGCTGCATCCGCGCGCGGCCCGCGAGCGCGTCGCGGCGGCTCGCGTAGTCCTCGTACGCCTCGCGCGCCTGGCGCCGGGCCGTCGAGCGCTCCTCCAGGTACGCGTCGTACGAGCCGCCGTAGGTGGCCACCCGCTGCAGGCTGCGGTCGATCTCGACCACCGTCGTGACGGTGCGGGCCAGGAACTCCCGGTCGTGGCTGACCACGACGATCGGCGCCTGCGCCCGCTCGACGAACTCCTCGAGCCGGTCCAGCCCGTCGGCGTCCAGGTCGTTGGTCGGCTCGTCGAGCAGGTACAGGTCGAAGCGGGACAGCAGCAGCGCCGCCAGGCCGACGCGCGCGGCCTGCCCGCCGGACAGCGCCGTCATCGGCAGGTCCAGGTCGACCGCGAGCCCGAGGTCGTCGGCGACCACGCCCAGCCGGGCGTCGAGGTCGGCGCCGCCGAGCGCCATCCAGCGCTCCAGTGCCTGCGTGAACTCGTCGGCCGCGTCGGGGGCGTCGGCGGCGAGCGCGTCGGAGGCCGCGTCCATCGCCCGCTGCGCCTCGGCGACGCCCGTGCGCCGCTCGAGGAACGTGCGCACGGACTCGTCGGGGTGCCGCTCGACCTCCTGCACGAGGTACCCGACCTGTGCGGTCGGCGGCGAGAGCGCGATCGAGCCCGCCTCGGGGGCGCGCTGACCGGCGAGGATCCGCAGGAGGGTCGTCTTGCCGGCGCCGTTGGGGCCGACGAGCCCGACGACGTCACCGGGCGCGACGACCAGGTCGAGGCCGGAGAACAGCTCGCGGTCACCGAACGCCGCGGCCACGCCCTTGGCCTGGAGGGTGGCACTCATGGGCCCATGATGCCCGGCCCGCGGGTGGATCCCGTCCCTGATATCCGTGGGCGCCGGGCCGTCGTCGATCGGTCTCGGCGCCGCGGCCGGACCTGCCCCCTCAGGTGCAGCACCAGCCACGCATCGACGAGCACCGTGATGACGATCCCGGGGACGACCCACCCCCACATCCAGCCGGGACCGTGGGCGTCGGACCTCGTGCCTGTGCCACGGGACGGGTGGCTGTGGACGGCGTGCGCGGGGGCGGGTCGGGTACCACTACGGTGCCGACGTCCGTTTCGTCCGTTGTGTGAGGGGTGAGCGAGGCGGGCGTGATGCCCACGCGCCAGGAGCTCCTCGACGAGGCGACCCGGATCGATGACATGCTCGGCCACCTGTTCCGACCGAGGGAGCGCTGACGATGTACTGGCTTCACCCCGCTGTCGAGGGCGACCTCGGTCCCGGAGTCGACTACGACATCACCCGCGACCCCCAGCTGCTCGGTGAGCTCGCCTACGAGTTCGACGACTGGGGAGGTGACGACATCGTCCAGACGTCGGGGTACTGGCTCGTGAGCGACAGGCTCGCGCAGGCGCTGTCGACGTCCGCACTGACCGGGTGGGAGCTCGCACCGGTGCGCGTCAGCACCTCCGACGTGTTCGACCAGCTGCATCCCGACGGGCTGGACATGCCGACGTGGCACCGTCTGGTGCCCGTCGGCACGCCCACCGACGACTTCACGCTCGTGCGCAGGGTGTACCTGTGCGTGAGCGAGCGCGCACTGGCGTTCCTGCGGGGCTTCGACCTCACCCACGCCCGGATCAGGGACGAGTCCGAGATCCCGCCGATCAGGGACGCGGGCGGGCACCCGGTCAACGGATCCTGAAGATCTCGACCACGTGCGGGGCGTCCACCAGGGTGTGCGGCGCGAGCGCGTGGTACGCCCACAGGTGCACCCACGCGTTCCCCGTCCGGACGGTGAGCAGGGTCTTCATCATCCCGGGGGCGAGGTAGACGAAGAACAGGAAGACGACCGACAGCACCGCGTCGGTGGGCGTCGTGAGGACCGTCCACGCGTCCCAGGCGTGCAGCGCCGTGTAGAGGACGCCGCCGAGGACCACCGTGGCGGGCGCCGATCCGGTGAGCCGGAGCAGCCGCGGCACGAGCAGCGCGTGGACCAGCACCATGATCGGCAGGCCGGTCCCGGCGAGGTAGAGCAGGAACGTCACCGGGACGCCGACGACGTACTGGTGCGTCGACAGCCGGCCGACCACCGTGGCGAGGGTCGCCATCTGGATCGCGGACTCCGCGACGAGGACGACGAGGATGAGGCGCACGTCGCCGCGGCGGTCGGTGGAGACCAGGTTCAGCTGCGCGGCCGAGTACCGGCGGCGGAAGACGGCGAGCGGCACGAGCGCGTAGACGACGAGGTTGTAGCCGGCCCAGGTGACGGCCTCGGCCGGGGCGACGTGGTCGTGCGTCCCGACGACGGACCCGGCGAGGTGCAGGCCGATCGGGTGCCACCCCAGGAGCCGGCCCAGCACGAACCCGCCGAGCAGGCCGAGCGCCGCCCAGGCCAGGAGCAGGACGGTCTCGCGACGCGCTGTCGCGAGGTCCGGCGCGCGGGCGGCGACGTCGGGCCGCGCGCGCCGGCGGGTCAGCAGGCACGTCAGCGCCATGAGCGCCAGCACGCCCAGGAGGGCGACGTCGGCGCCGACGAGCTGGTCGACGGCCGAGCCGGGCAGCCCGGGCCAGTCGAACGGGAGGGTCCGTCCGGCCAGCAGCAGCACGACGACGTTGCCCGCCAGCCAGAGCGCTGCGGTGACCTGCACGCTGCGGTGCCGGGTGAGCCACCGGACGGTGGCCCACGGGCCGAGCGCGGTGCGTGGGGTGGTCGTCGTGGCCATCACGGGCCCCCGATCTAGTACGACCGTGCTAGTTCCGCCAGACATTAGCACGGCTGTGCTATAACGACGAGGTGCCCCGACTCCTGGACGCCGACGCCCGACGCCGCGACATCGCGGACGCGACCTGGCGGGTGATCCGCCGCGACGGGCTGGAGAACGCTTCGGTGCGCAACGTCGCTGCCGAGGCCGGGCTGTCGGCCGGGTCGCTGCGCCACATGTTCGCCACGCAGGGCGAGCTGCTCGTGTTCGCCATGGCGCAGGTCGTCGAGCGGGTCACCGCCCGCCTGGCAGCGCAGGACGCGACGGGTGACCCGCTCGACGCGGCCGAGCGGCACCTGCTCGAGCTGCTCCCCCTCGACGACGAGCGCCGCGCCGAGAACGAGGTCTGGACGGCGTTCACCGCCCGCGCGCTGGTCGACCCGTCGCTGCGCGCGTGCGCCGAGGAGAACCACGACCTGGTCCGCGCCGGGTGCCGGCACTGGGTCGAGGCGATCGCCGCCGGACGGGTGGACGTGGACCTGGAGGCGGACCGGCTGCACGCGGTGATCGACGGTCTCGCGGTGCACGCGGCCGTCCGGCCGGGCGGTGTCACGGGCGAGCGGTGCCGCGCCGTGCTCCGTCGGCACCTCGAGACGCTCGCCGCGACGCCGGGCTGACGCGGCGGCGGCAGGGTCGAGCACGGGACCGACGGGTCCGGTCCGGTGCCGCCTCGCTGCCTCAGCCGCTCAGCGGCCGACCCCAGGCGTCGTGCGCGAACCGGCCGCGCCGCGCGCACAGCACCAGCAGCCCCTCGGTGAACCCCCACAGGCCCATCACGAGGGTGGCCAGACCGAGCGTGAGGACCCCGCCGACGACCGCGGTCGCCAGCATGAGCAGACCGCGGCGCCGGTGGCCCAGGTAGACCGCGTGCAGGCCCGTCGCGCCGAGCAGGACGCCGAGCAGCCCGGCGACCACCCGCGAGCGCGGCCATGGATGCCCCGGCAGGACGTGCCCGCGCAGGACGGCCGGCCGCGAGCGCGCCACCGGGCCCGCGTCCGTCACCGGGCCTGCGGCGACGGACGTCCGCGGTGCGAACAGCTGCCGGACGAGCGCGCCCCAGCGACGCGGCGTCACGGCGGGCTGCGGCACGTCGTCCTCGACGTCCGGCACCGGCCCCGGCGGGTAGCGCACGGTGGTGGACAGGGGCTGGAACAGCGGGGGCGGCGGCCCGGCGGGGCGGCGCGTCACGACGGGACGCTCGAGGTCCTCCTCGAGGTCGAGGTCCAGGTCGGTCACGAGCGCTCCCCCCGGGTCGGCGCAGCGGGTCCTGTCGACGGTACCCGCGTCGGCGCCGGGAGGGAACGGGGCGGCCGGGTGCTCCGCGGCGCGCCGCAGGGCACGTCCGCCATGATGGCGCCGTGCCCCCGACCGCCGTCACCCGTCCGATCGACCTCGACGACGCACCGGCGCTCGTGGACCTGCTGCGCGTCGACCGGGAGCTCCTCGACGTCGCGTTCCGTGACCTCGGCCTGCACCGCGTGCAGGCCGAGACGCTCCTGCACAACGTGGCGTCGCAGCGGGTGCTCGCCCGCAACGGCTTCGTCCGCTACGGCACCGCACCGCAGTACCTGAGGATCGCGGGCCGCTGGCAGGACCACGCCATGTTCCAGGCGCTCGACCCGGCCGCCGCGGATCGCTGATCCTCGTCCTGGCCGGTCCCCGCCGTGCGCGCCGCCCTGCACGCGGCCGACGACGACGACATCCTCGGCCTCCTGGCGGCGGCCGGCGAGGAGGTCGTCGCCACCGGTGAGCGGCAGTGGCTCGGGTCGCTCGGCATCACGCCCACGTTCTGGTCGCGGATCGACGACCGACGCCGCCCGGGCGACACGATCGCCCTCGCCGCGCCCCGAACGGGCGAGGTGCGGGCGCGGAAGGCTCGGCCGTCGCCGTGCACGCGGCTGCGCCGTACGGATGACCACGGTCCTGAGCTGCCCGTCGGGTGCCGCTGCTGACCGGACGTGGACGACCCGACGGAGGACGACGTGGACGAGTACAGGGCCCGGGACATCATCGCGACGATCGACGAGGCCATCTCCGCGTGGACGCTGCACGTCGGCACCGTGCCCGACGAGTTCACGATCGGCGCGCTCGCCCAGCACGCGGACCGCCTGGCCCGGGCCGCGTCCCGCCTCACGACCCTGGCGATCACACGCCCCGACCTCACCGTCGGTCAGCTGTTCCCGCGCAGCGCGGTCGACGTCGCCGAGCTCGAGGAGATCCGCGCGCTCTCGGCCGCCGAGCTCGCGGTGCTCACGGAACCGCCGCCGACCGTCACGCTGACGGTCCGGGCCGGCCAGACCCCGCTGCTCGACGAGTTCGACCATCACGTCCGCGGTGCCGTCTGCCCGGTGCGGGTCGCGCAGGACGGCACGCAGACCCTGGACCTCACGGACATCCTCATCGAGGCGCTCCACTTCGACCCCGAGGCGGAGGAGCGGGCGGCGCTGGCGCAGCTGGCCGCCGCCGAGGACCGTGACCCCTACCTCGAGGACGACGAGGACCTCGACGAGGACGGTGGGTACGACGCACGCCTGCGGGCGACCTACGACGAGCTCCGTCGTCGCCTGCAGGGGTGACCGGGGGTCGCCGTGTGACGCGATGAGCACGGCACGGTGGGGCAGGAGCCGGGTCGCCCACCAGGGTCCGCGCTCGCGTCGTGTCCCTTTTCGTCCGATACCGTGCCCGCAGTCGTCCCCCGCCGAGGAGCACCCGTGACCGCGCGCACCCTTCTGCCCGTCCTGACCGTCGGCGCCCTGCTGCTGGCCGGGTGCACCACCGAGGCGGCGGAACCCGCCGGTCTGACCGCGTCGCCCACGGCGACCTCCTCGCCGACGCCCGAGCCGACACCGTCCCCGACACCGACCGACGGCATCCAGGTCCATGACGACCCCGAGCTGGGGATCGTCTTCGAGGACGTGCCGGACCTGACCGGGGACGAGGCTGACGTCTACAACTGGATCGCGACGTACCAGAAGGCGTACTGGCAGACGTTGCGCACCAACGAGGTCAGCGACATCTTCGCCACCTTCACCTCGTCCGAGATCCAGGACACCATGGCGAGGATCCCCGCCAACAACTCCTCGAGCAACGCGACGATCGCCGGTACGTTCCGCACCCGGATCAGCGACATCGTCGTCGCCGGCGACACCGCGACGGGCGTCAAGTGCGACGACCTGGGTGAGGCGACGTTCACCAATGACACGGGCACGTTCACGGCCGAGGACGTCGGTAAGGACGTCGCGCAACGGAACAAGCTCGAGCTGATCCGCGTCGACGGCGGGATCTGGTACGTCAACCGCCTGGTCGGTGACGGCACGTGCTGAGGTCTCGCCCTGACCGCCGTGGCACTCGCAGGGCTGGGCGCGCTGACGGCCGCGGCACCGGTCCCCGGCTTCGACACCGAACAGCGCCCCGACAGCGCCCCCACGCAGTCGGTGGGTGCGGTCGCCGGGCCTGACGGCCTGGAGGCGACGGTGACGTCGACGTCGCAGGTCGGTGGGACGGTCCCGTTCCAGCGCACGGTGCACATGCGGGTCCCCGCGATGTGCTGGATGACCGCCGGGCCGAGCGGTGCGGAGTACGCCGCGAACTGGGGTGAGGGCGGCACGTTCTTCGAGGCCAACGGCGGGTCCGGCGGGTACGCCTACATCCGCAGCGTGTACCCGGACTTCGAGCAGTACGCCGACAAGGACGGCAGCTGGTACACCACCCGGTGCCGCACCGACGCCCCACCCACCCTGGTCGTCGAGTACCTGCGTGCCCACCCGCCGCGGTTCGTCGAGACCGGCACCCCCGCCCCGCAACCCGAACCCGACGTCGACCCTCGTGTGCTGGTGCAGGCCGCCCGCGACGCGGTGGTCCTGCCCACCGGGCAGATCCGCTGGAACCCCAGCGTCACCGGTTCGGGTGCCACGGTGGTCAACCTGCCCACCTTCGTGTGGGTGGAGGGCAGCACCACCGCGGTGCAGGTCCGCGCCGAGATCCCCACCACCGGCACCTGGGCGCAGATCGACGCGACCCTGGGCGGGCTGGACCTGGCCGCCGAGGGCGCCGACCCGACGACCTGTGCGGACAACGGCACGCCGTACACCCCGGGCATGACCAGCTCGTCGTGCGCGATCCAGTTCACCCGCTCCACCGCCGGGCGCCCGGTCAAGGCCGGGCAGACCCTGCCGACCACGACCCTGACCGCCACCGCCCGGTGGGCCGCGACCTGGACCTCCTCGCTGGGCACCGACCCCCAGCCCCTCGACGTCCCGGCCACGACCACCACGGCGGAGGTCCCCGTCGCCGAGATCCAGACCATCGTCACCCGCTGACCTCAGACCTCGACCCGAGCCCGGCGACAGGTCAGTCGGCGTGGACCAGCCGCGCGACGGCGTCGAGGGCCGGCACGACGTCCTGGGTCACCCCTGGAGTCCTCGTGGTGCTCTCCTTCGTTCGTGTGCGCGGCTGAGGCGTGCGTGCGGGAGCACTTCCGTCTCGAGCAGGTCCGCACGACCGCCGTCAGGACCGGCTCCGCGCGGCCTGGGCGCGACCCGCCGCGACCTCTTCCGTCGCCAGGAAGATCCTCCGAACTTCTCCCCGCGCGCGACTCGCCGCGGCGCTCGTGCAGGTCCACGGTGGAGATGCGGCTCCGGTGCGGTGCCGCAGGTGCACGGACCACGCGCCACGGCGGTGACGCCGTGCCGCACGGGAGGGACGGACGATGACGACGCTCGACACCCCGGCCACGGCGACCGGCGCTCCGACGACCCACGCGGACCTGCGCGCCTGGGTCGCGGCGACGGCGGAGCTGACGCAGCCCGACGAGGTCGTCTGGTGCGACGGTTCGCCCGAGGAGTACGCGCGGCTGTGCGAGCTGCTCGTCGCCCAGGGCACGTTCGTGCGGCTGGACCCGCAGCGGCGCCCCCGCAGCTTCCTGGCGCGCTCGGCGCCGGACGACGTGGCGCGCGTCGAGAGCCGTACCTTCATCTGCTCGCAGCGCGAGGCGGACGCCGGCCCGACGAACAACTGGTGCGACCCCGCCGCGATGCGGGCCGAGCTGCGCGGCGTCTTCGCCGGCTCGATGCGCGGCCGGACGATGTACGTCGTGCCGTTCGCGATGGGTGCGGTCGGCTCACCGCTCGCCGAGTACGGCGTCGAGCTGACCGACTCCCCGTACGTCGTCGTGAGCATGCACCTGATGACGCGCGTGGGGACGGCCGTGCTCGAGCACCTCGGCGACGACGGCGCGTTCGTCCCCGCCGTCCACAGCGTCGGCGCCCCCCTCGCACCGGGCGACGACGACGTGCCCTGGCCGTGCAACCCGACCAAGTACGTCGTGCACTTCCCCGAGTCCCGCGAGATCTGGTCGTACGGGTCCGGGTACGGCGGCAACGCGCTGCTGGGCAAGAAGTGCTTCGCCCTGCGGATCGCGTCGGTGATGGGACGCGACGCGGGCTGGCTCGCCGAGCACATGCTGCTGCTGCGGCTCACGTCGCCGCAGGGGCGGGCGTTCCACGTCGCCGCGGCCTTCCCGTCGGCGTGCGGCAAGACGAACCTGGCGATGCTCAGCCCGACGCTGCCGGGCTGGACCGCGCAGACGATCGGCGACGACATCGCGTGGATGCGGCCAGGGCCCGACGGGCGGCTGCGGGCCATCAACCCCGAGGCCGGGTTCTTCGGCGTCGCCCCGGGCACGGGCCCGCGCACCAACCCGGCCGCGGTCGCGATGGTCGCGAGCGACACGATCTTCACGAACGTCGCGCTGACCGACGACGGCGACGTGTGGTGGGAGGGGCTGACGCCCGAGCCGCCGGCCCACCTGGTCGACTGGCGGGGCCAGGACTGGACGCCCGACGCGGGCCGCCCCGCCGCCCACCCGAACTCCCGGTTCACGGTGCGCGCGGACCGCTGCCCGACGATCGCCCCGGACTGGGACGACCCGCAGGGCGTGCCCGTCGACGCGATCCTGTTCGGTGGCCGACGCCCGTCGACCGTGCCCCTGGTGGTGCAGGCGCGCGACTGGGCGCACGGCGTGCTGCTGGGCGCCACGGTGTCCTCCGAGCAGACCGCGGCCGCCGAGGGCACGGTCGGTGAGCTGCGGCGCGACCCGTTCGCCATGCTGCCGTTCTGCGGGTACCACGTGGCCGACCACTGGGCGCACTGGCTGCGCGTCGGCGAGCGGCTGGGGGCCGGCGCGCCCGCGGTGTTCTGCGTCAACTGGTTCCGCACCGACGCCGACGGGCGCTACCTGTGGCCGGGTTTCGGGGACAACGTCCGCGTGCTGGCGTGGGCGCTGGGGCGGCTCGACGGGTCGTCGGCCGCGGTCGAGACCCCCGTCGGCCTGGTGCCCGCACCGGGGGCGCTCGACGTCACCGGCACGGACGTCGGCGACGACGAGCTCGCGGCGCTGCTGGACGTGCCGACGGATGCGTGGCGCGAGGAGGTGGCGCGCACCGCCGCCTGGTTCGACGAGGTGGGCGAGCGCGTGCCGGCCGCGGTGCGGGCCGCGCTGGCGGACGTCGAGCAGCGCCTCGGGCGGGCCTAGGACGTCCGAGGCGCGTGCCGCTCGAGGAACTCGTAGACCTCGGTCTGGTCCACGCCGGGGAACACGCCCACCGGCAGCGCGGCCAGCAGCGACGCGTGCGGCCGCGCGCTCGGGAACGCCTGGTCCTCCCAGCGGCTCGCGAGCGCGCGGGGCGCCTCCCGGCAGCACGACGCGTCCGGGCAGCGCGACGCCGAGCGCTCCGTCGTCTCGCGTCCCCGGAACCAGCGGACGTGCGCGAAGGGCGTCCCGACGCTCACGGAGAACGCGCCCTGGGAGGACCCCTGCACGCGCGACGTGCACCAGAAGGTGCCCGACGACGTGTCCGTGTACTGGTAGTACGGGCTGAACCGGTCCTCGAGCGTGAACACCACCCGCGCCGTCCACTGCCGGCACACCGGCTGCCCCTCGATCGCCCCCAGCGGGTCCGACGGGAACACGACGCCGTCGTTCTCGTACGCCTTGTGCAGCGTGCCCCCCTCGTGGACCTTCATGAAGTGCACCGGGATCTGCAGGTGCCGCGTCGCGAGGTTGGTGAACCGGTGCGCGGCCGTCTCGTACGGCACGGCGTAGGTGTCGCGCAGGTCCTCGACGGACAGCCGCCGCTCGGCCTTGGCGTCGCCGAGGAACGCCACGGCCGACGCCTCGGGGATCATCAGCGCCGCGGCCAGGTAGTTCGCCTCCACCCGCTGGCGCAGGAAGTCCGCGTAGTCGACGGGCTCGGAGTGCCCCAGCACGTGGGACGCGACCGCCTGCAGCAGCGGCGAGCGCGAGTCGTTGTGCGCGGCACCGGTCTGCGGCAGGTAGATGCGCCCGTGCGCGTGGTCCGTGACCGTGCGGGTCGAGTGCGGCAGGTCCGCGACGTAGTGCAGCGTGAAGCCCAGGTGCGCCGCGATCTCCGCGGTCGCGCGCTGCGACAGCGGGCCACCGTGGTGCCCGACGGCGTCGAGCAGGGTCCGCGCGTGCTCCTCGAGCTCGGGGAAGTAGTTGTCCTGCGCGCGCATCCGGGACCGCAGCTCGGCGTTCGCGCGCCGCGCCTCCTCGGGGGTCGCCGCGTTCTCCGTCAGCAGCCGCTGCACCTGGCCCTGCAGCGCGACGAGCGCCTCGAGCGCGTCGGACGGCAGCGAGCGACCCACCTTCACCGTCGGCATGCCGAGGCTGGCGAACAGCGGGCCGCGCTGCGCCCGCTCCAGCTCCACCTCCAGGGCGGCGCGGCGCGTCGGGGGCTCGGGGCTGAGCAGGTCGCGCAGCGGGACGCCCAGCGCGTCGGCCACCTGCGCCAGCAGCGACAGCTTGGGTTCGCGGTGCCCGTTCTCCAGCATCGACACCTGCGACGGCGCCCGCCCGATCGCGCGCCCGAGGTCGTCGAGCGTCATGCCCCGCGCGGTGCGCAGGTGGCGCACGAGCCGGCCGAGCACGAGCGTGTCGACCGCGGCACCACCGACCGCGTCGCCGCCTGCGGGCCCGCGGGAGTACGACCCTCCCCCGGCGTCGGCCCCCCTCCCGCGAGAGGTCGATCCAGCCCCGCCCGCGCCCCCGGACCCGACCCCGCGCCCGCGAGACGCCGATCCAGCACCGCCCGCAGCCCCAGCCTCGACCCCCCGCCCGCGAGAGGTCGATCCAGCCCTCGACGCCGCGCCCGGCGCGACGCGGCCGGCGGGGTCGGTGGCACGTCGGGGGTCCGGGGTCCGGGGTGTCGTCGTCGTCACGTGACCAGCGTCACACCGCGGGAACGGTCCCGTCCAGGAGAAGGAGCCGGATCCTTCCCCGCACGATCGCCTGACGTGGGCGGATGTCCCGATCTTCCGCGGCAGACCGGGCGATGCGTCGGGAAGAACCGTCGTCCTTCACGGCGGACGGTTTGATCCACGCCACGATCGGCGCCTGTTGCGCCCCGCGGAAGAGTCCCCGATCTTCCGCTGCCGCGACCACCCCGCCGCCCTCGTCGAGCAGGCACGTTGGTCGTGGGACGCCGACCGGCTCCCCCACCGAACGCCCTCCGGGGCGACGTACCGACGCGAGAGGCACGACGATGACCGCTCCCACCACCCCGCTGGACGACCTGCAGGCCCCCACCGCCGCCGTCGCGGGTGCGGTCGACGTCCGTCCCGGCGCGCAGACCCGCACCGCCGAGGACCTCGAGCACGAGTGGCGCACCGACCCGCGCTGGGCCGGCATCGAGCGGCGGCACACCGGCGCCGACGTCGTGCGGCTGCGCGGCTCGGTCCGGGAGGATCCCACCCTGGCGCGGCGCGGCGCCGAGCGGCTGTGGGAGCTGCTGCACACCCGCACGCACGTGCCGGCGCTCGGCGCGCTGACGGGCAACCAGGCGGTCCAGCAGGTCCGCGCGGGGCTCGAGGCGATCTACCTGTCCGGCTGGCAGGTCGCCGCCGACGCGAACCTGTCGGGCCAGACGTACCCCGACCAGTCGCTCTACCCGGCCAACTCCGTGCCGGCCGTCGTGCGGCGCATCAACAACGCGCTGCTGCGGGCGGACCAGATCGACGTCGCCGAGAACGGCGCCCCGACGCGCGACTGGCTCGCGCCGATCGTCGCCGACGCCGAGGCCGGGTTCGGCGGCCCGCTCAACGCCTACGAGCTCATGCACGCGATGATCGCCGCCGGCGCCGCCGGCGTGCACTGGGAGGACCAGCTCGCCGCGGAGAAGAAGTGCGGCCACCTGGGCGGCAAGGTCCTGGTCCCGACGTCGCAGCACGTGCGCACGCTGTCCGCAGCACGGCTCGCGGCCGACGTGGCCGGGGCGCCGACCGTGATCGTGGCGCGCACCGACTCGCTCGGTGCGGACCTGCTGACGTCCGACGTCGACGAGCGCGACCAGGAGTTCCTCACCGGCGAGCGCACCGCCGAGGGCTACTTCCGGGTCCGCCCGGGCCTCGACGCCGTCGTCGCGCGGGCCCAGGCGTACGCGCCGCACGCCGACCTCATCTGGGTCGAGACGTCGACGCCGGACGTCCCGCTGGCCGTCGAGTTCGCCGAGCGGATCCACGAGACGTTCCCCGGCAAGCTCCTCGCCTACAACTGCTCGCCGTCGTTCAACTGGCGCGCGCACCTCGACGACGCGCAGATCGCACGCTTCCAGCGCGAGCTGGCGGGCCACGGGTACGCGTTCCAGTTCATCACCCTCGCCGGCTTCCACGCCCTCAACGAGTCGATGTTCACGCTCGCCCGGGGCTACGCCGAGCGCGGCATGAGCGCCTACGTCGACCTGCAGACCGCCGAGCTCGCCGCCGAGGCCGACGGCTACACCGCGACCCGCCACCAGCGGGAGGTCGGCACGGGCTACTTCGACCAGGTCGCCACCGCGATCAGCCCCGACAGCGCCACCCTCGCGCTGGCCGGCTCCACCGAGACGGCCCAGTTCCACCACTGACCGTCGGGCCGGACCGACCTCTCGCGAGAGGTCGTTCGGGCCCTCTCCTCCCGCGGGACCACCTCGTCGCTGATCACGAACCAGGAGAACGTCATGACCCTCACCGACACGTCGCCCCGTGCGGCGGGCCCGAGCTCGCCGTTCGCGCACCCCCGGCTGACCGTGACCGGGCCCTCCGTCGAGGGCACCGACCTGGTGCTGTCGCCCGAGGCGCTGGACTTCCTCACCGCCCTCCACGAGCGCTTCTCAGGGGGACGCCAGGAGCTGCTGCTCGCCCGGCAGCGGCGGCGGGAGCGGTTCGCCAACGGCGCGGACCCCGGCTTCCTGCCGCTGACGGCGCACATCCGCGCCGACCGGACGTGGCGCGTCGCCGGCCCGGGGCCGGGCCTGGAGGACCGCCGCGTCGAGATCACCGGCCCGACCGACCGCAAGATGACGGTCAACGCGCTGAACTCGGGCGCGAAGGTGTGGCTCGCGGACCACGAGGACGCCATGAGCCCCACGTGGGCGAACGCGATCAGCGGCCAGGTGAACCTGTACGACGCGATCCGCGGGCGGGTCGACTTCACGAGCCCCGAGGGCAAGGAGTACACGGTCGGGGCGACGACGCCGACCATCGTCTTCCGGCCGCGCGGCTGGCACCTCACCGAGAAGCACGTGCAGCTCACCGACCGTGCCGGCCAGTCGTGCGCGGCGTCCGCGTCGCTGTTCGACGCCGGGCTCTACCTGTTCCACAACGCGCAGACGCTGATCGACGCGGGCCGCGGGCCGTACCTGTACCTGCCGAAGATCGAGGGCCACCTCGAGGCGCGCCTGTGGGACGACGTCTTCCGCTTCACCGAGACGTACCTGGGCCTGCGGCACGGCACGATCCGCGCGACCGTGCTCATCGAGACGATCACGGCCGCGTTCGAGATGGAGGAGATCCTCTACGAGCTGCGCGACCACTGCGCGGGCCTGAACGCCGGACGCTGGGACTACATCTTCAGCATCATCAAGAGCTTCCGTGCCCGCGGACCGCGGTTCGTCCTGCCGGACCGCGGGCGCGTGACGATGACGGTCCCGTTCATGACCGCGTACACCGAGCTGCTCGTCGCGACGTGCCACCGCCGCGGTGCGCAGGCCATCGGCGGCATGAGCGCGTTCATCCCGAACCGCCGCGAGCCCGACGTGACGGCCCGCGCCCTCGAGCAGGTGCGCGCCGACAAGGAGCGCGAGGCCGGCCAGGGCTACGACGGCACGTGGGTCGCCCACCCCGACCTGGTGCCCGTGGCGCGCGAGGTCTTCGACGCCGCCCTGGGCGACCGCACCGACCAGCGCCACCGCCTGCGCGAGGACGTGCAGGTCACCGCGGCGAACCTGCTCGACATCCCGTCGGCGGGCGGCTCGCAGCCGGGCGCGGTGACCGACGCGGGCCTGCGGCAGAACGTGTCGGTCGCCGTGCGGTACCTCGAGGCGTGGCTGCGCGGGCTCGGCGCCGTCGCCATCGACGACCTCATGGAGGACGCCGCGACGGCGGAGATCTCCCGCTCGCAGGTGTGGCAGTGGGTGCACCAGGGCACGACGACCGCCGAGGGCACGGTGATCGACGCGGCGACCGTCCGTGAGGTGCTCGCGGGCGTCCTCACGGACGTCGAGCGCCGCGAGGGCGACCGCTTCGACGACGCCGCCGCGCTGTTCGGCGAGGTCGCCCTGGCGGACGACTTCCCGACCTTCCTCACCATCCCCGCCTACACCCGGCACCTGGTGACACGGGCCTGACGAGCGGGGCAGGCCTCACGAGCCCGACGGGCGGGGCAGCCTGAGGCGCCTCCGGTGGTGGAGCGGTGGACCCGCTTCACCACCGGGGCCCCTCGATCACGACGTCGCACGTCGGGCGGCCCTCCGGGAGGCCCGGGAGGTACATGCCGCGGTCGCGTTCAGCACCGCGATGAGCCCGCGCACCCCGGCAGGACGAGATCGAGCCGGCAGCTTCTGCTTCCGGGGGCGGACGACGACAGGTGAGCCCGCAGCGTGCGATCACCCGCGCTCAACCTCGGCTGCCGATCGGTGGCCGTCGGCCGGGCCGGGGCTCACTGCTCGCCCCGCATCCAGTCGACGACGTCCATGAACGTCGCGGCGCGCGACGGGCGCCCGCGCCGGGTCGCCCCGCCCTAGCGATCGCGCCATATGCCGTGGGGCCCGGGCCCCTGCGCTCCCAGGGCGTCCACCCGGACCATCCCCGAATCTGCGACACCGAGCCCGCGGAACTCCAGCGCACCCCACGAGCTTGCAGCCCGCATCTCGGCGTTTAGGTATAGCTGACCCCTCGCTGCCCCCCTCGCTGCCCGAATCCAGTCCTCACTCGACCGCCACGCGGGTTCACCCGGACGGGCGATGTCGGCCCGGTGGCCGTCTTGACCTGCGGGCTGTCGACGAGCCCATCGCGCCTGGAGAGTGCCCTCGCCAGCTCGTTGCCACAGCCGGGTACCCCCTGGTCGATGGGCCCGATCACACAGCGAAGTCGGCCGATGGGGCTCCGGAAGCCTTGCTTCCGGGACTGGAGTCATCGAGGCGAAACACCTAGTCAGCGCACATTATCTGCGTCGCGCCACAACACGGTTCGACGCGCCTGCAGGTGGCTCTGGATCGGGCCGCCTACCGCACGCCGTGGTTGCTTGCAAGTCGGGAAGAGATGTATCCGTTATCGCACTGTGATGATCACTGCAACAGGGTTGCGAACCCTGCAACCAGCCCTCTACGTTCGACCACCGGGGCAGGCGATCACAGCACGGGTCTGCTCCGCGTCCACACCGTGACGACGAGAGGAACGACCTAGTGCCAGCGCAGTTCGGACCGAAAGAACCTCGCACCGTGCTCGTTACGGGAGGGGGCACGGGCATGGGCCGAGCCATTGCGCGGCGATTTCTCACAGAGGGGGCAGAGACCTACATCCTTGGTCGCCGCCCGGACGTCTTGGCGCGCGCCGTCGAGGAGAGCGCCTCCGGGTCGATGCACGCGATCCCGGTCGACCTCACCGATTCTGCGGGGGTCCTGGGCGTGGTCGAGACCCTCGCTGGGCGTGAGATCGACGTGCTCGTCAATAACGCCGGAGGTGTCGGCGGGCCGGCCGGCGGAGGACTCGAAGCCACCTTCGACAGGTTTCGCGGCCTGCTCGAACAGAACCTCCTGTCCGCGATGATGTTGACCGAAGCGCTGTGGCCCTCCCTGTCGCGGCCGGGTGGACGCATCGTCAACATCAGTTCGATTGCAGGTCAGCGAGGCGGCGGCGGCGCCTACGGTGCCGCGAAGGCCGGACTCGTGGCGTGGAGCCTCGAGCTCGCGGCGCGCGGCGGGCCGCACGGGATCACCGTCAACGCCGTGGCCCCCGGCTACGTCCAGGACACCGAGTTCTTCGACGAGTCCGGACGCTCGGCGCGTCACGACAACCTGGTGGCACAGACCCTCGTCGGACGCGCCGGGACCCCGGACGACATCGCCGGGGCGGTGGCCTTCCTCGCGTCGGACGACGCGTCGTGGGTGACCGGGCAGGTGCTGAGCGTCAATGGCGGCGCACTCCTGGGTCGGTGACCCGGATGGACCAGATCGCGACCGCGACAAGACCCCCCCCGCATTCTGTACCTGTTCCCGGACAGAGCCAGCTCGGCGTCCCGGCTCTGGGAGGAACGCTCGTTCTGGCCAGCTTATCGAGATGTCGCGCTGCGGAGCGGCCTGGATTTCGACGTCGCAGTCCCCGAGCACGTCGTGCTTTCCGCGGGACTGGCGTACTGGAATGGCGCGCCACTCGACCCCGCCCGGGACATCATTGTCCACGACATTCGCAGCGGACCAGTTCACGATGTCGACCTGTGGACCAGCATCACGCTCGTCAGATCGCTTGAGGCGCTCGGTTTCTGGACGGCGATCGGGCTGGACGATGCGATCCTCTTCAACGACAAGCACGCGACCACGGTCGAGCTCGCGGACTCCCCCGTCCTGGTGATCCCATCCGTCCGGGTGACGACGGGAAGGGACACCGACCGGCTCCCCTACCAGGAGTTCGTCCCGGACGACTGGTTCCCGGTCTTTACCAAGCCTGCGTCATGGGGCCGTGGGCTCGGCTGCGTGCTCTGCCCCGATCGGGCGACGCTCGACGCTGTGCTGGGGCTCGCCTCGGGCAGCGGCGCGTGCATGCTCGTCCAGCCGTCCGTCGGAGAGGTCGTCGCCGACACCCGCGTGGTGGCGGTCGAGGGCCATGTCGTCGCGGCGTACGACCGGATCCCCACCAGTTCGTCCCATGTGGCGAACGTCAGCCGCGGGGCGAGCGTGCGACCCCGGGCGTACGTGGAGCAGGCGCTGCACGAGCTCGTCACCCTGGTCCACGAGCGGTTCGACCTGCCGTATGTATGCGTCGACGTTCTGGTGAACGCGAGGGGTGAGCTCCACCTCTCAGAGCTGGAGCTGGACGGCGCGGTCTCTGCGCTGTTCGACGACCCCGAGGCGATGGACCGGGTGGTCGGTGGACGGTTCCGCGCCTACGCAGCTCGCCTCGAGCGGCACACCCGTGAACGGACCCTGACGGCCACCCCGGTGGGAGGGGTGCGCCCATGACGACCACGATCGGCACCCTGACCGACGACCAACTGCGCTCCGCTGCTGCCCGATCCCTGCCGGCCGGTCCTGACGGCGCACAGCCCGGTCCCTGGACCTACGCCGAGCTCAGCGCGGCAGCCTGGGAGCGAGCCGAGGTCGATGGCAGCCTCGTTGTCGCGAGCGGCGGCACTACCGGCGCCGCGAAGATCGTCGCGCTCGCGCCGCACCTCGGCGTGCCCCTCGTGACTGCCGCCTGGCAGCCGCTCGGCCAGGGCGACGTCCTGCTCAACCTGTTCCCGCCCGGGCGCATGTGGGGGGCCCACTACTTCTACAACGCCGTGGCGCTGCACTCCCGTGCCGCCACGGTCCCTATGGGCGCACTGGCGGCGCAGGAGCTCACGGCGTGGGCCGACGTCATCACCGAGCTCGGCGTGACCGCGCTCGCCGGGGCACCCAACGTCCTCGCCCGGTTCGCCGAGGCGGTGGACCGCACGGGGATCCGACTGCCCGTGAGGTCGGTCCTGTGGTCGGCCGAGCCGCTCACCGCGGGACACGCCGCCACCCTTGCTGCAACATTCCCCGGCGCCGGGTTGTGGGGCAACTACGGGTCCATCGAGACCTTCGTCATCGGGGTGAGCCGGCCGGGCTGCGGGCCCGGCGTGCAGCACCTCCTCGCCGGGCAGCAGATCGAGCTCGACGACGCTGGTGCGCTCCTGACCCGGGCGGGCGACGGGTGGCCGGTAGCCGCGTGGCGCTTCCGCCTCGGCGACCGCATCGCGAGCGCGACGTGCCCGTGCGGTGACGGTGACCCGTTCCGGGTGCTTGGACGTGCCGACGACGCATTCAAGCTCTACGGCGGCCGCGTTCCGCGTGCTGTGCCGCAACCACGGATACCTCCGCGCGGTCGCGGACCGTGGCCTCACGGCGCTGGTCCTGACCCCGGAGAGCTCCCGTGCCCAGGCCGAGGCCGTGCTCGCCGAGTCCGGTGAGCTCGCCGGGCTCGTCGGCGAGGTCGCCTACGTCTCGGGCGAGATGGACACCGAGTCGTCGTTCACCCCCGGCGCCTTCGCCGCACTCGAGCGCTGGCGGGATGAGTACCGGATCGTGGGCGTCTTCGCGATGGAGGAGATGCTCGTCGAGCCGGCCGGCCTCGTGTGCGATGTCCTGGGACTCCCGTCACCCGGGCTGCGTGCGAGCCGGGTGTGCCGCAGCAAGTACCTGCAGCGCTCCTACATCCACGGGTACCGACCCCGCTCGCTCACCATCGCCCCGGGCACCCGTGGAGCCGTCGAGCTCGACGCCGTCCACTACCCCGCCGTGCTCAAGCCGGCAGCCCGGCACGCCAGCTCCGGCGTCATCGCCTGCGCGACCGCCGACGAGGTCGCGCGGTCACTGTCGGACTACCCCGCTCACGAGACGCTGCTGCTCGAGCACCAGATCGACGGTCCCGAGTTCTCCGTGGAGTCGTTGGTGCAGGACGGGAGGATCGTGTTCGCCTCGGTGACCGAGAAGCGGACCACCGAGGGCGGCAGCCGCTCGTTCGTCGAGCTCTGCCACACCGTGCCGGCGGGTGACGTGCGGGTCGGCGGCACGGGGGTCGTCGAGGCCGTGCTCGACGCGAACCGCGACGTGCTCGAGGCGCTCGACTACCAGGACGGCATCACCCACTCCGAGTGGCGGGTCACCGAGGACGGCGAGGTGTACCTCATGGAGATCGCCTCCCGGACACCCGGCGACGGCATCACGCTGCTCTACGCCCTCGCGTGCGGCGAACCGCTCGAGCCGCAGGTGATCCGGATCGCGCTCGGTGAGCGCGCAGAGCTCGCCGCGCCCCGTCGGTATGCCCGCCAGGTCTACCTCGACCACGCACCCGGCGTCCTGCGTGACGTCGTCGTCGACTGGCCCGGTGTCCAGCCCACCTGGGTCGGACCGACGCAGATGTGGCCCACCCTCCCGCCGGGCGCACCCGGAGACCCCGCCACGCTGCGCGGCGTTCTCGTCCTCGCCGAGCGAGGGACCGAGCTGCGCAAGCTGCGGTCGTCGGACGACCGGGTCGTGACGTTCTTCCTCGATGCGGACACCCCGGCGGAGCTCGACGAGCTGGAGTCCGTCGTCCGGCGAGCGGTCCACATCATCGCCGAACCGGCTCACTCCGACCGTGTCCTTGAGACGGTCCCGTGCTGATCCGGTCGGTGGTCGCCGACGCGTTCGAGACCACCTGCCGCCTGGTCGGGTCCGACCGTTCGGCCTCCTGCGTCGTCGTCGACCCGGGCATGGGGATCGCGGAGCGTCTGCCGGGGATCCTGGACGCGCACCGCAGAGCGGTTGCAGGGGTGCTCCTGACGCACGGTCACCTCGACCACACCTACGCGGTGACCGACATCTGCAACGCGTACGACGTGCCGTGCTACGTGCACCGAGCGGACCGGCCGATGCTCGACGACCCCATGCCGTGGCTCGGTTCCGAGTTCGGCCCGCAGTTCGAATCCGTCCTGCCTGAGGACTGGCAGTGGCACCCCCCGACGAACGTCGTGGAGGTCGCCGAGGGCGACAAGCTCGCGCTCGCGGGTCTGCGGTTCTCGGTTCACCACACGCCGGGACACACGCCCGGCTCGGTCATGTACGGCTTCACCGGCGAGGGCGTGAGCTATCGGCTCGTAGGCGACGTCCTCTACGCGGGGACCATCGGACGGACCGACATGCCCGGCGGCGACAGGGCGCAGACGCTCCACTCGCTGCGGCTCCTCCTGGCGGAGCCCGACGAACTGGTCCTGCTGACCGGGCACTTCGCGGACACGACCGTGGGAGCCGAGCGCGACACCAACCCGTTCATGGTCCAGGCCCGCGCCGCGGAGCCGGCGGCACGCGAGTGACCGGCCCCGGCATGAGCCTGGCAATGACCACGGGCCGGTGCTGGCAAGGACTCGCCGCGAGCGTGCCCGGGTACGCGCCGTCGCCCGACGACCGCACGGTGCTCGTCGGCGGCCACCAGCTCGACGAGGCCGAGCGCCGGCTCCTTGACGGCCCCGGACCGACGTGGTTGACCGTGGCCGACGTCCGGGCGGGGCGGGCGGGGAGCGTGCTCGACCGGGTGCTCGCGCACGCGGACGCGGTGCACGTGCACGTCGACCTCGACGTGCACGACACGTCCCTCCCACCGGCGAACTCCTACGCCGCGCCGGGTGGCCTCACGCCCGGCGATGTGCGCGCCACGGTGCTCGACGCCGTCACGCGACTGCCGCTCGCGTCGGCGACCGTCGCCTCGTGGGACCCGACCCACGACGTCGACGACCGCATGCGTGACGCAGCCCTGGGCCTGCTGGAGCTCCTGGGCACGCCTGCTCCGGCCCTGTGAGCCCGGACGACCACCTCCAGCCCGACCCCTGGCAGGTCGAGCTCGGAGAAGAACCGTCGCCCGAACCGCTCGACCGGCATACCTCGACCAGAGGCCGGCGCCGCCTGCCGCGGGCGACCGCCTGAGAGTCCACACCTGTTCGCCCGGCCACCGCCGGGCCGCGTCCGCGAGCACCCCGGAGCAGCCCCATGCACCCCGGAACCACGAAGCTCCCGGTCAGAGAACCCTGACCGGGAGCTTCGGTACTGCTCGAGCAGTTCCTTCCGGAACCACCCCACTGTGCGCGAGGCGGGATTTGAACCCGCACGCCCTTTCGGACACTGGCACCTGAAGCCAGCGCGTCTGCCGTTCCGCCACTCGCGCGCGCCGCCAAAGTTAGCACGTCGAGGGCCTCGCCAGAAACACGGCCCCCGGGCCCGCGGCGGCAGCCTTGTACCCACGGCTGCTGACCCCGTGAGAGCACGCCGCCCTCTTCCCATCCTGCCCTCCCCAGCACCTCCCCCTCTGCCCACCTTCCGACCCAGCCTCCAGCCCACCCCGCAGCGACCACTGGTCAGTTGGGGGCATGTCGGAGGCAGTCAGGTACTCCCAGATGACCAGTGGTCACCAGAGGGAGGACCGAAGGGAGGCCGGAGAGACCGGTGGGGCGCCAGAGGGGCACCGGCCCGCCGTCCAGCCCTCGGACCAGGGGCGGGCCCGCCTCCTGGCGACCCGCCCACACCGCGCCGCGTGCACCGTTCACCCTCCCAGGCACCCGTCCAGGCCGCCGCACGGATACCATCGACGCGGATCGTCGTCGCACCGCGCGGACGGACCGAGGGCAGGTGGGACGGGCGACCGGCCCGCCCGAGGTGGGAGGGAGGTGGACGTGGGGTTCCTCGACAAGTTCGAGAACGGCGTGGAGCGCGTGGTGAACAACGCGTTCGCCCGGGCCTTCCGCAGCGAGGTCAAGCCCATCGAGCTGGCGGACGCGCTGCGCCGCGAGCTGGACGACCGCGCTGCCGTCGTCGGCCGTGACCGCACCGTGGTGCCCAACGAGTTCACCATCGAGCTCTCGACCGCGGACTACGACCAGGTCGAGGCGTGGGGCGCGGAGGCCCTCGCGGAGGAGCTGGCCGCCAACGTCACGGAGCACGCCGCGAGCCAGCACTACGCGTTCGTCGGCCCGGTCACCGTGTCCTTCAGCGAGAACACGGAGCAGGACGCCGGCCGGTTCGCTGTCCACAGCGCCACCGTGCGCGGCCCGGTGGCACCGGCGACCAACGCGGCACCCAGCCCGCGGCACCCGCTGATCGACATCGACGGTCAGCGCTACATCCTCACGGGCCCGGTCACGGTCATCGGCCGCGGCTCGGAGGCCGACATCATCGTCGACGACCCGGGTGTGTCCCGCCGGCACCTCGAGATCCGGGTCACCCCGGACGGGGTCGTCGCCAGCGACATGGGCTCCACCAACGGACTGTTCGTCGAGGGGCACCAGGTGCCTGCGGCGACGCTGCTGGACGGCAACACGCTGACCATCGGCCGGACCCGGATCCTCTTCTGGACCGGGGGCGACGCGGACGTGGACGAGTGATGCCGCGGCATGAGTGAGCTCACGATCACCCTGCTGCGTCTGGGCTACCTCGCGCTGCTGTGGTTCCTGGTCCTGTCGGCCATCACCGTGCTGCGCCGGGACCTGTACGGCACGCGGATCATCGACCGGCGCCGCGCCCCCGGCAAGGCCACGCCCGCGGAGGCCCCCGTGCCCGCCGGTGAGGCGCCGCGCGCGCCGCGACGCCCCCGCAGCAGCGGCGGCCCCACGCGGCTCGTGGTGACCGAGGGCCCGCTGCGCGGCACCACGCTCCCCCTCGGCTCCTCCGCGGTGCTGGTCGGCCGGGCCCCCAGCTGCACGCTGGTCCTCGACGACGACTACTCCTCGTCGCGGCACGCGCGGATCTTCCCGCAGGGGGACCGCTGGTTCGTCGAGGACCTCGGGTCCACGAACGGCACGTTCGTCGGCGAGTCGCGGGTCGAGCAGCCCACGCCCGTGCCCACCGGCACACCGATCCGCGTCGGGCAGAGCCTGCTCGAGCTGCAGAGGTGACGGCGTGACGGTCGCCCTGCGCTACGCCGCGCGCTCCGACGTCGGGCTCGTGCGCTCCGACAACCAGGACTCCGCCTACGCGGGCCCGCACCTGCTCGTCGTGGCCGACGGCATGGGCGGTCACGCCGGGGGCGACGTCGCCTCGTCCGTCGCGGTCGCGGCCATGGCCCCGCTCGACGGTGAGTCGCACGGTCCCGACGACGCCCTCGACGAGCTCGAGACGGCCCTGGACGACGCGCGCTCCGAGATCATCTCCCGCAGCGACGCCGAGCCGGACCTGGCCGGCATGGGCACCACGGTCACGGCGATCCTGCGCGCAGGCAACAAGCTCGCGATGGTGCACCTGGGCGACTCGCGCGGGTACCTGTTCCGCGACGGCACGCTCACGCAGGTCACCACCGACCACACGTTCGTGCAGCACCTCGTCGACACGGGGCGCATCACGCCCGAGGAGGCGGAGCACCACCCGCAGCGCTCGGTCGTCATGCGGGTGCTGGGCGACTTCGACACCGACCTCACGGCGGACCTGTCGGTGCGCGAGGCGCGGCCCGGAGACCGCTGGCTGCTGTGCTCCGACGGGCTGTCCGGGTACGTCTCGGCGGAGACGATCGCGCAGACCCTCGCGGACATCGAGGACGTCGACGCGTGCGCCGACCGCCTGGTGCAGCTCGCGCTGCGTGCCGGCGGCCCCGACAACGTCACCGTGGTGCTGGCCGACGTCGTCGAGCTCGACGACCTGCCCGACGGTGCGATGCCCTCGACGTCCAGCGTCGTCGTCGGTGCCGCGGCCCTGAGCCGCAAGCGGCCGTCGGCCGCGGCGGACGGCCCGGCCGCGCGCGCGGCGTCGCTGTCCCGACGTGCCCGCACCGGGGCGTCCGACCCGCAGGAGGGTGCCGAGGACGACGCCGAGGACGGGCAGGTCGCCACCGCGTCCGCCCCGGACGACGACGACGAGCCGCTGGCACCCGCACCGCGCCGACGGGGCCTGGTGCTCACGTGGGTCGCCGTCGGGGTCGCCGTGGTCGCCGCGCTGGTGGGCGGGTACGCCTGGACGCAGACCCAGTACTTCGTCGGCACGTCCGACGGCCGGGTCACCGTGTTCCGCGGCATCCCGCAGTCGCTCGGCCCGCTCGACCTGGCGTCCGTCGTGGAGACCTCCGACGTCCAGGTCGACGACCTGCCCGCGTACCTGCGCGAGCGCGTCGAGCAGACGATCTCGGCGCCCTCGCTGGACCAGGCACGACGCCTGGTGGAGATGCTCACCGAGGACGTCGTCCTGCCGACGCCCACGCCGACGCCCGTGGACCCCGCCCTGACGCCCGCCCCCGCGCAGACGCTGCCCGCCCCGGCGACCGAGCCCGTGATCCCGCCCCCCGACGAGCCCGCACCCGAGGCGGGCGCACCGTCCGGCGGCCCTGCAACGGGCGCGCCCGCGCTGTGATGGCCAGCGTCCAGCCCCACCGGGTGCGCCCCGGGCGCGGCACCGAGCTGCTGCTGCTCGTCCCGGCGCTCGGCATCGGCATCGCCGGGTACGTGCTGACCGGCCTGGGCGCCACGGGTTCCGTGCCGCCGCACGTCATCGCCTACGCCGCGGGCACCACCGTGCTCGCGTTCGCGGTGCACGTGGTGCTGCGCCTGCGCGCGCCGTACGCCGACCCGGTGATCCTGCCGGTCGTCGTGGCGCTCAACGGCATCGGCCTGGCCATGATCTACCGGATCTCCATCGCGTACGCCGAGAGGGGCCGCGCCGACGCCGACATCGCCGACCGCCAGCTCGCGTGGACCGCCATCTCGGTCGCGCTGGCGATCGTCGTGCTGCTGGTGCTGCGCGACCACCGCACGCTGCGCCGGTACACGTACACCGCCATGGTCGTCGGTCTGGTGCTCATCGTGCTGCCCCTGGTGCCCGGGCTGGGCCAGACCATCAACGGCGCCCGCATCTGGGTGCGCGTGGGACCGGTCGGCATGCAGCCGGCGGAGTTCGCCAAGATCGCGCTGGCGGTGTTCTTCGCCGGGTACCTGGTGACGCACCGCGACACGCTCGCCCTGGCCGGCAAGCGCGTCGTGGGCCTGCAGCTGCCGCGCGCCCGCGACCTGGGCCCGATCCTGGTGGTCTGGGCCGCGTCGCTCGCCGTCCTCGTGCTGCAGCGTGACCTCGGCACGTCGCTGCTGTTCTTCGGGCTGTTCGTGGCCGTGCTGTACCTGGCCACGGAGCGCACGTCGTGGATCGTCATCGGCCTGCTGCTGTTCGTCGGCGGCGCCGCGGTCGCGGCGACCGCGTTCGGCCACGTGGGCGCGCGGTTCGACGTGTGGCTGCACGCCCTGGACCCCGAGATCTACAACCGGTCGCCCGGCGGCTCGGGCCAGCTCGTGGCCGGGCTGTTCGGCATGGCCAGCGGCGGCCTGTTCGGCACCGGCCTGGGGCAGGGCCGTCCCGACCTGGTCCCCTTCGCGTACTCCGACTTCATCGTCGCATCGCTCGGCGAGGAGCTGGGGCTGACCGGCCTCATCGCGATCCTGCTGCTGTACACGATCCTGGTGGAGCGCGGCCTGCGCACGGCGATCGGCGTGCGCGACGGCTTCGGCAAGCTGCTCGCCGGCGGCCTGTCCTTCGTCATCGCGTTCCAGCTCTTCGTCGTCGTCGGCGGCGTGACCCGGCTCATCCCGCTGACCGGCCTGACGACGCCCTTCCTCGCGTACGGCGGGTCGTCGCTGGTCGCCAACTGGATGATCGCCGCGCTGCTGCTGCGCATCTCGGACGAGGCCCGCCGCCCCGTGCCCGCCGTCCGCGCGATCGCCACGCCGGACATCGGCATCCCGGTCGCCGGGCCCGGACGCTCGCGCCCCGCCGGCAACGGACGCTCCACGGGCCGCCCCGGCACCGCGGCCGCCGACGCCGGCGGTGCGCCGCCGCGCACGTCGACGCCCATGCGGGACGACGGACCGGACGGGCCCGCGCCCGACGACAACCCGACCGAGCTGCTGGGAGGTGAGGACCGGTGAACACCCCGCTGCGTCGTCTCGCGACCCTGACGCTCGTGATGTTCGTGGCCCTCATGGGCGCGGCCTCGTGGGTGCAGTTCTTCCAGGCGGAGTCCCTCAACACCGACGGCCGCAACGTGCGGACCCTGTACCGGGAGCACGGCAACGCGCGCGGCCCCATCGTCGCCGGCGGTGAGGCCATCGCCGTGTCGGTGCCGGTCGACGACCCCTTCGGCTACCAGCGGGAGTACCCGAAGGGCGCGATGTACTCGTCCGTCACCGGGTTCTACTCGATCGCCAACGACCGCACGCAGCTGGAGAAGGCGGAGAACGACCAGCTCACGGGCCGGTCCGACCAGCTGTTCTTCACGCGCATCCGTGACCTGCTCACGGGCCGGCGGCCCGAGGGCGCCGCGGTCGAGACGACCATCGTGCCCGCGGCCCAGCAGGCGGCGTGGGACGGCCTGGGCGACCAGGAGGGCGCGGTCGTGGCCCTCGAGCCGAGCACCGGCCGGATCCTCGCGCTGGTGTCCACCCCCGGGTTCGACCCCAACGCCCTGGCGGTGCACTCCACCACGGAGGCCGCCGCGCAGTACCGCGCGCTCGAGCAGGCCCCGGGCAACCCGTTGCGCTCCAAGGTCACCCAGGAGCGCTTCGCGCCCGGGTCCACGTTCAAGCTGGTCACGGCCGCGGCCGCCCTGGAGTCCGGGCAGTACACCGCGGACACCCTGGTCCCCTCGCCCACCGAGCTCGCGCTCCCCCAGACGTCGGCGACGATCAGCAACTTCGGCGGCAGCAGCTGCGGCGGCGACCAGGTGAGCCTCGCGGAGGCGCTGCGCATCTCCTGCAACACGGCGTTCGCGAACCTCGGCCTGACGCTCGGGGAGGACGCGCTGCGCGAGCAGTCCGAGCGCTTCGGCTTCCTCGACGACTCCCTGACCATGCCGATGCCGGTGGTGGAGTCCGTGTTCCCCAGCGACCTGGACCCGGCGATGCTGGCCCAGTCCGCGATCGGGCAGCGGGACGTGCAGGCCACACCGCTGCAGATGGCGATGGTCTCGGCCGGGATCGCCAACGGCGGGCGCGTCATGACGCCCTACCTGGTCGACACCGTCCGCGCCGCCGACCTCACCGTGGTGTCGCAGACCAAGCCGGAGGTGCTCTCCGACGCCGTGTCGGCGTCGTCCGCGAGCGCCCTGACCCAGATGATGGTGGGTGTGGTCGAGTCCGGTACCGGACGCTCCGCCCGCATCGACGGTGTGCAGGTCGCGGGCAAGACGGGCACGGCCCAGACCGTCGAGGGGCAGCCGCCGCACGCGTGGTTCACCGCCTTCGCGCCCGCCGACGCCCCCCGTGTCGCGGTCGCGGTGATCGTGGAGAACGGCGGCAGCCTGGGCAACGAGGCGACGGGCGGGGCGGTCGCCGCACCGATCGCCCGTGCCGTCATCCAGGCGGTGCTGGCCTCATGAGGACGGCTCCGGGTGTCGCGCTGGGCGGTGGCCGCTACCGGCTGCTGCGCCGCATCGCCGTGGGCGGCATGGGTGAGGTGTGGGAGGCCAACGACGACGCCCTGGCGCGTGCGGTCGCCGTCAAGGTGCTGCGCAACGAGTTCGCCGGGGACGCCGGGTTCCTGGAGCGGTTCCGCACCGAGGCGCGCAACTCCGCCGCCCTGCACCACCCGCACATCGCCGCGCTGTTCGACTACGGCGAGCAGGAGGGGTCCGCGTACCTCGTCATGGAGCTCGTCGTGGGCGAGCCCCTGTCCGACCTGCTGGAGCGTGAGCCGGTCCTCCCGCCCCGGCGGCTGCTGCCGATCCTCGCGCAGACCGCCCGCGGGCTGCACGCGGCGCACCAGGCCGGCGTGGTCCACCGCGACGTCAAGCCGGGCAACGTGCTGCTCGCGAGGTCCGGTCGGGTGAAGATCACCGACTTCGGGGTGTCGCTCGCCGCCGACCAGAAGACCATGACGGCCACCGGCATGGTGATGGGCACCGCCCAGTACCTCTCCCCCGAGCAGGCCGTGGGGCGTCCCGCGACGCCGCTGTCCGACCTGTACTCCCTGGGCGTGGTGGCGTACGAGGCGCTGGCCGGCCGTCGGCCGTTCACCGGTCCGACGGCCGTCGACATCGCGGTCGCCCACGTCAACGACCCCGTGCCGCCGCTGCCGGCGTCGGTCGACCGCAAGCTCGCGGCCCTCGTGCTGCGGCTGCTGTCCAAGGAGCCGTCCGAGCGGCCCGCGTCGGGCGAGGAGCTCGCGGGGCTGCTCGACCGTCTGCTCCCGCAGACGCCGCCGTCGGGTGTGGCGGTGCTGGTCAGCAAGCCCGACCGGGCCCGCGAGGAGCGCCGTGGCGCGACCGGCCCCCGCACGTCACCGCACGCGGCCTCCCGGCCTGCGCCCGTCGGCGGCACCCGGCCGGGCGCGGGCAGCGGTACCGGGCGTCCCGAGGCCGCGCCGCCGTCGTACCCGCCGTCCCGGCGCGAGCGTGCCGGGCGTGCCGCACCTCCCGGTGAGGGCAGCCGCCGCGCCCGGCGCGACCCGGGGCCCGACCGTCCGCTCGACGGCGTCCTCGCGAACGCCTCCAGCTGGGTCCGGCGCGCGCGGCTGCCGCTGGTCGCCCTCGTGCTCGTGCTGGTCGCGCTGCTCGGGGCGGCCCTGGCGGACCGGCTGCTCGGGGCGGCCCCGCAGGATCCGGCGGGGCGTGCGGTCGCCGCCGAGTACCCTCGTGGCGGCCCACCGGGTGGGATGATCGCCACAGAACCGAGCCGTGGCGGCCTCCCCGCCACGGCAGACGGGGCCCTGGCACGCACAGGTGCGCCCCGACCGACGGAAGTGAAGGACTCCTAGTGGTGGACGAAGGATCGCGCATCCTCGCCGGCAGGTACGAGGTCGGCGAGCTCATCGGGCGCGGCGGCATGGCCGAGGTGCACATCGGGCACGACACGCGCCTGGGACGCACCGTGGCCATCAAGATCCTGCGGTCCGACCTGGCCCGTGACCCGTCCTTCCAGAACCGGTTCCGCCGCGAGGCGCAGTCGGCGGCGGCGCTCAACCACCCGGCGATCGTCGCGGTGTACGACACCGGCGAGGACGTGTTCACCGAGCCGACCGGCACGGTCGCGCACGTGCCGTTCATCGTCATGGAGTACATCGAGGGCCACACCGTGCGGGACATCCTGCGCGACGGGCAGGCCGTGCCGATCGACGAGGCCGTGGAGATCACCGCGGGTGTCCTCTCGGCGCTCGAGTACTCGCACCACGCGGGGATCGTGCACCGCGACATCAAGCCGGCCAACGTCATGATCACGCCCACCGGCGCGGTCAAGGTGATGGACTTCGGCATCGCGCGCGCGGTGGCCGACTCGGCCGCGACGATGACGCAGACGCAGGCGGTCATCGGCACCGCGCAGTACCTCTCCCCCGAGCAGGCGCGCGGCGAGCAGGTGGACGCCCGGTCCGACCTGTACTCGACCGGCTGCCTGCTGTTCGAGCTGCTCACGGGCCGGCCCCCGTTCGTCGGGGACTCCCCCGTCGCCGTGGCCTACCAGCACGTGCGGGAGATCCCGCCGGTGCCCAGCTCCATCGCGTCCGACGTCCCCGAGGCGCTGGACCGCATCACGCTGAAGGCGCTGGCCAAGGAGCGCGACGCCCGGTACTCGTCGGCGGCGGAGTTCCGCGCCGACCTGGAGGCCGTGCTGCGCGGCGGCCACGTCAACGCGCCCGCCGTGGGTGCCGCGCTGGCCGGGGTCCCGGCCGCGGACGCCACGCAGGTGATGGCACCGCCGACGCAGACGACGCAGGCCATGCCGCCGGCGACGGCGCCGTGGGGGGCCACCGGCCTCAGCACCCTGGCGACCGACGAGCCGCTCCCGGACGAGGACGAGAAGAAGCGTCCGTGGCTCATCTGGGTGCTCGCGGCGGTCGCGCTGCTCGCGGTGGGCGGCATCGTCTGGGCGCTCATGCGGGGCCAGGACGCGCCCGTCGACACCACGGTCGCGGTCCCGACCGTCGCCGGGATGTCCCAGGAGGAGGCCGTCCAGACGATCCGTGACGCGGACCTCATCCCGGAGCCCGCGCAGGAGCCCAGCGACGACGTGCCCGCCGGCTCCGCGACCCGCACCGACCCCGCGGCCGGCGAGACGGTCGAGAAGGAGACGTCGGTCAAGGTCTACATCTCGACCGGCCCCTCCGAGGTCACCGTGCCCGACGTGGCCGGGCAGACCGAGGCCGAGGCGGTCGCCGCGCTGGAGGCGGCGGGCCTGACGGTGTCGCCCACGCGGCAGCCGGAGGACAATCCCTCGGTGCCCAAGGGCCGCGTCACCAAGACCGACCCCCCGGCGGACAGCCCTGCCAAGGCGGGCGCCACCGTGACGCTGTACGTGTCCTCCGGCAACGTCGTCGTGCCGAACGTGACCGGCAAGAACGTCGAGGTCGCGACCGAGGAGCTGACGGCACTGGGCCTGCGGGTCAACACCAGCAACGTGGCGTCGACCGAGCCCGAGGGCAACGTGGTGTCGCAGGACCGTGCCGAGGGAGCGGTCGTGCCGCAGGGTTCGGTCGTCAACCTCGGGATCGCCGAGCCGCCGAACACGGCCGCCGTCCCCACCAACCTGCGGGGCCTGACCTACGACCAGGCGGTCCAGGCGCTGCAGGCCGTCGGCCTGACGAACATCGCCCGTGAGGACGTCGCCTCCGACGAGGCGGCGAACACGGTGGTGTCGTCCGACCCGAGCGGCGGCACCGAGATCGCCAAGGAGCAGCGCGTGACGCTGCGCGTGTCGCGCGGCCCGAGCGCCGGCAACAACCCGGCACCGTCGCCCTCGCCCACGCGGCCGGCGGACGACTGACACCGACGCGGACGCCCCCCGACCTCAGGGTCGGGGGGCGTCCGTGCGTCTGAGGGCGTCCGGGGTCGCGTCCGGGCGCGTCCCTGCGCCGGGATCCGCGGGCCGCGGGTGACCCGGTGGCTCAGAGGCGGACCAGCGGGTGCAGCCCGTGCGACCGCTCGACCGCGTCGCGCGCCCCGCAGACCTCCAGCCAGTTGGCCAGCAGGCGGTGCCCACCCTCGGTGAGCACGGACTCGGGGTGGAACTGCACGCCGTGCAGGGGCAGCTCGCGGTGCTGCAGGCCCATGATGATGCCGTTGGCGCGGGCGGTGACGACGAGCTCGTCGGAGAACGTGCCGTCCACGACCGCGAGCGAGTGGTAGCGCGTCGCGGTGAACGGGACGGGCAGCCCGGCGAGCACCCCCTGGCCGTCGTGCTCGACCTGGCTCGTCTTGCCGTGCATGAGCTCCGGGGCGTGCGTGACGGTACCGCCGAAGACCTCGCCGAGCGCCTGGTGGCCCAGGCACACACCGAGCATGGGCGTGCCCGACGCGGCGCAGTCCCGGATGACCTGGGCGCTCGCACCGGCGTCGGCGGGTGCGCCGGGACCGGGCGACACCAGCACGCCGTCGTACGCCGCGCGCTCCGCGGCGGGCGGCACGGCGTCGTTGCGCACGACCTCGGGCTTCGCCCCGAGCTGGTCGAGGTACCCGACGATCGTGTAGACGAACGAGTCGTAGTTGTCGACGACGAGGATCCGCGTCATCCCTCACCCACCGTGGTCTCGTTGAAGGGCATGTACGGCGCGACCGCGGGGTACAGCCACAGGAAGCACGCCGCGAGCACCGCCGCGGCGAGCACGGCCGCGAGGACCACGCGCACGGGCACCGGGCCCGGCAGGTGCCGCCACAACCATCCGTACATCATGAGCCTCCCGTCGTCGTGCGCCCAGCCCGGTCCCGCCTGCCGGTCACGGCGTCCCCAGCAGCTCGGCAGGGGTGCCGGACGACACGGGGGCCCAGTAGTCGAGCACGCCGTGCACGACGAACCGCTCGCGCGCCGAGAACATGGGGTGGCACGTGGTGAGCGTGATGTACCGCTCCGTCGGCTCGACGCCCGGCTGGTTGGGCACGGGCGCGATGACCCGCACGTCGGGCGGCAGGACGACCTCGGTGCCCGTGACGCGGTACACGTACCAGGTGTCGGCCGTGCGGACGACGAGCGGGTCGCCGAGCTGCAGCTCCTCGATGCGGTTGAACGGCTTGCCGTACGTCACCCGGTGCCCGGCGAGCGCGAAGTTGCCCACTCCCCCCGGCATCGCGGTGCCGGGGTAGTGCCCGATGCCCAGCACGTCCAGCACCGTCGGCCGGTCGGTGCCCTGCGAGATCGGACGCTCGGGCTCCCCCGCCCAGCGGGGCACCTGGAGGGTGGCGAACGACGTCGCGTGCGCGGGCTCCTCGATGACCGGCGGCTCGTCGCGCCGCGGCTCGGCGATCCCGCTGTCGTCGTCGACCGCCGCGGCGGGCGGGGCGAAGTCGAGGTCCCGCACGATCTCCGCCTGCACGGCGTCGCCCTCGACGTCCGTCCACCACAGCTGCCACACCAGGAACCCCAGCAGCAGCACACCCAGGGTGATGAGCAGCTCGCCGAGCACGCCCACGACGCCGTAGAAGAACCGGGCAGCGGTGCGCGGGCGTGCCGGGCGGGCGTGGGCGGGCGTCCGCTCCGTCGTGGCGGACCGGGTCACAGGTGCCCCTCCTCGGTGGTCGTCCGGCCGGCCGCTGCAGGGGCGTCCTCGTCGCGGAGCGCCGGCGCGGCCGCGGGGATGCCGGGCAGCACCTCGACGTCGTCCGGCACGCGCGCCCATCCCAGCTCGGTGGCGCCGGAGTAGGCGGGCAGCTCGACCTCGGTCCGCTCCTCGAGCTCCCAGCCCAGGTTGAGCTCGCCGGCCTGCCGCACGTAGGTGCGGACCTCCTCGTCCGCGTCGAGCGCGGCGCGCAGCTGCTCGGGGTCGCCGACGGCCGTGATGACGAACGGCGGCGAGTACATGCGGCCGTGCAGGCGCAGCACGTTGCCCTGGCACTGCACGCCGGTCGTGGACACCACCCGCTGGTCCATCAGGCCCATGGCCTCGGCGCCGCCCGCCCACAGGGCGTTCATGACGGCCTGGATGTCCTGCTGGTGCACCACCAGCAGGTCCGGTCGGACGTCGTCGCGCCGGGAGTCCACCGGGGCGTCGTCCAGGGAGATGACCAGGCCCGGACCGTTGACGGGAACGGAGCCCCCGGCCACGAGGTCGCCGGGTGCGGGGGTGAGGGCGGGGCGGCCCGCGAGCGTGTTCTGCTCGGCGGTGAGCGCCTCGACCTCGGCACGCAGGGTGTCGACCTCGCCGGACAGCCGCTGGACCGTGGCGGCCTGCTTCTGCGTCAGCTCGCGCAGGTCCTGCGGGTGGCGCGACTCGTCCGTGCCGGCGCTGCGGGCGTTGACCGTGAACATCAGGCCGGACAGCCCGAGCACCAGGCCCACGGCGACGGCGCCGCGGCCCAGGCCGGGCCGTCGGGCGCGCGCCCGGGCACCGGCGGTCTCGGTCACTCCGGCTCCCTCCGCACGGTCCCCGCACGTGTGGCGGGACGACGGCACTACGCTAGGTCACGTTCGGCGGCACGCCGACACCGGTCCGCAGGTCGACGACATCGGGCACCCGGACGGCCCACCGTCCCGACCCGCCCGGTGGCGTCGGTTCCCGCCTGCTCATCGCACCGTCGCAGACAGGAGCCCGCCCGTGCCCGAGTCGAAGTCGCGCAAGAAGGCGACGTACACCCCGCCGCCGGCCAAGGCCACCGCGCCGAAGCCGCTGCCCCGCTGGTTCCTGCCGCTGTCGCTGGGCCTGATGATCTTCGGCCTGCTCTGGCTGGTCGTCACGTACCTCTCCCCCGGTGCCGCGTACCCGCTGCCCATCGGTCAGTGGAACCTCGCCGTCGGCTTCGCGATCATCATCGCGGGCTTCGGCATGCTGACGCGCTGGCGCTGAGCCGGACCTGCTCGACGCGGGGACAGGGCTGCGCGCGCGTCACGCGCCCACAGCCCTGTCCACAACCGGCCCCGTTCGTCATCCACAGGCGGTGCACATACCTGTGGAGAACTACACCGGTGTAGTTCCACAGCTGTGAGTAACGCTGGGGAGGGTGCTCCGCCCGGTCACACGAGACCGACGGACGCGTACGTCGCCCACGTCGCCCCGACCAGCAGGACGAGGACGGCGACGGGTGCGGCCCACCCGACCAGGGCACGCCGCTCTCGCGGGGCGTAGGCGAAGGCCGCACCCAGCACGGCCCCGACGACGAGCCCGCCCAGGTGCGCCTGCCAGGCGATGTTGGGCAGCACGAAGCCGAGGACGCCGTTGAGGACGAGGATCCCGATGATGGGCCCGGCGTCGCGGCCCAGGCGCCGCAGCACCACGAGCACGGCGCCGAACAGGCCGAAGACGGCACCCGAGGCGCCGACCACCGCCGTGGTCCAGCTGTCGGTGGCGGTCGCCAGCAGGACGGAGGCGACGGACCCACCGAGCGCGCTCATCAGGTACAGCACGGCGAACCGCGCGCGCCCGAGCGTGCCCTCCAGGTACGGCCCGATCATCCACAGGGCGAGCATGTTGAACAGGATGTGGAAGACCTGCCCCGGCGAGTGCAGGAAGGCCGCGGTGAGGAACCGCCACGGCTCGAAGGCGCCGGCCAGCGGGCTGAACGCCCACTGCGAGGTCCACCCGGGCACGGCGAGCTGGAGCAGGTAGGACACCGCGCACAGACCGATGAGCGTCAGGGTGACGACGGGTCGCCCGGCGCGCACCCGGCCGCCGAACACGGTGCGACCCTCGCGGGACGTCCGTGCCGCCTCGGCGACGCAGTCGACGCAGTGGACACCGACCGGGGCCGGCCGCTGGCACTCCGGGCACGCGGGCCGGCCGCAGCGCTGGCACCGCACGTACGAGACGCGGTCGGGGTGCCGCGGGCAGACGGGCACCTGCTCGGTCGCGTCGCCGGGCACGCCGGGCGGCCCCACGGGGGGGCCGCCCGGCACGTCGGAACCGCTGATGGTCAGTCCTCCACCGTGATGGACGTGATGGTCACGTCCTGGACGGGGCGGTCACCGGGACGCGTCGGCGTCGCGGCGATCGCGTCGACCACCTTGCGGCTCTCGTCGTCCACGACCTTGCCGAAGATCGTGTGCTTGCCGTTGAGCCACGTGGTGGGCGCCACGGAGATGAAGAACTGCGACCCGTTGGTGCCGCCGACCTTGCCCGTGACCGGGTCGAGGCGCTTGCCGGCGTTGGCCATGGCGAGCAGGTAGGGCTCCGAGAAGGTGAGCTCGGGGTGGATCTCGTCGTCGAACTGGTAGCCCGGGCCGCCGCGGCCGTTCCCGAGCGGGTCGCCGCCCTGGATCATGAAGTCCGGGATGACGCGGTGGAAGACGACGCCGGAGTACAGCGGGTCCGTGCGGGGTGCGCCGGTGCTGGGGTCGGTCCACTCGATGGTGCCCTTCGCGAGCCCGACGAAGTTCTCGACGGTGCGCGGCGCGTGGTTCTCGAACAGCTCGACCCGGATGTCACCGGCGGACGTGTGGATGGTGGCGAACATGGGTCCAGTCTGGCACCCGTCACCCACGGCGCGCCGCGCACGGTCGGGTCGGCCGCAACGGGCGAACCACCCCTGTGCGCCGGGCGCGAGCGCCCGAGCGGTGGCAGAGTGTGAGGTCACAGCGTCGAGCGACCGCTCGAGAAGACGTCCGCACCACCTAGCCGACACCAGCCGAGACCAGCCGAGACAGCGCGGGAGTGGCACATGACCCACCGTCCGAAGATCGACGTCGACACCGAACGCCTCAAGGGCCAGGCAGCGGGCCTCGGCGCGACCCTCGCCGACGGCGCCAAGCACGGCGCCGCCCGGGCGAGCGACGCGGCAGGCCACGCCAAGGACTGGACGACCCCCCGGGTCGAGGCCTTCGTCGCGTGGCTCGTGCCCCAGGTGGAGCACCTGTACCGCGAGAGCGTGAAGACGGCCGCCCCGCAGGTGGAGAAGGTGGCCCAGAAGGCGACCCCCGCGATCGACACCGCCCACGACAAGCTGGTCGACGAGCTGATCCCGAAGCTCGTCGCGGCGATGAACGAGGCCGCGGTGAAGGCGGGCGCGCAGGTGGGGCAGGCAGCGGACATCGCCGCCACGTCCGCGGGCAAGCAGTCGAAGAAGGTCGCCAAGGCCGCACGGAAGGCGGCCGAGAAGGCCGCCAAGGCCGAGCACAAGCGCTCGGGCGCCAAGGTGTTCTGGGTCGTGGCGGGTCTGGCCGGTGCGGGTGCCGCACTGTTCGCGTGGCTCCGGTCGCGCTCGACGACCGACCCGTGGGCCGAGCCGTGGGAGCCCGCCGACTCCGGCGAGTCGCTGCGCGCCCGCGCGCAGACGGCGGCCGGCGACCTGACGGACCGGGTGGGCGACGCCGCGGACGCGGTGGGCGAGGCCGCCGGCACGGCCGTGGCGAAGGGCCGCGACGCGGTCGGCAAGGCCGCCGAGGCCGTGGGCCACGCGACCGAGGAGCTGGGCGACAAGGCCAAGGAGGCCCGCGACGCGGCGCAGGAGACGGCCCGCAAGGCCACGCGCCGCTCCACCCCGAAGACGCCGGACGCCGGCACGCCCGCCGAGGGCGACAAGCCCGCCGAGGGCGACAAGCCCGCGTCCTGACCGGACACGCCCGCCCGGCCCCGGCCCGTCCCCGACGGTCCGGGGCCTGCGTGCGTCCGGGGCCCTAAACGCTTCGGGCGTTGACCCCGCCGCGCTCGCCTCAGGACGATCGCCCCAGACCCCCGGCCTGTGCGACGTCGTCGTCGTGCCACGCACGGCGGTCGTGGGAGCGCTCCACCGGCGCCCCGGTCCCGTCCGAAGGGAAGCGCCATGCCCCGCACCCCCACCCGCCGCTCGCGCCGCCGCGCGCTGTGGGCCGGTGCCGCCGCCGTCGCGGTGGCCGCCGGAGCCGTCACCCTGCCGGTCCAGGCCGCGCAGGCCGCGCCCGCGTACAACTACGCCGAGGCGCTGCAGAAGTCGATGTTCTTCTACCAGGCCCAGCGCTCCGGCGACCTCCCGGCCGACTACCCGGTGTCGTGGCGCGGCGACTCGGCGCTCGACGACGGCAAGGACGTCGGCAAGGACCTGACCGGCGGCTGGTACGACGCCGGGGACCACGTGAAGTTCGGGCTGCCGATGGCGTTCACCGCGACGATGCTCGCGTGGGGCGCGGTCGAGAGCCCGCAGGGGTACACCCAGGCCGGCCAGATGGACGAGCTGCGCGACAACCTGCGCGCCGTCAACGACTACTTCATCAAGGCGCACACGGCGCCCGACGAGCTCTACGTGCAGGTCGGCAAGGGCGACGACGACCACAAGTGGTGGGGCCCTGCCGAGGTCATGACCATGGCCCGCCCGGCGTACAAGATCAGCGCGTCCTGCCCGGGCTCCGACGCGGCCGCCGAGACCGCCGCCGCCATGGCGTCGGCCTCGCTGGTGTTCAAGGGCTCGGACGCCGCGTACTCCGCGACCCTGCTGCGCCACGCCGAGCAGCTCTACTCGTTCGCGGACACCTACCGGGGCAAGTACTCCGACTGCGTCACCGACGCCCAGTCGTTCTACAAGTCGTGGTCCGGCTACCAGGACGAGCTCGTGTGGGGCGCGTACTGGCTCTACAAGGCCACCGGGGACGCGACGTACCTGGCGAAGGCCGAGTCCGAGTACGACAAGCTGAGCAACGAGAACCAGACGACCACCAAGTCGTACAAGTGGACCGTCGCGTGGGACGACAAGTCGTACGCCGCGTACGCGCTGCTGGCCATGGAGACCGGCAAGCAGAAGTACGTCGACGACGCGAACCGGTGGCTCGACTACTGGACCGTCGGCGTCAACGGCGCGAAGGTCACCTACTCCCCCGGCGGCATGGCCGTGCTCGACTCGTGGGGCGCCCTGCGGTACGCCGCGAACACGTCGTTCGTCGCGCTGGTCTACAGCGACTGGCTCACCGACACCACCCGCAAGGCGCGGTACCACGACTTCGGCGTGCGGCAGATCAACTACGCGCTCGGCGACAACCCCCGCAAGTCGTCGTACGTCGTGGGCTTCGGCGCCAACCCGCCGAAGAACCCGCACCACCGCACCGCGCACGGGTCGTGGCTGGACTCCCTGAAGGACCCGGTCGAGACGCGGCACGTGCTGTACGGCGCCCTGGTGGGCGGCCCCGGCTCGGCCAACGACGCGTACACCGACGACCGCGGCGACTACGTCGCCAACGAGGTCGCGACCGACTACAACGCCGGCTTCACCAGCGCGCTGGCGTACCTCACGGCCGAGTACGGCGGCACGCCACTGGCGTCGTTCCCGCAGCCGGAGAAGCCGGACCAGGCCGAGTTCTTCGTCGAGGCCAAGCTGAACCAGCCCGCGGGCGGGACGTTCACCGAGGTCAAGGCCGTCATCCGCAACCGGTCGGCGTTCCCGGCGCGGTCGCTGACCAACGCGTCGATCCGGTACTGGTTCACGCTCGACGCGGGCGTACCGGCCTCGGCCGTGACCGTCTCCACCAACTACAGCGAGTGCGGCACGACACCGTCGAAGGTCGTCGCAGCCGGTGGCAGCCTGTACTACGCCGAGCTCAGCTGCGCGGGTCAGAACATCCACCCCGGCGGGCAGTCGCAGCACCGCCGCGAGATCCAGTTCCGCGTCGCGGGCGCGAGCGGGTGGGACGCGACCAACGACCCGTCGTTCGCCGGACTGCCCGCCACGGGTGACCCGGTGCGCACCACGGGGATCACGCTGCACGAGGGCGGCACGCTCCTGTGGGGCACGGTGCCGGACGGGACGGGCCCGACCCCGACGGTCACCCCGACGCCCACCGTCACCCCGACGCCGACGGTGACCCCGACCCCCACGGTCACCCCGACGCCGACGGTCACGCCCTCGGTGACGCCCACCCCGGGCGTCACCCCGACGCCCACCTCGGGCCCCGCCACGTGCGCCGTGACCTACAGCGCCAACACGTGGAGCACGGGCTTCACCGCGTCCGTGCGGCTGAAGAACACGGGCTCGGCACCGCTGACCTGGTCGCTGTCCTTCACGCTGCCCGCCGGGCAGCAGGTGCAGCAGGGCTGGAGCGCGACGTGGTCGCAGACGGGCTCCACCGTGACCGCGACGGGTGCGGCGTGGAACGCCACGCTCGCCCCGGGTGCGTCGGTGGACCTCGGCTTCAACGGCTCGCACACCGGCCAGAACCCGGCCCCCACGTCGTTCACGGTGAACGGCGCCACCTGCGCGGCCGGGTGACAGACGGGTCCCGGTCCGGCTCGACCCCCGACGTCGCCGGACCGGGACCGATCCAAACCCCGGGCGGGCGGCCCGTATCCGCCCGTCCGGGCCGGGCGTCCGCCGCGGGGGCAGCCGGACGCCGCACGAGGGCGTCGCGCGTGCGCGACGCCCTCGTCGCCCGTCCCGGGGCGGTCACCGGTCGTGACCGCCCCGGGCGGTGCCCCGGAGGACGGACGCGGGGAGTTGACCGCGGACGCAGGGACCGGGACCCTGCGGGGGTGACCGACACGGCCCCGCCCGCACCGCCGCAGACGCCGCCCCCCGCGAGCACGGACGCACCCGTCCTGTCCGACGTCGACATCTGGCCCCTGACCGGCCTGCGGGTGGTCTGCGGTGACCTGGAGCTGCGGGCGCCGGACGACCGCATGCTGCTCGACCTGGCCCGGCTCGCCGCCCAGGGCGTGCACCAGCCGGACTACATGCCGTTCCTCGTCCCGTGGACGCGGGGCACGCCGGTGCAGGTCGCCCGCAGCGTCATGACGTACCAGTGGGGGCTGCGTCAGCGCACCACGCCCGGCGACTGGGCGATCGAGCTGGCGGTCGTCCGTGACGGCGAGCCGCTGGGCACCCAGGGCCTGTACGCGAAGGACTACCTGGTGGCCCGCAGCGCCGAGACGGGGTCGTGGCTCGGTCTGCGGCACCAGCACGGCGGGGTGGGCACCCGCATGCGCCTGATGGTGCTGCACCTGCTGTTCGAGGGCCTGGACGCGCGCTACGCGACGAGCTCCGCGTTCGTCGACAACCCGGGGTCCTCGGGGGTCAGCCGCAAGATCGGGTACCGGCCCAACGGTGTCCTGCACCAGGCCCGTGAGGGCGGCCCGGTCGACAGCCAGCTGTTCGTGCTCGACCGCGCGGACTGGGACGCCCGCCCGGACCACCTGCGGCCCGAGATCGGCATCGAGGGTCTGGGACCGGTGCGGGCGCAGCTCGGGCTCTCCGGCTGATCCGGCCGGAGGCGGGCCGTGTTGACCGGGAGCCAGCACGGCACAGACCCGGAGCAGACGATGTGTTTACGTTGCTGTGACACAGGTCCCTGTCGCCGGCGCATGGGCGGGAGTAGCGTCCGGCCATGTTCCTCGCCGACCTGCAGTCCCGCGTGCGCATCGCACTCACGACCACGCTGGTGGACGAGTGGACGCTCCTGGCGCCCTCGGCCGGCACGAGCCGGCCCTCCGAGCGGACCATCTCGTTCCACCTCGGGTGGGCCCTGCGCGGCACCGTCGAGGGCACGTGGGACCTCGATGCCGACTACGACCGGTCCGGCATGGTGCTGGAGGACTCGGTGCGGTTCGACGGTGTCACCCACCGCCCGCCGCACCTCATCGTCCACCGGCGTGGCCGGCTGGGGCCGGAGCACAACCTGCTGCTCGTCGAGCTGACGGCCGACGCCGCGGCCGCCGCCCCGGGGTCGGCGGACCTGCGGGCCGCCCGGTCCGTGCAGCAGCGGTTCGGGTACCGCTACGCCGTGCTGCTGGACCTGCGCCTCGACGACGCCGACGACGCCACGACGCACGTCGTCCCGCACTGGCAGTGGTCGACGCTGGAGGAGGGCCCGGTGACCGACGGTCCCGTCCCGGTCTACAGCCCCGAGGTGCTGACGGACGTCGTGGCGCGCGCCCGGCGCGCCGGTCTCTGACGGGCGGTCCCAGGCACCCACGGGCGCCGGGTGGCCGCTGACGCCCGTGCGGCACCCGAGCACGACGGGCGAGCCGCAGGGGAGCGCGAGCCCGGTGCCGGGGACGACGAAGGCCGCACAGCGAGTCGCTGCGCGGCCTTCGTGGGGAGCTCGGGTCAGAGCGGACGGATGTCCGACGCCTGCAGGCCCTTGGGGCCCTGGGTGACCTCGAACTCAACCTGCTGGTTCTCCTCGAGCGTGCGGAAGCCGCCCGTCGAGACGATCGCGCTGAAGTGCGCGAAAACGTCGGCGGAGCCGTCGGACGGAGCGATGAAGCCGAAGCCCTTCTCCGCGTTGAACCACTTGACGGTGCCGGTGGCCATGATGTCTTCTCTCGTTCGGTCTGCCGGCGCGCTGGTGCGGCGCCGGTTGCCGCGCCCCGAGGGGCGCAGACGGTGAAGGGTCGACGTGCGACGCGCTCGGGGCGAGCTCGTGCGGGCCGGTGCCAGGAGGCACATCGCACGGTCGAACGTCGGGGCGACACCCACGGGCCGCGTCCAGCGGTCGTGGGTGTGGAACCCGTCGGGGTCACGGACGATCAGCCCGGCGTACTCACCGTCGACGGTCCCGACCCACAGGTCGTCGTCGACGGAGCGCCAGACGGCGTCCGCTCCTGAGCGCTCGACGACCGCAGCAGCGGTCTGTCGGTGCTCGAAGGTGGTGTGTGTGATGTTCTCTGCTTCCGCTCCGCGCCCGGTGGGCGGAGATCCTCGGCGGCAGCCTCTGCTACCGGATGCGTACGGTCCTCGCTTCGATGCTGAGGTACCGAAGTGCGCCGCGGACGTGTTCGCGCGGCATGACGCGTCGATGACTCTACACGAGATCGCGGGCTTGTCCAGCACCGCTCCGGCGGACCCTGGGCGCCCAGGGTCCGCCGGGGCGGCATCGTCGCAGGTCAGCCCTTCACGCACACGATCGTGCGCAGTCGTGCGACCACCTCCACGAGGTCGGTCTGCGCCGCGATCACCTCGTCCAGGTCCTTGTAGGCGCCGGGGATCTCGTCGACGACCCCGGCGTCCTTGCGACACTCGACGCCGGCGGTCTGCGCCGCGAGGTCCTCGACGGTGAACGTCCGCCGGGCGGCGGCACGTGACATCCGCCGGCCGGCGCCGTGCGACGCCGACCAGTACGACGCGGCGTTGCCCAGTCCGCGCACGATGGACGACCCGGTGCCCATGGAGCCGGGGATGAGTCGGGCATGACGCGCACCCCGTGCACCCAGGGGAGTGCGGCGATCGTGCGCAGCTGCTGCAGCGCTGCCGGTTCCACGTCGTGCTCGTGCGCCCACATGCGGGTGGGCGCGGCGGTGCCGCGCAGCGTGACCGGGAAGGTGCCGGCCCTGACATCCCCCTTCCGGGGCGTCGTCCGGCGTCCGCCGGGTGGGGCGCCCGTCACCGCACGGCGTCTCGACGTGCGCGATCGCCCGTGGCCTGTGAGGCTCATCGCCTGACGACGGCGGGGGAGGCAGCATGACCGGGACCCAGGAACGGCTCGAGCTCATCGACGTGGACGCGGGCCTGCCCGTGAGCCGTCCGCCCGAGGGGTTCGGACCCGTCCGGCACTGGGAGCTCGCGTCCACCGCGCAGCTGCGCACCCTGCGGCACCAGCTGGCGGACGAGATCGGTGCCGGCACCGGCACGGCCCGGCAGGACCTGGAGGCGACGCCCGACAAGCTCGTGCTCATCGCCACCGAGCTCGCCGCCAACGCGCTGACGCACGGCCTGCCGCCCACGCTGGTGTCCCTGTCCCGCGCCGACGACCAGTGGATGCTCGACGTGGCCGACCACGACCCGGAGTCCGAGCCGGTCTACGCCGGCGCGCGCATCACCGGCGCCGGGGGACTGGGCCTGCACCTGGCACGCCAGCTCTCGCTCGACGTCGGGTGGTACGCCACCGACACGACCAAGAACATCTGGGCGACCTTCCCCGTCGTCTGACGGTCCCGGTCGCCGAGGCGCCGTCGCGGACGGCGCCGTGCTCCACGGCTGGACCCGGGAACGTCGAACGGCGCAGGACACGAGGTCCTGCGCCGTTCGTGGGCGTGGAGCCAAGGGGACTCGAACCCCTAACCCCCTGCTTGCAAAGCAGGTGCGCTACCAATTGCGCCATGGCCCCGGGTGCGGGCAGCCGCTCACTCGAAGGTGTCGGTGACCTCGGCCCACAGGTCGCGCTCGTCGCGGTCCTGCGCGTACTTCTGCCACACGACGTAGCCGACGGCCGCGACAGCGGCCAGGAGCAGGAGCTTCTTCATCGGTTCCCCCGTCTCGGGTGGGTGCCGGTAGTCCGTGGGACGACGACCGAACCTGCAGCGTGGGCCTAACAGGACTTGAACCTGTGACCTCTTCCTTATCAGGGAAGCGCTCTAACCGTCTGAGCTATAGGCCCGTGAGACACGACCGCCGGTCGATCCCGGGAGGGATCCGCACCGGTGGGCGCGACGGTCGAGACTACCCCAGGCGAGCCGCCGCGCCCAAACCGGCGGGCTGCGTCGTGCTGCCGGGGCGTCCCGACCGGGTCACTCGTCGGTCATCGTCACGTGCACGCCACCGACCAGCGCCGCCACGATGTTGTAGAGGAACGCGCCGATGGTCGCCAGTGCCGTCAGCAGGAAGACGTCGATCACGGCGACCAGCGTGGCCGCGGAGACGGTCTTCTCGAACGACACGTACGCCATCACGTCCAGCGGACTGTCCTGACCGACGACCTGCCGGACGAGGTCGTCCACGCGTGCGAAGACCTGGAGCCCGTCGAGCGTGAACCACACGACGACGGCCGCGACGACGATCATGATGCCGATCGCCACGGACAGCAGGAACGACAGCTTCATGACCGACCAGGGGTCCACACGGGACACCGCGAGGCGGACGCGGCGCGGGCCGCCGCCCACGCTCGGGATCCGGCCGGTGGCCGGGCGGGCGGTCGCCCCCGTGACGGGAGCCGTCGACCGCGGCGCGGGGCGCTCGGCGGTGGCGGCACCGGTGGTCGTCGGCGTCGTGGTCATGTGGTCGTCCTCGGTGCGGGGGCGGGTCAGCTGAGAGTACGCCCTCGAGAGGCCCGAACCAGTGGCTCCTGCAGCCTTCTTCAACCACACGGTCGTCGCGTCGACCGCCGTCACCAACGGCGACGCGGCGTCGTCCGGATCGCTCCCGTCCGCGGGCACCGTGGTCGCCGGCGCCGGGCGCGGCTCCGAGCGGTCGGCCGCCGCCCGCTCGACCGACGGCCGCTCGGCCGGCGCCTCGGCCGTGCGCGGGCCCGCGGGGGGCGTCGTCCGCCCCGACGACGAGCCTGCCCGCACGTCGACGGTGTAGGTCGGGGGAGCGGAACCGGTCGGGCCACCGAACGACGCCCACGAGCTGCCGCCGGCCTCGTGCTCGGCCGACTGCACGGTCCCGCCCTCACCGGACGCGCTGCTCGCGCCGGTCACCGGAGGGGTCGGGCGCTTGCGCGGGGGAATCGAGGGGGGCGTGTCGCTCATGCGTCCTCCGCGGGTCGGTCGCCGCTGTCAGGCACCGATCCGTCCGGGTCCGGTACGTCGGGTGCGTCGTGGTTGAGCACGTTCTCGTCCACGGTACCGCCATCGTCGTCGAGGTGTCGTTCACTGTTCCGGGCGACGGCGATGATCCGGTCGTTCGCGTCCGGCTTGGCGAAGATGACGCCCTGGGTCGTGCGACCGGTCGCGTTGACCTCCGAGGTGGAGGACCGCACGATCTTGCCGCGCTCCATGATGACCAGCACCTCGTCGTCCTCGTCCGTCACGAGAGCGCCGACGAGCTCGCCGTTGGCCTCGGGCAGGTTGGCCACCTTGATGCCCAGGCCGCCGCGGCCCTGCTGGCGGTAGTTCTCGACCGTGAGGGCCGTGCGCTTCGCGATCCCGCCCTCGGTGACCGTGAACAGGTAGGCATCCTCGCGCACGACGTCCATCGCGAGCAGGTCGTCGTCGCCGCGGAACTTCATGCCCGTGACACCGCTGGTGGCGCGGCCCATGGGACGCAGGGCCTCGTCGGACGCGGTGAAGCGCACCGACTGCCCGAGCCGCGAGACGAGGATGACGTCCTGGTCGGAGTCGACCAGACGGGCGGCCACGAGCTCGTCGGGGCGGCCCTCCTCGTCCTCGCGCAGGTTGATCGCGATGACGCCGCCGCTGCGGTTGGAGTCGTACTCCGTCAGACGCGTCTTCTTCACCAGGCCGCGCTTCGTGGCCAGGACCAGGTGCTCGGCCTGCTCGTAGTCCTTGAGGTCCAGCACCTGCGCGATCTTCTCGCCCGGCTGGAACGCCAGGAGGTTCGCGACGTGCTGACCCTTGGCGTCGCGCCCGGCCTCGGGCAGCTCGTACGCCTTGGCGCGGTACACCCGGCCCAGGTTCGTGAAGAACAGCAGCCAGCGGTGCGTCGTCGTGACGAAGAAGTGGTCGACGATGTCGTCCTCGCGCAGCTGTGCGCCGCGCACGCCCTTGCCGCCGCGCCGCTGCGCGCGGTAGGCGTCCACGCGGGTCCGCTTGGCGTAGCCGCCGCGCGTGATCGTGACGACCACGTCCTCCTCGGCGATGAGGTCCTCGATCGACACGTCCCCGTCGAACGGCAGGATGTGCGTGCGTCGCTCGTCGCCGAACTTCTCGACGATCGTGGCGAGCTCCTCGCTGACGATCTCGCGCTGCCGCACGGGCGACGCGAGGATCTCGTTGAGCCCGGTGATGACGGCCTCGAGCTCGGCGTGCCTGTCGAGGATCTCCTGCCGCTGCAGCGCCGCCAGCCGCCGCAGCTGCAGGTTCAGGATCGCCTGTGCCTGCAGCTCGTCGATCTCGAGCAGCTCCATCAGGCCGTTGCGCGCCTGCTCGGCGTCGGGGGAGCGGCGGATGAGCGCGATGACCTCGTCGAGCGCGTCGAGCGCCTTGAGGTACCCGCGGAAGATGTGGATGTCCTCCTCCGCCTTGCGCAGGCGGTACCGCGTGCGGCGCTGGATGACGTCGATCTGGTGCGACGTCCAGTGCCGGACGAACGCGTCGAGGCTGAGTGTGCGCGGGACGCCGTCGACGAGGGCGAGCATGTTGGCGCCGAAGGTGTCCTGCAGCTGCGTGTGCTTGTACAGGTTGTTGAGGACGACCTTGGCGACGGCGTCGCGCTTGAGGACGACGACGAGACGCTGACCGGCGCGCCCCGACGTCTCGTCGCGGATGTCCGCGATCCCCTGGATGCGGCCCTCCTTGACGAGGTCCGCGATCTTCTTCGCCAGGGTGTCCGGGTTGACCTGGTACGGCAGCTCGCTGACCACGAGGCACTGCCGGCCCTGGATCTCCTCGACCTCGACGACGGCACGCATCGTGATCGAGCCACGGCCCGTGCGGTAGGCGTCCTCGATGCCGCGCCGGCCCAGGATCGTCGCCGCGGTGGGGAAGTCGGGACCCTTGATGCGCGCCATGAGCGCCTCGAGGAGCTCCTCCCTCGACGCCTCCGGGTGCTCCAGGTGCCACTGCACCCCCGCGGCGACCTCGCGCAGGTTGTGCGGCGGGATGTTGGTCGCCATGCCGACGGCGATGCCCGCCGAGCCGTTGACCAGCAGGTTCGGGAACCGGGCCGGCAGGACGGCCGGCTCCTGCGTGTGGCCGTCGTAGTTGTCCTGGAAGTCGACGGAGTCCTCGTCGATGTCCCGGACCATCTCCATGGCCAGCGGCGCCATCTTGGTCTCGGTGTACCGCGGGGCGGCGGCCGGGTCGTCACCGGGGGAGCCGAAGTTGCCCTGGCCGGACGCCAGCGGGTAACGCATCGACCAGTCCTGCACCAGGCGGACGAGGGCGTCGTAGATCGCCGTGTCACCGTGCGGGTGGTACTTGCCCATGACGTCGCCGACGACGCGGCTGCACTTGGAGAACTGCCGGTCGGGGCGGTAGCCGCCGTCGTACATCGCGTAGATGACGCGCCGGTGCACCGGCTTGAGGCCGTCGCGGACGTCCGGCAGCGCACGGCCGACGATGACGGCCATCGCGTAGTCCAGGTAGGAACGCTGCATCTCGAGCTGCAGGTCCACCTGGTCGATGCGGCCGTGCTCGATCTCGCCCGGGGTCTCGGTCACGTGCGGGTCACTCCAGTCGTCAGTACCAGCTCGGTCGCGTGCGCCGGGCTCGCCGGCGTCCGCGTCAGATGTCGAGGAAGCGCACGTCCTTGGCGTTGCGCTGGATGAACGCGCGACGGGCCTCGACGTCCTCGCCCATCAGCACCGAGAAGATCTCGTCGGCGGCCGCGGCCTCGTCCATCGTCACCTGCAGCAGCGTGCGGTGCTCGGGCGACATGGTCGTCTCCCACAGCTCCGTGTAGTCCATCTCGCCCAGGCCCTTGTACCGCTGGATCGCGTTGTCCTTGGGCAGGCGCCGGTTGTTCGCACGCCCGTCCGCGATCACCGCGTCACGCTCGCGGTCCGAGTAGACGTAGTCGTGCGGCGCGTTGCTCCACTTGATGCGGTAGAGCGGCGGCTGCGCCATGTAGACGAACCCACCCTTGATGAGCTCCGGCATGTAGCGGAAGAGCAGCGTCAGCAGCAGCGTGCGGATGTGCTGGCCGTCGACGTCGGCGTCGGCCATCAGCACGATCTTGTGATAGCGCAGCTTCGAGATGTCGAAGTCCTCGCCGATGCCGGTGCCGAAGGCGGTGATGAGCCCCTGCACCTCCTGGTTGCCCAGGGCCTTGTCCAGACGCGCCCGCTCGACGTTGAGGATCTTCCCGCGGATCGGCATGATCGCCTGCGTGCGGGGGTTGCGCCCACGGACGGCGGAGCCGCCGGCGGAGTCACCCTCGACGATGAAGACCTCGCACTCGGCCGCGTTGTTGGACTGGCAGTCGCGCAGCTTGCCGGGCATCGAGTTGGACTCGAGCAGACCCTTGCGGCGGGTCGCCTCGCGCGCCTTGCGGGCCGCCATGCGCGCCGCGGCCGCCTGGATCGACTTGCGGATGACGTCCTTGGCCTCGGACGGGTGCGCGTCGAGCCAGGCCCCGAGCTGGTCGTTGACGACCTGCTGGACGAAGCGCTTGGCGTCGGTGTTGCCGAGCTTGGTCTTGGTCTGGCCCTCGAACTGCGGCTCGCCGAGCTTGACCGAGATGACTGCCGTCAGGCCCTCGCGGATGTCGTCGCCGGTGAGGTTCTCGTCCTTGTCCTTGAGGATGCCCTTCTCGCGCGCGTAGCGGTTCATCAGCGACGTCATCGCCGCCCGGAACCCCTCCTCGTGCGTGCCGCCCTCGGTGGTCGAGATCGTGTTGGCGAACGTGTGGACCGACTCGGAGTACGCGGTGGTCCACTGCAGCGCGATCTCGACGGAGATCTTGCGGGTCGTGTCCTCCGCCTCGAAGTCGATGACCTCGGGGTGCACGTGGTCGACCTTCTTGGCCGAGTTCAGGTGCTTGACGTAGTCGACCAGGCCGCCGTCGTACTTGTACGTGACCGTGCGGACCGTCGTCTCCGGCTGCTGGTCGTCGCCCGACTCGCCGGTGACCTCGTCGTCGGTGCCGGTGTGCTGCGGCCGCTCGTCCGTCAGGGAGATCTTCAGGCCCTTGTTGAGGAACGCGTACTGCTGGAAGCGGGCGCGCAGGGTCTCGAAGTCGTAGTCGACGGTCTCGAAGATCGTGCCGTCGGCCCAGAACGTCTGCGACGTGCCCGTGGCGTCCGTCGGCTCGCCCTTGCGGAGCTCGCCGACGGGCTTGCCGCCGTCCGCGAAGCTCTGGGTCCAGGTGAAGCCGTCACGCTTGACCACGGTCTCGACGCGGGAGGACAGCGCGTTGACGACCGAGATGCCGACGCCGTGCAGACCACCCGAGACGGCGTAGCCGCTACCGCCGAACTTGCCACCCGCGTGCAGGATCGTCATGACGACCTCGACGGTGGGACGGCCCTCGGTGGGGTGGATCGCCACGGGGATGCCGCGCCCGTTGTCGGTGACGCGCACGCCGCCGTCGGCGAGCAGCGTCACCTCGATGGTGTCGCAGTAGCCCGCCAGGGCCTCGTCCACCGAGTTGTCGACGACCTCGTAGACCAGGTGGTGCAGCCCGCGGGCGCCCGTCGACCCGATGTACATGCCGGGGCGCTTGCGGACGGCCTCGAGGCCCTCGAGGACGGTGATCGCGCTGGCGTCGTACGAGCCGTCGTCCACGCGCCGGGGTGCTGCGGCGGCCGTTCCCTGCTCCTCGGCGGTCGTGTCCTGCGGGTCGCGAGGGGTGCTCTGGTCGGCCACGGGCGGCGGTTCTCCTCGAGAGCTGGTGGGCGTCAGGCGCGTCGTGAACGGCTGCGAACCGTCCAGGAGTCCGGATCACTCCACGGTGGCGGAGTTCTGGGCTCACGGGGGCGCGCAGGCGCCTTGGATGACCTGTCCAGTCTACCCGGCAGACGCCCGATCACGGGCAGGTCGGGCGCGCGGCGGCCGTGCAGGGGGACGGCGTCAGCCGTACGTGTCCCGCGGGCCCCGGCCCGCGACCCGGCGCGGACCGCGTCCGAAGCCGTGCCCCACCGGTCCCAGCACGTCCACCTGCACCACGACACCCTCGCCCAGGGCCTCGTCGAACCGCGCGAGCATCGCCGGGGCCAGCAGCCGCAGGTTCGCCGCCCACGCCGTCGACGAGGCGCGGACCGTCAGCAGCCCGGACGTGAAGGACACGTACTCGCAGTGGTCGGCGATCTGCGGTCCGACGATCTGCGCCCACCGGTGCACCAGGTCGCCCACCACCAGGCCGGGCTCCCAGCCCAGGTCCCGCGCGAGCAGGCCCGCCGAGACCGACAGGGGCTGGGGGTCACGCGCCCCGGGCGCGGACCCGCTGCTCACGGGCCTGCTGCGGACCACCCCGGGCCGCAGGCCACGGGCCCGCGCGGCCTGCTTCGCCCGGGCGAGCGCCGCGCGCACCACCTGCTCCGGGGGCGTCAGGTCCACCAGCTCGGAGACCGGGACGCCGTCCGGGACAGCCGTCGGCGCCGGCAGCAGGGTGTCGTCGTCCGGGGTACCGCCCGCCGCACCGGGTGCGTCGGGGGTCGCGGGTGCGCGCCGGGCACGGGGCCCGCGGTCAGCGGGCACGCGCCACCTCACCAGCCATGACGTCGACCCGCGCGCCGGCCAGCGGCTCGGGCACGTCCTGCGGCACCGCCGCCGTCACCAGCACCTGCCGCGCGGGCGCCACCAGCTCGGCCAGACGCTCACGTCGACGCGTGTCGAGCTCGGCGAACACGTCGTCCAGGATCAGCACCGGCTCACCGTCGGGCCCCCAGTCGGCCGCCCACGCACCCGCGTCGTCGACACCGTGCGTCAGCAGCGCGTACGACGCGAGCCGCAGCGCGAGGGCGACCGACCACGACTCGCCGTGGCTCGCGTACCCCTTCGCCGGCAGGTCGCCGAGGGTGAGGTGCAGGTCGTCCCGGTGCGGACCGACCAGGCACACGCCCCGCTCGATCTCCTTGCTCCGCAGCCGGCCCATCGCCTCGAGCAGCCGCGCCTCGACCACCTCGACGCCGGCCCCCGGTGCGACGGCGGGCTCGTCGTCCGCCTGGCCCAGCGCGGCGTCCAGGGAGGAGCGGTACGTCAGCCCCAGCTCGCCCTGCCCCGCGCTGACCTGGTGGTACGCCTCCGCGGCGCGCGGGCGCAGGGCCGCCACCAGCGCCTGGCGCGCGACGACCACCTGGGCGCCGGTCTGCGCGAGCTTCGCGTCCCAGACGTCGAGCGTGCGCAGGTCCGCCCCGGACCGCGCCCGCGTCGCCGCCGCGGCGGACTTCAGCAGGGCCGACCGCTGCCGCAGGACACGCTCGTAGTCGCTCAGGACACCGGCGATGCGCGGCGTGAGCTGCACGAGCAGGTCGTCGAGGAACCGGCGGCGCCCGTCCGGGTCGCCCTTGACCAGCGCGAGGTCCTCGGGGGCGAACAGGACGGTCCGCAGGATGCCGAGCACGTCACGCGCCCGGCCGGGGGAGCCGCCGTTGATCCGCGCCCGGTTCGCCTTGCCGGGCGTGATCTCGACCTCGACGAGCGTCGCGCGCTCCTCCCGGACGACCTTGGCGCGCACGACGGCCCGGTTCGTCCCGGCCCGGACCAGCGCGGCGTCGGACGGCACCCGGTGGCTGCCGAGCGTCGCGACGTACCCGATCGCCTCGACGAGGTTCGTCTTGCCCTGCCCGTTCGGCCCGACGAGCGCGGTGATGCCCGGGTCGAGCGGGAGCTCGACCTGCGGGTACGACCGGAAGTCGGTGAGGGACAGGTGCGCGACGTACACGCGGCTCAGGCCTCCGACGTGGGCGGTGCCGACGGGGTCACGGTCTCGCCGCCGGCGGCCCGCACAGCGTGGCCGCCGAACTGCTGACGCAGGGCGGCGACGGCCTTCATCGCCGGCGACTCGCCCTGACGCGAGGAGAAGCGCGCGAACAGCGCAGCGGAGATGACCGGGGCCGGGACGGCCAGGTCGATCGCCTCGTCGACGGTCCAGCGGCCCTCGCCCGAGTCCTCGACCCAGTCGTCGATCGCCCCGAACTTCGGGTCGTCCTCGAGCGCCTGCACCAGCAGGTCCAGCAGCCAGGACCGCACGACCGTGCCGGTCGACCAGGCACGCATCGTCGCCGGCACGTCGGTGACGAGGTCCTTCGCCGCGAGGAGCTCGTAGCCCTCGGCGTACGCCTGCATCAGCCCGTACTCGATGCCGTTGTGGACCATCTTCGCGTAGTGCCCCGCGCCCACGGGGCCCGCGTGCACGAAGCCGTCGGCGCGCTCACCCGGGGGACGCAGCGCGTCGAACACGGGCATGGCGCGCTCGACGTCCCGAGCCGCGCCGCCGACCATGAGGCCGTAGCCGTTCTCCAGGCCCCAGATGCCGCCCGACACCCCCGCGTCGATGAAGCCGATGCCTCGCTCGGCGAGCAGGGCCGCGTGCGGCTCGTCGTCCTGGTAGTAGGAGTTGCCCCCGTCGATCACCAGGTCACCGGCGGTCAGCAGACCCGCGAGGTCCTGGACCACCGCGTCGGTGACCGGACCCGAGGGGACCATGACCCACACGACGCGCTCACCGGCCGGCAGCGCGTCGACCATGGCCTCCAGCGTGGGCACGTCGCTCACGTCCGGGTTGCGGTCGAAGCCCGTGACCTCGAGCCCCGCCTCCCGGATGCGCTGGCGCATGTTCGCGCCCATCTTGCCCAGCCCGACCAGACCGATGTGCATGCCCTGCCCCTCTCCGCGGGCCCCGTCCGGGCCCGACCCGGTCACTGTGCCGCACCCGCGGCCCGGCCGCGCGCGAGTCAGCTGGCGAAGCGGATCGGCACCAGCAGGTAGCGGTAGTCCTTGCGGTCGTCGCTCTCCAGCGACTCCTGACCGGTGAACTCGACCGGCTTGTTCGGGTGCGTGAACGACATCCGGACGAACGTCGTGTCCAGGGCACCCAGGCCGTCGGCCAGGAACTGCGGGTTGAACGCCACCGAGATGTCGTCACCGACGAGGACGGCCTCGAGGGCCTCGGACGCCTGCGCGTCGTCACCCTGCCCGGCGTCCAGCACGACCTGGCCCTCGCTGAAGGTCAGGCGGATGGGCGTGTTGCGCTCGGCCACGAGGGCGACACGCTTGGCGGCCTCGGCCAGCGCCTGCGTGTTGACGATGGCGTGGATCGGCGTCTCGTCGGGGAACAGCCGGCGCACGGGCGGGTAGTCGCCGTCGACCAGCAGGCTGGTGGTCTGCCGACCGCCGGCCTCGAAACCGATGAGGTCGACGCCGCCGCCGGTGGACAGCGCCACCGACACCGAGCCCGAGCCGCCGAGCGACTTGGCGGCGTCGGACAGCGTGCGCGCCCGCACCAGGGCCACGGCCTCGACGCCGGGGTTGGTGGGCTTCCACGTCATCTCGCGCAGGGCGAGGCGGTAGCGGTCGGTCGCCAGCAGGGTGACCTTCTCGCCCTCGATCTCCACGCGCACGCCGGTGAGCAGCGGCAGGGTGTCGTCGCGGCTGGCCGCGACGGACACCTGCGCGACGGCGTGGGTGAGCTCGTCACCGTCGACGGTGCCCGTGACCTCCGGCATGACCGGGAGGTTGGGGTAGTCCTCGACGGGCATCGTCAGCAGCGTGAACCGGCTGGCACCGCACGTGACCTGCACCTTCGTGCCGTCGAGGACGACATCGACCGGCTTGGCCGGCAGGGCGCGGGAGATCTCGGCGAGCAGACGCCCGGACACGAGCACGGTGCCGGGCTCGCTCACGTCCGCCGGGAGCTGCGCACGGGCGGAGACCTCGTAGTCGAAGCTCGAGAGCTGGATCGTGCCGGTGGTGTCCGCCTCGATGCGCACGCCCGCCAGGACGGGGACCGGCGGGCGGGTCGGCAGGCTGCGTGCGGTCCACGTGACGGCATCGGCGAGCACGTCACGATCGACGCGGAACCTCATGCATCACCTTCTCGTCGTCCGGCCCGTCCGGCTCGTGCGCGGCGTGCCGAGAGGCACGGGCGGGCACGACGGCGAGCGCTGGTGGGGCTGAGCCGAAGACTACGCGACACGTCCGACGCCGGGTACACCGTGCGAGGAGCTCGGTGTCCCCGGCCTTCCGGGCCTTGCCCGGTCGCCGCACCGCCGCACCCCACGTCGGTGTGTGGATCTCTTCCTGGTGAATGGGTCGTCGTCGTCATCGGGGGTGTTGATCATGTGGACAACGTGTCCTCGTGCAGGTCAGGCCACGGATCGTGCTGTGCGGCCGGTGGGGACGCGGAGGGCTGTCGCGGTGGACGGACGTGGACGCCCCCGAGACCGTCGATCCGTGTCCACCGACGGGTACCTCCGCGTCCACAGGTCTCGTGGGTGTCGTCCACCGTCGTCCACAGATGTGTACACAGGTGTGAACATTCGTCCCATGCGTGTTTCACCCGCATGTCCACAGGCTCGTCAAGACACTTGTCCGGGTTTGGTGGTGAGAGTCCTCTCATGGTGGCGGGGTCCCGGGCGGTCCTTGAAGCTCGGTCGGTGAGGTGGCCCGGCGCGAGCATCCTGACATCCTCGCAGGTCAGAGCCATGAAGCGGGAGATATCAGGACGGTTGTCCACAGGCGTGGGCCTGTCCGGGTGAACTGCTTCACAAGTGTCCCCAGGCGGTGGGCAAACCTGTGGACAACCGGGATCCGCGGTGGAGAGAACCGGACAGTCCGACCATCCTGCCCACAGGCCGCGGGACGTCGGACGGGCGGACCGCCCGGGGCCGGCCACGACGTCCCGCTCCGGGTGCGCGGCCGGCCCGTCGTCGGGGTGACCGGTTTCACCCCCCGCGGTGCGGTCCCGGGGAGGCGTCGGGAGCGTCGCGGGGACCCGTCAGGGGGAGTGGCCGACCCGTGAGGGGGGAGGGCGGCCCGTGACGGGGAGCGCTGCCCGTGAGGGGGAGACGCGCGGGACCCGTCGGGGGCAGACGCAGGGACACGTCAGCGAACGAGAGAGGAGGCACCGGTGCCACTCGCCGTGGGCGCTGCCGACGGCACCGAGGGGTCACCGATCACCTGTGGGGGCCGCACCAGGCGCCGCTGACCACCCTCGCGGGACGGTTCGCCGACCACCCGCGCTGGCAGGTGCCGTCCGTCCACGAGTGCGGGCTCCGCCGAGCGGTCCCGTGCCCCTGCCGTGGCGGGCGTCAGCCGCGGTGCTGCTGCTTGATGCGGTTGGTCAGCTCGGTCACCTGGTTGTAGATCGAGCGACGCTCGGCCATGAGCTCGCGGATCTTGCGGTTGGCGTGCATGACCGTGGTGTGGTCCCGCCCACCGAAGGCCTGCCCGATCTTGGGCAGGGACAGGTCGGTGAGCTCCCGGCACAGGTACATGGCGATCTGCCGCGCGGTCACCAGCACCCGCGAACGGCTCGAGCCGCACAGGTCCTCGATCGACAGCCCGAAGTACGCCGCCGTCTGGCCGATGACCGTCGTCGCGGTGATCTCCTGCGTCTGGTCGTCGGTGATGAGGTCCTTCAGGACGATCTCCGCCAACGACACGTCGACCAGCTGCCGGTTGAGGTTCGCGAACGCGGTGACGCGGATGAGGGCGCCCTCGAGCTCACGGATGTTGGTCGAGATCCGCGACGCGATGTACTCCAGCACGTCGTCCGGCGCCTGCAGCCGCTCGCTCGCGGCCTTCTTGCGCAGGATCGCGATCCGGGTCTCGAGGTCCGGCGGCTGCACGTCGGTGATCAGGCCCCACTCGAACCGGGACCGCATCCGGTCCTCGAACCCGTTGAGCTGCTTGGGCGGGACGTCCGACGTGATGACGACCTGCTTGCTCGCGTTGTGGAGCGTGTTGAACGTGTGGAAGAACTCCTCCATCGTCTGTTCCTTGCCCTGCAGGAACTGGATGTCGTCGATGAGCAGGACGTCGACCTCGCGGTAGCGGCGCTGGAACGCGCCGGCCTTGCCCTCGCCGATGGAGTTGATGAAGTCGTTCGTGAACTCCTCGGAGTTCACGTAGCGCACCCGCACGGTGGGGTACAGGTTCTGCGCGTAGTGACCGATCGCGTGCAGCAGGTGCGTCTTGCCCAGCCCCGAGTCGCCGTAGATGAACAGCGGGTTGTACGCCTTGGCGGGTGCCTCGGCGACCGCGACGGCGGCCGCGTGCGCGAACCGGTTGGACGAGCCGATGACGAAGGTCTCGAACAGGTACTTCGGGTTCAGCCGCGCGGGCTCCGAGAGACCGCGGCGCGGCGACGGGCCGTCCTGGCCGGGCCCGTCGACGGCGCGCAGGGCGGGACGGGTCTCGCGGTGCTGCTCGCGGTCCGGGGCGTCGTCGCGCGCGGGAGCGTCGTCCTCGGTCGTGTCGTCCCGGCCGTAACCGTGCGACCCCACCAGCGCGAGGTCCGGCCGCACCTCGCCGTTGCGCTCGTACCCAGTGGTCGCCGGCGCGGGCGGCACCACCCGCAGCGCGGGGGGGACGTCGTCGGCGACCTCGGGGTCGACCGTGATCGCGAACCGGGCCTCCCGCCCGAGGGCCTCCGTCAGCGCCTGGGTGACCTCGGCGCGGACGCGGGACTCGAGGTACTCCTTGGTCAGATCGTTGCCGACGGCCAGGAGCATGGTGCCGTCGAGCAGCCCCAGAGGGTGCGCGAGACGGACGAACGCCAGCTGCCGCGGGGTGATGTCGGGGCTCGCCTCGAGGCTGGCGACCACGTGCCCCCAGAGGCGGGCCGGCTCTTCGTCCTGTGACAACGTCCTACCTCGTGATCGGTCCTGCGGGCGGGCTGAGTCTCGCACGGGCGACCGTCGTCCACATAGTTGTCCACACCTGTGCGCGCGGGCGGAGGGTCGGTCGAGGTGCAGCCGCCGGTGCGTCGCCGCGCCTGCGGGGGCATCGCCGCCGGGCGAGCCGCGCCGTCGGGGGGCGCGTCAGGTCTGGCCCGGTGTCACCCGTGGAGGCGCGACGTGCCGATGCTACGGCCACGCGGCGGGGCGCAGAAGCGCGCGACCGGGTGAGAGACGCGACACGCCGCACGCGGCGGTATCGTGGAGCCGGTGACCTGGGGTATCGCACCGGCAGCCGGGGCTCCCTGCTGCTGGGCGTGAAGGGTTGCGGTGCACGCATTTGACCGCGCCGCGGGCGGGAGCGTAGCGTGGTTCAGCCTTTCAACGGCTCCGTCCGGCGCGCCCTGACGCCGTCGCACGTCTCACAGCGTGCGTTCCCTGGAGCGGTGGAACACGGCACGAGGACCTGGTCGCGCGACTGCGTGCGATCGCTACGACAAACGTGTGGAGAACGTCGTGACCAAGCGCACCTTCCAGCCGAACAACCGGCGCCGGGCCAAGACCCACGGCTTCCGTCTGCGTATGCGGACGCGCGCCGGCCGCGCCATCCTCGCGGCGCGCCGCCGCAAGGGGCGCACCGAGCTCTCGGCCTGACGCTCGTCCCGGTGCTCCCCGTAGCGCACCGGATGCGCCGCTCTGCCGACTTCCAGCAGACGGTGCGCCGGGGCGCGCGCGGGGGCCGCGACACCCTCGTCGTGCACCTCACGACCTCGACCGACCCCGGCCCGCCGGTGGTCGGTCTTGTCGTGTCCAGAGCCGTCGGCAACGCGGTGACCCGCAACCGGGTCAAGCGACGGCTGCGGGCCCTGGTCACGGCGCGGCTCGGCGACGTCCCCGACGGCTCGTTGCTCGTCGTCCGGGCCCAGCCCGCGGCTGCGCGGTCGTCGTCGGGGGAGCTCGGCCGTGACCTCGACCGGGCGCTCACCACCGCCCGGCGGCGGCTGACCGGCCGCGACGAGCACCGGGCGCCGGCATGACCTGGGCCTCCGCATGGTCCACGGTCCGCCGACTGCCGAGTGCCGTGCTGCTCGGCCTGCTGTGGGTCTACCAGCACGTCGTGTCACCCCTGACGCCGCAGACCTGCCGGTTCTACCCGTCGTGCTCGCAGTACGCGGTGCTGGCCGTCCGGCGTCACGGCGCCCTGCGTGGCGGTTGGCTCGCGGTCCGGCGGGTGGCGCGCTGCCATCCCTGGAACCCTGGTGGCGTCGACGACGTTCCACCTGCGCGCGACGCGCACCACACTCACCACGCGGCTCGCGCCGCGCACTGACGCTCGCAAGGAGCACTGTTTCATGGGATGGATGGACGGCCTGCTGTGGCCCATCATGGTCGTGGTCGCGTGGCTCATGGTCCGCTTCCACGACCTGCTGACCTGGGTGGGTCTCGACCCGGCCAGCGGCGCCGCGTGGGCGCTGTCCATCGTCGGTCTCGTGGTCGTGATGCGGATCCTGCTGATCCCGCTGTTCTTCAAGCAGATCAAGGCGTCGCGCGGCATGCAGCTGGTGCAGCCCGAGATGCAGGCGCTCCAGAAGAAGTACAAGGGCAAGAGCGACCCCGCGTCCCGCGAGGCCATGAGCCGCGAGATGATGGAGCTCTACAAGAAGCACGGGACCAACCCGTTCGCGTCCTGCCTGCCGATCCTGCTGCAGTCGCCCATCTTCTTCGCGCTCTTCAGGGTCCTGTTCGAGCTGCCGCGTCTCGCCGCCGGGACCTATGACCGCGCCGACAGCATCGGGCCGCTGACCCAGGAGCTCGCCGGGCAGGCCGAGGCGGCGACGATCTGGGGCGCTCCTCTGTCGGGCACGTTCCTGCAGGCCGACGGCAACTGGCACATCCAGGTGGTCACGGTCGTCCTCATCATCGCGATGTCGGTGACGACGTTCACCACGCAGCGTCAGCTGACGATGAAGAACATGCCGCCGGCGGCACTGCAGGGCCCCATGGCGCAGCAGCAGAAGATCCTGCTCTACATGCTGCCGCTGATCTTCGCGTTCTCCGGCGTCAACTTCCCGATCGGTGTGCTGATCTACTGGACCACCACGAACCTGTGGTCGATGGGCCAGCAGTTCTACACGATCCGCCGCATGCCGGCACCCGGCTCCGAGGCGGAGAAGGCGTACAAGGCGCGTCAGGCCAAGAAGGCGGCCGCCCGCGGCAAGGTCGTCGAGCCGGACGCCCCCAGCACGGTTGTGATCGAGGAGAAGCCGCGGGGTCAGCGCCCGCAGCCGAAGCGCAAGGACCGCGCGAAGGCGCGTCCCGTGCAGCCCGGGGAGCGCCCGTCCGACGAGACGACGCCCTACGGCACGCCGGAGGACACCGCGCCGTCCGAGGCGACCGCCGCCGACGCACCGTCTCCGGCCGAGGATGCGCCGAGCACCACGTCGGCAGCGAAGAAGAAGAAGCGCAAGAGTTCGTCCTCCGGCCAGGCCGAGGGGCCCGCCGCGTCCTGACCACCGCTCACCGGCCCGGTCGGGCCGCCGTGGGTGCGACATCCCTGAACGGAGAAGAGATGGGTACTTCGGAGACGAGCACGGTGCAGGACGGCGACCTCGTCACGCGTCTCGAGGAGGAGGGTGAGATCGCCGCCGACTACCTCGAGGAGTTCCTCGACATCGCGGACCTCGACGGCGACATCGACATCGACGTCGAGCACGGCCGTGCCGCGGTGGAGATCGTGGCGGAGGACGTGGCGGACGACTCGCTGCGCCGCCTGGTCGGCAAGGACGGTGAGGTGCTGGACGCGCTGCAGGAGCTGACGCGTCTCGCCGTGCAGACGAAGACGGGCGAGCGTTCCCGCCTCATGCTGGACATCGCCGGCTACCGGGCGGAGCGCAGGACCGCGCTCGTCGAGGTCGCGCGCGTGGCGATCGAGCGCGTGAAGGCCGACGGCACCCCGGTGACCCTCGACCCGATGAACCCGTTCGAGCGCAAGGTCGTGCACGACGCCGTGGCCGAGGCCGGGCTCGTGAGCGACTCCGAGGGTGTCGAGCCCGAGCGGCGTGTGGTGATCCACCCGGCCTGACGCGTCGAGCTCACGAAGGGGCGGGAGGCTGCGGCCTCCCGCCCCTTCGTCGTCCGTGGTTGATGGTGCCGGGGGAGTGCTGAACGGTGCGCTGACCGTGCTGGAATGCGCTCTGACCGTGCTGATCGCGCCGGCCGTCCGCCGGGGCGCGCCCGCGGCACAGCCCTGGGTGGCCGTCTCGGACCGTGGCGTACCGGCCAGGGTGGCCGCGGCCACGCAGTGTGACCGCGCGGATGCGCTCTGCTGCGCTGTACGTGTGGCGTCAGGCTGTCGCGGCGAGCGGCGAGCAGCGAGGTGGAGAGGTGCGTCCGGCCGCCTGGCGGAGGCGTGCGGGGATGACCGTGCCTTCAGCAGACGGCCGGAGCGCGCCGCGCCATGACGCGCTGTCAGGGCCCGGCGCGCGGGGTTTCACGTGGAACGACTCCTACGCACCAGGCCGGTGGGTGTCGGCGTCTGGACTGTTGCTCCACGTGGAACGAGTACCAGAAGCCCTCCGTGCGCCGCCGAGGATTGAGCGGCAGTGCCCGCGCTCGGGCCGCGGTGGGGGTTCCGGGGTCGGCGTCGAGCGTGGCGCCGGCACGGGGCCGGATCTGGTGCGGGCGCCCGCGGCGGCGCGGTTGTTCCACGTGGAACCGTCTGGCAGACGCCTGTTTGACGGGGAACCGTCTGGGGACGAGATGTTCCACGTGGAACCGGCCAGCAGACGGCTGTTCGACGTGGAACCGTCCTGTAGACGCGCTGCTCCACCTGGGTACTGCCCGGGAGGACGTACGGTTCCACGTGCACCAGCGGATCCACCGACCTCACCTTGGACTCGACCGACCCGGTAGCGGGCTCGCGACGCTACGCCCAGGGCGCCCACGTGTCGCAGGCGCGTTCGACGGGTCCGGTAGGCGGCGTCGGCCGGGTGCCGTGACCGTTTCACGTGGAACAGGACCGATGGCGCGGAGGTGAAGGGGCGGCCCGCGTCGCCAACGGCGCTGATCGCTCGACCCAGCCGGTCGGCAAGGAGGCCGCGCTGTCCGACTCAACGACGTGCCCGTGGGCTCCCGACCGTTGGGCGCCTGCTGACCGAGCACGTCGGTCGGCGGGGATCGAGCGACCCGGATGGTGGCCATACCGCGCTCCATACCCACCCTGCCGCGCGGACGCCGAGCCGACGCCGGGCCCGGTGCACCCGGCGACGCGGCGGGCGAGTCCCTTTGGCGACGTGGTGCTTGCCCTGCGATGGCCCCGGTCGGAGCTGCGCCGCCCGGGAGTACCGGCTCCTCACCGCCGTTGCGTCCGACCGGGCCTGAGTGGGCACTCTGTGGTGGCCGAACCGAAAGTGCTCCGGAGGGAGACGTTCTCATGTGGGCGTCGCTTGGGCGCACAGGGGCCGAAGATGTCGCGCGGCCTCGGTGTGCATCGGACGAGGTAGGCGCGGCGGTCCGCGACCGTTGCCGCACGGCGAGACCAGGATGTGCGGGGCGCGTGGTCGGCCGGGGGTTGTGCTCGCACGACCCTGGCATGCCGACAACCTGACTGGCTCTGCGGCGGTGACGGAACGTTCACAGAGTGCTCGACGCGCGATGGACCGCCGCCTGTGTCAGCGCGTGTGGCACCGAGGGGTGCTGCGGGGTGCATGGCTCGGGTTCCGGTCTTCCCCCCCCCGGGGGGGCGCGCGGTACGTGCCATGACGGTCCATGCGGAGGCGGTCCGCCGCGGGGGGCCGCCGCGCCCTTCGCAGCCGCTGTGCGGGCGTTCTCGGGTTCCCCGGCCCGCAGGGCGGAAGCTCGAAGAAGCGACGGAAGGCAGGTCGGGTCCGCGTGGGCATTCACGCCCCGCATACCGCCGACAGTTCCGCACGACTGCACCCCGCCGACGGCTCCGATCACCGTCCACGCGTCCGACGGTACGTGCGGCGGCACTGAGCACATCGCCGCGGGCAATGCCGTCGGCGCCGGAGGCGCCCTTGCACGGTCGACGCCGTACAGGCGCGGGCGTACGACGTGCCGTGCTGGACGAGCTCCTTCGCTCGGTACCGTTCCAGGGCTCGTAGGCCCGTCCCCGACCCAGGGCTCGCAGTGGACGTCTTCTGCGGTGTTCCACGTGAAACAGACAGGCTGCGGTTCAGGGGGCGCCGAAGGGCTCCCGGCCGCCGAGAGCTTCTCTCACCGTGGCGAGCAGCTCGGCGCTGGCGGATCGGTCTGTTGATCTGTCCCGGGTGGGCAGTGCGGGGCGGGCTCGCCAACGGGAGAGGAGGCCAGCGCAGGGGTTGCTCGGGTGGTGGGTCGCGCGCGACGCGGTGCGTCCTCCCCGGGGCCGTGCCTCGGGCAGGGGAGTGGGGCGCGACTGCGGCAGGCCGGGGACCCTCCGCTGGCCGCCTGCCGGGCCGCGTGTCTGAGTACTGCAGAGAAGGACCGGCCGGACCTCGCGAGAACGCGGCGTGTGTGCCACCGCCGGCATGGACGACGGCCGGCGGAGCCGAGACTGAACAGGACCGGGTCTGACGCCTGGGCCGGGGGTCGGCCGGACGGTGTGCCGTCGGTGTCGTCGGTGCGCTCGGATTCCTGGCGGTGGTCGCTCTCTGAGGGTGGGTGCTCTGTGCCTGGGGCAGGCCGCGGCGCTGTGACCTGCAATGAGTCGTGCGGACCTCACCGCCGTGGGCGGGCAGTTCCCCGGTCGCGGGCAACCAATCTCCACGGCCTCATCCGCCAGCGGGTGCGCCAGGGCAGCTCCTCGGTTGCGGGGACCAATGTGCCCCTTGACCGGACCGTGAGGTGCGCCCATGCCGCGGCGAGGGGCGGCGTCTCCGTACCTCGCGGTCAACGATGGGTCCCGTGCACCGGGGTGTGTCGTGGAGATATCCCTCCCCACGGGCTTCCGGCCTGAGGACGCGTGGGCTGGATCCGAGGAGAGCAGGCGCACGACTGTCGCGCAGCCGACGTTCCACGTGAAACCCAGGCCCAAGGAGTGGGGGCTGCGTCGGTCCTGCCCAGCCACCGGCTCGGGGCTCGCTGGCCTGCACGGTCCAGGACGGACGGATGCGCAGGACGCCTGCGTCGGCGGTTCCACGTGAAACGGGAGCGGTCCGAACAGCAGAGAGCAGCCCCGGCGTTCGCGGCGACCGGTTCGTCGTTGAATGCCTGCGCGGTCCCGGCCGGCGTGCGCGGAGCCGCCGGCCGCGCCCGCTCCGTCGATGACACGGGACGGGCAGCAACTGGCCGCACGTGCCCGTCATGCGTCGGTCGGGGGCGCCGGTGCGGAGGTCCGAGGTCGGTCGGGGTATCGGACTCGGAGCGGGATGACCGGGACGCGTCGAACTTGCCGAGGCGGACGGGCCGGGGAGGGGCGGGGACCGGGCAGAGAAGGCGGGAGAGGGCCGGCTCGGGTATCGCGGGCCGGGCCGGGTCGGTTGGGGCCGGCCCAGGGCGGGCAGGGTGAGGAGACGGACGGGCGGGCAAGGCGGGACCGACTGGGGCGAGCAGGGGGAGGACACGGACGGGCGGGTTGTGCGACGACGCAGCCCGGGCGGGTAGGAGGAGGACGGGCTTGCACGAGTGGCGCGACCACGGGTTCGCCGGCCGCAGCGCATGTGCGCGGCGCGCGAGCGGCGCAAGGGCGGCGACGTAGGTGTCGAGCGAAGCGCTACCTGCGTCGCCCGGTGGGACGAGGCCGGCGTGGGCGGACCGCCCACGCGGCCCGCCGGTGCCGGGCACGCCGGACGGTGGGGCGGAGACCGGACGCGTGGATGCGGCACGGGCGGACCAGGGCGCGGACGGACGGGGAGGCCCGGCCTGCGGGCCGACTCGAGCCACGACACCGGCCCGGCGATGTACCGCGGGCACGGTTGCCGTCGCCGTGATGTCAATGGCGGGCGGCGGGGTGTCGCCGCGGTCTGCGGGCCCGCGCACTGCGACCCGCAGGGATCTGCGGCGGTGGCCCGGCGTCATGGCCACGGGGCGAGGCATGGCCGGCACCCGTAGGGCACAGCGCTGGCGCAGGGCACGTGGATGCACCACTAACCCCGGGCGGGTCTCGCCGGTCACGCGGAAGACCGAGCGCAGACCGTACGCGGCACGCGACTCGGGAGGTCTGGGCAGAAGCGAAGGAGCGGGGCCCTGACCAGGGAGTTCGTCCCGGAGCGAGGCACTCCGGGCAGCGCGTCGGCAGGCGTTGCACCGGGGGAGAGCCCGCGGCGAAGGGGCACGACGGGTGGCACTGACGAGCGCAAGGATCCCTTCGACCGACGCGGTCGGGCGGACAGGTGTCGTCCACTCCGATCCGGTGTGCACCGGACGGAGAGGCAGCGGCCGTGCGGGTGCCCGGCGGGGTAGCGTAGGCCCGCGATGACGAGGCTGTTCCCGAGGGGGCTCTCACGTCGCGACGATGTTCGTTTCACGTGGAACAGGAGCGACCGGGTGCCAGACGAAACGGGCGCTGACGCAGGCAGCGAGCTGCTCGCCGACCCGTGGGACGGTGACCGGCGACTTCCTGAGTTCTTCGGCGACGCCTGGCCCGCGGTCGAGGCGTTCCACGCCTACCTGACGGAGGAGGGGGAGCTGCGCGGCCTGCTCGGGCCGCGGGAGCTCCCGCGACTCTGGGAGCGGCACCTGCTCAACTCCGCAGCGGTCGTCCCGTTCCTTCCCCAGTCCGGCCTCGTGGTCGACATCGGCTCCGGCGCGGGCCTGCCGGGCATCGTCGTTGCGGCGATGCGGCCGCAGGCTCACGTGATGCTCGTCGAGCCGATGGAACGCCGGGTCACCTGGCTCCTGGACGTCGTCGAGCGCACCGGGCTCACCAACGTCGAGGTGCGACGAGCGCGGGCGCAGGAGCTGGACGGCGCCGTCGAGGCGGACGCAGTGACGGCACGCGCCGTCGCATCGCTCGACAAGCTGTACCGGTGGACCGTGCCCCTGGTGAGGGTCGGCGGTCACATCGTCGCCATGAAGGGTGCCCGCGCCGGGGACGAGCTCGCCGAGGCGGCGCCGGTGATGCGGAAGCTGGGCCTGACGGACGGCGAGGTGCACGAGGCAAGCACGATCGCCGGCACCGAACCGACGCGGATCGTGACGGCAGTACGAGGAAGGGGTCCGCGTGTTCGGTAGGAAGAAGCGCCGCGAGGAGCGGGAGGCTGCCGAGCGCGCGGCCGCCGCGCTGTCGCAGGCCACGACGAACGCGATCCCTGACCCCGTGCGTGACGCGGGCACCTCCCCTCGCGGCACGATGGGCGTCGCGGTACCCCCCGACGTCGCGCACATGTCCGGAGGCCCGTCCCAGCCGGACGGAGTGCGGAACGGCGGAACCGGTGAGCCCTGGCGTGCGGCGCCTGCCGCCGGCCGCGGTCTGGCGGAACGTGACGGCGCTGGTCAGGGCCCGGTCGAGCCCGCCGGGACGACCGACGCCGCGACCGTCCCGGCCACGGGCACCGACGCCGGCTCGACCGACGGCGACCCGCGACCGGGGGAGCGCGCGGCAATCCGTGATGGCGCACCCCGGTGGACGCCCGCGGACCTCACGAGTGCCGCGCCCTCTCCGGCTACCGCAGCCGTGACTCCGACGGTGCTCTCGGCTACCGCAGCCGTGACTCCGACGGCACCCTCTGCGGCTACCGCAGCCGTGTCTCCGACGGCACCCTCGGCTCCCGCCGGTCAGGGCCTCCCGGGCGTTGCGCCGTCGACGGCGAAGCCCGAGGGAGCGCCGGCCCAGGCGCCGGCCAGCCCCGCCGCCGCTGGCGATCCCGTTTCACGTGAAACCGCCGCCCCTGACCACAGTGCGCGGGCCGATCAGGCATTCTCAGCGACCGACGTTGCTGTTCCACGTGAAACCAGCGCGTCGACCGCCTCCGCGGCTGCGGCGCCTCGCGCGGTCACCGCCGATCTCGGCAGCGCGAACGGCGCCGCCGGCACGGAGCTCGCAGCCGCCAGCGACGGCGCCGGCGCGCACGAGGTTTCACGTGGAACCACCGGCTCGGCCGCACCCGGGGACGAGATCCGGACGCGCCGACAGGGCCGCCCGCAGCCGCTCTCCGTGGCGGACATGGGTGCTGCTTACCCCTGGCAGGAGAACGCGGGCACCCCGGAGGAGTCCGCCGCGGCGACCAGTCCCGGAGCGAGCGCGGCGACCGACGGCGCACGCCCGGCTGAGGGGTCCGAGTCGGAGGATGGACCGGGGAACGCGCAGTCGGCCGCTTCGCCGATCGTCACCCCGGGCGCTGTGGCGTCCGGTGACGAGACTCCCGCAGCCCCGCCGCGCGAGACGCTGACCAGCACTGATGCCGCTCCCGCGGTGCAGGATGACGAAAGAGGAACCGTGGCAGACCTTCCGGCGCGCGGCAGCGTGACCGACCTCGACGAGCGCCCCGGGCGCAGTGACGGCACCGACCCGGAGGAGGCGCGGCGCGCGGCGCTGGTCGACAGCCTGCCGCGCCCGTCGGCGGACACGCCGCTGCTGGCCGAGCTGCAGCTCGACGCCCGTCGGCGTATCGAGCTCAAGGGCCGCAAGTTCCCCCGGCCCGAGCGGACCCGCGTGATCACCGTCGCCAACCAGAAGGGCGGCGTCGGCAAGACGACGACCACGGTGAACCTCGCGGCCGCGTTGGCCCAGGCCGGGCTTCAGGTCCTCGTCCTGGACAACGATCCGCAGGGCAACGCGTCCACGGCCCTCGGCATCGACCACCGTGCCGGCACGCCCTCGATCTACGAGGTCCTCGTGGACGGCGCGCCCATGCACGAGGCCGTGCAGGAGAGCCCGGACGTCCCCGGTCTCTGGTGCCTGCCCGCGACCATCGACCTGTCCGGCGCCGAGATCGAGCTGGTCTCGATGGTCGCGCGCGAGACCCGGCTGCGCACGGCGCTCGACGCCTACCTCGACTGGCGCACGACGCAGGGTCTCGAGCAGATCGACTACGTCTTCGTGGACTGCCCGCCGAGCCTCGGTCTGCTCACGATCAACGCGTTCGTCGTGGCACGCGAGGTGCTCATCCCGATCCAGTGCGAGTACTACGCGCTCGAAGGGCTGTCCCAGCTGCTGAAGACGATCGAGCTGATCCAGGCGCACCTCAACCCGCATCTCTCGGTCTCGACGATCCTGCTGACCATGTACGACGCACGGACCAACCTCGCCCAGCAGGTGGCCGAGGAGGTCCGCACCCACTTCCCGGAGCGCACCCTGCGCACGACCGTGCCGCGCTCCGTGCGCATCTCGGAGGCGCCGAGCTACGGGCAGACCGTCATGACGTACGACGGCGGCTCCTCCGGGGCGCTCGCCTACCTCGAGGCCGCACGTGAGCTCGCTGAGCGCGCCGCGCCTGGGGCCGCTCGCAACGACATCCCCGCCGGTGTGCCGGCCGGGTCCGCACAGGAGGATCAGTGAGCGAGAAGCGACGCGGTCTCGGCCGCGGTCTGGGAGCCCTCATCCCGACAGGGCTCGACACACCGCGCAGTACCGGCGACCGCCCGGTGGACGTGTTCTTCCCCGACAGCCGCAAGGCGGAGGCGGCCGCGGCCGACGCCGCAGCCGCAGCGAGCGCACCGGCGGACGCCGCCACAGCAGTGCTGGATGCGCCCGCGGACGCCGGCACCGAGGCGGTCTCGACCGCGCCCGACGTCGCCGTCCCGGGTGCCGGATCTGCGGCGGACGACGTCGCAGGTCAGACGGGCGAGGCAACGCCCGGCGGCGGGAGCGACGGCCCTGCGGTGGCCCCGGCAGCGCCGAGCGGGTCCTCGGACGACTGGGTCGCAGCCGCCGACGTCGACGGGCTGGTCCCGGTCCCCGGCGCGCGGTTCGCCGAGCTCCCCGTGGGCTCGATCCGCCCCAACCCGCGTCAGCCGCGGCAGGTGTTCGACGAGGACGCCCTCGGTGAGCTGGTCGGCTCGATCCGCGAGATCGGCGTCCTGCAGCCGGTCGTCGTGCGTGCCGCCGACGACGGCTACGAGCTGATCATGGGGGAGCGGCGCTGGCGGGCCACGCAGGAGGCCGGCCTCACGACGATCCCCGCGATCATCCGCGACACCGAGGACTCCGACCTGCTGCGCGACGCGCTGCTGGAAAACCTGCACCGCTCGCAGCTGAACCCGCTGGAGGAGGCCGCCGCGTACCAGCAGCTGCTCGACGACTTCGGCTGCACCCACGAGCAGCTCGCCACGCGGATCCACCGTTCCCGCCCGCAGATCTCCAACACGCTGCGGCTGCTCCGCCTGCCCCCGCTGGTGCAGCGGCGCGTCGCGGCCGGCGTGCTGTCGGCGGGTCACGCGCGGGCGCTGCTCGGCCTGAGCGATGGTGCCGCGATCGAGCGCCTGGCGCAGCGGATCGTCTCGGAGGGCCTGTCCGTCCGCGCGGTCGAGGAGATCGTGTCGCTCGGCGGCGACGAGACCGCGCCGACGCGTAAGCCGCGGCCGCGTGCGGGCATCCGCAACGAGGCCCTCGACGAGCTCGCGACCCGTCTGTCCGACCGGTTCGAGACGCGCGTCAAGGTCGACCTCGGCAAGACTCGCGGGAAGCTGACCGTCGAGTTCGCGTCCGTGCAGGACCTGAACCGCATCCTCGCATCGCTCGCACCCGAGGACCCGGGAGTGCTCCGGACCTGAGCGGGAGTGTTCTGGGCATCGCTCGGGCCCGCGCACGCCGGCCCGAGCGATGCCCGCCTGAGGAAGCGAACGGGATGTGAGCGTTCACATCGGCCGTGAGAGTTCTCCAGGAAGCCCTGAGAGCGCCCCACGGCACGCGTGGGGCGCTCGTGCCGCCCCGGATCTGCCCCTCGAAGGCGCTGGGAGAACGCCGAACGCGCCCCCGCAGCCCGGCATGGGCGCCCGGGGGGCGACGTCGGGGCCCGATGACAGTGCCCACGACCGCACAGCTGCCGCCTGCACCGGCCCGCCGGCCCAGGCGGTGCGCCGTTCTCCAGGCAGGTCCAGCCGAGGCGCCACCCCCGCAGCCTGGCCGACGAGAGGCCACCGGTCGTAGGTGGGGCCGGTGCGTCCCGTGGTCACCGTCGTCGCGGGTCTCGTCACGTCGGTCGTCCGGGCGGAGCTCGTGCACTGGCGTGCGAGCCGTCGCCGGCTGGGTCACGGCCGCGCCGGTGACGGCACCGACGCGGTGGTGGTGCTCGGGTACCGCAACCGGGGTCACCGCGTGAACGTCGTCAACTACCGCGTCCGTGGCGGGTTGCGGGCGCTCGACCCGGCCGCGGCGCGCAGCGTCCTCGTCCTGTGCGGTGGTCCGGTTGCGGGCGACCTCCCCGAGGCCGACCTGCTGGAGCGCCACACCCGGCGCCTGGGCTACTCGGGGGTGGTGCGGCTCGACCGGACGAGCCGCACCACGTGGGAGAACATCGAGAACGCGATCCCGCTGATCGAGGACGCCCGTTCGATCGCGATCGTCTCGAGCTCGTTGCACGCCGAGAAGGCGCGCACCTACCTCTGGCGTCAGCGGCCCGACCTGGCGGCCCGACTACGGCGTGGCGCCGACCACCGGTCCGGGGAGATGACGTGGGCCAAGCCGGCGGCTGCCGTCCTGGGTCTGTGGAACCTGCGCGGGCTCGCCACACCGGGCAGGTGACCCACGCGGCAACGGACCGGCGCCCGCCCTGCACAGCGCCCGAGGTCAGGACCCGCTCTGCGTCTCCCGTGCGGCGAGCAGCTCCTCGACCGCCTCCTTGATGACGGCCTTGGGTCGCGCACCGATCAGGCCGTTCTCCAGCTCGCCCCCGGTGAAGAACGCGAGGTAGGGGATCGACTGGACGCGCATGTCCTCACGCAGCCCCGGGTTCTCCTCGGTGTCGACCTTGACGAACTTCACACGGCCCGCGTACTCCTCGGACAGCTCCTCGATGACCGGGGAGACCAGCCGGCACGGTCCGCACCACTCGGCCCAGAAGTCGACGACCACGGGCAGGTCGCTGCGGAGCACCTCGTGCTCGAAGGTGAGGTCGGTGACGTCGACGGTGCTCATCGCGCCATCTCCTCGTCCGCCGTCGCCTCGTCCGTCACGACGAGCGCGGCGCCCGGGGAGACGGGGTCGATGACGTCCGCGACGTCGGTGAGCGACGCGAGGTAGTGCTGGGCGTCGAGCGCGGCCGAGCAGCCCGACCCCGCGGCGGTGATGGCCTGCCGGTACGTGTGGTCGACGACGTCGCCGCAGGCGAAGACGCCCTCGAGGTTGGTGCGCGTCGAGCGTCCCTCGACCTGCACGTAGCCGTTCTCGTCGAGGTCGACCTGCCCGATCAGCAGCTCCGTGCGCGGGACGTGGCCGATGGCGACGAAGATGCCGCCCGCGGCGACCTCACGGGTCTCGCCCGTGACGGTGTCCTGCAGGGTCACACCGGTGACCTTGTCCTCGCCGTGGATGGCCACGACCTGGGAGTTCCACGCGAAGGAGATCTTCGGGTCGGCCGCGGCGCGGTCCGCCATGATCTTCGACGCCCGCAGCTCGTCACGGCGGTGGACCATGGTCACGGTCCGCCCGAACCGCGAGAGGAACGTCGCCTCCTCGACCGCGGAGTCGCCCCCGCCGACGACGAGGATGTCCTGGTCGCGGAAGAAGAAGCCGTCGCACGTGGCGCACCAGGACACGCCCCGGCCGGACAGGCGCTTCTCGTCCGGCAGGCCCAGCTCGCGGTACGCCGATCCGGTCGCCAGGATGACGGCGCGGGCACGGAACACGTCGCCGTTGCCGGTCGTGACGGTCTTGATCTCACCGGTGAGGTCGAGCGACGTCGCGTCGTCCCACAGCACCAGCGCACCGAACTTCTCGGCCTGCTTGCGCATCGAGTCCATGAGCTCGGGGCCCTGGATCCCGTCGGGGAAGCCGGGGAAGTTCTCGACCTCGGTGGTGTTCATCAGCGCACCACCGGCCGTGACCGAGCCCGCGACGACGACCGGGGACAGGCCCGCACGCGCCGCGTAGATCGCTGCGGTGTACCCGGCAGGTCCGGAGCCCACGACGACGAGGTCGCGCACGTCGGTGGAGGTGGGCGATGCGGGTTCGGTCACAGGGTGCCTCGCTGGGTCGCTCGACGTCGCCGTGGTGGCGACGGGGCCGTGGTGCGGCCCGGGATCTGGCTCGTCCAACCGATGGTAGGGCGCTTCTGTTCCCGTCCGCGGTCGGCGACCGCGCGTCGGGCAGGTCAGGAGACGGTGATCTCCGTGACCTCGAGGCGGAACTGCCCCGCCGCGTTGGTCGGCAGCTCGGTGAAGTACAGGACGATCGTGGACGCCTGCACCGGCTCGGCGAAGGTGAGCACGGTGTCCTGGCTCAGCGTCCCCGAGGCCAGGAGCTCGCCCTCGGTCGGCGCCTCGGCCGTGGTCGCCCGCACCTCGACGTTGCCGCCGGTGCCGTTGACGTTCAGGGTCACGCCGCTGACGGTGCTCTGCTCGGCGAGCGCGAGCTCCAGGCCCATGCCCTCCTTGAGACCACCGAAGTCGGGGCGGTTGTACGTGTAGGAGAACCAGAAGGTCGACGGGTCGCCGTCGACGGCCAGCTCGACGTTCTCGACGCGCTCACCTGCGGGGTCGGTCGGGTCGAAGGTGCGGATCGACGCGACCACGGGGGCCGGACCGGCGTCCGGGTCCTCGGCTGCGGGCTCCTCGGGGGCAGGGGCCGCCGGCTCCTCGGTCGCCGGGTCCTCCTGGGCCGCGGTCTCCTGGCCCGTGCCGGGCTCGCGGTCGTCGACCGGCGACGCGAACAGGGCGCGCGCGGCGAACACCAGGCCGACGAGCACGACGATGCCGACGATGACGAGGACCAGCGCCGTCGGGTCGAAGCGGCGACCCGTCTCCGGCTCGTCCTCGACGAACGCGAACGGGTCGTCCGTGAAGGTCGGCCCGTCGTCCCAGGGCTCCGCTTGCGGAGCGGGAGCCACGGGCGGCAGGGACGCGGGAACCGCCGGGGGGTACATGGCGGGCGCCGGGCTCGACGCAGCGGCCGTCGTCGCGGCCGCCGGCGCGACGGTCGCGGGCAGCACGCCCTGGCGGCGCGGCACCGCGGGCGGCGGTGTGCCGGGGCGCTGTGCGCCCGCCGGGAGCTCGTCGAACGCGGACCGGACCGACTGCCGCGCGACGCGCACGGGCGCGGCAGGGCGGTCGGTGGCAGCTGCGGCGGCGGCGGCACCGGCGGCCACCGCGCCCCCGGCACCGGTGGGCTCGTCCGGCTCCTCGGCGGCACGGCCGACGCGGATCTCACCCCACGGCTCGAGCTCGTGGACCAGCTCACCGGGCGTGTGCGGCCCGTCCTCGTGCGGGCCGAGCGTGACCGCGCACAGCGTGTCGAGGTCGTTGGGGACGCCGGCCACGATCTCCGCCGGCGGCACGGGCACCCCGTCGAGCACGGGTGCGGGCTGCACCGACACGCTCCGGTCGTCGTCGCGCTCGAGGGGCCACCGCCCGGTCAGGCCCGTGTAGAGCAGCCGGACGAGGTCGACGGTGTCGGTGCGGCTGGTCGCGCGCGGGTCGTTCAGGGCGGTGCCCAGCAGGGCGGCGTCGATCGCGAGGCCGGACACCAGCACGCGGCCGTCCGCGGAGACGTGCACGACCGACGGGCGCAGGGCCAGGTGGTGGACGCCGCGGCGGCGTGCGACCTCCAACGCGGCAGCGGCCTCGCCGACCACGGCGCGCGCCTGGTCGGGCGTCAGGGGGCCGCGCTCGACGAGCTGGGCCAGCGAGGCCCCGGTGATCTGCTCGGACACGACGTACCCGACGCCCTCGTGCATGCCGACGTCGAGCACCCGCACGAGCCGTGCGTCGGTGACGAGCGCGGCGCGACGGGCGGCGTCGAGCGCGGGGGCGACGGCACCCGACTGCAGGATCCGCACGCGCACGGGACGGTCGAGGATCTGGTCGGTGGCGTGCCACACGGAGACGCCGTCGAGGTCCGACGGGAGGGCCTCGATCACGCGGTAGCGCCCCGCGAGCACCGTGCCCCTGCCGACCTCTTCCGTCACCGTGCCACCTCCGGACAACGCCGCGACCGACCGACCCGCGGTTGCAGGCCCAGGGTGCATGCTAGACGGCTCACGGTCGGCGCCGCCCCCGCAGGCGCCGCAGCAGGGGCCCGACGAGCTGGTCGAGCTCGCGCACACGCAGCAGCCGCAGCCCGCCCAGGTACACCAGCACCATCACCGTCCCCACCACCGCGCACTGCAGCAGCGCGCCGGGTACCCCGTCGGGTCCGACGGTCTGGACGGCCAGCAGCACGGCGACGCCCACGGCGGCGGCGGCGAGCGCCGCGAGCGTGGCACGGGCGTGCGTGCGCAGCACGCGGGCACCGTCGACGTCGCCGTCGAGCCGCCGGCGGACCGCGCGCAGCGCCATCAGGGTGCCCAGCAGGTACGACACGCTCATCGACAGACCCGCGGCGGCGACCCACGACGTGCTGGGCAGCAGCGCCCGGCCCAGCAGGGTGCCGGCCACGACGACCGCGGCCATCGCCGTCTGGACGGGGACCATGCTCCTCGCGTCCTCGTACGCGTAGTACACCCGCTGGCACATGGACCAGGCACCGAATGCCGGCAGGCCGAGGGCCATGGCGACGAGCACCCCGGCCACGGCGTCGACGCTCCCCTGGGGCTGGCTCGCCAGGACGAGCCGCACGCCCGGCTCGGCGAGCACCACGAGCCCGGCGGCGGCCAGGAGCGTGAACAGGCCGACGACGCGCAGCCCGGACGACAGGCTGGCGCGCACCCCGGCGACGTCACGGTCGTGCGCCTGCGCGGACAGCCGGGTGAAGAGGGCTGTCGCGAGGGACACCGTGACCAGGGAGTGCGGCAGCATGAACAGCGTGAACGCGGTGTCGTAGGCGGCGTTGCCGGCCACCTCGGTGGTTGCCGACCCGGCGGCCCCCGGCGCGGCGGACGCCACCCGCGACACGACCACGTACCCGAGCTGGCCGACGGTCAGGCCCACGAACGTCCAGGTGGCGACGGTGCCGGCGCGTCCGAGCCCGGAGCCGCGCAGCCCCCAGCGCCAGCGGTACCGCACGCCGGCCCGGCGCAGGAACGGGATGAGGACGAGGGCCTGGCAGACCACGCCGAGGGTGGCCGAGCCGCCGAGCAGCGCGACCTGCCCCACGCTCCAGCCGTCGGCGGAGCTCACGTCACCGAACAGGAGCATGAACAGCCCGAACCCGGCGATCGACACGACGTTGTTGACGGCGGGTGCCCACATGTACGGCCCGAACGAGCCCCGGGCGTTGAGCACCTGCCCGAGCAGCGCGTACGCCCCGTAGAAGAACATCTGCGGCACGCACCAGTACGCGAAGGTCGTCGCCAGTGCCTGCTGCGCGGCGTTGCCCGACTCGGCGTAGAGCGACACCAGCAGGGGGGCGGCGAGGGTGAGGGCCACGGTGACGCCCGCGAGCAGCGCGAACCCGAAGCTCAGCAGCCGGTCGACGTACTCCTGGCCGTCGTGGCGCTTGTACGCCCGGACGACCTGCGGGACCAGCACGGCGTTGAGGACACCGCCCGCGAGCAGCATGTAGAGGACGTTGGGCAGCTTGTTGGCGACCGCGAAGGCGTCGGCCGCCTCACCCGTCGCGCCGATGGCCGCGATGAGCACCGCGACGCGCAGGAACCCGAGCAGCCGCGAGACGGCCGTCCCGCTCGCCATGAGCGCGGCGCCACGCCGGATGCCGCTGCCGGCGCCGGCGCCGCCGCCGGGTGTGCTGCCGTCCTCGCTGCCCGGCCCGCCGGGGACGTCCTGCGGGTCGCCGGGGGGCGGGGTGGTGCCGCTCATGCCTCGTCCTCCGGTGTGCCGCCCAGCACGGGCAGCGGGCGGGTGCCCTCGTCGTCGTGGACCAGGCGCGCGCCGCGCCGTGCGCTCTGCCCGCGGCGCACGGTCCGCCCGACGCCCAGCACGAGCCCGACGGCCAGCAGCACCCCGACGACGGCCGTCCCGACGGACTCGACGGTCGGCGACGCGCGCACGACGAACGTCACGGGCGTCGACAGCGGGCTGCCGTCGGCCGCGGTGAGCACGGCCTCGACGACCACCTCGCAGTTGGCGATCGCGTGGACGGCGACGGGGACGACCTCCTCGCCGCCGGCCGGCACCAGGACGTCGTCGCTGGGCTCGGTGCTCAGGCACGCCTTGCGCGGTGTGGCCTGCACGCGCACGGTCGCCGCCGTCGGCAGGTCGTTACGGACCGAGAACCGGACCTCGCTGTCGGCGCTGATGAGGTTCTGCGTGCTGGCCGGGGCGAGCACGAGTCCGAGCCGGCGGTCGTCGACGGCGGTGACCACGGTGTCGACGATCTCCTGACGCACGGTCGGCTCGGCGCGCCAGGCCACGGCGAGCGGCGCGAGCACCGCCGCGTCGACGCCGGCGAGCAGGGTCGTCGGGTCCTCGGTGACCTGCGCGAACGTGACGGCGGCCCGCCGCGCGTCGGCCAGGCTGCGCACCGCGGCGGGGTCGAGCGCGGCCGGCACCTCGACGAGCTGGGGCAGCGCGTCGCGCCCGTCGTCCCCGCCGCTGGCGCCGAGCAGCGCCGTCATCGGTGCGGTGCGGGACCACGGCGCGCCCTGGACGGCGTCGAGGACCGTGCCGACCAGCGCGGGGTCGGGCTCCGCGTCGCGCGGCAGCGCCACCAGCACGTGCTGCAGGCCCTCCGCGGAGCCGCGGGCGAGGACCGAGAGCTCGGCCAGCACGCGCTGGACGACGGTGGTGCGGGTCGCGTCCGGGTCCAGCGCCGTCGGGTCGCTCAGCAGGCTCGTGAGGGTCGCGTCGGGTGCGAGACCCACGAGCGTGCCGTTCGGGGTGGTGATGCTGGTGCGGGCACCGCCCGCGTCGTCCTCCGCCGCCTGGTCGTCGGGGGCGAGGACGAGCGCGGCCGCCCCGCCGCGCGCGGCCAGGTCGGCGGTCGCCTGGTCGGTCGCCGGACCCGGCGCCCACAGGACGTCCGTCCGCGCGGCGAGGGGCTGACCGGAGGCCACGAGGTCACCGGTGGCCGCGTCCGAGGCCGAGGTCGCGGCGTCGAGCAGGTCGGTCGCGTCCGCGTGCGCGAGGGCGGTCAGGTCGGGGTCGGACCACGGCAGCGCGATCAGGTCGCGGCCCACCGCCGCCGCGCCGAGCTCGTCGCTCCACGCGGCGACCGCGCCGGAGCCGGCGGCGGCCTCCGCCGCGAGGGCCGGGTCGACGGCCAGGGCGACGTCCGGGTGGGCGCGTGCGATCTCGAGGACCGACGCGAGCCGCCCCCCGGGCTGGACGAGCTCGGTGAGGGTCGGGCCCGGCGGTGCGACCTCGACACCGGCCGGGACGGCGGCCGGCCCGACGACCGGTGCGAGCACCGACACCCGGGCCTGGGAGACGTCGTCGGTGGTCGCCCACAGGGCGAACGAGCGCTGCAGCCCGAGGCGGGTGCGCGGCCCGTCGGTCGCCTCGACCGCCAGCCCGCGTGCGCCCCACGTGTCCGGGCGGTCGAGCAGCCCGACCGCGTCGGCGGGCACGGTGACGGTCAGGTCCACGGACGCACCGGGGGCCAGCGGCTCCTCCGCGGCGACCGCGGCGGCGGCCTCGCCGGCGCGCCGCCCGTCGACGGGCTCGTCGAGCCACGTCTGCAGGTCGGCCCGCGTGCCGGGGCGCAGGCGCTCGAGACGGACCACCGCCCGCGGGTTCTCGACGACCTCACCCGTGCGGTTGGTCAGGCGGGCGCGCACCACGAGGTCCTGCCCGGGGCGCAGCACGCTGGGGTTGACCTCGGTGATCTGCACACGGACGTCGGACGCGGCCTCGGGGTCGGTGGTCGACGTGGGGGTCGGCGAGCGGTCCGTCGCCAGGGCGGCGGACGGGACGGTCAGGGCGGCCAGGGCGAGGAGCGTGACGAGCGCGGCCAGCAGGCGCGCCCGCAGCCGGGGGGTCGGTGCGCTCATCCGTCGGTGAGGACCGTGAGCGCCATGCCCGCGAGGCGACGCTCGTTGGGGTAGGCCAACCGGTCCGACAGGTCGGCGACGCGGACCCACTCGACGTCCTCCGCCTCGCCGTCCGGGTCGTTCTCCACGGTCAGCTCGCCGTGCAGCGCGCTGAGCAGGAAGTGGTGCACGACCTTGTGCACGCGGTGCTCCTCGCCGGAGAACCAGTAGTCGATGACGCCGAGGCGGCGCAGCACGCGCCCGGTGATGCCGGTCTCCTCCGCGATCTCGCGGACCGCGGCCTCCTCGGGCGTCTCGTCACCCTCGAGGTGGCCCTTGGGCAGGCACCACTCCAGCCGCCCGGCACGGTTGCGCCGCGCGATCACGGCGGCCGCCAGGTGCCCCTGCTGGCGCGTGACGACGAGCCCGCCGGCGGACGTCTCGTCGACCACCGGCAGCGCGACGGCGTGCGTCCGCGGGTGGACGCGTGCCGGGTCGATCCGCAGGGGATGGCCACCGGGCGGGGCCGGCACACGCCCGGGACCGGGCGGATGGGCGGCGGTGGACATGCCGACACTGTAACGACTCCTCCTCACCCGTTCTGTTCGTGCCGCCGCCTGCCCGTTCCCGGGCCCGTCGTGACCTCTGGCAGGCTTGTCGGGTGTCCGACGCCCCCGAGAACGAGCCCGACGCCGCGGCCGTGCAGCAGCTGCGCCGCCGTGCCCTGGAGTCCCTCGCCGCGATGGCGCCCGACGCGATCGACCTCGGGCGCCGATTCCGCGACGCGGGGTACGAGCTCGCGCTGGTCGGCGGGCCGGTGCGCGACGCGTTCCTGGGGCGCCCCAGCAACGACCTGGACCTGACGACCTCCGCGACGCCCGACCAGGCCGAGCCGCTGCTCGCCGCGTGGGGTGACGCGCACTGGGACATCGGCCGCGAGTTCGGGACCGTCGGTGCCCGCCGGTTCGCGGGACGCCGCGGGGCGACCGAGGACGTCGTCGTCGAGGTCACCACGTACCGCACCGACGCGTACGACCCGACGTCCCGCAAGCCGCTCGTGCAGTTCGGCGACACGCTCGAGGGCGACCTGTCGCGGCGCGACTTCACGGTCAACGCGATGGCCGTCCGGGTGCCGGACCTGACGTTCGTGGACCCGTTCGACGGTCTCACCGACCTGGCGCGCGGGGTCCTGCGCACCCCCATCGACCCGCGCCGGTCGTTCGACGACGACCCGCTGCGCATGATGCGTGCCGCCCGGTTCGTCGCCCAGCTGGGGTTCCGGCTCGACGACGAGGCCCGCGCGGCGATCGTCGACATGGCCGGTCGCATCGAGATCGTCTCCGCCGAGCGGGTCCGCGACGAGCTGACGAAGCTGCTGCTGTCCCCGCACCCGCGCGCCGGGCTGGAGGTGCTGGTCGACACGGGTCTGGCCGACCACGTGCTGCCCGAGCTGCCGGCGCTGCGGCTCGAGATCGACGAGCACCACCGTCACAAGGACGTCTACCAGCACACGCTCATGGTGCTGGAGAAGGCGATCGCGCTGGAGACGGGCCCCGACGGCCCGGTGCCGGGCCCGGACCTGGTGCTGCGCCTGGCCGCGCTGCTGCACGACATCGGCAAGCCCCGCACCCGCCGGTTCGAGCCGGGCGGTGGTGTGAGCTTCCACCACCACGAGGTCGTGGGCGCCAAGCTCGCGTCCAAGCGGCTCAAGGCGCTGCGGTTCGACAAGCACACCGTGCACGACGTCGCGCGGCTCACCGAGCTGCACCTGCGGTTCCACGGCTACGGCGAGGGGGAGTGGACCGACTCGGCCGTCCGGCGGTACGTCACCGACGCCGGACCGCTGCTCGAGCGCCTGCACCGCCTGACCCGCTCCGACTCCACGACGCGCAACCAGCGCAAGGCCGCCCGCCTCAAGGCCGCGTACGACGACCTGGAGCGGCGCATCGCCACGCTGCGCGAGGCGGAGGAGCTCGCCTCGATCCGCCCCGACCTCGACGGCACGCAGATCATGGAGATCCTCGGCATCCGGCCCGGGCGGGAGGTCGGGGAGGCGTACCGCCACCTGCTGGAGCTGCGCATGGAGCACGGGCCGCTGGGTGAGGAGCGGGCGCGCGAGGAGCTGCTGGGCTGGTGGGCGGCGCGGACGTCCTGAGGGGATCCGCGGTCGCACCCCAACGGAACGGGCGCCCCGACCGTCCTTGAGGGTGTGACGACCACCGACGGGACGACCCTCCCGTGACGCGCCCCGACGACGTGCCGGCCGAGCTGGTCCGCGACCGGTACCCGGCGCTGCTGGCGCGGGCGCGGATGCTCGTGCGCGACCCGGTCGCCGCGCAGGACCTGCTGCGCGACGCGCTGGTCGCGACCTCGACCGGCCGGCACGGGACGACGTCGGTGCCGGCCGCCGAGCAGGCCGTGCGGCGCGCGCTGGTGACACGGCTCCTGGACGGGCGTCGTGGGGCGGAGGGCGCCGCGGGGGAGCGGCTCACGGCGCCGCACGCCCCGGACGGCGCGGACCGGTCCCCGACCCGGGCCGGCACCACCGACCCGGCCGACGAGGTCGAGGCGGCGCTCGCGACGCTGGCGCCCCGCGAGCGTGCGTGCCTCGTGCTGCGGTGCCTGGACGACCTGTCGGTCAGCGAGGCCGCGGAGGTCCTGGGCCTGTCCGAGGGGCTTGTCCGGCGGTCCACGTCGGAGGGGGTCCGCGCCCTGGGTGCGCTGCTGGACGTGCACGCGCCCGACCCGGACCGTGAGCGCACGGACGGCACGGTCCACCCGGCGGGAGCCACGCGGACCGTCGTGACCGAGGGAGCCGGGGACCTCACGGACGTGCTCCGTGCGGCCGAGGCGCGGCGTGCGGCGTCCCTGGAGGGGGAGCCGAGCGTCGTGGCCGCCGCCGCGCGGGCCCGGGCCGCGGTGCGCAGCGCCCGCGTCCGACGCCGGGTGCTGGTCACCGCCGGCGCGGCTGCTGCCGTCGCGGTCGTCGTGGCCGGTGCGGTGCTCTGGTCCCAGCGCGGCACGGCCCCGTCCGCCGCACCCGAGCCGGGCGGGGCGCAGGTGCCGGGACTGTCACCGCTGCGGCCGGCCGAGGAGTCCGACCTGCGCGGTGCCCCCGACGGCAGCGCGCTGGCCCTGTGGCTGCAGCCCACGACCGACGCCACGCCCGCGGCCGACGCCACGCCCGCGGCCGGGACCGCGTCGACCGTCGCCCGCCTCCTGCTGGTGCGTCCGGACGGCGAGGTGCTGGACGCCGGCCCCGCGCCCGAGGGGATGCAGATGCTGACCGCGTGGGACCGCGCCGCCGGCACGGTCGAGTTCTGGCCCGAGGGGTTCGTCGGCGACGCGACGGTCCTCGACCTGGTGAGCGGCCAGGTGGTGGGGACCACGCCGGACGGCGTCGTCTGGGAGGGGGACGCGTCGCCCGACGGCACCGCGCGTGCCTGGTCGGGGGACGCGGACCTGCACGTGGAGCGGGACGGGGTGGAGGTCCGGTACGACCTCCCGGCCGTGGCGTGCTGGATGGTCGGGTGGTCCGACGACACCCACGTGCTGGTGGACTGCCCGCGGCTCGACGAGGTGACCCTGCGCCCGGCGGGTCTCGGCGCGACGATCCTCCTCATGGACACCACCACGGGGGCGATCACCGACCACCGCTCGGTGGGGGTCGGCGAGCCGAGCCCGGCGTACCCGGCGCTCCGGCTCGCCGACGGACGGGTCGTCGCGTGGATGGCGGTGCGACCCGGGCCCACCGGCGAGCCGCCGCGCACGTGCCCGCAGCGACTGGTGACCCTGACGGGCCTCGACACGGCGCCGTTCGCCGAGGTCCCGTCGGACCTGCTGGCGGTGCTGCCCGGCGTGGCGCCCGTGCCTGCCGGTCTGCTGGTGTCGGGCACGACCGACTGCGAGGGCACCCCCGGGTCGGCCGCGCTGTGGGCGGTCGACGGCCGGACCGGCGAGGTCACGGACCTGCTGCCGTCGGTCGAGACGTTCGACCCGACGCAGGCGGGGCTGCAGTCGTGGGTGGTGGGCGACTGACGCGACGCGTCAGTCGACCCGCACCACCAGCAGGCAGACGTCGTCCTCCTGGTGCTCGTCGACCAGGGCGCCCGTCAGGGCGTCGCACACCTGGCTCGCGGTCGCGTCGCCGGGCACCGCGGCCAGCGCCGCGGACAGCGTCTCGATCCCCTCGCGCAGCCCGCGGTCGCGGCGCTCGACCAGCCCGTCGGAGTACAGCACCACGAACGCCCCGTGCGGCACGTCGGTCGCGGCCTCCGGCGCCGTCCCGGGGCGGACCGGCGGCAGGCCGATCGGTGTGCTGCGGGCGCCGTCGAGACCCTGGACCTGCCCGCCGGGCAGCCGCACGAGGACCGGCGGGTGGCCCGCGCTCGCCCACGTGAGGCGGGCGCCCGTGGGCGTGCGCTCCCAGCGCACGAGCACGCACGTCGCGATGTCGGCGACGTCGAGCGCGCGCACCAGGCCGTCGAGCCGCTCCAGGGCCTCGCCGGGGCGGTCGCCGCGCCACACCGACGCCCGCAGCAGCGAGCGCAGCTGCCCCATCGACGCGGCGGCGCGCAGGTCGTGACCCACCACGTCACCGACCGCCAGGCTCACCGCACCGTCGGGCAGCACGAAGGCGTCGAACCAGTCGCCGCCGACCTCGGCGCGGCGCCCCGACGGCAGGTACGAGGCCGCGACGTCGAGCCCGCCGACGTCCCCCAGCACGGGCAGCAGGCTGTGCTGCAGCGTCAGCGCGGCGTCGCGCTCGGCCAGGTACAGGCGCACGTTCTCCAGCAGGACCCCCGCACGGCGGCCCAGGTGGGCGGCGGTGACGACCGTCTCCCGGTCGAACCCGTCGGTGTCGCGGTGCACCAGGCACAGCACACCCAGCACCCGGTCGCGCCCCGTCAGGGGCACGAGCAGCGCGCTGCCCAGGCCGAGCGTGCGCAGCAGCCGCAGCTCGTCCGGTGTCGTGCGCGACGGCAGGCTCGCGACGTCCACCGGCATGGGCATCGGCACGTGGTCGTCACCGGCGCCCAGCGTCTGCGCGACGCGCGGCGACCGGGTCAACCACGTGGTGCCCTGCGTGCCCAGGGCGTGCGCGACGGCGGCGTGCTCCGGGTCCGCCGTGACGACGTGCACCCGCTCCATGTGCCCGGTCTCGCTCGCCATCGCGACGAACCCCCACGTCGCCAGGCGCGGCACCACGAGGTCGGCCAGGGCGTCGACGGCGTCGTCGACCTCCAGGTGCCGGGACAGCTCCTCGCCCATGCGGGCGAGCAGCTCGAGCCGGTCGGCCGTGCGGTGCATGAGCGAGAGCTCGAGCGTGCGCGCCGCCTCGCCGACGGCCTCGGCCGTCACGTCGACCTGCACCCCCACCCGGTGCGTGACCCGACCGTCGGCGTCGCGCAGCTGCGTGATCGACAGCTGGTTCCAGAACTGCGAGCCGTCCTTGCGGACGTTGAGCAGCAGCTCCTGCGCGTCGTCCCCGCGCGCGAGGGCGGCACGCAGCCGCGCCACCGCCTCGGGATCGGTGTCCTCGCACTGCAGGAACCGGCAGTTGCGGCCCCGGACCTCGTCGAGCGGGTACCCCGTGAGCGCGGTGAACGCCGTGTTCGCCCACACGACGGGGTCGCCCGGCAGGCGGGGGTCGGAGACCGTCATGGCCAGGGGCCCGTGCTCGAGGACGGCCCGGGCCAACGGCCCGGTGAGCACGTCCTCGGGCAGCACGAGGCGCGTGTGCGGCGCGGGCGGGTCGTCGGGCAGGGACGCGGCCGGCGGGGTGTCGCCCACGGTCCCTGCACCGGTCACGTGGTCACCCCGGCGGGCGGTGCGGCGACCGGCACGGGGGTGCGCGTGCTGCGGGCGAAGACGACGGCGCCGGCCAGGTAGACCGCGGCCAGCCCGGCGAACAGGGCGGGGGACCACCCGGTGTCGGGCAGCGCGACGGCCGCGAGGGCGGCGGCCCCGACGAACGCGGCGTTGTACAGGACGTCGTACAGGGAGAACGCGCGGCCACGGTAGGCGTCGGCGGTGTCGTGCTGCACGATCGTGTCGACCGCGATCTTCGCGCCCTGCGCGGCCAGGCCCAGCGCGGCGCCGGCGCCCAGCACGGCGGGCAGGGTCACGGTGAACGCCAGCAGCAGCTGGCTCACCACGGCCAGCAGCAGGCACAGCACGATCCAGACGTGCGGCCCGACGCGGGGGCTCAGCACCGGGGTCAGGACCACGGCCAGCGCGAACCCGGCGGCGCTGGCGGCCAGCACGGTGCCGAACGTGGCCAGGCCGGCGGCGACGTCCGCGGGGTCGGACAGCAGGTTGCGGGAGATGAGGATGCTGGCGATGAAGACGGCGCCGTAGCAGAACCGGTGCAGCGCCATGATCCCCAGCGCGTACGCGGGCGTCCGACGCGCGACGAGGTACCGGGCACCGGCGACCAGGCCGTGCGCCAGGTCCCCCAGGGCGCGGCGGACGTCCGTGCTCGCCGTGCGCTCGTCGGGGCCGAGCTGGTCGGGCCCGAGCCGCGTGGCGAGCGCGGAGGCGCAGGCCATGACGGCCGCCGCGACCAGCAGCGAGATCGCGTCGCGGACGCGGCCCGTCGGCAGCAGCAGGCCCAGGACGAAGCCCAGGGCACCGCCCACGCCCGCGGCCGCGGCGCCGAGCGTCGGTGTCAGCGAGTTGGCGGTCAGCAGCAGCGGTCCGTCGACGACCTTGGGCAGCGACGCGGACAGCGCCGCGAGCAGGAACCGGTTGACCGACAGCGCGGCCAGCGCCAGCACGTACACGGCCGGGCCGACGCCGCTGGTCAGCATGATGACCGCGATGACGAGCGTCAGGGCGACCCGCACGAGGTTGCCGTAGAGCAGCACCTGCCGGCGCCGCCAGCGGTCGAGCAGCACACCGGCCCACGGGCCGACGATCGTGAACGGCAGCAGCAGCACCGCGAACGCGGCGGCCACGCCCGTCGCCGTCGACGCGTTCTCCGGCGAGAAGAAGAAGAGGGTGGCGAGCCCGATCTGGAACATGCCGTCCGACGCCTGGCTGACCAGGCGCACGGCGAAGAGCCGGCGGAAGCCGGTCAGGGGCCACAGGGCCCGGAGGTCGGAGATCACCTTCACGCGCCAAGGTTACGGCCCGGTCCGCACACCGGATCGCCTGCCGTCCTGCCTCGCCGCGTGCAGGGTTCGTGGTTCTCAGCGCGACGAACTCTGCACACCCACCCGGCATTCGAGGGAGCAGCGGGCGGGGGAGCCCTGCCAGCCGCGGGCGCGCAGGGCTGCGGCGAGCTGAGCGGCGGTCGCGCACGGGGCGCCGGCCACGTGACGCCAGCGGTACCGCAGGGTCACGTCGCCGTGCGTGACGCGCACGGCGTTGTCGCGCCAGACGTCGGCGTCGACGCGGCCGGCGTGGGCCAGCCGTCCGTCGAGCTCGACCCGCACACCCCAGGCGGCGTACCGACGGTCGGAGCGGATCCGTCGGCCGTCGACGTGGCCCGTCACCTGGCCGAGCGAGTGGGGCAGGCCGTGAGCGCGCTCGACGTCCCGGTCGTAGCGGTGCTCCAGCGGCGACTCGACCCGGGCCGTCGGATCGCCGAGCACGTCCAGGACGAGGGTACGGTGGCGCAGGCCCGTACGGCCGGCGGCCGCCGCGACCAGCTGGGGCGTCGACACGTGCAGCCGTGCCGCGTCGCACAGCACCGCGACGACCGCGTCGTCGTCCGCCGCCTCCTGGACGAGGTCGAGCACCGTACCCACGGTGTCCACGCTGCGCAGCGACCCGGACGCGCGCGGCATCGTCCGGCGCCGGTGCACGGTGAGCCCGGGCCGGGGGGCGACGTACCGCTGCGCCGGGACGCTCACCACGAACCCGCTGCCCGGGTCGCGCAGGAGGCCGTGCACGAAGCCCGCGGACCGGTGCGAGAGCGCGGCGCCCGCGCCGGCGGCCAGCAGGGCCGCCCGAGCGAGCTGACGCCACGTGGGCGAGCCGGACTGCAGGACGACCACGCCGCGCACGGCCCGCTGCCAGTGCCCGTCGCGGACCCGTCGGGCCACGACCGACCGCTCGATGCCACCGGCGGCGAGCTGCGCGGTCGTCGCGACACCGTCCTGCCGCACGGCGGCGGCCCGCACAGCGTCGCCCAGCTCCCGCAGCGCCGGGAGCCCGCCGACGTCGACCCGCGCGGCCGACGGCGCACCAGGGCGGGTCAGCAGCAACGACCTCCCGGGGACCGACCCCACCACGGACGCGCTCACACCCCCACGCTCCCGCACCGAGCGGCCCCCTGGTCCCGACACCCCCCACCCTGTGTACGACGAGCGCGGGTGTGCAGGGTCCGTGGTGGTCAGCGCCACGAACCCTGCACACCCGCGCCGGTCGTCGCGGTGGGACGCGCGAGGGCCCGGTGCGTGACGCACCGGGCCCTCGGGGTGGATCAGCTCAGGTTCAGCGCTCGACCTGTGTCGCGCCGAGCCTGCGCTGCGCTACGGGCACCGGCCTGACGCTGCGCGCCGGGCCGGCACTCTTCGCTGCGCTCCGGATCAGCGCTCGAGCTCGCCCCGGATGAAGGCCTCCACCTTGGCGCGGCCCTCGGTGTCCTCGGTCTGCACCGGCGGGGACTTCATGAAGTACGTCGAGGCCGACAGCAGCGGGCCGCCGATGCCACGGTCCTTGGCGATCTTCGCCGCGCGCAGCGCGTCGATGATGATGCCGGCCGAGTTCGGGGAGTCCCAGACCTCGAGCTTGTACTCCAGGCTCAGGGGCACCTCGCCGAACGCGCGGCCCTCGAGGCGCACGTACGCCCACTTGCGGTCGTCGAGCCACGCGACGTAGTCCGACGGGCCGATGTGGACGTTGCGGTCGTCCTTCTTGCCGGCCAGCGGGCCGTCGGTGAGGTTCGACGTCACGGCCTGCGTCTTCGAGATCTTCTTGGACTCCAGGCGCTCGCGCTCGAGCATGTTCTTGAAGTCCATGTTGCCGCCGACGTTCAGCTGGTACGTGCGGTCCAGGATGACGCCGCGGTCCTCGAACAGACGCGCGAGCACGCGGTGCGTGATGGTCGCGCCGACCTGCGACTTGATGTCGTCGCCGACGATCGGCACACCGGCGGCCTCGAACTTCGCGGCCCACTCCGGGTCCGACGCGATGAAGACCGGCAGGGCGTTGACGAAGGCGACGCCCGCGTCGATCGCGCACTGCGCGTAGAACTTCGCCGCGGCCTCGGAGCCGACGGGCAGGTAGCAGATCAGGACGTCGACCGCGTTGTCCTTGAGGGTCTGCACGACGTCGACGGGCTCGGCGTCCGACTCCTCGATGGTCTCGGCGTAGTACTTGCCGATGCCGTCGAGCGTGTGGCCGCGCTGCACCGTGACGCCCAGCGGGGGCACGTCGCAGATCTTGATCGTGTTGTTCTCCGAGTTGAAGATCGCCTCGGACAGGTCGAAGCCGACCTTCTTGGCGTCCACGTCGAACGCGGCGACGAACTCGATGTCCCGCACGTGGTAGTCACCGAACTGCACGTGCATGAGCCCGGGGACCTTGCCCTGCGGGTCGGCGTCCCGGTAGTAGTGCACACCCTGGACAAGCGACGCGGCGCAGTTGCCGACGCCGACGATGGCGACGCGGATGGAGGTCATCCTCGCTCCTTCTCGTGTTGCGCCTCGGAGATGCCCTCGGCGTCGTCTGCAGCGATGGCCGGACGGCCACCGCCCTCGGGGCGAGCGCGACGTACGCCGCGCTCGTTGGCGATGAGGTCGTCCAGCCAGCGGACCTCGCGCTCGACCTGCTCGAGGCCGTGGCGCTGGAGCTCGAGCGTGTACTCGTCCATGCGCTCGCGGGTCCGTGCGAAGGACTGCCTGATGGTCTCGAGCCGCTCGGTCAGCCGGATGCGACGACCCTCGAGGATCCGCATGCGGGTCTCGGCGTCGGTCTGGCCGAAGAACGCGAAGCGGACGTCGAAGTTCTCGTCCTCCCAGGTGGCCGGGCCCGAGGACGACAGCACCTGCTGCAGGTGCTCCTTGCCCTCGGCGGTCAGCTGGTAGACGATCCTCGCGCGCTTGCTGGCCACGGTCCGGTCGTCCGGTGCCTCGACGCCGACGATCCAGCCGCGGTCCGCGAGCCCCTTGAGGCACGGGTACAGCGAGCCGTACGACAGCGCACGGAAGGAACCGAGCACGAGGTTGAGCCGCTTGCGCAGCTCGTACCCGTGCATGGGGGACTCGGCGAGCAGGCCGAGGATGGCCGGCTCGAGCACGTCGGAACGTCCGCGCACCTGACCCTCCTCACGTCGCCGTCCGGACCACGGACCCGGCGTTCGGCAGGATCCGATGTATCAACTCGATACATCCGGAGAGTATGTCGAGCGGGCGCTCGCGCACAACACGCCCGGTCGCCGGGGTCCGTCGGCACCCGCGCGGTCGGTGCCGACCCGGGGCCTCCCGCGCGTCATGGAGCGGTCGAGACACCGTCACCGCCCGGTGCGGATCATGTGAAGGGTCCGGGCGATCCGGACGTCCCGGGCGCTCGTCCCGGTGGTACGTCCGGGTCGTTCGTCCATACTGAGCCCCGGCAGCGTCCGCCCGGCGTGCCCGGACACGGGCCGCAGGTGACGCCGCACGCACCGTCGTCGCACGAGAGGTCCCCCCTTGGCAGCCAGCAACCGCCGAACCGCGCCGCCGCGCGCCCGGCGCGCGACGCGTCGCCCCACGTCCGCCACCACCGAGCGCCGCGGGTTCTGGAACTACCCGCGCCGCGAGCACACCGGCCTGCACCGGTGGCTGCCGTCGTGGCGCGTGGTCCTCGGGACGTTCATCGGCGGCGTGTTCCTGGTGCTGGGTGCCGGCGTCGCGGCGTTCGCGCTCATCAACCCGGACGACCCGCTGGCGGAGGTCGAGTTCCAGACGACGACCGTGTACTTCGCCGGCGAGGAGCCGGGCACGCCCGGGCCCGAGATGGGCACGTTCGCCAAGCAGAAGCGCGAGATCGTCGACTACGCGACGCTGCCGGCGCACATCGGCCAGGCCGTCGCGGCCGGTGAGGACCAGACCTTCTTCACCAACCGCGGCGTGTCGCTCACGGGCATGGCGCGCGCCTTCCTCAACAACATCCAGGGCAAGCCGACGCAGGGCGGGTCGACGCTGACCCAGCAGTACGTCGAGCGGTACTACCAGAACACCACCAAGGACTACTGGGGCAAGGCGAAGGAAGCGATCCTCGCCATCAAGATCTCCCAGAAGGAGTCCAAGGAACAGATCATGGGGCGGTACCTCAACACGATCTACTTCGGTCGTGACTCGTACGGGATCCAGGCCGCCGCCCAGTCGTACTTCGCCAAGAACGCCGCGGACCTGACCGTGGCCGAGTCCGCGATGCTCGCGGCCCTCATCCCGTCGCCCAACAACTGGGACCCCGCCGTCGCACCGGAGAAGGCGCAGCAGCGCTGGGAGATCGTGCTCGACCGCATGGTGACCGGCGGCTGGCTGACGGCCGAGGAGCGCGCCGCTCAGACGTTCCCGCCGACCGTCGAGTACGTGAAGTCCGAGACGTACCGCGGACCCAACGGGTACCTGCTGGAGATGGTCGAGAAAGAGCTGCTCGCGACCAAGTTCTGGACCGCCGACGAGCTGCGCACCCGCGGCCTGAAGATCGTCACGACCATCGACCCCACGGTCCAGCAGATCGCCGTGCAGTCGGCGGCACAGCTGCGCGCCGGCGAGCTGACCGGTGGCGCCACGCCGAACGAGCGGCTGCGCATGTCGATCGTCACCGTCGACCCGGCCACGGGCGGGATCGTCGCCCTCTACGGCGGCTCCGACTACCTCACGGACACCCGCAACACCGCGACGTTCGACCAGATCCAGGCGGGCTCGACGTACAAGCCGTTCACGCTCGTCGCCGCGCTCGAGCAGGGGATCAGCCTGGGCACGACGTACGACGCGCGGTCCCCGCAGGAGTTCGACATCGGCGAGGCCAAGCCCTGGCGCGTGCAGAACTACGCCAACTCCAACAAGTACGGCACGATCGACCTGGTCAGGGCGACGGCGGACTCCGTCAACACCGTCTACGCCCAGCTGAACCTCGAGGTCGGCCCGGCCGAGACGGCCCGGGTCGCCCAGGCCGCCGGTGCGACCGACGAGCCGACCACCGTCGCGTCCAACGTGCTCGGGTCGGACACGGTCCACCCGCTCGACATGACGAACGCCTACGCCACCTTCGCGGCCCAGGGCGTGCACCGTGACGCGCACATCGTCCAGGCCGTGATCGAGGGCGAGTCGGTGTGGTCCCCGGACACCACCGGCGAGCAGGTGTTCGCGGCCGACGTGATGGCGGACACGACCTACGCGATGACCCAGGTCGTCGAGCGCGGGTCGGCCACCAACCACGTCAAGCCGCTGCGCCGCCCGATCGCCGGCAAGACCGGCACGTCCACGGAGAACAAGTCGGCCTGGTTCATCGGCTACACCCCGCAGCTGGCGACCTCGGTGGCCCTCTCCCAGATCGGCGAGGACGACAGGGCGCAGGACTCCATCACGGCCTGGGGTCAGGTCCGCGAGATCACCGGTGGTTCGTACCCGGCGCTGCTGTGGTCCCACTACATGAAGCAGGTCTTCGAGCAGCCGAGGTACACGGAGGTCCAGGAGTTCCCGGCGCGGGCCAACGTCGGTGGCAAGGCGACGCCCGCCCCGACCGAGACGGCCACCGAGGAGCCCGAGGTGCCCGAGGAGCCCGAGGCGCCGGCCGAGGTGCAGGTCCCGGGTGGGCTGGTCGGACGCACCGAGGCGGACGCCGCGGGCGCGCTGCAGGGTGCCGGCCTGGTGCCGGCCGTGGTGACCGAGCGGTCCACCACGGTGCCGACCGGGCGGGTGATCCGCGTGGAGCCGGGGGAGGGTGCCAGCGTCGCCGGCGGGTCCACGGTCACCATCGTGGTGTCCAGCGGGCCCCCGCCGCAGCCCACCCCGACGCCACCCCCGGCACCCGCGCCCGAGCCGACGCCCACGGTCCCGCCCGAGGGCGGCGCCGCGGCCGGCGGCGGTACGGCGGGCGGCCAGGCGGGCGCGGCCGGCGGCACGACCGCCGGTGGTGCCGGTGCCGGCACCGCGGGACCGTCGGGCGGCGGACCCTCCGGGTCCGCGAGCCGTTGAGCACCACCAGGCGTCCGGGTGACCGGTCCCGCGGGCGATTCGGTCCGTGGGCCGTGAGCCGGTAGTCTGGGCGATCGCCGTCCCTCACGGGACGGTTCGTCGTGCCCACCACCCGACACCTGTCGGACCCGGGCACGTCGAGACGCTTGAGACCCTCCTGCCACGGACCGACCGTGGCCGCGAAGACCAGAGGAGGTGGGTATGAGCCTGCGTCAGTACGAGATCATGATCATCCTCGACCCCGAGATCGAGGAGCGCACCGTCGCCCCGTCGCTCGACAAGTACCTGACGGTCGTCAAGACCGACGGTGGGACTGTCGACAAGGTGGACGTGTGGGGCCGTCGTCGCCTCGCGTACGACATCAAGAAGAAGGGCGAGGGCATCTACGCCGTCGTCGACTTCACCGCGTCGCCCGCCACGGCCAAGGAGCTGGACCGTCAGCTCGGCCTCAACGAGGTCGTCCTGCGCACCAAGGTCCTGCGCCGCGAGGCCTGAGACCTTCGTGTCGGTGCCCGTCACTAGCGTCGGGCCCCAGCATCCGCGGCGTCACGCCGCAGCCGAACCTTCCGAACGAGCGAGGAGGCCGTCATGGCCGGCGAGACCACCATCACGGTGATCGGGAACCTGACCGGGGACCCGGAGCTGCGCTTCACCCCGTCCGGTGCCGCGGTCGCGAACTTCACGGTCGCGTCCACGCCCCGCACGTTCGACCGCCAGTCGAACGAGTGGAAGGACGGCGACACGCTGTTCCTCCGCTGCTCCATCTGGCGTGAGGCGGCCGAGTCCGTCGCCGAGTCCCTCACCAAGGGCACCCGCGTCATCGTGCAGGGCCGCCTCGTGCAGCGCTCGTACGAGACCCGCGAGGGCGAGAAGCGCACCGTGTACGAGCTGCAGGTCGACGAGGTCGGCCCGTCGCTGCGGTACGCGACGGCCAAGGTCACCCGGACCCAGCGGTCCGGTGGCGGCGGCGGCTTCGGTGGTGGGTCCGGCGGCGGCGGTGGCTTCGGCGGTGGCGGCTTCAGCGGCGGTGGCGCGTCCTCCGGTGGTGGCGGCCAGACCGACGACCCGTGGGCCACGCCCGCGGGTGGTGGGTCCGGCGGCGGCTACTCGGACGAGCCCCCGTTCTGATCGGCGCCTCGCACACCTGAACTTCTCATCCCCGAGCACGGCAACGCTCGGGGCTCCACAGACAAGGAGCACCACGATGGCCAAGCCCGTCGTCCGCAAGCCCAAGAAGAAGCAGAACCCCCTGAAGGCCGCCAAGATCGAGACGGTCGACTACAAGGACACGGCTCTGCTCCGCAAGTTCATCTCCGACCGCGGGAAGATCCGCGCGCGTCGCGTGACCGGTGTCTCCGTGCAGGAGCAGCGCCAGATCGCCCGTGCCGTCAAGAACGCGCGCGAGATGGCACTCCTGCCGTACTCGTCGTCGGCCCGCTGAGAAAGGACTGACCCATGGCGAAGATCATCCTGACCCACGAGGTCACCGGTCTCGGTGCACCTGGCGACATCGTCGAGGTGAAGGACGGGTACGCCCGTAACTACCTCATCCCGCGCAACCTGGCCACGCCGTGGACCAAGGGTGCCGAGAAGGACGTCTCCGCGATCCGTCGTGCCCGCAAGGCGCGCGAGATCGCCACGCTCGACGACGCGAAGGCCGTGCGGGACTCCCTGCAGGCCAACCCCGTCACCGTCTCGGCCAAGTCCGGCGAGTCGGGCCGCCTGTTCGGCGCCGTCACCACGGCCGAGATCGCTGCCGCGATCAAGGCCGCCGGTGCCCCGGCCGTCGACAAGCGCAAGATCGAGGTCGCCCAGGCGATCAAGTCGACCGGTGAGTACACGGTGCACGTGCGTCTGCACCCCGAGGTCTCGGCCGCGGTGACCGTCAAGGTCGTCTCTGCCTGACCCTCGCTCCCGCGAGCTCGCGAGGCCCCGTACCGCTCCGGCGGTGCGGGGCCTCGTCGTCTGCGGGGCACCGCGGGGACGTGCCGGCGTGCGACGTCCGGAGGGTGGCGGGGCACTCCCCGTCATCCGTGAGAGGGAGCCGGAGGTCGTCCTGCGGGGGGTCGGCACGCGTCACGGTGCCCCGTACCGTCGACGGAAGGACGCGCGGGACCGACGCGCAGGCACGAGGAGGGCGACCATGAGCACCACGAACAGCTGGGCACGGGGCGCGCGCGTGCCCCTGGTCGCGCAGGTCACGGCGATCGTCGCGCTGGGTGCCGCGCTCGTCGTCGTCGGCGTCCTGCGCGCGGCGCACGACGTGCCCATGGCGATCGCGCTGGTGACGATGGGTGTGGCGATCCTGCCGGAGGCGGTCGTCCGGGTGCGCCGCGGGGTGCGGGAGCGCCGGACGACGGCAGCGGCCGTCGCGTCGGTCGAGGTGCTCACCCCACGCCCCACCGCCGCCCCGTCGGCCGCGGCCGACGAGCTCGTCGCCGCCTGACGCGACCACGGGCGGGGGAGCCCGGGTCCCCACCGGCGTCACGTCGGGACGTCCGCCGCCCGGCCGGACGCGCAGCGGGTGGCACGACCGCGGCGGCTCGGTCTCGCGACGGAGGACGTCTCATCCCCGGGAGCGGTGTGAGCGGCGGGTGCCGTCCGTAGCCTGGCCCGCACGACGACGTGCGGGAGGATGCCATGACCGAGGAGCAGCGCGACGAGACGACGCCCGAGACCGACGCGAAGCGCCCGAGGGGCGAGCAGGAGAGCGGCGCGTTCGTCGTCCTCGGCCTCGTCTTCTTCGTCCTCGGGATCACCGGGGCCGCGCGCGGTGAGACCGCCCTGACGGCGTTCCTCGCCCTGGGTGTCGTCTTCTTCGCGATCGGCGCCGGCGGTGCAGCGAAGGCCGGCGCGCAGGCAGGCGGCATGCAAGGCGGCCGACGCGACCGATCGGCAGGCGGGGACGGCGCCGCGGCGGCCCACGACGACGGCGCCCGTCCCGCCGCCGACGACGGGTCCGGTCCGGACGCCGGCGGCGGTGGGGGCGGGGGCGACTGAGCGGTCCCTCCGCGGACCACGCCGTCCCTTCGCCGACCACGCCGTCCCTTCGCGGACCACGTCCTCCGTCCGGGGACGGAGCCGAGAGTTCCGTCCGCGGACGGTGCTGCGGACGCAGGGCCCCGCCCTAGCGTCGTCGGTGTGCCGATCCGGCCCCCGACCCGAGGAGACGAGATGACCGACCAGCGTCCGACCCCCCGCCTCGCCCGGTTCCGCCCCGCCGACGTCTGGGCCGCCGTGTGCCCGGTGGGGTTCGTGCTCCTGCTGCTGTCGCAGAGCGACGAGGCGACCCACGGCACCGGACTCGCCGTGGCGGCGGCCGCGTGCTTCGCCGTGGCCGTCGCGGCCGTGGCCGAGGAGGGCCGGCGGCGGCGGTCCGCCGAGCGCGCCTGACCAGTCGGGGCGGTCCCGCCGGTGCACGGCTACGCACCGGCCGGGGCCGCGCCCACGGCGTCGGGGTCAGGTGCCGACGACCATCCACGAGTCGCTGCGAGCGCGCAGGCCCGTCGTGACCGCGCGGGCGGCCATGAAGACCACGGCGAACGCCACCCACAACCAGGCGAGCCCGGCGGCTCCGGGTGGCGCCCACGTGTGGACCGCGAGGGCGGCCGGGACGTACGCGACCAGGGTCGCGACACCTGCCCAGGCGAGGAACGGCCCGTCGCCGGCACCGATGAGGACCCCGTCGAGCACGAACACCCAGCCGGCCATCGGAAGCGCGGCGGCGGCGACGAGCAGCCCGGTGACGGCCGCACGCTGGACGTCGGCGTCGGGGGAGAAGAGCGGGACGTAGAACGGGGCGAGGCCGCCGAGGACGAGGCCGAGCACGGCCCCGGCGCCGACACCCCACTGGAGGGTGCGGCGCAGCACGGCCCGCGTGCGGGCGACGTCGCGGGCGCCCAGCGCGTGCCCCACGAGCGCCTGCGCGGCGATGGCGAGGGCGTCGAGCGCGAAGGCGGCCAGTCCCCACACCGCGTTGACGACCTGGTGCCCGGCCAGGGCGCTCGGGCCCAGACCGGTGGCGGTCCACACGGTCAGCAGGATCGCCAGGCGCAGCGTCGCCGTGCGGACCAGCAGCGGCAGGCCGGCGCGCGCGTTCGCCCAGACACCGCCGGCGGCGGGTGCCAGGCTCGCCCCGGCGGCGCGGGCCCCGCGGACGACGACGACCGTGAGCCAGCAGGCCATGCCGAGCTGGGCGAGGGCCGTCCCCAGCCCGGACCCTGCGATACCGAGGCCCGCACCGTAGATGAGTGCGGCGTTGAGCGCGGCGTTCGCGACCGCCCCGGACGCCGCCACCACGAGGGGCGTGCGGGTGTCCTGCAGGCCCCGCAGCGCACCCGTGGCGGCCAGCACCAGGAGCATGCCGGGCAGGCCGGGGGTGGACCAGCGCAGGTAGCTGACGGCCTGGGTGGCGACGGCGCCGTCCGCGCCCAGGGTGGCGACGAGCCAGGGCGCGGCCGCCCAGGTCGCCGCGGCGAGCAGGAGCCCGAGCCCGGCCCCGAGCCACATGCCGTCCACGCCCGTCTGCAGGGCCCCACGCCGGTCACCGGCGCCGAGGCGGCGCGCGACCGCGGCGGTCGTCGCGTACGCGAGGAAGACGCACAGCCCGACCACCGTGACCAGCACCGTCGACGCCAGGGCGAGCCCGGCCAGCGCGTCGGTGCCCAGGTGGCCGACCATCGCGGAGTCGACCAGGACGAACAGCGGCTCGGCGACGAGCGCACCGAGCGCCGGGACGGCGAGGGCGAGGATCTGCCGGTCCACGCCGGCGACGGGTGCGGCGGGACGTCCCGCACCGTCGGCGGGCGGCGCGGCGGGGTCGGCCGGGCGTCCCTCGTGCGGCCCAGCGGGGTCGGTCGGGTCGGGCGACGCGGGTCCGGGGGTGTCCGACGGGCGGTTCAGACGTCCACCAGGTGAACGCGGCACGAATCTTCCTCGCTCCACAGCACGTGCACAGCGTATGCGCCGGTCGGAGCGCGTGCCGAGCCGCGGATCCGTCTTTGTCCACAGGTGTATCCCCACCCTGTGCACACAGGGTCGAACGGGTTGTCCACAGGCTGTCCACCGACCTGTGCACACACCCGTTTGGGTCCGGGAGCTTCGCGGCCTAGCCTCGCGAGGGCAGGTCCCCGGGAGGCGACGTCGTCCCGCGCGGGGCCGGCTCGTGGGTGACTGTCAGAGGGTCCCGGTAGAACAGGCGTTCGACGGGTGGGGACGAGCAGGAGCAGGTGACAGGTGACCATCGAGGACCTCGAGTACGGCGCGCCGCCGGACAGCGGACGCAGCGGCGGCGGCGGCTTCGACCGCACCCCGCCGCAGGACCTCGAGGCCGAGCGGTCCGTGCTCGGCGGCATGATGATCAGCAAGGACGCCATCGCCGACGTCATCGAGCAGATCAAGGGCACCGACTTCTACCGCCCCGCGCACGAGGCGATCTACGACGCCATCCTCGACCTGTACGGCCGCGGTGAGCCGGCCGACGCCATCACCGTCGCCGACGAGCTGACCAAGCGCGGTGAGATGGCCCGCGTCGGCGGTGCGGCGTACCTGCACACGCTCATCGCCGCGGTCCCCACCGCGGCCAATGCCGGCTTCTACGCGCGGATCGTGCGGGAGCGGGCCATCCTGCGCAAGCTCGTCGAGGCGGGCACGCGCATCGTGCAGCTCGGGTACGCCACCGACGGCGGGGACGTCGACGAGCTCGTCAACAACGCCCAGGCCGAGGTCTACGCCGTCACCGAGCGCCGCGCGTCGGAGGACTACCTGCCGCTGTCCGAGGTCATCGGGGGCACCGTCGACGAGATCGAGCGGGCCGGGCACCGCGGCGAGGGCATGATCGGCGTGCCGACCGGCTTCGCGGACCTCGACCGGCTGACGAACGGGCTGCACCCGGGGCAGATGATCGTGGTGGCGGCGCGGCCGGCAATTGGCAAGGCCCTGGCGCTCGACACCCCGCTGCCGACGCCCACGGGGTGGACGACCATGGGTGATGTCCAGGTCGGCGACCAGCTCCTGGCCGCCGACGGAACGGTGACGCGCGTCGTCGCGGCGACCGACGTCATGGTCGACCGTCCCTGCTACCGCGTGACGTTCGACGACGGCTCGACCATCGTGGCCGACGCGCAGCACCAGTGGCTCACGCGCACCCGGGCCGAGCGACGGGTGGGCGCCGAGGGCGCCGTGCGGACGACCGAGGACCTCGCGGGGACCGTCCGGTGCGTGACGGCCGACGGGCGGGCGAACCACTCCGTCGCGACCACGAACCCGCTGCGTCTGCCGGCCAGGGACCTGCTCGTCGACCCGTACCTCCTGGGTGTGTGGCTCGGTGACGGGCACTCGACGTCCGCACGGTTCACGAGCGCCGACCCCGAGGTCGCGATGCGGATCGAGGGGCGAGGGTACGACGTGCGTGCCGCCGGCCAGGACCGCGCGGCCGACCTGTACACCGTGCGGCTCCCGCGCGAGACGACGGCGACGCGGCAGTGCGAGGTCTGCGGCACCGACTTCGTGCCCGCGCGCTCGCAGGTGCGCACGTGCGGGCGGTCGTGCGGTGGGCGGGTCAAGATGCTCTCCGGCCCCGTGCCCGCTCCGACGTGTCCTGACTGCGGTGTCGAGACCACGGGACTCGTGCGCTGCCAGGACTGCCACGACCGCCTCGGCACCGTGCAGGGACGGCTGCGCACTCTCGGCGTGCTCGGTCGTAAGCACATCCCGCTCGACTACCTGCGGGCGAGCGAGGACCAGCGGCGCGACCTGCTGGCAGGGCTGCTCGACACCGACGGCACGGTGAACCCGACCGGGTCCGTGCAGTTCGCGGTGACCGACGAGCGGCTGGCGCGGGACGTGCGGGAGCTGGTCCACTCGCTCGGGTACCGGACCGGGTGGTCGGTCAAGCCCGTCCGGGGCCGTTCCGCAGCGTCGTCCACGTGCTTCACCATCACCTTCACCACGGACGACGACGTGTTCGCGCTCGAGCGCAAGAAGCTCGTCCACAAGGAGCGGCGTCGCCGCTCGACCGCGCGTCTCCACCAGCGGTACGTGGTGTCGGTCGAGCCCGTGGCGTCGGTGCCGGTGCGCTGCGTCGAGATCTCCCACTCCTCGCACCTGTACCTCGCGGGCGAGTCGATGATCCCGACGCACAACTCCACGCTGGGCATCGACATCGTGCGGTCCGCCGCCATCAAGAACAACCAGGCTGCCGTCGTCTTCTCCCTCGAGATGAGCCGCAACGAGATCACGATGCGTCTGCTGTCGGCCGAGGCGCGCGTCCACCTGCAGAAGCTGCGCACCGGCGCGATGGGCGAGGACGACTGGGCCAAGATCGCCGCGACCATGGGTCGCATCAGCGAGGCGCCGCTGTTCATCGACGACTCGCCCAACATGTCGCTCATGGAGATCCGCGCCAAGTGCCGGCGCCTCAAGCAGCGCCACGACCTCAAGCTCGTCGTCATCGACTACCTCCAGCTGATGACGTCCGGCAAGCGCGTCGAGTCCCGCCAGCAGGAGGTCTCGGAGTTCTCACGTGCGCTCAAGCTGCTCGCCAAGGAGCTCGAGGTTCCGGTCATCGCGATCTCGCAGCTGAACCGTGGTCCTGAGCAGCGGACGGACAAGCGGCCGGCGATGAGCGACCTGCGTGAATCGGGTTGCCTCACGGAGGACACCCGGGTGCTGCGCGCCGACACCGGCGCCGAGATCACGTTGGGCGAGATGTTCGCGCTGCAGCACAAGGACGTCCCGATCTGGGCGCTCGACGACCGGCTGCAGTACGTGCGACGGCATCTGACCCACGTCTTCCCGACGGGGGTGAAGCCGGTGTACCGGCTGCGGCTCGCGTCGGGCAAGGAGGTCACGGCGACCGCGAACCACCCGTTCCTCACGTACGAGGGGTGGACGCCGCTCGGCGAGCTGAAGGTCGGGTCGCGTGTCGGTGTCCCGCGGCACGTGCCGGGTCCGGAGCTCACGGCGGAGTGGGACGACCGGAAGGTCGTGATGCTGGCGCACCTGCTGGGCGACGGGTCGTTCGTGAAGCGGCAGCCGGTGCGGTACGCGTCGGTCGACGAGGCCAATCTCGCGGCCGTCACCGACGCCGCCGGAGCGTTCGGCATCACGCCCATCCGTGACGAGTACGCGGCGGCGCGGGTCACGACGCTGCGGTTGCCGGCGCCCTACCGCCTTGCCCGCGGCAAGCGGAACCCGGTGGCGGAGTGGCTCGACGAGTTCGGTCTCTTCGGCGCCCGCAGCCACGAGAAGTTCGTGCCTACCGCCGTGTTCCACCTTCCGAAGCGGCAGATCTCGCTGTTCATCAAGCACATCTGGGCCACCGACGGGTCCGTCACCGTCAACGCGAACGGCCGCAGCGGCCGCATCTACTACGCGTCGACCTCTCGCCGTCTCGTCGACGACCTGTCGCGGCTGCTGCTGCGGTTCGGCATCTCGACGCGGATCCGGAAGACGAGCAAGAGCGGGTACCGCGACGGCTGGACTCTCGACGTCTCCGGCGTCGACGACCAGCGGCGGTTCCTGCAGGAGATCGGCGTGCACGGGGCGCGAGGCACGCAGGCGGAGCGGTTGCTGGCGATCATCCGCGAGACGCGAGCGAACACAAACGTCGACACGGTCCCTCGTCAGGTCTGGGACGACGTACGTGACCTGCTCGTCGAGCGCGGGATGACGCACCGCCAGTTCGCCGAGGCCATGGGCACGCAGTTCTGCGGGTCGACGATGTGGAAGCACGCGCCGTCCCGCCAGCGCCTCGGACGCATCGCTGCGGTCCTCGACTCCCAGGAGCTCGAGATCATGGCCGTCAACGACCTGCTGTGGGACGAGGTCGTCGCCATCGAGCACGTCGGCGAGCAGCAGGTGTTCGACGCGACGGTCGTCGGAACCCACAACTTCATCGCCAACGGCATCGCCGTCCACAACAGCATCGAGCAGGACGCGGACATGGTGATCCTGCTGCACCGCGAGGATGCCTACGAGAAGGAGTCGCCGCGCGCCGGCGAGGCCGACCTGATCGTAGCCAAGCACCGTAACGGGCCGACGGACACCATCACCGTGGCGTTCCAGGGGCACTACTCGCGATTCGTGGACATGCAGATGTAGTCCAGGTGTTGTTGTGTTGTCGAGATGCAAGATACTTTGAGAATCGGGCTTCGATACTTTAAGTACGGACGCGTCGGCTCCAAGCCACCAGCTATCGGGACGCGGGACCGGCTGAGTGCTCCTCTACGTGCGACCTCGTGCGGTAGGGCGCTGAGAGCGCCGGTCGGTGCGGGCATGGTGGCGGTCGAGCCTGCGACTGTCACGTCGACCGGCGCGGCCGCCACGTTCCCCTGGGGCAGACCTCGGCGAGCTGAGCGGCCCCTGAAGTGGCGCACGACGCTCAACCTCGACGGCGACGACGTCTAGTCCGGGCCCCGCCAGGCGGACCCGCTCAGCCCGTGCGAAGTCGTCCTTCACCCGATAGCGGCGGCCGGTGGTGCGACGGGCCGGAGTCAGCCCTTCCAGTCGGCCTGATGGTGCTCCAGACGGGGTGGGCGCCGAAACGCACCCTCGGCGCCAACCCACGGCGTCGTCAGCCCACGGCGGACCCTGGTTCCGTAGTTACCCCCAGAGCCGGTGCTTCAGAGGGTGATACCTGATCCTTCTGGTCACACCGACGGCCGTCCGCGAATACCGTCACGATCATGACGACAACGCCGGCGAACTGGTACCCCGACCCCCAAGTCCCCGGCCAGATGCGGTACTGGGACGGAGCCCAGTGGACTGCGCACGTCGCCCCAGCCCAGCCCTCCGCGGCCCCGCAGCAGCCTGACCCGCCGGTCACCCAGCCCCAGCATGCCGAGCAGCCGGTGCCCCAGCAGGCTCAAGCGGCTGGCGGTCGCAAGATCGGGCTGTTCAACGCCCGTGGTGCTGCCCGGGACCTCGCCGCCGAGAACACGCAGCTGCGCGCCACCTTGGAGGCCGCCGGCGCCCTCGCCCTCGCCGAGATCCAGCAGCAGACCACCGCCGCCCAAGCTCAACTGACGAGCCTGGGCGAGCAGATCAACCAGACCCAGCAGCAGCACGCCACCCAGGTCGCGGCGGCCCGCGCCGAACTCGCGGCCCTCCAGCAACAGGCCCTGGACGTGCGGCACGCCATCAACGTCCAGGAGTTCGGCCTCTACGACTTCGAGCACCCCGCAGAAGCGTCCGCTACCCTGTCCGCCGAGCTTGCCCGCGCACGGGCCCAGATCAAGGCCACCGTCTCTGACAAGCGGGCCGTCACCGCCACGTCGAACTTCACCTTCGACGGTTCCGCCGCCAAGGGCCGCCAGTTCGTCGAATCGATGTCCAAGACGATGCTGTCGGCCTACAACGCTGAAGCCGAGAACGCCATCAAGGCCGTCAGGGCCGGTGGGCTCGCCACCGCCCAGCAGCGCCTGACGCGGGTGGTCGAGCGCGTCGCGAAGAACGGGCAGATGATCCGCCTGGCCATCACCCCCGAGTACCACGGCCTTCGGATCCGCGAACTCGAGCTCGCCGCCCGGCACCAGGCCGCCGTCCAGGCCGCGAAGGAGGCCGAGCGCGAGGAGAAGGCCCGGCTGCGGGAGGAGAAGCGCGTTGAGGATGAGCTGCGACGTGCCCGGGAGAAGTTGGACAAGGAGCGTGAGCACTACGCGAACGCGCTCGCCGCGCTGCAGGCCCGCGGGGACGAGATGGGCGCCGCGGAGCTGCAGGCCAAGCTCGCCGAGATCGACCAGTCCATCGCCGACGTCGACTACCGGGCCGCGAACGTCCGCGCCGGCTACGTCTACGTCATCTCCAACGTCGGCGCGTTCGGTCCGGACGTCGTGAAGATCGGCATGACCCGCCGCCTGGAGCCGATGGACCGGGTACGCGAGCTCGGGGACGCCTCGGTGCCGTTCACGTTCGACGTGCATGCACTCTTCTTCTCCGAGGACGCGTTCGGCATCGAGGCGATGCTGCACCGGCAATTCGCCGAGCAGCGGGTCAACCGCATCAACACCCGCCGGGAGTTCTTCTACGCCACGCCCGGGCAGGTGCTCGAGGTGCTGCGTGAGCACAAGGTCGCCCTGGTCGAGTACACGACCCAGGCCGCCGCCGAGGAGTTCCGCGCCAGCCGGGAACTCGCCGCCGCGGGGGCGTGAGCGACTGGTTCCATCATCCGCTCGGGACCACCGTAGGCGGCGGCGCGACACCGGATCGAGTAGCGCAGTTCGGACGGATCGCGGCCGGCTCGGCGAGGCAACCGATCCTTGTGTCGTGCTGGCCCCGTCACGGCAGACCGCAGCGGCAGTGGGTGCTGGACCCGGAGGCCCTGGCGATCTCTTCCGGCTGTACGCCGCCCTTGTCGCCGCGCGGTTGTCGACAGTGCCGTCATCCTCCCGGCGGTCCTTGCGATCATGTGCTCGTGCTGATGCTCCCTGGTCGCGCCACAAGGTGGATCTCCGATGACTTCCCCGGTTTCGTCGAGATCGAGTTCGATGACGTCGATGGCGTGACCCACCGGTTCGAGGAGAAGGCGGCCGTCGTCGACTCGGGTTCAGCCCTGCGAGCCGGCAGCAGCTTCCCGGTCGACGTCGACATCGCGTGTCGTCCCCATGCCCGGGAACTCCGGGGAGGCACGGTCGTCGACGTCGTCGACCTCGCACCCTGGGGCATCGGCGACGCCGGCGCGACGTACTCCGTAGCGCGGGAGCTGCTGTCGTGGCGGAGTCCTGCGCTGTACTCGGACCTGTCGGTCAGGGCCCGGCAGGCGGTCGCACTGGTCACCTTCGCCCGCTGGCGCGAGGCCGTGGGTCTGCGCGTTGCGGAGCTCGTGACGCTCGAGGACCACCTCTGGCAGTGGATGACCGTCGACGGGCCGGAGGCGTTCAGGGGCTGGTACGAGTCGCACCAACTGACCGGTCTCGGCCCGGGCCGGCCGTTCCCGGACCCCGTCCGGGACCAGGTCGCCGCGCTCGGCCTCGACGAGCGCGAGGTCCAGGACGCGGTGCGTGCTCTCGTCGACATCACGTACGGGGGGCTCTTCGGGGGGATCGAGAGTCGGTGGTCCTTGGCCGAGCTGCAGACGGTCGGGGACTTCACGGCGCGGCACGGCGTCCCGCTCGCACCTGCGGCGAGCTTCCTCGACAGCCTGTGGATCGACGGCGACTGGGGTCGACCCGACGGTGACGCGGTCGCTCGATGGCGGGCAGAACGCTGAGCAGTTCAAGTGGAAGGGGACTCGTGTGACCGTCGACCACGACCTGCCGTGGACGTCCACCGCCTACCGCATCGGCGGTGCCTCCAGGTCGCTGTGGGTGTCGCAGGGTGGGGTCGACGAGCCGGGTGCCGTCGGCGCACTCGACGACGAGGCGGTGGCTACGGCCCACCGGTCGCGCGAGTTGCACCGAAGCCTGGCGCACCCCGCCCAAGACCTTGTACTAGCCGGACGCCGCGGTGCTGGACCCGGCCATCGGACCACGCCCGCCCGATCGTCGAGGGCGTTGGCCCCGCGTCGGGCGCGTACGTCGTCGGCCAAGAACCCCGGCTCCTACTTTGACTGAGCCCACCCGCGTGGGTGTGCTCGGTCAAAGTACGCCGCTGCGGGGCGGTCAATCTGTCGTGCATCTCGACAATTGTTACCTCGCGGCCCGGATCCCGTGCGGACGGACGCCCTTCAGGGAGGCCCGCCTCCCACCGGCCTGCAACCGGCCTGCGTGTGGGTGGGCAAGCAGGTGTAACGCATGTAACGCACCAGCGGTGCTGCGGCATGCTTCCGCGTGCCGCCCTCTAGCGGGTCTGGCGTCGATTTCCTCGAGCGAGCTTTCGGCGGTCCGGGCCACTTCGCGCCCGCGGCGTCAACGACCTCAAGCGTGATGTCAGGAGCGGGTCCGCCTCTGGTGACGGTGAACCGGGGGCCGTCGTGACGGAGCCGGCGGTTCCGTCCCGCGCCCCCCTGCAGCGCCGGACCGGGACAGCTCGAGGCCGGGGCCCCGAAACGTCAGCGGTGCCCATGTCCCTGCTGCTAGTTTCCGCCGAGACGTCACAACCGTGACGAATGACCGTGCACCAAGGAGTGTCGTGAGAACGACGCACACGGCAGTTGCCGCGGCGCTCATCGTCGTCGTCGCCATCGCCGGCTCCACACCCGCCCACGCCACCGGCACCGGCACCGATGAACTGGAAGCGGCCCTCGAGCTCGTCGAGCTCACCGAGCAGGTTGCCGCCGAGCACACCCAGGACGGGGCACTTGACGCGAACGACCAGCGTGAGTCCGAGCTCACCGTCGACGTCGACGAGAACACCGCCGAGCTCGAGTTGTTCGACGCGACCGTCACCGTCGCGCTGCCGGTCGAGGTAGTCGCACACGTCGGGGAGCTGCCCACCGGCGACTCCGTCATCGTGACCGAGGATGACGCGGCGTTCGCAGCGCTGGAGAAGGAGGACGGCTCGGTCCAGGTCGTCTACTCGATCAGCGGTTCGGACTCCCCTACGCGCTTCCCGTTCGAGATAGCCACCGACGCCGACGGGCAGTGGCACACGATGGACAACGGCAGCGTGCTCCTGCTCGACGGCGAAGGAAGCATCATCGTCGGCGCTGCGGCCCCGTGGGCCGTGGACGCAGCGGGCGTCTCCGTGCCCACTCGGTTCGAACTCGCGGACGGCGTCCTCACCCAGGTCGTCGACCACCGCACGCAGGACGTTTCCTACCCGATCGTCGCGGACCCGTACCTCGGCCGGGACCTGTTCTCCTCGGTCACACGCGACACGTACAACGGAGACCTGCGGATCAACGCCACCAAGTCGATCTGGGGGCAGTCCCAGCACCTGCCGACACCGGCGGGGTGGCAGATCTTCTTCACGGCCGGGTGGAACGAGGTGAAGGCCAGACAGCCTCGCGTGACGGAGAAGCTGACCCTGCTGCAGCAGTACGAGTGCCACGTCGCCGGCGGGTACTTCAACTCGGCCGGGCCATGGAACCTCGAGAAGTTCCGCCCGGACCGCACCGCGCTGGCCGGATGGGGATGGCTCGTCGCGTTCCACCGGTGCAACTGGGCCACCGCCAGCGGTGGTGAGCGCTCTTGACCGACGCGCAGCGCAGTCGGACGAGCATCGCAGGCCCGGTCCTCATCGTTGCCGGGATCGTGCTGGCGGTCATGCTGTTCTGGCAGCCGTGGGCGTCCTGCGAGGATGAGGACTCCTCAGCGGGATGCGCGGTGCCCACCGAGCTGATCGGGTGGACGTCCGCCGGTTGGGCTGTGGCCGCTGCAGCGGTCGTCGTCGGTGCGATCCTCACCGCTCGCGCCGGACGCCCCCCGCACGACTGACCCGCGACACCACACAGCACGCCCTGGTAGAACGATCGAGCCGGGGCGTGCTGTGGCCTGGCGGGCCGGCGACCTACGGTCCGGGCAGCGGGACGGGGTGAGATATTGCTCGGCGGACCGGCACCGGTCGACTGACCACGACCGCCCGGGACCCGCCGGAGGGGTCCCTCTGGCGATGTCCGTTCGATGACGGCGAGCGGCGGGTTGGCTTTGTGAAGCGCGGACACAGCACGCTGCGAACAGCGGTACGCGTGCGGGGCGTCGTACTTTGACCGGTCCTCGCTCCGAGCATCCTGGCGATCAAGGTACGCCGCACGGGAGCAGTCAGTCTGCGCCGCATCTCGACACTCGCCATGGCCGCCGCCCTGGCCATGAGCGGCGGCAGTGCGCAGCCGATACCGCTCCCGCGGGTGGGCGCCCGGCAGGCTCTGTCACAGGGGACCACAAGCTCGCGCATGCCCGAGTTCGCGACGGCTCCTTCGCTCCCTCAGACGTGGCGCCCAATTGGGTGAACAGGCTCATCTCGTGGCACGAAACGGGCCACGCGCGGGTTGCCGCCCTGTCACGCTCCGTCTGACGGGAGGCGTCGCCTCCGCAGACAGCAGGGAGACGTCGTGCCCGCACGTTCGATCCGCATTCGCACCGTGGCCCGCCGGACCTCCGCGAGCGCACTGCTGGCGATCCTCACACTGCTTGCCACAGCGTTCGTCGGCGTGCCCGCGCACGCCGCCGCGAGCTGTCAAGGGCGGGTCGTCACCATCAACGGCACGAACGGGAATGACACCCTGACGGGCACCGCGGGGGACGATGTCATCGATGGTGGCAACGGCAGGGACACCATTGACGGCGGTGCCGGCAATGACGTCATCTGTGGTGGGAACCAGCAGGACACCATTCACGGCGGACCGGGCAGCGACACCCTTCTCGGTGAGAACGGCGACGACCTGCTGTACGGGGACGACGGCGATGACACGGTCAGTGCCGGAAATGGCGCCGACTTGCTCGACGGCGGCGCAGGCGCTGACGCGCTGACGGCCGCCAACGGCAATGACGTCCTCCTCGCGGGTCCCGGCGACGACACGGCGGCTGGTGACAACGGTGCCGACCGGTGCGTGGACGCGGAGACGGTCACCGGCTGCGAGACGGTCGAGACCACGCCCGTCATGACGGATCCACTCACGGCCCAGGGGCCGGCGCCTGCGGGCGAGGTGCCTGTCGACGGGCCCGACGGTGTTCGGGTGGTCCTCCAGTCCGACGGCGGCATCCTGCCCTGGGACGTGCAAATCGCCAGCGACGACATGACCGCTGCATCGGTCGCAGATGCCCTGGCAAGCCCTGTGTACGACATCACGCTGCCCGAGGGCACCTCGTTCAGGACCGCGACGCTGAGCATCCCGTACGACCCCGCGGCGCTGAGCGGTTTCTCCGAGGCCGGGCTGCGGCTGTACTACCTCGACGACACTCTGGGCCTGTGGCTCCCCGCCGAGGGTGAGCAGGTCGTCGACACCACGTCGCACACCGTCTCGACGACGGTGACCCATTTCTCGTCGTACGCGGTGTTCAAGCTCGACGAGCGCGGCTTCGAGCGGTACTGGCCGACCAAGCAGACCTACTGCCTGCAGAGCGGGGACGCGGACCAGGTCGGTGTGGACGTAGCGTTCGTCATCGACACCTCGGGCTCCATGGACTGGAACGACCCGAGCAGCATGCGTGTCGCGGGCGCCAAGGCGTTCCTCGACCAGATGCGCCCGGTCGACGCCGCAGCGGTCGTGAGCTTCGAGTCGAGCGCTTCCACACGGATCCCGCTGACGAACTTGAGCTCGGCGCAAAGCAAGGCCGACGTCGCCGCTGCACTGGATGGCTCGGGCTATGCCGGCGGCGGCACCGATATCGCCGCTGGCGTCTCCCAAGGTCTGACCGAGCTGGAGGCCTCGGCCGGTGTCGGCCGAGCCAAGGTCCTGGTCCTCATGACCGACGGAGACAGCTCCTACTCCGACTACCTGACCCAGGTCGCACGTGACCAAGGGGTCGTCATCCACGCCATCGGCTTGGGTGACGGCGTCCAGTCGAGTCTGCTCCAGTCGATCGCGGACGGTACCGGCGGGCAGTTCCTGGCGCTGACGGACGCTTCCCAGCTGCCGGCCCTGTACGCGACCCTGGGCAAGGGGATCATCGACGACGGCACGGACACTGACGCAGACGGCCTGACCGACTGCGAGGAGACCTACGGGGTCCTGACCAGGTACGGCTTCTACGACGTCTCGCTGGACCCGACCGGGAACGACCCGTTCGCCGGCAATCGGCGGGTGACGAGCGACCCGGACGTCGCGGACACTGACGGTGACCAGCTCACCGATGGTCAGGAGCTCCGAGGCCTCCGGCTGGGCGAGCCGCTGGACCTGCGCGACTATCCCGCGACCCGCACCACCTACAAGTTCCTCATCGACGTCGGCATCACCAAGTACTTCACCGGCCGATCCCTGCCGACGGTCGTCGACTCGGACCGGGACACGGTCTCCGACTACGTCGAGACCATGGGCGTCGAGCAGCCGAACGGCGCCACGTACTTCTCGCGTGCCGACCGCAAGGACACCGACTTCGACCTGGCGAACGACGACCTCGAGTACCAGCGCGGGACCGACCCCCGCCAGCCCGACCGGAACGAGGTCGGCATTCCCGGCCTCGCCTCGTACACGCTGTTCCAGCCGGAGCGCTACACGGACGCAGGACTCGCCCCGGTCGTCGCCAACCGTGCGTCGATCGTCGGGAACACGTGGTCGTACAGGAGCTACGCGCCGGACGTCGTCACGTACGACGCCGACTGGAACTGCGTGAGCAACTGCTCGCCTCTCATCAGCGCGGCGTCGAGCGTCGCAGGCTCCAACTGCTGGTGGCCATGGGCGTCGAACTGCGACCAGGCCTCGCAGATCCGCACCCTGGTCAAGCGGGCTGTGGACGCCCAACGGATCTTCACCGCGTCCGGCGACTTCCTCGGCACGTTCGCCGCGGAGCAGGCCATCGCCCAGTGTGCGGTGGAGAGCACGACTGCGACGTGCAAGGACCTGTCCCGGTTCCAGGACCTCGCGAGCTCCATCCCGCTCCACGACCCGGCGTTGAGCGACGGACCGCCGAACGACAACCTGGACGCGCAGATCGCGCAGGTGCTCCTGAACGTCCCCGGCGGGTACCGGCCGAGGGACCTGTGCTCCAAGAGCGGGAAGGCGGGGGTCTACGAGCTCTACGACGCCGTCACCCAGGTCGTCCGCTACGTCGGGGAGACGAACGACTTCGCGCGCCGCGAGCGGGAGCACCAGGCGGACCCGAGGTACAAAGGTCTCGTGTTCCGAGAGGTCCACCAGGCGGACAACCGCAACGTCCGACGGGGACTTGAGCAGGACCATTTCAACGCGAAGTGGGGGGACGTGGACATCCGGACAGCGCAGGCGAAGGGCAGCCTGAACGGTCAGCGCCCGATGGCGCGGCTCAATCCTGCTCGGCTGATGCGGGAACAGCTCGTGAAACTGTGGAAGGCGACGTGCTGAGCGCGGCCTGGTTGCTGGCACGATGGTCCGCGTGAGCGCAGCGGCGTACCGGGTCGGGGACTGGTTCGCGATCCCTCTGGCCGACGGCACGTTCGCCCCGGGGCGGGTCGTGTTCCACACGCCACCGCAGGGGGTGCTCGGCTACGTCTTCGCTCCGCGACCGACGCTGCCCACGCGCGCTGAGCTGGCGGATCTCGAACCGGGGGACGCGCTGCTGGCACAGAGGTTCTCGGGGCTGCACATCGGTGACCCGTGGCCGCTGCTCGGCGGCGCGGGCGACGTCGACCGCAGCAGGTGGAAGACCCCGGAGTTCGAGACGGACCTGCGCGACGTCTACCCCGAAGGACGTGAGGTGCGGGTGGACCTGGTCGACGACCAGCTGCGCCGGGTCCACTTCTTCCACGCACCCCTCAGCGAGCTCGGCCGACGCCAGTACGGCGGTGTGATGGGCGCTGTGGCGCTCGAGCGGTGGCTCCTGCAGCAGGTGCGGGCGAACGCGCTCGTCCCGCTGCGCACACAACCGTGGTGGGACGACCCGACGCCGGTGCCACCGGGCACGGGACCGAGCCCGGCGCCGGAGCACCTGTCCGACCGTGTCGTCGTCGTCGTACCGGGGCGTGGGCGCTCGGTGGGCGACATGGTCGAGATGACGCTGATGCTCGGGCTCGAGCCCGAGGTCGGCGAGGTGGACGGCACGATGCGCTCACCGAACGAGAGCGAGATCAGCGTCTACGGTCCCGACGGCCGGCGGCTGGCGGACCGGGTCCTCGAGCTCGTGCGCCCGCTTCGCGCACCTGCGCTGCGCCTGCTGGTCCGCGCCGGTGATCAGGAGTGGACCCTCAGACCGCACGAGTGAGTCGCGTCGAGGACCGCCAGGTCAGGACGACTCCCACGGCCCCCGGTAGACGTGGGTGATGGCGCACGTCGCGAGGGTGAGGTGGAGTGGTTCGCTGTCGGCGACCGCCGATGTCCACGGCCTCGGACAAGGTGTCCGCGGCATTCGACGCAGCCGGGACGGAGGACGCCGTCGCTCACGTCGTCACCGGCTCATCGCGCCAAGACCGGATTCAACTGGTCGATGCAACACCGGCTTGTTGGACCGAGCGTAGGTGCTCGTCGAGGGCTTCGGCGGGGGTTCGCCAGCCGAGGGTCTTGCGAGGTCGGGTATTCAGGGCGTGGGCGACGGCTTCGAGGTCCTCGGCGGACCACCGGGACAGGTCCGTGCCCTTGGGGAAGTACTGACGCAACAGCCCGTTGGTGTTCTCGTTCGTGCCGCGCTGCCAGGGCGACTGGGGGTCGGCGAAGAACACGGGGATGCCGGTGGCGACCTTGAACTGGGCGTGGGCGGACATCTCCTTGCCGCGGTCCCAGGTCAGCGACCTGGTCAGCTGCGTCGGCAGGGTCGTCATCGTCGCGGCCAGGGCCCGACTCATGGTGATCGCGCCGTAGCCGGCCAGAGCTGGGCCGTTCTTTGGCGTCTCCTTGTGCCGGTAGCCCTCCTCGCGGGGCAGGTGCACCAGCATCGTGAACCTCGTGGTGCGCTCGACCACGGTGCCGATCGCGGACCGTTCCAGGCCGATCAGCAGGTCTCCTTCCCAGTGCCCGGGAACCGCGCGGTCGGCGACCTCTGCGGGACGTTCGCTGATCAGCGTCTCGGGTGTCACGTGCGCCCACGTCTTGCGTCGGGATCGCTCCCGCGGCGCGCGCAGCGCGCGTCCGGTGCGCAGGCACCAGACCAGCTCGCGCTTGAGCGCGCCGCGGCCTTGGATGTAAAGCGCCTGGTAGATCGCCTCGTGGCTGATCCTCATCGCCTCATCATCGGGGAAGTCAATCTTGAGACGATGGCTGATCTGCTCGGGGCTCCACGCCAACGCCCAGGGCCGGTGCTTGCGGTGGGGCTTGTTGAGCCCGGTGAACTTCGGCGCCTGCGGCCCCGGCACGGGCGTGCCGTCGGGGCGACTAATCCGCCCGGCGAGCCGCTCTTGGACGTAGACGCGCAGCCGCGGGTTCGTGACGAGCTTCGCCGGCTTCGGCCGCTTGGCCGCCATGTCGGCCTTCCACTGCGCCACCGACGCGCGATAGCCGGTACTCCCGGCGCGCGTGGCCGCGTTGCGGCGCAGCTCGCGCGACACCGTGCCGGGGTCGCGCCCGATCTGGCGAGCGATCTCGCGCACGCCCTTGGCCTGAGCCTTCAGGACCGCGATCTCTTCCCGCTCAACGAACGACAGATACCGCCCGGTGGGCTGGTGCTTCAGATCGAAGGGCGCCATGCCGCCAGCGTTGCGGAACCAGCGTTGACCGACCGCGGGCGCCACGCTGGCTACTGCGGCGGCTTCGATCGGCAGCAACCCCTTCGCGATCGCCTCCCAGAAGACTGCCTCCACGGCGCGCTGGAACTTCGGATGACCCGGTGAGCGCAACTTCGGGCGCTCTGCCCGGTCCGCTGCCTGCTGCCGACGAACCATCGAACACCTCCACGATCTCGAGGTGTTGCGACGACCGATTGAATCCGCC
>NZ_FOSE01000009.1 GCF_900114185.1 Cellulomonas sp. KH9
ACGTGCTCGGGGGTGAACGCCGTGAACTCCACGACGGCGTCGAACTCCAGGTCCCCCAGCGCGGCGCGCACGGACTCCGGGTCGCGGACGTCGGCGTGGAGCACGCGGGCGCCGTCGGGCACCGGACGCTTCGTCGACCGCCCGCGGTTGAGCAGCGTCACCTCGACGCCGTCGGCGACCGCCCGCCGGGCCGCCTCCGTGCTGATGATGCCGGTCCCACCGATGAACAGTGCGCTCAGTGCCATGCCAGGCAGGATACGAACAGCCCTCACCGATCAGCGAGGCGGAGAGGCACGCGCCTCGACGTGCAGGAAGTCGCCGGGTGACAGCCGCGCCCGTCGCAGATCGCGGCGACCGTGGAGATCCGGACGGCAGGGCCGTCCGCGCCATGCTGGGGACACCGCCGACCCGGTGATCGGGACGGAGAAGGAGAACGCGTGGACACCGAGCGTCGCGTGGTGCGGACGTCGGCGGGCGTCGTCGAGGTCGTGGTGCGTGCCGATGCCCGCACCCCGGGCGGCACGGTCCTGTACCTCCACGGGGGGCACGAGTCCGCAGCGACTGCTCCTGCCTGTCGGGTGTACGTCGAGCTCGGTCACCGCGTCGTCGCGGTGTCACGCCCGGGGTACGGGGGCACCGACGTGGGGCCGCTCTCCCCCGCCGACTTCGCACCGCAGATCGACGAGGTGCGTGCCGCGCTCGGGGTGGATCAGTTCACGGCGGTGGTGGGCACGTCGTTCGGCGGGCAGCAGGCCGTGCAGTACGCCGTGCAGCGGCCCGCTCGGGCGCGCTCGCTGATCCTGCACTCGGCCGCCCCGTCGACGCTGCCGTACCCGGACGTCGCGCTGCAGCGGCTGCTCGGACCGGTCATGTTCCACCCGAGGGTCGAACGGCACGTGTGGGGTGCCACCAGAACGCTGCTGCGCCGGGCGCCCGAGGTCGGCCTGCGCATGATGCTGGCACCGCTGTCGACGGTGCCCCTGGCCACGTGGTTCCCCCAGGTCACGGAGGCGGACCGGGCGGAGATGCGGGACCTCTTCGCCACGATGCGCTCCGGACACGGGTTCGTCGTCGATCTCGCCCACGCCGGCGCCGACGAGGGACCCGCCCGTCGCGCGGCGCAGCAGCGGGTGCCGTGTCGGACGCTGGTCACCGGCTCACGTCATGACGGAGGGGTGGCCTGGACGCACGCCGAGGACCTCGCCTCCACGATCCCGCGCGCGAGCCTCGTCGACCTCGGGGCGCCCTCGCACCTGTTCTGGATCGGCGTGAGCCGTCCTCGACTTCGCGAGGTGGTCGACGGCTTCCTCGCCGGCGACTGAGGTCCGTCCTGCCAAGATCGACCGCGTGGACATCAGGTCGGTCGACCCTCGCGACCAGACGTGGGAGCTGGACCAGCCGCGCTATCGGGTGTACTTCCACGACGCCGACGGCGCGTCGGACGAGTACGAGCTGCACGGCGGTGACGTCGTCGACGTGCTGACCTGGGCGCAGGCGCAGGCGCAGATGGCCGGCCGGTCGTTCGTCGTCTACGTGTGCGTCCCCGGCGACGGGCTGGGTCTCGTCCGTCTCCAGGGCAGCGACCCGAACGCGCGCTGATCGGGACACGACGAGGACTCGAGCGGCGCTCATGGAACCTGCCCAGCGCGCCCGGTGGGCAGGGTCCATGAGCGCCGATGAAGGTCGTCAGGACAGCAAGGAGTGGTACTGCTCGCGCGCCTTCATCGCGTGGATGATGAGTTCGTCCCCTGAGTCGAACTGCAGGATCACGAGCTCGAGCAGCCGACCGGCGCTGTCGAAGCCGAGAAGCAACCAGCGTCGCGGGTCGTCCTCGTCGTCGAGCGGCTGGCGGTACACGGGCGCCTCGGCGGCGTCCCGCAGGCGATCGTCCGTCAGGCGGTCGCGGGAGTAGTGCTTGCGTGCTGAGGGGTGGATGTCACGCGACGTGCGCCCAGGCACGCACGGCGGCCCGGATGGCCTCGGTCCGGTTCGGCAGCCCTTCAGCCTCCGCGCGCCGCGTCAGCGCGGCGAGCGTGGGGCCGTCGAGCCGGACGGTGACCACGACACCGGGGCCTTCACCAGCGGTGGGCCGTCCGCGGCGTCGCAGTGCGGCGGGGTCGTACCCGGCTTCGGCTTCGTCGGCCCATGCTTGGATCTGGGCGTCGTCGACCGGCGTGCCGTGGATCTCGCCGCGAGCAGTCATGCGCATATCGTATACGAAACCACTGAGCCGACAAGGACACGGTCCCACGACGTGGGACGAGCGCTGCACGAGACCGGGCTCGGCTGCCGAATGCCACCCGAAGATGACGCCAAGCCCGGTCTCGCGCGGGGCGCGTCTCGCAGTGCCGGGCGCTGCCTCCTCAACGCCTGCACGCTGCTCGAGCTACGGAACCGACGTCGACGTGGCCTCCCGACCTGCCGCTGAGGACGCCGACCTCCCTCGCACACGGACTCACGCGCCCCTAGCGTGTGCGGGTGCACCCTCCCCTCGCGCCGTTCGACTCCGGGTGGATCCGCCGGCCGGGGGGTGCCCGTCTGTACTGGGAGACGTCGGGCAACCCCCTGGGCCGTCCCGCCCTCTACCTGCACGGCGGGCCCGGCAGCGGACTGCGTGGCGGTGGCTACCGTCGCCGGTTCGACCCCCAGCGCTACCTCGTCGTGGGGCTCGACGCTCGCGCTCGCATACGCGCTGACGCATCCGGACCGCGTCACCGCGCTCGTGCTCACGGCGGTGACGACCGGGAGCCGCGAGGAGATCGACTGGATCACCGACGGCGTCGGCAGGGTCTTCCCCGAGGCGTGGCAGCAGTTCGCGGGGGCGACGCCGACAGGTGAGCGCGTCGTCGAGGACTACGCGCGACGGCCGCGTGATCCGGACCCCGCCGTGCGGTCCGCGGCAGCGGACGCGTGGGACGCCTGGGAGTCGACCCACATCTCGCTCGACCCCAGCTGGGAACCCGGGCCCCTGCACGACGACCCTCGCGAGCGGGCGAACTTCGCCACCCTGGTCACGCACTACTGGGCACACGACTGCTTCCTCCCCAGCGACGCGAGCGTCCTGGCACGCGCGGACGCGCTCGAGGGGATCCCGGGCGTGCTCGTCCACGGGCGTCGGGACATCAGCAGTCCGGTCGTCACCGCGTGGAAGCTGCACCAGGCGTGGCCGGGCAGCGAGCTGCACGTCGTGGAGCCGGAAGGCCACGGGGGCGACGTGGAGACGGAGCTCACCTGTCGGGCGATCGACGCGTTCGTGGATCGGTGAGCACGCCCAGGACCAGCGGCGCACCACCGTGGCTCGAGCACTCGGGACCCACCCGTGCCCGGCGTCGCGTACCCCGACAGGTCCTCCACCCTGGTCAGGATCGAGCGTCGCGCCCAGCGCAGGTCCTCGTGGAGACAGGCCTCCGCGACGTCGTCGCTCGTGCGCACGAGCGCGGCACGGCACACCTGCCCTCCGTCGGCCCGGACGGCTCGGACGCGACAGGAGGGTGGCCCGCTCCCGGTGCGGGACTGGATCATGGCCGCATGCCTCCCGAGCCCGAGATCACCTTGATCCGAACCGAGCGACTGACGGCGAAGGCGCCCTACGCCTACGCCGCGGTGGTCGGTGACCTCGTCTTCACCGCCGGCGCCTGCCCGCTCGACGCCGACGGCAGGACGGTCGCCGTCGGCGACGTCGCCGGCCAGGCCCGCCAGGTGATGGCCAACCTCGAGACCGCCCTGCGTGCCGCCGGCGCGCAGCTGACGGACGTCGTCAAGACGACCGTCTACGTCGCCTCGACCCGGCAGTCGGACCTGGTGGCCGCCTGGGACGTCGTCCACGCGGCGTTCGGCGCCCACGAGCCGCCCAGCACGCTGCTCGGAGTCACCGTCCTCGGCTACGACGACCAGCTCGTCGAGGTCGAGGCCGTCGCGCTCCGTCGTCCGGGCTCCGCGTGACCCTCACCGAGATCACCGCGGACCGCGTCCGCGACCTGCTGCGGGACCAGCACCCCGACCTGGCCGGCCTGCCGCTGTGCGAGTCACGGTGCCGCACAGCCTCTTCCTCATGCTGATGGGCCAGAACGGGCGCCGCGGCCTGCCCGGCGGGAAGCCCACGTGGGGGCCTGCGGGACGCGCGGCGCTCGACCGGGTGCTGAGCGAACACCTGCCCTGATCGGCACCCCGCCACGAGCGCGCCGCCGAGGACCGGACGACGTCGGGTGCATCCGAGAACGCTCCTGGAGGGGAAGAGGGGGCAGGGCGTCGACGACGACGCCTGCGGTGCGTACCGCGTGCCGCCCGACCGCCCGCAAGGAGTCCTTCCATGAGGATCCGTCGTCTCGCAGCGTCCCTGGCCGCCACCGCCCTCGCCGGTGGCGCGGTCGTCGGGCTCGCACCCGCCGCGTCCGCCGCCGGCACCACGAGCCTCGCCTCGGTGCTCGCCGCCGACGGTGCAGGGTTCGACCGCAGCTGGTACGACTACGACATCGTCGACAACGCGGTGGCCGCCGTGCTCGCCGCCAAGCCCGACAGCCCGGTCGCCGTGCTCGCGGACGGCACGGTCCCGCTCACCGCGTTCCTCCCGAACGACCGCGCGTTCCAGGTCCTCGCGCACGACCTGACGCACCGCTGGTACGGCTCGGAGGAGAAGGTGTTCGGGGCCCTCGCACAGGCCGTGGGGATCGACGCGATCGAGCAGGTGCTGCTCTACCACGTCGTGCCCGGCGCCACGATCGACTCCGCCACCGCACTGGCGTCCGACGGGGCCGCGCTGACCACCGCCCAGGGCGGCACCTTCACGGTCGACGTCCTGTCCAAGCGGATCCCGATCGTCGTGCTGCGCGACGCCGACCGCAACGACCTGAACCCGCTGCTGGTGCGCAGCCAGCTCGACATCAACGCCGGCAACGCGCAGATCGCGCACGGGATCTCGTTCGTGCTGCGCCCGCTCGACCTGTGACCCACCGGCGCCCGCCCGGTACCGACCGGGCGGGCGCCGTCACCGCGCCGCCGGTCGACCCTCGCGACCAGACCTGGGAGCCGCACCGACCGAGCCGTCGAGCGGCTCGCCCGTCGGATCGGCACCCTCGTCGTCGCGCAGCGCCGGGCCGCCCAGAGGGTCGGGCGACCACGCGATCAGCCGCCATCCGCTGGTCGGGTCGCCGTCGACCTCGATCGCGCCGGTGTTGTCCAGCGGCGTCCGCTCGACGTCGTCGACGGCGAGACCTGCGACGCGGGCGGCCACCCAGCACCGGATGGCGGCTCCGTGCGAGACCACGACCGCGGTGCTCCCGCCGGCGGAGACGACCTGCGCGACGGCGTCGTCGAACCGTGCCAGGAACGTCGCGCCGTCGGGCCCGCCCGGCATGCGCCGGTGCGTGTCGCCGCGCGCCCAGGCGAACACCGTCGAGAGGTAGGCCTGGTGCGCCTCGTGCCCGCCGGACATCTCCAGGTCGCCGGCCTCCACCTCCCGCAGCCCGTCGTAGGTCGTCGGCGCGAGGTTCAGGCGATCCGCGAGCGGAGCCGCGGTGAGCGCCGTGCGCAGCAGGGTCGAGACCGCGATCGCGTCGATGCGACGGCCCTCCAGCGCCGCCGGCACCGCAGCGGCCTGACGCTCGCCCAGCGCGGTGAGCCGCGGGCCCGGGATGCCGGTGTCGACGAGCCCTCGCACGTTCGACGGGGTCTGGCCGTGCCGCAGCAGCAGGAGACGCATGCGGCATTGTCACCGCCGGGCCGTAGGGTGCCGACCGCGGTTGCCCACCGCACAGCGCGTCGTCGCACGGCCTTCCACCCCCTGTCCCCACAGGTCAGCCCGTTGACGTCTCCCCCGCGAGCGGGCCGGGCCGACGATCCGGGCCTCCCGGTGGGACAGCGCCCCGTCGACACCGTACGAGCCTCGCGGTGAGGGCCCCGGGACGCAGCGAACCGCCGGGCGACGGAGGTCGCCCGGCGGTCCGCGGTGCGCGGGATGCTCGGTCAGGTGCGTCAGACGGCACGCGCCCCGACCAGGGGACGGGTGGTCCCCGGGGCGCCGGTCACGGCCTCGTCGACCGGATCGGGCCGGTAGCCCAGCCGCCCGCGGGTCGCGACGATCGTGATGACCGCGCCCACGGTCGCCATCAGCAGCAGCGCCTGGTTCGTCAGGTCGTAGCTCGCCCCGACCACGGGGAACATCGACGCGACGAAGAGGCCGACGGTCGTGTTGATGCCCACGTGCAGCAGCATCGCCATCGGCAGGCTCTGGCCCGTCCGGTTGAACACCCAGGTCATGACGACGTTGAACGTGACGCAGAAGGCGATGAACCCCACGGCGCGCAGCAGGTGGAAGGTCGGCGCGTCGCCCCACATGGTCAGGTACAGCGGGAGGTGCCACACGCCCCACAGGACACCGATGCCGGCGGCCGCCCGCAGCGGCCCGACGAGGCGCTGGGCGCGGGGCAGGGCGAAGTCGCGCCAGCCCGGCTCCTCGGCGAGGCCGGTCGTCACCATCTGCATGACGAGCACGGGCAGGTACTGGATCAGGTTCTCCATCGGCGGGGCCTGGACGTCGCCGCCCGAGAAGAGGTACGACGACAGCAGGACGGCCGCGGGGGTGCCCAGCAGGATCCCGGCGTACCAGCGCCAGTTGACCTTGAACTTGAACAGCCGCCTCACCCACGCCCGCACGCCGGCTCGGCCGCCGGTGACGGCGGTGACGAACAGCGCGGCGCCGATGGGCCCGAGGTAGGCGCCGGGCAGCATGAGGAAGAGCTGGTAGCCGCCGACGCCGCCGGGGATGGCGACGTCCCAGATCCCCAGGCCGTAGGGCGACAGGATCAGCGGGATCCACGCGAGCCAGCTGGCGGCGAGCGCCAGGACGACGAACGCCGTGAGCGGGCGGCGCCGGACGATGTCGAGCACCCCTCCGCGTCGGGCCGGTGCAGGTACCTGGTGCGTGACGGTGCTCATCGGGGTGCCCTCTCGTCGAAGCCGCTGTGCGATGACTCGACGGTAGGAATCGGACACCCCGGGCCGCGCCGGGCGGACGGTGGAACGTGGGCGGTTGCATCCAACGACGCAGGTGCCTGGACCACGGTCCCGATCAGGGCCTGGTGGCCGAGCGGGAGGTCACCGTCCACCCACCGGTCGGGCAGCCCCATGAGCGTGCGGATGCTGGCGGCGGCCGTCTGCACGAGGATCCTCAGCGCGGCCGGCAGCCCGGTGTTCACGAGCACGACGACACCGTCCCCGGCGGCGAACGACCGCGCGGCGGGGACAGGATCGGGCTACAGCCCGCAGACGAAGCGCGGGACGTCGGCGGGCGTCCGGGCGGCCGACTCCGCGACGGCGGCGCTGCAGATCTCGAGCTGACGCACGACCTGGCGGGCCCCACCGGCGAACGCGAGCGGCTCGGCGAAGCTCGATGACCACCGCTCGCCGTTCGGGTCCAGAGCGAGGTCGCGCTGGAAAGCCGCCTGGACCGCGTCCTCCGCCGCCACGTCCGCCGCGAGGGCGTCGACGCCGCCCTCGAGGAGGTCGAGCGCGTCGAGGTACGCGACGCGCAGGTTGCCGCGGCCGGTCCGAGGGATCGGGCCGTCGCCGCCACCGTGATCCTCGATCGGCCCGTCCGGGTGGACGGACGCACGGATGAGATCGAACGTCAGCACGGCACCTCCCCCGTCGCGGTGCACCGGTCGCCCCCACCATCGACCGTGCGCCCGCGCCGGGAAAGGACGACATGTGACGATCAGCCCAGCGGCTGACCCGTCACAGCGGCCGGGGCCGGTACGCCTCCAGCAAACGCTCCGTGAGGGCGTCGAACTGCGTGTCGACCACGCGACGCGCGGGGTCCGCGTCGTGCCACGCGACGATCTCGCGGGCGCCGGCCGCGAACGGGATGCGGGGCGAGAACTGCGGGACCAGCCGCCGGATCTTCGAGTTGTCGAAGATCATCGTGTGCGCCTTGTCCCCGAGGATCCCGGCACCGAGCTCGGGGTCGGCGGCGGCGATCGCCTCGGACGCGACGTGCACCAGGCGCGGCTCATCGACACCGGCGGCACGGGCCATCGCGCGGAAGATCTGGTCCCACGAGGGCGCCTCGTCGCCGGTGATGTGGAACGCCTCGCCGATCGCCTCCTCGCGCCCCAGCAGCCCGACCAGCCCGACCGCGACGTCGGCGCTGTGCGTGAT
>NZ_FOSE01000007.1 GCF_900114185.1 Cellulomonas sp. KH9
CCCAGCTAGACCACTGGGTAGATAGGCCGGATGTGGAAGGCAGGACTAACGACTGCCGCAGCTGACCGGTACTAATAAGCCGACAACTTGACTAACTTCATTCATTGCTACGCGTCCACTGTGCGGTTCCCGAGAAACCAACGGTTCATTCCCGTTGACATCTCGACAGAGTTACGGCGGTCATAGCGAAGGGGAAACGCCCGGTCCCATTCCGAACCCGGAAGCTAAGCCCTTCAGCGCCGATGGTACTGCACCCGCCAGGGTGTGGGAGAGTAGGACGCCGCCGGACAATCATTCAACGAAAGGCCCACCCCTGACCGGGGTGGGCCTTTCGTCGTTCCCGGAGATGTACCTCGTACGGTCCGGTGCTCTCGATGCCGTCATGAGACCCTTCGCGGGCGACGGCGGCGACGGTATGGGGCCCCGGCCCGGCCCCGGGTCAGCGGGCGAAGCGCAGACCGCTCGCGCGGCGGACCGGGCGCTCGACGGCCGCCCGGACGGCTTCGGCCGACCCGACGACGAGAACGTGCCCGCGGGCCCGCGTGATCGCGGTGTAGAGCAGCTCGCGCGTGAGCAGCGGCGACGAGGCGGGCGGCAGCACCACCGTCACGTCCTGGAACTGGCTGCCCTGCGCGCGATGCACCGTCATCGCGTGCACGGTCTCGACCGCCGGGAGGCGGTGCGGGCGGATCAGCCGTGGCGATCCCGGCTCGCCGAACACCGCGACGACGCCGCCCCCGCCGTCGGCGACCACCACGCCCGTGTCGCCGTTCGAGAGTCCGGTGGTGCGATCGTTGGTGGTGACGAGCAGGGGGCGGCCCGGCGGCCACGGCCCGGTCTGGAGCTCCTCCGTGGTCTGCCGGACCCAGCGCTCGGCCAGTGCTGACCACCGCGCGACGCCTGCGGGCCCGCGGCGGTGCGCGAGCAGCAGCCGGTGCGCCCCCAGGGCCTCGAGGGCTCCCGTGACGTCTCCGGCGCGGGCCGCCGCGGTGGTGCGGGCGCCCGACGCGCTGACCGCGCCACGGATGGTCGGGACCTCGTCGTCCGTCGGCACCTCGCCGGCGGGCTCGACGAGCGACGCGTGCGCGCCCCCGGCGCGCAGGAGCTCCAGCGCGGTGTCGGCGTCGCCACGACGCACGGCCTGGGCCAGTGCCCCCAGCTCGTGCCCGTACCGGTGCGGGACGACGAGCCGCACGACACCGCCGTGCAGCGCTGCGGCGTCGCGGGAGTCCTCCGTGCCGGTGCCCGCTGCGTCGGGGACGTCCGCCGGCAGGACCGTTGCCAGACGCGCGGGCAGCGGTCCCGCGGGGACCGGACGCGCCACCAGGTCGCCGAGCACCGCACCCACCTCGACGGAGGCGAGCTGGTCGGGGTCGCCCACGAGGACGAGCCGCGCGTCGGGCCGCAGCGCGTCGAGGACGCGCGCGAGCAGCGGCAACGACACCATCGACGCCTCGTCGAGCACCACGACGTCGTGGGGGAGGCGGTGGGTGCGGTCGTGCGCGAACCGCGTGCTCGACGGCCGCCACCCGAGCAGGCGGTGGATCGTGGACGCGGTGAGCGGCGCAGGGGCGTCGGCCGCCCGCGCAGCGAGCCGTGCCAGCTCGGCGTTCACCGCCTCCTGCAACCGGGCGGCCGCCTTCCCGGTCGGTGCCGCGAGCGCCACCCGCAGGCCGGGGCCGGTGACGTCACGCAGCACGGCGACCAGCCGTGCGACGGTCGTCGTCTTGCCCGTGCCCGGTCCGCCCGTGAGCACCGTGAGCCGCGACAGCGCGGCGGTCGCGGCAGCCAGCCGCTGGCGCCCGTCCTGCGGGCGGCCGAAGCGTGCGTGCACCGCGGCACGCAGCGCTGTGTCGTCGACGTCGAGCAGTCCGACCAGGCGCGCGTCGACGTCGCGGCGCACCACCTGCTCGTCGCGCCAGTAGCGGTCGAGGTACACGCGGCCGTCCACCCAGCGCACCGGGCGGTCGGCGGGCCCGTCCACACCGTCCGCGACCATCCGGCTGGCGCGCACGGCGGCCGTCCACGCCGTGAGGTCCGGCCACGGCAGGGCGATGTCCTGCGCCGGTGCGTCGGGGTCGTCGGGGGAGCCCTCGGCCGCGAGCGTCGGGGCCTCGGTCAGGTCGACGCACACCGACCCCGACCGCACGGCGCGCACGGCCAGCGCGGCGGCGAGCTGCACCGTCGCGTCGTCCTCACCGGTCAGGTCGCCCAGCCGCTCGGCGACGCGCACATCGGCGGACGTCAGGACGCCCGCCGCGGCGAACACCCCCAGCAGCGGCCCCGCGCGCCATGGGCGGCGGGGGTCGCCGGGGTCGACGTCCGCACCCCCCGTGACGTCGGTGGCCACGTCCGCGCTCATCGTCCCGTCCCCCTGCCGTCGAGCAGCGCGGAGAGCGCCACGACCAGGGCCGAGGGCGGCCGCCACGACACCACGCCGCACGGCGAGCCGTCGACGACCGGTGTCCCCGGCCCGCACATGCCGCGGACGAACAGGTACGCGCCGCCGCCCAGATGCCGGTCCGGGGCGTACCCGGGGAGCCGCCACCGCAGGAACCGGTGCAACCCGACCGTGTACAGCAGCAGCTGCAGCGGGTAGTGCGCGTCCATCATCGCGAGCACGGTCGCCGCCGGGCGGTAGTGCCACGCGGTCAGCGGCTCGTCCGGCGGGCCCAGCCGGTTGGTCTTGTAGTCGACGACGACGTACCGGGTGTCGCCGTCGACCTCGACCCGCAGGACGGCGTCGATGCTGCCGGTCAGGTACCCCCGCAGCGCGCCGGGGCGCGTGGCGGTGTCGTCGTGCAGCGCCTGCAGCCGCCCGGCGTAGGGCGCGAACGGGTCGTCGGGGTCGAGGTGGGTCCGCAGCAGCGTGGCGACGTCCGCCAGCGTCGCCGGGTGCCGGCCCGACGCGTCGAGGTCGCCACCCGCCAACGGGAGCTCGAGGTCGAGCTCGGCGAGCCGGTCGCGCGGGGCGACCTGGGCGAGCGTCCGCCCGCCGAGCAGCGGCCCGCCAGGCGTGTGCAGGGCGGGCAGCAGCGCCTCGGCGAGCACGTCCGGGTCGATGCCCAGCCCGGCGACGTACCCCGCGGCCTCGACGCAGCGCGCGCGCACCTCCGCCGCGAGGTCGGCGGCGCCCGTGTCGACGTGCTCGAGGACGTGGTGCACGAGCGTGCCGAACGCGGTCCCGCCGGGCAGGTCCGCCAGCGGCGACCGCACCGCACGCAGCGCGGCGGTCAGCACGGGGTCCGGGGTGGTGCGCGCCAGCACCTGCGGGTCGGGCTCGTCGCCGTCCCCCGCGTGCGGCGGACGCACCGGCACGGGACCGTCGGCCTCGTCCTGGATCCCGGGGTCCTCCGGCTCGTCGGCAACACCGGCACGGTCCGGGGCAGCGGGGCCGGCCGGGCCGGCGTCGTGCGCTGCGGCGGTCAACCCCGAGTAGGACGTGCGGCGCCACGTCGTGTCGACCGTCCGGTGCAGGTGCGCGACCTCCAGCGGGGTCAGCGGTCCGCGCTCCGGGGCCCAGCGCACCGGCGCGGGCGCCTCGTCGACGGTCTCGTGCACGACGGTGCCACCCGAGCGGTCGGCCAGCGCCTCGAACGCCGCGGCGGCCTGGTCGTCGCGCGGCACGGGCACCGTGTCCGGCGGCAGGCCCAGCGCGTCCCGCGCCCCCAGCGCCAGACGCCCCACGGCCCCCGACGCAGACACCGTGCTCGGGGCCCACCACACCACGACCTGGCTGCTCGCCCGCGTCAGCGCGACGTACGCCAGGCGCAGGTCCTCACCGGCCTCCTCGGCCTGGTGGCGGGCGCGCGCGGCCTCGTAGCCCGGGCTCCCCGGTCCGCCCACGTGCAGGCGCCGCGTGCCGTCGTCGTCGTGGTACCGCAGCACCGCCGGGGTGCGCGGCACGAACCGGTCCCACGCGAACGGCACCAGCACGACGGGGAACTCCAGCCCCTTCGCGGCGTGCACCGTGACGACCTGGACGGCCGCCGCGTCCGTCTCGAGACGGCGGCTGCGCTCCTCGGCGTAGTCGCCGGCCGCCTCGTCGATACGCGCCCGCAGCCACTCCGTCAGCGCCGCGGCACCGAGGCCCGCGTCGCGGGCGGCAGCGTGCAGCACCTCGCCGACGTGCCGCACGTCGGTCAGCGCCCGCTCGCCGTCGACGCGCACGGCGAGCCGCTCGTGCAGGCCCGCGGCGGCCGTCGCCTGCAGCAGCGCCGCGACGCCCTGGCCCGCGAGCACGTGGGACCACCCGCGGAGCAGGTCCGCGAGGTCGTCGTGCTCGCGGTCCGACGCGCCCGCGAGGCGTGCGGCGTCCCACCCGACGAACGGCGTGAGCGCCGCCGCGGCCACCCGGGCCGCGTCACCCGTGGCGGCGAGCGCGCTGAGCAGCACCAGCCAGTCACGCGCGGCGGACGTCGCGAACACGCTCGACAGGCCGGACACCACGGCCGGCACCCCCGAGGCGACCAGGGCGTCGCGCACCGCCAGCGCGTCGGCGTTCCGCCGCGCGAGGACCGCGACGTCACCGGGCAGCACCGGGCGCCACCCGTCCCCGTCCCGCAGGCGGCTGCCCCGCAGCGTCCGTACCACCTGTGCCGCGACGTCCCGGTGGATCAACGAGCGCACGGTGTCGACCCGCGGCGCGGCGCTGCCCGCGCCCACGGCCCGCCGCGTCACCCGGCGCACGACGACCGGGGGACCGCCGTCGATCCGGCGTCCCTGCCGCGCGGCCTGCACCGGGTGCACCACGATCCGGGGGTCGCCGAGCGCGGCCCCGCCGAGCAGGTGGGCGAGCCCGTCGAGCAGGGGCGCGTCGGCGCGCCAGCTGCGTCCCAGCGTGGCCGTCGTCGCGACGGCGCGAGCCGCCAGGTACGTGTGCACGTCGGCACCGCGGAACGCGTAGATCGCCTGCTTCGGGTCGCCGATGAGCACGAGGGTCCGGTGGCCGTGGAACGCCGTGCGCAGGATCTCCCACTGCACCTCGTCGGTGTCCTGGAACTCGTCGACCATCACGACGCGGTACGGCGCGCGCACCCGCTCGGCCGCGGCGGCACCGCTGACCGGGTCGGTCAGCGCGGCGTGCAGCAGCGTCAGCAGGTCGTCGTAGTCGACGACGTGCGCCGCCCGCCGCCGGCGGACGACCTCGCGGCGGACGGCCCGCGCGAGGCGGAACCGGTGGTCCGGCGGGGTGCCGGGTGGTGCGTCGTCGGGCGCGAGGACGGCCGCGTGGTCGCTCACCGCGGCGCGTGCCACCTCGCGCGCCTCGGGGACCGTCAGGACGGGCCGCTCGGCGAACGCGTACGCCCCGAGGTACAGGTCGTCGACGACCTGCGCCTCCAGGTCGGCCACGTCGGGGAGCAGCGCGGCACCGGGCTCGACGTGCCCACCGCCCGTCGTGGTGCCCAGCGTGCGCAGCATCTGCTGGCAGAACCCGTGGGTCGTCGTGATGGTCGCGGCGTCCACCTCGGACAGCGCGACGGTCAGGCGGGCGCAGCGGCGGGCGAGCTCGGCGTCGTCGACGTCCGCGAGGTGCCGCACGAGGACGTCGTCACTCCCACGCGCCCCCGGTCCCCGCAGCGCCCGCTCGGTGGCGACCAGGCGGGCGCGCACGCGGTCCCGCAGCTCGCTGGTCGCCATCCGGCCGAACGTCACCAGCAGCAGCTCGGGCAGGCGGACGTGACCCTCGGCGACGTAGCGCGCCGCGAGCGCCGCGATCGTGAAGGTCTTGCCCGTGCCCGCGCTGGCCTCGAGCACGGTCGTGCCCGACGGCAGCGGGCCGCACACGTCGAACACGTCGACGCCGGTCGTGACGGTCATGCGGGCTCCCGTCCCTCGTGCGTGAGCAGCGCGTCCCACACGGTGCGCGCCAGCGCGCCCAGCAGGGTCGGTTCGTGCGGCCACGCCGCGCGGTCGGCGGGTGCGGGGTCGCCCGCCACGGCCGTCAGGGTGAACCCCTCACCCCACGCGAGCACGTGGTACTCGTCCGTGTGCTCGAAGCGGTCCCGCAGCGCGTGCTCGGCGTCGGCGAGCGCACCGGCGGGGTCGTCGTGCCCGTGGCGCCGCTGCGCGTACGTGCCCCCGGCGGCCACGGGCAGCGGCAGCGGGGCGCACAGCGCGCGGTCGCGGACCGCGACGAGGTCGGCGAGCAGGCGGCGCGCGTCGTCCGCGGCGGGCGGCGACAGCCACGAGGTCATGGCCCGCGGACGGCTGCCGACGGCGCGGCCCACGGTCACGGCCGCGCGCACGGGCGGGGTGGTGGGGTCCGCGGCGAGCGCGAGGAGCTGCACCCACGCGCGCAGCCGGTGCTTGGCACCGAGGCGCGCGTACACGGCACGCACCAGGACGTCCCCGTGCACCCCCGGCACGGTGCCCGCCAGCGTCCGACCGCCGGGCAGCGCCACGGTGACGTCGACGGTCGACCCGGGCACCGTCAGCACCGGTGCCGCGGCCTCGGCGACGGCGGTCACCCGCGTGGCGACGTCGGCCAGCGCGGCGCCACCGAGGGTGCCCGGCGGCGCCGTGCCGCGGCGGCGCTCGGCAGCGGCCGCGCGGCCCAGGTCCACCCCCGACAGGACCGCGGTCAGCAGCCGGTCACCCGCCGCCCAGCCGTCGAGCGGCGCCAGGGTCAGCGGCAGACGGTCGTCGAGGTCCTCGCTCTCGCCCGGCACCAGGACGCCCAGCCGGCGCCGGACGAACGCCCGGACGGGGTGCTCGAGCGCGGACACCAGGTCGTCGAGGTCCACGACCGGCTCCTCGAGCGGCGGCAGCGGGGCGGTGAGCAGCGGGGGCCGGGGTCGGCGGGGACCGCGCGCGACCTCGGCCGCCCGGCGGTCCACGGCGTCGAAGCTGAAAGGGCCCGTCCGCCCCAGCGCGCCGGGCGTGAAGTTGCGCTCGTCGACCGTCTGCAGCGGGTGCTGCACCACGAACGCCTCCCGCGCCGTCCGCCCGCCGCCCGGCTCCACGGCCTCGTTGACGGCGTCGAGCAGCTCGCCCACGGGCACCGCGGGCGGCCGCGGTGCGCCCGTGCGCTCGTCGGCGCCGCTGTGCACGACCACGAGGTGGTCACCGGCGGCCATCACGGCGTCGAGGAACAGCTGACGGTCCTCCGCGCGGCGGTCCCGCTCACCGACCAGCGGGTCGCGCGCCAGCACGTCGTCGCCGTCCGGTGCGCCGCCGCGCGGGAACACGCCGTCGTCCATGCCCAGCAGGCACACCACGCGGTGCGGCACCGCGCGCATCGGCTCCAGGGAGCACACCGTCAGCGCCCCCGTGCGGAACCCCGCGCGGGTCGGGCGGCCTGCGAGCCGCGGCTCGAGGAGGGCGACGACGTCCGGCAGGCGCAGCGGCACGTCGGTGCCGGCGGCCGACGCACGCGCGTCCGCGAGCACGGCACGCGCACCGACCTCCTGCCAGGCGTCGGCCGGGTCAGCGGCCGTCAGCAGGACGAGCGCACGCTCGAGCGCGTCGAACCACGCGTCGGCGGGCCGCACGCCGTCGAGCTCGTCCAGCAGCGCGGTGACCCGGTCGACGAGCTCGGCCACGCGGCCGGCGAGGTCCACGTCGGTGCTGTCGACGTCGTCCAGGGGGAGCGCCGACCCGACGAACCGCTGCTCCTCCTCGGCCATCGCGACGCCCAGCAGCAGCCGGTCGGTGGCGGTGCGCCACGTGCCCTGCGCGACCCGGCCGAGCCCGAACCGCTCCCGGCGGTCCAGGTCCTCACCCCACCGGACGCCCGACGCGAGCGCCCACGCCCGCAGCTGCTCGACGGCGGCGTCGTCGAAGCCGAAGCGCCGCCGCACGGCGGGCAGGCCCGCGAGGTCCACGACGCCGGACGCGGTGACCCGCGACCCCGCCAGCTCCAGCAGCGCCGAGACGACCCGCAGCAGGGGGTTGGTGCGCGCCGGGGCGCGGTCGGCCACGCGCACGCGCAGCGTGCGCCCGGGGTGGACGGGCAGGGCGTCCTGCCGGGCGGGCGGGCCGCCGCCGTCGGCGGGGGACGCCGGCGCACCGAACGCCGCCACGACCAGGGGCGCGAACGCCTCGACGTCCGGGCACAGCACGACGACGTCCCGCGGTTGCAGCGTCGGGTCGTCCGCGAGCAGCCCGAGCACCACCTCGCGCAGCACCTCGACCTGACGTCCGCGGCCGTGGCAGGAGTGCACCTGGACGGTGCGGTCGTCGGGGCCGGCGGCGACGCGGGTCGTGGGACGCTCGTCGGCACGCAGCGCCGCCTGCAGCGCGCCGAGCGCGGTCACGGGCGGCGGCGGCGCCGGGTGGTGCGTGACGCCGGCGCCCGTGCCCGTCAGCCGCAGCCCCAGCTCGGTGGCGTCGCGGGCCGCGGACGCGAGCAGGGGGTGCACGGCGACGGTCGGCACGGCGCTGCGACGGGGAGCGGCGCCCGCCGCGGACGCGTGCGCCGCGGACGCGTCCGCCGCGGACGCGTCCGCCGCCCGCTGCCACAGTCGCGGCGAGGGGTGGGGGAGCCACACGTGCACGTCGCGGTGCGCCGCGAGCGCGGCCAGCACGTCGACGTGCGCCCGCGGCAGCCGGGTCGGGCCGAGGACGGACAGCCGCGGGGGCAGGTCGACCACGTCCGGGTCCGCACGCAGCGTGCGCACGGCGTCGTCGAGGAGCTCGGCGGGCCCGGGGACGCCGACGGCGGCGCGCACCGCCCGCCACAGCGACGCCTGCCACACCAGGTCCGGCGGCAGGGGGGCGCCGGCGCCGTCCTCGTCCCGCCCGGCGGCCCAGGCGGCGACGAGCGAGGGCCGCTGGGCCGCGTACGCGGCGAACGTCCCGGCCAGCCGCTGCGCGAGGCGCAGCCGCCGCCCGGCGTGCACGTCCTGCCGGTCGTCGGCGTCCACGAGGTGCCGACGCAGCGGACCGGCCCACGGCACGTCCTGCGTGACGGCGTCGTCCACGGCGCGCAGGACGTGCCACGCGAGGCGCTCGGGCTCCCACGGGTCGTCGTCGCGCGACGTGCCGGTGGCCGCCGCGACCGCCTCGCGCACCAGGTGGGTGGGCGGCCCGAAGTCGATGCGGGCGCTGACACCGCCCTCGCCGTCCGGTCCGACGCCCAGGCGGTGGGACAGCCGCTGCGCGACCCACCGCTCGACCCCGCGCGTGGGTACGGCGACGACCTCACGGGCGAACGGGTCGGTCCCGGGCGGCACGTCCGCGAGGACGTCGGCGAGCGCGTCGACCAGCACGTCCGCCCGTTCGGCGGTGTGCACCCGCAGGGCACGCGTCGCGGCCGTCGTGGACCGTCCGTGCCCCGTCGTCGTCACCCGACGCACGGTAGCGAACCGCGGGGACACCGACGCGCGCGTCCACAGCCCCGCGGGCGGCGCGTCCTGCAGGGTGCCGCGGGTCCGGTCAGGACCACACGCCGCGCGCCCGCAGCACGTCGCGCAGCAGGTCGGCGCGGTCGGTGACCAGACCGTCCACGCCGAGGTCAAGGAGACGGTGCATCTCGTCCGGGTCGTCGACGGTCCACACGTGCACGGCCCGCCCGGCGGCGTGCGCCGCGGCGACGGTGCCGGCGTCGACCACCCGCAGCCGCCCCTGCGCGACCGGCACCTGCAGCGCGTCCACCTCGCGCAGCGCGCGCGCCGCGAGCCGTCTGGCGTGCGCCCGGTGCGCGACGAGGAACCGGGCGACCTCGCCCGTCGCGGCGGACGTCGCCACCGGGCGGCTCAGCCGCGCCACCGTCGCCCGCCGGCGCGCGGCGGAGAAGGACGCCACGCACACGCGGTCGTGCGACGCGGTGCGCTCGATCGCCTCCGCGACGGGCGCGATGGCGTACTCGCTCTTCACGTCGACGTTGACCCGCAGGTCGGGCCAGGTGCCGAGCACGTCGACGAGCATCGGCACCGGGTCGACCCCGCCGATGCGGGCGCGGCGCACCACCGACCACGGCAGCTCGGACACCATGCCCTCGCCGTCCGTCGTCCGGTCCAGGGTCTCGTCGTGCAGCGCCACCGCGACGCCGTCGGCCGTCGCGTGCGCGTCCGTCTCCACGTACCGGAACCCGAGGTCGACCGCCGCGCCGAACGCGGTCAGGGAGTTCTCGCGGCCGTCGAGCGCGAAGCCCCGGTGGGCGAGGGCGACCACGCCGCTGGGGTCGTGGACGTACGGGTGGCGCACGGGTGCCTGCCCGGGGACGTCCTGGCTCGCGTGCACAGGTCCACTGTCACCCGCTGCGGGCCCGGCGTCCTGCGGGGGCGCGAGGATTTCACCCGGTCGTCGCCCGCCCGACACCTGAGCGGCGCGCGCGGGCGACGGTCCGGTGGACCGGCGCCCGCGCGCGCTCACGCGGCGCCCGTGCCCGTGGCCTGCGGCAGCAGCCGCTCGACCACGTCCGCGAGCGTGACCACCAGGGTGCGCTCGCCACCCGTGACGACCGCCAGGTGGTGGCGGCCCTCCCGCATGCCGGCGAACGCGGTGGCCACCAGGGTGTCGCCCGGCAGCTCGTACACCGGACGCACGAACGGTGCCGCCGGGGCCGTCGGCTCGCTCATCAGGGTGTCGCGCACGTGCACGACGCCCGTGACCGCGCCGGCGTCGCCGACGAGGATGCGCAGGTGCCCGCTGTCCAGGGAGGCGCGCTGCACGTCCTGGGCCGTCGCCGTGGTGGGCACGGTGACCGGCACCGCGGCGGGGTCCGCGAGGTCGCGCACCGTGATGCGCTGCAGCTCCAGGGCCTGCGAGAGCTGTGCCGAGAACGCCTCGTCCAGCGCGCCGACGTTCGCCGAGTGCTCCACCAGGTGGCGCAGCGAGGCCGGGTCGGTGACCGCGACCATCTCGTCGACCGGCTCGACGCCCACCCGCCGCAGCATGCGGTTGGCGGACTCGTTGAGCGCCCGCAGCACGGGCCGCACGGCCCACATGAACGCCCGCATCGGCAGCGCGAGCAGCTGCGCGGACGCCTCGGGGTGCGCGATCGCCCACGACTTGGGCGCCATCTCGCCCACGACCAGGTGCAGGAACGTCACGATGACCAGCGCGAGCACGAAGCCCACCACGTCGGCGGGCACGGCGGGCAGGCCCCACGACGCGAACAGCGGTGTGAGCCAGTGGTGCACCGCCGGCTTGGTGATGGCACCGAGCGCCAGGGTGCAGGCGGTGATGCCCAGCTGGGCGCCGGCCAGCAGCACCGTCAGCTCGTGGGAGCTGCGCAGCGCGGCACGGGCCGTGCGGCTCGTGGCGGCGGCGTCCTCGAAGCGGTGGCGGCGCGCGGCCAGCATGGCGAACTCGACCGCGACGAAGAACGCGGACAGCGCGATGATCGCGACGGTCGTGACCAGGACGACCCAGGGGTTGCTCATCGGTCGTCCTCCTGCGTCGTCGTGCCCTGCTCCTCGGTGACGTCCTCGACGCTCAGGCGCACCCGTGCGGGCACGTGCCGCTCGACGTCCAGCACCTCGATGCGCAGCACCTGCGCGGGTGGCTCCTCGTCGTCGACGAGGTGCGCGGGGTCGGGTGCCAGCGGCACCTCGACGACCGTGCCCTGCGGCGGCAGCGCACCGTGCGCGTCGATGGCCAGGCCGGCGATCGTCTCGTAGTCGTCGCGCGGCAGGTCACGCCCCAGGGCGCGCTCCACCTCGTCGACGTGCACGTCGCCCGCGACGATCCAGGACCCGTCGGCCTGCTCGGTCGCGTCGGCCGCGTCGAGCGGGTCGTGCTCGTCGTGGATCTCGCCCACGAGCTCCTCGGCGACGTCCTCCATCGAGAGCGCGCCGGCGAAGCCGCCGTACTCGTCGATGACGACGGCGAGCTGGTTGTCGGCCGCCAGCAGCAGGCGCACGGCGTCGGGCAGCGACATCGACTCCGGGACCAGGGTGGCGGGGCGCTGCAGGTCTGCCGCCGTGGCCGTCGCGTCGGTGCACCGCAGCACGTCGGGCAGGTGCACGACGCCCGTCACGGACTCCTCGTCCAGCACGGGGTAGCGCGAGTGCCCCTCGGACATCAGCTCGCGCAGCCGCACCACCGAGGTGTCCGGGGTGACCGTGTCGACCCGGGAGCGCGGCACCATGGCGTGCTCGACGTCGCTCTCGGGGAAGTCGAGGATCCGGTCCAGCAGGACCGACAGCTCGCGCGGCAGGTCGACGGAGTCCGCGACGATGTGCTCGAGGTCGCGCGCGGTCGCGGAGTGCTCGACGTCGTGGACGGGCTCGATGCCCAGGACCTTGAGCAGCGCGTTGGACGCCGCGTCGAAGATGCGGATGAGCCAGCCGAAGGCGCGCAGGTACCAGATGGTCGACGTGGCGAGCCGCACGGCGGTGGGCTCGGGGCGGGCGATCGCGAGGTTCTTGGGGAAGAGCTCACCGACCAGCATCTGCACGAACGTCGAGAACAGCAGGGCCAGCACGGTGCCGATGGCGATGCCGACGCCCGTCGGGACGTCCACCAGGCCCAGCGCCTCGCCGAACGCCTCACCGATGAGGGGCTCGGCCACGTACCCGACGAGCAGGCCCGTGACGGTGATGCCGAGCTGGGCGCCCGACAGCATGAAGGACGTGCGCCGCGTGACCTCGAGCGCCTTGCGCGCACCGGCGTCACCGGCCTCCGCGCGCGCCGCGAGGCGGGAGCGGTCGACGGACATGTAGCCGAACTCCTGGGCCACGAAGTACGCCGTGACCGCGGTGATGGCGAGGACGACGATCACGCCGAGCAGGAGGCTCAGGATCCACATCGGAGCCCCACCTCCCGTCGCGTGGTCGCGTCGCAGGGGTGGGGCACGGGACTGTGCCCCGGACTGTCGGGGTCCATCGGTTCTCCAAGGTCGACTGAGGGGTCGGGGGTGCAACGGGCCGGCCGCCCCGGCAGTTCCCGCGGCTGCGGGGGCGGTGCGGTGACGTCGGTCACGCGCGCCCGTCCGGCCGGGGGTCGTCGGCCCCGTACACGGTGAGCGCGGCCGGCACGATGCGCAGCCGGGCCACGGCGTCGGCGGGCAGGTCGGTGGTCTCGCCGTCGTGCGCGAGCACCACGCCGGCCCCGTCGGCGCCGTCGGCGCCCGCGTGGACCGTGAGGTCCGGTGACGTGCGCTGCCGCAGGAGCATACGACGTCGTGCCGGTGGCACCGCCCGCAGCGGGCGCGCCCCCTGCGCGGCGGCCGCCCGCACGGTCCGGGGGACCGGTGTGCCACCGTCCAGGACGACCACCTGCGCCGGCGGGAGGGCGGCGCGGACCTGCTCGGCCGTCGGCTGCAGGTGGCACCGCCGAGGACGTCGGAGAGCCAGTGGGCGCCCACGTGCAGCCGGGAGTGGGCGACGGCCGCCGCGAGGGGTGCGACCGCGACCCGGCGCCCGGCCACTCGAGCAGGACGCCGGTGGCGAACGCCGCCGCCGACGCGCCGCCTCGCCATCGCACCGGCGTCGGCGCCCTGCGTCGTGCGTCCGTCTGTCCCCTCGCACGGCGGCTCCCGGTCCACCCGTCGGCGGTCTGGGCATCCGGCGCGGCGCACGGCAGGCTGTCGTCATGACGTCCGGGGACGAGGCGCGGCTGCGGGAGCTGCGGCTGCTGCGCTCGGTGCGCGACCGCATCGACCGCGACCACGCGCAGCCGCTGGACGTCGCCGCCCTCGCACGCGGGGCGCACATGTCGGCCGGCCACCTGAGCCGGCGCTTCCGCGCCGTGTACGGCGAGTCCCCCTACAGCTACCTCATGACCCGGCGCATCGAGCGCGCCATGACGCTGCTGCGACGCGGCGACCTGAGCGTCACCGAGGTCTGCTTCGCAGTCGGGTGCTCGTCGCTGGGGACGTTCAGCACACGCTTCTCCGAGCTGGTGGGCATCCCGCCGTCGCAGTACCGCCGGCTCGCGGCGCGCGGCGGTGCCGGGGGCGGCGCAGGGGAGGGCGCGGCGGACGGCGTGGGTGACCTCGCGGGTCTGCCGAGCTGCGTCACGAAGCAGGTGACGCGGCCGCGACGGCATCGGTCAGGATCCGAGAAGCCGGCACCGACCCCGCCCTCCTAGCGTGGGCGGCATGGACCTGCTCATCCACTACACCTTCCTCCCCGCCGACGACCCCGAGGCCTCCCTCGCGTTCTACCGCGACGTCCTGGGCTTCGAGGTCCGCAACGACGTCGGCTACGGCGACATGCGCTGGATCACCGTCGGCCCGCCCGCGCAGCCGCAGACGTCGATCGTGCTGCACCCTCCGGCCGCCGACCCGGGCATCACCGACGACGAGCGCCGCACCATCGCCGAGCTCATGGCGAAGGGGGCGTACGCGTCGGTCGTCCTCGCGACGTCCGACGTGGACGCCGCGTTCGCGCGCGTCCAGGCGGGCGGCGCCGAGGTCGTCCAGGAGCCGATGGACCAGCCGTACGGGACGCGCGACTGCGCGTTCCGCGACCCGGCGGGGAACATGGTCCGCATCAACCGCGTGTGACCTGGGCGCGGGGCGCGCACCGGGTGATCTCGGCGTCACATGGCGCCGGATCGAACAGGTGTTCGATACCCTGGGGTCATGCACGACCGCACCACCCCGCCCCGACCCCCGGCCCGCGACGTCGCCAACAGCGAGGTCCCCGACGGCATCCCGACGCGCCCGCAGGGGGACGTGGCCGTCGTCGTGCGGCTGGTCTGGTCCGACGGCTCCGAGGAGTGGCGCGCGGCGCGAGCGATCCGGTGGACGCGCACGCACGTCATGGTCGCCTGGCGCGAGCACGACGCCGACCCGCGGTCGGAGCGGCACACCTGGCTGCGCGCGGGGGACGTCGCGCGCTCGGTCAGCTGGTTCGTCCCGCCGGACCGCACGCCCGCCTGACGTCCGCGCGACGCCTCACGGGCGCACGCGCCGCGCCACCGCCTTGCCCACCTCGCACAGCAGGAAGACGCCGACCGCGAACGCGGCCGTCAGGCCCCAGTCCCGCCAGCCGATCGGCGCGGAGTCGAACCAGCTGTGCATGAACGGCGCGTAGGTGAAGACCGCCTGCAGCACGGCCAGCGACCCCACCGCGACCCACACGACCCGGTTGCCGGTGAGCACCCGCCACGTCAGCGACGACCCGTTGAGGAAGCGGCACGAGAAGAGGAAGGCCGTCTGCCCCAGCGCGAGCATCGCCACGGCCGACGTCTGCGCGACCCCGTCGCTCGCACCGAGCTGCTTCTCCAGCAGGTAGACCGCCAGCGTCGTGCCGCCGATGAGCAGCGAGGCCCACACGACGACGACGAGCGAGGGGCGCGACAGCACGGACTCCTTCGGGGAGCGCGGCGGCCGGTCCATGATCCCGGGCTCCGCGGGCTCGTACGCCAGGGCCAGCGACAGCGTGATCGCGGTGACGAGGTTGACCCACAGGATCTGCACCGGTGTCAGCGGCAGCGCCAGCCCGAACAGCACCGCCACGAGGATCACGAGGGACTGCGCGCCGTTCGTCGGCAGGAGGAACACCACGGACTTGCGGATGTTGTCGTAGATCCGCCGTCCCTCCTCGACCGCCCGCTCGATGGTCGCGAAGTTGTCGTCCGCCAGGACGATCTCCGCCGCCTCCTTCGTGGCCTCGGTGCCCTTGATGCCCATCGCGATGCCGATGTCCGCGCGGGTCAGGGCGGGCGCGTCGTTGACGCCGTCGCCCGTCATCGCGACCACCTCGCGGTGCGACTGCAACGCGCGCACGATCCGGATCTTGTGCTCCGGGCTGGTGCGGGCGTACACGTCGACGTCCTGGACGCGGGTGCGCAGCTCCTCCTGGCTCATCGCCTCGAGCTCGGCGCCCGTGAGCGCGGTGACCTCCTCGCCGTGCCGCACGATCCCGAGCTCGCGCGCGATCGCCACGGCCGTGCCCGCGTGGTCGCCCGTGATCATCTTCACCGCGATGCCGGCGCGGTGGCAGTCGGCGATCGCCGCGACGGCCTCGGGCCGCGGCGGGTCGACGATGCCCACGACGCCCAGGAACGTCAGGCCCGTGTCCACGTCGTCCAGGTCGAGCGTCGTCGTGCCGGACGCCGCGGCGCGCTCGGCCGTGGCCAGGACGCGCAGTCCCTGCCCGCCCAGCTCCTCGACGGCGTGCTCCCAGCGCTCGCGGTCCAGCGGCACCGGCGCACCCGACGGGCCGCGCTGGGTGGTCGACCGGTCCAGCAGCCGGTCCGGGGCCCCGACGACGTGCACGCGCAGCTCCGCGTCGGGCAGCTCGTCGAGCGTCGCGGACAGCTTGTTCGCCGACTCGAACGGCACCGCCGCGAGCCGCCGGGCATCGTCGGTGCGGACGTCCGTCTTGAGCGCCAGCGTCCGTAGCGCACCCTCGGTGGGCTGCCCGACGACGCGCCAGCGGCCGTCGTCGTCCGCGACGACGCGGGAGTCGTTGCACAGCGCACCGGCGCGCACCAGTGCCGCCAGGTCGGGATGCGCGGCGACGGGTGCGGGGGCGCCGTCCAGGGTGACGCCGCCGCTCGGCTCGTACCCCAGGCCGTCCACGTCGTACCGGTGCTCGGCCGTGACGACCGTCCGCGCGGTCATCTCGTTCCTCGTCAGCGTCCCGGTCTTGTCCGAGCAGATGGTGGTGACCGATCCGAGCGCCTCGACCGCGGGCAGCTTGCGGGTGATCGCGTGGCGCCGGGCCATCTGCTGCACACCGAGCGCGAGCGTGATCGTCACCAGCGCCGGCAGGCCCTCCGGCACGGCGGCCACGGCGAACCCGATCGCGGCGGACACGAGGTCCGGCAGGGCGAAGTCGTGGACGACGCGCCCGATGACGAGCATCGCGAACGCCATGACGAGGATCGCCCGGGACAGCAGGGTGCCCAGGCGCGCGAGCTGGCGCTTCAGCGGCGTCTCCAGCGGGTCCACGTCGGCGATGAGCGACTGGATGCGCCCGATCTCGGTCGCCTGGCCCGTCCCGGTCACGACACCCAGGCCGGTGCCGGCGGCGACGATCGTGCCCGAGAACAGCATGCTCGCGCGGTCGCCCACGCCTGCGTCGGCACCCACCGGCGCGACGTCCTTGGCCGCCGGCACGGACTCCCCGGTGAGGGCGGACTCGTCGACCTGCAGGTTCGTCGCCTCGACGAGGCGCACGTCGGCCGGCACCTTGTCGCCGGACCGCACGCGCACGACGTCGCCCGGCACGAGCGTCTGCGAGTCCACGTCGGTCCACTGCCCGTCGCGGCGCACGGTGGCCGACAGCGACAGCATCGTGCGGATGCCGTCCAGGGCACGCTCCGCCTGCCCCTCCTGCAGGAACCCGACGAGGGCGTTGGCCAGGGCGACCACGAGGATCACCGTGAAGTCGACCCAGTCCCCGAGGAACGCCTTGAGCACCGCGGCGGCGAGCAGGATGTAGATGAGGACGTCGTCGAAGTGCCCGAGGAACCGCACCAGGACGTGCGGCCGCGGCGGCGTGGGCAACCGGTTGGGGCCCACCGTCGCCAGCCGTGCGTCCGCCTCGGCGGACGAGAGCCCGTCGGCCGTGGTGCCGAGCCGGGCGAGCACCTCGGACGCGTCCTGCGCGTACGGGCGGTCACTGCCCAGGTGCTCCGGTCGGCCGGCCCCGGGTCGAGGAGTGTCGTGTGCGGTGCTCGTCATGCGTCACCTCGGTGGGGTGTGGCAGGGCCGCGCTCCTCGCATCGTGACACGCGGCAGCGCGGGGCGACACAGCAGCGGGGCCGCGCCCCCGTGGGGTGCGGCCCCGCTGCTGCGTGCCGGGGACCGGCGTGTCAGACGTACATCGGCGTCAGCTCGTCGAACTCCTCCACCGAGCCGCCGCGCAGGACGAGCTCGATGATCCGGCGGCCCAGGGGGTCCAGGTCGTCGGTGAGGAACTGCTCGAGCTCGGCCCGGAAGAAGTCCGTGAGGATCGCGGCACCCGTGTCGTAGGCCTCGATGCCGACCTGGGACTGGTACTCCGGCTGCAGCAGCGTGGGACGGATCTGCTGCCCGTCGAGCTTGATCTCCTTGGGCCGGTAGCCGAACAGCGCGCACCGCGCCGGGGTCAGCTGCTCGCGCAGGATGCGACCGCCACCGCGACGCGCGAGGTACTCACGGGTCAGCCACTCGGCGGAGAACCCGACCTTGTAGGCGCCGATGTGCTGGTTCGGGGTCAGGACGTAGCGCGTGCGGTCGTTCTCCGCGATCTGGCGCAGCAGCAGGTTCGCCGCCGCCACCTTGGTGCCGGTCGAGAACGGCCAGTACGAGCCGACACCCTCGGCGACCATGCCGCCGTGCTTGAGGGCCCTCTTGACGTCCTTGCTCTCGCCGATCGACGGGTTCTTGTCCCCGCGCGGGGCGATCAGGCGCCACACCCATGCCAGCGACGGCGGGATCAGGTGCATCATCCCCATGATCCCGTAGGTCGGGTTGTCCCGGGTGCACAGCGGCATCCGGACCCCGAACGTGCGGACGTCGACCTCCTTGGGCTCGCTGATGACGTTCTTGACGAACCGCCGGGGGATCACGACGCGCGGGTTCGGGCACCGCTTGCCGTTGGAGTCGAGCGTGTGCTCCCACGGCAGCGCGGTCGCGTCGGCGACGCCGTCGATCGACAGGAAGAGCAGCGGCTCGTCGGGCTGGATCACCGCCTTCTCGAACGCCGGGTCCTCGCCGTAGTGCGTGAGGTTGTCGACGCGGACGAACCAGCCGTCCTCGGCGTCGGCGACGACCAGCCGGCCGTTGCCCTTCTGCACCGACGGGTGGCACAGCGTCATGTCGTCCGTCACGGGCGCCAGCGCCGACGTCTCGCCGAGGGTGATGTGGTACGGCTCGTCGCGCACCACGTTGGTGCCGACGAGGATGCGCCCGTCGTCCTCGCGGCGGATCTCCTGGCACATCTCGGACTTGCCGCCGCCCGAGGCGCCCTCGTGCATGATGACCGTCTCGTTCTCGTACGGCGTGGTCACGCGGACGCTCGAGGCGTGCGCGGTGAGCCAGCCCTCCTGCTCGCCGATGTCGAGCAGCACGGAGAAGACGCCCTTCTTGGCGCTCGGCCCCGGGTACAGGTTGTAGGCCCACACCTCGTGCAGCGTCGTGGAGCGGTTGTGCACGACGACCTGCCGGCCGCCGAAGTGCGTGTGCCGGAACGGCGGCGCGACGTAGAGGATCGAGCGCGGCGTGAACGGGCCGATCTCGTCGAACGTCACCCACCCCTGCAGGTCCACGAGCGTGAGGGCGAAGAAGGCGCTGTTCAGCGGCACGATCGCCAGCGACGGGTACCCGAAGCGCGGACCGCCGGCCTTGAACGGCACGACGACGAGCTCCTGGGTGGCGAGCCACTCGAGCGTCTCCGTGCGGGTGGGGTCGAACTCCGCGTCGAACACGTCGCGGTAGCGCGGCTTGTCGGTGGGCAGGTCGTCCGCGATCCGCATGCAGTCCGGGTCGCGCCGGCGCATGTAGTCCTCGGGGTAGTTCACGGCCACGCCGTTGCGGCAGCGGGTGACCGTCGCCTCCGGCACCATCTCGCCGTTCACGTCGTACTCGACGGTGAACACGGGGCCGCCCTCGGGGCCCAGCGCCAGCCGGTACAGCTCCTCACGCGTTGCGGGGATCACCAGGCGCGGGCTCGCCTCCAGGGCGGCCCGCACCTCGGGTGCGAGAGACACGTCCGCCAGGGGACCGGTCACGGTGACGCTCATGGCAGCTCCTTCGCCTCGGGGACCGGGCGTGGTCGCCCATGAGGCGCTACCCGGCGGTCAGCCGTGCCGCAGGTGCGGTCCCGGTCTGTCCTTTGCCAGGAGATTACGACCGCTGGACCCACCCCCGACAGGGACCTTCGGGCCTGCGAGGCGCTCAGCCGAGCGCGCCGGGTCCGCCCGACGGCGTCGTGCCGTCCCCGGCCGACGTCGCCACCTCCACGGTACGGCGGCGGCGCCACAGCAGCACGGCGGTGGCGGCGAGGCCGGCCACGACCAGCCAGGGCAGCAGCACGCCGAGCACGACCAGCACCCCGCGGACCGTCGCGACGAACGCGGTCCACCCGGTGTCCAGGCCGTCGAGGAACGTCGCGGGACGCGCCACGAGAGCCTCCTGCGCGTGCACGGGCGCGACGATCTCGACGTCCACGGTGGACAGCGCGACGCGGTCCGCGAGCCGGGCCCGCTCGGAGCGCAGCCCCTCGAGGTTCGCCTGACGGTCGGTCAGCGCCTGCTCGGCCTCGATGATCTCGCTGCTCGACGCGGCCCGCCCCAGCAGGTCGGACATGCGCGCCACCGACAGCTCGGTGGCCGTGATCCGGGCGTCGAGGTCCTGCGCGGCGCCGGTCACGTCCTCGGTCGCCACCTGGAACTCCAGGACGTCGCCGATCCCGGCCAGCCCGGTGCGGAAGCCGTCCATGGCCCCCGCCGGCACCCGCACGGTCAGCGAGGCGCTGCCCGGGTCGTGCTCGCCGGCGGCGGACCGCTCGTACCGGGCGTCCACGCGCCCCTCGAGCCGCGCGGCGAGGGCGGCGACGTCCTGCGCCGCGTCGACGGGGTCGGGCGCGGACACCGCGGCGCGGGCGGTCTGGACCACCTGCTGGGCCTCGCGCGCACCCGACCCGTCGGCGCTCGTCCCCCGCCCTCGGCCTCGGACAGGGCGGTGTCCTCGTCCGCCACCGACACGCCACGCCCGTCCGACGTCGTCCCGACGCCGACATCGTCCGCACCGCTGTCGGCGGCGCTGCAGGCGGTGAGGGCCGCGAGCACGGCGAGGGCGGTGACCAGCGTGCGGGTGCGTGTCGGCATGCCTGCACGCTCGGGACGCTCGGGGTGCCCCGGGCGGGTCCCGCGGGATCGTGACCGGCTCGTCACCGGATCGTCGCCCCGACGAGGCCGGACGTCACCCGACCGGTCCGGTGGTCGTCACCGACGCCCACAGGTGCGTCGCGGCGAACGCCCGCCACGGCCGCCAGCGGAGCCCCGCCGCGGCGACGTCCCGCGGCCCCGGCGCACCCAGCGCCCGGCGCAGCACGAGGTCGCCCGACGGGAACGCGTCCCGGTCGCCGAGCGCACGCAGCGCGACGACGTCGGCCGTCCACGGGCCGATGCCGGGGACCGCGAGCAGGGCCGCACGGACGTCGGGCCCGTCGGCGCCCGGGTCGAGCCGCAGACCCTGCGCGCACGCGACGGCCAGCGCGTGCACGGCACGTGCGCGGGTGCGGGGGACCCGCAGGACCGCCTGCAGCGCGACGGGGTCGGCCGCGGCCACGTCCTCGGGCCGGGGGTACGCGCGCAGGCCGGACGCGTGCTCTCGGCCGTACGCCGCGGCGAGGCGTCCGCCGGTGGTGCGGCCCGCGCCGAGCGACACCTGCTGCGTGAGCACCGCCTGGACCGCCGCCTCGAACCCGTCGGGGTGCCCCGGCACCCGCAGGTGGGGACGGGCCGCCAGCAGGGGGCCGAGCGTGGGGTCGTCCCCGAGGGTGTCGTGCACGGGTGCGAGGGCGTCCCCGAGGCCGAACCACCGGACCGCCAGCCGGTCGGTCGCGCCCGGGGCGGTCGGGCCGTCGGCCCGGACCTCCGCACCGCCCGCCGTGACGTGCGCGGTCACCGGGACCGGGCCGGAGCCGAGGTCGACGAGACGGCGCACGGTGCCGGCCACCACGTCGACCTCCTCCACGCCGGGCACGGCGCGGGCGGCGAGCGACGCGAGCACCGGACCAGGGTCGACGGGGACGCGCACGGGGAGACGGTAGCCCGCACCGCCGACACCGCCGCGGCCCGGCAAAGACCCGGTAGCGAACTGGTCGCACGTTCGAGATGCGCCGGTCACACACGGGTGCGATGCTCGGGTCAGCAGCCGATCGCGGCCCCAGACCGCGACCGGCCACCCGCAGGTCAGGGGCCCGCCCCGGACCCGCAGCAGCACCGGGTCCGGCGAGAGCCGGACCGGCCCTCCGGGGTCCGGGAGCGCGCCACGCCTCGTGCCGGCGAGACGGCTCTCCCGCCAGGTCCCGCTCCCCGCCACGGGGAGCGGGACCGGCTTGCGTCAGGGCCCGGTCGGCCGCTGCCTGCAGGCCTCGTCGTGCGGGGGTACGGCCGCCGGGCGGCGGTGCACGCCGCGGCCGCGGTGTCGGTGGTCCGGGGGAGGATGACGGGGTGAGCACGACGTACACGGTGGTGCCCGCACCGTTCGGGCCGGTCGCGGTCGGTGTCGCCGACGGTGCGGTGACGGACGTGCGGTTCCCGCACGCGGACGGCTCCGCGGCCACCGAGCGGCTGGGACGTCGCGTCGACCCCGGGGACGACCCGGTGCTGCACGAGGCGGCCCGGCAGCTCGCGGAGTACCTGGCGGGCGCGCGCCGGGACTTCGACCTGCCGCTCCGGTACCGCGGCAGCACGTTCCGGCAGCGCGTCTGGGACGGGCTGCGGGCGGTCCCGTACGGCACGACGACCACGTACGGCGCGCTCGCGACCGCGATCGGCCTCGACCCCCGCACGGCGTCCCGCGCGGTCGGCGCGGCCAACGGCGCCAACCACCTGCCGATCGTCGTGCCGTGCCACCGCGTGATCGGTGCGGACGGCGGTCTCACCGGGTTCTCCGGCGGGCTCGACCGCAAGCGGGCGCTGCTGGCCCTCGAGGCGCGCGTCGCGACCGGCGCGGGCACCCTGTTCTGAGCGGTCCGAGCGGTCCGAGCGGTCCGAGCGGTCCGAGCGGACGGACGGGGGAGGTGCGATGACCGTCATGGTGGCGCTGCTGCGCGGCGTGAACGTCGGGGGCGCGACGAGGGTGCCGATGGCCGACCTGCGCCGGATCGTCGCCGAGACCGGCTACCGGGACGCGCGCACCTACGTGAACAGCGGCAACGTCGTCCTGACCGCGGACGCGGGCGACACCGAGCAGGTCGCCGCGCGCCTGCGGGCCGCGTGCGCCGTCGCGTTCCCGTGCGCCCCCGACGTGGTCGTGCGGACGCGGGAGGAGCTGCGCGGGGTCGTCGACGGCAACCCCTTCCTCGACCGCGACGACGACCCCACCCACCACCACGTGGTGTTCCTGCCCGGTGCGGCGCCGGCCCGCGCACCCGAGGTCGCGGTCACGCCGCCGGAGGACCTCGCGCCCCGGGGGCGCGAGCTGTACCTGTACCTGCCGGACGGGATGGGACGCAGCCGGCTCGCGGCGCGGCTCGCCGGTCGCTCGGGCCCCGGCGGCACGGCCCGCAACTGGCGCACCGTCACCACGCTGGCGGCCATGGCCGACGAGCAGGACTGACCCGCAGGTCGGCCGTCCACGTCCACCCGCGTCGGGCGCCGGCCCGTGGGTGGTCGGCGCGTCGCGCCCGTCGCCGTTCCGGATGCGCGTGCCGCGCCCGGGTGCCACCGTGGACGACCCATGGCGGACCGCGGCCCGCACGGGCGGCGGGGCACGGCGGACGAGCGACGGGACGGTGGTGCAGGTGCGGGCGCTGACGTGGCAGGGACGCGAGAACGTGTCGGTCGAGGACGTGCCCGACCCGCGGATCGAGGAGCCCACCGACGCGGTGATCCGGGTGACGTCGACGGCGGTCTGCGGGTCCGACCTGCACCTGTACTCGGTGCTCGGGGCGTTCCTGCAGCCCGGTGACGTGCTGGGCCACGAGGCCATGGGCGTGGTCGAGGAGGTCGGTCCCGACGCGGGGCGGCGCCTGAAGGTCGGCGACCGTGTCGTCGTGCCGTTCGGGATCGCGTGCGGCACCTGCCACATGTGCGCGCTGGGGCTGCAGAGCCAGTGCGAGACCACCCAGGTGCACGCCACCGGCAAGGGCGCCGCCCTGTTCGGCTACACCTCCCTGTACGGCAGCGTGCCCGGCGGGCAGGCGCAGTACCTGCGGGTGCCCCAGGCGCAGTACGGACCCCTCGTGGTCCCCGACGACGGGCGACCCGACGAGACGTACCTCTACCTCTCCGACGTCCTGCCCACCGCGTGGCAGGCCGTCGTGTACGCCGACGTACCGCCGGGCGGGACGGTGGCGGTCGTGGGCCTCGGACCGATCGGTCAGATGGCGGCACGCATCGCGCTGCACCGGGGCGCCGAGCGGGTGATCGGCATCGACATCGTCGCCGAGCGGCTGCTCATGGCCTCCCGCCACGGCGTGGACGTGATCGACGCGGCCCGGACCGACGACGTCGTGGAGGCCGTGCGCGAGCGCACCCACGGACGCGGGGCGGACGCCGTCGTCGAGGCCGTCGGCATGGAGGCGCACGGCTCGCCCGTGGCCGCCGCGGGGCAGCGGGCCGCGGCGTTCCTGCCCGACGCGCTGGCGCGGCCGCTCATCGAGAGGGCCGCCGTCGACCGCATGGCCGCCCTGCAGACCGCCATCGGCGTGGCGCGGCGCGGTGCGATCGTGTCGGTCGTCGGCGTCTACGGCGGCGCGCTGGACCCGTTCCCCATGATGGACGTGTTCGACCGCCAGCTGTCGTTCCGGTTCGGCCAGGCCAACGTCCGGCGGTGGTACGACGACCTGCTGCCGCTGGTCACCGACCCGGCGGACCCGCTGGGGGTGGCCGACCTGCGCACCCACCGGGTGTCCCTGGAGCAGGCGCCGCAGGCGTACGACGTCTTCCAGCGCAAGGCGGACGGCTGCATCAAGGTCGTCCTGGACCCGTTCGCGTGAGCGTGCAGGACCGGACGGGGCGACGCCCGTGAGGGTCGTGGTGGTCGGTGCCTCCGGCAACGTGGGGACGGCCGTCCTGCGCCGGCTCGCCGCGGACACCACGGTGACCTCGGTGGTCGGCGTCGCACGCCGCACGCCGCAGGCCCGGCCTCCCGCGCCGTACGACACCGCCACCTGGGTCGCGTGCGACATCGGGGCGCCGGAGGCCGAGGAGCAGGTGGTCACGGACCTCGCCCGCGCGTTCGCGGGCGCCGACGCCGTCGTGCACCTGGCATGGGCGATCCAGCCCAGCCACGACCGCGCCCGCCTGCGCTCGACGAACGTGGTCGGCGCGCGCCGCGTGGTGCAGGGGGCCGTGCAGGCCGGCGTCCCGCACCTGGTCGTCGCCTCCTCCGTCGGCGCCTACTCGCCCTCGCCCGACGACACGCTGCGCGACGAGTCCTGGCCGACCGACGGCGTGCGGTCGTCGTCCTACAGCGTGGACAAGGCCGCCGTCGAGTCCCTGCTGGACCGGACCGAGTCCCACACACCGCTCCGGGTCGCGCGCCTGCGCCCCGCCCTGGTCTTCCAGCACGACGCGGGCCGCGAGATCACCCGGTACTTCCTCGGTCCGTTCGTGCCCGAGCGGCTGCTCGACGGGCGCGTCCCCCTGCTGCCGTGGCCCCGCGGGCTGCGCCTGCAGGCCGTGCAGGCCGACGACCTCGCCGACGCGTTCCGCGAGGCGGTGGTGCGGCAGGTGCGCGGGGCCTTCAACCTGGCGGCGCCCGGCGTCCTGCGCGGGCCGGACGTGGCCGCACTGGTCGCTCGGGCCCGGTTGCGGGAGGTGCCCGTCCGCGCGGCGCGCACCGTGCTGGCCGCCGGGTGGCACGCGCGTGCCGTCCCGGTGGGCCCGGGGTGGCTCGACATGGGCATGGCCGCCCCGCTGCTGGACACGAGCCGCGCCGAGCGTGAGCTCGCGTGGCGGCCCCGCACCACCGCGGCCGAGGCGCTGCACCAGCTCGTCACGGGCATCGCGGCCGGTGCGGGGACCGCCAGCCCGCCCCTGCGCCCCCGGGGGCGCTGACGACGTGCGCCGGAGGGTGCTGCACGGCACGCTGTCCGCATGACGTCTGCCGAGCCCGTCGAGGTCAGCACCGACCCGGACCGTCACGTGCTGGGGGACCCGGACGCACCCGTCACGGTGGTCGAGTACGGCGACCTCGAGTGCCCGTACTGCCGGGACGCCGAGCCCGTGCTGCGTCGGCTCGTCGAGGAGTCCGGCGGGCGCGTGCGGCTCGTGTGGCGCCACTTCCCGCTGTTCCAGGTGCACCCGCACGCGCTGGCCGCCGCGCTCGCGGCGGAGGCGGCCGGCGCCCACGGGCGCTTCTGGGAGATGCAGCGGCTGCTGTTCGCCCACCAGGACGCGCTGACGGACGAGGACCTCGCCCGGTACGCGCAGGAGGTCGGCCTCGAGCCCGACCAGGTCGTCGGGCCACCGGCGGACCGGTTCGCCCGTGCCGTGCAGGCGGACTACGAAGGGGGCATCGAGCTCGACGTCCCGGGGACGCCCACCCTGCTCGTCGACGGCGTGCGGTACCGCGGCCGCGTGGAGCTCGAGGCCCTGCGCCAGGTCGTCGACGCCGTGTGAGCACCGTCGCCCCGCCGACGAGGGCGGCGGGGCGCGCCGTGCGCCACGATGGGCACGTGAGCGCGACGACGTCCCCTGCCCTGACCGCACCGGTCCCGCGGACCGCCCTCGTCACCGGCGCGGGCCGCGGCATCGGCCGCGAGCTCGCCCTGGCGCTGGCGCGCGCGGGCTACGCGCTGGGCCTGGTGGCCCGGACCCGCGAGCGGCTCGAGGAGGTCGCGGACGAGGCACGGGCGCTGGGCGCGTCGGTGACCGTCGCGCCGGCCGACCTGGTCGACGCGACGGCGGTGGCCGACGCCGTGGGGCACGTCGAGGCCGCCCTGGCGGCCGCGGGTGGCATCGGCCTGCTCGTCAACAACGCCGGCGTGATCGAGCGTGCGGAGCTGCCGTTCGCGGCGGACGACGTGGAGGACGTCTGGCGCGTGGTGGAGACCAACGTGCGTGGGCCGCTGCTGGTGACGCACGCCGTGCTGCCGGGGATGCTGGCCCGCGGTGCCGGGCGGGTGCTCAACGTCAACTCCGGCTCCGGGCACCGCGCCCTGCCCACGTACACCGGCTACGCGATCAGCAAGGGCGCGCTGGCGCGGTTCACCACGCAGCTGCACCGGCAGTACGCCGACGCGGGCCTGCGGGTGCTCGACCTGGCGCCGGGCGTCGTCGCGACGGACATGACCGCCGCCATGCCGGTGCACACCGGGCGGACCGAGTGGACGTCGCCGCAGGACGTCGCCGACCTGGTGCTGGCCTTCGCGGCGGGTGAGCTCGACGGGCTGTCCGGGCGCTTCGTGCGCGCCGGTGCGGACACCCCGGCGTCGCTGCGGGAGCACGCCGGGCAGATCGCGGCGACGGACGCGCGGACGCTGCGGCTGTCGACCTGGGGTCCCGACGACCCGGTGGCGTGACCGGGGTCGGCACCCTTGCCCGCACGGGCCTCAGCCGGCGGACCGCCACGGCAGGTCCGGCAGCGTCGGGGGAAGCCGCGGCGGCGTGCACAGCGGGAGCCGCTCGCCCAGCCAGCGCAGCAGGACGGACCCGGCGACCGCGGCGACCAGGGACCCCGTGAGCACCCCGATCTTGGCCCGCTCCAGCAGCACGGGGTCGTCGAACGCGAGCTGGGCGATGAACAACGAGATGGTGAACCCGATGCCGGCGAGGACCGCGCCGCCGAGCAGGTGACCCCAGCGCACGCGGCCGGGCAGGTCTCCCAGCCCGAGGCGCAGGGCGAGGGTGGCGGCACCGGTGATGCCCACGGCGTTGCCGACGACGAGCGCGACGGCCACGCCGACGGTCAGGCGCGAGCCGAACGCGTCGGCCAGCGTGGCCGGGTCCAGACGGACGCCGGCGTTGGCGAGCCCGAAGAGCGGCACGACGACGTAGGCGCTCCACGGGTGCAGCGCCCGCTGCAGCCGGTCGCCGGTCGGCACGGCGGCGCGCCCGGCGACCTCGGCCGCGTGCTCGTGGTCGACGCCGCCCTCGGAGAGGAACCGGCGGGCGCGGGTGGCGACCTCCGCGCGCCGGCGCTCGTGCGGCAGGCCGGTGGGCACCAGCAGGCCGACCAGGACACCGGCGATGGTGGCGTGCACGCCGGACGCCAGCACCGCGACCCACAGGGCCAGGCCGACGACGACGTAGGGCGCCAGGCGCCACACGCCGCGCACGCGCAGCACCGCCAGTGCGGCGACCAGCGCGGCGGCGACCGTGAGCGCCCGCAGGTCGACGTGGTCGGTGTAGAAGACCGCCATCGCCAGGATCGCCCCGATGTCGTCGACGATGGCGAGCGTCAGCAGGAACAGCCGCAGCCTGTCGGGGCAGCGCGGGCCGAACAGCGCCAGGACGCCCACGAGGAACGCGGTGTCGGTGGACATCACCACGCCCCACCCGCGCGCGGCCTCGGTGCCGGCGTTGAGGACGAGGAAGACGGCCACGGGCACGAGCAGGCCCCCGAGGGCGCCGAGCGCCGGCACCGCGACGGCGCGGGGGTCGCGCAGCTCGCCGCGGGTGGCCTCGCGGTTGATCTCGAGCCCGACGACGGCGAAGAACAGGGCCATCGCGAGGTCGTTGACCCAGTGCTGCAGGTCGAGCTCGATGCCGAGGTCGCCGACGTACAGGCCGGCCGGGGTGTGCCACAGGGCCGTGTAGGCGTCCCGGGCGGGGGAGTTGGCCCACACGAGTGCCGCGGCGGTCGCCGCGAGCAGGACCACGGCGCTGCCGGCCTCGGTCGCCAGGAACGTGCGGACCGTCGGCGCGAGGGTCACCGCGCGCAGGTCCCGCTGCCGCACCCGGTCGCGCAGCGCGGGTCCGCGCCCCGTGGCGGTCAGTGCGACCGCCCGGCGGGCGCCCGGTGCGGACCCGTGCGCGGCGGCGCCACGCTCAGAGCGCCGGGGACGTCAGGTCGGCGGGGACGTGGGCGCCGTGCCCGGCGGCGCGCAGCGCGTCGCGCAGGCGCTCGGCGGCCGCGTCGAGCTCGGCGGGCGGCACGTCGCTGCGGGCGTTGGCGAACGACAGGCTGCTCTCGTCCCAGGCGGGCAGCACGTGCAGGTGCAGGTGCGGGACCTCGAACCCTGCGACGAGCAGCGCGGCGCGCGGTGCTCCCCAGGCCGCCCGTTGGGCCAGGCCGACGGTCTTGGCGACCACGCCGAGGTGCGCCAGCAGGTCGTCGGGTGCGTCGGTGAGCTGTTCGACCTCCGCCCGCGGGACCACGAGCGCGTGGCCCTCGGTGATCGGTGCGATGGTGAGTATCACCACCGCCCGGTCGTCCGCCCAGACGAAGCGCCCGGGGATCTCGCCGTCGATGATGCGCGTGAACAGCGTCGACATGCGCCCACGCTAGCGCGCAGCGCCGCGGATCGATATCGAAACGTTTAGGCCGGCCCGCCCGTCTTGTCCTGGTCGCGTGATCCGCCTAGGAATCGCTGTGTGCGTCTGCGACCCGTCACCCCGTCCACCCGTCCGCACCCCGCCGGCCCGCGCCTCGCCGTCCTGACCGCCCTGGCGGTCGTGACGCTCGCCGCGTGCTCGACGGGCACCGAGCCGCCGGTCGCCGAGGTGGGGGAGCCCGCCGCAGCCCAGACACCGACGATGCTCGAGAGCGCCCCCGTGGTCATGGCCGCCGCCGAACCTCCCGAGTGCCTCTCGGAGGGGATCGCCTACTCCCGGGTCGGCCCGGAGGAGTCCGCCACCGGGGTCGCGTGGGCGGGCGGCGGCGACCGCGGGGTCCTGTTCGCCCCGCAGGTCGACGGCGACGTGTGCCAGTGGGCCGAGGAGCTCTCCCGGCTCGCCGGCGCCGGCTACCTGGTCGCGACCTACGACTGGGGCACCTCCGGGGAGGTCGGCCTCCGCTCGGCGCTCGACGTGCTGCACGCCACCGGTGCGCAGGACGTCGCGTTCGTCGGCGCGTCGGCGGGCGGCACGCTCGCCGCCGGCCTGGCCGACGATCTCGGGGCCGTCGCCGTCGTGGCGCTCAGCCCGCCCGCGCAGTACGGCGAGGTCGATGCGCGTGCCGAGGCGAACGCCTTCACCGGTCCGCTGCAGGTCTTCTCGTCGACCGACGACCCCCAGGTGCCCGCGGCCGACAGTGCCCTCGTCGTGCGCAACGACAAGACCTCGATCGTCACCGAGGTGTCCGGCACCGCGCACGGCATCGAGTTCCTGGCACCCGACGGCTACCACGCCGAGCACGTGCGCACGACGATCGACGACGCCCTCACGCAGGGCTTCGGCGAGGGCTGAGCAGGCCGGACGACCCGAGCAGGCCGGACGACCCGAGCACGACGGCGGCCCGCAGCACGACGGCCGCGCCGGGGGACCGGCGTGGCCGTCGGACCGTCAGAGGTAGCGCAGCGGGTCGAACTCCTCGAGCGGGATGATCCGCAGGCGCGGCAGCTGCACGTTGAACGCCGCGACGTCCGTCTCGAGGTCGAACGTCTCCAGCCCGCGCGCGGTCAGGCTCGCCAGGGACTGGCTCGTGAACTCACGGAACGCCAGCAGGCCGACCCGGCGCTCGCCGTCGACCAGCTGCGCGAGCTCCGGGGCGAAGTCGCCGTCGTGGCTCGCGAGCATGACGTCGCCGTCACGGTCGGCGATGGCGTCCAGCGTGCGCTTGATGCCGATGTCGACGACCTTCTCGTACGACTCGCCGGACAGCGGGATCGGGACGAAGCCGATCGCGGTGAGCGCCTGCACGAACGACATCGGCAGGTTGCCGTTGGAGGCGTTGAGGAAGAACAGCGCCTTGACGGGCTGGTCCCACGTCTGCTGCGCGAAGCTCAGGACGCGCTCCCAGCGGGGCCGCTGCTCCGGCGTGGGCCGCCCTCCCAGGATCGAGGACCCGAGCGTGGCGTCGATGTTCTCGCCGTCCACCAGGAGGTACGTCGTCGCCGTCTCGCTCATCGCCCCAGGGTAGACGGCCCCGGGAGCCCGTGCGGCGACCCCACCGGCGCGTGCACCGCTCGTGGTGACATGATCGTGACCGCCCCGCCGCCGCCGTGGCGGGCGGTGGGCCGGGACGGGAGGTGACGCGTCGATGTCCGACGACGACGTCGAGCGCGCGACCGGTGACGGCGTCGCCGCGAGCCACGTGCGGGCCTCCGTCGACGCGTGGGAGGCGCTGTTCCGTGCCCAGGTCGCGCTCGTGCGACGGTTCGCCCGGGACGACGTCTGGGGCGGGCGGAGCATGCAGGAGTACGACGTGCTCTACACGCTGTCGCGCGCACCGGGCCGCTCGCTGCGCCTGCGTGAGCTGGCCCGCTCGAGCCTCCTGACGCAGCCCAGTCTCTCCCGCCTGGTCGACCGCCTCGAGTCGGAGGGGCTGGTGCGCCGGGAGCCGGTCGCGGGGGACCGGCGGGGAACCGCCGTGCACCTCACGGACCCGGGGTCGGCGCTCCAGCGCGAGATCGGGCGCCGCCACGCCCGGTCCATCGACGCGCTCGTCGGCGGTGCCCTCGACACCGAGGAGCTGGCAACCCTCGAGCGGCTGTGCACCCGGTTGCGGCTCGCGCAGGACGACCTGCCCGACCCGGGGGGCGTCACGACCGGCGGATCACCCACGGCCTGACGCCCGCGTGGGGACCTCCGGCCCAGGTGGACGGCGCTGCTGCCAGCGACGATGGAGCACCGGAGGGCGCGAGGTCCGCCGGTGCGGCGAGGGAGGGACCATGCGGATCCTGCTGGCAGTGGCGTCCCGCCACCAGGGCACGTGGGAGATCGGTGAGGTCGTCGCGCAGCGGCTGCGCGACCGCGGTCACGAGGTCGACCAGTGCGCCCCCGAGGACGTCGCGACCGTCGCGGACCACGACGCTGTGGTCCTGGGGTCCGCGGTCTACACCGCACACTGGTTGCCCGCCGCCCGGGACCTGGCCGCGCGCTGCGCCGAGGAGCTCCGACAGCGGCCCGTCTGGACGTTCTCGTCGGGTCTGGCCACGCAGCCGGCCAACTCCGCGAACTCCCCGCTCGAGATCGCGGCGCTGGGCGAGCGGATCGGTGCGCGCGCGCACCGCAGCTTCCGCGGGCGGCTCGACCGCTCGGTGCTGACGTTCACGGAGCGCGCGATCATCGCGGGCGGACGGGCCCGCGAGGGCGACCACCGTGACATGGCAGCGGTCGCGGCATGGGCCGACACGATCGCGGACGCGCTCGCGGCGGAGCCTGCGGCGCCGCGGCGGCACGCCGGGGCGTGCAGCGCCTGACGCACGACCGGGACGTGCGGGCGGCCGGTCCGGGTGACCGGTCCTCCGCCATCCCGACCCGCGGCCTCTCAGGAGACGCGCAGGGCCCGCTCGCGCTGGCGCCGCAGCCCGCGCAGCTCGGCGGCCACGGCCGCCATCGTCGGACGCTGCGCGGGGTCCTGCCGCGTCATCGCGCGCAGCAGCGCCGCGAAGTCCCGGTCCACGTCGTCCGTGATCCGGGGCCCGTGCAGCAGCCGGGCCAGCGACGCGGTCAGCGGGTCGCCCGGGTACGCCCGGCGTCCGGTGAGGCACTCGAGGAGCACCAGGCCCAGCGAGTACATGTCGGAGGCCGGTCCGATGGGGCCGCCGAGCGCCTGCTCCGGGCTCTGGTAGCTGGCTGTCGCGCGGTCGTCCGGTCGCTGGGTGGGGTCCGAGGCCGCGATGCCGAAGTCCGCCAGCACGACCGGCAGGACCGGGGCGTCGCGGCGTCCCGAGGCGGGCGTCGACGACGCGACCAGGACGTTCGACGGCTTGACGTCCCGGTGCACCACCCCGGCACGGTGCGCGTGCGCCAGGCCCCGGGCCAGCTGGTGGCCGATGTCGGCGGTGGTGGCGGGGTCCAGCGGTCCGTCGGCCACGACCTCGCGCAGCGTCCTGCCCTCCACCAGCTCCATCACGAGGAACGCGACGGGCCCCGTCCCGGGCACGACGTCCGCACCGACGTCCAGCAGGGCGACGAGCGAGGGGTGGGACAGCTCCGCGAGGACGCGGGCCTCCTCGGCGTACCGGCGGACCTGCGCGGGCTTGGCGTCCGTGAGCCGGAAGAGCTTGACGGCCACGGGGCGGTCGAGCCGGGTGTCGATCGCGCGGAACACCTGGGCGGACCCGCCCTCTCCCAGGCGGGCACCGAGGACGTACCGGCGCGCCAGCTCGGGGGCCGCGTGCCGTCCGGCACGGGTCACAGCTCGCTCATCGCTCGGGCTCCGGTCTTCTGGGAGGACGGCACCGACATGGCGCCAGGACGACGGTAGAGCGCACGCCGGGGCGCCGCACGCGGAGCCACCCGACCGGGTGGCGGGTGCGTCCGCCGCGGTCCGGACCGCCCGGCGGCCCGCGACGAGGTGACAGCGTGTCCCGACAACATCACGCACCGGGCGGCCACCGCCCGCAGGGCGCGGCGGGCCCACGGTGCGATGATCGGACGGTGCCTCCCGTGACGCCCCCCACCAGCGACCTGCCCGCTGCGCCGACGGCCGGGACGGCCGGTCTGGCGCCCTACGACGCGGTTCTCCTCTTCTCCTTCGGCGGTCCCAACGGTCCCGACGACGTGCTGCCGTTCCTGCGCAACGTGACCGCCGGCAAGAACATCCCCGACGAGCGTCTCGCCGAGGTCGCGGAGCACTACCACCACTTCGGCGGGCGCAGCCCCATCAACGACCAGAACCTGGCGCTGCGCGCGGCCCTCCAGGCGGAGCTGGCGCGCCGGGGCATCGACGTGCCGGTGGTGTGGGGCAACCGCAACTGGGAGCCGTACACCAGCGACGCGCTCGCCGAGGCCCTGGCCGGCGGTGCCCGCCGCGCGGTGGCCCTCGTGACGTCCGCCTACTCGTCCTACTCCGGCTGCCGGCAGTACCGCGAGAACCTCTGGACCTCGCTCGACGACGTCGCCACGCGCGTCGGCGCGCCCGACGGGGAGCACCCCCTCGTGGTCGACAAGGTGCGGTCGTACTTCAACCACCCGGGCTTCGTCCAGGCCAACGTCGACGCGGTCGTCGAGGCGTACGAGGGCGTCGACCCGGCGACCGCGTGGCCGCGCCTGGTGTTCGTCACGCACTCGATCCCCGACACCATGGAGGAGGCCTCCGTCGTCGCCGGGGCGTCCTACCGGGAGCAGCACCTCGACGTCGCGCGCACGGTGGCGGCAGAGGCGACGCGGCGGCTCGGCCGCCCGGTCGAGTGGGACCTGGCGTACTGCTCGCGCTCCGGCCCGCCCAGCCAGCCGTGGCTCGAGCCGGACGTCAACGACCACCTCGCGGCGTTGTCGGCCGCGGGGACGACGGCGGTCGTGCTGTCGCCGATCGGGTTCGTCTCCGACCACATGGAGGTCGCCTTCGACCTCGACACCGAGGCGCTCGAGACGGCCCGCGAGCTCGGCATGAGCGCCGTGCGTGCCGACTCGGTCGGTGTCCGCGAGCCCTTCGTGCGCGGCCTGGCCGACCTGCTGCTCGAGCGCGCCGCGATCGCCCGCGCCGACGACGCCGGGCTCCCGCGCCCGGAGCAGGCGACCACCGGTGACCTGCCGCCGTTCCGCTCGGTGTGCGCACCCGGGTGCTGCCGCATGCGTGCCGGCGTCGACTCGGGCCGCCCGGCGGCGTGCTCGACCGACCCCTGGTCCTGACCGCGACCCCCTCGCCCCGCCTGTCCGCTCGCCCCGCCTGCCCGCTCACCCTGATCCGACGGAGCTCTCGTGACCACGCCCTCTGACCCCGACGTCCTCAACGCGACCATCCGCTACACGATGTGGTCGGTGTTCGCCGCCGACGGCCCGCTGCCCGCCGACGCCGCCGCACGGGCCGACGTCGTGGCCGACGCCGAGCGTGCCGTCACCGCGGACGAGGGCCTGGTCGTGCGCGGCTGGTACGACGTGGCGGGCCTGCGGGCCGACGCCGACCTCATGGTCTGGTGGCACGCCGAGACCGTCGAGCAGGTGCAGGGGGCGTACCACCGGCTGCGCGCGAGCGCGCTGGGCGAGCACCTGACGCCCGTCTGGTCGGTCGTGGGCCTGCACCGTCCGGCCGAGTTCAACCGGGCGCACGTGCCGGCCTTCCTGGCGGGGGAGCCCGCCGGGGACTACCTGTGCGTGTACCCGTTCGTCCGGTCGTACGAGTGGTACGTCCTGCCCGACGAGGAGCGGCGCCGCATGCTGCACGAGCACGGGGCCGCCGCCCGCGACTACGCCGACGTGCGCGCCAACACCGTCTCCTCGTTCGCGCTCGGCGACTACGAGTGGCTGCTGGCGTTCGAGGCGCCCCGGCTCGACCGGATCGTCGACCTCATGCGGGACCTGCGCGCGACGCAGGCGCGGCTCCACGTGCGCGAGGAGGTCCCCTTCTACACCGGGCCCCGCGTCGCGCTGGCGGAGTGGGCGGAGCGGCTGCCCCGGGCCTGACCCGCACGCGGGCCCGCGGGATCGGGTGTGCCGGCAGGGGTGCGTCGATCGGGCAGGGTGCGTCGATCGGGCAGGGTGCGTCGATCGGGCAGGGTGCGTCGATCGGGCAGGGTGCGATGATCAGGCATGCGCGACGACGGGCACGACCGACAGGGCACCGCCGACGCCGCGGGCTCGTCCCCGCCCGACCGGTGGCTGCACGGCACGTGGCAGGTCGTGCGCGCGGACGGTGACGCGCTCGCGGACGGCCTCCAGGGCCCGCCGTGGCTCACCTTCGACGGTGACGGTGTGGTGTTCGGCTACGCGGGCGTCAACCGGGTGCGCGGCACCTGGTGGCTCGCGGGCAACGCGCTGACGTTCGGTCCGGTGGTCGCCACCCTCATGGCCGGACCGCCCGAGGCGGCGAGGACCGAGCGCGCTGTGCTCGGCCTCCTGCGCGACGGCGGCGAGCTCGAGCGCGCGGACGACGTCGTCACGCTGCGGACCGCGGAGGGGCGCACGGCCGAGCTGGTCCGGACCACGCCGCGGGGCTGAGCACCGGCCGGGACCGCGCCGCGGGGCGGGGTGAGGGCCGCGACCGCCCCGCGCACCCCGCCGCACCCGCCGGCGCCGGCACGACCGGTCAGGGGTACAGGCCGCGGATCAGGTGCGCCTCGGCGACCCGCCGCACCCCGATGGTCATCGCGGCCTCGCGCAGCGTCACCGACTCGGCGCGGGCCAGCGCGGCCACCGCCTGGTGGCTCGCGAGCATGCGGTGCTCCAGGCGCTCGGCGATCTCGCCCTCGGTCCACCAGTACGCCTGGTTCGCCTGCACCCACTCGAAGTAGCTGACCACGACGCCGCCGGCGTTCGCCAGGATGTCCGGCACCACCACCACGCCGCGCTCGGCCAGCACCCGGTCGCCCTCCGTCGTCGTGGGGCCGTTCGCACCTTCCACGACCCAGCGGGCCTTGACCCGCTCGGCCGCCGTGGCGTCGATGACACCCTCGACCGCCGCGGGGACGAGCAGGTCGACGTCGAGCGCCAGCAGCTCGGTGTTCGACACCGCGTCCGCGTCGCCGAACCCGGTGACGCCGCCGGTGCGTGCCGCGTGCTCGAGCAGGGCGGGCACGTCCAGGCCGTCGTCGCGCCGCACGCCCCCGTGCTGGTCGCTGACCGCGACGACGCGCGTCCCCGCCTCGTGCAGCAGGCGTGCGGCGTGCGATCCGACCTTGCCGAAGCCCTGGACCGCGGCCCGCACCTCCGAGAGCTCCACACCGTCGTCGCGCAGCGCGGCGCGGGCGGTGTGCACCACGCCCTGGGAGGTGGCCGTGGGGCGGCCCAGGGAGCCGCCGACGGCGAGGGGCTTGCCCGTGGTGACCGCGGGGATCGTGAACCCCTGGTTCACCGAGTAGGTGTCCATGACCCAGGCCATCGTGCGCTCGTCGGTGCCGATGTCGGGCGCCATGATGTCCCGCTCCGGGCCGATCATCGGGCTGATCTCGCTGGTGTACCGACGGGTGACGCGCTCCAGCTCGGCGGCCGAGTGCGCCTCCGGGTCGATCGTGACACCGCCCTTGGCGCCGCCGTACGGCACGTCGACCACCGCGCACTTCCACGTCATCCACATGGCGAGGGCGCGCACCTCGTCGATGTCCACGCCCGGTGCGTACCGCAGCCCACCCTTGGCGGGGCCCCGCGAGATGTTGTGCTGCACGCGGTACCCGGTGAACACGCGGACGTCGCCGTCGTCACGCCGCAGGGGGACGGCCACCCGCAGCTCGCGACGCGGCGTCGAGAGGACCTCGTGCAGGCCGGCGTCGTAGCCGAGGATCTCGACGGCGCGGTCGAGCTGGTGCTGCGCGGTGGCCAGCGGTGCCGACGCGGGGTCGGCGGGGAGGGTCGCACGGTCCGTGGTCGGGGCGGGGAGGGTGTCGGCCATGCCCCACACCCTCGCACGTGGCACGGTGCGGCACCCGTCAGCAGAGGCGGATGTCGGTGACCCACCGTGCGATGTTGCCGCCCAGGTGCCGGCTGTGCCGGGCGGGTACGAGCACGCACATCCCGCGCGAGCCGTCGGAGTACACGGGGGCGACGAACAGGGCGCTGTGCCGGCAGTTGATGACGCGCGCGGACCACGGCGACGGGAACGCCAGGTAGTAGGACGACAGGTACGAGCACCATGCCTCCTCGTCCTCGATCGTCTCCTGCGGGCGGGCGTCGCCCGTGCGGGGGAGCGGCGGCGCCTCCGCGCTCCCCGCCGCACCGGCGGTCGCCCCCGACGCGTCGGGCGCGGGCGGGCTCACGGCGCCGGCGACGGCCTCCCTCGCGCCGGCGGCGGCGGGTGTCGCCGTCGCGATCACCGCGAGGACCACGGCGGCGGCCGCGCGTCGGCGCGCGCGGCGGCGGGACTCGCGTGCGCGTTCGCGGCGGCTGGCCGGGCGGGTGTCGTCCGTCGTGAGGGTCGTGCTCCGGCGCATGGTGCTCCTCTCGGCCTCGACCGGGGTCGTGGCGGGGACGCCGTACGTCGTTGTACGGCGTCGCAACCACCCTGGCGGGGCTCGAGAGGCGTGTCAAGAACCGTCGGCACTCCGGTCATCGCCGGTGTTGCCGGTGCGGACGTGTCAGGCCGACGCGCGGACCACCAGCTCGGGGGCGAAGATCAGGGGCTCCCCGGTCGGTGCGCCGTGGAGCTGGTCGAGCAGACGGGCCCCGGCCGCTCGGGCCATCGCCACGACCGGCTGGATGACGCTCGTCAGCGGTGGTGTGGTCGACGCGGCGACACCGAGGTTGTCGTACCCGACGACCGCGACGTCGCCCGGGACGTCGCGACCCAGCTCCGCGAGGACGCCGAGCGCGCCGGTGGCCATGAGGTCGGAGGCGATGAAGATGCCGTCCACGTCGGGGAACCGCGTCAGCAGGTCGCGCGCGGCGTGGGCGCCCGAGGTGATCGTGAAGTCGCCGTGCACCACGGCGGCCTGGTCGAGGCCGGCCTCCGACATCGCCTGCCGCCACCCGGCGAGCCGGTCGATGCCCGCGGACATGTCCTGCGGGCCGGCGATCGTCGCGATGCGGCGGCAGCCCCGGTCGATCAGGTGCTGGGTCGCCAGCCGCCCACCCTCGGTGTTGTCCGTGTCGACGTACTGCACGTCCTCGTCCGGCGCCGACAGCGGGCGGCCGACGAAGACGTTGGGCACGTGCGAGGCCAGCAGTGCCCGGTCCAGCGCGTCGTCGCGGTGGTGGGAGACGACGATGGCGCCGTCGACGTGGCCGTTGCGCAGGTAACGGATCGTGCGCTCGCTCTCACCGGGCCGCGCGATCACCAGGACCACCTGGATGTCGGAGTCGGCCAGCGACGTGCTCAGGCCGTTCAGCGTGCCGGCGAAGAAGGGGTCGGACAGCACACGCTCGTCCGGCTCCGGGACGACCAGGGCGATGGAGTCGGTGCGGCGGGTGACGAGGGAACGGGCGGCCCGGTTGGGGGTGTAGCCCAGGTCGGCGACGGCGGCCTCCACGGCGGACAGCGCCTCGGGCGAGACCCGGAGCCCGCCGTTGATGGCGCGGGACGCGGTCGAGCGCGAGACCCCGGCACGTTCGGCCACCTGCTCGAGCGTCGGCGCCGCGGGGCGCAGCTGGTCGCTCTGGGTCGAGAAGTTGTCGACCACCATTGGTCATCCCCTCTGTGGCTGCACTGCGGCAGCGTCATCGTTCACGTGGCCGTCCTCCGGGAGCGCTCGTCCCGAGATTACCTGGCGGCCGGGTCACGCCCCCGGTCGGGCCGGCCGCATGGCGGCCCGACCGGGGACGTCGAGCGGTCAGCCCTTGACGGCACCCGCCATGATGCCTGCCACGAGCTGGCGGCCGGCGACCACGAACAGCACGAGCAGCGGGATCGTGGACAGCACGACACCGGCCATGATCAGGGACATGTCCTTGAAGTAGGACGCCTGCAGCAGCTGCAGCGCCACGGGCAGCGTCGGGTTGGTCGAGCCCAGGACGATGAACGGCCAGAAGAAGTTCGTCCAGGAACCGACGAACGCGAACAGGCCGAGCATCACGGCCGCCGGACGCGCCGCCGGCAGGGCGATGCTCCAGAACGTCCGGATCATCGACGCACCGTCCACACGGGCGGCCTCGATGAGCTCGTACGGCAGCGCCGACTCGAGGTACTGCGTCATCCAGAAGACGCCGAACGCGGTGACGAGGCCGGGCACGATGACGGCGACGAGCTTGCCGATCCACCCCAGCTCCGACATCACGATGAACAGCGGGACGATGCCGAGCTGCGTCGGCACGGCCGTCGTGGCGATGACGAACAGCAGCAGGCCGTTGCGCCCGCGGAACCGCAGCTTCGCGAATGCGAAACCCGCCAGGGTGGAGAACAGCACCACCGACACCGACGTCGTGATCGCCACGATGAGCGAGTTCGTCAGCGCCTTCCAGAAGTTGATGTCGGCGGCGAGGACCTTGCCCGCGTTCTCCAGGAAGTTGCCCTGGGGGATGAGCGACGGGATGGGGTTCTGCGCGATCGTCGACGCGTCCGAGCTCGCCAGGAGGAAGGCGTAGTACAGCGGCAGGATCGAGCCGATGATCGCCACGGTGAGCAGCAGGTACGTGACCCAGCCCGGCCGTCGTTCCGAGCCGTACCCGCGCGTGCGCTTGGCGAACCGCGCGGCGCTCGCGCCGGCCGTCTGCCGGATGTAGGGAACCGAGGGCGCGCTCATCGCTTGACCTTCTTCCGTGCCTGCTTCGGTGTCGATTCCGAGGCGATCCGTCGGGTCAGCCAGAAGTTGAGCATGCCCACGGCCAGGATGATGAGGAACAGCACCCACGCCACCGCGGCGGCTCGACCGAAGCTCTTCTGGTTGCCGAACCCGAGCTCGTAGATGTACATCGTCACGGTCATCCACTGGCGGCCGGGGCCGCCCTGGCCGGTCTGGTCGAACATGCGCGGCTCGTCGAAGATCTGCAGGCCACCGATCGTGGACGTGATGACCACGAAGATGATGGTGGGCCGGATCTGCGGGATCGTGATCGAGAAGAACTGGCGCAGCCGGCTCGCGCCGTCGATGACGGCCGCCTCGTAGAGGTCACGCGGCACGGCCTGCATGGCCGCGAGCAGGATGAGCGTGTTGTAGCCGGTCCAGCGGAAGTTGACCATGCTGGCGATCGCGGCGTGCGACGGCAGCACCGAGCCGTGCCACTTGATCGGCTCGACGCCGGCGAAGCCGAGCACGGTGTTCACGAGCCCGGACTGGTCGGCGAAGAGCTTGCCGAAGATGAGCGCGACGGCGACGGGGGCCACGACGTAGGGCACGAGCACGCCCATGCGCCAGAAGGTCCGCGCGCGCAGGTTCGCGTCGAGCAGGGCCGCCACGACGACGGCCACCATCAGCTGGGGGATCGTCGACAGCAGGAAGATGCTGAAGGTGTTGCGCAGGCCCTTCCAGAAGTTCGGCTCCTGGAAGACGAAGGCGAAGTTCTCGAAGCCGACGAACTCTCCCTGGCCGCCCAGCAGGTGCCAGTCGTAGACCGACACGTAGGCGGTGTACGCGAGCGGGAACAGTCCGGTGAGGGCGAACAGCAGGAAGAACGGCGAGATGTACAGGTACGGCGAGACCTTGACGTCCCAGCGGCCGAGCGTCTGGCTGAAGCCGACGCGACGCGGGGGCCGGGGGGAGTCGGGCAGCCGGCGCCCAGCGCGCGGCTGCGTGGTCGAGGTGGCCATGGGGGTCCTCCGGAGGCTCAGGGGCGACGCGGGCGAGGCCGGGCCGGTGGCGGTCGCCACCGACCCGGCCTCGTGCGGTCAGGTCAGGTCAGCCGAGACCCTGGACGACCTGGACGAAGGTGTCCCACTGCGCTGCCGGGTCGGCGCCGTTGACGTCCACCTCGACGATCGCGTTCGAGATCGCGTCCTGGATCGTGAAGTACTGCGGACCCTTGAACGGCACGACGACGTCCTTGGCACGGTTGGCGAGGATCTCGCCGACCGGGGCGTTGTTGAAGAACTCGTTGGTCGCGGACTTGATCTCGTCCGAGTCGAGCGCCTCGACCTGGCTCGGGAAGGTGCCCTTGTTCTGGAACGCCTCGATCTGCTGCTCCGGAGCCGTCAGCCACGCGGCGAGGTCCTTGGCGGCGTCGACGTTGGCACCCTGCGACGGGACGGTCAGGAACGAGCCGCCCCAGTTGCCGGAGCCGCCGGGGAAGACGTCGGCGATGTCCCAGCCGGTGACGCCGGCCGCGTTGCCCGAGATGACACCGAGCATCCAGCCCGGCGCCAGCATGGCGGCGAAGCCGTCCGTCTGGAACGAGTTGGTCCAGTCGTCGCTCCACTGCGTGAAGTGGGCGGACAGCTTGTCGTTGACCGCAGCGGCCGTGACCTGGTCGTACATCTCCTTGATGCGCGGGTTGTCCAGCGCGGTGATGTCACCGGTGTCGGGGTCCTCGTAGGCCGCCTCCTCCTGGTTGACCATGCCCTGGTAGATGGCGGAGGCCGAGTCGAAGAAGGGCTTGCCCGTCGCGGCGGTGTACTGCTTGCCGACCTCGAAGAAGCCGTCCCACGTGGCGTCGGCGCCACCGAAGAGCGCGGCCACCGACTCGCGGTCGCTCGGCAGGCCGGCGGCCTCGAAGAGGTCGGCGCGGTAGGCGATGCCCTCCGGGCCGATGTCCGTGCCGTAGCCGATGAGCTTGCCGTCGGGCGTGGTCGCCTGCGCGACCTTCCACGGGAGCCAGCGGCCCTCGACGTCGGGGGAGGCCAGGTCCTCGAAGTAGTCCGGGTACTGCATGAGCTCGGGCAGCCAGTCGACCTCGATGGCCTCGATGTCGGCGGTGCCGGAGCCGGCGGCCAGACGCGTGTTGAGGTTCTCGCGGGCCTCGTTCGAGGTGGCGGCGACCTTCTGCTCGATGGTGACGCCCGGGTTCTCCGCCTCGTAGCGGTCGAACATCTCGTCGGTGTAGCCGAACTCGTTGAACGTGGCGACCGTGAGGGTGATGTCGCCGCCGTCCGCGGTGCCCTCGTCGTCGGCTGCGTCGTTGCTCGACGAGCAGGCCGTGGCGACGAGCGCAATGCTCGTCATACCCGCTGCGAGCGCCCACGCCTTGCGTGTGGTCTTGCGCACAATGACTCCCTTGTCAGTCGGACGGCTGCCTCGCCGTACATCTGGTCCGTGCGGTCTGCCCGGACGTCGCCGACCGGACGGGCACCGCGCGTTGGGCTCGTGGGCCCAGACGTGGACGCGCTCCCAGCTCTTGCTCGCGGGAGCGTTCCCACGCACTGCGGACACAATCGACCCGGAGATGGTCGGGTGTCAAGGATCGGGATGGCGGCCGGGCGGGTGGTAGCGGTTCCACGCGGCCGTCGCCGCAGGTCAGGGCCGTTTCCCACGCCGTCCACGTTACCCAATCGTTACGGCGTGGAGACCTCCTCGTAGCCGCCGATCGGGCGACGCCTCAGCGGGGCGCCGTGCCGCCCTGAGGGGCGTCGTCGTGCGTGCCCGCGAGCCACCGCGCGGCCACGGCCTCCTCCGTGCCGAGCGCACCGCGCACCGCCGCGGCGGCCGCCTCCTCGACGGCGGCGGCGAACAGCGGCACAGCGGCGCGCACCTCGCCGTCGTAGGTGACACGGGCGGCGGTGGGTCCGACGGGCGCGAGCGACGTGCGGCCGGTCACGCGCACCGGTGCGCCGGCGATCTCGACGACCACCGTGCCGGAGCGCGAGCCGTCGGGTCCGGGGGCCTCCCACGCCTCGACCTGCCGGACGTCGATCCGGTCGCCGACGAACGGACGCAGGTGGGGTGGGATCTGCGCGGTCGGCAGCGCGCGGCGCGACGTGACGGTGAAGGCGGCGGCGGCGCTGCCGGTGACGTCCACCTGCTGCTCCACGGCACCGGCGGCGCGCACCTTGGCGTGCACGTACGCGGGGTCCGCGAGGAGCTCTGCCGCCCCGACCACGTCGGTGGGCAACTCGATCGTCACGTGCAGCTGCACCGTGGACCCCCTCGGTGGTCGGGCTGGGGCGCGGGCGGTCGCCCGCACCCGTGGCGGGCCGGGTGCGCCGGGCCCGCCGTCGTCGAGCGTAGCCGCCGCTGCGTACCCTGGGCGGGTGTCCACGCTGAGCGACCTCGTCGCGCGCCACGGTGCGCTCGAACCTGCCGACCTCGAGTGGCTGCACCTGCTGGTCGGCGACTGGCAGGTCGTGTCCGACCTGGCGTTCGCCGACCTCGTGCTCTGGCTGCCCACCGTCGACGGCGAGTTCGTGGCGGTCGCGCAGTGCAGGCCGTCGACCGGCGCCACCGTGCACTACGACGACGTCGTGGGGTCGCGGCCCCCGGAGGGGCAGGTCGCCCAGCTCCGGCGGGCGCTGGAGGAGCAGACGCCCCAGCGCTCGCGCGAGCCGCGGTGGTTCGGCTCCTACGCCGTGCGTGAGGAGGCGGTGCCGGTCGTGCGCGGCGGTCGACCGATCGCGGTGCTGGCGCGTCAGACCAACCTCGGCGGCGCACGCACACCGTCGCGCCTGGAGCTCAACTACGTCGAGGCCGCGGACGACCTCGTCGCGATGATCGCGCGCGGCGAGTTCCCCGCGCCCGACGCCCCCACGGGTCCGCGCCGCGGTGCCCCGCGGGTCGGTGACGGGCTGGTGCGGCTCAACGGGGAGGGCGAGGTCCTCTACGCGAGCCCGAACGCGCTGTCGTGCTTCCACCGGCTCGGGGCGCTCGGCGACCTCGTCGGGCGCTCGCTCATCGAGGTCACGTCGGACCTCATCGAGCAGAACGCGACGGTGGACGAGTCCATGCCGCTCGTGCTGATGGGCCGCGCGCCGTGGCGCGTCGACGTCGAGGCGCGCGGGGTGGCGCTGTCGCTGCGGGCCGTGCCCCTGACGGAGCGCGGCGAGCGCACCGGGGCGGTGCTGCTCTGCCGGGACGTCTCCGAGCTGCGTCGCCGGGAGCGGGAGCTGATCACCAAGGACGCGACGATCCGGGAGATCCACCACCGGGTCAAGAACAACCTGCAGACGGTCGCTGCACTGCTCAGGCTGCAGTCGCGCCGGATGAGCTCGCCCGAGGCCCGGGACGCGCTCGGGGAGGCGATGCGCCGGGTCGCCACCATCGCCCTGGTCCACGAGACGCTGTCGCAGACGCTCGACGAGAGCGTCCCGTTCGACGACCTGGTCGGGCGCAGCCTGCGGCTCGCCGCCGACGTCGCGACCGCGGGGGCCCACGTGCGCACCACCGTGCGCGGCTCGTTCGGCGCCGTCCCCGCGGAGGACGCGACCGCGCTGGCGCTCATCCTCACCGAGCTCGTCACGAACGCCGTCGAGCACGGGCTCGCGGGGCGGGAGCAGGGGACGGTGGAGATCGTCGTCGACCGCCGGGACAACGCGCTGCGCGTCGAGGTGGTCGACGACGGCGCCGGCCTGCCCGAGGGCAAGGGTGCGGGCAGCGGCCTGGGGACGCAGATCGTCTCGACGCTCGTCCGCAACGAGCTGGGCGGCTCGATCGAGTGGCGCAGCCGGGAGGGCGGCGGCACCTCGGTCGTCATCGAGGCGATGCTCCGGCAGGGGCGGGACGCCGCCACCGTCGCCTGAGGTCGCGGGAGCGCCGGTCGGTGCTCCGCTCCGTCCTGCCTACGGTGACGGGATACCGAGGTGCCAGGCTGCCGAGGTGCCGAGGTGCCGTGGTGCCGTGGTGCCGTGGTGCCGTGGTGCCGTGGTGCCGAGGTGCCGAGGTGCCGAGGTGCCGAGGTGCCGTGGTGGCGCTGCGGGCGCCGGGCGTCGTGGACGTCTTGCCGGCGGTTCCCGGAACGAGGACGGCGTCACGACGGCGACAGACGACGACAGGGCCACCGTCCGGTGGCCCTGTCGGGTGCTGCGGTCCGCGCTCGGCGCGGTGCGGTGCTGCGGTCGGACGTCAGCTCGCGCGGCGCTGGCGCGCGGTGCGGCGCTTCAGGGCGCGACGCTCGTCCTCGGACAGGCCGCCCCACACGCCCGCGTCCTGGCCGGTCTCGATGGCCCACTTCAGGCAGGTGTCCACGACGTCGCAGCGACGGCAGACGGCCTTCGCCTCCTCGATCTGCTGCAGCGCCGGCCCCGTGTTGCCGATGGGGAAGAAGAGCTCGGGGTCCTCGTCGAGGCAGGCTGCGCGGTGGCGCCAATCCATGGGTGTCTCCTTGGCACACGCCCGTTCACGCACTCACGGGGGAGGGCGTGCGTCCAGGCATGGAGTCAGTGGGTGGGGGAACGTGCTGGATCCAGCGTCACACCCCATCCGCCGCCGCACAAGGGTTACGGCAACGTTTCATGTCGGTCACGGATGAGGCGTTGATCACACGGAGCGCGGTCCGAGCGGGAGCCGCGGGTTCGTCGGCCGCCGGGCGCCCGTCGGCGGCTGAACGAAGGTCCAGGTCAGGCGCGCATCGCCGGTTTCACGGCTCTGACCTGGGAGATTGCTGTGACGTGCGGGTGGCGCCGCTGTGCCGGGGGTCACGGTGTGCAGGGCGAGGGCGCCCGGCGTGACCATGCTCACGCCCGCGGTCGGGAGCGTCGGCTTGCGTCCGCGAGGTCACGGCGTGGTCAGGGCGGCATCGCACGTCTGGTATGGGCGCCGGGCTCCCGCGGGGACACCGGGCGTCCGAGGTCCGGCGCCGCGCGGCCTAGGGTCGTGGCATGTCCCGCAGACCTGCCGACCGCTCGCCGGACGACGCAGCGGCCCCGCCCCGCGCACCCCGCCAGGACCAGGGCGCACGCCCGGCGCTGCTCGCCGTGGCGTGCGTGCTCGTGCTCGTGGAGGTGATCGCGCTCCTCGTGGCCGCCGGTGCGGGCGTCCTCGCGCTCACCCGCGGGGACGACGCCGGTCCGGTCCTGTTCCTCGTCGCGCTGGCGCTCGGTGCGGCGGCCCTGCTCGCGGCCGCCGCACGCGGGCTGTGGTCGGGCCTGCGGTGGGGGCGCGGACCGGTCCTCACGGCCCAGATCATGGTCGTCATCACCGCGGCGACGTGGTGGGGTGCCGGGGGCGGGGTGCGCGCGCTGGTGCCGCTCGTCGTGGCCCTGGCGGTCGTCGTCGGTGTGCTCTCACCGCGAGTCGTCGCCGTGACGTCCGGCCGCCGTCCGACCGGCTGACGGGCCCCGCCCGCTGCCGTCACGGCGCAGCGGGCACCGGCGGCTCCTGGGCGGGCGGCTCGTGCACCTGGACGCGCAGCACGGTCCGGTCGAGGCGCAGCACGCCCCGGCCCGGCGGCCGTCGCCACGGGTCCGTCTGCACCGCCGCGCCCGGCCCGAGCAGGTCCAGCGCCGCCGGCCCCTGCGCGTCGAGCACGAGCACCTGCCGCCCGCGCAGCGCGGTGGCGACCGGACCGCGGAACGCCGTGGCGGCGTGGTCGGTCGTGGTGGTCAGCGCGACGACGCGCACGGGGTGCCGGGGATCCTGCTGGACGCGCTCGAGCAGGTCGACGAGCCGCGGGGCCGTCCGGTCGAGCAGGTCGGCGTCGTCGACGAGCAGCACCGTGGCCGGCGCCGTGCGGCGGGTGCGCGCCTCGGCGGGCGGCCCGCCCGCCGGCGCGTCGCAGGGCTGCGCGGTCTCGAGCAGCTCGGTGACGGCCTGCGTGCCGGACACCACGACGCCCCCGGCCGCGGGTCGGACGGCGGTGGCGTCCTCGGCGCCGCCCACGAGGACCACGGCCCGCCCGGCGGCGGCCCACCCCCGGGCGAGCGTGCGCAGCGTCGAGGTGCGCCCGGAGCCCGGCGGGCCCGCGACGACGAGCGGCCGAGCGGGGTCGACGTCGACCGGGTCGGGTCCCTCCCCGCCGACGCCCAGCGGGATGCCCGTGGAGCCGCCGACGGCCGGCGCCGGTGCCCGCAGGGGCAGCAGCCCGATCCGCACCGGCGCGGGGCCGCGGCTGCCCGGAGCGGGTCCCGAGGCCCGCCCGGCGGGCAGCACGACCTGGCAGAGGCGCACCCCGTCGGCCGAGCACGCGACGGCCCGGCCCGGCGTCGTCCGGGGACCGGTCGGCGGTCCGGGCACACCGGCCAGGGCGTCGAGCGTCGCGTCGGGCACCGGCAGGACGAGCCGCAGCCCGAACGCGCCGGTCAGACGGGTGACGGCCGCGACCACCGGCCCGGCGGCCGCGACGTGCACCCCCGGGGGCGGGCGCCGCAGCAGTCCCGTCAGCAGGTCGACGCCGACGCCCCGCGCGTGGGACCCGAGCGCCTCGAGCAGCGCGTCCAGCCCGTCGACGAGGAGCAGCCGCGCCGGTGCGTCCGCGCGTGCGGCACCGGTGAGCCGCTCGAGCAGCAGCACCGTCCGGTGCACGTCGTCGACCGGCACCGCGGTGCCGACGAGTCCCGCGGCGGTCGCGCGCAGGCGGTCGACGGCCCGGCCCGGCAGGCCGACGGCGTGCACGTGCATCCCGGCCCGCAGCCCCTCGGTGCCCACGCGGAGCAGCACCGTCGACCGGCCCGAGCGGGGCCCGCCGACAGCGAGCAGCGGCCCGTGGTCGGGTCGCCACCGCACGGGCTCGCGTCGTTGCTCGTCGGGCACGTCGGCCACCGCGACGAGCAGGCCAGGACGCCCACGGTCGGGGTCGTCCACCGCGTCGGCGGGCACCCGGTCGGGCAGCGGCGGGAGCCACGGCACCCCCGTGCCCCGGCCGCCGCGTGCTGCCCGGGCGCACGCGGCCACCCAGGTGGCGACGTCGTCGTCCCGCGGCGGGGTCGCGTGCCAGACGGTCCCGCCCTCGCCCGGGGGCGCCGCGAGCCGGACGGCCGGTCCCCTCGCGCGCCGCCGCGCGGACGCCACCTGCAGGACGGTGACGGGCCGCGCGGCGACCTGCAGCAGCGCCCGGCCGGGCACGGTGGGGTCCAGGTGGGCGGCGTCCGGGCAGCCGACGACGTCACGCGAGTCGTCCTCGCCCGCGACCCGCAGGGCGATGCGCAGCCCGACGTTGGCGCGCAGGTCGGCAGGTACCGCGCCCGCGGGGCGCTGGGTCGCCAGCACCAGGTGCATGCCGAGCGCCCGGCCCTGTGCCGCGAGGCGTGCCAGCGCGCCGGCCGCCTCGGGCAGGTCGTCGACCAGGGCGCGCAGCTCGTCGACCACGACCAGCAGGCGCGCCGGCGTCCCCCGGTGGGCGGGGTCGAGGTCGGTGAGGTCCGTGCGACCCGTCGCCGCCAGCAGGCGCTCCCGCCGCCGCAGCTCGGCCCGGAGCCACCCCAGGGTCCGGCGCGCGGCGGCGACGTCGAGGTCGTGCACGTGCCCCACGACGTGCGGGAGCCCTGCCAGCGGCCCCAGCCCCGTGCCGCCCTTGAAGTCGACCAGCAGGACGGCCAGCCGGTGCGGGGGGTGCCGCAGCGCCAGGCCGAGCACCAGCGTGGTGAGCAGCTCGGACTTCCCGGCGCCCGTGGTCCCGGCGACGAGGGCGTGCGGTCCGTCCCGGACCAGGTCGAGCACGACGGTTCTTCCTCCCGTGCCGACGCCCAGGGGAGAGGCGAGGGTGGACGCGTCCGCGGCGTCGTGCCAGGCGGTCAGGACGTGGTCGGCCCGGGCGGCCGGCACCCCGGGCAGGCAGCCGAGGGACGCCGCGACGGGCGTCGTGCGCGACGCTGCCGCGGCGTCGGCACCGAGCACCCAGGCCAGGGCGGCCGCCGCCCGTGCCTGGGCGTCGGCCACGTCCGGCGCGACGGCCTCGGGCGGCCGCGCGGTCGTCCGTGCCGGGCGTCGACGGCCCGTGGTCACCACGCCCCCGGAGGGGTGCAGCACCGTCCCCACCCACGCCGGCACCGCCGCACCGGGCGGCAGGACCAGCAGCAGCCGCGCCGCCGGTGCCGTCGCGCGCCAGCCGCCCACCGCTGCGGCGTCCCCGTCGAGCACCACCAGGACGTCGTGGTCGTCCGGCGCGGGCAGCTCTGCGCGGGGCTCCCACCAGCGCGCCCACCCCCACTCCGCCGGGCGTCCGGTGCGCAGCACGAGGCGTGCGGGACCCCCGGCCCCGAGCGTCCGCAGCACCAGGGCGCGCGCCGCGGCCGTGGTGGCGCCCCGCGCACCCACCAGCGCGATCGTGCGGTCCGCGGGCCAGGGCGCCGGGTCACCCGCCACCGGTCCGGCGCGGTCGGCCAGCCGCGCGGCCGTCGCGACCCGCAGCGCCGCCACGTCCGTCGGGGCGGGCGGCGCGTGACCGGACGCACCGGCCGCGGACGTCGCACGGGCCGACGCACCCTCCGGCGTCGTGGTACCCGGCCCGGTCCCGACGCGACCGTCCGGCAGCGCCGCCCCGTCCCCGGGGCGCTGCGCGTCGGCTGCGCGCCGGTCACCCGCGCGCGCCCCGACCAGCCCGACCAGCCCCGTCACCGCGGTCAGGAGCAGCAGGGGCTGGCGCAGCGCGACGGCCAGCGCCAGCGCGACGCCGGCGGAGGCGACCGAGGTCCACGCCCACGCGGGGAGGGTGACCGCGAGGCGTCGTCGGCGCGCCGACCCCTCGACCGCGGCACCGCGCAGGACCAGCGTGCAGGCCCGCCCGTGCAGGGTGGACGCGGGCGACCACGGTCGCCACCGGCGGCCGACGGGCCGGGCGCGCGCACCGGCACGGCCCGGTGCGCGCCGGACCCATCCGCGGTGCGCCGCCCGGCCGGGGGCGGTCGTGACCGCGCCGCGCCCTGCCGGTGCCCGGACCTGCACCGCCACGCCGCGGCGGCGGACCTCGAGGAGAGCGGCGGGACGGTCGGCCCGCCCGCCCGGTGCCGCACCGGGTGAGGCGGCCGTGAGGGCCACGACGACCCGCGCACCGTCCGGGAGGGGCACCACGCGCCCGGCCTCGGGGCCATCGAGCACGGCGACGTGGGCACCGGCGAGGACCGCGGCGGCCGCGTCGTCGGGCACCCCCGGACCGCCGGTGAGGTGGGAGCCCGGCAGCAGCGGCCGTGCGCCGGCGGGGTGGTGGTCGTCCACCACGGCGCCCGCGACACCCAGGCGCGTGCCGGGGGCCGCCCAGCGGACGTCACCCGTCAGCAGCGTCAGGCGCCGGCGCACCTCGCCCGCGGTGACGCCGGGCTCCACGTCCACGTCCAGGGTGTGGTCCGGGCCGACGGAGGAGGGGACCGAGAAGCGCATCCGGTGAGCCTGCGGCCGCCGGTGCGTGGAGCCCGGGTCCGGGTGCCGCACAGGTGCGTGCGGTGCCCGCGGCCCGGGCTGGGGTCGGGTGGCGGGGTCGCGGCGCCCGTCCGCCGGGCGCCCGCCCCGCCGCGAGCGCCTACGTCCCCTGCGCCTACGACCCGCGCAGCAGCGTGTGCAGCCCGTTGACCAGCGCCACCGTCGCCGTCGCACCGTACGCGGCCGCACCGAGGAAGTACCCGGTCGCCTTCCAGGCGGAGCTGGTGCGGTGCTCGCCGATCCCGCGGCACACCAGCCCGCCCGCCCCCAGCACCACGACGAAGATCACGCCGCTGGCGACCCGCGAGTCGTGCTCGCGCACGAGCGTCAGCAGGACCGGCACGGCAACCATGAGGAGCAGGAGGATCAGCGCCAGGACCACGACGGACCGGAGCCGGTGGCCCTTGCGGAGCTCGGGGTTGTCGAGGATCGCCTCGTCCAGGAGGCGCACGATCCACGAGGTGCGCTTCGGCCGTTCCTCCGGGGTTGTCACGCCGTCCACGCTAGCGCCGCTCCGGGTGGGTCGCCGGGGGAGCGGCCGCGCACGTGCCGGAGGGCACGGCGCCCCCGCGCCGTGCCCTCCGCCGGCCCCGGACCCTCCGCACTCGCCGGTCCACCCGCCGCGCCGCCCCCTCCGGGCGGCGCGGACGTCCTCGGTGCTCAGTCCACGCCGAGCGCGGCGACCGGAGGTGTCCGCGCCGCCGCCCGTGCGGGCAGCGCCGACGCGGCCAGGCCGGCGACCACCGCGACGGCGAGCACCGCCGCGAGGTGCGCCCAGGGCACCGCCAGCTGCACGTCACCGAACGGGCCGAACACCGTGGCCGCACCCGCCCAGCCGTAGAGCAGGCCCAGGGCGCTGCCGATGAGCGCCCCCACCCCCGCGATCAACATCCCCTCGGTGGCGAGCATCGCGCGCAGCCCACGGCGCGAGAGCCCCACCGCGCGCAGTGTCGCGGACTCGCGACGACGTTCGATCACGGACAGCGAGAGCGTGTTGGTCACGCCGATGAGCGCGATGACGACGGCCACGCCGAGCAGGCCGATGACGATGGCGAGCATCACGTCGATCACCTTCTCGGTGCCCTGCCGCTGCGCCGCCTCGCTGATCACCAGGACGCTCTGGCCGGCCATCACGTCCTGCACGTCCTGCAGGGCGACCGCCGCGTCGGCGCCGTCGACCAGACGCACCAGCAGGGCCGACGTGGTGTCGGGCAGCCGCAGCGCGTCGGCCGCGTCGGGGCTCAGCAGGATCAGGTCCGCGTCCCGCCGCAGGACGTCGATCTGCGTGGTGGGCCCGCCCGTGGCCGGCGCCCGGACGGTCAGCCGGGGCTCGTCGCCCGACCAGCCGTGCGGCGCGACGCTGCGTCCGGCCGCGATCGCGGCGGCGGCAGCGGGGTCGCGCAGCAGGTCCGCAGCGGCGGGGTCGACGACCACCGCCTCCTGGCCGATGCCGTCGGGCGACTCGAGCTCGCCACGACGTGCCGGGGCGGCCACCGCGACCGCGTCGAGCGCCGCCACCTCGGACACGACGTCCGCGTCCAGCTGCTCCTCGCCCAGGACCATCATGTCCACCGGGCTGCGCTCGTCCATCTCCTGCCCGAGCGCGGCCTGGGCCGACACGGCCCCGGTGCTCATCATCACGACGAGCGTCACGCCGATCACCAGCGCGGTGCTCGTCGCCACCGTGCGACGGGGGTTGCGCACGGTGTTGGCGGCGGCGAGCCGTGCGCTCGTGCTGATCGCCGCCACCGGGCGACCGACCGCGGAGACGATCGGGGGGATCCACAGCGGGCCGCCGACGAGCAGGCCGACGAACGACGTCGCCCCCCCGAGCACCCCCACGGCCAGCGGCAGCATCGCGTCGACGCCGACCCCTGCGCGTCCCATCAGGACACCACCGACGAGGGCGCCGCCGCCACCGAGCACCAGGAGCGCGGAGACGACGAGCCGCACCCTGCCGGGGCGCGCGCGCACGGTCGGGGCGTCCGCGGGACGCAGCGCCGCGACGGGTGACACCCGCGTCGCCGCCCGGGCGGGGACGAGCGCCGCGCCGACGGTCACCGCCACGGCGACGAGCACCGGGAGCAGCGTGCTGGCGAGGGTGGGCTGCACCACGGTGGGGAGCGGCACACCGCTCTGGACGTTCGACAGCACCGCCAGCGCGCCCTGCGAGAGGGCGAGACCGGTGACGACGCCGGCGATCCCGGAGACCAGGCCCAGGACGCCCGCCTCCAGCAGGACGGAGGCGCGCAGCTGGCCGCGGCGGGCACCGACGCAGCGCAGCAGGGCGAGCATCCGGGTCCGCTGCGCGACGATGACCTGGAAGGTGTTCGAGATGACCAGGGCGGCCACGAGCAGCGCCACGGCGGCGAACCCCAGCGCGAGCATCGCGATGACGTTGCCCCCGCCCAGCTGCTCGACGCTCCGCACCGCCGCCTCGTCGCGGGTCACGACGCCGGCCTCCGGCACCGCACCGGCCAGCGCGGCCTGCACGGTGGCGACGTCCTGGTCGGCGACGACCAGCACCTCGGCGCCCCACATGGCGTCGATGTCCGCGAACCCGCTCCACGTGACGACGGCGTCGGGCGTCGCGAGCGCGGCCCCACCGAACCGGGACCAGGCACCGTGCGGGTCCTCGACGAGGCCCACCACGCGCACGTCCGCGCTGCGCTGGACCTCCTCCTCGTCCGGCGCGTCCTGGGCGGAGGGCTCCCACCACGTCGACACGACGCTGTCGCCGACCCCGACCCCGAGCCGCTCGGCGGTCGAGGTGGGCAGCGCGACCTCGGTGGTCGTCGCGGGTGCACGGCCGCTCACGACCTGGAGCGAGCCGAGCTCGGGCACCGAGGGGACGGGGACGACGGTCTGCGACACGCTGCGCCGGCCGCTGCCGAAGTCGGCCCAGCCGCGGAACAAGGGATCGGCGGCCGCCACGCCGGGCGTGCTGCGCACCCGGTCCAGCACCTCGGACAACGGCGGCTCGTCGGTCCGCTCGACGATGAGGTCGGCCGTGCCGTACGACGCGGTGACGGAGTCGTACGCACCGCGCGTGATCGCGTCGCCGGCCGTGAGGGCCGCGGTGACGAACGCCGACCCGAGCAGGACGGCGATGCCGGCTGCGACCAGCCGGCCCAGGTTGCTGCGCATCTGCGCGAGGGTGAGCCGCAGCATCAGCGCAGCCCGCCCGTCGTCACGCGGACGACCGGGGTCGCGCCGGTGGACGTGCCGGCGGGGGACTCCAGGACGCGCAGGCCCTCGAGGCCCGCGAGCACCGACTCCGGCGTCGGGTCGGCGATGTCACCGGCGATCCGACCGTCCGCGAGCAGCAGCACACGGTCCGCGTAGGCGGCGGCCGTGGGGTCGTGCGTGACCATGATGACCGTGCGGCCCAGCTCACGCACCGACCGGCGCAGGAAGCTCAGCACCTCGGCACCCGAGCGCGAGTCCAGGTTGCCGGTGGGCTCGTCCGCGAAGACGACCTCCGGCTGCGTGATCAGGGCGCGGGCGATCGCCACGCGCTGCTGCTGGCCGCCGGACAGCTCGCTGGGACGGTGCGTCAGGCGCGGGCGCAGGCCGAGCGTGTCGACCAGCGTGTCGAACCACGCGGCGTCGGGCTTGCGACCGGCCAGGTCCAGCGGCAGCACGATGTTCTGCTGCGCCGTGAGCATGGGCAGCAGGTTGAACGACTGGAAGACGAACCCGACGCGGTCGCGGCGGAGCCGGGTCAGCGCGTCGTCGTCGAGCGCGGTGATCTCGGTGTCGCCCAGGTGCACGGTGCCCGACGTCGCGTCGTCGAGGCCGGCGAGCAGGTGCATGAGGGTGGACTTGCCGGACCCGGACGGCCCCATGATCGCGGTGAACGCGCCCGTCGCGAAGTCGACGTCGACGCTCTCGAGCGCACGGACGGCGGCGGGTCCCGTCCCGTAGACCTTCGTCAGGCTGCGGGCGCGGGACGCCGGGGCGGCTCCTGCCGGCGACGGGTCGGGGTGGGGGGCTGTGGTGTGCACGGTCGTGCTCCTGTCTCGCGGTGTGGCACCAGCCTCGCCGCCCGCACCCTGCCCCCGCGTCCGGCCGGGGGCGGGTCGTTGCGCCCCCGACGTCATCCCGTGGCCGCACGAGCCCGGCCGACCGTCATCCGGCCGGGCGACGGGCGGTGCCCGGGTGGGGCCCCTCAGGAGCCCGGTCGGACCAGACCGGCCTCGTACGCGACCACGACGGCCTGCACGCGGTCGCGCGCCCCGAGCTTGGCCAGGATCCGGCCCACGTGCGTCTTCACCGTCGCCTCGGCGACGAACAGGTCCTGGCCGATCTCGGTGTTGGAACGGCCGCGGGCCATGAGGACGAGCACCTCGCGCTCGCGGTCCGTGAGCTGGGCGACCGCGCGGTGCGCGGGGTCCTCCGTGGCGGCGGGCGCGTCCCCGGGCAGGGCGGTCAGGAGGTGCTCGAGCAGGCGCCGGGTGCTGGACGGCGCGATCACGGCGTCCCCCCGGTGCACGGTGCGGATCGCCGCCAGCATCTCCTCGGGCGGCGCGTCCTTGAGCAGGAAGCCGCTGGCCCCCGCACGGATCGCGGCCAGCACGTACTCGTCGAGGTCGAACGTCGTGAGCACGATGACACGGGGTGCGGGCGCGTCCGGCGTGGCGCGCGACACGATGCGCTCGGTGGCCTCGAGCCCGTCCATCGTGGGCATGCGCACGTCCATGAGCACCACGTCGACCGGGCCGGTCGCGGTGCGTGCCTGCGGGTCCAGGGCCCGCACCGCCTGCGCGCCGTCACCGGCCTCGAGGACGACCTCGAGGTCGGGCTGCGAGTCGATGACCATGCGGAACCCGGCCCGCACGAGCTGCTGGTCGTCGACGAGGGCGACGCGGACGGGGGCGTCGTCCTCGGGGGTGGTGGTGCTCACGGGGTGGTTCCTCCGGCTGGGTCGAGGGCGGGGCGGCGGGTCGGGCTCGTGGGGCGCGCCGCGGGGTCGGTGTCCGTCCCGTGGGGGGCGTCGCCGGCCCCCGGGGTGGGCAGCGTGGCGCGCACACGGTAACCACCCCCGGGCCGCGGGCCGGCCGTGACGGTGCCGCCGAACATCGTGGCGCGCTCCCGCATGCCCAGCAGGCCCTGCCCGAGCCCGTCGGAGTCGGCGGCGGCGCCGCGACCGTCGTCGCTCACCTCGAGCGTGACGGCAGCCGGCTGCCACTGCAGCATGACGGTGACGCCCGGGTCGGGCCCGGCGTGCTTGAGCACGTTCGTCAGCGACTCCTGCGCGATGCGGTAGACCGTCAGCCCGGCGCCCGGCGGCAGGTGCCGCGGTGTCCCCAGCCGGACGAACGACACCCGCATGCCGCTCGCGCGCATCTGTGCCACGAGCGTCTCGATGTCGTCGACGGCGGGCTGCGGCGTCGTCGTGGCCGCCGGTGCCGTGCCGGCGGGGAGGGCGGGAGCGCCGGCCGGCGGCAGGATGCCGGGGGCGTTCCCGCCGGCCGGGGCACCGGGCGCCTCGCGCAGCACGCCCAGCAGCCGGCGCATGTCGGTGAGCGCGGCGCGCCCGGTCTCCGCGATCGTGCCGAGCGCCTGCGTGGCCGCGTCCGGGTCGTGCGCGGCCGCGTACCGGCCGCCGTCGGCCTGCGCGATGACCACGGAGAGGCTGTGGGCGACGATGTCGTGCATCTCGCGCGCGATGCGGGCGCGCTCCGCGGCCGTGGCGATCATCGCCTGCTGGTCCCGTTCGACCTCGAGCCGCTCGGCGCGGTCGACGAGCGCCTCCAGGTGCTCACGACGGCCGCGCCGGACCAGGCCGAACGCCCACGCGACCAGGAAGATGCTGGCGGTGAAGACCGTGGCGACGGTGGTCGGGACCCGGTCGTAGCCGTACTGCACGGTCAGCTCGGCGCCGACGAGGACCGATCCGGCCATGGCACCGGCGATGGCCGTGCGGTGGGCCCAGCGCGGGCCGTGCAGCGCGACGGAGTACAGGGAGAACACCACGACGACGTTCACCGGCAGCACCGCCGCCCGCGCCACGACGAGCAGGAGCGCGAAGGTGTAGGTCGTCGCGACCGACGCCGTCGGGTGGGTGCGGCGCCACGCCAGCGGCACCACGACGCCGAGGACGCACAGGCACAGGAGCACCCCGTCCAGGCCCTGCGCGCGCCACCCGAGGGCGGCCATCGACCCCGGCACCAGCGCGAGCGCCAGGAACACGGTGATCGTCACGTCGACACCGAGTCGGTGCGCGTCCTCCCAGCGCCACAGGCGGTCCCACCACGACATCCCCCGAGACTAGGACGGCGCCGCCGGGCCGGCGTGCACCCGGGGTCGGACCGGCCGCGGGTCGGGGTCCGCCCGGGGGACCAGCACGGTGGGCGGTGGGACGCCGGCGGCGCACGATCGGGGGACCGTCCGGCGGGTCGGGACCGAGGGCTGCGGCGGCCGGACGAGTCCGTGACCTAACATGGCGGAATGACCCAGGTGCTGCTGGCGGAGGACGACCCCGCGATTGCCGAGCCTTTGGCGCGGGCGCTCGGGCGTGAAGGTTACGACGTGCGCGTGCAAGGCACGGGTCAAGGCGCGATCGACGGGGCGGCGAGCGCCGACCTCGTCGTGCTCGACCTCGGCCTGCCGGACATGGACGGGCTCGACGTGGCGCGCGCGATCCGCAGCCAGGGTCTGACGACGCCCGTCCTGGTCCTCACCGCGCGTGCGGACGAGGTCGACCTGGTGGTCGGGCTCGACGCCGGCGCGGACGACTACGTGACCAAGCCGTTCCGCCTGGCCGAGCTGCTGGCCCGCGTGCGGGCCCTGCTGCGCCGCAGCGTGGGGGACCCGGCCGACGAGGACGAGCTGCACGCGCAGAACGTCCGGGTCGACGTCGCCGCGCACCGTGCGTTCCAGGGGGAGCGTGAGCTGCACCTGACCGCCAAGGAGTTCGACCTGCTGCGGGTGCTCGTCGCCGCCGCCGGCACCGTCGTGGCGCGCGAGACGCTCATGCGCGAGGTGTGGGGCTCCGACCCGAGCGGGTCGACCAAGACCCTCGACATGCACGTGTCGTGGCTGCGCCGCAAGCTCGGTGACGACGCCAACGCGCCCCGCTACATCTCGACCGTCCGGGGGATGGGCTTCCGCTTCGAGACCGGTGCCGCGGACGGCTCCGGCGCGGTCACCGAGGCGGCGGCAGGTCCGCTCGACCGGGTCTGACACGTGCGACGTCGCGTCCTGCAGGCGACGATCGCCGCCGTGACGGTCGCCGTCGTGCTGCTCGGGTTCCCGCTCGCGTTCCTCGGTGCGCAGCTGGTGCGCGAGAACGAGCTGCGCGGCCTGGAGATCCGGGCCGAGTCCGTCGCGCGCACCGTCGACTTCCGCGTCGACCAGCAGATCGCCCTCTCCGACCGGATGCTCGAGCCGTACACCGGGGGCGACGGCGAGCTCAGCGCGACGGTCGTCGTGCGCACCCCCGACGGGGAGACCTACCGGGCCGGGCCCACGGTCGACCAGCGCCGGCTCACGGTCCAGGTCACGTCGACCACGGCCGCCACCGTGCTCCTGTACGTCTCGTGGTGGGACATCTTCTGGATGTCCACCCAGGTGATCGCCCTTGTCGTCGTCGCCGCCGTCGTCGCGTTCGCGGCGGGCATCGCGATGGCGATCTGGCAGGCCAACCGCCTGGCCGCACCCCTGGTCTACCTGGCCGCGTCCGCCGAGCAGCTCGGGTCGGGCCAGGTGCGCCCGCAGCTCGAGCCGTCCGGGGTCGAGGAGATCGACCTGGTCGCCGCCGAGCTGGCCCGCAGCGCCGACCGCATGGCGGGGCGCCTGGCGGCGGAGCGGCAGTTCGCCTCGGACGCGTCCCACCAGCTGCGCACCCCGCTGACGGCCCTGTCCATGCGGCTCGAGGAGATCATGCTCACCGCGGGGGAGCCGGAGGTGCGCGAGGAGGCGCGGATCTCGCTGGAGCAGGTCGAGCGGCTCGTCCGCGTCGTCGACGACCTGCTGGCCAGCTCGCGCCGCGCCCAGGGCGGCACGACCGAGGCCATCTCCCTGCACGAGGTCGTGCACCAGCAGGAGGAGGAGTGGGCGCCGACGTTCGCCGCGGCCGGGCGGCGCCTGGTCGTGGACGTCGACCCCGCCACGCAGGTGCTCGCGACGCCCGGCGCGCTCGCGCAGGTCCTGGCGACGCTCATCGAGAACTCGCTCAAGCACGGCGCCGGCACGACCACCGTGCGCTCCCGCGCCGGCGGCTCGTCGCGGGCGGTCGTCGTCGAGGTCGGCGACGAGGGCGAGGGTGTGCCCGACGACCTCGCGCCGCGCATCTTCGAGCGTGACGTCACCTCCGGGGCCGGCACGGGGCTGGGCCTCGCGCTCGCCCGGGACCTCGCGAACGCCGACGGGGGACGCCTCGAGCTCGCGCAGCGTCGACCTGCGGTCTTCGCGCTGTTCCTCTCCGGTGTGCCGGCGTCGCTGCGACCCGACGTCGTCCTGCCGCGCGGTGCGGTCGTCTCGGTGCGCCGCGAGCGCCGGTGGTGAGCGGCCCGCCGGTCCCACGGGTCCTCACCTTCCCCCGGTAGGCTGTCCCGTACAGAGTCCGCGAGGGGGAAGCCGTGCAGTTTCTCGAGCCGGCGATCCAGGGCTACGCCTGGGGATCGTCGACCGCCATCCCGGAGATGCTCCGGCGTCCTGCCGACGGCTCACCCGTCGCGGAGGCGTGGTTCGGCGCCCACAGGTCGGCGCCGTCCCACCTGGCCGGTGCCCCGGCCGTGCCGCTGGACCAGGCGATCGCCGTGGACCCCGTCGCGACGCTGGGGGAGGACGTCGTGTCCCGCTTCGGTGCGGGTCTGCCCTTCCTGCTGAAGCTGATCGCGGCGGCACGTCCGCTGTCGCTGCAGGTCCACCCGAGCGTCGAGCTGGCGCAGGAGGGGTACGCGCGCGAGGACGCGCGCGGCGTCCCCCTGGACGACCCGCGGCGGTCCTACCGCGACCGCAACCACAAGCCGGAGCTCGTGTACGCGCTGTCCCCGTTCGAGGCGCTCGTCGGCTTCCGCGCGCCGCGCCGGGCTGCGGAGATCCTCGACGGCGTCGACCACCCGACCGCGCGCCAGCTCCACAAGGTCGTCACGTCGGACCCGACGTCGACGGGTATGCAGGAGGCGTTCACCCTGCTGGTCAGCGAGGCCACCCGGCCCGGACCGGACGAGGTGCGGGACCTGGCCGACGCGTTCCGCGCCCGCCTGCGCACGGGGTCGCCGTCCCCGCGGACGGACCGGGCGGTCGACGTGCTCGAGCGCGCCTACCCGGGTGACCCGGGTGCCGTCACGGCGGTGCTGCTCAACCCCGTGAGCCTGCGGCCGGGCGAGGCGCTCTTCGTGCCCGCCGGTGCCGTGCACGCGTACCTCGACGGGTTCGCCGTCGAGCTCATGGCGAACTCCGACAACGTGCTGCGCGCGGGGCTGACCGCCAAGCACGTCGACGTGCCCGAGCTGCTGCGGATCGTCGAGTGCGTCGCCGCCCCGCCCATCCGGATCGCGCCCGAGCACGTGTACGACGCCACCGACGTCTTCTACGTCCCGGTCGACGACTTCGAGCTCTCCGTCACGCGCGTCGCGGACGCGCGCTGCCGGATCCCCGGTGGCGGCCCGCGGGTGGTCCTCTGCCTCGAGGGTGAGGTCCGGCTCATGGCGCACCACGGGGCCGTGCTCGACCTGACGGCGGGGCAGGCCGCCTTCGTCCCGGCCTCCGACGGCGTGCTGACGGCCGCGGGCGGCGGACGGGTCGTGCAGGCGTCCGTGCCGTGACGGTCGCGCGGCGCGGGACGCCTGCGAGGTGCCGGCCGGTCACCGGCTACCCTCGTCGTCCGTGACACCTCCGACCGTGGCCGTCGTCGGCGGCGGGCAGCTCGCCCGCATGATGGCGGGCCCCGCGACCGCACTCGGACTTCACCTGCGCGTCCTCGCCGAGGGGCCCGACGTCTCGGCGGCGCAGGCCGTGCCCGACGCCCCCGTGGGCGTGCCGGCCGACGTCGACGCCGTGCTGGCTCTCGTCGACGGTGCCCAGGTGCTCACGTTCGAGCACGAGCACGTGCCCGCACCGGTGCTCGACGCCGTCGCCGCCCGCGGGGTTCCGGTGCACCCCGCCCCGGCCGCGCTCGTGCACGCCCAGGACAAGGCGGTGATGCGCCGACGGCTCACCGAGCTCGGCGTGCCGTGCCCGCGCTGGGCGCCCGTCGCCGACCTCGCCGACCTCGAGCGGTTCCGGGACGCCGCGGGCGGGCGCGCGGTCGTCAAGACGACGCGCGGTGGCTACGACGGCAAGGGCGTGCGGGTGGTCGGCGACGGTCCCGTGCCGGCGGACGTGGTCGCGTGGTGCGCCGCAGCCGCCGACGGCTCCGGTCCGGCGCTGCTGGCGGAGGAGCTGGTGCCGTTCACACGGGAGCTCGCCGTCCTCGTGGCGCGCACGCCGTCGGGACGCAGCACCGTGTGGCCCGTCGTCGAGTCCGTGCAGCGCGACGGCGTCTGCTCCGAGGTCGTCGCGCCGGCGCCGGACCTGGACCCGGCCACGGCCGCCGAGGCGGAGCGGGTCGCGCGCACGGTCGCCGACGGTCTCGGGGTGACGGGCGTCCTGGCGGTCGAGCTGTTCGAGGTGCCCGGTCCGGACGGCGGTGCACCGCGCGTGCTCGTCAACGAGCTGGCGATGCGGCCGCACAACTCGGGGCACTGGACGATCGACGGCGCCGTCACGAGCCAGTTCGAGCAGCACCTGCGCGCCGTGCTCGACCTCCCCCTGGGGGACGTCGCGCCCGTCGCACGCTGGACCGTCATGGCGAACGTCCTCGGCAGCACGCTCGACGACCTGACCGAGGCCCTGCCGGCGGTGCTGGGGGCGGACCCCGGCGCCCGCGTCCACCTGTACGGCAAGGCGGTGCGGCCCGGCCGCAAGCTCGGGCACGTCAACGTGTCCGGGGACGACCTGGAGGACGTGCGCACCCGCGCCCGGGCTGCCGCGGCGGTCCTGCGCGGTGAGCGTCCCGACGACGGAGGTACGGCATGAGCGAGGCACCCCTGGTCGGCGTCGTGATGGGATCCGACTCCGACTGGCCGGTCATGCAGGCGGCGGCCGACGCGCTCGCCGAGTTCGGCGTCCCCGTCGAGGTCGACGTCGTGTCGGCGCACCGGCAGCCGGACAAGATGGTGGCGTACGGGCGTGACGCGGCGGCGCGCGGGTTGCGCGTCGTCATCGCCGGGGCGGGGGGCGCGGCGCACCTGCCCGGCATGCTCGCGGCCGTCACGCCGCTGCCGGTCGTCGGCGTCCCCGTGCCGCTCGCGCACCTCGACGGCATGGACTCGCTGCTGTCGATCGTGCAGATGCCCGCGGGTGTGCCCGTGGCGACGGTGTCCGTGGGCGGTGCCCGCAACGCCGGGCTGCTCGCGGTGCGCATCCTGGCGTCCGGGCTCGGACCGGAGGCGGAGCGGCTCCGCGCGGCGATGGCCGAGTTCCAGGACGGGCTGCGGGCGCAGGCCGACACCAAAGGGGAGCGCCTGCGGGCGCGCGCGACGCGGCCTGCGGCGGGTTTCTCCGCCTGAGCCGCGCCGCACCGTCGCGTGCTCAGCCGGGCGGTCCGCCCACCTGGCCCGGCGGCAGGGTGCCGTCGCGGACCGCGGCGAAGAACACGGGCGCCTGCTCGGGGTCGAGCAGGACGGTCGACCCGATGCCGCCCGGACGGTGGTCCATGCTCGCGATGGGCGGGGTGCCTGTGACCCCGCCCTCGCCGTTCGCGTCCCGGAACGCGAGCGCCAGCCGCGCGACGTCCAGCACGCCGGCCTCGTCGTCGAAGGTCAGGGCGCCGGTCCCGGCGTCGACCAGTGCCACCTGCGCGCCAGGGTCGAACGCCAGCGAGCGGGGGCTGACCTTGCCCATCACGGCGCCGATCAGCTGCCGCTGCCGCTGCGCCCGCCCCACGTCGCCCGCCGGGTCCGCCTTGCGCATGCGCGCGAAGGCCAGCGCGGTGCCGCCGTCGACGTCGTGGCACCCCGCGGTCCACACCATCCCGGAGTCCGCGTCGTCCACGTCGCCGTCGTAGCAGAGGTTGACGCCGCCCACGGCGTCGACCAGGTGGGCGACGCCGCCCATGCCGATCTCGGCGTAGTGGTCGACGGTGAGGCCCGTCAGGCCCTCCACCGTCTGCACGAGCAGGGGTGCGCCGCCCCACGCGAACGCGGAGTTCAGCTTGGCGCCCCCGTGCCCCGGCACGTCGACGTACGTGTCCCGGGGCAGCGAGATGAGCGCGGTCGGCCCGTCGGCGGGCACGTGCAGCAGCAGGATCGTGTCGGTCCGCTGCCCCTCGGTGCCGTCCTCGGCGATGCCGCCCTCGTCGCCACGCGCGTCCGAGCCCGCCAGCAGGTACGTCGTCCCGGGGGTGCCGGCCGCGCCGGACAGCGCGGGGGTGTGCCGCAGCAGGCCGTTCGCCCACACCAGCAGGCCGATCGGCCAGGCGAGCAGCGCGGCGGTGACGACGAGCGCCACCACGGTCAGCCGTCGCCGACGTCGCCGGCCGCGGTCCGGGGCGACCGGGGGGACGGGCGGGGCGGTCCGCGGACCCGCGGGGACGGCGCCCACGGGGCGGCCGGTCGGTCGGACGCCGCCCGCCCGCCGGGGCGCGGTGCTGCGCGGCGGTGGCGGTGCGGCGGCGGGTCGCGGTCCGCCCGCCGGTCCCGGCGCGGCGGCGGGCCGGGCGCCTGCCGGGGGGATCGCGACGGGTGTCCGACGCGGTGCGGCGGCGGGGACGGACGGTGCCTCCGCCGGGGAGGTCGGCACCGCACCGCCCGGCGTGGCCGCAGCCGCGCGCGGGGCACGGGCGGTGGCGGGTGCGGCAGCGCTGCCACGCGACGGTGCGGGACGCCGGACCACGCGGGCCGGCGGGGCGGGGCGGGCACCGGGACCACCGACGACGCGTGCACCGTCGGTGTCGGGGCGCGCGCGCCCGCCGTCGGGCGCGAAGCTCGGCGGCGGGGTCGCGTCGTCCGGGCGGCGGGGCACGGGCGTCAGCAGCTCGTCGACGCGGCGTCGGCCGCGGTGAAGGCGTCGACGCCGGGCGTCTTGGTGTCGGTCGGCGTGGGCTCCGCCGCGGGCGGGGCGGCGGGCGCCTCGCCGGGGGTGCCCGGGGCGGCGGGGGCGGCCGGCGCCGCGGGATCGGCGGCGGGCGGCTCCGGCTCACCGAGCATGGGCCGGTCCGCGGCGATGTTGGCCCACAGCTCGTCGGCCTCGGCGGTCCACTCCACACGGTTCGCGTCGCTGCGCGCAGGTGCCCACGGCACGGTCATGAGCGTGATGTTCCCACGCTCGATGCCGCGCAGGCTGAAGGCGAGGCCGGTGAGGTCCGAGACGCCGAGGTCGGTGGTCACCGACTGCGTCGCCGCGCTGAGGAACTGCATGAGCTGCGCGCCGTCGGTGAGCAGGTTCTTCGAGAGCACCTCGTTGGCGACGTTCGCCAGCAGCTTCTGCTGACGACCCGCCCGCATCGTGTCCGACCCGTCGAAGGTCGTGCCGTGCCGGGCCCGCGCGTACTGCAGCGCCGTGGCACCGTCGAGCACGTGCATGCCCGCCGTGAGGTCCAGCCCGGTGTAGCGGTCGTAGACGTCCTGGTCCACGCACATCGGCACACCGCCGATCGCGTTGATCATGTTCTGGAAGCCGGCGAAGTCGACGACGACCACGTTGGACACGGTGACTCCCGTGTTCGCCTGCAGCGTGCTGACCGCGCACGCAGCCGCGGAGTCCAGGTCGCCGCCGTAGTCCCACCCGATCGCGAACGCCGAGTTGAACATCGCGTTGCGCTGGGCCTTCGTCGTCCGGCCGTTGGTGAGCGTGCACTCCGGCACGTCGACGAGCGAGTCGCGGGGGATGGAGACCATCTCGACGCGGGTGCGGTCGGCGGACACGTGCACGAGGATCGTGGTGTCCGAGCGCATGCCCTTCTCCTCGCCACCGATGTCCGCGTTCACGCCGTCGCGCTGGTCCGAGCCGAGGACCAGGACGTTGACGGCGCGTCCCGCGTTCGCGTCGGCAGGGTCGGGCGCGTCGCTCGGGGTGGGCGCCGCCTCGACGAGCTCGGAGATGTCGAGGCCGTCGACGTTGTTGCTGAGCCGCGCGGCGAAGGCCGCGCCGCCGGCGGCACCGAACACCACGACGCTCGTCACGGCCAGCGCGATGCCCCGCAGGACACCCTGTCGGTGCAGGTTACGAGCGTGCCGGGGCGCACGTGGGCGCCGCGGAGCTGCGTGGCGGGTGGTCACGGGACGATCGTAGAAGAGCCGGGTCGTCGATGCGGGTGAGCTGCGCACCGGCGCGGTGGAGGATCTGTGGAGATGGCGGTCGGAGACCCGCCCAGGTCACCGACCCAGGACGGCGTACTTGGCCTCGGTGGCGTCCTTCTGCGGGCGCCACCACGCCTCGTTCGAGCGGTACCAGTCGATCGTCGCGGCCAGGCCGTCCTCGAACGTCGTGAAGCGCGGCTCCCAGCCGAGCTCGGTGCGCAGCTTGGTGGCGTCGATGGCGTAGCGCAGGTCGTGGCCGGGGCGGTCGTTGACGTGGTCGTACGCGTCGGCCGGCTGCCCCATGAGCTCGAGGATGAGCTCGATGACCGTCTTGTTGTCCTTCTCGCCGTCGGCGCCGATCAGGTACGTCTCGCCGAGGCGCCCCTGCTCGATGATCGACCACACGGCGGAGTTGTGGTCCTCGACGTGGATCCAGTCGCGCACGTTCTCGCCCGTGCCGTACAGCTTGGGCCGCACGCCGTCGATCACGTTGGTGATCTGGCGCGGGATGAACTTCTCGACGTGCTGGTACGGGCCGTAGTTGTTCGAGCAGTTCGAGATGGTCGCGCGCACGCCGAAGCTGCGGGCCCACGCGCGCACGAGCAGGTCCGAGGACGCCTTGGTGGACGAGTACGGGCTCGACGGGTTGTACGGCGTGTCCGGCGTGAACTTGGCCGGGTCGTCCAGCTCGAGGTCGCCGTAGACCTCGTCCGTCGACACGTGGTGGAACCGCACGTCGTGCCGGCGGACCGCCTCGAGCAGCTGGTACGTCCCGATGACGTTGGTGCGGACGAAGGGCCACGGGTCGTGCAGCGAGTTGTCGTTGTGCGACTCCGCCGCGAAGTGGACCACCAGGTCCGCGTCCTTGACCAGGCTGTCGACCACGTCGGGGTCGGCGATGTCGCCCTTGGCCAGCACGACCTTGCCGGCGACCGGGTCCAGGCTGCGCTCGTCGCCCGCGTAGGTCAGCGCGTCCAGCACCGTGACCTGCACGTCGGGACGCTCCCGCACGGTCTGGTGGACGAAGTTGGAGCCGATGAAGCCGGCTCCGCCGGTCACGAGCATGCGCATGGAGAATCCTCGGTCGGGCGGTCGGGGCAGCGCGACGCGCGGCGGTCGCGCCGGGTCACAACGGTAGAGTACGCGGGCCCCCCGCCCTGACCTCCGACGAGGAGCCCTGTGACCCGCCCCGTTCGTACGAGCTTGTCCGTCCTCTGCGTGCTGGCCGCCGTCGTCGCGCACCTCGCGCTGCAGGCGGCCATGATGCTCCGCTGGTCGGGCTGGAACCTCGGCGCGTTCCGCAACTACTTCTGGTCCGACCAGCTGTCGTACCTCTCGATCGTCACGGGCGTCGCGGACGGGCAGTCCTGGCTGGTCGAGCCGTTCACGCTGACGGGGACGAACCACTACCCCCGCGCCTGGTACGTCCTGCTGGGCACCGTGGCCCGCTGGACGGGGACCAGCTCGGCGACCGTGTGGACGGTGGGGGGGCTGCTCGCCCAGTGCCTGCTGGTCGCGGCCATCGCGACGGCGTGCGTGCTGCTGACCCGGCGGTGGTGGGCCGGTCTGCTGGGCTTCCTGCCCTTCCTGCTCGGCACCGGCTCGTGGTTCGTCTCGGACTCGTGGATGACGCTGCTCGACAGCCACGCCGTGCTGTGGGGCCCCTTCGGCGTGATGTTCACCCTCAACGGCGAGACCGTGGCGCTGTCCCTGGGTGGCACGGCGCTGATCCTGCTGCTCCTCGTCGCCGCCGGGCGCATCCGGGGTCGCGCCGCCTGGGTCGTCGCCGTCCTGGCCTGCTTCGTCGTGGGTGCGCTGGCCGCGATCCAGACCTACTCCTTCTTCGTCGTGACGTTCACGCTGCTGTTCTCCGGCGCCGCGGTGGGCCTCGTCAGGTCCCGCTCCCGGGCCGGGGCCGTGTGGTCGGCGGCGCTGCTCGTGCTCGTGCTGGTGGCCGGCCCCGTCGTGGGCCGCGAGATCAGCCAGCTCTCGGTGCTGCTGCTGGCCGTCGTCCCGGCGGCTCCCGGGCTGCTGCTGCTGGGCCGCGCCCTGGGGTGGCGGGTCCTGTGGTGCGTCGGCGCGCTCGGCGTCGGGGCAGCGCCCCAGATCCTCGCCACCGCGTGGGGGCTGCTGCAGGTGGACCCGTTCCTGGTCTACCGGGAGGCGTCCTCGACCGACCTGGGTGTGCCGTGGACCAACGGCCTGGTCGCGGCCGCGGGCGTGCTGCCCGCGCTGGCGCTCGTGGTCGTCGCGGGCGTGCGCCGTCGTCGGACCCTGTGGGTCGCCGTGCCGTCGGCGCTGGCGCTGCTGTGGGTCTACCTCGCGACGAACGACCTGTGGGGGGCCGGGCAGGAGCCCTACCGCTTCTGGCTCGACATGTACGTGCTCGTCGCCGTCCTGGTGGTGCCGCTCCTGGCCTGGGTGGTCGTCGAGGGCCTGTCGGGTGCGGTGGCGGAACCGACGCCCGCCGACCGCCCCGTGGCGTCCGCGACCGCCGACCCGGCGGCGGCCCCCGCGCCGCAGAGCGGTACCGACGCCGCGGCGGACGGGGAGCCCGGCGGTGCCACGTCGGCGACGCCGGCCGGCGCCGCGCCCGCGCCGTGGCCGACCCGCGACCGTCAGGTGCTGGCCGGTGCGACCGTCGTCGCGCTCGTGGTCGCCGCCGTGTGGAGCGTGTCGGACTTCCGCCTGTTCCGCGAGGGCGTCACGAGCGCCGGGTACGTCACGCTCGCGGGCGACGTCTACCTCACCGCCGGCGCCATGGCCGACGAGCGCGGCGACGACCTGACCGTCATGACCGACGCCTGCCTCGACCCGACGATCCTCAAGGGGACGTGGCCCGGGCCGGTGGCCTTCTACAACCGCGGGATGGCCTGGCCCGACCGCAAGGCCGACGTCGACGCCGCGATGGGTGGTATCGGGACCGGGGAGCTCGACACCGACGCGGCGCTGCGCGCGGGGATCGGCTGGCTGCTCGTCGACCGCGACTGCAGCGTGCCGCTCACCGAGGGTGACGGCCTCACCCTGGCCGACGAGCGCACCGCCGGGACGCAGACGATCCAGCTCTGGCGCATCGAGGGCTGACGGGCCCCGGGCGCCGGCGCGCGCCGGCCGGACGTCGTCGCCCGGACGTCAGTGCGGGGCGACCAGGGACGCGCGCACGTCCTCGGCGGTGCGGTGGATCCCGGTGGCCAGCGTCGTGAGCGGGCGGTGGTCGAGCTCCGGCCAGACGACCGAGCGCAGCCGCAGGTCACGCGACTGCTGCCGCGACAGGTCCGAGGAGGCCATGCGGACCAGCACCGGTCCGCCCAGCACGCGGCGCGACAGGCCCAGCAGGTGCGCGATCGAGGCCGCCTGGTGCGACGCGAGGATCTTCACGACGGGCGCGGTCACGTCGCCGCTCGCGGCGAGGCGAGCGTGCGCGTCGACCACCAGCGACCCGGCGTCGTCGACGTAGAGGTAGTCCCGCAGCGTGTCGAGGGAGACGTAGACGCCGACCGGCTCGCGCAGCACGTGGGACCGGCAGAGCGCCGAGACCAGGCCCTGGTTCTTGCCCAGGTCCTGCCCGGGGCCGTAGAGGTTGGCGATGCGGCCCACGAGCACGGGCACGCGCGGCACCAGCCGGGCGACCTCCTGCTCCGCCGCGAGCTTGGCGCGCCCGTACGCGCCGAGCGGCGCGGGGACCGTCAGCTCCGTGAACGGCGGGGCGACGCTGCCGCCGTACACGCCGCCGGCCGAGGACGCGTAGAAGAGGGACGTCGGCGCGGGGGAGTCGGTCGTCCACGCGTCCACGAGCCGGCGGACGACGGCGAGCTCCGTGTCGAGGACCGACTGCTGGGCGCCGACGACGCCCGCACCGGCGCACCAGGCCACGGCCCAGTCCCCGTCCGACGCCTCCGCGGCCTCGGCGCAGGTCGCGAGGATCGCGGCGACGGCACCGTCGGCGTCGTGCCACGGCACGCGAGGGTGCCACGTGGTCGCACCGCGGCGCTCGAGCTCGCGGCGCACGGCACCACCGAGCATGCCGCCGGCGCCGACGACGACGACGTTCCCCGCCGGCGTCGCGGTGCCGGCCGTGGCGTGGGGCGCGGTCACCTGCGCTCGGGCCGCCGGCCGAGCGGGCCCGCGTCGGGGTCGCTCACCAGCAGGTAGGCGGGCTTGCCCATCGCCATGTTGACCGCGACGCCCACGTACTCGGCGATGATCCCGAGGGAGAACAGGATGGCGCCGGAGCTGACCAGGACGACCACCACGGTCGAGGTCCACCCGGCGGGCAGCGGCTCGCTGCCGGCCAGCCGCATCCAGGCGATGACGACGGCGAAGAGGATGCCGACCGCCGCGAACGTCACCCCGAGCGCGCTGACCGCGCGCAGCCCGCGGGTGCCGCTGGACAGCACCATGCGCCAGAAGTGCGACAGCAGCCGGCGGGTGGAGTAGCCGGAGGCGCGACCGAGCTCCTGGCGCGAGACGACCGGGCAGGAGCCCGCGGCCCCGGACACCCAGCCGAGCGCGACGTCGAGGTAGACCCCCGCACCCGCGAAGGCCGCGGTGCTGCGGGCCACCTCACCGAGCACGAGACGGTAGCTCTGGTACTTCGACGTGTCGGTGCCACCCAGGAGGATCTCCGTCACCCGCTTCGCACCGCGCGAGGCCGCGTTGCGCAGCGGCCCGTGCGGGGGCGGGTTGGTGGGCTGCGCGTAGACGACCGAGCGGCGCTCACGCATCGCGGTGTCGAGCAGGTCGCCGAGGAACGCCGGGTCGTGCTGCCCGTCCTCGTCCATCGTGACGACCCAGTCGCCACCGCTCGACGCCATCCCGGCGAGGGTCGCCGCGTGCTGACCGAAGTTGCGGCTCAGCCAGAGCGTGCGGACCCACGGGTGGGTGGCCGCCAGCTCGCGCATCACCGCGGGGGAGTCGTCCGGGCCGTGGTCGTGGACGAGGAGGACCTCCTCGACGACCGCGACGTGCCCGTCGCGGGTCGTGAACTCCTTCGTGTGCTGGGCGAGCTCGCCGACCACGTCCGCGATGGTCGCCTCTGCCTGGTACACCGGGATGACCACCGAGATGCGGTGCGTGGCCCCGGCGGAAGAGGAGAAGCTCGTCACCGGAGTGACTATAGTCTTCACCTCGTGCGCCCCGGACCTCGGGGCAGCCTGGGCACGGGAGGGGTCGGTCGTGGACGCAGTGGACCCGGCGTCCGTACCGAACGCCGCGGAACGGCCCGACGCGGACCGCCCGGAACCCGTCCCCGCGCCGCCTGCCGGCATGCACGGTGAGCCGGGGCCGCTGCTGCGGCTCGTGCGGGACCAGCGCGTCGCGTTCCTCATCGTCGGCGGCATCAACACGGTGCTCGGCACGGCGTGGTTCATCGTCTTCCAGTCCCTGCTCGGCGCGAGCCTCGGGCGCTTCACCTACCTGGTGAGCCTGCTGTGCGCGCACGTCGCGGCGGTCCTGACCGCGTTCGTCCTGTACCGGCGGTTCGTGTTCCGCGTGCGGGGCAACCTGTGGATCGACCTCGCGCGGTTCGAGCTCGTCAACCTGTCCGCGCTGGCCGTCAACGCCGTGTCGCTGCCGTTCGTCGTCGAGGTGCTCGGCATCCCGCCGATCCCGTCGCAGCTGCTGATCACGCTGGTGACCGCGCTCATCAGCTACTTCGGGCACCGTGACTTCTCGTTCCGGCGGCCGCGCGGGACCGCGGCGAGCAGCCCGGAGCCCACCGATCCCCAGGAGAACCCGTCATGAGCCCCCGCCTGTCGGTCGTCGTCCCGGCCTACAACAACGCCGCCGTGGTCGCCGAGACGATCCGGTCCGTCCTGGCGCAGACGTTCGACGACTACGAGCTGGTCGTCGCCGACCACGCGTCGCAGGACGGCACGTGGGAGGTGCTGCAGCAGTTCGCCGACGACCCGCGGGTGCGGTTGCTGCAGACCCCGGCGGGCGGCGGTGCGAAGGCCAACTGGGACGCCGTGTCCCAGGCCGCCACCGGCGAGCTGGTCAAGCTCGTCTGCGGTGACGACCTGCTGTACCCGCGGATGCTGGAGGTGCAGGTGGCGGCCTTCGACCGGCACCCGCGCGCCGAGGTCGTCGCGTCGAAGCGCGACATCGTCGACGCCGCCGGCAAGCCGCTGGTGCGCGGTCGCGGCCTGGGGCGGATGCGGGGCGAGGTCGACGGGGCCGCGGCGCTGCGCGCGACCGTCCGCAGCGGCGGCAACCTGCTCGGGGAGCCGATGTGCGTGATGCTGCGGCGCAGCACGCTCGAGGCGGTGGGCTGGTGGGACGACCGGCAGCCCTACTACATCGACCTCGGCACCTACGCCCACGCGCTGGTGCGTGGCACGCTCGTGGCGGTGCCCGAGACGCTGGCCGGGTTCCGGGTCAGCGCCACCCAGTGGAGCGTCCGGCTCACCCACGAGCAGAGCAGCCAGGCGGCGGCGTTCCACGCCCGCGTCCGTGCGGAGCACCCGGAGGTCCTGTCGGCCTCCGACGTCGCGCGTGGCGACCTCATGGCCAAGGTCGCGGCGTGGCAGCGCCGTGCGGCCTACGCCTGGCTCGGGCGCCGCATGCAGACCGCCGAGGCCCGCCCGGCCTGAGGCCACGGGGGCGGGCCCACCGCGGCGGGACGCCGCGCCGGGCGGCCCCTCTCTGCGCGGTGGCCCGGCGCGCCGGGTGGTCGTCGTGCTCAGACGCCGGCGAGGACCTCGTCCGCCGCCACGGCCCAGCGCTGCTCCCAGTCGCCGATCGGCTCGACGCCCACCGCGCGCAGCGACCCGTGGTCCAGCACGGACCAGGCCGGCCGCACGGCGCGCCGGTCGAGCGTGGCGGAGGTGGAGGGTCGCACGACGTCCGGGTCCATCCCCGCCGCGGCGACGGCGGCGCGCGCGAAGCCCCACCAGCTCGTGCGGCCCGAGGAGGTGGCGTGGTACGTGCCGGGTGCCACGTCCTGACGCACCGCGGCGAGCGCGAGCGCGGCGACGTCCCGGGTCCACGTCGGCTGACCCCACTGGTCGTCGACGACGTCGAGGCTCCCGCGCTCACGCGCCACCCGCACGATGGTGCGGGGGAAGCACGCGCCGTGCGCGCCGTAGAGCCACGCCGTGCGCAGCACGAGGTGCGAGGCGGGTGCCTCCGCGCGGACGGCCCACTCGCCGGACAGCTTGGTGCGCCCGTACGCCTGCAGCGGGTGCGGCGCGGCGTCCGCGGGCAGGGGGTCGGGGGCCTCGCCGGAGACCACGTAGTCCGTGGAGACCTGGACGATCCGCGCCCCGACGCGCGAAGCCGCGCGGGCCAGGTTCGCCGGGCCGAGCGCGTTGACCCACCACGCCGCGGGCTCGTCGTCCTCGGCCGCGTCGACCGCCGTCCAGGCGGCGCAGTTGACGACCACGTCGTGGCCGGCGACGGCGTCGAGCACCGCGTCCGCGTCGGTCACGTCGAGCGTCGCACGCGAGGTCGGGGTCACCTCCTCGCCCGCGTCGCCGAGCGTCGCCACCAGGTCCGCGCCGAGCATGCCCTCGGCCCCCGTCACCATCCATCGCACGGCCGACAGCGTACGGCCCCAGCGGGAGCAGGTAGCGTTCGGGGTGCCGACGAGTCGTGTCGGCGTCGGCGAGATCGAAGGGTGACGTGGTCGTGATGCGCGTGGAGGCACTGTCCGTCGACGGGGCGTGGCTGGTCGAGCCCGTGCTGCACGCGGACGACCGCGGCGTCTTCCTCGAGTCCTTCCGTGGCGACGTGCTCGCCGAGGTCACCGGGCGTCCGTTCCACGTCGTGCAGGCCAACACGTCGGTCTCGGCCGCGGGCGTCGTCCGCGGGGTCCACTTCGCCCAGGTGCCGCCGTCGCAGGCCAAGTACGTGACGTGCGCGCGCGGCGCCGTGCTCGACGTCGTGGTCGACATCCGCACGGACTCGCCGACGTACGGGAGCTGGACGTCCGTGCTGCTCGACGACACGTCGCGGCGTGCCGTCCTGCTCTCGGAGGGCCTCGGCCACGCCTTCATGTCGCTCGTCGACGGCTCGACCGTGACGTACCTCGTCACCGCCCCGTACGCCCCCGGCCGGGAGCACGGCATCCACCCGTTCGACCCCGCCGTCGGCATCGAGTGGCCGACGGTCGCGCCGGACGGGACGCCGCTGGTGCCGAGCCTGTCGGACAAGGACGCGGCCGCCCCCACGCTCGCCGAGGCGCGTGCAGCCGGTCTGCTGCCGACGCTGGCCGAGGTGGACCAGCACCTGAAGTCCCTCGCGCCCCTGCCGTGAGCACGGACGCGTCCCTGGCCGTGCCGCCCGTGACGACCGCCCCGCGGCGGCGCGAGGCCCGCGACGAGCGCGCGACCGTGCGCGGTGAGCGGCTGCGCTCGGCTGCCGCGTACCTGCTCGCCGCGCTCGGCGCCTGCGCCGGTGCGGTGTGGGCGCTGCGGTTGTGGCAGGCGGACCTGCGCGTCCCGCTCACGTACTGGGGTGACGCGCTCGCCGTCGGTGCGCACGTCAAGACCACGCTCGAGACCGGCTGGTACGAGTTCCAGCCGCTGCTCGGCGCCCCGGCGGGGCAGACGTACCACGACTTCCCGACCTCGGACAACCTGCACGTCGCGGTCATGCGGGTCCTCGGCCTCGTGCTGGGCGACTGGGGCCTGACCATGAACGTGTACTACCTGCTGGGGTTCCCCCTGGCCGCGGTCACCGCCCTGGTCTTCCTGCGGGGCGTCGGCCTGGGCAGGCTCCCCGCCGTGCCGGTGGCCGTGCTGTTCGCGCTCGCCCCGTACCACCTGTTCCGCGGCGTCTCGCACCTCTGGCTCGCGTCCTACTACCCGCTGCCGCTCGCGCTGCTCGTCGTGTGGCGGGTCGCGCTCGGCAGGCCGTTGTGGACGTGGCACCGCGGCGGGTGGCGGCGCTGGGTGACGTCGCCCGCCCTCTTCACGGGCTTCGCGCTGGTGCTCGTCGCCTGCGGGTCCGCGTACTACGCGCTCTTCGTCCTGGCGCTGCTCGGTGTCGCCGCCGTGGCGTCCCTCGTGCAGCGGCGCGACGTCCGGCGCTTCGTCGGCGCCGTCGCGGCCGGTGCCGTGACCGGGGTCGCGCTCCTGCTCAACATGCTGCCCGACGTGCTGTGGGCCCGCAGCGAGGGGTCGAACGCCGCCGCGTTCGGGCGGGTCGCCGCCGAGGCCGAGATCTACGCGCTGAAGCTGACGTCGCTGCTCTTCCCGGTGCCCGACCACCCGGTGCCGGCGCTCGCCGCGCTGCGCCGCGTCTACGACGGCACGTACCCGTTGCCGTCCGAGCAGCCCGCGCTCGGCGCGACCGCCGCGCTCGGGCTCGTCGCCCTGCTCGTCGTCGCCGTGATGCGGCTGCTCGCGCCCGCCCGCACCACGCTGTGGCAGGCCCCGAGGCCCGCCGCGCTCGCCGTGCTCGCGGGCCTGGCGCTCGCGGCGTTCCTGTTCGCGACGGTCGGTGGCGTGTCCAGCCTGATCTCGTTCATCACCCCCGCCGTGCGCGGGTGGAACCGGATGACGATCGTCATCGCGCTGCTCGCCCTCGCGGCCGTGGCCGTGGGGATCGAGGCGCTGCGGGCCGTGCTCGCCCGCCGGGCCGGCAACCGGTGGGCCACGGTGGTGACCGCCGGTCTGGCGGTGGGCCTGACGGTCGTCGGTGCGTGGGACCAGCGGCCGCTGAGCTACATCCCCGACCACGCCGGTGCGCGGGCGCAGTACGCGGCCGACGCGCAGTGGGTCGCCGAGGTGGAGGACCTCCTCGAGGACGGCGCGATGGTCGCCCAGCTGCCGTACCAGCAGTACCCCGAGTCGCCCGCGCTCAACGGGGTGTTCGACGCGGACCGGCTGCGGCCGTACCTGCACTCGGACACGCTGCGGTGGACGCAGGGCGGCGTCAAGGGGCGGGCGTCGGCGGAGTGGATGGGTCTGCTCGACCCCGCCGACGCGCCGGCGACCGCGACCGCGCTCGCCGCGGCGGACGCCTCGGCAGTCCTGATCGACCGCGCCGCTCTCGGCGAGCCCGCCGAGGAGGTCTCCGACGCGTGGCGCCGGACGGTGGGGGACCCCGCCGTCACCAGCGCCGACGGGCGGTACGAGGTCTTCGACCTGCGGGACCTGCGCGCCCGCCTCGTCGCCGAGCACGGGGAGGCGACGGTGGAGGCCGCGGGTGACCGTGTCGTCCACCCGACGATGGTGTTCCCGGCCACGGCGGACATGCACGTCACCACCGTGACGGAGGAGCCGGCCGACGGCGGTGAGCCGCGGACCCGCACCCTGTGGACGGCGGGCGGTCCGCTCGACCTGGTGCTCGACAACGCCCGTGACACGGCGGCGCGGGTCGCCGTCCGCATCGCGGTGCCGGAGTCCGCGACGCCCGTCGTGGTCCGCTGGGAGGGGTCCGAGCGGGACGTGGCGCCGGGGGAGTCGGTCGAGATCGACACGACGGTGCCGAGCGGTCGGAGCCCTCTCACCGTCACGGCCGCGGACGGCGGCACGACGGTGGTGGAGGCCCCGACGGTCGAGGTGCTCGACCGGCCCGTGCTGCCCCCGGTCATGGCACCGGACGACGCGGGCTGACGCCGCACGGGGGATGATCCCGGAGCAACCGGACGCGGTACCCGCACGTGGGCGATGTCGCCGCCGACACGGGGCCCTGGTCCGGTCCGGCCACAGGATCGCGTGTATAGCCTGACCGGCGCGCGTGCCGTGCGGTGCGGCGACGCGGGTCCACGGAGGTCGGAGCATGGCGCGGACGCGCTCGATGATGGCGGCGCTGGCGGCGCTCGCCGTCACGGTCACAGGGGTCGGCGTCCCCGTCGTCGCGGGCACGGTCACGGCGGCGCCGGCGGCCGCGGCCGTCGCGTCCGAGTTCTCGCCGGGCAACATCATCAGCGACACCCTGTTCTTCGACGGCTCGGCCATGAGCGAGGGCGACGTGCAGTCGTTCCTCGTCGCCAAGCGGCCCACCTGCACGCCGGGCTACACCTGCCTCAAGGACTACGTCACCGCCACCACGAACCAGCCGGCCGAGCCGGGGCTGTGCAGCGCGTACACGGGACGCTCCGCCGAGACCGCCGCCCAGGTGATCGCGCGCGTCGGCCAGGCCTGCGGCATCAGCCAGCGCGTGCTGCTCGTGCTGCTGCAGAAGGAGCAGGGCCTGGTGACGTCCAGTGCGCCCGGGGACTCGCGCTACCGCAGCGCGACCGGGTTCGGCTGCCCGGACGGGGCGCCCTGCGACGCGCAGTACTACGGCTTCTTCAACCAGGTGTACCGCGCGGCGCGGCAGTTCAAGCGGTACGCGGCCAACCCGCAGAGCTACTCGTACCGCGCCGGGCGCGTCAACACCGTCAAGTACCACCCCAGTGCCTCGTGCGGGACGAGCCAGCTGTACATCGAGAACCAGGCGACGGCGGGCCTGTACATCTACACGCCCTACCGCCCCAACGACTCCGCGCTGGCCAACCTGTACGGCACCGGCGACGGCTGCGCCTCGTACGGCAACCGCAACTTCTGGCGTGACTACACCGACTGGTTCGGGTCCACGCAGAACGGTGCCGACCTGGTGAAGACCGCCGACGACCCGACCGTCTGGCTGCTCGGTGTGGGGACGAAGCACCGCGTCGAGGACCCCGTGGTGCTCGACTCCCTCGCACCGCTCGGTGCGCCCGCGGTCGTGTCCCGCAGCGTGATCGACGCACGTCCCACCGGAGCCTCGCTGGGCCGGTTCTTCCGGGGCCGGGACGGGTCGATCTGGATGTTCGACAAGGGCTGGCGGTTCCACGCGACGAGCTGTGACCTCGTCGCGGACTGGGGGCGCACGTGCGACGAGTACTTCAGCATGCAGCTGACCGACCGTCAGCTGTCGCGCTTCGTCGACGGCGGCCCGCTGTCCAACTCCTTCAGCACCGCCGAGGGGTCCTGGTTCGTCGTCGACGACGGCACGCGGCGTGAGGTGTTCGACCAGGCCTCGCTCGACCAGGGCGGCGTCGTCACCGTCAACCCGCGGATCCACGTGCGGGAGGCGGCGGCGGCGCACCTGCGCGTCGGTGCTCCCGTGGCGCGACCGGGCGTCTTCGTGCGCGACCGCGCGGGGGGCGACGGCATGCTCGTGCTGCCGTCGGGCCGCTGGACGGTCGGCCGCGTGCTGGACTCCCAGACCCGGCTCGGGCAGCTGCTGCCGACGCGCACGTTCGACACCGCCAGCATCGCGGCCGCCGGGTCGGCGTCCGGCCGGTTCACCGGGACGCTCCAGGCGCCCGACGGCACCCGCGTCGTCACCACCATCTCCGGGGCGCTGCGCCTGCCCGTGGGCGTCCTGCCCGCCCTGACGGGCCCGGCGGCGCCGGCCGAGGTCGTCACGGCGCTCGCCCCGGCCGAGGCCGGGCGGGTGGTGTTCGTGCGGTCCGCGACGGACGGGTCGCTGTTCCTCGCCGACGGTGCGCAGCGGAGGGCCGTGACGACGCTCGCGACCATGGAGACGCTCGCCGCCGGCGAGCGGGCGACCGTCGTCATGGTGGAGCAGTCCGCGCTGGACGCCATCGGCGTGGGGACCCCCGTGCTGACGCCGGGTCAGGTGGTCAAGGCGCAGGACGGGCCGGAGCTGTACCTGGTGGACGGTCCGTCGACGCTGCGGCACGTGCCGACGTTCGCGA
>NZ_FOSE01000008.1 GCF_900114185.1 Cellulomonas sp. KH9
GTGTTCATCAGCTCCGCGTCGGCCTACCAGACGCCCCCGACCCACCTGCCGGTCGTCGAGTCGACGCCGCTGCGCAACCCGTTCTGGGAGTACTCCCGCAACAAGATCGCGTGCGAGGACCTCCTCGTCAGCGCGTACCGCGACACGGGCCTGCCGATGACGATCGTGCGCCCGTCGCACACCTACGACGCGACGCTCGTGCCGATGGACGGCGGCTGGACGGTGGTCGACCGGATGCGCCGCGGCCTGGAGGTCGTCGTGCCCGGGGACGGGACGTCGCGGTGGACGATCACGCACAGCGCCGACGTCGCGGTCGGGCTGGTCGGGCTGCTGGGGCGCGAGGAGGCGATCGGCGAGGCGTTCCACATCACCGGCGACGAGGCCCCGTCGTGGGACCAGATCTTCCGCGCGATGGCCCGGGCTGCCGGGGTCGACGAGCCGCGCCTGGTGCACGTCGCGTCCGAGGCGATCGCCGCCGCCGACCCCGAGCTGGGCGCCGGGATCCTCGGGGACAAGGCGCACACGATGATCTTCGACAACTCGAAGATCCGGCGGCTGGTCCCGCAGTTCTCACCCCGCATCCCGTTCGCGGCCGGCGCCCGCGAGATCGTCGCGTGGCACGACGCGGACCCCGCGCGTCGCGTGGTCGACACGCAGTTCGAGGCGCTCACCGAGCGGCTGCTGGAGGCGTACCGGCCCCGGCCGCTGTGAGGGCGAGGCTGTGGGGCTGATGGCCCGCCGGCGTTAATCGACGGGCAGTCGCCTGGCCGCCGGGTCCGGATCCTCAGCTGCCCCGCGTCGGCCGACATGCGCGCGAAGCCAGGTCCACGGCACCGGCACGCGGGTACGTGTGTCACAGGTCCGCGACGGTGGCGGCAGCTGCCGAGGACCCGTCGTCCGCTCCCGGGTCCACGCCGGCGACGCCCGGCGGCTCCACGGCGAGGGCCTCCGGTCGGCTCGGGAAGCGGCTCGCTCGGAACGGGTCATACCAGCGCCATGTGTGGCGAACGGGCGACAGGTGGGCAAGTCGCCCCCACAGGTGCACGGGCGACGCTAGGTTCACCCGTGACGACGGGCGGGGGACACCATGATGCGATCGGCGGCGCGACGCACAGCGGCCACTGCAGCGGCCGTGGCGGTCCTGACAGCGGCAGCAGCCGGTGGTGGGACGGCGCAGGTGGCGCCCGGCTCCCCGCACGAGCAGGGAGATGCGATGAGCGACAACGTGCAAGACCCCGACGACCGCGAGCGTGGCACCGTCGAGGGCAACCTCGGCGCGCCACGGACCGACCCGCGGACGGCTCAGCTGTCTGCGGCGGACGCGTACGCGCGACCGCAGCGTGGTGAGTCGTCCGATGCCCACATCGAGGTCGTCATCGTCGAGACGGCGGACGACCACCACGAGGACGACCACCACGAGGACGACGAGTGACCGCCCGTCGCTCGTCCGGACTCGTCTGCCTCCTTCTGACCGCCGGGCTCGCGCTCGGCACGGCGGGAGCCGCGTCCGCGCAGGTCGAGCTGCAGGCGCCGGAGCCCGCAGCAGGCACGCTCGAGCTCGGCACGGAGCTCGGCGCGCGCACCGTGCCCGAGCTGGAGGTGCTCCTGGCAGCCGAGTGCAGCGAGCTCGACACAGAGCGGGCGACGACGTGCGTGTCGGTCAGCGAGCCGGAGAGCACCGCACCGGCGCCCGCGGACGCTCCGCAGCTCGACCCGGTGACCGAGCTCGCGCTCGAGCAGGGATCGGTCGACCTGACCGCGGACCCGGGCGCGAGCGTCGAGTCGACGCCGGCACCAGCGGCGCCCGTCGAGATCCCGCAGACGGACGGGGAGGCAGCCGACCCGGTGGTCGGCAACCTGGTGAGAACCCGGGCCGACGCCAGCGAGCTGACCTTCACCGCCGAGAGCGTCCCGATCCCGAGGTCGGCCGACAAGCCGTTGCGGGAGGTCGACCTTCCCTGGTGGTGCTCGGAGGGTGAGGACCAGTACACACGCACCGAGTGGTGCATGGGGTCGACCTGGGCGGCGACCGTGGTCAAGATCAGCGCGCGTGGGGTGGCCAGGGTCGTGGGGACGGCGGCCGGGACGTTGAGCCAGTACGTCTACACGTCGACCTCCGTCTCGCACGTCATCAACCAGACGACGATCCGTCAGACGTCCGGGACCGGGAGGTCGGCGCTCTCGGTCGCCGGTGCGCTCATCTGCTCGGGGAACTGCGACTACCAGCGCGGCGACCTCGCGCAGCGCAACCTGCCGCTGAACAAGGACGTCACGGTCGTTGGTGACATCTCCCCGACCCTGGCGCAGCGGACGGACCAGACGTCCCGCCTGAACTGGGTGTTCACCCTGCGCCTGCGCAGCGGTGACTCGACGCCGGCGGAGGTCACGGCGCTGACCAGGCAGACGCGCTGCGACAACCGCGGCGCGCGCGGGGTGCGGGGACAAGGCTGTGTGGTCAACGCGACCACCACCTACTACGTGTACCAGTACGACCAGCGGTTCTACTCGGTCGCGGCGCACATCGCGGCCGCGCACAGTTCCGGGCTTCCCGGCAGCCACTGGAGCGAGCTCCCGCTGACCCGCACGACGAACCCGGCGACGGTCTCATCCAACCGGAGAGCCGCGTGCCCCCGTTCGGTGCAGCGTCCGGACGGCTACACCTGCGACGAGTACCCGTTCGCCTCCACGCTCCAGGGCGCAGCCTCCGGGGGAGTGGTCCGTGTGCTTCCAGGATGCAATCTGCTCGAGGTGCCGGGCACAGGCCCGGTGGGGTTCTCCCGGTGCATGGTGCCGACCGCCGACGCGAGCGCCCATGGGAGCAACGAGAACAGCGCCCAGGGCAGCAATCTGGGACTGTTCTACGGCTCGCAGCGTGTCCTGGACGGTGAGGACTTCTGGGTGGAGCTGACGTACCCGGTCTAGTGGCCCGCGGTGCGCGGACACAATGTCTCTGGAGACCAGGGATCCGAGGCTGTACTCGTCGGGCGTCAGGTCCCGGCGCAGGAGCTGCTCACATCTCGACCGGCAGCACCACGACCACCTGGTCGTCCTCGACGTGGACCGCGTAGGACGTCACGTCGTCCTGCCCGGAGCGGCATGCGCCGCTGCCCAGGTCGAAGACGTGCGCGTGCAGCGGGCAGACGACGACCTCGGCGTCGATCTGCCCGTCGGCCAGCGGACCTCCCCGGTGCGGGCACACCGCGTCGAGCGCGCGCAGGGCGCCGCTGCGCAGTCGGAAGACGGCCACCTGCCGGCCGCCGACCGCGTAGGCGCGTCCCTCGCCGGGCGGGATCTCGGACACCGGTCCCACCACGTGCGGCCCGCCGCCGCCGGCGGCCGCGACGCGCGGTGCGGGTGGTCCGCCCACGGTGTCGAGCGGACCCGCACCGGGCTCGCCGCCGACGGCCCGCGCGTCCGTCCCTGCACTCGTCGGACCTGCACTCATCGGACCTGCACTCATCGGACCGGGACCTGCGGCAGGACGGTCAGCGGCAGCGCGGTGCGGAACTGGCCGGGTTCGGCGGGGTCGTCGCGCTCCTGCCACGGATCGCGGTAGGCGTCCACGGATGCCTGCACGGCGGCGTCGAGCTCGGCTGCGATCCCTTCGCTGTCGTCCACCACGACGGCACGGACGTGCTCGATCCCGAGCCGGGGCACCCACGCGTAGGTCCGCTCGAGCCAGTTCGCCGTCTCGCGGTAGTACTGGATGAAGCGGCCGGTGAGCGTCATGACCTCGTCCGGGGTGTCGACCGTCGTGAGCAGGTCGCCCTTGCGGATGTGGGCACCGGCGGCGCCGCCCACCCAGATCTCCCAGCGGCCACCATCGACGGCCACGACGCCGACGTCCTTGACGTAGGACTCCGCGCAGTTGCGCGGGCAGCCCGAGACCGCGAGCTTGAGCTTGGCCGGGCTCTCCAGGCCCTGGTACCGGGTCTCGATCGCGATGCCGAGCGCGGTCGAGTCGCCGAGCCCGAACCGGCAGAAGTCGCTGCCGACGCACGTCTTGACCGTCCGGAAGGACTTCCCGTACGCGTACCCGGACGGCATGTCGAGGTCCGCCCAGACCTTCGGCAGATCCTCCTTGGGCACCCCGAGCAGGTCGATCCGCTGGCCGCCGGTGAGCTTGATCAGCGGGATCCTGTGCTTTTCCGCGACGTCGGCGATGCGGCGCAGCTGGTCGGCCGACGTGACCCCGCCCTTCATCTGCGGGACCACCGAGAACGTGCCGTCACGCTGGATGTTGGCGTGCACGCGGTCGTTGATGAAGCGCCCGTCGCGCTCGTCGGCGATCTCCGCGCCCCAGAGGGTGCGCAGCAACGAGTTGAGCCCCATCTTGGACTTCGCGTCCTCGACGCCGCCGGGCGCGAGCGCCGCGAACACGGCCGACACGGAGCGCAGGTCCTGCTCGCGGATGAGCGCCACCAGCTCGGCCTTCGCGTAGGGGACGCCGGGGACGTACCAGGAGGCGGACTCGTCGACCTCGACCGTGCCGCCCGCTGCCCACTGGACGACCTGCCCGACGAGCGTCCTGCACGACCCGCAGCCCTTGCCCGCGCGCGTCGCGTCCATGACGCCCGTGACGGAGGCGACGCCGCCGCGGACGCAACTCGCGATCGTCCCCTTGCTCACGCCGTTGCAGTTGCACACGGTGGTCTCGTCGGGGAGCTCGGCCACACCGACCGCGGCGGGCGCCGTGCCCAGGTCGAACAGCAGCGCGATCCGGTCCTCGGGCAGCGGCGAACCGCGGTCGAACGCCTGGATGAGGGGAGCGACCTTCTCGAGGTCGCCGACGAGCGTCGCACCGACGAGCCGGTCGTCGCGGACCACCACGCTCTTGTACAGCCCGCGGCGCGGCTCGGAGATGACGATGTGGTCGTCGTCGGGACGCTCGGGCGCCGTGACGCCCATCGACGCGACGTCGATGCCCGCGACCTTCAGCTTCGTGGCGGTGCGGGAGCCGTGGTACTGCGCCGACGGGTCGGTGCCCGTGAGCACGTCCGCGAGGACCCGCGCCTGCTCCCACAGCGGCGCGACGAGACCGTAGACCTGGTCCCGGTGCTGCACGCACTCACCGACGGCGAACACGGTCGGGTCGGGCGTGCCCTGGTCGTCCAGCGCGTGCATCTGGTCGTCGACGACGATGCCACGCTCCACCAGGAACCCGCTGGCGGCCGCGATCGACGAGTTGGCCCGGATGCCGGCCGCCACCACGACGATGTCGCACGGCAGGACGCGCCCGTCGCCCAGCTGCACGCCGGTGACCTCCGTGTCCCCGAGCACCTTGACCGTCCGGGCCGACGTCAGCACCGAGATCCCGAGGGCCTCGACGCCGCGCCGCAGGACGTACCCGCCCGCGGCGTCGAGCTGCTGGTTCATCAGGTGACCGGGACCGTGCACGACCGTGACGTCGACACCGTGGGTCTGCAGCCCGCGGGCCGCCTCGAGGCCGAGCAGGCCGCCGCCGATGACGACCGCCTGCTTGTGGGTGCGCGCGTACCGGATCATCGCGCGGGTGTCGTCCAGGGTGCGGAACCGGAACACGCCCTGGTGGAAGCCGCGCCCGGCCGTGCGCATGCCGGGGATGTCGGGGACGAACGCGCTGCTGCCGGTCGCCATGACGAGCGCGTCGTACGGCGTGCGGCTGCCGTCGTCGGCGCGTACGGTGCGGGCGTGCCGGTCGATGCGCGCCACCCGCACGCCGGCGTGCAGCGTGATCTCGTTCTCGTCGTACCAGGCCATCGAGTTGAGGAAGATGGCCTCCTCGCTCTCGAGGCCGGCCAGGACGTTCGACAGCATGATCCGGTTGTAGTTGCCGTACGGCTCCTCGCCGAACATCGTGATCCGGAACTGCGCGGCGCCGCCGCGTTCGAGGATCTCCTCCACCGTGCGCGCACCCGCCATGCCGTTGCCCACGACGACGAGGTCGCGCCGACCGTCGTCCCCGTGCCGGCGCCGGGCCACCTCACACCTCCACGAGGCCGAGGTCGATGACGACGACGCCGGAGACCCCCGCCGCGCCGGCCGCGTGCAGCTCGATCGTGGTACCGGGCTCGAGGTCCTCCACGACGCGCAGCGGCACGTGCACGTCACTCTTGGCACCGATGGGGAAGTACCGCATCGGCTCGCCGTCGCGGACCAGCACGACGACGACGAGCTCGTCGGCGCTGTTGCCGCCCCGGAAGTACACCGTCTGAGCCACCGCGCCGTCCGGCACGGTGTACGACAGGCTCGGGTCGATCAGGCTCGGTGCGGCGAGTCCTTTCCCGGTCAGTGCGTAGACGCCCTGCAGGAAGGTCGGGTGACTGTCCAAGGCGAGCCCCTTCGGTCGGGCCGGCGGCCACGGCGCACGGACGTGCTCCGTCGGCGGACCGGTCGGTGGTGTGGCGGGTACGGCGACGGGGGAGACGGCCACCGCGCACGCCTTGAACGCCGGCATGCGGGAGGTCGGGTCGAGGGCGTCGTCGGTCAGGGAGTTGGCGCGGGACCCACCGCCCCAGTGGAAGGGCACGAACACGGTGTCGGTCCGGATACCCGTGGTGAGCCGCGCACGGAACACCGCGGCGCCCCGGCGGGTCCGCAGCCGGACCGCCTCGCCGTCGACGACGCCGCAGACGCGCGCCAGGTCGGGGTGCAGCTCGGCGTGCGGGAGCACGGACCCGTCGGCGCCCACCTCGTCGCCGGCGAGCGCCGCGACCCGGCGGGTCTGCGTGCCGCTCTGGTACTGCCGCATGAGCCGCCCGGTGGTCAGGACGTAGGGGAACTCGGCGTCGGTGCGCTCGGCCGCGTCGCGGTACTCGGCGCGGAAGAACCGGGCCAGCCCGTCGGGATGGGCGAACCGCGTCCCGAACAGCCGGGGCGTGCCCGGGTGCTCGACGTCGGTGCACGGCCAGAACACGCCCTGCTCGTCCTCGATGCGGCCGTAGGTGATGCCGCCGTAGTCCGCCACGCCGCCGGAGCTGGCGCGGCCCAGCTCGTCGAAGGCGGCCGCCGCGTCGGTCGTCATGAGGTCCGGCTGCCCCAGCCGTTCGGCGACGCCCCGCAGGACGTCCAGGTCGGTCCGCACGCCGGGCGGGGGGTCGAGCGCCCGGCGACGCCGCAGCACTCGTCCCTCCAGGTTGGTCACCGTGCCCTCCTCCTCGGCCCACATCGCGACGGGCAGCACCACGTCCGCCCGGGCCGCCGACTCGGAGAGGAACAGGTCCGCGACGACCAGGAAGTCGAGGGCGTCGAGCCGGTCGGTGATCCGGCCCGCGTCGGGTGCGGAGACGCTGACGTTCGACGCGAGCAGCAGCAGCGTCCGCACCCCGCCGGGGGTGCCGAGGGCCCGCAGCATCTCCGTGGCGGACACCCCCGGACCCGGCAGGCGCGTCGGGTCGACGCCCCACACGCCCGCGACGTGGGCGCGGTCCGCGAGGTCGGTGATCTTGCGGTACCCGGGCAGCTGGTCCGCCTTCTGCCCGTGCTCGCGTCCGCCCTGCCCGTTGCCCTGACCCGTGAGGGTCCCGTACCCCGAGCCCGGCCGGCCGGGCAGCCCGAGCGCGAGGGCGAGGTTGATGAACGCCTGCGCGGTGGCCGTCCCGGACGCGTGCTGCTCGGCGCCGCGGGCGGTGACCACCATCGCCGTGGCCGCCGTCCCCAGCAGCTCCGCGACGGCCTCCAGGTCACGGGCAGGGACGCCGGTGATGCGCTCGACGCGGTCCGGCCAGTAGCCGGTCACCGCCTCGCGGACCGTCTCGAAGCCCGCCGTCCTCGTCGCGACGTACTCCTCGTCCACCCAGCCCCGGCGCACCACCAGGTGCAGCAGACCGTTGGCCAGGGCGGCGTCCGTCCCCGGGCGCGGCTGCAGGTGCAGGTGCGCCGTGCGGGCCGTCGCCGTGGTGCGCGGGTCGACGACCACGTGGCGGGCGCCGCGCTCGCGGCCCGCCTCGAGGTGCTGCATGAGCGGCGGCATGGTCTCCGCCGGGTTGGCGCCCACGAGGAGCAGCACGTCGGCCAGGGCCAGGTCCGCGAGGGGGAACGGCAGCCCGCGGTCGATCCCGAACGTGCGGGTGGCGGCAGCCGCGGCCGACGACATGCACCAGCGGCCGTTGTAGTCGATCGAGCGCGTCCGCAGCACCGTCCGGGCGAACTTGCCCAGCAGGTACGCCTTCTCGTTGGTCAGGCCGCCCCCGCCGAAGCACCCGACCGCGTCCCGGCCGTACCGCTGCTGCGTCGCCCGGACGGCGGCGGCCACGGCGTCCAGCGCCTCGTCCCACGTCGCCGGCCGCAGCGGCGAGGAGCGGTCGCCGGCGACCGTGCGGACCAGCGGGGTCGTGAGCCGCTCGGGGTGCGCGAGCAGGTCGGCCGCCGACCAGCCCTTGGCGCACAGGCCGCCCCGGTTCGTCGGGAAGTCCGACGGCGTGAGCCGCACGTCCGGCCGCTCGTGCCCCGGGCGCGGCGTGATGTGCAGCGCCATGCCGCACTGCAGCGCGCAGTAGGGGCAGTGCGTCGCGACGGTCCGCGCCGTGTCGGAGCCCGGCACGGCCGTCGGCGACGCGAGCTCTGGCCCCATCGCTCGATGGTGTGATGCTCCCGTTACGCCCGGTCTGCCGCGGGGTAACCGCCTCGTTTCGGTCAGCGCACACGTCCGGCGCGGTATCAGGGCCGCAACGCCGTCCCTCGTCCCTGATGACGGACCCGCCCGAGGAGGTGCCCCGGCCGGCGCTCCGGCTGGGAGGTGCATGATGCCCGAACAGGACGCGTGGAGGTTCTGCACGCGATGTCACGGGATGTTCTTCGACGGTGCCCCGCAGAAGGGCGTGTGTCCGGCGGGTGGTGGGCACGTCGCGCAGGGGTTCGGCTTCGTGCTGCCGCACGACGTGCCGGAGACCGGGACGGCGCAGGCGGCGTGGCGGTTCTGCCCGCAGTGCTTCGGGATGTTCTTCGACGGTGCCCCGCAGAAGGGCGTGTGTCCGGCGGGTGGTGGGCACGTCGCGCAGGGGTTCGGCTTCGTGCTGCCGCACGACGTGCCGGAGACCGGGACGGCGCAGGCGGCGTGGCGGTTCTGCCCGCAGTGCTTCGGGATGTTCTTCGACGGGTCCCCGGACAAGGGCGTGTGCCCGGCGGGTCGTGGGCACGTCGCACAGGGGTTCGTGTTCGTCCTGCCGCACCGGGGTGCTCCCGGCGAGCCTCCTCCGGTCACGGTGTGGACCGACAGCCTGCGGTGCCACAGCGAGACCCCAGGGTTCGGGATCGGCGAGGGCGACGAGCCGTTCGTGATCGCCGGGGTCATCGACCTGGAGAACCGCACCCCGATCGGGACACCGACGACCAACGCCGTCCTCTACGGGCCCCTCGACGGCGTCGACGACCAGGAGAACCACTCCTTCGCCTTCCAGCCGTTCTGGAACAGCCCGTTGCGGATGGGGTCCGTCGTGTTCGTCGCCGCGGCCGTGGAGCACGACAACGTCAACCCGGACGTGACGCGGTCGGCGGCCGCTGCTGCGCTCCAGGCGGTGGCGCTCGCGACGCTCGGCGCACCGGTGGACCGCATCGAGAGCGAGGCCGTCAGCGCGATGTCCGCGGCGGTCGAGCCCCTGTCCGGGCCGGGTGTCGTCAACCGGCTGATCGGACCGCCCGCGATCCTGCGGTTCGGGCCGGACGACATCGCGCTCGCCGAGAGCGGTGGCACGGCGCGGTTCGTGCACCGGTTCAGCGGGTTCGGCGACTACAGCGTGCACTTCCTGGCACGGCGTTCCTGACGCTCGCGCACGTACGGGACACGTACCCGGCCCGGCCGAGTCGTCGCTTGCCGTGCTGACGCCATGTCGAGCCTCGTGGGGGAGATCCACGTCCCGCTGACCCCGGTTCCCGACGTCGCCCCGGGGGAGTACGCCTACCCCGCTCGGGGACCGCGGCCTACGCCGGGTCCCCGAGGAACGTGAGGATCGCCTCGGCGAGCCGCTCGGGCTGGTCCTCGGGGACGAGGGTCGAGGAGTCGGCGATCTCGACCAGGCGTCCGGCGGGGTAGAGGGCCGCGAGCCGGGGCCCGTGGGCGCGCGGCATCAGCGGGTCGTCCTGCGCCCACACCACCAGGACGGGGCCGGTGAAGTCGGCGAGCCGGTCGGACCAGGACAGGAGCGTCGCGCGATCCGGTGCCGAGGACGCGAAGGCCGCGAAGTCCCGCCGGATCGCCCGGGACCTCCTCGCGGGTGCGATCCAGTCGTCGAACACCTCGTCCGGGATGCCGCGCAGGCTCATCGCGCCGTAGGCGCGACGGCTGTGCCGGAACCAGCGGGTGCGCATCAGCTGCACGACCAGCCAGATCCCGCCCGGCACCCGGGCGGCCGCCGCCAGGGCCTTCGCCGGTGCGGGCGGGAAGTTGTCGAACGCCTCGCACGCCACCAGCACCATCCGCCCGACGCGTTGCGCGCGGCCCTCGGAGACCAGGAACTGGCCCCCGCCCCAGTCGTTGAGCACGAGCGTCACGTCCGTGAGGTCCAGCCGCTCGAGGAGCTCACCGAGCAGCAGCGCCACGCCGCGGTGGGTCAGGTCCGCGCCCGGGCGCATCGGCTGCCGGTGGCCGCCGAGCGGGAGGGTCGGCAGGATGCACCGGCACCCGGTGAGCAGCGGCACGACCTTGCGCCACTGCGTCTCGTTCATGGGCACGCCGTGCGCGAGGACGAGCACGGGTCCGTCGCCGCCCGTGTCCTCGTAGTCGATGCGGCCGGCGCTCAGCTCGATGTGATGGCGCATGGTTCACGCTGGCACGCCCCGGTGCGGGCCGTCGACCGTCACGTGTCGACGGTCTTGACCGTCAGGGGTCGACCGTCATGGTCAGCGTCAGGCGAACCGCACGGCGATGCCCGGGTAGTCGAGCACGAGCCCGCACGCGTCGTAGGTGAGCACGGCCTCGAACCCGCCCTCCGACCGGTAGGCGAAGTGGTCGTCGTCCAGGCGCCGGTAGGTCTGGTCGAGTCGACGGACGACCAGGTCGGCCGCCTGGACGTACACGGCGGTGGTGGCGACCTCCTTCCCGACGGGCAGCGTCAACCGGTGGACCGGCAACGTGTTCGTGCAGGCGGACGCCTCGAGGTCGACGTCGAGGAGCCCGTCCAGACGGGGGGCCGGTCGACCGTCGACGGTCCAGCTGCCCCGGCCGTCGGAGAGGAGCTCGGTGGCGCGCGGCCCCTCCACGGTGTCGGACCAGACGCGGACCGACCGGGTCCTCCAGCCGGCGTCGAGCGTGATCTCGTACGCGACGGCGTGCGCCCGGCCGTCCTCGACGGCGGACGTGTGCCCGCGCAACCTGCCGGGTTCGAGGTAGACCACCTCGAACCCGTCGACAGCGTCGACGAACCGCCAGGCCGCGAGCGGCGGGAACGTCATGTGCACCTCTCCAGGGAACCAGCCGGACGGGCGGCCGCCCAGGCTCGCCGACCGGGAACAGCGCGGCACCGGTCGGCGTCAGCGGCGGCACGATGCGGTGGGTGACGGCCGACCGCTCACGTCTCCGGTGACGCGCCGGACTCAGCCCACCTTGACCAGCTGCCACTGCTGGTTGGCGGGTCCTTCCCTTCCGGTGGATGCCGCTGCCGACGATGGACTTCCTCTGCGTGTGGTTCCTGCGGCGGTGCGTGTCACCTGACGCCGTGGACCTGCTGCTGCGCCACTTCGTCATCGAGACGAACCTCATGAACTTCGTCATCCGCAACACCCCGGTGAGCATGGAGCCCGTCAGGCTGCGTCCCGAGGCGTTGTCGGAGCTGGGCGAGCAGGCGGTCGTCGAGCACGACGTCAACGTGTACGACGTGCTCATCGCGCTCGACGTCGTGCCCATCGTCGCCCGCAGCCCGCTCGACTTCCGTCAGCCGGACATCCCGCCGCTCGACGCCGAGCGGCACCGCCGGCGACTGGTGCGCCTCGACATCCAGACGGCGCTGTGCGTCATGAACATCCCGTTCTCGCTGGCGCTCTCGTCGGACGAGTACCGCCGTGCGGTGCACTCCATGCGATTCGACGACTCCTTCCTCGAGATCCTCGCCGTCATCACCGTCGACGACACCTTCCGGCACTGGAAGCTCACCGGCATGAGCCTGTGGATGGACTCGAACGTCGACGTGCCGCGCATGGTGTACCGCCACGCGCTCGTCTGCGAGTACGCGCACGCGCAGCTGGTGAAGCTCGCCGGCGGCCAGTACCCGCGGCACACTGCGGTGGAGTTCGACTGAGGGCGGGCAGTCACCGGTCCTCCCTCTCCGCGCCGGCGGGCCGCGCTGCGAGCAGGTTGCGGGCGAAGCGTGTGATGTCGTGGACGAGCTGTGGGTGCGCGCGGGGGTGGGGGGTCTCGCGCATCGTCACGTCGAGGATCTCGTGGAGCGTCCGACCCACGAGATCGTCCGCGTCAGGCAGGCCCCAGGAGCCGATCTCGGCTGCCAGGTGCGAGCGGGTCACCGCCGCGTGCCGGTAGGTACCGTCGACGGCGAGAGCCAGCTCGCCGTCGTTGGGGAGGTGTGTCTGAGGGACGACGTCGTACGCGGGTGCGAGGTCGACGGTGCCGTCGGGGTGGTGCAGCAGTGCCACGTTCTTGGCGTGCATGTCGAGGTTGCCGATGGCGACCGAGAGGACGGTCATGCGGGCGAGTCGCACCAGGGCTTCACGGTTGCCGAGGGTCGTGAGCGTCCGCGCTGCCCGTGCGAGCGACGCATGACCGCCGTACCGCTGGTACTTCTCGTCCCCTCGAAGTCCCAGGACCTGGTTGAAGTCCTCCTGGTGGATGCGCTCGGGGATGCCGTGACGTGTGGGTCGCCGGTCGTACCGCTCGATGACGAGCGCCGGCACGTCGTCGAACGTCTCGATGCTCGTGCGGAACTCCGCCAGCCCGAGGGCGCGCACCAGTCGGGACCCGTACTCCTCGTCGTAGATCATCGTCGGATGCTCACCCGACGCCGGCTTGAGGATGTGGGTCGACGGGTAGCCGTCGACGGCCCGCGCCCACTCGCCGTCGGTGTGCACGAGCACGATCTTGTCCTGGACGCCGGCGAGTGACGTCTTGCCTCGACCTGGCTTGTTCGCGAGGGGCGACGATGCCACGTCGGCCAGCAGTGCCCCGACGTCGATGCGCGAGAGCGGCTCGATCGCGGGAGTCCGCGGCTCGCCGGGCGCGTCCGGGTCCCAGATCTCGAGCGCGCCGGCGACGTCGCGGCCGTAGGCCCGGAGCATCCCGAGGACGTCGTGCGGCGGCACCCGCGCCTGGTGGGCGAGCCGTTCCAGCATCCGCCCCTCGGGCAGCAGCTCACGGAAGAAGTTCTGCCGCCGTGCGCGTCGTGCGCGGGCCGGCACGGCGGCGAGCGGCACGGCCACCGAGAGCACGAGGCTGTCGAGGCCGAACCTGTCGAGAGCCTCGGGCGTGGAGACGAAGTCGAACGCGTGCCCGTGGCCCGTCAGCCGCCCTACGGTCGTGCCGTACAGCTCGACGACCAGGTCACCCATCGTCGGACCGCGGTTCGATCGTCGCGGTGAGCTGAGTTCCCGTCTCGCGCAGCACGGCGAAGAGCCGCTCGGTGTAGATCGACGGCTTCCCGGACTCGATCTCCCAGATGTAGCGCTGCGACGTGCCGATGCGTGCCGCCAGCTCCCGCTGGCTCCACCCGTTCAGCAGGCGCGCCTGCTGCAGGATGCGCCCGAGTGACTCGGGACCTGAGACCGTGCCTCGGACTGCCATGCTCGCTCCTGTCGACGACACGGCCCATTCCAAGCGACTACGTATCAGTAGTCAAGACGTTTGACTACTGATACGTAGTCAAACGTTGCCGACTCGCTTATCGGAGTCGTGACGGACATCGTCGGGCGGCACCACGACCGTCCACTCGAACGGGATCACGCCGCAGGGGCGACTGACACAATTCGGGGCTGATGCACGAGTAGGTGACCGTCGGTCTCAGGCGGCGAGTGCGACCTGAGTGGTGATGATGGTCTCGAACTCGATCGGTGTCAGCCGTCCGAGTCGGTGCTGGCGTCGGCGGCGGTGGTAGGTCCTCTCGATCCAGGTGACGATCGCGATCCGCAGGTCCTCGCGGGTGGCCCAGCGCCGCCGGTTGAGCACATTGTTCTGCAGCAGGGAGAAGAAGCTCTCCATGGCGGCGTTGTCGCCCGCGGAGGCGACCTGGCCCATCGACCCGACCAGGTCATGGCGGGCCAGGACGCGGGCCACCTTCCGGCTGCGGAACTGGCTCCCCCTGTCCGAGTGCACCACGCACCCAGCGACGGTCCGACGCCGTTGAACGGCGCTGACCTGTGCGTTCACCGCGATCTGGGACGTCATGCGATCGCTGATCGAGTAGCCGACGATCCGGTTGGAGAACACGTCCTTGATCGCGCAGAGGTAGACCTTGCCCTCGGCCGTGGGGTGCTCGGTGATGTCCCACAGCCACAACCGGTTCGGCGCGTCAGCGCGGAACTGGCGTAGCACGAGGTCGTCGTGGGCCGGCGGGCCTGCCTTCTTGCCGCCCTTGGTGCGCCTCTTGCCGAACGCCGACCACCACCCGTTGGCGGCGCAGATCCGCCACACCCGCCGGTCGCACGCCCGGTGCCCGGCGCGGGCGGCCTCGTCGGCCAGGAGCCGGTAGCCGAACTCCGGGTCGTCGCGGTGGGCGTCGAACAGGACGTTCGCGAGGTGCGCCTCGTCGAGCTCACGGGCACGGACCGGAGCGGCGAGCCAGCGGTAGTAGGGCTGTCCGGCGAGCTTGAGGACCCCGCGACGGGGATGCCGTCGGCGGCGAGCTCGCTCACGAGCGGGTAGAGCCTTTTCCCGGCAGATGAGCCTGGGACAAGTACGCCGCCGCTCGACGCAGCACCTCGTTCTCCTGCTCCAGCAACCGGATCCGCCGGTTCGCCTCACGCAGCTCGGCGGACTCCGTGCGCGTCACGCCCGGACGGTTGCCGTCTTCGACGTCGGCGTCACGCAGCCAGTTGCGCAGGCGCGACTCGGCGATCCCGAAGTCCGCTGCGACCTGCTTGATCGGAGCATCCCCGCGACGAGCCACGGCCACGACGTCGTCGCGGAACTCCTGGGGATAGGGCCTGGGCACGGTGCACATCCTTCCAGCGGCGCCTTCGGCGCCACAGGTCGGTGTCACCTACTCGTGCAGCAGACCCGAAGGACTTGTCGAATGCTTCGTTGAACTCCGTCGGATCGAGGAGCGCTCCGAGGTTCAGGGTGTGGGTGAGATCCCCCGAGGCTGTGCCGTCAGGGGCACTGTGCGCGGTCGCGCGTACCCGGGCGACGTCGTTGTTCTCAACGCGTGGCGTAGCGGCTCTTCCATCCCTGGGGACCCGACGGGTCGACGACGGGTGGCTCGTCGGCGACGGCAGCGCGCAGGACGTCGACGTGGCTGTCCAGGGCTGCCGCGGCCGTCCTGGACAGGTCCAGGAGCTCGCCCTCGAAGTCCTCGCGGAGGGTGGAATGTGATCTCCATGCGGTCGCCAGGTCCTCCAGCGCGCGGTGCAACGGGTGGCCACCGTCATCGGTCAACGTGGCGGCGGTCGTCGTGGCGTGGGCCGCGGCCGCGCCAAGCGCGGCCCTGTACTGGTTGGGTCGGAAGTCAGGGGTCAGTCCGGTCGACATGGGTGCTCCGTGGCGCGGGGTGGGCGGGTGTGGCGTGGGGTCAGCTCGGCCAGGGGTCGTTGGTGGTCTCGGGCAAGGTGGCGGCGCGTTCGACCGCTGTGGCCAGGAGTGCCTCGTGGTCGAGGTCGGGGTCCTCGCCCGGCCGCCAGCCGATGGTGAGCATGACGAGGATGTCGTCGGGGGTGGTGGTCCACGTGGTGCGGATGTGCCAGGCGCGGGGGGTGTTCTCCCGGTAGACCTCGTCGAGCACGGGTGCCTGCGGGGTGCCGGTGACGGTGGCCACGGAGGTGGCCTCAGGCACGATGGGCTCCCACGCGACGCACCGGCTCGCGCGGTCCTCGATCTTGGCCAGCACCTCGTCGACGTAGCGCGGGTAGTCGTAGCGGGCGGCCTGGGACCAGACGATGACCTCACCGTGCTCGCCGGTGCTCCAGGCCGCACTTGCGTACGCCTTGCGCCCGGCATCACCAAACCCACCGCTCGGCACCAGGGGAACGTCGCACCCGAGCTCGAACGGTGGGTACTCGGGGTGGCGTTCCTTCTGCGCGGCCGCGACGTCCCACCACGGGCCGGTCCAGTCCTGTCCGAGGTCGTCGGTGGTCAGGACTCCGGCGGTCGCGCCGGGGGGGTCGCTGGGTTCGTCGTCTGCCTGGGTGCAGCCGGTCAGCAGGAGCGCTGCTGTGCACGCCGCCGCTGCCAGGCGCCGGACCGTGCTGGGGTGGGTCGTGGTGGTCATGTCTCAGTCCGCCGGGTAGAGAACGAGGAAGGCCTTGTCGAATGCTCCGTTGAACTCCGTCGGATCGAGGAGCGCTCCGAGGTTCAGGGCGTGGGTGAGGTCCCCCGAGGCTGTGCCGCTCAATCTGAACTCCTCGTAGCTCAGTGCTCTGCCGTCCGTGTGGCGTAACGGTGCTGCCAGCTCCGGTGGTGTGAGGGACGCCGTCGCCAGCGCGGAGATCACCTGGTAGCGGGCGCGGTCCCTCGCCGCGGCGGCCACCTCCGTCGCCTCGACGACCCGCTCCGTCACGACGTAGTCCGGTGCGAGTGCACTGACAACGGTTCGCTCGGCCCCGTCGAGCGACTGCCCGTTCTGCGGGTAGGTGGCGGCGACGGCACGCACACCGTTGGCGATGTCACCGGTGAGGGCACCGGCCGCTCCGCTCACGCTGACGACGGTGACGAGGGACGTGGTCCATGCCTCGGTGCGTGCCGCATCGACCTGGGCGTCGTCGATGTCCTGACGGCCGACCGCGTGGGTGAGCATGCCTTCGAGTCGGCCCTGTGACGTCCAAGCATCGGTGAACAGGCCGGTCGGGTGACCGGCGAGCTGGTTGTAGGCCTGCTGCTCGACCAGGATCGTGCCCTGCGCTGCGAGCGATTCTTCGATGGCGTCCAGGGCGATGCCGTACTTCGCTGCGGCGTACCGGTCGACCCCGGTGCGCAGCGTCGCTGTGGACTCGGCCGTGGCCGACGCTAGCGTCACGAAGGCCCCCAGCGGGGACTGCGTGCGTGCGTCCCCGCCGATGGTGCGCGCATCGAACACGGGCCGCACCCCGAGTGGCGCCGTGTGGAACCAGGCAGTGCCCTCGATGCCGACCTCGGCAGTCCCGATGTACATCTGTTTGTCCCACGTCGCCGAGTCCATCGCGAGCGCGTGCGTGGCCAGGATCGCGGCGAAGTTGCTCGCGGCGTCCGTGGGTCCGTACCCGCCGGTCAGCACGTCCCGGTCGATGTCGGTCCGTGTCCCGATGAGGTTCACGACTGCGGCGGTGAGCGACGCCGTCGCGTAGGCGGCCGCGGGGTCGGCGAGCAGTTTGGTGTCGGTGGTCGCGGCCACCATCGCGCGGCTCAACGCCGAGAACTGGTCGTCCCACGTGCGGTCGTGCAGCCAGTAGGTCATGCGGGCGGTCGCCTCACGGCCGTCCGAGCCCTCGGTGAAGAACGTCACCGTGGCCGCGGGGTCGTCGGCCAGGGCGGACATCAGGCCGATCCCGGGGTCCCACGACGCCGGCGACGGCTTGCCCCCGGGCAGCTCCGGGAAGAAGCCGGCCCACCGCTGCATCCACAGCGTGTCGTCCGCAGGGCTCTCCACCACCAGCGCCGTGCCACGTTCGTACTCGTCGAGACCCCGTGCGACCGCCAGGGTCAGGGCCGAGCTGTGCTGCTGGCCGTCCAGCAGGTAGGACAAGGCCCCGCCGTACCCGGCGACGAACGGGCTGACCGGGTCGTCCCCGTGCTGGCCCGTTGTCGCACGGACGGCTTCGGCCGCGAACGTCGAGCGGTGCGCGTCGTCCCAGTGGCGGTCGGCGACGTGCAGCAGGTACCGCAGGGAGGACATGGTGCGTCGCTGCGCCTCGCCCGGCGCCTGACCCGGCAGTGTGCTGACGGCGATCCGGGCCATCAGGTCCAGCGTGTCGTCGCCCCCCAGCGTGGAGAGGAAGGACGCCGCAAGACCAGGGCTGTGGCGATGGCGCGTCACGACCTCGGCGAACCACGCCAGCGCCGTGGCGTCCTGCGCGTCGAGGCGGCGTGCGGCGTGAGCCAGCTCCCTGCCCGTCGCCGCGTACAGGTGCTCGCCGGCGACGTCGGGGACCTCCACCGCAGGGTTCTGCCCCATCCAGGTCGGGCGGCCAGCCTCGATCGCCGTCGCCAGGTCGACCCGCGTCTGCAGGTCGGCAGCCAGGGCGCGGATGCGGGCCGTCACCGGCGTGAGACCGGACAACGACGCGCTGTCCACGTCCAGCTCGGCAGCACGCGTGCGCAGCTCGTGCCGCGCCAGATCCAGGTCGTCCGCGACGCGCCGCATACGAGCGACGACCCCAGAGGCGTCCTCGATCTGGATGAACCCCACGCCTGCTCCTCCTCGCGCCGCCAGGAGGACTCCCCGACCGAGACGGAGCCTAGTGACCGGGCACCCGATCTGGGTCGGTTCGTCCACGGGCGCTCACGCAGCGGCCTGCCCACGGCGGACCGGCTCGCGTCGTGACCTGCCCCCCCGGGGGGCCTACCGCAGGGCGCGCAGGTCGTCGAGGTCGCCGTCGAAGACGTTCATGTCGATGAACGGCTCCTCGCCGTCGTACCCGTCGAGGCGGTCCCGGTTCGAGTACTGCCAGAAGGTCCACGCCCGGTCGTCCGACAGGGCGGGCGGCACGATCACCGACCGGATCCAGATGGGCGTGCCGGGGAAGTGGCCGGCGACGTACCGGTCGTACGCGCTGCCGGTCGCGTACACGACCGGCTCGATGCCGTGGTCACGCAGGGTCGCGATGAGCGCGGTCAGCTCCGGGCGGACCTGCGACGCGTCCGGGGGGTCGGCGTGGAACGTCCCGTAGTACTCGACGTCGATCGCGACGGGCAGCAGGTCCTCGTCGTCCGGCACCGTCGCGAGCACGTGCTCGGCCTGCGCCCTGCCGCTGCTCTCGAAGCTGAAGAAGTGGTACGCACCGACCAGCAGCCCGGCCTCACGCGCCCCGCGCAGGTTCGCCTCGAACTCCCGGTCGACGAACGACGAGCCCTCGGTGGCCTTCACGTACGCGAAGTCGACGTCCTGCCGGGCGATCGTCGGCCAGTCGACGGTTCCCTGCCACGCCGAGACGTCGACCCCCCGCACGTCGTAGCGCGCCGCGAACAGACGGTTCGGCCACACCAGGCCGCGTTCGACGAGCGCGGCCCCGAGCGCGAGGACGACGACCGTCCCCGTCAGGGCGATCAGCAGGACGCGGACGCGACGGCGGCTCGGCACCGCGCCAGTCTGGCGTCGTCGCGCGTCCTGCGCGCGCCACGTCCACCTGGCCGGCGGCGGACGCTGAGTGCCACCGGCTGGTCGCCGAAGCACGCAACGCACCCGGTCATCGCGGCTCGTCGGGACCGAGAGGTTCGCGCGCGGCAGACGGCACTTCACCGCGGGCTCCTGCCATCTGGTGACCCACATCGGGCCACCGGCTGTAGGAACTCATCGAACTTGTCCGCGCGCCACGGCCATGACCTGCGGGTGGACAAGTGAGTGAGACGACGGACGTCTCATGTTCCTGTCCGAATCCTCAGAATCGGTCCCCCACGTGGCTCTGTAGTTGCAGTCGGTGGGCGGTGAAGACTGGCGCGGTGCGAACCTGCGACAAGGCGTTCTACGTGGACCAGGCCGCAGCGCACCTTGCATTGGCCAGCATCCACGAGAAGGCGGCCAAGAGGGGCAAGCGCACCCCGGGACTGCCCCGGGTTCGGTTGACTCCTGGCCTGCGAGGACGCGGTCCTCGCTGGAAGGATCAGCATCGTGCCTGTCGCATACCCGCCGGAGTTCCGGCGAGACGTGATCGCAGTGGCTCGCCGTGGCGAGCAGTCCCGGGCGCAGGTCGCCCGTAGTTTCGGGATCTCCGAGTCGTGCTTGGCCCGCTGGTTGGCGATCGCTGACCGGGAGGATGCCCGTGCCTCGGGTCGCCGTGAGCCCGACCCGTCGCCCGGCGGCGATGACGAGGTTCGTGAGCTGCGTCGCCGGCTCAAGCAGGTCGAGCAGGAGAACGAGATCCTGCGCCGCGCGACGGCCTACTTCGCCCGGGACGTCCTCCCAAAATGATGTACCCGCTGGTCGGTGACCTGGCCGCGGACGGCATCCCCGTCGCGGTGACCTGCCGGGTGCTCGGGTTCTCCAAGCAGGCGTACTACGCCTGGCGTTCGCGGCCTGTGACGGACCGGGACTGGGACGACGCGCACCTGATCAACGCCGCGATCGACATCCACCACGACGACCCGGAGTTCGGTTACCGGTTCATCGCCGACGAGCTGCCCGCGCGCGGCATCGTGGCCGGCCGCAACCGGGTGCACCGCCTGTGCAGCACGGCACGGCTGTTCTCCGCGCACTCCAAGAAGCGCGGGACCGCCCGGCGGCCCGGCCCGCCGGTCCACGACGACCTCGTCGAGCGGAACTTCACCGCCGACCGTCCGAACCGGCTGTGGCTCACGGACATCACCGAGCACCCCACCGCCGAGGGCAAGATCTACCTGTGCGCGATCAAGGACGCGTGCACCAACCGGATCGTCGGCTACTCGATCGACAACCGGATGACCTCGCAGCTCGCGGTCAACGCGCTGGCCAACGCCGTCGCTCTGCGCCGACCGGCCGGGACCGTGGTCCACTCTGACCGCGGGTCCCAGGGCGGATTCAATCGGTCGTCGCAACACCTCGAGATCGTGGAGGTGTTCGATGGTTCGTCGGCAGCAGGCAGCGGACCGGGCAGAGCGCCCGAAGTTGCGCTCACCGGGTCATCCGAAGTTCCAGCGCGCCGTGGAGGCAGTCTTCTGGGAGGCGATCGCGAAGGGGTTGCTGCCGATCGAAGCCGCCGCAGTAGCCAGCGTGGCGCCCGCGGTCGGTCAACGCTGGTTCCGCAACGCTGGCGGCATGGCGCCCTTCGATCTGAAGCACCAGCCCACCGGGCGGTATCTGTCGTTCGTTGAGCGGGAAGAGATCGCGGTCCTGAAGGCTCAGGCCAAGGGCGTGCGCGAGATCGCTCGCCAGATCGGGCGCGACCCCGGCACGGTGTCGCGCGAGCTGCGCCGCAACGCGGCCACGCGCGCCGGGAGTACCGGCTATCGCGCGTCGGTGGCGCAGTGGAAGGCCGACATGGCGGCCAAGCGGCCGAAGCCGGCGAAGCTCGTCACGAACCCGCGGCTGCGCGTCTACGTCCAAGAGCGGCTCGCCGGGCGGATTAGTCGCCCCGACGGCACGCCCGTGCCGGGGCCGCAGGCGCCGAAGTTCACCGGGCTCAACAAGCCCCACCGCAAGCACCGGCCCTGGGCGTTGGCGTGGAGCCCCGAGCAGATCAGCCATCGTCTCAAGATTGACTTCCCCGATGATGAGGCGATGAGGATCAGCCACGAGGCGATCTACCAGGCGCTTTACATCCAAGGCCGCGGCGCGCTCAAGCGCGAGCTGGTCTGGTGCCTGCGCACCGGACGCGCGCTGCGCGCGCCGCGGGAGCGATCCCGACGCAAGACGTGGGCGCACGTGACACCCGAGACGCTGATCAGCGAACGTCCCGCAGAGGTCGCCGACCGCGCGGTTCCCGGGCACTGGGAAGGAGACCTGCTGATCGGCCTGGAACGGTCCGCGATCGGCACCGTGGTCGAGCGCACCACGAGGTTCACGATGCTGGTGCACCTGCCCCGCGAGGAGGGCTACCGGCACAAGGAGACGCCAAAGAACGGCCCAGCTCTGGCCGGCTACGGCGCGATCACCATGAGTCGGGCCCTGGCCGCGACGATGACGACCCTGCCGACGCAGCTGACCAGGTCGCTGACCTGGGACCGCGGCAAGGAGATGTCCGCCCACGCCCAGTTCAAGGTCGCCACCGGCATCCCCGTGTTCTTCGCCGACCCCCAGTCGCCCTGGCAGCGCGGCACGAACGAGAACACCAACGGGCTGTTGCGTCAGTACTTCCCCAAGGGCACGGACCTGTCCCGGTGGTCCGCCGAGGACCTCGAAGCCGTCGCCCACGCCCTGAATACCCGACCTCGCAAGACCCTCGGCTGGCGAACCCCCGCCGAAGCCCTCGACGAGCACCTACGCTCGGTCCAACAAGCCGGTGTTGCATCGACCAGTTGAATCCGGTC